>NZ_MVDE01000001.1 GCF_002843385.1 Labilibaculum manganireducens
AATCTGCATCTCCGCAATCATCCGTTCTCTAAGACTTTTTTTTCATGACTAAATTTTTAATGAATAAATATTCAATCAAGTTACGAGCTTATTTCTTAACTACCGCCATAGGCGGTTTTTGTTCAACTCCTAAATAAAGCAATGGGCTTTATTTCGTTTATATTTTAAAAAAAAGTGTATTTACCGACCCATATTGGGCAGTAATGTACACATATTATGTTTTTAATCTTAATTTGCCGGTTTTATTCATCTTATCCATCTTTCCGAAAACACAGGCAGTAAGGCCTATTTTAATTGAACTCATTTTTCAATAGTTTGAATAGATGTTTAGGCCTAAGATACATCCTAAATTAGTTTCCAGTAAGAATATGGTTCTTACACCTCCAAACAGCAACACAAGTTTGTAATTATTTATAATTACTAGAAACCGAATGTAGCCATCTTTTTTTAATTGTAACAGACAATCATAAAAAAAAGGTTTACACTATTTTGTATTTTGATGTTTCAGGGAAAAAAATAGTCCATCAGAACCTTCGCAGAAGAGATTCGTTTTGCCGATCAGAAACGATCCATTGCATTTTAATCTGGCTCTCAGGAAACTTTCAAATGACATGTTGGGAGTTTCAAATGACATGTTGGGAGTTTCAAAATGCATGTTGGGATTTTTCTGAGACGAAAACGGGCACAATTTGGCTCATTTGAAACACCAAAAATGCCAAAATTAACTTCTAAAACGTCTTTTGCAAATTGCAACGGGTCATTTGAAACTCCCAACGGGTCATTTGCAAATTGCTGCATGATACAATTTGTTCGGAAAATCACTTACACACCATAATTTTCACAAAAACAAAATTTACAGCAAACAGGCAATAAACACAGGCATTTCAAATCAAACACTACACGCATAATAACTAACAAAACAAATTAAATACAGCAAAACGTCATTTTTTTAGTCTTTTGCTGAAAGCACAGATAACAACCTGTTTATTAAATGGTAACAATTCAAAATAAAAGCGGTTATTTTTGCACTTCGCCCTGTTTAGGCTTTTTTAAAACTTAACCATATATTATTTTGCTTTTTGATTTATAAAAAAACATTCAAAATTCAGTAGCAAACACTCTGTCAATACAATAAATTTTCATCCTGCAAGTCCAGTATTTTGGGGATGTTAAGTAGTCTGCACAAAAAAAATCATAAAAAATATATTTATACAAAAAAATCTTTCCTAGCTTTAGTTCAGGATCCTGAAGAATATGTTTAATCATAAAAAATTAGCAGCATGATACAGATAATCATTTAAAAAAATATAGAATACAATGAGACTGGTTTTGCCAGAAAAAAGAGACAATTTTTTGGCCAAAGTGCCTCAGTTGAGATGAAAAAAACTGTGTTTTAGCAATAAAAACGGGCTTTGCAATTTCAATTCACCTTAAGCCTCTCGCAGCAAGCATTTCACCATTTTTCGCCTCCTCATTTGTTTTTTGTTTCGCGTTCGAATCTTATTTAACTTTAGTTGATCATATTATCAATCAAAAGCAACAGAACCCACACCGAAAGATTTACGGGAGCAATTGGCTTCGCTTTATCCTTAATATGGGAACAGATTGCCGAAAGTGTTTGGGGAGCCGTTAGGCAGATAGGTGCTCTTTTTTAAGCTTACTATTCTAAAAGTTAAAAAACTCAACAATCAAAAAAATAAAATTCGTAATAAATTCAATTTCGATTTGGAATAGCTTATTGAACTTAGGATAATAAAAGCAATAAAAGCCAATGAATACCCTTTAACCGGCCTCGTAAGAATTTATAGCCTCTTTGCTTCAGGGTTTTTACTGTATTCACAGAAACACCTAAATCTGCAGCAATTTCTGGATTGGTCAAGCCATTCATGGTCATAACAATCACTTTTCTTGATTGTGGTGATAAATCTTTAATGGCCTCGTAAATTTGAGAATGAACTTCCTCCTCAATAATAGAATCTTCCAAATACCATTGGGAAGATAAAGCAATAATATCTGCTTCACTTTTATCTTTTACAGATTGGTGGCGCAAATAATTTAAACAAGCATTTCGAACAGAAGAATACAAATAACTTTTTATCGCATTAATGTTGGAAATTTCAGCTCTTTTTTTCCATAGGCAAAAAAAAGATTCCTGCACAATATCATCACAAACATCACTGTCTGTAATAAATTTTCCGGCAAATCCACACAATGGATGATAGTGATTCTCGAATATGCTCTTGAATACCGATCGATTTCCTTCCGCAAATTGCTTTATCAACAGACTGTTATTTCCCATTGAGAATCAAAATTAGAAATAGAAATGGGATTTCCAAAAAAGAAAGAGGATTCACAAAAAACAAGTCTGCCCTTTTCTATTGCGCAGCAAGAATCATAAAAACATAAAAAACAACACCCTTGTTTATTACCTGATATTGTTTCAATAAATACCTATACTAAATATTGGCCATTACACTTTTCTTCATCTCTCATGCTTTTTTACTTGGATTGCTTATATGGGGCTTAAAACGAATTGTGCATAAAGGTTTTTGAATTTTATTTGATTTTCAGAGAGTTACGTGTTTGTGATTTAAAACGAATTGTACGGATTTCTTTAATTGCATTGAATTGAGCTTTAATTATTAAACGACATTTAAGTGAGGTTTAAAGGGCATTACAAGTGCCGTGAACAAATATACTAAGATTTGATTAAACCCCTGTAATATTAGGGTGTTAGAGTGAAAGCAAATACATGATATCACTATGCGACAGCCTTGAATTTGGTTGCCGCATTTTTTGTGCTCTAAAATTGAGACAATTCGATTAAAAAATGATTGGGCATACTAATGGGCATACAAATGGGCATACAAAACACAGTGAAAAACAGACGTTGAAAGCAGTGTAACTTACCGTTTAAACATGTTGAATGCGCTAAATTGACATTTAAAGCCATAGTTAAAACCACAATAATCGACAATTAAAAACATGCAAAAATACCCACACATACCGAAAACAAAAGGGTGTGTGGTATTTACATCTACAACCACATGTGAGCGTGTGTGTTATTTGTCTTTTTTGAATTGATTTGTGATATCGTCGAGGCGATCTTCGAGGCGTTGGAGTCTGGAATAATATTGATCGTGAATGTTTGGCATTTTTGCAGAAAAGTACCATTCGGCATGCCAGATGGTATTCACTTCCTCTACTTGTAAATTAAAGTTTGGGTAAGTTGATTTGTCGGGATTATCCGACATTAATGTGATGAAACCACGCTTAATGCGGTTTTTTACCCGCTTTAAATATGCTTTGCCCTCCTTATCGGAAACTACATAAATGTGTTCATCCCGCATGTGCTCCCACTCGTCGGGTTCCAATAATCGAATTACAATAAAACCACTATCCTGCAATGTTGGTGACATGGAATCACCTTTTACGCGGACGCAAATATGATGCCCGTGAGTGAGCATTTGATCGGGCAACTGGATTGTATCCTCAGTAGTAATGTAGTCGCTGTTGTTGAAACCGTTGTTTCCGGCAGTTACATTGATATCTGTAATTGGAACCAGCTTGCCACTCACACCGTGATATGATTCTTCGGGTTCGTTAACTGCCGGTGTTAACGAGTTGTTTTGATACTCTTTTCGGAGTTGAGACCCCTTGCCTGTTAGTAACCAATCCAAATTTAAATTATTGCATTTTGCAAATATTAATTTGTAGTTAATTGTATCTCTTGATATCCATGATGACACTGTGCTCTGAGCCACGCCCAGAAAGGAAGACAGCTGTAAGTCAGTATCTAAAGAGTAGGCTGATTTGATACGATCAAGAATTGACGGTATCGCAATTTGTAATTTTTCTCCTTGCATTATTGCAAAATGTAATATATATTTGTCTAAGTGTTAGGACAAAAATACGACAAAAAAGATGAACAAAACAGAAATATTATCAAAAAAACGCTACGGGGATGTTGCAATAGTTGCAACAAAACTTGGTGTTAGTGTCGGAAACGCACACAAGATATTGTCAAGAACAAACGCAAAAAAACATGACGAGGCAATGGGGTTACTCGTTAGGATTATCGCAAGTCGCGAAGAAATAATAAATGAGACTTCTGAAGTTTCAGAAATAGAAAAGTAACAATTCAACAATCACAACTCTTGGAATATTACAATAACATATTGTGTGTAGAAGGTGGATGGCTTTATGGCGCTGGCGATGTTATGTCGAAATATAGCTATGATGCAAACATCAGAAGAGGCTGGATAAAGGTTGAGCGACGTGCCTGTAAGGGCACTCCGGCGCTTATTGCCTACGACAGTATTCCTGAGCGGTTTAAGAAAGTGATTGTTGACAAGTTTGGCGATCCTCACAAAACAACGAAACACAATCAGTTTAAAAGTTATATAGTTCCTGATGCGGAGGCTTTGGAATTTTACAGCGCTTACCGCCTGCCTGACGGCAGAGCCTTACCGGAAAAAGCAATACAGGAGTATTGCACCAATGCAAGTTTTTTGAACGCTCTTTTAAAGGTTGAGAGCAATAAAGGTTCCCAGCGCAGAGCACTGGGTGGAAGTGCGAGAGGTATTTGGGAAAAACTGGCGAGCGTGGTTGATCGCCTTAAGGACGAATACCCTCACACACTTCCTGCTAACAGCCGCCGACTAAAGGACAGATTGAAAGCTTACAAAAAAGACGGTTACATGTCGCTGGTGCATAAGAACTACTGCAACGATAACAGCCGTAAGGTTTCTGCAGATTTGGAACATCTTATATTATCTCTTTACACCTTACCTAACAAACCGTTTTCGAGCAGTGTTCACGATATGTATCTGCAATTTTTAGGCGGTGCCATTGATGTAGCCGATAGTGTTACAGGTGAGTTGTTTGACCGCGAGGCATTTATTGACAAGAACGGAATGCCGATTTTGGTTTCTGACTCTACGATTTGGAATTATATCAACAATCCGAAAAACAGAGCGATTGTTGACAACGTAAGAAATGACGGTCATTACTACAATGATATGCACCGACCACACCACCACCGACATGCTCCGGCTTATTCGTTGAGTAAAATATCGATGGATGACAGGGATCTGCCTCGCAAAATGAAAGATGGTAATCGCGCGAAAGCCTACTATGCTTACGATGTTGCAAGCGGTTGTGTTATTGGTGCTAGCTACAGCCGACTGAAAGATAAATCACTGTTTATTGACTGCATACGCGACATGTTCCGAAATATCTACAACTGGGGTTACGGCATGCCAATGGAGGTTGAGGTTGAGCACCATTTGGTGAACAATTATAAAGATGATTTGATGAAAGCAGGTACCATTTTCCCATTTGTGCGCTGGTGTAACCCCGGCAACTCGCAAGAGAAAAGGGCAGAGCACTTTAACCGTGCCAAAAAGTACGGTTACGAAAAGAAATATCAAGATGGTATTGGACGCTTTTACTCGAAACTGGAAGCCAACCGGCCCAAACAGGAAAAGATATTTGATGAGCACAATGACAACTATAAGGAAAAGACCTTCACGTTTGATGAGTTGGTTGCTGACGACCTTTTTATTATTGAAAAATTTAACAACAGATTGCACCCCAAGCAAAAATTATACAAGGGGTTGACCCGCATGGAGGTAATGCAAAGAAATCTGAACCCGAACCTAGCGAACATTGACAAGCCCGTGCTCGCAAAATGTATTGGTGAAAAGGTGAAAACCACTATTCGCAGATCGCAATATGTACGGGTTCAGTATGCCGATTACCAATTGCCATCGCCACAGGTGCTTGAGATGTTAGAGCCAAACAACTACAGTGTTGTTGCTTACTACATCCCCGAAAAGGATCAGACTATTGGTGATGTGTACTTGTACCAAGATGGTGACTTTATCGCAAAATGCGAAAAGATTGAAACCTACAACGAAGCAAAAGCCGAGCAAACTGAAAAGGATGATATCGCTTATCAGAATCAGGCCAAATATGTGGCCGAGTTTGACAAGATGACAAAAACAGGTAAGAAAAAGCTTTCAAAAATACATGTGATTGATAATGCAGAGCGCTTTGAAAGTGTAAAGGCTGAAATGGTGAAGATACCCACACTACCTAATAATAAGGAAGATTTTGAGGAATGTTTTGACGAGGATTTCTATTCGTCGGGCAACGCAATTAATGACTTATAAACCAATACCCATATATAATGATTACAAAAGAAGTTAAAAACAGAATTGTAGAGGCCATGAATGCCTCCCGAAAGAATTACTCATCGAATGCGAGGTTTGCTACTGCAATTGGCATAAATGCCGCACAGTTGAGTCGTGTACTTAACGGTGATTTGGAAAATGTGGTGGCCGACAACAAATGGATTTCAATTGCCAGGCGATTGGATGTTCATATTGGCAACGCAACTGAAATGGTAACCGCCAACACACCCGTTTTCAAGTACATTAACGCACAGTTGGCAACCTGTCAGCAGTTTTCACTTAGTGGTATGCTTTGCGATGATGCTGACATAGGCAAAACCTATGCCGCCAAGCATTTTGTTAAGACTGCTAAAAATGCGGTTTATGTAGATTGCAGTCAGGTGAAAACCAAACAAAAGCTGGTTCGCTTTATTGCTAAGGAACTTGGATTGAACGGTGCCGGAAGGTATCAGGACATATACGAAGATGTTGCTTACTACCTGCGATCTATTTCTTACCCGATCATCATATTGGACGAGGCAGGTGATTTGGATTACGGCGCTTGGTTGGAGCTGAAGGCCCTTTGGAATGCTACCGAACGCGCCTGCGCCTGGTACATGATGGGAGCCGACGGCCTTAAGGATAAGATTGAGCGAAACATGGGGCGCAAAAAGGTGGGTTATGTTGAGATTTTTAGCCGTTACGGTGGCAAGTACGAAAAGGACGGCAGGATTAAGCTGCAAAAGGTGACTCCTGAAGGTGGAGAGGAAAAGAAAGCCTTTACCCGTCAACAAGTTGCTCTTATTGCAAAAGTGAACGGTATTAGTGATGTTCAGAAACTATACGCCCAAACGGGTGGCTCTCTTCGAAGAATTTATACAGAAATTCAGAAACGTAAAGCACAGGAGGCAACATCATGATAAAAGTAACATTTGAAGATAAAGGACAGGATTTCCTTTGGTGGAAAATTACCGATCAGGGCGCTGTTGTTGATTGCGGCCCTTTTCAAAAAGACATTTGGTGTGGGAGTTTTGTGTATTTGGAGACTGTGCAGGTTGGGTTTTGTATCGAGTTTATTGGTAAAAATGGAAACGGCTTATTGACTTTGAATTATAAAACTGAAAAAATAGAGGAAACAACTCACCCACTTAAAGGAAACGACTAACCCATGAGTACTGCCCTAAAAGAAAGAAAAAGAGCCGTTAGTGTATCGGAAATATACACTAAGAAATTTAATGTACTGCCCTTTGATGGTGCTTGGTTGGATAGTTTTGGAAAACCTGAATTGACAGGAACGTGGTTGGTTTGGGGACCGAGTGGAAACGGAAAAACACGATTTGTATTGCAGTTGTGTAAGTACCTGGCAACACTGGGAAGAAAAGTGGCTTACAACTCGCTTGAGGAAGGTGCCTCGCTGAGTATGCGAAACGCATTTATGGATGTAGGGATGGAGGAAGTAAAGCGAAGAATAGTACTGTTGGATGCCGAGCCGATTGATCAGCTGATTGAGCGTTTGCAAAAAAGGAAAAGCCCCGATGTGGTAGCAATAGACTCGGTGCAATATACAGGAATGAATTACAAGGACTACAAACGCCTGCGGGCAATGTTTCCCAACAAAATGTTCATTCTTATCTCTCATGCCGACGGCAAGAACCCGGCCGGACGGGTTGCCGGATCGATAAAATACGATGCCTTTGTTAAGGTTCGGATTGAAGGTTACAAAGCCTTTCCGCTAAGTAGGTACGGCGGTGGTAAACCTTACACAATTTGGGCAGAGGGCGCAGAGGATTACTATATGGATTAATAAACAAGGTTATGACAGCAATTAAAAATAAGTTACTCAGAAGTTTTCATGCAGCATGCCACAAGGCTAATATGACTGCCGACGAAAAAAGCCTATTGGTTTCCTCTTTTAATGTGACAAGCTCGGCAGACTTAAGCTCAGAGCAATTAAAATATATCCTAAGAATTTTGGAAAAAGACGCCAACCCAGAAGGAGACCAATGGCGCAAACGGGTAATTGCATCGGTAGGTGCATGGCTTCGCAATTGCTCTATTGACCATGATATTGATACCATTAAAAGCATTGCCTGCAAGGCATCTGGTTACTCAAGGTTTAATCAGATACCTGTATCGCGCCTGCGCTCTATTTACTACGAATTTTTAAACAAACAAAAAACGACGACCGGCGCACAAGCTGTGAAAGCAGATATTACTAAATACCTAACAACCTGCAACTGATGAAAGCAACAGAACAGAAATTACAGAAGGCTTTGGGCATTAGCTCTGACACATACGCCGAGATGATGTATGAGTATGGATGTGCCTATTTGGAGCAAAGAAAAGAGAATTTAATTACTGATTGTAAATGTAAAGAAGATCAGGCTGAAAAGTTCACGGCCATTTTTCGCAATTCGACCATATGGTGGAACTGGTGGCGCAGGGAGTGGCAAGCGGTTGACCGATTGTTTCTGCGATTAAACGAGCATAGAATGGAGGATTACCGCATAATGCAGGAATGTCACACCAAAATTCCGCCTCTTGACGAGGTTGATTTAATTCTTGACAATCATGTAATTATTAAAGACCTGAGCAAAGCAGCTCTATTATTAACCGAAAAAAAAATGCCATACAATGATGATTCTAAAAGTATTCTTTACACCGGACGAGATAAAAAAGTTTTTCCGAGACAATGGATTTAAGGTGGTAACCCACACTTTCGGACGATTCGAAAGCCGATATCACAACAGGGAAGAGTGGGTAAACTACGACGACGACGCTGTTGAAATTGACGGCCAATTTATAAAGGCTGAAACTCTTTTCGAGAAAGTTGCTGAGGGGAAAATAAAGAAAATGATTGCCCCCGAAAGTCTCGAAACAAAACGAATAATAGAAAGAACCTTTAAACAAATTAAAAAAGGAAGCTATGCAGATCATAATTAGCAAACTAAATAATAACCCTAAAACGAAGTAAAAAATGGAAGAATTAAAAATGTTATCGGAAGAGGACTTACAGGCTGAATTGGATCGCCGACAAGAAGCTAAAAAACGCGAAGCGATTAAGGCGAAAGAGAACTATGAGACAGATCGCGACAAGCTGGTAGGCTCGATGATTAATCAGGCACTTTACATTAACAGTGTGATGGGTGCATTTAAAGGCGAGGCCATTTCGCGGTTGGATGATTTTTATGAGCGAGCGAAAGCTTACGGTGACATCCGCTCGACGAGTAAAGGCGGTTTTTCGCTTCGCACAAGCGATGGAAAGTTTAAGGTGAGCTACGACCGCAACACTATGGTTGAGTACGATGAGCGTGCTGATTTGGCTGAACAGCAACTGCGTGAATTTTTACAGCACATGGTGAAAAAACGTGACGAAAAAGCCTACGAAATTATTACTACTCTTTTGGAGCGTGGAAAATCGGGGCAATTTAACCCGATTGCCATTAATCAGCTGATTAAAATGGAAGACAAATTTAACGATCCGCGCTGGGTGAAAGCAGTGCAATTGTTTAAAGAGTCGCATGCCGTGCATTTAATCTCTTACAGCGTTAGCTTCTATGTGAAAAATGAGGATTCGGGAAAAGATGAATTGGTTCGTCTTAGCCTTCCCAGCATTCCAATAATTAGAGATACCGATGATGGAAAAGATAACGCAATCGGAGCAGATTAAAAAGCATTTGGAGAGTGGCGGCACCATTACCGCCCTCTCGGCTTTGCAAATATTTGGATGCATGCGCTTAGCGGCACGAATATCGGAACTGCGCAAAAAGGATCATTTGCCAATTGCCTCACGCACCGTTACCAATGGTGATAAACGATTTTCAGAATACTATTTACAACACAATTTAAAAACGGTTTAAATGAAAGCAAAATGTTATTTAAGCGGCCCTGTAAGCGGCAGACCATCTGACATGAATGCGGCACAATTTGCCGCAGCTGCAATAATGGCTAAGGACGCCTTTGATGTGGTGAACCCGACGGCAAACATATCTCCCGATGAAGAATGGGCACCTGCAATGATACAATGTTTACAAGATTTGATGGGCTGTGAGGCAATTCTTTTACTACCCGGATGGATAGATAGTGCAGGTGCAAAAATTGAGCGCGATTTTGCCGAGCGTATTGGCATGCGTATTCTTAAATATGAGGATTTGAATCCTTATTTGAACGAGTGCGAGTGCGATGAAACACTTGTTTATTCGGGAGACTATGAGGCTTGTGTCATGTGCGGAAAAGTAAGGAAAATTGAAACATCAAAAAAAGCGGTATGAAAAGGGTATTTCCAAACATATATGTTCCAAACAATGTGAAGCCAACACTTGTGATTCGTATAGTGAGCGACATTTTTGGAATTAGCAAAGCAGGCTTACTGATAAAGGGGGTTCGATCGTGTGTTGATGCAAGGCAGTCAGCCTGCTTGTTACTTCGCAAGTCTGGAAGATCATTGCAGGAAACGGCTGATTTTTTTAGTATTAAATCAGAGGCTGTTTGTTATGCCCAAAGGGTAGTACCGAACAAATATGAAAGCGACAAGCAGTTTGCTTATCGGTTTGATATGGCACTGGCTATGCTGAAAGGCGGCAGTTTAGAGCTGGATATTGAGGAGGCTAAAAAACTTGCTATGAAAACAGATTATGCCTGTTTTGCTAACGAAGAAAAAGGAAATGAAATAAATACGGCCGATGCCGGAGCTTTTTTTCTGGAAGGTTATAATTGTGCTTTAAGGGGTTTAAAATTGGGGTGATATGAAACGACATGAGATTATGGATAAGTTGGAAGGCATAGAAAATCAGTGCTTTAAGCGAAACACGGGAAGTAATGAGGCTGAGCTTGAATTTAAAGAAGAAATAGCCGATTGGATTTATGCACTTGAGCAAAACGCAACAAGAAGCGTAAGAGTCGCAGTAATTGGCAGTGATTGTATTGGCGTTGGTAAATCAAGCCTGACGGAAGCCTTATTGAAAAAACTTGATGTGGTTGGGAAAGTTGAACTTGTTGAAATTAATGAAAATAACACCCTCAGCACAGGGCATACTATGAATGAATTGCGTGTTGATGAAATGATACTAACTAGAAAGGTTGTTGATTTGCCGTTTTCTCCACCTGAAAAAAAGCCACACCACGATAAAAATGTTCGCAGGCACGCTAGAAAAAGCCAATGGTAGGTTAGCTGAAAAAGAATTACACAAACTCAAAAAAAGGTATAAAATGATTTTAAGATTTAAAAAAGGAAGCGAATTGGAAAAAGCCGTTTTGAAGCAAAACGACATTAAGAATAACAGCCGGACTGAGGCTATGGAAATAGTGGAGAAACACACCGGAATTATACCGAGTGGGTTTGGATATCATTGGGGGTTTGGTAGCAATTATATGTGGAGTGCCGACATGGCCAATTTCCCACCTGAGATAAATGAAGTTCCTGGCTTTACTCACGTTAAAAAAAATGAAGAGTGCAACATTTTTAAGCCAAATGGACGCACTAAAATAGGACGCTTAATAAGATCAGAAGTTAGAGAACTTGATAAGGTTTCGTGTAAGGAAATTGAAGCTCTTGGAATTCCTACTCATGTTGGTAACATATGGTCCTATTTTCAACTTGGTAAAGATGCCGATGGTGCTTGGTTATCGTTGCCAACAAAACTACTCGACCACATGCAAAAAACCGATGATATTATTATTGATGTAGTTGAGAAACATTCATAACTAAAAAATAAAATTAGGGATGGAAAAAAAAGTATTAATAGCATGTGAAGAATCTCAGACTATTTGTAAGGCTTTTAGAGAGCTAGGCATTGAGGCTTATTCTTGTGATTTACAAAAGTGTTCTGGGGGGCATCCAGAATGGCATATTCAAGGAGATGCAATAAAAGAAGCATATTCCGGAAAATACATGCTGATGGTCGGACATCCGCCTTGTACATTCATATCATATGCAGGCACTCAAAGTTGGAATTTACCGGGTCGGGCTTTCAAAAGATTAGAAGCGCTTCAATTTTTCGCTAAACTTTGGGAAGCTCCAATTCCTTTTATTTGTTTGGAAAATCCAAAAAGCTGCGCTTCTCCTACAATTGCTAAATACAATCAGGAAATTCAGCCTTACTATTTTGGTGATGCTCACCAAAAAACCACCTGGCTATGGTTAAAAAATTTGCCATTATTAACTTATAATTTAACTGAAAACTTATTTGAGAAACAAACCAGTTGTGGTAAGCCGGAACCATTATCACAAGATAACACAGGTAAAAAAAGGTATTTTTCTGATTCTAAGAATCGAAGTTCAAAATCCAGATCAAAATCATTTACAGGAATAGCAAATGCGATGGCGGAGCAATGGATTCCAATTCTAAATGATTTTAATAATAACAACACAATGAAATGAAAAAATTTGTCTGGTACCCCGATGAGATTCTGTTCTTACAGCAGAATTTTTACAGCATGACCAACGCCGAATTGCTTACTGCTATAAATGGAAAAAGGCCAGCTTCGGAGCAAATTAAGCTTTCGGCAATGCGTCACGAGTGTTTGCGGATGGGTTTGAGCCGCGGCATACAAATACGGTGGAGTCAGGCAGATATTTCCTTTCTGAAAAACAACTACAAAAGCAAGGGAAACGAAGAGCTTGCACAGTTGCTTACCGCCCGAAAAAAGACTTTTAGAATAATTAACGGCAAACGGATTTACCGAACCTTTACCCGTAAGCACGTTGAAAAGAAAATGCTTTTAATGGGCTTTAAGCGCAATGCAGATGAGTATTTATTTATCCGAAAACGAAATATTGAAACGGGTATTTCGAAAGCTCTTAGTTCTGATGATAATTTGTGGACAAACGGCACGCTAAGCGCCAGTAATGAAGGCGACACGAGGGTGTGGCGAATAAACGGCAAGTTAGTAAGGCGAATTAAAATAAACGGCACATTTATTCCTTATTCGCGATGGTTGTACGAGCAGCGCTTTGGTAAAGTGCCTGTCGGGCTTATTGTTTTTCATCTCGATTTTGACAGTCTAAACGACAGTCTCGACAATTTAGAGATTCGTAAAAAACGAAGGATCAGCTACAGCGACAGAAGCAAGGCTGTTGGCGTGCTAAAAATAAGAGTGAGCAAACAGGTACAGCAACTCGGCAAGCTGAAAAGCAAAAGCGAAATACACGATGCTCATAAGGAGTTGCGAAGATTGAGAGGCTTACTGAAAGGTTTGGAGGTGAAAATAGGAGAGGCTAAAAGGAGTCGGATTGTGAATTTGAATGGAGTTTATTAAAAGGATTAATAAAAATTTATACATATGTTACGTAAATTATTTAAATGGATTTTCAAGGATGAGTTACAGCAATTAGAAGCTCAAATAAAAATAGCAAAAGAGGCTGTTCTTAATTATGAATCACAAGAAAAAAGGATTAAAAATGTGCTTCAAAACATTGATGTAAGTGTTGATGTACACGAATATCATAAGTACTCACCATCATGGGCGTGTATCTCTTTGCAAGGCGTAAAGTCAGATTATATAAAGTTTATTGATTTGAAAGATGCTGATATCCATCATATAAGTTCTTTTTTAAGGCGTTATGAGCGTGATCTGAATATAAAGGTAGATGCATCCCCTCATGCTTCTGGGTTTTTGAGGATACAGGGATGTAACCATTTTTAACACACCTAAAAAGAACAATATGAAACTAAAATACTGCACTTTAGAACAATTAGAACAGCAAAAGCAACAACTAATTGAAAGCTCTGATGAAGAGTGGAAGGAAACAATTTTTTATGCAGAGAGGATGACTGAAATTGAACGATGTATTGAGTTAAAAAAAAACGATGATAGTTTAACTCGTTATTATTGCCCGCAATGTGCTGGCAACGATATTAGTACCAGCAG
Source organism: Labilibaculum manganireducens (assembly GCF_002843385.1). Taxonomy (GTDB): domain Bacteria; phylum Bacteroidota; class Bacteroidia; order Bacteroidales; family Marinifilaceae; genus Labilibaculum; species Labilibaculum manganireducens. Next base: position 14,046 of record NZ_MVDE01000001.1, read on the forward strand.
AATTGGAGATGTGATTGGAAGTGCCTTCGTTGGCAAATGCAATGAGTGTAGTTATAATTTTACAATAAGCATAAATGGTGATTTTAATGGGTGCTAACGTGTTACCAACTGGCGGTTTTACTGAACTTGATTAAATGAACAGAAGTAATAATTAAATATTTTTGATATGTACAATAGTAGAACTTGGTTAAACCCAACAAATTCAGACTCAACAGGCTCAGTTGTAGCTTTTGATGGTGAGGTAACAGATTTAGATACTGGAAAAAAATACCCACAAACATTTTTAGAACTTGCCGATTGCAGAAATAAAGTAAGATTACACCTTACCAGCGATGATACGAAAGAATTGTTCATTGAAAAAATGAAACAGTTGAATTATGAAATTAATTTATTTATAAATCATCTTGAAAAAAATATTTAATTATGGACAAGTTACCACATAAGCTGATTAAATGCACTGCCTTTCCTCCGCTTGTTGGTAACAATTGGCTAAGTGTCACTAATTCATAAAATACCAGCAAAATGGCAGAATGCAAGAATATTGCACTAAGCAAAGCACTGTTAACTAATAATAAAAAACATTAAACCTATGGAAACTAAATGCCCGAAATGTAAAGATGAAGATTGTCACGAATTGGTTTCAGTTCAAAATAATCCAAATCTAATAAGCTGTCGCAATTGTGGTCATGTGTATTTTGTTGAGTTGAAGTTGATTTATAGGAAGGCTTACGAAAAAGAACCTGGTTGCTTCTCCATTGATAAGAATTAACACAGAGGCAAAGCACTGTTAAATAACAATAAATTATTACTTTTACAAAAAGGGTAGAGAAATGGCATACAACAGACGAAACCACCTAATTAAAGTTCTGGAAATACAGGAGGTGTATTTAAAAGCTCAGAAGACCGGGGCGACCCAAAAGTGGATTTATGAGCATTTAATTTATCCCAACTGGCGCATTTCATCCCGTACCCTAACAAACTACTTGGGAACCAACGCCCGAAAGGAGTTGAAAGAGATTGATCATGTAGAACAAAATTAAACAACACAACTTATGAAAAAATCACTACTAATTATTGCCTGCTTTATATTCACAATCAGCGCAGGCGCACAGCAAAAAGCTTTTGGCGACCTCTATTTTGGAATGACAAAAAAAGAGGCTAAAACGGCCTATAAAGCAAACAAGGAAAACCACAGAATTGAAATTGGCGGGTGGCAATTTGTGGCATCGCCGTACAGCTGCGAGTTCGATGCAGATGGGCTGTGCGGTGTTTCTCTTTACGCAAAGGAAGTGCCCTTTGAAAAATACCTGAATGCCGGAAATACAGAACTGTTACTAAAGGAAATTAAAGATGTTTTTACGGCTACAGGTTACACATTAATTGATGAGCATGTTTTTTGGCCTAAGCCTAATTTAATGCTCAGCGATTCGTTTTGTTTGATCATGCAAAAGGATGCCGACCAAAAATACATGATCGTAAGAATTCCCGATGCCAATATGATGAGTCAGCAATCGTTTAACGTTTGGATTGATTTAATTCCTTACCGACAAGCCGATAAACTGGCTGAGATGAAAAACAAGGCGGTTGCCGAAAAGGCGGATGAATTAAAAGGGAAATTGTAAGATGGATACACCAAGTAATAAAAACCATTTTCCTACTATGACTGCATCGGAATATACAAAAGCAATTAGGGACTGTTACTCACCATCGAAATTTCATCTTGATCTTGTTGAACAAATACAACAAGAACATGCCAGAAAGCTGGCTGATAAGCACGAAACACTAATCATTGAAGCTCTTGCTAAAGAGGGATACAAATTCGCTAATCAGCAAGAATTGATAAAATTTGCAAAATAAAGATGTGAATTGGTAAAGGAAGATAATAAGCGATGTGCGCTGTTGGTTGATGGAAAAGAAGTGGTAGAATGGTGGGACACCGTAAGAATAGAACAGAATGGAAATACTTTCACTGCAATAATGGGTGAGAAACCTGAATAAAAACGGACACGACATGGAATATGAAAAACTTTTTGCAAAAATGAATCAGTTTACTATCAACAAATTTGAAGATGATGATTTTGAAATGGCTGGCAAAGTATGTGACTGGAGAAATCATGTTCCTGATGCATTGAAAAAAGATTGGAAATTTTTAACTCAAAGAGAAAAAGAGATTATTTTTTTAATGGCAGAGCAGCAAGCATCTGCTGAAAAATGGGATTAACTAAAACCAAAACAGGAAACGACATGTCGTGTCCCTACGGAACAACCGAAAAGAAAAGGCTGCCAAAACGGGCAGCCTTTTTTTACAGCCTTTTTTTACAGCCTTTTTTCACAGCATTTTTTTGCATTCAAAATCTATGAATGTAATCATCCATCCTTGGTAGCGGTGCCAATGCTGCCAACCTCTAAAAATCAGTTTTGAAGTGATTTCCTCGCCATCGAGCGTAGGAATGTGCAAGTCGAGAATGTTGAGTACCTGCAAGGCCATTGCTTCGTGAGCGTCGATATCGGAGTCAGAAATTCCTTCGGTAGTCTGCACATTCTGATTGTACACGTGCACGCGTATTTTAAGAGGGCTGCGGCGCTTCATTTTACTAATGTCGTCGAATTGTAAGGCGTCGGGGAATTCAACAAAGAAACCTGCGTTAAATGCCCAACCTGCTTGTTCGTACTGCACATTGTACCATTGACAATCTTCGGATGTTGCAATGGTATTTAATTGTGCTTTAATGTCTTTGTAAATGTCGTTTAACATGGTTAATTTAATTAGGAATTAATAATTATGAATTACGGCCATTGGAGTGACCCTACATGAATATGTCTTTTTCTAATTTATCGAGCTTGTTTTCGATGCGTTTGTCGAGGGCGGAACTGGGGCCGATCATTTGGCGCTGTGGCATTGTAAATCCGGGTGGTTTGCCTGCTTTTAATCCTTCGTTGTGAACGGCTGCATGTGGAAAAGAACTTGTAAAAGCCACCTGTGTATTGGTGCTGGTGGTTTCGTTATCCCAAGATCGCCTCAGTTTGCCTGATTTAATCAGCATTGCATTTTGCTTGCCTTTGCTTTTGCCTTTGGTGTACTTGCCTAGTGTGGATCGCTTACGGCTTTTCCATTTGTTCCGCTTTCCGGGAGCGACTTCGAAGCCCTTGTTTTTAAAGTTGTCATGGATAAAATCAAGTCCCTCAACTTTGGCAATGCCCGGCAACCGCCTCACCATTTTGGGTATGCGTGTTTGCAGGGATCGTATTTTTTGTTGAAAAGCGTTCATGTTTAATTAGGAATTAAGAATTACGAGTTAGGAATTATGAATTGCACCCCCCTGCCTGTCGGTGGTCACGACATGTCGTGACCCTACGGTTTCAAATATCTGAACAATGTCGTGACCCTACGGTTTTAAATATTTGTCCAGGTACTTGGTGGCCTGATCGGTTACTTTTTTGGCTTCTTTTTTATCAACATCAGCCTGATAGCCGTTGCTGTCGGCAAAGAGTTTTTTGTCCTTACCCGGATTAAAATCGAAACCTTTGTCGGGCTTGTTTTTTTCTGGCACTTCGGTTGGTGCTCTATCAGTTTGTGTAACCGAACATCTGCATTTCCAACCATTTGGCGGATAATTGCTGTTCCAAAATTTGTGATTAATCGGCAGGATTGTTCCGTCTAGTTTGGCATGTTCCGGCCTTGTTTTTTTGTCGCCCACTGCTCTGTATTCCAAGTTTGGATAGATGTCGGCATTCTCTTTAAATCCCTCCCACTTAATTGCCATTTGTGAACTGGCCACCGCCTGATCGTATTCGGTCTCTAACCAAAACTTATTGTATTGCTCGGTTAGCGGTTGAGCAGCCTTTTTAAATTCGCTCCACGAGCGCGGTTTACCTTTGTCATCGGTCAGTAAATCGCGCAAAGCCGATTGCTCGTTGTGGTTCTTAAAGGCTGCAAAGCTCGATGCGTTTACCCGTAACTCCTCGGCTAGTGCAGCGTATTGGTAATCGGTTGTAAATTGCATGCCTGCCTCTTCGATGGATTTCACCAGACTTTCGAAGTTGAGCAACCACATTTCGTAGTCGATGCCATTTGCCCCTGCAAAAAAACGTTTCAACCAAGCCTCCAGCGGATTGCTTTCGGCTTTTATTCTGACCAAGGCAAGCGATTCACCGGGCTTTTTTTTTTAGCATCCTCCTCGTCTGGATCATTCACAATTGCCTGGCTGTTTTCCTTGGCTGTTTTAGGGTCCAATTCCGGGAATCGGATTTTTGCATTATCGTGAATTTGATAACCGTGATATCTGAGAAAATTGTGTAATCTGAAATTGATTAGATTGGTTAACCTTCTCAATCGGCTGGCTGTGTACTGATCTAAAATACGCTCGTGAACCTCTGCGCTGCCCACATAGGCCTGTTCGTCGGACGTTCCTGTTTGTCCGTTAATCAGCTTTGCAATTTCTTTGTTGCACAGCTCTACATTATCCTTATAAATAAGGTGTCCGCTGCCTGCGCTCGAATCTTCGAGGGTTTCAATTTCATCATCGATATCGGCAATCATGTAGCCGTTTCGGGCAAAATTGGCAGCTGCGCGTTCTTTTTTATCCAATTCCGTTTCGTCGTCGGTATCGGTTTTATAAATTACGCGAGGCATCCCCCATTTTTCGGAGTGCTCTGCCCAGTCGCCCCGTGCAAAGGCTTTAAAAATCACCTCTCTACTTATCGACTCCAACAAGCCTAAATCGTCGGTTTCGCCAATTTCGAAAAGAAAAAGCGCTTCGGGTTTGTCGCCGATCGGTATGCCCGATGTGTCGGTACTTTCGATAATGATGTTGCGGTTGAATGGGTAAATATTGGTTCTTGGAAACACCTTACAGCCCAAAAATTCTCCATTCACATCTTGCTGACCAAATTCACAAACGGTATAACCCCACAATTCGGCATCGTAATAAATTTTAATAAAATCGGCAAACCACGGTTTCTTAAACAAATCTGTAAGTTCCTCGTTTTCGATTCCATCCACCTCTACAACAAAGTGCGATGCCTGTAATTCATTCACCGCAGTAGCGTTTTGAGTGATTACCTGTGCATCTTTCACTGCATTTTTGTAAATCAAATGAAGCTTTTCCCATGATGGGTTGCTTTTGTCCTCTGCTTCTTCTAATGCCTGTCGCAGGGTGCTCATTTGCATCACAACACGATCGGGCTGAGGTTTGTTTACCTCCGCACTCATTCGCTTGCCTTTCTTTACAGTTGTTGTCTGCTTTGAGTCGCTGCTTTTGTTTAAAAATCGGTCTAAAATTCCCATTTGTAGCTATTTATAAGAGGGCACGACATGTCGTGCCCCTACATTAAAAAATATGATTGTCGCGTGGGGCATCGCCACCACTTCTGAATTTGCTTTTACTGGTACCATCAGCAGCCGTTAATGCCTTTATGGTGCTGTACATTTTACCTGAAGCAATGGCCCGAATGTCTTTAATTTCTTTGCTGTAGTTGTCGGAAATCCGCTCCGGGATTTCGTCATCAATAACCGTATTGTAGAGATAATATACGGTAATGGCTACCATCATGCGCACCATTTCGGGACTACGCGATGTACCTGCCTGTTTTAGTTCAGAGTCGATATCGAACCGCCCCCTTAGGGTTGCCAGTTCGCTGATTGCCAATTGCTCGGCTTCGTTCAGGTTCACGTCATCAGCACCACGAAGCGATGTAAGCACCTTGGTGGAGATGGAACCCTTTAAGTCTGTGTCTGTTAAAAATTCCATTATCCGTAGTAATAAATGATGTGCATACGATCGGTTGTATTAATCGAAACGATACTGATTTCGTTTTCGTTGACGAACTTGCAAAGATCGTCGGGGCTTTGGAAAGCTTTGTTTTTTAAATCCCGCCTTTTTATTGAAAACTTATTTTCGTTTTCCGGGCTTACAGCCACATTGCTGTTTTCATTTTTTTTACCAAATAGAGCCATAATTAAATATTTATTGATTATTACTAAAATGCTACCATGCGGACCGACTGGATTCACGAGCTGATTTCCCTGTGCGGGTAGATCCGCCTGTGCCTTTTCCCTTGAATCGGTTTAATTTGTAGATTCCTCCCTCTACGGAATCGGGACCATCGTCGTGTTCCGCATCCGGGAAACCGAGAAACTGATTCCGAAGTTCCTGCATGTCGGGGCTGTGTTTTAAATCGATGTTGAAACGAATGATTCCCTGTTCGGTAAAAGGCGTTAAATTTTCGATACGAGCCTCTTTGTTTGGCTTCGTTCGCTTATCGCCACGAATGTGAAGTGTTTTACCGCGTTCGGTACCCAGTCGAAAATACTCATCGAGCATCATGTCTTGAATGAAGTTTGCCTCCATATAATGGCGACAGGCTAATTTGTCGGGTACTTTATCGGCAATGGAATAATGACCACGAACCATTTCGGCGGTGGAGCATTGTCGGCAAAAAACATCGATGATATCGAAATAGCGGCCAATTTTACCAATCAGCACAATACTCTTAAAATCGGATGTTTTGGAGTTGCGATACGATGGATCGTTGTAACTCACCAATTTATCGTAAGCAGAAAGCGACTGCACTTTTATCCAGGGCAAATGTTCCTCCCTAAATATTTTACCCACCACGATGTGCTCGTGGAAAAACTCACGCAAACCGATACGCCAGCCTTGGCGGTTCATTTTAAGAACGATTTGTTCGCGGGTATATCTTTCCTTCCAAGCCGGAGCGCCTTTTTCCGATAAATCCTTTTTGTGAGTTTTCGGGTTTTCGAGGGCAAATACCTTGGAGTGATACAAGTCTTTTCGTTTGGGATCATCGGGTTCCACATCGCCCACTATTTTTGCCACCACACTTGCTTTATGGATACGATTACCCAAACCAATTAATCGGGAACCGGTGTTTGGCATGGCTCCATAGAAATCACCCAGTAACCAATCCAACACTTCATCCACACGAGATTCGTTACGAACCAGTACCGCATCGTCGATATCATCGAAAACACCGTAATTTGGTCTTTTCTCGCTTTTACGGGTACCACGAGGCGACTGCCCGCGACCAAATGCCCAAAAGCCAATGCCATCGGCAGTCACAAAATGCCCATCCTGCCAATTTCCCAAAGAATATTGATCGCCAAAATCGTTTATATAGCGTTTGTTAAACATGAGCTCGGCCTGTATGTCGCCCAAAAGACCTGAAGCCTTGGCATTGTTCGCACTTGACAACATCATGCCCGATAATTCCCCATTTGCTTTTAAGAAAAGAGGCAGCATTAAATCGTAAATGATCGATTTTGCATGCTCACGCGGATACTCCAACATGGCGAAAATATCCTTGTTGTCGATAATCTTTTTAGTATCTCGCTTGTGAAAATAGGCAAAGTCGGAATCCATTAAATGCCCGAAATAGTAGCACGAGAATTTTACGAAATCGCCCAACAGCTTTTTTATCCGCTTTTGTTTTTGCGTTTCGGTTTCGCGATCGGCAGGTGTCGATCGCATAATACTTTCCTTTTCGCGTTGCCAGGCTTCGTATTCTCTTTTTGCCTTTATGTTCCAAATTGCTGTCATGTGCTAAAGAGATTTACGTTTTTCGTTCAGGTACTTGTCAATAGGGTCGATAATGTCTTGAGCGAGATTTAAGTCCTCCTCTTTTAACCATTGACTGAACTCACGCAGAATTTTCACGATTGCCGACCAATCCAGCTCCTTACCCTTTACTGTTGTAAAGAGCTTTTGAACCGCATCAATTTCCCCTTTCGGGATTAAGCATTTGCCCAACTCCTCAACAGTCATGCTGTCGTTTATGTCGGCGCCCAGTTTTTCCGATATCATTCTGATTACGGTAGTTTGATGAGATAGTGCCGAAAGAGCATTTTCTTCGGAGGTGTTGCGTTTGATGGAATGATCGAGGCGCTTTTTACGCAAGCCACCCAAGGTCACATACTTCGAGACAGTTGCCTCGCTCAACTTGAGCATTTTGGCTATCTGCTTTTGCTCATAACCTTCTTTAAATAGTAGCTCTACTGCCGCCTTTTTGGTTAGTTCCATTCTGTTTTTGCCTTAAAATTCGCAAAATGCAATATTAATTGCCAAAATGTCAGTAAGGCTTACCACAAATGGCGCAAGCCTTTCGCAATTAGTTGAAAAAATGAGTAAAACTGCTGAATTTTAAAGTCTCGAAGCAATACGCAATTTGCGATAATCAACAAAATGACCGTGTAATGGAATTGAAATTCTCGAAAATAGTAAGCAAGGAAACCAGAAGCGCAAGCATATCTCTATATGGAGAAATAGGTGACGGCGATAAACAAGTGAATGGTCACCATTGGGCGCACGAATTTAATTACTTGGATAGAAATCACGACAACGTTGATGTTTTGGTGAATGGGTTCGGTGGTAATGTTGTGCATGGGCTGAGTGCCGTAGCCAGTATTATAGCTGGAACATCGCAAATAAGTACTACAAATGTTGGAGTTGCTGCAAGTATGCTTGGCATTATTGCCTTAATGGGTGACAAGCCTAAAATGTATGACTACGCAAAGCTAATGTTACACTCCCCTTACTACGAGGATGAAAATGGCGACAAGACAAACAAACTATCGGCTAAGGATAAGAAGGCGCTAGTTGTTTTAAGAGATATTCTTGTTAGGCTGCTCATGAAAAGAGGCAAGACCGAGGAGGAGGTTAATAAGATTTTAAAAACAGATACCTGGTACAGTGCTGAGGAAGCTCTTGCGGAAGGTCTTATTGATGAAATTATTGTAACAGGAAGAAAAAAAGAGTTAGACTCATTGGAGCCCATGGCGCTGGTGGCAAAACTCAACGATGAATACAAACCAAAAATTGAACGAAAAATGAAAACTGTAATTGCAGCGTTGGGCTTGCCGGAAGAAAGCAACGAGCAGGCCGTATTGGAAGCGGTTAACAAACTGAAAAGTGAGGAGAATGCTCCTGACCTTACGGCTGTTGTTGACAAATTAATTGTTGTGGCGAAAGCGCACGGCACAGTAACGGACAAAAACGAAGCATCTATGCGAAAGTTGGCAACTACCGACTTTGGTTTATTTGTAGATGTTTTGAATCTGGAAGAAGTACCAGCTACTGGCGGTGGTACTGAAAGTACCCGCATTTCGGATGTGATTGCTGAGTTGAACAAAAGCAAAGGCGGCGGAAAATCCGATGAAAAAACATTTGGATGGTTCGAAAAAAACGATCCTGAAGCCCTGGCAAAAATGGAGATCAGCGATCCTGTAAAGTTCAAGGCTCTTGAAGATGCTGATAACGCAGCATACTGATCTGTTTTGTTGCCGGTAACGGTATCAATTAACCTTTGTTAAATCTTAATAATCCATAAAATGGTAGAACAAATTGTAAAATATCCTTTTGGCGAGGCATCCAGCCTTAGCCTTTCGGCTTCGGGAGCTCAGGCACTCGAAATCAACAACTCGATGACTGTTGTTGATGGTGCCAGCATTGCTGCAACTGCCGACAGAACGATCAACTTAACAGTTGACGAAAGCGTTGCTCTTGGCGACAGAATCCTCTTTAAAGTAAAAACTGCTGCTACCGAAAACACTGTTTTTGGAACTGGTATTACCGGAGTCACATTTGCGGGTATTGCGGGTAAAACCAAAACTGTTGAGGCCGTTTTTGACGGCAGTAATTTCGTTGTATCAGGCGCTCCTGTTCAAATTGACTAACCTTTTAAATTTGTAAAAATGTCACAGATTAATCCTGTAAAATATTCAAAAGAACTTCAGAAAGTTCTATTTCCAAACAATTCCTTTTACAAGAAATCGATTGGGGAAACGGGCGTAGCGGATAACGTTACTTCTGTAGAGAGACCCGTGCAGGGCTCTATCGGAAAAGGCAAAAAAGGCGTGCCTAAAACATTGCCTTTGGCAGTTAAAACGGCCTTGGACAGCTCAGACAGCTATGGTGTTGATTTGGTTTATGCAGATCCGTTGTTGATTCAGAATCCAACTGATTACGCGCTAAATTACAACAAGCGTGCAACCAAGCAGGCTCAGCAGGCTTCGGTAATCGAAACCAAATGTGCTGATATTGCTGCCGTTAATTGGGGTCCGAGTGTTGCCGCTCAAATTCTGAAATCGACAGGTTCGGTACGTGCTTCGAATGTAGTAGGCTTAACCGGAAACCGCAAGGCGATTCAGAAAGTAGACATGCTTGCTGTTAAGAATCTGCTGATGCGCATGAACGTTGACGGACAAGGCGGTGAAATGTGCATGTTGGCTACACCGGATGCTTACACCGATTTGTTGGCAATTCCTGAATTCGTTGATTACGAAAAAACAGGAAACAGCTCGAAGCTGGCAGAGGGAATAATCGGGCGTATTTTGGGCATTAATATTTATTACCGAAGTACTGAGGAAGGTCATACTGGCTTGTTATACACCAATGCGGCTACCCCTGTAAAGAAAAGTACCGAGGATGCAATTGCTGCAACTGACCGACCTGCCAACCTGTTTTGGAACTCGAACATGGTTTGCCGTGCAGAGGGAAAACTGAAAGCAATCGTAAATGAAGAAGCCCCTGGTTATATGGGTGGAACTATTATCGAGGCTCAGGTTCGTTTTGGAGCATCTACTGCCCGTCAAGATCAAAAAGGAGTGATCGCCTTGTTAGAAGACAACGCATAAAATATACCCTGAGAGTTGTGATCAGTCGCCGCTCTGTTACTCCGACCCCAAGGGGGAACAATGAGAGGAGTTGAACAGGCGGTGGCTATTACAAAAACGCATGATGTTTCACCCCTAAATCCCCTGAAGGGGACTTTTGAAAAAGCACCAATACATGTCAAGAGACTTACAACTACTGCACCCTGTAACAGCACAAAAAGCCACACTTGTAATTAATATGTGTAAGGCAAAAGGTGTTGATATTCTTGTTTACTGCACTCTTAGAACGCTTGAAGAGCAGGCAAAACTTTACAGACAAGGCCGTTCACGCGAAGTGATTGAAACAAAAATGAAGAATCTGAGAAATGCAGGTTATGATTTTTTGGCAGCTATTATTGAGGCAGTTGGTCCACAAAAGGGAAATAGGAAATTAACCAATGCAGCACCCGGCGAAAGCTGGCACAATTTGGGTTTCGCATTCGATGCTGTGCCGTTAATTGGAAAAGAACCTGCATGGGCTTACGAAGGTAACGAGGAATTGTGGAAGGTGTATGGATCGGTTTGCAAATACAATGGCCTGACATGGGGCGGTGACTGGAAGTTTATTGACTACCCGCATGCTCAGGAGCATACAGAAAGTAATCCGTTACGGGTTTACAATCCTGAAGCTTTAAAACGGCTGTTGAGTGAAAGGGGGCTGTTATGACAATGCAGTGGTTAACTATCGCTGTGATCAGCGGATCAGCGGGAATTATTCTGTACGGATTCAAAATGATGGTGGTAAGATTCGACCGACTGATTCAGGAGGTTCAGGGGTTAAAGGAGGTTACTGTAAGTCAGGATGCTAAAATTGGCGAAAACAAGCGAAGAATAGACGGCAATGACTCCCGGCTTAATGATCATGCAGATAGAATCAGGAAGGTTGAATTAAAGCAAGCATCATTTCATTAAAACACTCTTTAAAGATGGCTAAAAAAGCATTTAAACAAACGAAAGTTGGTCAATGGCTGACTAAAAAAGCACCAGGCATTATCGATACAATCGGCGATGTTTTTCCGCCTGCCAAACTGCTGAGTAATCTGATTGGCTCTGAACCCTCGTTATCGAACGAGGATAAGCTTGAGTTTGAAAAATTATTGACTAACACCTACTTAAAAGAGTTGGAATACCATGAGCGGAATACCAATGGTGCCCGCGACATGTATGCAAGCAGTAAGGAAATGACTGACTGGCTGGCGAAACGGATCATGAACTGGAACCTGCCCATGCTTGTGTTGTTAATCGGGATCAATATTGTTTGTCTGAACTATTTCGAAAGCATTGCGCTGGCATTAATTTCTAACATTATTGGTCACGTTATGCAGCTGTTGATTAATGAGCGCATTACGGTTGCCAATTTTTTTCTGGGAAGCTCGAAAGGGAGTAAAGACAAAACGCAGGAAATGTTATTTAAAAATGAAAATCACCTTTAAAAATTAAAAAAATGAAAAAATTACTCTGTTTTATGATGGTTGCCTTTATGGCATTTGTGATTACTCCAATGATTGCCGTGGCTGAGACTGTGGCGAGTGCCGTGGTTGATAGTCCAACGGGATTAGACTTGGGCATTTACTTTGCAACATTATCTGGTTTGGTAACTGCGGTAATATTGCTTACTCAATTTTTTAAGACTGCAATTGAAACTCACGGTATAAAGACTAATTATTTATCGTGGATTATTGCCCTTGTACTATCTATTGCCGGATACTTTCTACAGCTCGGAATGTTTTATGGCATGCCTTGGTACTGGATTCCCATTTACGCACTATCAGCGGGATTAATAGCCAACGGTATAGCAGGTAAACAGGTTGTTGAAGCTATACTCAGTTTATTCAATTCTAAAAACTTATAATTATGGCCGCAACAGGAATTATTGATGGTGGTGATATCATTGTAGCTGTTGAGAGTGCCGTTCCCGGCACATTCACACCAATTGCTCATTCCACCAGTTGTAAAATTACCACCTCCTCCTCATTCCGAGAGCGGAGAACTAAGGATACAAACGGAAAAGAAAAAGCTTTCGATGAAACTGAAACAACAATTAGTGTTGAAGCTCTTACCATTTACGGCAGTTATTCGTATTTCGATTTGAAAGAAAAACAATTATCAGGAGCAGTATTAAATGTAAAGTACGCTCCTAAAACAGAAGATACAGGCGACAGATACGAAGAAGGGCTGTTCTTTATTGAAAGTTTGGAACGTTCGGACAATGTTGCCGAAGACTCAAAAGTCTCGGTAACTTTTACTCAAAAAGAAAAGCCGGAGGTTAAAACTGTAGCTTAAATTAATAATTATCACTTATCAACAGAAGGCAATGTTCTTGCCTTCTGTTTTGTAAACTTTCAGAAATCATGACAAACCAATCAGGAAAAAAACAAGAGCCAAGAACTACTTTGGTTTACAAAGGGGAAACTTACCCGTTTTACATTACTAACCGCGGAAGATATGACTTTGAAAATTCGGGTCATTCGGATGAGGCATTGCGTGCCGGAAACACCGGCTCTATGCTAGCACAGATTTATCATCAGCTAAGGGACTGTGCCAAGCGAGCCAGCATGCAGTTTGATGACAGTTTTGAAGATTTTATTGATAATTCAGATCGCCACATTTTTGATGTTTTCGAAAAACTACTGGAAGCTAAAAAACAAATGCCTCAAGAGGACATCGAAAAAAAGGTATAGGTACTCCCGCTAAAACACTTAGTCTGACGGAAATGCTTGCCATTGCTGTCGGTGAAATGGGGTTGAGTCTGGAGTCGTTTCTAAGCTTGACCCCATTTGAATTTCAAGAAGCATACATGTGCTTTTTGAAACGACAAATTAACGACAGGGAATGGGAGTACCTTAAATCGATGCGGGTAGCAAGATGGCAGATTTGGCGAACATTATGCCCGCCAAAGTCAAAACAGATATCGTTGATGGATTTGGTTGAATTGCCAGGCGATAAAGAGGCTCTTGAACAATTAAAAGATACAAAAGAAGTAAGTACTCAGGAACGATTTGAAGAATTGAATAAAAAATGGAGCAATGAGCGATAAAACATACAAATACATACTCGATTTCGCTGCAAAAACAGATAAGTTTTCGAAACAGGTTACTGGTGTTGAAGGCTTGTTAAAGAGTGCTGCTGTTGCTGCGGGCGCTCTTTTTGCTGCTGATAAGATTTTTGACGCAGCAGGTGCGGCGGGTGAGTATGCCTCCGAAATATCTACAATTCGACAAAACATAGAGAAGCTTCAAGGTGTTCAGGGTACCGCACTTAACGAAGCAACTGGGGGTGCAAAAGCTTTGGCTGATGCTTACGATGCTGATGTAAATGAGTCAATAATTGCCAGTAATGTATTGATGAAAACATTTCGGGATTCATCAAGCGATGCATTTAATGTGCTGAATAAAGGATTTGCCACAACCGCAAACAGCAACGGTGATTTTTTAAAGCAAGTGTCGGAATATGCTCCTCATTTTAAAGAGGCCGGATTGGCAGCTGCTGAAATGGTTGCGATTATTGCCGAGGGGAACAAGAATGGTATTTTTGACGATAAAGCAGCTGACGCTATAAAAGAAGGATCTATACGACTTCGTGAAATGACCAAATCGACCAAGGATGCAATCGGTCAAATTGGCTTAAGTTCTACGCAAATACAAAAAGACATTTCGACCGGAGCAAAAAGCATGTTCGATGTTATGCAGGATGTCAGCAGGCAGCTGCAAACATTGCCAGCTCAAAGTCCGGCAGTAGGTGCCGCATTAGCAGATATTTTTGGAGGTCCCGGCGAGGACGGAATTGAGTTCATCAGAACATTGGCAGATATAAATGTTAATCTCGATGATGTTGTCAGCCATTCGGGAGCCTCGGCATCTGCACAAAAAGCATGGGCAGATCAGTTAAAGGAATTTCACACCCTAAGTGCAAATGTTTTTAAAGACTGGAACAAATGGATACTTAGTATTAAATCAAAAGCGCTGGGCTTTGCCACTGGCTTTGTTAATAACATGGATGATGTTGTTGATGTTTTAAAAATAGGAGCTTCAGGTTTAGTCGCCTATAAAACAGCTACCGTTTTAGCCAGTGTTGGAACTGCCAACTATTCGCGCATAATGGTTCGTGCAAGAAAGGCACAGCAGGCACTTAACCTGGCTATGAAAAGTAATCCGATTGGCTTGGTTGCTGCCTTATTGGCAACCGCTGCGGCTGCTTATCTAACCTACAGCATTCACATTGATGGTGCAACAGCATCGCAAAAAAAATTCAATGAAGCGCAAGAGGATGGTGCGAAACTTTTGGCAGATGTTAGTTCTGTTGAAAGTACCTACAAGGTGATTAATCACCTGAACAGAAGACAGCTTGAAGACTTTAAAACAAGAGCACAGGAACAACTGACCGCTTGGGAGGACGTTCAGAAACAAGTAACAGAAACAACCTATCAGGAATACAAAAAGCGAAAAGCGGCAATTGTAAAAGAAATGGATGAAACGGTAAAAAAACTGGTTTCGTCGGGCGAGATGGAAGAATCGGAAGCAAAAAGACAAGCTGAAGCAACATCCGCTTATAAATTGAACCAACTAAAAAGATGGTTCAACGATACAGTATCTAAGCAAACAGGAGTTACAAGCACTGAGATTGTTGAAAATCAAAAACGATTAAAAAATTACATCAGCACTGCGGACAAAATGCTGGCTGTTGCTAAAAAAACAAAAAAGGAAATTGCGAAAGCTCCCGAAAAAATGGACATGCCCCGCATGGATTTAAGCGAGGAAGAGGTTGATTATGACCCTTTCGATATGTCGGATGCAGATGGAAGAGCTACTATGTACAGCGCTACTTTGGGAGAGTTGAATGAAAAGATAAGGCAGTCGATAGAGTGGAACAAACTATTTGGTAACAGCCATTTTTCAACTCAGGAGCAAATAAAGCTGACCGAAGACGCAATAAACTCTATGATTGAAAATGGCTTTAATGCGGCTGATCCGGCAGTGCAGGCATTAATTGACAAGCTGGACGTGCTGCAAAAGAAATTTTCGGGGCCACAAAAGGCAATGGCGATGTTTGCCGACAGAATGGATGATATGAAAACCAAAGGTGCTGAAAGCTTTGGCGATTTGGCGAAAGCGGCAGGTAATGCAGCAAGGGAAATTATACGGGCATACATAGCTGAGGGGGTTGCCTCAATTATTAAAGATACTTTGAAATTTTACGGATGGACAGGGCCGGGCGCAATTGCTTTAGCAGCTGGTGCCGGAGCTGGTGCATCTACGCTGTTTAATACATTGATTCCTGCCTTTGCAGGCGGTGCTGTTGTCAGCGGTCCAACCTTGGCATTAACCGGAGAATATCCCGGCGCTATAAACAACCCGGAATGGGTGGGTAAACGATCGGAGATGTTGGGAGATATGAAAACAGCCGTTCGCGAAACAGGTGGCGGAGGTGGTAACTTCTCGTTCCGATTTGAGGATGGTGCCTTGGTTGCCTATTTAAATCATCAAAACAGAAAAGTGGGAGGATTTGCATAATGGCATACGGATTACGACTTAGAGGAGAATGGCAGGATAAATTGGGCGGATTAACGCGTTTCGACATTACAGAACGCGATTACACAGGTAATGCAGAGGTAATGGAAATGCAGGAAGATCCGCTCACCATTGAACGTGCACAGCTAACTAACAAGTTTACGCCTACGATCGGTTCGGGTATTCAGTTAAAGGTTACGGCAACCTACGACGGGCAGTACATTTCCCTATACACAAAAGACAAGCAAAAGTTTAAAGGCAGCTTTTACAAAAACAATCAGCTGATTTGGACGGGTTATTTAAATTCTGAGGTGTACGGCGAGCAATTCGACCGCATGGCTGACTATCCGGTTACGCTCCAATTTAATGATGGTTTTACCGTGTTGGAGCGCATCAAATTTTTGGATGCAAACGGCAATCCTTACACCGATTTGAAAACGGCTTGGGAAGTAATTTGGATTATCCTGGCTAAACTCGGAATTGATTACAAATATGTTTATGTGGCTTGTGATATCTACGAAGAAAACATGAACACGCTGACCAGCCCTTTTCATCAGATGAAGGTGGACTGCAACAACTATTACGACGAAAAGGGTGATGCGATGAATTGTCGTGAAGTTTTGGAAGCAATTGTAAAAGCACAGCGTGCTATTTGCTTTCAGAACGAAGGCTGTTTGAATATTGTTTCCGTACCACTTTTAACAGGATCTTTCGAGCGTAGAAGATATACCAGCGAGGTTTCGGTTCAGGTGTTGCAAACGGTTAATCCTGTTATTACCGTACCTACTCAAGCTGATTGGTACGGCTCCGATCAGGCAATTGATATTCAAAGCGGATACAATAAAGCGACCTTAAAGTATTCGCCTTATTCGGCTGAGGAAGTTGTTGAAACTGGTGATTTTTCAGATATTGATTTGTGGGAAGGCGATCACTCGTGGGAGGATGTTGGCGACTATTTCGAGCTGCAAGGCGTTACTGGCCTAAAGGGTTGGACAATGTTAAACGGTACCAGCTTTTCGGGCACTAAAGAGGAAGAGGTTGACGAGAACGAAGTGTATATAAAATTGCCATTTGCGAACGATTCGGCACAGATTTCTTTACTTGAAAATAATGAAAGCTCGAATTTAGTCACCGGGTCATTAACACAAGGATTTAAAGTAAGCTTTAAAATTTACATCGCTACAAAAGACAATGAATTCGATAATGATGAGGAGTCTAAAAAAGTAGTTCAATTGGCTGGTTACTTTGCTATTGAAGTGGACGGAAAACGACCAGAAGCCTTAAGCGATGACCCTTGGGTGTGGTCGGTAAACAGCTTTTTGAAAAAGTTCGGGGCTGATGGTTCTAATCAGAACATTGCTGATCAGTGGAAAGAAATAAACAGCATTATTCCCGGCAATTGTCCGCACGGTCGGGTTAAAATTCAAATCTTAAAAAAGTTTACCGCATTAAAAGATACATTAACCAATATGCCTGTAGATTCTGGTACAATTAAACACATCCGCATTAAGGATATAGAGGTAGTTCCGATTAATCTTAGTCGATATACAGCGCAAAGCGGACGGATTGGCTTTAATGAAGGGGCTGTAGATTTCTCCGACCTTGAATTTAATGCCGAAATGGATGACGAATGGCTGAACGAGGCCGATGATATTGAAATGATTCACGGTGACAGCAAAGAAAATAACTGTACCGACAAAGGCGGTTTGCATTTACTGGATAACAGCTTTACAAGCGCTTGGAAAACACCTGTTGATGCGGTGTATTACGATATTGCAAAGCTGTATTTACGCTCTTATGTGAGCAATTACCGCGATAGTCTGCGACAACTGAGTGGCACTTTAGAAGCTCCTAACTTCTTTAACGGCGATGGATTAAACATCAACGGAATACTCAGCTTTCATTCTGTACTTACTTATCCGAGTTCCTCATTAGGTGCTCGCAAATTGATGTTTATGGGCGGAACTTACAACGATAAACGACAAACTTTGAACGGTACCTGGTTAGAGGTATTACCCGATGACTTAACGATTAACAGCTTATAATATGACAGCACTTAATATATCGAAAAGGAAGATTTACAAGCGCAGGCGCGATGGTCAGGTGGCTCAGGGTTCTACCGTTTCGTCGGTTATTGCATCTACTGCCAGTAGTGGCGGTGTTGATCCTGTTGCTTTGCAGGATTATGCCAAAAAGGTTGATGTGCATGCACCTTCCCAAAAAGCTTTCTTAGATGCCCTTTCCATCAACTCCAACTACATAAAATACAACGCCCTTGGTGTATCGGTTGAAAATGCCGATCAGCTGGGCGGAGTTGTGGCGGGGAGTTATGCGCGAAAAGATGTTGCCAACACATACGGAGCCGACCAAACCATAAACGCAGACCTTTACATAAACGGCAACATCATTCAAAACGGCTCG
The DNA here is from genome assembly GCF_002843385.1 of Labilibaculum manganireducens. Classification (GTDB taxonomy): domain Bacteria; phylum Bacteroidota; class Bacteroidia; order Bacteroidales; family Marinifilaceae; genus Labilibaculum; species Labilibaculum manganireducens. The sequence continues at coordinate 32,643 of NZ_MVDE01000001.1, forward strand.
GCCTACGTAACACACGCCGAGCAGGTGCAGGTTGAGAGTAACCTAATACAGCTCAACTTAGGCGAACCCGGAAGCCAAATTACAGGAGTAATACCTGGTACAGCGATTGCCTTTTCGGGAATTGAAATTAACAGAGGCACTGCCGACCCCTACTACTTAGGAATAGTCGAGGGAGCAAATCCGCTCATTAAGCTGGGTAAAGCTTCAAGCTTGGTTACGGTTGCGGCGCGGGAGGATAACCCTCTCAATAATGGCGTGATGGTTTGGGATGATGCGAACCACAGAATGAAAGCTTTGGCGGCGGCTCCGGATAGCGATAAGTTGGGTGGAGTTGTTGCAGTAAATTATGCGAGGACTGATCAAGATGAATTTTTCAGCGGAAGTATAACAATAAAAAATGGGAGAGATTTTATATTAAGAGCACTAGCTGGTTCAATTGATTCTGGAGATATTGTTTTTGAAGATGGATCAGGGGTTGAATTACATAGACTTTATAGCGGCTTTGGAACTTTGAATTACAGAGCATTAGCCGGAATAACTTACGGACTTTATCACTCTGGAAATTCTAACCTATCAACAGTAGATTGGAAGGCTAAAAATATACTAGCATCTGGAAATGTAGGCTCTCCCGATTACGTTTCCGGATTAGCTGGTACTGACTGGCGAATCACCAAATCAGGAGATGCTGAATTTGACAATTTAGAAATCAGAAAAGGTTTAACGGTACATGAGATTATTGTAGCTCGCGAAAGGTCTGTGAATGGTGGCATTATTACCTCTGTGGCTAACGGCACAGTTAAGAGCGTTGTAGGTGATGTAATTACCTTAAAGGGGCAATATAACAGCTGGGTAGTTGGCGATCGGGTTAGATTGCAGCAATGGGAAGCCAGCACCCGATACATGGAAGCTGAGGTTGTTGCAGTATCGGGAATGACTATCACACTCGGTAATTATATAAACACCACCAGACCGCAGGCGAATGAGGACTTAGTACAGTGGGGGCATGTTTCAGATGCTTCCCGACAAAATTTTTTATACCAAACCGCCCGCGGAGCTGATGCTGCTTATTTTTCCGTAATGCAAGGCGTAAACAGCTCTGATTTAACAAATAAACAAGTGTTGCGAATCGGCAACCTATCAGGCTACGCAAATGCCGGTTACGGAATAGCTTCTAAATACTCAGGTAAAACCTATTTCGAGCTTTCAAACAATGTAAAGACTATCGCAGGCATTGGTTTCGATGATGAAAAATTCACCGCCGGGAATGTTCAAATTAAAAAAACGGGTGATATCATTAATACAGGATCGGGCACACCTTATGCCTTTTACGGAAATGGGAATTTCTCGTTGGGGAAAGGGCAGATAGGCTATAATGCCGTTACTAATGTTGTAACTTTTGGGGCTAATGTAGCTCTAAATTGGCAGAATTACGCGGATAGTGCGGTTGATGCTGTTCAGGTTGGAGGGAAAAATAATTTTAAAAAAACAACACCAATAACCCAGTTAAGTGGTGGAGCTATTCCTTCGCGAGATGAAATCGAAGCCCCTAACGGATTTAAGATGGTTGGTGTTAGTGGTGTGACAACTGGCAGCGTTCGTGTAGGCTTAGTCATTTCTGATAATGGAGAGCATACTTTTAGCTTTTGGGCTAAAACTAATGGAGTAACAGAAGTTTTGGAATTTGATTTCGGTGATTCGTACGCAGGTGCTAGAACAATCACAGGAACATGGCAATATTTTACAATAACGCGAACAGTACCGAACTACGGGGATGGGTCGGTTTATTGTTTTATCGATATAACTAGCATTGCTTACAGCTGGTATTATTTCAAAGATGTAAAGATAGAAAAAGGAAACAAAGCAACCGACTGGACTCCTGCTCCCGAAGATGTGGATGCCAGTATTGCGACCAAAATAACAGGTGCCGAGGCAACTGTTATTACCAACAACACAATAGCCACCACCAACCTTTTAGCCCAAAATTTACAAGTGCAAATGGCTAATGTGACAGGTACGTTGTCGGCATCGCAAATAGATGCCTTAAGTATCACGGGCGATAAAATTGCGTCGGGAACAATAACAACAACAAAATTAGCAGCCCTAACCATTACGGCTGAAAAAATAGCAAGTGGAACTATCACGGCAGATAAGCTGAACGTAACATCCGTTCAGGCATCTTTAATCACAACCGACTACATCGAAGGTTTAAGTCTTGATTTTGATAGGGGAACCATTGCTGCCTTTAGTATTAATTCTAATTATCTGCGAGGCGGAAGCACAATAGGAGGTGGCTTTGCAGGCGTTGAGTTGAATGCAAATCCTTCGGATGAAGGATATATTAGAATGTATAGAGATGGAAGTAATACCGCATCTAGAGTAGGCATTACCTTCGGTATAGAGTCAAATCATGACGAATCAGCAATTTTTTCATCAGCCGCATACGGCGAATACGCATTAGGTTTAAATTTAGTATCGCAGGAAAATATTGCGATTAAAAGCGGAAATGGTGTAGCTATATCAGCAGTAAATGAGGTCTCTCTGTATGCCGGAAACAATAAGGATATTATACTCACAGGAAACGCCTTATTTAAGAAGCAAATTAAAACACTTGTGCTTCAAAGTGCAGGCAGTACCTCCTCTACATATCCTACAACTCTAAACACATCAGATTCATCGACGTTTATGCTAGGATCGACGTCAAGTAACAGGCATTATTCCCTAACTGGAGGAACGAATGGACAGTTATTAATACTATTCAACCGAAATGATACGAGTAACTGTTATGTTCGTGGATTCATTCAACAGTCTGCCAATCCGAGTGATTATTTTGAAATGGTAGGCGGAGAAGTTTTAGTTGCGCAATATCACGCAAATTCAATGTACAATCCTACCAGAACAGGCTATTGGGTTGTACTTACAAGATATAATAACAGTTGGTAAAATTTCAATCAATAATAATAATAATAATAATAATAAAATTCAAACACATGAAAAAGCAAGATTTATTCAGATTACAACAAGGATTACAACAGGTAGCAAATTTACGAGGCGTAAAATTCGCCTATGCAGTTGCGAAAAACATCCGGAAAGTAAATGCCGAATGCGAAGACATTCAGCAGGGAATTAAAGCGTCTGACGACTGGGAAGAGCTTGAAAAACAGCAGCGCGAAATCAACATGTATCATTGCAAAAAAGACGAATCCGGCAATCCCATTCCTGATAGTAACGGACAGTTCATTATTCCTCAGGAACGTAAGGATGATCACAAAAAGGAAATGGAGACGTTAAAGGAAGCAAATGCAGAAGCATACACTGCCCGCGAAAAGCAAATCATCGACTATAATAAATCGATGTCTGATGAAATTGAATTCAGCCTTCACACAATCAAAGAGGAAGATTTACCCGCCGAAATCACCGCCTCGCAGTTGGATGGTATTTTTGAAATGGTTGAGTAAAAAATTGGGGGCATAAAAGAGCCCCCGCCGCTATCAACCAAAGTTCTCACGCAACGGTTGAAAAGTAAAGGTGCCATAACACCACGACGAGGGCAAGTTCCTTCGACGGTGTTATGGCACCTTTATTTTTGCGTGAGAGTGACAAATATAATAAATAAATTAGAAGTAAATGAAGACACCAATTAGTTATTATGGGGGCAAACAGAACCTTGCGAAGCTAATTTTATCCTTATTCCCCAGGCATAAACTTTACGCTGAGCCTTTTGTGGGGGGCGGTGCAATTTTCTGGACTAAAAACAGCAGTGAGGTTGAAGTAATAAACGATACCAATAAGGAATTAATCAATTTTTATGAGGTTTGTCAGAATGATTTTGTCTCTCTTGAAAAGCTGGTTCGTATTTCGTTGCATTCGCGTTCGCTACACCGAGATGCAACTGTTGTGAATGATAACCCACATATGTTTACGCGTGAGAAAAGAGCCTGGGCTATTTGGGTATTAGCATCCCAAAGTTTTGCCAGCATGTTGGATGGCTCGTGGGGTTACGATAAGGCCAAAGGAGCCACCTCTCGCAAAATAAGCAACAAGCGGGACGATTTTACCGAGAAATATGCTATTCGCTTACAGAATGTTCAAATAGAGTGTACTGATGCCTTACGCATCATTAACAGCCGAGACAACCCCGATGCGTTTTTCTATTGTGATCCACCATATTTCAATAGTGACTGTGGTCATTATAATGGTTATGGCATTGACGACTTTGAGTCGCTGTTGAAAGCATTACAAGTTCTTGAAGGTAAATTCTTGCTCAGCAGTTATCCTTCAGATATTCTGGGCAAGTATGCTGAGGGGAATGGCTGGTACCAAAAGGAAGTTATTCAAACCGTTAGTGTGTCTCACAACTCCGATAAGCCACAAAAGAAGAAAGTCGAGGTACTTACTGCCAATTATGACTTATCGAACCCCACGGACGTTAAAACACTATTTAATTAGTATTGCAATGCCAATTAAAGGGGCTTGAATGCCCCCTTTGTTGTAAGTTGTGTGTGTGGTATTTATTGTACAATTTGATTTATATTTGTGTACAAGTTGTTTTGGCGGTTATACTTAGGGAAACTTATTAACCGGCTAAAATCTATTTCTTTTACTCATAAAAAAGCACCTCCAAAATGGAGGTGCTTTAAACGTATTGCCTACGTATTGGTAAAAAATAAGTCTGCTTACTGAAAAAGTTCTTCCAGTTTCTGATCCAATGCTTCTCCTCTCAGTTTATCATCCATTACTTTTCCGGTTGATGCATCCACTAAAAATATGGCAGGAATTGTTTTCACAAAATAAAGATCATCTACTCCCTTTTCGTTCAATAAATTTGGCCATGCCATTTTTTCTTTGTCTAAAGCTTTTAGCCAGGCAGCTCTGTCTTCGTCTTTGGAAATACTGATAATTTGCAACCCTTTCGATGCATACAATTCATACATGTGCTTTAAGTTTGGTATTTCTCTTCGGCAAGGACCACACCACGATGCCCAAAAATCAATCAAGATGTATTTTTTACCTTCTATTAATTCTGAGGAGTTAAAAATTTTTCCTTCCCGGTTGGCCAAGGTAAACTCCGGAGCTTGTTTATTTACAACTCTTTCTGGATAAAGTTCCTTTTTCACCAATTGCCCGTAGTAAGAATTTTTAGCTTCCTCTGAGAATTGTTCGTACAAAGGGATTTGTTCATCGGTAAAATAACTCATCGATTCCAACATCACCAAAGGTCCCCACCAAGAATCTTTATTTGCCAAAATAGCCTCATTACTAGTTTTCTCTACACTAGTAAAAAAGTCTTTTTCTGCTTGAGCAAAAGCTTTGTAATCATCTGTATTTCTTAACGAATCTGCAATAGCTTTACTTTTAGCATTTCTTACGACGGCTAATATCGCATCATGATCTTTGTAATATTTTTCGTGTAGTGCACCGAATTTACTTTTAAATGCTAATTTCTCCTTGTAAAGATCATTTGCCTTTGAACCACTTACCTGAATATCCGAAAAATTCACATAAGTTCTATTATTACTTTCCTCGAAAACAGCCTTTGCCTTTAAGCTGATTTCCGAATTTTCAAGCATTATTTTAAGAACCCCAGACTGATCAGCAACTTGAAGGTAATATAAACGTGGTTCTTCCGATTTCCCTGAAAATTCGAATTTTCCGTTGGTTACAATTGCACTCGCAATAGGCTCTTCTTCATTATGCGTTGCACCCGGAATCAATTCTAATTTTGTTCCCTCTTTCAGTCCGCTTATTTCACCACTTAAGGTATAGTTTGCATCAGTTTGCGCACAGGCTGTGGTCATTAAAACACACAGAACAACAATTACTCCCAAAATACTTCGTTTCATTTGTTTTTATTTAAATTATTTAAATACTAAAGCTGATCCTTAATTTCAAAACCATTACAAATTATCTATGATTTGTAAGCTTAATCAATCAGCAAATTTAAAACCTATTGTCTTAAGGTTTTAAATTTATTCTTAGTGTTTTTTTGTAGAAAGTCCAATCATACCAGAGGGTGTCCAAAAAGGAATATTTTGTATTGGATTGTCATGTTGAGCGAAGTCGAAACATCTGTTTTTCAAAATGAAAGATTCTTCGTCCCGATTCATCGGGATCAGAATGACATTAAAATTCTGCTTTTAGGACACCCTCAGGTTAGATACTACCTATTTTAACGGGGAGTGTTTTGCACCAATGTTCCATTTCCAGGGTTACTGGTAGCTCCCATCGGGAAAGGCATTATCCACATGTGCGAATCAGGTGACAATTCCAAACTTTGATCGTTGAAAATTTTAGTTAAAGTCTGTGCATAATTGGCGTCCTTATTAAAACGCCTCATGTCCCAAAATGGGATGGCTGTCTGCACGTATTCATTTGCTTTATCTTTGCGGATATAAGCAATTGCCTCAGCTGTTGAGGAAGCTGTTAAATCAGCATATTTATCGTCAAAAATTCTGGTTTTACGAACTGTATTTAAGCTTAGCATGGCTTCATCCAAATTGGCTTGTCCGCCTTTTCGGGCCAAACACTCTGCTTTGATGTAATACATTTCAGGAGTTGTAATTCCCCCGGCATTAAATTTATCGGATCGTATGCCAATGTAAATGCTATCCGGAGCCTGATACTTTTTCTTCCACTTTGAGGCAAAACGGGCATCGCCATCTTCAAATTGGGCTGCTCTCACTATGGTAAGCGCTGCATTTGTTCCCGATTGTCCAGAATTTTTATAGGTACTGGAACCATATCTGAAAATGTAATTCTCAGGACTGTTCATGGTTTTGGAAGGATAACTTGTTGACCAATCGCCTTCTTTTTCAATCTGCTCTTTGTTTTCAGCGTAGTATTCCTTCCAATTAAACAATTGATTGTTTTGATCCAAAGCATTCTGTGCATACTTCAGAGCACTATCATAGTCTCCCATCTGCAAATAAACCCTTGCCAGCATTGCATACCCACAAGCTAAATTCGGGTGCAGCAAAGTTGCACTCTCAATAGGTAGATTGGCAATTGCATCTGTTAAATCGGTCAAAATGAATTCGTACATTTTTGCAATGCTAATCTGCTCCGAAGGTGCTCCCATTTCGGCACTGGTAATTAAGGGAACAGATAATTTTGTTGCAGCCGATGCTTCATCATACTGTTCTGAATAATAATTGGTCAGATGAAAGTAATTCATTGCCCGCAACACCTTAGCCTGAGCAATCAATTCCAGCTTTTCGGCATCGCTTGCCTCGGTTGCATCAGGAACATTATTGATAATTAAATTCCAATATGAAATGGCCTCGTAAGAATAATAGTAAGCAGCTTCATCCGAATTGTTCTGAATAATACGATCCTCATTTCCCAACCAATTGTAATTGATGGAAGTCAAAGAAATGTAACTCAAATCACTTGGCCGCTTGTAGACATCATTCAACAGATTAATGGCTTGTGCCGCATCATTTAAATGATTGTATTCATTACGAATAAATGCCTCATAATCAGCTAAACTTGTGGGTATTTTCTCTCCTTTGGGCAACACGTCCAGGTAATTGTCGCAAGACGAGAACAGCATGGATACTAAAAGGCTGACAATTGCGATGTATGATATTTTAAATTTCATAATTCTCTTGTTTTAACTGTTAAAAACTTAAATACACTCCTCCAACAAATGTGGGTCTTTCCTTAGCACCCAACATATATTCGGCTTTCTTCTCGAAAGCAAAAGTCTTTAGATTTTCTACATTAAACTGAACTCTTGCACTCCCTAATTTTAATTTATTGCACCATTCTGAAGGCAGGTGATAAGCCAATGAGATGTTGTTTATCTTCACATAAGAGGCATCCAACACATGAATATCAGAATAATTGTATAACGACTCGCGATAATAATTATAGTCCGTATGATTGCCTGAAAAAAGCAAACGGGGAACATCGGTACTGTTTTCATCTCCTGCTTGTTTCCATCTGTTGCGAATGTCTTTGCTGGTTACTCCCATTCCATTGTTAATTGTAGGTACATTTGTATTGCGAAGCTTATGTCCTCCAGCGTAAAGTAACAAAACAGAAAGATCAAAATTCTTGTACGAAAAACGATTCATGATGGAACCACTATACTTAGGAACTGTGGTTCCACTGAAATGAATGTTATCCATATTCGTGTAATCCGTAGACGTTTTATTCCCATCAACATCATAAATCTGAGGTTCTCCCTGATCATTCAATCCTGCCCATTTGTAGGCATAAATTCCATTATAAGCAAAATCTACTTTTGGGAAAGCCTGAGGGTAATCCAGTTGCAAAAAATAAACAGGTGCTTCCACATTAATTTTGGTCACCTTGTTTTTATTGTATCCCAAAAGAAAACCTGCATTCCAGCTAAAATCTTTTCCTTGTATGATATCTCCCTGTAAATTTACTTCGAATCCCTTATTCTCCATTGATCCATTGTTAAAGGCAAGTGTACTGTATCCAAAACCTTCGGTAGGTATTCCTTGCTGATTGGCTAACAAATCCACACTCTTCTTTTTATAAACATCAACAGAACCCGATAATCGATTGTTCAACAATGAAAAATCAACCCCGGCATTTATCGTTGTGGTTTTTTCCCATCGCAAATTTGGGTTTGGCGGTGAGGAAATGTTACCATAAACACCCCCAACTAAAGAACTGGTATAATAATTTGCAGTTAGGTAAGGTGCAGCATCTTTTGCAATGTTCCCTCCAATACCATACGAGGTTCTTAGTTTCAGCATGTTTACCCATTCTACATCAAAGAAATCTTCTTTGTTCACGTTCCAATTGGCTCCAACCGACCACAATGGTTTGTTCTGGTACTTGGAGTTGGTTCCCCATAGATTGGAACGGTCCCAACGAATACTACCCGATAAGGTGTATTTATTATTGTAGCTGTAGGCTGCATTCGAATAAAAAGAAACAAAACGATTCACCAATTCTTTCTGGCTTGCAAGATCACTAGAGTTTAAATAAGCCCAAGAATTCATCAAACCGGAAAAGCCACCTGTTAGTAAGGGTTGGTTTAAGTACTGCGCACTTAGCATATCTGAGTCATAACCATAACGGGTTTGATCACTATATTCCAGTTTGCTGTGTCTTGTCTCCGATCCTACAATCCATGTAATTTGATGTTGTTCTTGAAAAGTTTTGTTCAAATTCAATTGTTGTCTGAAATTGTATGAATTTGAGAAATGATTTCGATCGTAGTAAATGTCTCCTTTGGGAAGGTTATAAACAGCGGTTCCATTTGAATTGCTTGCAAATTTATTAATGGTTGTGCGGGTTGAATAGGATTCCAGTTCATTTAAACGATGATAACGACTTACTCCATATTCGTACTGGAACATCGTGCTATAACTTAACCAAGGTGTTAATTTCACATCTAATTTAGCGTAAGTTCTGTTGCTAAATTCTTTTCGTTTTCCAAGATTTCGATCCAATTCATCAAGTGGAGTCAAGTCCAAACTGTATAACCCGTAATTCGCAACATTATCTCGAACGGTTTTATTCACTTGCGAAGTTACTGTTGCAGGATTTCCATTATCGTCAACCAAACGATCATAAGGAGAAGCTGTGAATCCAGCATAATAGGATGAAAATAAATCGTATGTTTGCTCGGTCGCATTTTTGTAATTGATATAAACACCAACATCTGCTTTCAGCCATGAAGTAATTTGTAAAGAATTCATGATGTTTAATCCGAGCTGATCACTTTTGGAATAAATATCCTCTTCTCTGTTCTTTTTATAAGTTGCCGAAAATTTAAAATTATTTAGTTCTGTAGCTTTACCTACACTTAAGTTGTACTGCTGATAGAACATATCGCGTTTAGCGTATTTGGCAACATCGTCGTAGAACTGAAAGCCTCTTGATGCAAGTTCTGATAACTTCGCATTGGCATCACTTTCTGAAATTGCACCTGAATACATATCCAACAGAACATCTACCCCTGCACTTGGCCATTTGTAATTGTTCCGACGATTGTCAGCTTCTGCCTGAGCGCGAGCCAGCCCATTATTTAATTCCGGATTAGAGGCTGCCCATTCTTTTTCCAACTCAATAACATCAGCCGAATTGGTTAAATTTCCAGTATAATAATCGTAAGGTTTCCAAGTAACTGTACTGGAAAAATCAACCTGAACTTTTCCTTTTTGAGCTTTTTTGGTTACAATAACCACCACTCCATTGGCTGCTCTGGCCCCGTAAATAGAAGCAGCAGCGGCATCTTTTAAAATGGTAATGCTCTCAATATCTTCAATATTAAGGTCTGGTGTATTTTCTGTAACATTTCCATAATTATCAATGCTTGTATTCTCAACCGGAAAACCATCAATTACATATAAGGGAGAAGCCATAGCATTCATGGTCGATACACCACGAATAATTCCATCGGAATAACCTGCGATCTGACCTTCCAAAACATCAGCCAGGCTATTCAATCTTCGGGTCTCCAGGCTTTTACTGGTTACTTTCGAAAATGATCCGGTTGACCGCTCTTTGGAAATGGTTTGATAACCTGTTACTACCACTTCTTCCATTTGCTCTGAATCTGCCTTAAGTGTAATATTCAGTAATACTTGTCCATTGTAAGCAAGCTCCTGTGGAAGCATTCCTACAAAAGAATATACCAAAACAACATCCTCATTATCAAAAGAAATTGTATAGTTACCATCAATATCAGTAGCTGCACCAATTGTGGTTCCTTTGATAACAACAGATACTCCGGGTAGAGGAGTGCCATTTTCATCGGTAACAGTACCATGTACCTCCTTCTCCTGCGCAGATTCATCAAGATTGGGTTTTGGAGGTGCCGGCATCAGAAGAATTACTTTATCTTCAATTTTGTAAGTAATTTTCGTTCCTTTCAAACATTCGTTTAGAATTTCTTCTACATGCGATCCGTAAAATTCAGCATTGTTAATTTTAACGCCTTCAATTTCATCATCCGAATAAAGAAAATCAAATTCACTGTTGTTTTTAACTTCCTGCATCATATCATAAATGTCCGCATCTTTAAACTCAACCGTAAAAGTAGTTCGCTGAGAATATACACTTGCAGAAATCTGCAAACTGGCTGTTAAAATTAAAAAACCGGTGATTTTCATAATGCGAATTAATTTCCGAAGCTCTTCCCCGAGAGGAAAAACTTTGTACAAGACTAATTTTTTCATAAATTTGTTTTGGTTAGATTAAACATTGTATTCCAATGGAATACTTTATTTGATTTTAAGACAGGGGATGTTGCCGCACTCCCTGTTTTTTTTTTCATTTCGGGTTTTAAGGGTTTACTTCTTTTTAATTTGAATAATATTATTTTTTATATCAAAGTTAATATTTGTTGTTTGCTGCATTTTCTCCAAAATATCATTGATATTGCCGTATCTGTCAATTCTGGCGCTAAAACGCATATTTTTCAACTCATTACTTTGGAAGAACACTTTAATATCATACCAGCGCTCTAACTTTCTCATAATATCGTTTAAACTCTCTTTTTCGAAAACAAACTTTCCGTTTTTCCAGGCAATAAACCTGTCAACATCTACTTCTCTGGTTTCAACACTTTTTGAAAAGCGATCGTAATCGGCCTGCCGGCCAGGACTCAAACCCACTGATGTGGTTTTTCCAGATAATTCTTTTGCTTTTAGGCTTACAGCACCTTCAACAAGGGTCGTTTGTATGCTTCTCTCGTCAGGATAGGCCATAATATTGAATTGTGTTCCTAAAACTTTTACCTCAACATCGTTTGCATCAACAATAAAAGGTTTTCCTGCATCTTTAGCCACCTTAAAGTACACCTCCCCCGAAATTTTCACTTTTCTGGTATTGCCAATAAACCGAACAGGATAACGAATTTCAGACTTTGCATTCATCCAGACTTTTGTTCCGTCGGACAGGGTTAACTGATATTCACCTCCTACCGGAGTTACTACCACATTTTCAGCAATACTTTCCGGTTCGGTATCAAGAGTATTGGTCTGATAATTTAAACCCAGACTGTCTTTTTCGATTACAGAACCGTCAGTCTCTCTTATTAAGTCCTTCTGCTGCTTCTCTAAATCTACAATTCTTCCATCTGAAAGATACAACTGAGCCTTTGTTTCTCCTGGTTTAATTTCAATAGCTGCCTGCCCCAGTCCATCTGGTTGGGTAACATCAGTTAAATACAACATGTATACTGCAAGAGCTAACGGCAAAGCTAGTATGGCGGCATAACGAAGTATTTTTGTGAAATTTATTTTCTTGCTTTTTTGTCTGAATTGAATCTTCCAGTCTACCTTTTTACGGGCTTCTTCCAAATTAAAAGTCTGATACCTCTCCAAGCGGTTAAAATCAATTCCTTTTTCTCTTACCGATGAAAGGATCTCATTTTTATCTTCCTCTTTTTCGAAAAGTATCAATTGTTTTATTTCAGCATCAGACAATTCACCGACAAATTGTTTTGCAAGTAGTTGAGCTAGTTTAATATGTTCCTGTGTGTTCTTCATTTCTTCTTCTTGTATAAATTAGAACACCCAACTTAAAAAAGAGGGTGAAGAATGATTAAGAAAAAGATACAAAAATTTACATCCACATGATATACATTACGATATCGAAGATATTTTGAAGTTTGGAACGGAGTGTTTTGTAGGCAATACGTTTTTGTGTTTTTACCGAATTTACAGAAATCCCAAGGTCATCAGCAATTTCCTGATTTTTTAAACCCTGCATGCTTAATTGTAATATTTTCTTACACTGCGGAGGAAGCTCATCAATAGAATTGGCAATAATACGACTTGTCTCTTCTTCTACCACCTGCTTCAAAAAATAGGTTTCCGATTCAACTTGATGAACCTGCTCGGCTTCGTACTTTCGTTTTACCTTTTCGTGACGTATGGAATTCAAGCAAGCATTTCTGGTAGCCTGATATAAATATGCTTTAATGGCATTTAAGGAATCAAAATCATCAAATTTAGCCCACAATTTCACAAATACTTCCTGAACCAAATCTTCTCCTTCACTCGAAACTATCAAAAACCGCTCGGAGAACAAACAAAGCCCGGCGTACATTTCATTAAATAATGAATTGTAGCTTAGTGATTCATTATTATCGATAATAATAATTTTATCAGGGGATTGGTTCATTGTGTGGTTATTTTAGCAACAAATTAATATTAATTTTTTAGTCTTTCCAAGTCCCCTTCTTCTTTTCCCATTTGCAAACACCTGTTTATGTTCTGTTTTTATATACATAACACAAACATCACATATCCTAATAATTATATCAAAAATCGAGCTTGTTTACCTGTTTTATACGCAAAGAAAAAGGATCGTCAACTGGGTGGTTTTCGCTGCAATTTAAAATATGATTCAGCTAAAATTATTTACATAAGAGAACTACCTTTCATCCTGATATCCCGGAGTATTATTCATCTCTTTAATTTCAAAATAAATTCGAAAAAGGAGAACAAACTTATCATTCTTTAAAAATCTATAACAAAACCAATGGTGGGAATTGGCCCCCCATCTTTCTTTCCAACCTGAACCAGATGACGAGGCTCTGTTACATTTCCCATATCATTTCTTTGAAGAACGTATTCGGGAGCCTCCGGTGAATTACGCATCAGCAGGTTTTGTATTTCAAAAAACAACTCCAACGAAAGTTCTTTAAAATTCCACTTTTTATCGATTCGTACATCCAGCTGACTGAATACGCCCAATTCTTCTTCCCCCAACCGGTTGTAATCCAAAACAATATCCGGGTAACGGACAGTCGTTTCCTCGATATTTGTTGGAACAATTGGGGTTTCGCCTGCGAATCGATAACGAGCACTTACTTCCCAGTTTTTCCTGAGTTTGTATCCTCCTGTAAAAGAAACCAAATGCCGGCTGTCCCACACCGATGGTAAATACTTACTTCTGTCGAAGCCGGTAAATTCGCTGTAGAAAAAAGTATAGGAGAAAATACCATAAAAACGATGGCTCAACTTCTGCTGAAACAAAAACTCCAGACCATAACTTCTCCCTTTACCAACTGATTTTACCTCTTCGTTTCCCAGCACATTAAAATCGGCTCCTTTATTCGCTAATGAAACCCGATCGCGAACTGAAACGGGATAATCTTCGTAACGTTTGTAAAATCCTTCTACACTAATATTTGAAGAAGGCCCAAAAATTCGCTCGAATCCCAACACATAATGATCGCTTCGGGTATAATCAATATCCTTATTTGAGAATACTTCATTTTGCTTATAGCCTAAAATGGTATAGGGTGGTAACTTGAAATAACGGCCTGCACTTGCCTTGATCTTCCAATCGTCAGCAAATTCGAAGGACAAAGCCAAACGAGGCGAAAATGTGGAAAGCAAATCATTGTCCTGCGTAAAACTATCACCATCGGTTCTAAAGCCAAAGGAGAAGTCCAGTTTCTGATCGAAAAAAGATTTAGTGGCATTGGCAAACAAACCGTACTTCAAAAAATCAATTTTGGAATTGTATTGAAATCCTTCATTACTATCGATGGTCTTATTTTCGTAATCGCTTCTCTGCACATTAAAACCACCACTTAGTCTCCATTCCTTAATATAATAGGTTAAACTGTAACGCAGTTTGGTTTCCATTTCGCGCGAATCATTCTTAAAATACAAATCCTTCTGATTTTCATTGTCCTTGTATCTTGAAAAATCATTGACCAACAAGTTGTTGCTGATGGTAGTTTGCATGAAACCTTTCCTACTCTTAAAGCGATTCTTCCAGCTAATTCCTATTGTATTGGTACGTTGTTCAATGAAAGGTGTTTGGTCTAATGAAGACTGTTCATTTTCATCAATAGTTCCGGAAGCATCAATTGCAAAATCGTCAATAGAGCCCAAGCCAATTAAATTAACTGTATTGTACTGATCTATTTTATGAGTGATTTTGTACTGATAGTCCCAATAATCGGGACGAATAGGAAGACCGATGAGCTTAAATAAAAATTGTAAATACGATCGGCGTGCAGAAATTAGATAACTCGTTTTGCTCTCCTTGTTTTTTCCTTTAAAAAGAGGCCCTTCGTGAGTTAAAGCGGCCTCGCTGGCACTCAGGCGAAAGTTAGTATTGTGTTTTAGGTTGTTTCCCTCCCGTTGTTCAAACTGAAGCACCCCTGAAAGCGGATTATCATATTGACTGCCAAAAGCAGATGTTGCCAAATTTACATTATCAATAAAGGATACATTTAAAATCCCCACCGGACCACCTGAACTACCTTGAGTGCTAAAGTGATTGATATTGGGAATCTCTACTCCATCCAAATAGTAAACTGATTCGTTGGGTGCGCCTCCGCGAATAATTAAATCGTTGCGAAAACCACCTGGTGAGGGTGAAATTCCAGGAAGCGACTGCGCAACACGAACAACATCGTTATTTCCTCCGGGATAAGTTGCAATTTCTACTGCACTAAGCGTTTGAGTAGAAAGCGGTGTTTCGCGGGGTCGTGTTACTTTATTTTTATTGGATACAATTACTTCGGATAAATTTTGACTTTGTTCCAAAAGGGTAAAATTGTACAATTGATTTCCTACCGATTTCACTTCAATATTATAGCGGGTTTGACTATCATAACCCAGATAGCTTACCACCAAATTATAAGTACCCGGTTTTATATTCTCGATTTTATAGTACCCGTTGACATTGGAAGTAGCTCCATTGGTAGTATTTTCGAGATACACCGAAGCTCCAATCAAAGGAAAATCCATTTTGTCTTTTACGTATCCGGTGATTTCAGTTGTAACTTGCGCTTGAACTGAAATGGCCAATAAAACCAGGTAAAGTATAATAAGTTTCTTCATTAAATCATTGTTCGTGACATCATCTGAAATATCAAATAAAAATAACATCCCAAATAAAAAATTAATTTCATCCTTAGAAGATAAGTACTTTTATTGTTTTTCTATATTCGCCTACACCATAAAACCAGATAATGCTAAATATTTAGACGTATAATCACATACAATTCCTTACCTTAGTCATACTATTAATTACAAAAAATTATGAACGAAACTAATGATTTGAACCTTGCGGTTCTGATTGATGCCGATAATATTCCCTATTCGAACATTAAAGGAATGCTTGATGAAATAGCCAAATTAGGCACTCCAAGCATCAAACGCATTTACGGCGATTGGACAAAACCTACTGTTGCGGGCTGGAAACCGGCCTTACTGGAACATGCAATTACTCCTATTCAGCAATACTCCTACACCACCGGAAAAAATGCCACCGATTCGGCAATGATTATTGATGCCATGGACATTTTGCACAATGGCAAAGTAGACGGTTTTTGTCTGGTATCAAGCGATAGTGATTTTACCCGGCTGGCTACAAGGCTCAGAGAATCCAGAATGCTTGTTATTGGCATTGGCGAAAAGAAAACGCCAAATCCTTTTATTGTTGCCTGCGATAAATTCATTTATATCGAAATTATTAGTGGCAAAAAGATTCGAGAGAAGAAAAAAGAAGCCGCTGCAAGTCCTGCCGAAACTCAGAAATTTGATAAAATAGACAAGCAGTTTCTTAACCTTCTGATCAATTCGATTGAAGACATTGCCGACGACGATGGCTGGGCTTTTCTTGCAGAACTTGGTTCTTTAATTAACAAGAAGAAACCTGATTTTGATCCCAGGAACTACGGATTCAACAAACTCACCCCATTGCTTAAATCGATGCAGCAACAGTTCGAAATTGACGAACGGGATAGTGGCAAACGAAATATCAAACACATTTTCGTGCGGATTAGAGAGTAATAATTCTTAAAGAAGATTTGCAGCAAATTGAATCATAAGCTATTCTGAAAACAAAATGAACATTAAAAAAAACTCCTTTGACCAAATCAAAGGAGTTTTTTAATAATATTGTACTAATGGATGTTATCATTAGTCATAGTTACTTTTTCTCATTTTAAGCCCTTCGACTCTTTTCTTATAATAATCACTGCCACTTAATTCAAAAGCTTTGGTTACATATTTTACCGCATTGGTTAAGTCCCCTTTTGTCTCATAATATTCAGCCATAGAATCGAAGGCATTCGCACTTTCAGGATAATATTCTATGGCGAGTTCAAAGTACATTTTTGTTTTTTCGAGCTGTTCCATCTCCATATTCATATAGCCTGACATATTTAAAAGGTCTTCCGGATAAGGAGGTTCAAAATATCCAAAATGGTCTTTGAGCTTCTTTTCCCTGTATTTTATTATGCTGAGAAGCTCTTCTTTTGACGTGTCAAATGAGTTTATTTTATCGGTATTTTCCATTTGGTACCATTCAAAAAGCGAAATCAAACCATCCATAATAGAAGGAAAGGGAATTGTGCCATGCAAATCTCCGGGATAAAATTTCCATTCGAAAGACAGTCCGTTTTTAGCATTTTGCCTTAGCTCGTTTGAAAAGGCAATATTCGAACGGGCAAACAAAGTGAATTCTGTTGTGTCTTGCATTACATTGTCCAAAGTTATCTTTGAATTTTGCATGTGCAATTGTCCCCCTAAAGACATAAATAAAGATTTGTTTTTATATGTCTGAGTGGCAAGTAATCCTTGTGCTTCTTTCAACAGTTTTTGATCGTCCCAATCCAGGCTTGGGTCTATGGCTAAGTAATTGGTAAACAAATTTGGATGATGAATTAGTGCATTAATGGCAAACAAACCTCCATACGAATGACCAATTAATGTTCTAAAATTGGTAACAGGATATTTATTCTCGATAAAAGGAATAAGTTCCTTTTCAAAAAACTCGACAAAATGATCAGCCTCTCCATTTTCATCGTTAAACGGCATTCCATATTTTGTTGATATAGTTGAGGTCGTTAAATCTCTTATCCTGTTTTTAACGTTGGAAATTCCTATTAGTACCATTTCAGGTGTAAAGCCTCCGCTATAATAGTTTTGCACATCACTAAGCGTAGGTAGAAATATTTCTCCGTCTAAAATAAAAACTACGGGATATTTTTGATTTTTCTCAGGATTGTAACTGACTGGTAGTTGTATGTAAATCGTTCTCGACTCGTTTAGTATTTGGGAATAAAGACTATCTACAACACCTACTTGCTGTAAAAACTGATGATTTTGATTTGCCTGAGCTTTTACAAATTGTTGAAAGAAAACAACGAATCCTATTGCCAATCCTATTTTTAATCCACTTATCATTTTGTTGTTCTTAATCATTCCTATTTTTTTTAACTGAGATTAATAGCTGATGTGAATTTTTGCAGCGGACTCTCCAGGCGACTTTTTGTCCGATAGTACCGGAAATATGATGCGGGACTCTGCCCTCCGTAAACCACGATACACGCTATGAAATTTACACATTATTGGCTGTAGTTTTTCATTTCTAAATTCCAAGCAATATTCTTTTCCGTTATTTTCAATAATTGCTTCAAAAGGCTCAGGTTTTATTATTATTGAAGTAGGAAACCAAATTTCTTTTAATTTGTAATTGGGTAATAAGAAAATTCCTTCTTGAGAACCGTTGGTCCCGAATCTCTTTAAATCACCTTTCCAAAATTTTGTTCCTAACTCTGTTTTAAGTTGGTGGTTTATTTCCTGAACATCTTTAGTAGCTACACCTATTTCATTAATTCCTAAAACTTTCGAAATATCAAATTCAGACTCGTCATTATTTTTTAAATCATATCTGACTATAAATTCGGCAACGTTTCCACTTGCATCATAGAAATAGAATGAATCAGCATTCCAACTTTTAAAATTTTCAATTTTTCTACCATCTTCTATATCTATAACCTTAGTTCTTCTTTCCATCCATTCCAGTGCTTGATTCAATTTATTAGCTGGAATTAAGAAACAATAATGATATTTGTGTTCTATTTCAGATTGTTCGAACGATAATTCACTCCAACCAATTTCTAAAGAAAAAAAATTAGAATTTTCGTCTAAAATCTTAAATCCTAAAATCTCCGAATAGAACCTCTTCTCTAATTCAAGTTTATTTGTGTAAAGTTTTAATTTCTTAAATTTCATTTTAATACTTTTTTGGTTTAAATAACGCTAACGGCAGTCTGTCTAATAACCTCAAGCAACTCACTTAGATTCTAATATTTCTTCACTTTTAGAGACAACTACCAAAATAAATGACCGCCTGATATCATCTATTAAACTATTAACACTACTCATAATCGATCACTTAAGCTTTGATGTAAAAATAATTGATCTTAAAACATACCCAATACATCCTCATATTAGTGTATTGGGTAGCTTTTCTCAGAATAGCTCCCCTAATCTACCAAATCTCAATTAAAATTACTTCCTGTAAATAATTTAATATTCAAAAAAACTGTCCGGAATGGAAATGAAAATCCTCGAAAGAGAAAAAGCTATGCAGAAAGTTCTTTTTTATTCACATATCAATATAACAGCACTTTAGGACGGATCAATTCCTAAATTCATCTGCAAATTTAATACTCAGTTACAGCGTTCTAAAACATTTATTTTTTAATTCCAAAGAGAAGCACATATTCTCAATTTTGTTATATTTAATCTTTCTAAACAGAAAGATTTGTGCGCTGTTGCACATACTTCTCTGTGAATAACATTCAAATGCAGGAAATAGAAAACATTGAATTATCCTTCTTAAGTTTAGATGATTATCAGGAACTTAAAAAAGCCATGATTGAGTCGTACACAAGTATGCCCAATTCATATTGGAGAGAACATCAAATCAAAACATTAATTGATAATTTCCCTGACGGTCAGGTTGTGATTAAAGTCAATAATCACATAGCAGGATGCGCTTTATCGATTATTGTTGACTATAGTAAGTTTGACGATAAGCATACCTACAAAGAAATAACGGGAAACTATACTTTCTCGACACACAATACGGATGGAGATGTTTTGTACGGAATCGATGTTTTTATTAAACCGGAGTTTCGTGGCTTACGATTGGGCCGGCGATTGTACGATTACCGAAAAGAATTGAGTGAGCGTTTGAATCTAAAAGGAGTTGCTTTTGGCGGACGAATACCAAACTATCACAAATATGCCGATCAATTATCACCGAAAGAATACATTGAAAAGGTTAGAAGAAAAGAAATTCACGATCCTGTTTTGAATTTTCAGGTTTCGAATGATTTTCATCCGGCCAAAATTCTGAAAAACTATTTGGAAGGTGATGAAGATTCTAACGACTATGCAGTACTTCTTGAATGGGATAATATTTACTATGAGAAAAAGAACAAGAAACCCAGCACTATAAAAAAAGTGGTTCGTCTTGGCCTGATTCAATGGCAAATGCGTTCCTATAATAATTTGGATGAGTTAATGCATCAGGCCGAGTATTTTGTGGATGCTGTTTCGGGTTACCGATCGGATTTTGCCTTGTTTCCGGAATTTTTTAATGCTCCTCTCATGGCCAAAGACAATCATTTATCGGAACCTGAGGCAATCAGAAAATTGGCAGAGCATACCGAAACCATCGTTCAAAAGTTTTCGGAACTGGCAATTTCTTACAACATCAATATTATTAGTGGCAGTCTGCCTGAAATTAAGGATGATCGATTGTATAATGCCGGTTATCTGTGCAAACGTGATGGAAATGTTGAGCGTTATGAGAAACTTCACGTAACACCGGACGAGGCGAAAGTTTGGGGGATGCAAAAAGGATCGGAACTGAAAGTTTTTGATACTGATTGCGGAAAAATTGGAATCCTGATTTGTTACGATGTTGAATTTCCTGAATTGAGCCGTTTGCTTGCCGACGAAGGAATGGATATTTTGTTTGTACCCTTCTTAACGGATACACAAAACGGCTATTCCCGGGTTCGGAATTGTGCTCAGGCCAGAGCCATCGAAAATGAATGCTACGTTGCCATTGCTGGTAGTGTTGGCAACTTGCCTAAGGTACACAACATGGATATTCAGTATGCTCAATCGATGGTATTTACCCCCTGCGACTTTGCTTTTCCGGCCAATGGAATTAAAGCTGAAGCAACGCCAAATACAGAAATGATTCTAATTGCTGATGTAGATATCGACTTACTTCGCGAATTGAATCAGTTTGGCAGCGTACGAAATTTGCGCGACCGCAGAAATGACATATATGAATTAAAAAAGATGTAATTAAATTCGGGAGTCTTACCTGGAGTAAGGCTTCCGAATTAATTTTATTACCTGCCAAAGCCTGGTAAGTACAGCCTTTACTCGAATATCCAATTAACATCAAAGCTTTCCTTGCTATTCAATTTACGGTTCCTATTTTCGTGAATTATCAGACCACTACTGATCCGGTATCCGGACTACTGTTAGTCCAATGTCAGAACCACTACTAGTCCGCAAGCAAGACTAGTAGTAGTCTGATTTCATTCAAAACATTTCCACAATATCTAATAGAAAACATGGCTAATACCGAAAAGGATTTCAGTAAAAAAAATACACTTTTTATTGCATGAAAATTACTCAGAATGGCGAATAAAAGATCATTTTTTCGTAAATTCAGAATCGATTTAAATGAACGAAATAAACTTCCATGATAGATAAACTTCTCATCACCCCATTCCAGAAATTTGTTAAAATAGAAAGCTTTAGCGGAATTCTGCTTTTTATTGCCACCCTGCTTGCACTAATTTGGGTAAACTCTCCTCTGGCTCATTTATACGATTCATTATGGCAATATAAAATTGGGATAACAACATCTGATTTCGAACTGAATAAACCAATAATACTTTGGATTAATGATGGCTTAATGGCTGTTTTCTTTTTCCTGATTGGACTGGAAATTAAACGTGAACTTTTAATAGGCGAACTAAATACAGTTCGAAAAGCAAGTTTTCCATTTTTTGCAGCTTTGGGTGGAATGTTGGTTCCTGTGACGATGTTCTTTTTACTCAATAACAATCAAAGCACATCAAATGCATGGGGAGTTCCTATGGCAACCGATATTGCATTTTCTTTAGCTATTCTTAAACTTCTTGGTAAAAGAATTCCTTTGGGCTTGAAAGTATTCCTAACCGCCTTTGCCATTGTCGATGATTTGATTGCGGTATTGGTAATCGCAATATTTTATAGTGGAAATATCGAGTGGATATTATTAGGATATGCTGCCATTCCTATCCTAATATTAGTCTTTTTATCTTATCGGAAAATCTATTTTCCTTATTTCGTTTTTATTATGGGCGTACTTGTTTGGTATCTGTTTTTAAAATCAGGAATACATCCCACTGTTGCCGGTGTGTTAATGGCATTTACCATTCCAATCAGGCAAAAAATTGATATTAAAACGTATTCTCGCAAATTAATGGGCATTGCTAAGGATATTGAAGAAACATGCGAAAAACCAATCCTCTCCGATCGTCAGATTGAACAAATCGACAATTTGGAAGATTGGACCAGTCAGGTACAATCCCCATTGCAGCATTTAGAACACAAGCTGCACAACTGGGTTGCTTTTTTTATTATGCCGGTATTTGCCCTATCCAATGCAGGAATCAAATTTGGTGCAGATATAAATCTGGAAATGCCTTTGGTCATCAACATTGCACTTTGTTTAATCATTGGAAATAGTGTTGGCGTATCCTTGATATCCTTTATCGGCATTAAACTAAAATTGGCTGAATTGCCGCAAGGAGTGAAAGCCATTCAGGTGGTAGGAATATCATTTCTGGCTGGAATAGGATTTACAATGGCAATATTTATTGCCAATCTGGCTTTTATTACCAATCCTGAATTTATCGATTCGGCTAAAATTGGTATCTTGATTGGCTCGTTTACTTCTGGAATTATTGGCTATTTGGTTCTAAGAATTGGGAGTAAAGCAAATTTAGCGCATCAAAGCTAAGAACTATTCTTTACTTCGAAAGCAATGAAAACCAATCTTAGGAAATCTTTCAAAATCAGCGATTCTTAAGATACAATCTCATATTTTTCGAGTAATTTAGGTGTTCTTATAAATAATTCATCAAACATGGAACCTATACTATTAAAAAATACAATATGCACTGAAGATATCGACCATTTGATTCTGAAAGGTGTACATGATATGGATATCAATCAGGATAAAAGAGATGAAATAGAATCAGAATCTAAAAAACTATCCGACAATTTTGTAAAAATAATAGATTACCATATGCACAATGGTGAAAATCCTGACGCTTCCTATACTTTCCGAATCGCAGTTAATTTCAATAATTTCACAGAGCAATACCGACAGGCATTTGTCGAAAATTACAAAAAGGATGTTTTGATTGGCTTTGGTATAAGTGCAATTTGGATGGGTATTTTAAATGGTCTGGATGCCGAGAGTGGAATTATGCCCAATCATCCGTTAAAAAGAGAAATTGCAGCCTGCCTGCGGACAATTAGTGAAATCTTAGACAATAAAGGGTAAAAACAAGTGTAAAGGTGAAAGTAATGACACTTCTTTAATAGAGAAACTGACTCAAACTTCACAAAATTTACAGTTTAATTATTTTTGATCTCCTTGTCACAAATGATGATAAAAAATCCCCGTTTGGAATTATTTTCAAACGGGGATTTTGATGTATAATAATTGAGTTTTGACTATCTGTTTTCTTGCGAGAACTTACGTCCTGCATGAAGTGCCTTAATATTCATATCTACTACTTCTTCTCCTTTTCTCGCGAAAATTTTACGAATTCCTTCTTCCAAATATTCGAATGGAACATCGATAAAAGGAGATGCCGCCCCCAACATTACAAAGTTAAAAGCACGTGCAGAACCAACTTCTTCCTTTGCGATTCTATCTGCATCAATCAATACATAATTAGGCAAAGCTTTAATGGTTGCTTCCAATTTTTCCTGCTCAGGATAATCAGTAATATTGATAAAAGGAGTTGAATTAGTTACCACATAACCACCTTTTTTTAAGTATGGAAGGTAACGCAATGCTTCCATAGGCTCAACTGATAAAATAATATCAGCACCACCTTTAGGAATTAAATCGGAATAAATTGGCTTATCAGAAATTCTCATAAATGACTGAACATCACCACCTCGCTGACTCATGCCATGAGTTTCAGCTTGTTTCATATATAAATCGTTGTCTAGTGCCGCAGAGCCTAAAGCAGCAGCAATGGATAAAATCCCTTGACCACCAACACCTGCTATAACCATATCTGTTTTCATCTGTTTACTTTTTTCAGGTTAATATTTGATTAAGCTTTAGCTGCTTTTGCCATACTTGCTTTCTTTATTTTTTGATCACGAACATTCTTCTGTACACATACTCTGCGGGGAATAATTACAGAAACTCCTTTGTATTCAAACTCCTTACGGAAGATTTCCTTAATCTCATCATGTTTCTTAGGCACAGGAAGTAATACATGAATGTGCTCCTTCTCTACTCCTAAACCTTCGCAAATTGATTCCAACTTGCCTTTGGCAGATGATTTCTGACCTCCGGTCATTGAGATCGATTCATTATCAGAAATGATTACTGTAATTGGAGTCTTTTCATTAACAGCATCCAATAAACCAGTCATGCCCGAGTGTGTAAAAGTTGAATCCCCAATAACGGCTACCGAAGGAATTAATCCGGCATCAGCAGCACCTTTAGCCATAGTGATTGATGCTCCCATATCCACGCATGAGTTAATTGCATTAAAAGGAGGCAAAGCACCCAAAGTATAACAACCTATATCAGCAAACACACGACCTTCGCCATATTCAGCAATCACCTCATTCAATGCTTTGTACACATCAATATGACTGCACCCAACACACAATGCAGGCGGACGGGCAGCTACAATATCTGGTATTTCAAGACTTTCTTCAATTTTAAATCCAAGAGCTCTGCCAACCATATCCGGAGTTAACTCACCATCACGGGAAAGAGTTCCATCCAAACGGCCAATAACAGCTTCCTTTTCCAAATATCCTTTCAGGATTTCCTCAATCACAGGATAACCTTCTTCCAAAACCAATACTTTACTGCACTCGCCGGTGATTTTTTTAATCATGGTACGGGGAATTGGGTACTGGCTGATCTTAACAACAGGATATGGACAATCTCCATCAGGATAATTTTCCATTAAGTAATTATACCCTAAACCACAAGCAATGATACCCATTGACTTATCTGCAGCATCGGTATATGCATTATAAGCTGAATCTTCTGATGCGGCTTCGAATTTCTCCTGATTACTTAACAATTTCTTATAACGCTTACGCGCGATAGCTGGAAGTAATACGAATTGAACCTTATCTTCAGGAAGTTTCAATTCATTTTGTACCATTACCTCAGCAGATCTTGCAACACCGGCACGGGAATGAGCCAAACGAGTCGTAATTCTCATTAAAACAGGAATCTCAAATGCTTCTGACAATTCGAAACCGAAACGAGCCATATCGTATGCTTCCTGTTGGTTTGACGGCTCTAAAACCGGCATCATGGCAAACTTACCGTATACCCGGGAATCCTGCTCATTTTGAGAAGAGTGCATAGATGGATCATCTGCAACTACGATCAACATTCCTCCGTTTGCTCCTGTAATTGCAGCATTCATAAAACAATCGGCAGCTACATTCAATCCAACGTGCTTCATACAAACCATTGCTCTTTTTCCTGCATATGACATACCGAGAGCTGATTCCATGGCTGTTTTTTCATTCGCAGCCCAATCGCTGTGAATGTTTAATTCTTTTGCTTGTTTCGAATGTTGTATGTATTCGGTAATTTCAGTAGACGGAGTTCCCGGGTACGCGTAAACTCCGGACATTCCACCATCAATTGCCCCTTGAGCAATGGCTTCAACGCCTAATAATAAAGACTTTTGCATGTTGTATTTGTTTAACTATTTTGATTAATCTATAAGTTACAACACTTAGAAAAAAAAAGTGCCTAATTATAAAATTATTGATGCACTAAAACATCAATTACATTTACTCAAAAAATAGAATAGAAAATTGATCACAAGGATCGAGGTAGGGAATGGATTTTATAGTCCGCCAAACATTTCAAGGTAACTTACCAAGTAGGCGCAAACGTAAAAATAAATTTCAAGAAAATCCATATTTTTGCTTGTGAATTGGAATTAAAACAAGTCTTGTTTTTAATATTCGGCACTAAAATACCAATATTTGGTTTAAAATCAACAAAAGAGAAACCAAAGCAGGAAGTTTAGAATTAGTTCAAATAACGAAAACGGTTGCGCAAAAACAAACTGCGAAGCTTATGTATTAATATTCAACACAATAGCAAAAACACCTTACAAACTGGCGGGGGATACTATTTCTTAAATAAATTGGCTTTAATTCGTCCAAAAGAGTCGAATGCAAAACGATTTGCCAGAAGAATACTAAGCATTAGATTTATAGAACAACCAACAAATATGGCAAGCATAATTAATATCTGATATTTTATGGCGACCATAGGAGAACTTCCACCTAAAATCTGTCCTGTCATCATCCCGGGTAAGGAGATTAAACCAATAACAGACATGGTAGCTATTAACGGATTTAAACCACTTTTTATGGCCGAGCGGATAAATGGTGCCAGTGAATTCTTTCTGCTATCTCCGTTCACCAAAAGAAAATAATACAAATCCTGTTCCTTAGCTAACCTGCCAAAATAATTGCTGATACCAACAATGTTATGATTTAAAGCATTTCCCAACACCATCCCCGATATAGGAATAAAATAACGGGCATCAAAAACATAGTCGAGATGAATAACAAAACCTAGAAAGAAAGCATCCAAAATTAGAATACTTATAAATCCTGAAATTGCAAACGGAAGGATGAAAAACCGATAGGTAAGCCCTGCCCTCTTAATTGTTGTAAAAGCACCAACCAAAATCATTACACAAACCCAAATTACATTTACCCAGGCATTGTTCCATGCAAAAATATATTCCAGATAAAAGGCGACCAAAGAAAGTTGTATCACCATCCGAATTAAAGCAATAACAGTTTCCTTAACAATTTTCACTTTAAAATAGATGAAGCCTGCAATGGGAATAATCATGAGCAAAAATCCCAAGGCCAAACTCCCTATTCCTATGTCAACAATTTCTTTCATAACTCAATTGTTCTGTTGCAATAGTCAATCCATTTCTTGTTATGGGAAGTTGAAACTATTGTTTTGTTAGGCAAAGAATTCAATGTAGCAAAGAGAAGATCGATGGAATAATCATCAAGAGCGGAAACTGGTTCATCTAAAAGGATAATTGATCTATCAAGACTTAAACATGCAGCCAAAACTATCCTTTGCTTTTGGCCACCACTAATTTCTGCAAAACTTTTATCGTCGCCGCATTCCCTAACTCCCAACTGATCCTGAAACTGTTGAAATCTTTCTACTTGTTTTGCATTCATTTGAAGTAAATCAGATAGCTCATTGGCTGAATCAACAGGTAAATTACTATTTTGCGGCAACCAGATCATTTTGTTTCGAATCGCTGCAATCGTATCACTATTCAACTCTAAACCGTCAATTTGAATATTCCCGGATTGTGGTGTAATAAATCCCATTAATACTTTTAATAATGAAGATTTGCCCTTACCCGATGGTCCGCTAAAACATATTGACTCACCTGCAAAAACCTCGAAACTAAGATCTTTGCATATGAATTGCTTTGGAAAACTTAAATTAATTTTTTCACATTTTATCATATTCCACATCTATACTATAAAGAAAATAATATTATCTCAATTGTTCCCAATGCTAATCACATTTCTTTAGCAGAGATGAATAATGTTTGTTAAACGACTCTTATAATGAGAATATTCTCTCATAATTGTTTTCAATATCATCACAAACAATTTATTAAGCACTCTTTATCAGACAGTTTAATCAATGCAATCGATTTAATATGCTGAGCAACATATTAAAAACCCACATTGCATTAGTGATAAATTTTTCTGAAAGATTACTTTTGCATGATAGATATGTGGATATCTATATATGATGATTGCAATAAAATAACTTTTAAAACATATAACAATGGCAAAATACTTAATAGTTGGTGGTGTAGCAGGAGGAGCAACAACTGCGGCTCGTTTACGCAGAATGGATGAATCGGCAGAGATAATCATGTTCGAAAGAGGCGAACATATTTCGTATGCAAATTGCGGTTTACCATACTATGTTGGTGATGTTATTACAGAGAGGGAAAATCTATTGCTGCAAACTCCTGAAAGCTTCAAAAAAAGATTAAATGTTGATGTTCGGATTAAAAACGAAGTCGTTCGAATTGACCGCGAAAATAAATTAGTAGAAATCAACGACCTCATCAATAATACAAGCTATACTGAAACATTTGATAAATTGGTTGTTTCGCCAGGTGCAGAACCAATAAAACCACCAATTCCCGGCATAAAAGACAAAGCAATTTTCACAGTTCGAAATGTAAACGACACTGACAAAATTAAAGCTTACATCAACGAAAAAAAGCCAAAGAAAGCTGTAGTTGTTGGAGCGGGATTTATTGGTTTGGAAATGGCTGAAAACCTTCATCACCTAGGTATGATGGTTACAATTATTGAAATGGCCGAACAAGTAATGACGCCTCTTGATTACGAAATGGCAGCTGTTGTACATCAACATTTGAAGACAAAAAATGTTGAATTTTATCTGAATGACGGCGTTAGCCAGTTCAAAAGAGATGCCGATCATCTTGAGATTCATTTGCAATCGGGCAGAAAAGTGGACGCTGATATGGTTATTCTTTCTATCGGTGTTAAACCGGAAACCAAATTAATTAAAGAAGCGGGTATTGAATTGGCTCCCAACGGAGGAATTAAAGTAAACGAATACCTTCAAACCAGCGATCCTAATGTATATGCCTTAGGCGATGCTATCGCTTTTCCACATCCTATTACCGGTAAATACACCAATGCATACCTTGCAGGCCCGGCGAACAAGCAAGGTAGAATTTTAGCAAACAATTTGGTTCTGGGACACAAACAAACTTATAAAGGTTCAATTGCAACTGCCATAGCCAAAGTATTTGATCTCACCATTGGATCGACAGGATTGGCCGAAAAGGTTCTTAAAAAGGAAGGCATTTCTTTTGTCTCTAATATTACTCATGGAGGATCGCATGCAGGATATTATCCCGGAGCAATGCCTACAAGCATAAAAATCACTTTCGATCCAAAAAATGGAAAATTATATGGTGCTCAAATAATTGGATATGCAGGTGTAGATAAGAGAACCGATTTAATTGCAACAGTTCTTAAAAAAGGTGGAACAATTTACGATTTACAGGAAATCGAACATGCTTATGCTCCCCCCTACTCATCGGCGAAAGATCCTGTAAATCAGGCAGGATTTACTGCAGGAAATATTATTGAAGGTTTAGTGAATATTATTCATTGGGATGAATTGAACCAATTGCATGCAGCCAACAATTTTATATTAGATGTTCGTACTCCTGACGAATTTGAACTGGGTCAAATTGAAGATGCTGTAAATATTGAAGTAGATCAGATCAGAAATCGCCTGGATGAAATACCGAGAGATAAAAAAATAATTATCTATTGCGGAGTTGGTTTACGTGGCTATTTTGCTGCAAGAATATTAATGCAAAACGGGTTTTCGGACGTTTTCAATTTAAGTGGTGGTTATAAAACCTACGAACACGCAACCTGCAAACAAAGTAACGAGGATATTTTTGAATCCAGTTATGTGGCCAAAGACAGTCATATCTATAGAAAAAAAACAAGCTCCGAAGAAAAAGAAATTCAGTCTGAGAAAAAAATCATTGAGGTAGATGCTTGTGGATTACAATGTCCGGGACCAATCATCAAACTAAAAAAGGAAATTGACAAATTAGAGAACGGTGACCGATTGCTCCAAAAAGTTACTGACCAAGGATTTATGAAAGATGTTGCATCATGGTGTAACATGACAGGAAATAAATTAATTTCTCTTGATTCTGATAAAGGAATTATATCTGCAGTTATCGAAAAACAGAAAAAAGATGAACAATGTTCTGTTTTAAACAATGGCATAGCCAAGAATAAAACCATGGTTATTTTTTCTGATGAATTGGATCGGGCTTTGGCATCACTCGTTATTGCCAATGGAGCTGCCGCCACTGGAAATAAAGTAACCCTCTTCTTTACTTTTTGGGGCTTGAATGTGATTAAAAAAGCAAACAAACCAAAAGTTCAAAAAGATTTGATGGGCAAGATGTTTAGCAAAATGATGGCAAACAGCGCAGATGATTTAAAACTGTCAAAAATGAACATGATGGGTTTAGGTTCTAAAATGATGAAAAAAAGAATGATGGCGAAAAAAGTAGACTCTCTTGAGGATTTACTAAAAACCGCTATGGAGAATGGTGTTGAAATGATTGCTTGTCAAATGTCAATGGATGTAATGGGAGTTGATAAGGATGAATTACTTGAAGGTGTTTCTATTGGAGGCGTAGCAACCTATCTTGAAGAAGCTGAAAAATCCAATATTAATCTATTCATATAAAACAGTAGTGTCACTGTAAAACAAAAGGGTTGTTTCAGTATGGAAACAACCCTTTTTTGTATCCTGAGATGTAGGAATTCCAACAACAGGTTTCATTGTAAATAACAAAAGAAATTTTTTGGATTAGTATTCCTTAAACCTCACATTTTTCCAGATAAAACTTCCTAATTTACTGGACATTGCTTCTTTAATTTTGTAATTTGAATACTCAATTAACACAAAGGAAATTCTATTCCAAAACGATCCTCACCCTCTCAAATTGCAAAAGAAAATTGATTTAATATTCCCCTCAACCGAATTCAACAAACTTAGACTCAATGATGCTAATTGATTAAATTAGAAAAAACTAAGTTGGTTTCTCTCTGGCAGTAGAGAAAAACCATAAGTGGTTAGTGGTTGACTGAAATAGCAGGATTCCGTATAGTCCCTTAATTTATAGAATTCTGCTATTTCTTTCAACATTGGAGAATGAGAATACATTCAATTCAAAAAAGGCGGTAAAATCAAAATACATGATTTTACCGCCTTCTGTAATTATTTTATTTCTGGCAGAAATAAACGGCTAAACGTCTATTCATCATCCATATCATCGTCATCATCGGCAATATTATCCACTTCCTCATCATCGTCTGACATTAAAAAATCGGAATCAGAATCGGAGTATTTATCCTCATATGATTCCTTCTTGCTATCCAGCAGATTTCCATCATCGTCAAAATCATCATCATCTTCGATAAGTTCCTGAGCTTTACGAATTGACATACGAACCATGTAGATTTTATCCTCAGTCTCAAATGGCAAGGCACTTACTAATTCATTTTTATGATTTCTGAACTCAATCAAATTATCCATATATCCCTCAGGATAATACAATTTTATTTGTTCCTGTATCTCCTGGCTAAGCTTTTCATAGCTCTGGATTACTCTCGGTTTATTGCTGCTCTTCATACAATAATATGTTTATCGAAAAAATGGAAATATATTTGGCTTATTATTAATTACCAACCTAGTAGATATGCAAAAACCAAGGGCGCCACAATTGTAGCATCTGATTCAATAATGAATTTAGGCGTTTCAATACCTAACTTACCCCAAGTGATTTTCTCGTTCGGAACAGCGCCCGAATACGATCCGTAACTTGTCGTAGAATCAGAAATTTGACAGAAATAACTCCAAAAAGGAGTGTTTGTTCTTTCCATATCCTGATACAACATAGGAACTACACATATTGGGAAATCTCCTGATATACCACCACCAATCTGGAAAAATCCGATGCCTTGGTCTCCTGCGGTATTGGTATAATAATCAGCCAGCCAAGTCATGTATTCAATTCCAGATTTCATAGTTGACGCCTTCAATTCTCCTTTTAAGCAGTAGGACGCAAAAATATTTCCCATGGTAGAATCTTCCCAGCCAGGAACTACAATCGGAAGGTTTTTCTTTGCAGCTTCCAACATCCAGCTGTTTTTAGGATCAATTTCATAATATTGTTCCAGCACTCCTGAAAGTAACAGCTTATACATAAACTCGTGTGGAAAATATCTCTCACCCTTATCCTCAGCGTCTTTCCAAATATTATAAACGTGTTTCTGTAATCTTCTAAAAGCTTCCTCTTCCGGAATACATGTATCTGTTACTCTGTTTAAACCTTTCTCCAGCAAAGCCCATTCGTCATGTGGCGTTAAGTCTCTGTAATTAGGCACTCTTTCGTAATGTGAATGAGCAACCAAATTCATGATATCTTCCTCAAGATTTGCTCCGGTACAAGTGATAATATGAACTTTATCCTGACGAATCATTTCAGCCAAAGACCGACCTAACTCAGCAGTACTCATAGCACCTCCAAGGGTAATCATCATCTTCTTCCCTTCCGCTAAATGCTTTTCGTAAGCAACGGCAGCATCTACCAAAGCAGCTGAGTTGAAATGTCTGTAATGTTCCAATATAAATTTAGTAACGGGTCCTTTAGTTTGCATGATTTTATAATTTATAGCAAAGCATTTTAATAATACTATCTGGCAATTAAAAATTTGAGATTTTCGTCTCTCTTGCAGTGCCAATTCTGCAATTTTATTTGTAATACAATTACTTCTTTACTTTTTGTATCCTAAAAGTTTAAACATCTCATCGGCAGATTGTTCGTTTCGGTAAACGTAATCGAAAAAATTGCCTTTTTCATCTCTGTCAATTATTACATGTTTTGGAGATGGAATCAAACAATGCTTAATGCCTCCATATCCGCTGATTGCATCCTGATAAGCTCCGGTATGGAAAAAACCAATATACAATGGTTCCTTTTCATCATTGGAATAACTCGGCAGCAAAACCTCTTGATTTAAATCTTCAGAATTGTAATAATCCGAGTGATCGCAGCTAATTCCGCCAATATTTACACGTTTGTATTCATTTTTCCATTTGTTGATTGGCAATAGAATAAATTTTTCGTGAATAGACCATGCATCAGGAATGGTATTCATTAAACTATTATCAATCAAATACCAAGACTCTGTGTCATTTTGTTGTTTCTGCTCCAGCACTTTAAATATGATTGCACCACTTTCTCCAACTGTATATTTACCAAATTCAGTATAGATGTTTGGCTCTGGAATTTCATCCTTAATGCAGGCATCCTTAATGTTGGAAATAATTTCATTAATCATGTATTCATATTGGTATTCGAACCCCAGATGATTACGTATTGGAAAACCACCACCTAAATTAAATGAATCAAGAGTTTCACTATCCTTTTTTAATTCGGAATAAACCTTTAATGCCTTCTGAAATTCACCCCAATAATACAAACTATCCTTAATTCCTGAATCTACAAAAAAATGAAGCATTTTAAGCTCAAACTTAGGATTATTCTTGATTCTATCGTGATAAAAATTAATGATTTCATTACTGCGAATACCCATTCTTGAAGTGTAATAGGCAGATTGAGATTCCTCATTAATAGCCATTCGCAAACCAATTTTCACTACCCGATCCTTTGCCAGTATTTCCAAACGATCCAATTCCTGTACACTATCAAAAATGATGATGCTGTTCTTGAATCCAACCTCCTGCATATCCAGAATTTTTTTCAAATATTCATCCGTTTTGTAACCATTATGAATAATAATTCTGTTGAAATCAATTTTTTTATCTCTGTAAAGATTCAAAATCAAATCAATATCAAAAGCTGAAGAAGTCTCAAGATTAACATTGTGTTTTAATGCTTCGCCAATTACATGCGCAAAGTGATTGCACTTTGTACAATAACAATACTCATAAGAACCTGCGTAATTATTTTTCTTGATTGCCTTGTTAAAAAGATTCCGGGCTTTTTTTATTTGATCTCCTATTCGGGGAAGGTAAAAGAATCTAAACGGAGTACCATGCTTTTCTATAAGATACTTCATAGAGATCCCCTGAAAAGTAAGGTAATCATCGCGTAAGTCAAAGCCTTCCTGTGGAAAATAATAGCTCTGCTCAATCAAATCAAAATAGGTGTTTTTCATTTACGTAATCATAAAATATTTTTGTTGTTATTAACTGCCTCAATTTGCAAATAAAACCATTTTTTCAAAGAAATATCCACTTCATAAAAAAAAAATCACACAAGAACTTATTTTTTTTGCATAATCTTCCGAAACCCCAACAAAATCAACCAGTTCAAGATTCTTGCCCGTTCCATGACAGTCACAAAAATCATTGTATAACTTCATTCTCTGCATCTTGATCTTCGGGTTTAGCTTTTTTAAATCCTTCAACCAACGTATAAACCAGCCCCATTACACTTATAAAGCCCAACAACTTAATGTATTGTTTAAGTATTGACTTTGATTCTACAGTCCAATCATAAGTTAGATCAGGGAAGCCATTAATAACCAAAACACTACTAACCGAGAGAAATAAAATTACTGACAGGACAACAACCACAATTGTTTTTTTATTCATTATCAACTTCTTATATTACAAATTAAAAACTCTTCTAAGTTAAGAGCCACGTTAAATATACATGGTAATATAATAAAATATCATTCCAATCAAGACTACTTCTCTTTTTCCTTTGTCTGTTTTTTTAATTGAGAAATTTCAAAAAACAAATATTGGGCAATGAATACAGAATTTCATATATTGAGATATGTAGATTTAAACTTTAACCAAATTTTACAGCACATGATAGATAAGATTAGTACTCTGGGCGGATACATCCATGAATATCAGAAGAGTGTGACTAAACCGGAAGAATTCTGGAGTCGAATTGCAGAGAGTTTTTTTTGGAGGAAAAAATGGAATAAAATATTGGACTGGAATTTTTCTGAGCCAAAAATTAATTGGTTCGTTAATGGAAAAGTGAATATTACTGAAAATATTTTTGAACGGCATCTTTTCACCCGGGGAAATCAACCGGCAATAATTTGGGAACCTAATGAACCAAATGATGAAAATAGGGTTCTAACCTATAATGAACTGTTTACAGAGGTAAAGAAATTTTCCAATGTTCTTCTTCAACACGGAATTAAAAAGGGCGATCGCATTGCCTTTTATATGCCTATGATTCCTGAATTAGCAATTGCCATGTTGGCATGTGCCAGAATTGGTGCGATCCACTCCATCGTATTTGCAGGATTCTCTGCGAATTCTCTCGCTGACAGAATTATTGATGCTGAAGCTAAGATGGTTATAACTTCGGATGGTGGCTATCGGGGCAGTAAAATTATCCCTGTTAAGGAAATTGTAGATGAAGCAGTATCAACTTGTCCAACGGTAGAAAAGGTGATAGTGGTTCAACGAACTAATTCAGAAATTGCTTTCGACGATAAAATAGATTTATGGTGGCACGAATGCATGGCTGGTGCTGAAGAGTATCATGAAGCCGCAACAATGGATGCTGAAGACACCTTATTCATTCTATACACTTCGGGTTCGACCGATAAACCAAAAGGAATTGTTCACACTTGTGGCGGCTACATGGTTTACACCGCTTATACGTTTAAAAATGTTTTCCAGTACAGCGATGGTGATATCTATTTTTGTTCTGCTGATATTGGTTGGATTACCGGGCACTCTTACATTGTTTACGGCCCTTTGCTAAATGGTGCTACCACAATGATGTTCGAAGGAATACCAACTTACCCTGATGCAGGCAGATATTGGGACATTGTAAGTAAATATAACGTTTCGCAATTTTACACCGCCCCTACGGCCATTCGATCGTTGATGTCGAAGGGTCAGGAATATGTTGAAAACAAAGATCTCTCGTCATTAAAAGTTCTTGGAACGGTTGGAGAACCAATTAACGAAGAAGCCTGGCACTGGTATCACGATCATATTGGTAAAAACCGATGTCCTATTGTGGATACCTGGTGGCAGACTGAAACCGGTGGAATTGCAATCAGCCCGATTGCAGGAATCATACCAACAAAACCTTCCTTTGCAACTTTACCTCTGCCAGGCATTCAACCCATAATTGTTGATGCCGAAGGAAAAGAATTATCAGAAAAGAGCGTGGAAGGAAATTTGTGCATTAAATATCCCTGGCCCGGAATGCTTAGAACAATTTGGGGCGATCATGAACGATTTAAAAAAACCTATTTCAGCACTTACGAAAATCTATATTTTACGGGAGATGGTGTTAAACGTGATGAAGATGGCTACTATAGAATATTAGGGCGCGTAGATGATGTTATTAATGTATCGGGGCACCGAATGGGAACTGCCGAAGTAGAAAATGCAATTAATGAACATCCACTGGTAAACGAATCGGCTGTTGTTGGCTTCCATCACGATATTAAAGGACAAGGCATCTATGCTTTTGTTGTTTGCGGAGAGCTGTCAACCGGTGGTGAAGAAGGGATTAAAACCAGTATCCGAAAAGGCGTTACCAAAATTATTGGTCCAATTGCAAAACCAGACCGAATACAACTTGTGAGAAGCTTACCTAAAACCCGGTCGGGCAAAATCATGCGACGCATTCTTCGAAAAATTGCTGAAGGAGACTATTCCAATTTTGGCGATATTTCTACTCTTCTTGATACCTCGGTTGTTGATGAAATAATAAAGGGAGCCTTAGAAAATGTAAATAAGTAACAGGCAGAGAGCTTATCAAAATCGATAAGCTCTCTTTTTAAATAAAAAAACGAAATTAAAATAGATAAATCAGAATCAAATGAGTAATTTATGGATTGATAAATTCAGTTCTGAAACACGATATTCTTAACACACTATTTTAGGCGTAATCAATCGATATGAAAAAACAATTTTTAGGTCTGCGAACTACTATTTACAAAACAAATGAACTTTCAAAAGCAAAACTTTGGTACTCCAGAGCTTTTGAGACTTCTCCATATTTTGATGAGGATTTCTACGTTGGATTCAATATCGGCGGATTTGAATTAGGCCTTTTGCCTGAGACAGATTCAAACGCTTCAAAAACAGATAATGTTTTATCATACTGGGGAGTTGATGATATTAACAAAACATTTTCACATTTAATAGAAGTGGGTGCTGCAGTTCACGAACAGCCTACAAATGTAGGAGGAGAACTTTGGGTAGCAAGTGTAAAAGATCCATGGGGAAATGTTATTGGTATCATATACAATCCGGAATTTAAAGCCCAGTAATTAATGAGAATAGGAATAGCATTAGGTGGTGGCGGCGTTCGGGGCTTCGCTCATATTGGAGTATTAAAAGCACTCGAGGAAAAAGGAATTCGTCCTGATATAATTTCTGGTGTTAGTGCAGGAGCAATAGTTGGTGCCTTTATAGCCTCCGGCTATACCTATGAAAAAACGCTGAAGATTCTAAAAAACAAGAGTCTAATGGCCTACTCAAAATTGCATTATCCCAAATATGGATTATTTGGCTTGAATGGCTTAAAAGAAGACATTCAAAAACACATTAAAATCAAGGAAATTGAAAATTTAAAAATTCCGTTATTTATTACAGTATCGAATTTAAACGATGGCAGGGTTGAATATATTAAGGAAGGAGATTTAAGCACTTATCTTTTAGCATCGGCTAGTATTCCTGTACTCTTTGCTCCTGTTCTGATTGATGGCAAAATGTATTCTGATGGTGGACTATTCGACAACCTTCCCATCTCTCCCTTATTGCAAAAATGTGATGTGATTATTGCTGTAAATGTGAGCCCTGTTCATAAAATTGAAAAGTTTGACAATCTGGTTCAGGTGGCATCCCGAACTTTTCAGTTAGGAGTTCACTCAAATATTATTCGTCACAAAGAAAAATGCTCTTTATTTATAGAGCCAACCGGCTTACGTGAATATGAAATACTAAATGGAAATCACGCTCAGGAGATTTTTGAATTGGGATACAATTACACAAAAAATTTAGAAATAGCTCCATTTGAATGAATGACAAATAGAGATTGTTCCAAAATAATAATTTAATTACATTTAAGCTCCGACAAAGAAAATATTGCATTGCAAATTCAATCAAAACCACTCTCATGAATTCAAAAGCAACTCAGGCTTTAGAGGCTTTTCAATCAGGAATGAATTGTGCCCAATCGGTGCTGTTACCATATTCTACCGACTATAATTTTGACGGTAATTTAGCTTACCAAATCTCAAGCGGATTTGGTGGCGGTATGGGACGACTTCAAAAAACCTGCGGTGCTGTTACCGGTGCATTTATGGTTTTGGGAATTCATAACTGCAAAAAATACAGCAATCATCAACTCCAAACAGACAACAATCGAATTTTAATTCAGGAATTTAACCGCAAATTTGTACTAGAGCACAATTCTACAAATTGTGATGAACTAATAACATGTAATCTGAATACAGAAGAAGGACAAGCTTATGCTGAAAAAAATAAAGTGAAAGAGAAGATTTGTGAAAAATGCATCATCGATGCGATCGAAATTATAGAATCACTAATAAAATAGGCACCGATAAAATACCAATAAAAAAGCAGGCTAAAAGCCTGCTTTTTTTTATATTATTTCTGAAGATTCTATTTTAAAGAGCTTCTCCAACACCTCTTTTAGCGAATCAAGTTCAGGATTAATGTCGAAGACATGAGATGGTTTCAGATAGCAAACCTCTTTTTCTCTTTTAAAACGTTCTTCTCCTCCTCCGGTTATATTCAGCATGATACAAGCTTTTTTATTAATATTTCCTTCCTGCACATATTTAATTAAACTAGCTACAGCAACAGCAGAAGCAGGGTGAATATCATTTCCTTCAGTCTCTTCAAATATTTTGGACGCTTCCATTGCTTCATCGTTGGTCGCTTTCAAAACATCACCACCGGCATCCTTTATCGCATCAAACATTCCTCCAACAATTGAATAAGGAGGTTTGCGATTCGACAACACCTTTGCTACGATTTCTTCCACTTGCTTTCTCGCCAAATTATCGTCTAGCGGCAATATTTCTCTCGAATCTGCTTTCCATGCATCATACATTGGCAGGAATGGCGTATTCTGAGACACCATCAATTTCATTTTGTTGGAACCAAAACGGCCATCTTCAATAAAACGAAGATTAGCTTCCCATGCCGCAATTGCACCTGTTCCACTGCCAACAGCCTGAAAATAGTAATCAGGAATTTTACCAATCTCTGTTACCGCAGAAAGAACTGTAGTTCCCATTCCATCTCTTCGTGCAACATTTTTAGCTCCTCCTTCTGCAATGAAACCCTCTAACTGACAGGCCAGATTCGATAAATGAATGGCGTCAAAATAATCGCTTCCCGATTTTGTTGCAATCAATCTAACATTCTCTTTAATCGGTTCATCGAACCAAAGAGCATTAATATTATCCTCGGGAACACAAAGTAACAAAGGAATATTATTATCGGAACACACTCTTGCAAATGCACGTGCAGTATTTCCTGCAGATGCAACCACAAGGATCTGTCCTGTATCACTCAACCTGCCACTTACCGAAAAAGCCTCAGTTTCTTTGAACGAACAGGTTCTGAAATTTGCTCCCTTCTCAGGCCAGTACCCGCTAAATGTGATATATAAATTTTCTAATCCCAAATATTTAGACAACCCTTCACTTTTATATGTTGCCGGAGCAGATGATCCTTCCAATGTTCTGTGAATAGGTAACCAATCGGCAAACTTATAAATCCCCATAGAACTATCCTTAAGCTCAAGCTGCTTTTTTTGATATTTCGTTCTTATTAAACAAGCTTTTTCTTCAGCAGGAGCATCCAAAGTCCACCCTTCATCTTCAAATTTCTTTCCTGTCTGTAAAGACTCAAGAATATATTCAGTAGCTCGAAAATCTATAGCCATTCTTTTATGTTTTGATTTTGAAAGCGTAAAAATAGACATTTTGAATGGCTTGGTAAACTTTTTTCAGCTATTTAGAAACATTTCCTCTAAGTTTCCCAATCAATTTACTAAGAACAGAAAAAGGTAAGAGAATATAATTAGAGATGATATTCAACAGGTTAGTAAAAAAAACAGAATGCTCAATTCCGACCTGCAATTGATTTTATTATTAAAAAACACATTCAAACAATACTGCTTTTCATTTCACTTTTTGGAACAAAAGCTTATATTTAACAATCAGAAAATTTATATCCGAATCCTGTTTTTCAAAAGAATTCGTTTTTATATTCTTTTGAATAAAACATCAGGTAAACACATGTTTTTATGACTATTAAATGGGGAATTTTAGGTGCAGGCAGAATTGCGAAGAAATTTGCAGAAGATTTTAAAGTTGTGAACAATGGGACAATTATTGCTGTTGCCTCAAGATCGCAAGACAGATCCACAGAATTTGCTCATGAATTTGAAATTCCGAAGGCATATTCTTCTTACGAAGAAATGGTGAAAAATTCAGATGTTGATGTTGTGTACATTGCTACGCCTCACAATTTTCATTTGGAGCATGCCAGACTTTGTCTGAACAATGGAAAATCTGTTTTGTGCGAAAAACCGGTTACTGTAAACTCTGCAGAGTTTGAACTTCTTCAAAATCTGGCCAAAGAAAAGAATTTATTTTTCATGGAAGCGCTGTGGACCTATTACCTGCCGACCATTATCGAAGCCATGAATTGGATTCGGGAAGGTAAAATAGGCGAAGTTAAACAAGTACAGGTAAGTTTTGGCTATGCTGGTAATATGGATGAAAAAATTCGTTTGGCAAATCCGGATTTGGCGGGTGGCGCTTTATTGGATATTGGAGTATATGGTATTGCAATGGCTGAATTGGTGTTTGGTGAAGAAATTGAAGACATACAGGCAATGGCTCATTTTTCTAAAACAGGAATTGATGATTACAACAGCATCCAATTAAAATATATAAGTGGCGGAATGGCACAAATTTCAAGTTCTTTGGTTTCCGAACTTAAAAATGAGGCCGTAATTTGTGGTACCAAAGGACGCATAGAAATCCCTCAATTTTGGATGGCTAAAAAAGCATTTTTAATAAGTCCTGATGAAAAATTAGAGTTTATCAATAAAGAATTGCAACTTGGGTATAATCATGAAGCTTTTGCTGTAAATGAATTGCTAAAAAAAGGAGCAGTTGAAAGTTCTGTAATACCTTTACTAAAAAGCAAAAAAATATTATCAATAATGGATCAAGTAAGAGAACAAATAGGTTTAAAATATCCATTCGAAAAGTAATTGTATGAATAAAAACGACATCATATTGGGTAAAGGTATCTTAGGAATTAAATTTGGCATGCAACCTGCCGAAGTTGAAAAAATACTGGGAAACGCAGATGATGTTGGAGAATACTCCCTTTCTCCGGATGAAGTAAGTGTCACACTTTTATACATTGACAAAGGACTTAGCTTTACATTCGAATCTATTGATCAGAACAGACTCAGCTACATTTCGGTTCTGAATGAGCAATACAGTATTTTTCAATTCATTAAGGTTGGTTTAAGTAAAAAAATGCTGCTGGCTGAACTTGAACTTTTTCAACTTGGAAAACCGGAATTTGAGGACGTTGGTTCAGAGGAATTTCCAACTCATGAATTGATATTTTTCCCAAACGAAAATCTGCATCTTTGGCTTGACAACAATCAAATTTCAGAAATTCAATTTGGCCCCTTTTTTGATGATTTTAAAACAATTGTATGGGAAGATTAATAATCTTCCTTTTTTTTGCTGATCATTTTATAGAATTAAACCGAAACTGTTTTAAGGTGAAATACTTAATTCAATATCCCGGGAATAGGTTCTATTATCCCGGTTATATTTGTTGTCCGCTAAAATATTTTTTATAAATTGCGCCCATATTAAAACAAGGAGCTACGGCTCCATCACAACTTTTATTACTTCCTAATCAAAAAAGTTTAGCCGGTTCCGGTTAACTGCAGAAAGATGGTTTTCAATTGTTAATTGATGTATTACAGATAATCACATCACGGGTTAATTGTGTTCAATTGGCTCATTTATACATAAAAGAATGAACAAACTATCTTACGAGCACGGAAGCTCGAATTTGCCTCTTTTAGGCGAAACAATTATTGAACGACTTCGCAAAACGGTTGAATTATTTGGCGATAGAGATGCCTTAATTGTTCCTTATCAAAATTACAAAGCAACATATCTTGAATTTTGGCAACAGATTGAAGAAGTAGCAAAAGGATTACTTGCATTTGGAGTTGGAAAAGGAGATCGGGTTGGAATATGGTCGCCGAACAGACACGAATGGGTAATTGTTCAATTTGCCACAGCTCGAATAGGTGCTATTTTGGTAAATGTTAATCCGGCCTATAAATCAGCAGAACTTAAATTTGCCCTTCGTCAATCAGAAATTAGTCTTTTAATTATGTCGGAAGGATTTCGAAAAACCAACTACTTCGAAATTATTCAGGAGGTAAGACAATCCTGCATTCATCTAAAACAAATTGTAATTTTAGATCGGGACTGGCATGCATTAATTGAGGCAGGCAAGAGAATTTCAACATCTCAAATAGAAGAAATAGAATCTCAGCTTCAGTTTGATGATCCGATCAATATTCAATACACTTCGGGAACAACAGGTTTTCCAAAGGGAGCAACCCTAACCCATCACAACATTTTGAACAACGGTTACTTTATTGGTGAGCGTTTGCATTACAATGAAACAGACCGGGTTTGTATTCCGGTGCCGTTTTATCACTGCTTTGGTATGGTATTGGGCAATTTGGCATGCATTACACATGGATCTGCAATGGTGATTCCAGGTGAAGCTTTCGAAGCTGAAACTGTACTAAAAACTGTTCAAGATGAGAAATGCACTTCACTTTACGGAGTGCCTTTGATGTTTATTGCTGAATTGGAACATCCTAATTTTGAAAAATACGATTTAAGCAGTTTACGTACCGGAATTATGGCAGGCGCATCTTGCCCTGAGAAAGCGATGCTTGAGGTTCAGGAAAAAATGAACATGAAAGAAGTAGCCATTTGCTATGGCATGACAGAAACCTCTCCTGTTTCAACTCAAACTTTTGTAAACGACGAACTTAGTAAACGGGTAGGAACGGTTGGCCGGGTTCATCCTCATCAGGAAATTAAGATTATTGATCCGGAAACGGGAAAGATTGTTGCACGTGGCGAAGGTGGTGAATTTTGTACCCGGGGATACTCTGTAATGCTTAAATACTGGAACAATGAAGAAGCTACTAAATCGGTTATTGATAATGCCGGATGGATGCATACAGGTGATTTGGCCAGCATGGACGAGGAGGGTTACGTAACCATAACGGGTAGAATAAAAGATCTGATTATTCGCGGCGGCGAAAATATTTCTCCATTCGAAATTGAAGAATTCTTCCATTCTCACGAAAGCATCAGCGAAGTATATGTAATTGGTGTGCCCGACTACAAATACGGCGAAGTTGTAATGGCCTGGATAAAATTTAAAGAAGGAAAATCGGCCACCGAAGAAGAACTTAGAGATTATTGCAAAGGACAAATCGCTACTTACAAAATTCCTAAGTATTTTAAATTCACAAGCGAATTTCCAACCACGGTAACCGGGAAAATCCGTAAAGTTGAAATGAGAGATATTTCGAGTAAAGAATTGGAGTTGATTGGACGATAAAATATTCCCAATTGCAAAAAAAAGAAACAATCCTTATGCGTTTAATTGCATAAGGATTTTTTTTTGGAGCCTTCCCTCCTCTTTTTCAGACCTTTTAATATCATTTCCGCACAATCAAAATTCTATTTTCCCTGCAAAAAAGTTTCTTATCTCTTAATTATCACAAGCTTACAGATTTCAAAACAAAAACACAACCTAAAAGCATGTTTTATAACTACTTAGATAGAGTACTGGTCTCTTGATCTAATTGCTAGTTTT
The DNA here is from genome assembly GCF_002843385.1 of Labilibaculum manganireducens. Taxonomy (GTDB): domain Bacteria; phylum Bacteroidota; class Bacteroidia; order Bacteroidales; family Marinifilaceae; genus Labilibaculum; species Labilibaculum manganireducens. The sequence goes on from NZ_MVDE01000001.1 coordinate 76,314, forward strand.
GCGATCTGAAAAATCAGAATAAATATATAAAGATGAGCAACGTAAAATTAGGTAATCCGGCTGTAGTCGGACTTGGTGGGTTTGGATTGACAACCCTTTTATTGCAGTTTCATAACATCGGATTGTGTGGATTAGGTCCTGTTGTTGCAATGGGATTTGTTTTTGGTGGACTGGCACAGCTTATGGCTGGTATGCTCGAGCACAAAAACGGCAACAATTTCGGCTTTGCAGCATTCTCCGGTTACGGTTCATTTTGGATTGGTTTAGGTGTTATCTGGCTGATGAATTTTTACGGGGTATACAAATCATCGACCACTGATGTTGGATATTACCTTGTTGCATGGACATTGTTTACTGCTATTTTATGGGTGGCATCATTCTTTATTCATGCTGCAATGGCTACCACTTTTACTACATTACTTATTGGTTTCATCCTTCTGGACTTAGGGCACTTCGGATTTCCAATTTTAGATGAGGTAGCTGGATACGAATTGATTATTTGTGCATTATGCGCCTGGTACATGATGGCTGCTATCATTATTAACGACGTTGCTGGTCGTACAATTTTGAAAGTGGGTCAGCCATGGATCAAAGCGAATTAATATTCTCTTAAATTCAACTCTTTTCGAGTAGAGTTTAACTGAACTAAAAAGAGGTAAACCGAAATTTTCTCAAATCAGATCGGTTTGCCTCTTTTTCTTTTTCTGCAACAACTTTTTACCACAAAGAACAGCAAGAACTTCACAAAGTTTACTTCTTTCCTTTTTTTACTTTGTGGTTAAACCATGCTACTTTAATATCTCCTTGTGCAGGCTCACATCAAACTCCTTTACGTGATCAGGTTTGCCATCATTAAAAAAGTCAGTAATATATTTTTGACTGCAATGCTCATCGAAGGTTTTCTGATCGTAAAACTTCTCTACAAAAGTAATTACATGCGGATTATCGATGCTCTGATTTAGTTCGTAACGAATGCAGCCACCTTCCTGATGTGTCGGCAATAATAAAGCATGTAAATTTTTGATTAACTGATCGGCCTCGCCCTCATTCGCAATAAATCTGGCAATACAAACCAACTGAGTTTCATTTTTTCTAATTTCCATATCTGTTTTTTATGTTTTGATTCTTTCGAAATTCAAACTTAAGGAAAATTTCAGAAACGATCATCACCTCTGCCAAGGGATTGTGAGGGAATAAATTGACTGATTAAAGCGACGTGATTTTGTTCTTTAAGAAGTTGCAAAAATTGCCAATAGCGGGCTATTAAATGTTTTTGCAAGGAACTTAATGGGCAAAAGGGCAAGCTTAAAGCGTCAAGTTATTTCGAAACATTTCCTAAGAACAAAAGGCCATTGATATTGCATCAACAGCCTTTATTTTCGGGATTACCCTACAATCTTTCTAAACCCGGAAAATCAATTCCATCCATTTCCGTTCCCTTTACGGTTTCTGTATTTATTTTGATAATCATTCAAACAACCATTACCGCGTTCGGTATCCGAATTAATGATCTCATTAAAATGATCATCACTTAAAACTGTTGGCTGATAAACTACTCCATAAGTACTTAACACCCGAACAAAAGCCCGTAAATGATTTCGTGAACCTCTCTGCAAATTATCATACACCAAAAGAATATCCTCATTCTCAGTTTCAGCCATCAAATCCTCTAAATCTTTAATATCCGCTTCCTCGATGAATGCACCGGCCTTTAAGGCTTCTTCTACTGATAATTTCCCTTTTTCGCTTACTTCATCATACAAAGCCTGCAGTGTCTCATTATTGTATTCCCCCGCAATTCCGGTTGCCGGATCCTCAATTCCGAACAAATCCAACAAAGTTAATACTGCTGCAGCATGAGTTGATTCCGAACGGGTAATATTGCTGAAAATCCTTACATCATACAAATCAGCAAACAAACTGTATGTATCATGAGCCAGCAACTCTTCTTCGCGCATTAGCAGCAATCCCTCCTGCTCACTTTCAGCCGCAACTGTTGTATCTATACTCAATACCGTTTTTAAGTTCGCCGTAATGATATCGGTGTATCCATCGGCCGAAACTTCAACCAAGGGCAAATTTGCCAAAGCTTCCGTTCCTCCATCCTCACTGTCGCAGGCAAAAAAGCCAAAACTCAGTGCAAAAGCGATTAAAAATTTTGTCATTCTATTTTTCATCTGTTTATAATTTTAAGTTTTTGTCCGATGGAACTTACCATATAATCATTTCCCTGTGTATAGAAAGCTTTATACATGGACGTTTCATGATTTCTGAATTTTGTTTTCAATTTTAAAATTCCTTACCTGTTTCCACGACCTTGTCCACCTCTGCCTCTTCGACCTTGTCCACAACCATTACCGCAAGCTCTTCCTCTTCTGCCTTTTTTCGCAAAAGACTGTGCATTCGAATTTTTGTTTTGCAGATATTGCTCACGCTGTTCAGGAGTAAGCACTGCACTTACTGCATTGGTATGTTTGCTCAGCTCTGTCTGCATTTTTTCTCTCACATTTGCTCTGTCGCTGTCACTTACAGCAGCCCTTCTTTCGGCACGTAAAGCGTCCATCACTTTCAAATGATCTGCTCTCAAATCATTCAATTGTTTGTTCTGTTCAACCGTTAAATTTGAAATTTGACTGCAATCGTTCCTACTGCGTCTGCTTTGTGCCTGGCTATCGGCGGCAGGAATTGCAAACACGATTACCATTAGCAGTAATCCAAAGTTTTTCAATAATTTTTGTGTTTTCATGATCTCTTTTTTAATTATTTTTTTGACATACTTCTCCCGGGATGCAATACAAATCACTTCCTAAAAAGAATATTTACAATAAAACGCTATTGATTTCTACCGCCGGGACCATTGCCGTGTCCCCAGCCTCTTCTTCTGCCTTTTGGTGTTTTCGCCTCATCATCATTTTGCAGCAAACGGCTAAACAAATCGTATAGTTTGGCCTGCTGCTCTTCGTTCAATTCACTCTTCATATCCAAATAAAACTGAACGGTTGCCAATTTCAACTCCTTATGCATCTCACCTATTTCACCGGCAATATTTTTCAGTTCCAGAGTATCGCAATTCTTGTTTCCCAATTGCTGCACCATTTCGCTTCGCAAAGCACTCAACCGATTCATAATCTGGTTTGCATCCTGATTGTAGTTCCTGTTTAATGATCGGAATATCATCTTCTCCTCTTCATTCAAGCCCAATTGATCTTTCAGAAACCTGGTTCTGAATTCATCCGGCATCTCCACCTTATTTTCTTCCACGATTCTTTCCTGCTGCATATGATACCAAAACGAGCCAATCGTTGACAAATTAACTGCCAATAAAATTAAAGCAAGCCACATCCAAATTTTATTCGCTTTATTCATGATATCCATCGTTTAAAAAGAACAATTCAATGGTTTCGTTATCTATTTCGTTAAAATAGGGATCGATTAAATTCGATTGCTGAATATTTTCAGTATCCGAAGCAAAATTTGCTCCCATAAAAATGCCCGATCCAATAGCCAGTACAAACAGGATACTCACAAATACAGGGATTAACAGTCTGGTAAAAACCGGCTGATTGGCTGTTCTTTGCTCTTCCTTAAAACGATTCATCGTTTTTGAGACAAAATATGGATTCGGCTGCAGCGATTTCTCCTTCTCGATAACATCCATAGCCGACTGAAGTAAAACCAAACGATTGGAACATGAACTGCACTCCGACAAATGATTCTCCATCTGCAGCATTTCATCCTTCAAGAGTTCCTTTTCCAGATAAAAAATTAATTTGCTATTTACCTCGTTGCATTTCATTTGTATTGTTTTTTGTATTGGACACCACTTTGAATAAAAACTTGCGCTACTTCTTAAAATTTTTATAATACCCGATGAGTTTTTTCTGCAAATTCGATTTTGCCCTAAACAGCAGCGACTCTACCGACGATTTCGAAATCTGCATCAAATCAGCAATTTCTGCATAGCTCAGTTCCTCATACTTACTCAATGCAAAAGCAATTTTCTGATTTTCGGGCAAAGAATCCAATGCAGCACGAATCGCATTGGCATGATCTTTTTCTTCGAGAGCCTTATCGGGATTTACAAAACCTGCCTTCTCCTGAACCTCTTCCTTTTTTCCCTGAAAAAAATCTTCGATACGACTAAAAAACTTTCTCCTTTTATTGGCCCGAATTGCATTTAAACTGCGTGTTATTGTAATTCTATACAACCAGGTTTTCAGGCTCGACTCATTTCTAAAATCGCTTATCGAATGATAAACCTGAATAAAAACATCCTGGGCAATATCTTCAGCATCTGTCTGATTGTGAATCATCCCCATAGCCGTATTCACCACCATCGACTGATAGGTCTCTACAAGCTGGCGAAATGCTGTTTCGTTTCCGGATTTGAGTTGTTCAACTAACTCCTTTTCAATCATGGTAAAAATACTTCGATGCTGATTATGTGAATTTAAATGCTTAGACACCCATTCGCAAATAAACTTGCGTTCTTTCACCAAAAAAATTGAAATAAGTAAATCTAAAAACTTCGATAAAGCAGGTATTTATTTATCTTTTTAGTATGTTAAGCAAAATGATTTTCATAAATTAGCGCTTTTTTATTTTAAAAATAAAACTTAACTGTGGAATCAAACACCACTATAAAAATAGGGCGTATCCGAAAAGCCAAACGAGTAGGATTATAATATATAATTTAGCAAAATGGATTCACAGAAAGTGGACATGTTTATCATGACCTATGGAAAGTTTTTTGAAAGTACCCAAATTATTGGGGTAAGAGAAAGCTTAAAAAATGCCGATGAATCAAAATGGGAAATTGTTCAATCTATCTCATTTAAAGATCCAACAACAAGTTTAATCGTTTCCTTACTTGGCGGCCCCTTTGGCATCGATCGTTTCTTTTTAGGCGATACAGGATTGGGAATTGGCAAATTGGTAACATGTGGTGGCTTTGGAATCTGGACTCTTATCGATTGGTTTCTGATTATGGGCGCAGCAAAAGAAAAAAACATGTCGAAACTTATGCAGGCACTGGCTTAATGGCAGGAAGCAGGAATCGGCTTTATATGCTGCTGATTGGAGCATGTTTAGTGGGGTATCTATGGTTATTTGTCAACCTAAATAAAGAAACTTCAATATTTCCGAATGAAGTAAATGTTTGTTTGTTTAAAAAAATAAGCACAATTCCCTGTCCTTCCTGCGGCTCTACAAGGTCTGTTCTATCTTTGCTTCATGGCAGGATAGAACAGGCTTTTCTTTTAAATCCTATAGGCCTTCTTCTATTTTTAATAATGACGGCAAGTCCGATTTGGATCTGTATTGATTTTCTGCTTAAAAAGGATAGCTTTTTTATTTTTTACAACAAAGCAGAGCACATCCTAAAACAAAAACTCGTTGCCATACCTCTTATCGTGTTGGTTCTCTTGAATTGGATTTGGAACATTTATAAAGACATATGATATCAACTGGTAAGTTTGCTTACGAACCAAAAGATGATGAAGCTGAAAAAGCTTCGAACAGCTATGTGATGTCGCTTGCTGCGCTGACAGCAGGATTACCTCTCCCTATAATAAATTTGATTGCAACTTTCTTTTTTTTTATCGCCAATAGAAAAGGAACCTACTTTGTTCGCTGGCACTGCACACAGGCATTGTTATCGCAATTCTCTTTGCTATTCATAAACAGCTTTGGCTTTTGGTGGACCACAGCAATCCTGTTCGATTCCGAACCCATTACAAACAGATACTTTTCCTATCTGATTACTGCTTTTATTTTCAATCTGGCCGAATTTATAACAACAATATATACAGCAGTACACACTCGAAAAGGAATTCATGTATCGTGGTGGTTCTATGGTCGCTTAACCGATCTACTTTGTCATCCGAAAACAGAAATACCCAAGAAATTATTTTAACCAAGCTTATTTCAGATTGAAAATATGAAGATCTTATTATTTCAGGCTATTATATCCATCAGTTTATTCTTTGGAATTTGGGGTTTACTTACTAACGTTAATTGGATTTCTATTTTTCAGATGGAACGAATTCAAGAAAATACGGAAGAAAAACCGGGAGAGCTCTACTGGAAGCTTTTTAATGAATATGAGGGAGTGATAAAAAACATTGAAGTTCTCGCTCCTCTGGATAGTATTCTTTCCAAAATTTATACTTCTAATAACATTGACAGGACGCAAATTAAAGTCCACATTATTGAGAGTGACGAAATATCTACCAAGAATCAAAATCCAGGAATATCTGAAAAAGATGCAATGGAAAATCGGGAATTAAATTGAAACTGTAATACAGAAGCAGAAGAAAGAATCTTTGACAGTAAAGAAAACAGAAAGAAGATTTGAATAATTTTGTGCAAGCGCAGATCAATTAAAAAACAATACGACTATTAAAAATTAAGTAATAATCTGTCAAGCTATTTCAGGAGAAGACACTTTCCCTTGCCCAAAAGTGCTTCCCGAGGCTAAAAAGTGCTTTCCCCTGCCAAAAAGTAAGTTCCCGATACTTAAAAGTGAATTCCCAATGCTAAAAAGCGACAATTTGTCGGAAAAAGCGTACTCCCGATCGTAAAAAGTGAATTCCTTATGTACAAAAGTGCTTTCCCTGTCCTAAAAAGCTTTCTCCCAATGGTAAAAAGTTCCTTCCCTGAATAAAAAAGTAAATTTTTAGTTTAAAAAATGAATTCCTAATCATAAAAAGTAAAATACCCTGACACATTGGTTTTTTTACAGCCTAGCAATCCATTTCCAGCCTTATTAACATATCCACCCTGGCATTAAAACATAATTTTAGCTTCTTATGTTTTTGTTTTTTGAAATATTATACTTACTTTCAATATCGATTAAAAAAAAACATATAGATAAACAGAATAATTGACCCTGAAAAAGACATTATCATGCCAAAAAGTTTACAAAAATCATTAGAAGAATGTAGAATACTCGTATATGGTTTATCGGGTAACGAAGCTATTAAAACACGAATTGCAGCGATTTATCCGGAAGATCGAATTTTGACTGGAGTAAAGCTTTACGAAAATGCCAAATCGGCTTTCGAAAGCCAATCGACAGAAAAAATTGAATCGACAGAAGCAAATCGTGAATTTAAAATTGTTTACGACAAGATATACGGGCAATTGGTGAAGATCCGTAAAGCCAGTCGTTACTTCTTCAAGAATAATGCTGAACTAAGCACTCTTCTTCGTTTAAACAAGGAAATACCGGGCAATTATGCTGACTGGAAAAACCTATGTGAGGAAACTACAAATGCAGTTCTTCAGCACATTGTAATTCAGGATAAATTAGCATTGGTTGAGTTAGGCTCTGAAGAAATTACTGAAATGGTACAGCAACTGGAAAAAATTGATGAGTTAAAAATAAAAGCGCAAAAAGAGGATGGTGAAGCTCAGGTTGCTACGGTTCGAAAACAAGAAACCTTTAACAAATTAATGGCATACTGCAACGATTTACGCGCCTGTCTGGATCTGTTTTACGAAAGGTCGGAACGCCAAACCTTGGAACAGCTTGGAATATTGGTTAAATAGAGACTACTACCACATATATATTTTGAAATGTACCCCCAATTGCTTTACAGCGGTTGGGGTTTTTCGCAATAAAAAAGACGTGGTAAAAACCGCGTCTTTCTGATATCTCATTGATTCGGTTTTCCCGAACATGAACTGTGGAGCAATAGCTAAAATTTAGATCCGCAGCATCTTTTTATGATTGCAAGAGTTGTAGAATCTTTATCATACACTCCATACCATCCCTGCAGTTCGTGAGGAGGATCTCCTAAATAAGTATCACCTTTTTTCCAGAATTCTCCCGGATGTGGTGGTCTTCCTTCTCCTGAATAGGACCAAAAATTTACACCTCTCACCATTCCATTGTTCTTTATGGATTCATCTACTTTGCTGAAAATAAATTCGTAAAAACGATCGCGGCAATTGGTTGTTGTGTCGGGAGAAAAAGATGAACCATCGCGGGCAATTCCAAATTCTTCGAGCACTATTGGCTTTTGAAGCTTTTTAGCTGCATCTACATGAACATCCCAATAAGAATTTACCTTTTGAAGCATTTCAGTGTATACCGAATCGCTTTGTTCGGGACTGTACCAGCCCCAGTTTTGTGCCCAGATGTGCATGGTTATGTAATCGATATTCGAATCGTCGTTATCAATTAAAACATTAACACCGGAAACCAAATCGGCCGTATTTCCTTCGGTACCCAAACACACTAAATGATTTGAATCAAGACTTTTGATATAGCCTGAAGTGGCACGCGTCCATTTCTGCAGTTGCTTAGGCACATCGTAACCCCGTGGTTCGTTCGCCAATTGCCAGGCCATAATCACAGCATCATCTTTATAGGCTTTTCCGGTTATCGAATTAATTCTGCCAATAATGGTTTTAATATGATTCTTCATCATCTCCTGCGCCGAATCGTTGCTAAAAAACTGTTTGGAATAGTCGGTGAACTGCTGCCACGAAGTTGGGGGCTCCTGAGGATAGGGAACTTCACCCATACCTGCCCAACGCAGATACTGAGGAAATCCCCCACTCCAGGTCCAGAAATTACCAAGCACCATAACCGCTTTCATCTCTCTTTTTCCCATTTCGGCAAGCAGGAAATCCAATCCTTGCCATATATCATTGTTGTACACTCCCGGAGCCGTTTGCAAGGCTGGATGGATACAGTAGCGCATAGCAGAGTCCGCTTCACTTGCAGCCAATATCCGCAAATTGGTAATCCCTAATTCCTGCATCTCATCCAATTCCCTTACTAATCGCTGCTGATCGCCCGATTGAGGCGCTCCCAGATTCATTCCCTGCCAATAATTAGCTCCTTTAAAGCTATATTCCTTTCCGTTTAGTGTGAATCCATTGTTAGCCACTTTAACAAAGTTGGCTTCATTTTTTTGCTGACAAGCAGAAAAAGCAATGAGTATGCCGGCTAATAAAAAGAGTAGAGTCTTGTTCATAGTTTTTATAAGTTTATGCACCAATATTTTTTAGGTGCTGTAGTTTTTCTTACTCGGAAATTTGCTGCAAATGCCTTATTTGCAAATCGCTTTGCTGCGGCACATCATTTCCTGTCAATTCTATTGTTCGTTTTTCGCCCGGCAGCAAATCAAAGTAATTATCGGAACATCTGATATCTGAATCCTTAAAATTCAGGTACAAATCGCGAACTAATTTATCGGCTGAAACTTGAATAAAGTGCCTGCCTTCTTTTTCAATCAATTGTACGTTAATCTTAGCTTCGGGCAAAAGCAGATCTTTTGGTTTGGCAAAATAGTACTTGCCGTCAGTCAGGAGCTGATCCTCTTCTCTTACTTCCATTTGCAGCACAACCGAATTTTTATCGAATTTACCAAGTAGATCAGCAAGACTGCTTGTGAAAAGTACCGAACTGGTATTGGCTGCCAAATCAACAGAAATTTCCTGTTTAAACAATTGTTCTCCTTTAAAACTGATCAGATTCAGACTCAAAACACCCTTCTTCCCAACCAATAAATCTGAAACACCATAAATAGCCAGAGTATCATTTTTTGCAAAAGCAGACAGCAAAACGGGTTGATATGCTTTTCGAACCATGTAATGCATGGCTTTCCATTTGTGATAATAATCGGTACTGCTCCAACTGGCAACCGGCCAGCAATCGTTAATCTGCCAGTAAAGAGTTCCCATGCAATAAGGTCTGGCCCGTCGGTGTGCTTCAACCGCGGTTTTTATTCCCCTTGCCTGCAATACCTGACTCATGTATAGAAATTTCTCAAAATCAGTGGGTACTTTGTAATCCCAACCCATGTATTCTTTAATGCGCAAATTACCTATTCCGCTTCGCTGATGAGAAGCCATCACTTCTGATTCGATGTTGTAATCTTCGGGTAAGGTGTACTTTTTCACCGTTTCGAAATCGGGGAAAGATTGAAAACCGTATTCGCTCATAAAACGAGCTTTGTATTTGTCAAAATCCTCGAACGGATGCAATCCGTGCCACACGCCCCAATAGTGCATATCTCCGCTCCTGTTATCGTAATCAGCATGCTTTTCGGGTTCGAATCCTGCCTGAGGCGACGATGGCCAATAGTCATCTCCATCGGTATATTCCGCAACTGCATCCGGTAAAATGTCATGGAAAATATCCATGTATGCCTTTTGAATTTCTTCGCGTTGTTCCTCGTTATATAGTTCTTTCCAACCCCAACCCGATTTGGAAAAATAACTCCAGGCAGTATTTATTTCGTTGTTCCCGCACCAAAGGGCAATGGATGGATGGTTGCGCAAACGCACAATATTGTCTTTGGCTTCCTGTTTCACATTTTCTAAAAATTCCTCGTTGCCCGGATACAAGGAGCAGGCAAACATGAAATCCTGCCAAACCATAATGCCGTTTTTATCGCACAAATCATAGAAAATATCGTTCTCGTATGTGCCGCCTCCCCAAACACGAAGCATGTTCATGTTGGCATCTTTTGCATCGGCAATTACTTTTTCGTAATCGGCTTTGCTAACCCGCGGCAAAAAATTATCATTGGGAATGTAATTTGCACCTTTTGCAAAAACAGCAACTCCATTCAGTTCAAAATAGAACGACTCCCCTGCCTCATCTTTTTCCCGAACCAGTTTCAGACTTCTTAATCCTGTATTTACAACATATTTAGCCATTACAGAATTGTCCTTTACCAATTGAGCTTCGAATTGGTACCTATTCGGCTCACCCAATCCGTTCGACCACCACAATTTTGGGTTTTCGATATTGAATGGAACAGAAATCAAATTGCTTCCTTTTTCAATTTCAACCTGCTTATTCAGCAATTCCTTGCCTGTAGATTGATCTTTTACGATTACTTTTCCTGTAAAAGCTTCGTTTGCTTCCACTGTAAAATCTGCAGTCAGTTTAGCCTGTTCTTTCTTTACCGATTTTTGCTGAATGAACACATCTTTAATACGAACTTCATCCCAGGCTTTAAGCTCAATTGGCCGCCAAATACCGGAGGTCACAAAACGCGGTCCCCAATCCCAGCCATAATGATAACCGGCTTTGCGTGTAAAAACAGACACTTTTTTGTCGCCCAACCCGCCATTCTCCGATTGATCATTGCTTGCTGGGTATGTATAGGCTGATGCGTTCAATAATTCCAATCCTTTTTTAACAGGAGAATGAAAATAGATGCGAAGTTGATTCTCGCCTGCTTTTGCCAGCTTTTTAATATCTATTTCCCATTCCCGAAACATATTATCGGCTTTCAACACCAACGAACCGTTAACATACACATCGGCATAGGTATCCAATCCTTTAAAACCGAGATGCAGATTTTGCCTGCTGATTTCCTTTTCGGATAATTGAAAAGAACTGCTGTATTCCCAATCCTCTTTATCAATCCATTGCTGATTTTTCTCGTTTGTACGATAAAACGGATCTTCAATCTGTTTATTCGCAAGCAAATCGGTATGAATGGTTCCGGGTACTGCCGCGTTTCCTGCAAGCTCACTATTTACCTGATGATAAGTCCAGTTGGAGTTTAATTCCCTTGTTTCCATGTTTTTAATTTCATTCGGTTGACATGCATTAAATAGTCCTGTAAAAAATAGTAATGCCATTAAATTCAACCTGTAATTGTTCATGAGATTGTTGTGGTTTTGACAAAGTTTGTTTTGATATAAATCAATTAGTTCATCCGAATCTACAATTTCGCTTCAAAAGGACCCGCAGGCAATTTGGCAGAATTGATTAAGTTACAATCGGGATTGGAACTCCATGCGTAACGCACCGAAACAGGTTCTGCCACCTGATCCGAATTTAGAATGATTGTATTCTTATCGATTTTAGCCTTTGCCCAATGGTAAACTCCATCTTTTCCGGCAATGGCAAAACCTGTTACTTCCCTGTTATCCGAAACTGTGAGCCCTTTGTAACAATGATCAAATTCTACAACAAGAGAAGAGTTTTTAGCAAGCATCGCTTTATAAGTGGGCCCGCAATAAGGGATATTCCCGCCATAAACTTTGTTTCGAGCCCACAAAGCCAAACGTTTTCCAACATCCTGTTTGTTGCCCGGGTGAATGTTTTTAGCATCTCCTATATCAACAGCTACTGCCATTCCTGTATTTGGTAATTTAAGGGTTAACCGCTGCGCCTCGCGAAGTTCGGCCCAACTATCGTTCACAGGTTCTGTATTTCGCTTCAGATAAGAAGCGAGCTGCACGAAAATAAACGGAAAATCTTCTCCTCCCCATTTGCTTCTCCAGTCGTTAATCATAGCAGGAAATAATTCTTCGTACTGCTTTGCTCTGCCGGCATTGCTTTCTCCCTGATACCAAATTACACCACGAAAACTGTATGGAATTAAAGGATTAATCATGGCATTAAACAATACTGTTGGTTGATTGGGATCGTTTATTTCTATTGGAATTGTTTTGATGTCTTTTAAATTATATCCGACTTTGCATTTCCAGTTTTTAGCCAATTCCATTCTAAATCCATCTTCTGATGTTAAAGCAAAATGAGAAGCTTCTCCCATAAAACCTCCGGCACCACGATAGTCGGATAAACGAATTGCAATTACATTTTTACCGGGTTTTACCAGATTCGAGGCCAGCTTGTATTGTCTGGGAACATCCCATTCGGTGCTCTCTCCCACTTTTATACCATTAAACCATGTTTCATCAGCATCGTCAGGCGCGGCAATGTGCAAAGTCATTTCTTTATTTGCATTTTCATCAGAAATGCTGATGGTTTTTCTGAACCAAATACTTCCGTCAACAGATCCAATTTTAGTGCTTTCTACCATACCCGGCAGATTCATTGGCATCCAATCTGCATCATTCAAATCAACCGAAGCAAAAATGGTATCCTTACCATTAATTCCTTTGTCGGCCTCGCCTGTTTCCTGAATAAAAGCGGCAAGGTCTTTTTTGTATTTTAGTTGCAACTCTTCTTTGGATGCTGGATTTTTTTCAATTTGAAGTACTTTCTCCCGAAAATCAGCTATGCTTTTTAATGTTGAAGCACTTGTCCAGGCTTCGGCCACAGTACCTCCCCACGCAGACTGAATCAATCCAATAGGCATATTTAAATTTTCAAGTAAATCGCGACCAAAAAAGTAAGCAACTGCCGAAAATTCTTTACAGCTCTCGGGAGTGCATGTTTTCCATCCTTTCGATTCTATTTCTGTTTCAGGTTGAAAAGATGTGTTTCGATCAACCATAAAAAGGTGGAGGTTTGGAAGATCGGCATTGGCAACCTCCTCTTCAGCATTGTTAACATGAGCCCAATTGCCTAAAAGAGGCATTTCCATATTCGATTGACCGGAACAGATCCAAACTTCGCCCACATAAACATCTTTAATTTCCAATGTTTCATTTTTGGTTTTCACCGTCAGGTTATTCGGACCACCATAAACTTCAGAATCAAGTTCAATTTTCCATTTTCCTTTTTCATCTGAGACTGCTTGTTTATGCTGATCTCTGAAGAGAACAGTAATTTTTTCGTTAGCCGGAGCTTCACCAAATACGGAAACAGGCTTATCGCGCTGAATAACCATACCATCACCAAATAGCGGAGACAGAATTATTTCCTGAGCAAAACAGTTCGCGCCTGAAAATATCAGTGTGAACAAAAAAATGACAAATTTATAGCGTTTCATATGTTTATTATTTGTTTTTATTTGCCATATGGAACTTACCATATAATCATCTCCCTGTGTGTAGAAAGCTAAATACATGGACGTTTCATATGTTTATTATTTGTTTTTATTTGCCATATAGCCTGTCCCGAACTTGTTTCGGGAGAACTTACCACGCCGGGAATAATCATCTCACTGTGTGTAGAAAGCTTTATACATGGACGTTTCATATGTTTTTTAAATTTTATTATGAATTCAAAACCATGAACAAATTCCTTGAATCCATACTATTTCTATTTACTGATGGCCTCATCTACAATTTCAGCCATTCGTTTGTATCCAATTTTATTCGGATGAATTTTGTCCGGAAACAAATCTTCATTATTGTACATCGCAGAATGCAAATCAATCAATTTAACATCTCTTTGGGTTAAAATGGAATCGACAACAGGAATAACGCCATTTACAATAACTGAATCACGAATTCCCCAAACCTGAGCAAATGCACGCGGTGGATAACAAACAAAAATCTGCATTTTCGGATTGGTGGTTTTTAGAGTATCAATCATACTCAAATAATTGGAATAGAATTCATTGCCATATTGATCCCAATTCTGAGGCTTTGAATCATTGGTTCCCAATAAAATTACTGCAACATCTGCCTTGTACTGAAGAGCTTCGGTAAATGCACTTTCTTTCCAAAGTGGATAATCTCCTTTTTTCAACATGGTTCTGCCTCCAACACCAAAGTTTCTCACCTCTTTGTTTTCACCCAACATTGCGTTCATCTGATTTGGATAAGAATCCTGATTATCTCTTCCAAATCCTTGTGTAATACTATCGCCAATACATGCAATTTTAACAACCCGCTCCTGACAGCCAAACAAACAGAAGCAACTTAGAAGACTTACAATTAGAAATTTTCTCATTTTATCTTATTTAAATTAATTTATATCAAAAATATAAATCCATTTGGGCTTACCAACACATTAGTTTTCTAAGTTCCATTTCCAATTCGTCAGCAATCAAAGCATGATCATCAATATTGGGATGAGTACCACAACCTCTGATGTACCTTTTTTTAAAGAAATATTTACTCACTTTGTTATCTCCTTCACTCTTTCTTCTTTCTACTACGCTGTTGATGTATTTTTTCAGCACATCATTTAAAGTTTTATCGCCCATTGGACTTGTTAAACATACAATTTGTGTTTCCGGATAATAAGTTCTAATCAGCTTTATAAAATTTACGTAGGCATTACAAAACAAGGTAGAATCCTGAATCCCATCATTCTGCCCCAGGCAAATGGTCAGCACATCAGGAATGTATTTGTCAAAATCCCAATTTTTGCCATCAATACCCAAACTTGTCCGGTGAAATACTTCAGGTATTTCCGTTGATGATCCGCAACAACTATGAACCAGTCCAATTCCCGAAACAGAAGTCAAATGCCATTGTGCATTTAATCTTCTGGCCGTTCTCGGACCATAAGCCATATACGCATTGTGTTGATCGTACCATTCTGAAGTGCCGCATTTTTTATAGGATTCGTCGCTGCCCATACCGCATGTAATTGAATTTCCGATGCACTCAATCTTTCTTTCGGAAGATAATTTGCCGGGCATAATCGCTGCACAGTGAATCTCTTTTATTTTTATGTATCCGATACCAGCTTCGGTATCCTTGCAGATTAAAACCGTATGTTCGCCGGAATCTAAATTTGTCGGAAGAGAGATTGTATCCAACTTTCCACTAAGTCTGATGCGGTTCTCAATTGAATTATCAATTACCAATTCTATAAAATTATGATTTCCCCATAGGTTTTCATCCTCAATAATAAACCGGCAGGAATTCCCCTTAAAACGAAACCGGAGATAAGCTCCAGGAGCCCACACCTTTGGGTATTGACCACTAAAGTCCCAGCGACCTATGTATTCTATATTTTCATTCGAAAGATTCACTGATGCTAAATCAGATTCGCAATTCTGATTTTGAGAAGCAGCAGACGAAATAAAATTAGAAGTCCCATTTTGTCCCAATGCTGAAAAATGCATGCCTATTACCAATCCTAATATGTATAAATATTTTGTCCTCATTACTATTCTCTAATTTACTTCAACAAGATGTTTTTAACTGCTTTCAATTCCATAGGTGTCTTTTCCTGTAAAAGACACTTCAACTTATATTATTGACGCTTTTCAGCCAATTCGGAAATTACCTGTTTCATATATTTATCGCTCAATTTATACAGCAATAAAAACAGAGCAGAAAGCGCGGCACCAATGGCTGGATAAATACTAATCATCAAGCGAATTCCTTTTAATGATTCGAAAGATTGTTCAGCATTGGCCTCGAAACCATAAGCGGCCAACAGCCAACCTGTAACGGCACCTCCAAGTGTCCATCCCATTTTTTGCGACATTGAGGAAGATGAAAACACCAATCCAGTAGCACGTCGTCCGGTTTTCCATTCCGAATAATCGGCAATATCAGCATACATCGACCAGATTAACGGCAATACAATTCCTGCGGTAATTCCGATAAAGATATTGAGTAGGAAGATCAGACCAATTTGTTCTGGTTGCAGCCAATATAGGGCAATACTGAAGAATGATGCCAAAACCATTGCTCCAATAAAGGTTTTCTTCTTTCCTATTCTTGCTGAAACGGGTTTCGCCAGCAAAACTCCTATCATATTTGTTACCAACCAAATGGTCATATATGCACCCGCCAGCTTATCCCACTTCATTTCTCCAAGTAAAGGAATGGTTTGATCTTTGATAAAATACTTGAAATAATACATGATACTTCCATCGCGAAGAGAATTGAAGATCAGCACAGCAATACCGGCGCCAAGCATAATAAACCACTGTGCATTTTTCCCCAAATCTTTTACATCTTTCCAAATCGAATTTTTCACTTCCAATGGCTTTACTCTCTCTTTTGTCCACAAATAGGTCATGATGAAAAAGAAAGCTGCAACAACAGCATAAATTGCAACAGAATATTGATAGCTGCCCGCTTCACTTGAACCTATTTCCCTAAAAAAATCCAATAAGTAAGGAATGGAAGCAGTCATGAAGATTCCGCCGGAATAGGCACCAATAAATCTGAAGGAAGCCAAAGATGTTCTTTCATCCGAATTATCAGTCATTACTCCCATTAAGGAAGAATAAGGAACATTAATTGCCGTGTACACCATCATCATTAAGGTGTAAGTTACATAGGCGTATATCAATTTCCCTGACGGACCAAATTCCGGAGTGGAAAAGGTTAAAACCCCAATAATTCCAAACGGAATGGCAACCCATAAAAGGTAGGGTCTGAATTTTCCTTTCGAAGTACTGGTTCTATCTGCAACAATTCCCATAATCGGGTCATTCAATCCATCCCACAAACGAGTCAACAACAACATTGTACCCACTGATGCAGGAGATAACTCAACCACATCAGTATAAAAAATCATGAGAAACATGGAGAAGATCTTCCAAAACATAGAAGATGCAAAATCGCCAAAACTATATCCAATTTTTTCTTTTAAACAGATTTTCTGATCCATTCTATTCGCTTTTAGTGGAGCTGCGTATAAATACTCCAGATAGGTTCGTACTTGCAAAAGCCATTCAACACAGCTTCCCGTTTGCTGGTTTTATTATTTCTGAGGACTAAGTTTTAGCAGTAAAACATCATGCCCTTTAATTTTTGATTCAAGATTTTTATTGGTTAACCCGATATTTTTGGATGCATACAGATCATACATGGAGTAACTTTTGTATTTCTTTTCCAATTGTTTGTGAGTTAGCTGATCGTTTATTGGATGTTTCCACCAATCATAAGAAAGTTGTAATTCCTCTTTACTCATGTTAACAAAAGCCACAGCCCATTCTTCATTGGCGAGAGGTTTTACCCATATTTCCAAATCAGGACTTTTCAGATGGCAATAAGCTTGAATTCCCAAAACATCCTGATTGACAGCTATAACATTTTTGTTTTCGATTGTTTTCAAAGTTTCACCAGACATAGTGCGAAGGTCGTTTCCTAAAATCAGAGGTGAGGTCAACAAACTCCACATGGCCAAATGTACACGATCTTCCGAATCGGTCATGCCATTCCCCACCTCCATCATATCCAAATCGTTCCAATGCCCCGGGCCTGCATATTTCCGGAGATCTTTACGAAGATTAATAATTGGCCAGATTCCTCGCGATGACCAGTTTCCATGACCGACTTCACAATCCCAGCAATTGGTAATATCGCCGGTAACGCGCCATAAATGTCCCATTTCTTCGCCCCATTTCCATGGCTCGTTATCTCCCCATTCGCAAATACTGAAAACAATTGGACGGCCTGCTGCATACAAGGCATCCCGCATGGTTTGGTATGCTCCTTTTGCATTTATGTTCTCGGTATTGCACCAGTCGTATTTCAAAAAATCAATTCCCCATTCTGCATAAAGTTTGGCATCCTGATATTCAAAACCACGGCTACCAGGATAACCAGCACAGGTTTGATTTCCGGCACATTCGTACAAACCAAATTTTAAACCTTTTGAATGCACATAATCAACAATGGATTTTATTCCTCCAGGAAATTTCTTTGGATCCGGAACGAGATTGTTATTTTCATCTCTTTCCTTAGCCATCCAGCCGTCATCCAATACAATATATTCGTATCCGGCATCTTTTAATCCTAATTCAACAAAAGCATCAGCGGTTTGCATCACCAACTGCTCATTTATATCTGTACCAAAAGTATTCCAGCTATTCCAACCCATGGGAGGAGTTAAGGCCATTTTTTTTGCTTTCTGAGCATTCGCGCAAATGCTGAACGCAATCATTATTAGTAATAGAAACGATTTTCTCATTCTGATTATTCTTTTAGTCTGCTATAACTTTCAATTAGTGCTCTGGTATTATGGTACGGGCATTTCCAAAATCCTACTTTGCAATCACCGGCTACAGGTTTTCCTGCTGCATCAACCCGCCAAAACCATTCTCCACCCTTACCATCTTTAATATTGGCTTTAACAAATGTCCATATTTGAATGGCTCTGTCTAAATACTTTTTATTTCCTGTTATTTTGTAAGTATCCACCAAGCCTATAATCGCCTCGGCTTGAACCCACCAGTGCTTATCTTTATCAATAACCCCATCAATTTTCTCGTAAAAAACACTGCCATCACTATCCATTCCGTCATGAATAACTTTATCGGTTACCTGAACGGCTATTGTTTCCATATTCTCAATCCATTTCTCATCATGAATCACTCTTGCCGCATCACTAAGCAACCATGCTGATTCAATATCATGTCCAAATGATATTTCATTGGATTTTACTGTCCAATCCATATCAAAAAACAATTGAAACTGAAAAGTTTGTTGATTAAGAATCCGATCGTAAAATATCGACAACAAATCTTTAATACTGTTCTTCACTTCAGCATTATTCCAAACCCGATAAAGATTGGTATAGGGTTCAATAATATGAAGATTCGTATTCATTGACTTTGGCTCATTTGCATCTTTTTCACTCAAGCGCATATCATCCAACATCTGCCAGTCTCTGCCCAAAGCCTCAATATAACCACCAAATTCATTGTCTTTGTATTTACTTTCCAGCAAATGAAAAAGATTTATTGCCTGTTTAAGACTGTTTTCGTCATTGGAAGCTTTATAATATTCCGAAAAAGCATAAATACCAAATCCTTGCGCATAGGCTTGTTTTCTGTCATTCACAACCTCTCCTGCTGCATCAACAGCCCAAAACAAACCACCATTCTCATGATCCAAAAAACAGGCAAGAATATAATCAAAAGCCCGCTTGGCTATTTCAAGATATCTCTCATTTTTACTATGGTTATATGCGGATGAAAATGTCCATAAAATTCTTGTGTTTAGTACAACTCCCTTTGCAATCCCATTATTGACTTCACTGGTATTGGAAATCTCACTATAAAAACCACCATTATATTTATCAATTGTACTTTCTGCCCAATAATCAAGTATATCGAACCATTCTTGTTTAATCTCACATAGGAATTGCTCCAGTGAATTATTTTTTTCTCTCATCATCAATCTATTAATCCGTTTGGGGATTCACATTAAAATAAAACATCCTTTAAACATTCTACTTTAAATCAGGCATTTGATCTCGTGTAATCACATACGTATTGCTAAAAGCATTCGTCCACCAAGCAGCATTGGCATGTTCATGATCGGTACCCGCAAAATCTGATTCATTTGTATCATTTGTTCTTTCGTAATCGTACCAAGGCATAAAATAAGACCATTTAGCTCCGGCATTCCATTGTTCAGAAACATCAGCCGTGTTGCCACATTCACTTAGAGTGATCATTTTAGTAGGATAAGTTTGCTGAATTGTATTGAATTCATCAGCAATAGAAGCCGCTTCAGCATTATTATAAATGTCTCTTCCCACAATATCAACATAGTTGTCACCAGGATAGAAGGCGTTGTCTTTTGTTTGTGTAGTCCACACCCATATCAAATTATTTAGTCCTTGAGCTTTAAAATAATCGAACATAAAAACCCAAAGTTCTTTGTAGGTATCTGCACCGTCAGTACCCCACCAAAACCAAGCTTCACCATTCGTATATTCATATGTATTACCTGCAGCTTCGTGCAATGGCCGCCAAATAACAGGGATGTTTTTAGCCTGAAGCAACTTTAAGTATCCAACTATTTCTTCTAAATCAGCTTTGGCAGCCGCATTTTCCCAGGTGCCATCTATTGTAACATTTAAAGCCTTAAAAGTTGTTTCTTCCGGTTTATAAGTATCATCTGCAGAACCTTCGTAGGTAGGAACAATCCAGTGCCATCCAGCACTTATGATCCCATTGTTGTTCCACCAATCCTCAACAACAGAAATGTCAGAATAATCAACCCAATCGGCAGGAGAATAAGGCAAATGAACGTAATCAAAAGTTGCAATTGCAGGATATTTCCCTGTATGCTGTTTCACCCATTCGGCCTCGTTGATGTTCCAGTTCACATTGGCCATTGCAGAGGAAATTATTTTTTCCCCATAGTTCTCCTTTAAAAAGGAATACAGATTTGTGGCTTCCGGGGAAGGATTATCAACAGCAAGCTTATTTGTAATATCTACAGCCTGGCCTGCAGCAGTTGTAAAACTTATTGAAATTTGGGCTGAATTTACTGCCCCGTTTACTACTTTTAAAGCCAAGGCATCAATGAGCAGGGTATATTCTGTTTCAGGCTGAAGAGTTGAAAAAGTTACCGTTAAAACATTTTCTTCAGCAGTTACAGTGCTTACAACATTATTATTTAAGTGAAATTTGGATTCTGAAACAACAATAAGGTTGCTTTCGAACACTAATTGCATAGCGGTTGTTTTTGTATCTACCTCTGCAGCTCCATCTGCAGGAATTGAACTTACCAAATGTGGAGGTTCAAGTACATCAGGCTCATCCGGGCTGCTTTCTGCACCGCACGAAAAAATAAAAAGTACAGATAAAGCAAGCAACATACTTTTCACTACTTGATTATATAAGAATCTTTTTTGCAGCATTATTGTTTATTTTAACCTTATTGCCAATTTTCTCTTTCGAGAAAAAGGCAATAAGGTTTATTGAAAAAATAAATTCAAAATTGTGTTATAATTTAATTATGACCTGATAGAAACCTCGGTCGCAGTATAATCATGACCACTAATTATCAATCCTCCCGATTGTAATGATGTTAAAATATCAGCAGTAATGGTTAATTCAAAATCTCCCGTTATGTCGAAGTAATCCGTTCCGGCAGCTATTTCTGTCCATGAGCCATTTTTAAACGAACCTTGCGCCCCAGTCTGAACATCTGAGGATTTTACGTGAATTACATCGCCCACATTAGCAGAAGCAAAGAGATCTGCGGATAATTGAATATTCCCAGACCAATCACCAGGCATAACTTGTGAGCCTGTCCATATTGTTTCAGAAGCAGAAGCCTCGAAAGTAATAACAGTCACCTTAGAAATAACCAAATTTTGCCCTTGTATTGCTGCAGCGGTTTCAGACCATCCATCACTTGTATTTAATATCTGATCCAGAAATCCTTGTGTCAACTCCATCTCGTAAGATGTTTGTGCTTCATCAGTAAACTCAAGCATAGCCTGTTGTCCCCAATTCGCATCATTTATCTGCATTCGTCCGGGAGTACCTGAAACTGTAAAATAAAATTTCAATATCGAACCGGCTTTCACTCCATTAAAAGAAGGTTTGTAAAGACGAAATGCTCCACCAGCATCTTCATTTGCCCATGATCCTAAATCATGAGTCTCATTCATAATCACAGTTTCGATACTACTTACGCCAATTACCGAAATTGTATATGAAATACTTCCTGTTGCAGAAATCAAAGTTAACTCGGTTTTGCCACTAGCCTTACTTGGAATAAACACATACATATTGGTTCCTTCAACAAAAGAACTAGTTGTATTGCCATCCACTTTTACTTCTGTTAATGCACCACCATTTACTACATCAATTGAGAATACTTTACCCGAATTAATCTCTGTTTCGGAATCAGGTAGTACCGGAATGTAGCAATAATCAGGACTATTTACAGTTACAGAAGAAGTGTTAACGACAGCTCCATTAATCATTGTCAGGATCAGCTCACCCGTTGTGGCCTCCATAGGAACAGTAACAGTGATACTTGTGCTGGATTCGGGAGTTATATCAACCGTTAAATCATTCCCAAAAGTAACCGACTTCACCAAATCTAAATCAGTACCGGTAATCGTGATGTCGTTATTTGCATCAACCGGGTTTGGAGTCACATCTGCTGCGATTGGCTTTACCAACACAATAGCATCAGTTGAAGCACTTTTACCTGAAGCGGTATTAAGAACAACAACTCCGTCCATTGCATCATTCGGTATAACAACAGTAATACCGGTTCCATTATAGGTGAAATCTGTAATTGCAGTTCCTCCTGTAAACTGTACCGAAGTTGTTAAATCAAGGTCAGATCCGGTAATAAGCACTTCAAGTCCTGCTCTGTAACGACTTACTGCAGCAATAGTAAGTGCTGATGGAATAACTGTTGTTACGGATTCCGAACTAATTACTTCCACACCGGAATATGCCTTCAAGGTAATAGGTCCATCCTGAATATAAGCAGAGCTTACAATCTCTATTGAGGTTGAGCTAACGGATACAAAATCTTTAGCCACAACTGAAGAATCTCCGGAAAAAATTATTTCTGATACCAAATCAAGATTTGCTCCACTAATCATTACGTTTTCACCAGCCTTAACAAGCGTTGGCGAGAAACTCGTTAGAGTTGGCTGTGAAATGCTTAGTTCCAAATCTGAATAAAGTTGATTCTCGTGAATATCTTCCACGATGATTTTACCGGAAACAGCCTCTTTTGGGACTTTTACAACAATTTCTTTACGAGACTGTGACACAAAATCAGCTGAATCAACACTTGCATTTCCCTGAAAAACGACCTTTACAATATTATTAAGGTAATCACCACTAATTGTTACCTCTTCTCCTTCCCGAACAGCTGTTTCTACCGGCAAAATTGAAGTGATCGAATAAGGTTCTGTATACCCAATTCTTGATTTGGTTGTAATAGATCCTCCTTTATATTTTAAAGTTACAAGACCAGGTTCAGCCTCTTGCGGCACTGTAATGGTTATTTCAGAACTACTAACTACAGTGATATTGCTTACCTCGATATTATCCGGTAAAACTACAGAGGTAACTAAGTCCAGATCCTGTCCGATAAAATGAATATCACTACCACGTAAAACCGGGCTTGGACCAAACGAATACAGCTCAACACTTCCCCCATTATCATCGTCTTTGTCGCAGGAAACAACAAAGATGCCAGCCAATAGTGTAAAGCATATTAATGCTATACGTAATCGATTATATATATTATTTTTCATAACTAAAATTCGTTTTTGTTCGATTTTTACTCTTTACTATTCACAAGGCGAACATTATCAATCCACATTTTCAACCCGAATTCGGTAGTTGATTCATTAACAGCTCCAAACCACATTATATTTAAATTCTGAAGTTCACCCAGACTTGTTATAGCACGATCTGCTTCTGATTCATCTTTGCTATATATAAAATCGGAAATTGGCATGACTACAGTAATCCAATCATCGGTAACATAATTCTCAGAAACGCCGTTATTGTTGTATGGTTTCCAGTGATATTGAGCATTGGAACCATCTACATTGTGGCTGCCGTCATTATCAAACCAAATTAACATTGGAGTATCATGCCACTCATGACAATAACATTCAAATTTCAATACATAATCACTTGCATCCCCCTCTGAAACAAGAGGCTGTGCATTAGGATTAATGTATAATAATTGAATTGCATTTGCAGGCCATGCCCAGGAACCAGTTGTTCCTTCAAAATTCACATAACTGCCCGAAATTCCATTTTCAGAGGCAAAATCAGATAATCCCCAACTATTCCATGCTGTTGGATTTTCTCCATCAATAAAAATATCAGCGTCATCTCTAAAAACAAAAGATGTGCGCTCTGTCCCATAATCATTTGTTACAGTAATGTAACCTTTCATCGTTCCGTTTGGCACGACAGCGGTAATATATTCGTCGGTAAACTCAAGCACTTCAGCCTGCAAATTACCTGGAAATAAAACTTTAATATCACCATTTGCGGTTGGGAAAAAGTATGAACCATAAATCGTAATTTCGGCAGCATCTTTTGCCCATTCGCAGCTTACTGATTTAATCTTTGGAGGAGTAATTTTAGTTGTGAAATTATAAACCAAACTTTTACCCGAAGAAGTATTTAATGTAATCGTATTTGTTACTTCATCAGGAATAGATCCAGGTACTGTAACAACTATTGAATGTGATGTTACAAAGTTTGGATTTAATTTAGCTTGTTGATCATTAAAATAAACCGATACAACACCTTGCAGGTCCTTTCCTATTATTGCAATGGTTTGCCCCATTGAAGCACTTACAAGTAAAGAGTCCGAAGCTGCTGCATCGGTAGGGCGTACGTATTGAATGGAAGGTGTACCTCCATCACTATCATCATCATTACAGGCAGTAACACCAAGTATTACTACAAATAGTAATGATAATATTTTTAGTATGTTTTTCATATGATTATAATTTGTTTTTGATTTGCCATATGGAACTTGCCATGCAGGAATAATCATCTTCCTGTTTGTCAAAATCGCTTTGGCATGGACGTTTCATATGTTTATTTTTTTCTTATCCTTAATGATAAGGAGTTTACTATAGTCACAATACATGCTATTCACTATAATAGTCAACAGCACCTTCAAGCAAGATAGGAGCTTTAGTAGTTACCTCTGCTGGTAAACTAATATACATTGAAGAACTATTGAAAACGATATTATTAACTCGTTCTCCATCCCATTCTCCATTGTCAGTAGTTTCCCATCCTATTATATAAGAGTTTCGATCGTTCTCCAGAACATATTTGTCTGCAGTAGATAATCCTTCCTGATCAATACTATTGTAATCGAATACATACAACTGATCTCTTTTCATGCTATTTAAATATTCTATAGCTGCAGTGTTGTTTCTATAGTAGTAACGTTTTATATCGTACCATGAATTGGCCTCAAAAGCAAATTCCTTACGACGCTCTTTAATCAAATCAATGTAAGTTAAAGGAGCAGAAACATTGTAACCGGCACCATGAGTATCCAATACCTTATTGATGTACCCAACAGCGGCTGCATCAGAGGTTGTTTCGCTTAAACCCATTGATGCTTCGGCATAAAGAAAGTAAACATCAGAAAGGCGTTGAACGTAGATATTGTTCCCTGCATCCTGATTTGTTCCAACCTGTCCTCCTGTATCAGCAGATTTTCCGATAACATACTTTTTAATGTGTGCCAACATCCCATTAGTGGATTCTACCTGCGTATCTAAATCTTCAGGATCGCGGTATGAGAATTGGTATGTATATCCGCCATTGGCCTTGTCCATATTCTCATAGTTATCTCCATAGGTCATATAAGTCCATTTACGGCGGGCATCATTAGGGTGTTCTTCAAAAAGTTCCTGAAGAGAAATGGTTGGGCCCTTACCTGCTCCCCATGTTTGGTCGGCAATACGAGATCCCCGGCTCCAATTCACATTTCGTGAATTACCATCGCCATAATTTCCTACCATACATTGAATAGAAAAAAGAGATTCAGAACAGTTATTCGCTTCCACATCAAACATTGTAGAAAAGTTATCATACAAAGCAAGGTTCGAATCTTCAATCACCTGGCGGGCATATTCCTTGGCTAAGCTAAAGTATTCGCTATTCCCCTCATAAGCTCCTCTTGTTACATAAACTTTTGCCAACATCCCTAAGGCCGACCATTTTGTTACGCGACCTTCTTCATCTGTTTTCGGAAGAATACCTGCCGCAAACTCCAGATCTTCACACATAAACCTATATAGGCTTGATTGTGTATGTTTATTTACATAAATATCAGCAACGTTTCCCGAAGTAATTAACTCTGTGGCATTTTCAATAATTGGCGCTTCCCCCCAGTTTTCAGCTATAAAATAATAAGCAACAGCTCTCATATAACGGGCTTCGCCAAGCGCTTTCTGTATTACGTCTTCTGAAACACCGTTTTCGCGTGCAGACGATGGCATATCATTTATAATCGAGTTAGAAAAAGAAACTACCCGATACAAACCTTCCCAACCCGTATTATTAAATTTATTACCAGCTCCTACTTTGTTATAATAAAACTGACCTTCGGCATCATAGGTATAATACAAATCACCTGCTAATTCGTCTCCGGCAAGCCACATAAACTGAGAATGAAAATCCCACCAAACACTACCATAAAGCGATGCGGTATTGGCCCGAACATTAGCTTCAGAAGTATAATAATTTTCTGCTACAAGCGAATCCTGTGGCACCACAGTCAGAAAATCATCACAACCACTCATTGTCATTACAACAATCAAAAAATATATGATTTTAAATAAATTCTTCATTTTCTTCATTTTTTAGTTTAAAATCCAACATTAATACCAAAAGTATAAGTACGAGGAGTTGGATAACGTCCCATATCAATATTTTGATACAATGCAGATTGGTTGTAAGCTCCAACTTCAGGGTCGTAACCAGAATAATTTGTCCACGTAAAGACATTTTGCACAGTTCCATAAATTTTAGCACTATTCAAACCCACCAACATAAGAGCCGATTTTGGGATGCTGTATCCAAGTGTAATATTGGATATCCTTAAATAACTGCCATCTTCAATCCAACGATCACTCATTCTGGTGTTCCTGTTAAAATCGTTGGTTGACGGACGAGGAATATTTGCTTCCGGGTTTAAAAGGTATGCATTACCAGAACCATCGGAACCAACCTGAGCACGATTAACAACAGCCTTTGACTGATTGTCCCAAATTGAGGTCATTCCCTCTGTTCTTACGCGTGAAAAATTTAAAACATCACCTCCATAAACACCGTTTATCCCAACGGCTAATTCAAAGTTTTTATAGCTGAAATTATTAGTAAATCCGAATGTAAATTCAGGATTAGGATCTCCTATTACAGTTTGGTCGTTATCATCGATAACTCCATCAGAATTTAAATCCTGGAATTTGATATCACCTACATAAACACCTGTTTTCTGATTGTATAAATTCAGATCAGAATTTCCCGGATCTTCGACTTGAACAGGTGAGTTTAATATATCTTCTTCATTGGTAAATAAACGATCAGTTTTGTATCCATAATACACTCCCATCGGTTGACCAACCATAATAGCTGTTGCTGTTTGAAATTCACTCCACCAATCCAAATTTCCATAAAGTACCTGAGAATCATCATTCAAAGCAAGTACCTTATTTCTGTTTACTGAAACAACAACATCAGAAGTCCATTTAAAACTATCATTCGATATATTTACAGTATTTAAAGATATCTCAACACCTTGGTTTCGGGTCTCTCCTATATTAACATAAGGAGCTGCAATTCCTGAATATTCATCTTTATCCCCCAAATAGGAAGGAATTGAAACCTGCATCAATAGGTCTTTTGTTGATTTCCGATACATATCAACAGTTAGAGAAATTCTGTTTTGAATAATTCCCATGTCAATACCAGCATTGTATTGTTGAGATGCTTCCCATTTTAGTTTTGGATTGGATACATTGGCCAATCGGTAAGCTGTTCCCAAAGGAGTAGTCATAGTATGCATAGCAGAACCGTATTTATAGGTTCCAATATTGCTGTTACCTACCATACCGTAACCTAATCTTAATTTCAAGTTGCTGACTAATTCAAAATCCTTAAGAAATGATTCCTGCGAAACTCTCCATGCAACAGCGGCAGAAGGGAAATACCCCCATTTGTTATCTCCTCCAAACTTAGAAGATCCATCCGCACGCATTGTTGCAGTTAATAAGTATCTATTGTCATAATTATAGTTAAGTCGACCAAACACAGAAGAACTGGTTGCTTCGTCTTTCCATCCATCATTAGACACAAAATCGCCGTCTTCTGTCATTACAAAAATATCATCCGTTGTAAAACCTTGTTTAATAAACTGAGTACCTTCCCATGCGCTTTTAGACATCTCAACACCAGCCATGATATTAAAACCATGTTTTTCGAGCTTGAAATTGTAAGTGGCATAATTTTTCCACAACCAGTAAACAGAGTTGTCTTCGCGCTGCATCATCTTATTAAGGTTGGATTCAATCAGACCGAAATCGTAGGTTGGAATAAAACTTTTATTTTTATTACTTGATATATCATAACCAAACTCACTTCGGATGTTCAGATTTTTCACCGGATCGATTGACAAATACACATTCCCCATTGCACGATTTCGAGCCAATGTATTGTTTTGCATTTTGGCTAACCAAACCGGATTGTACTGAGAGGCGCCGTTAATATCACCAGGACCAGCCCAAGTACCATCAAAGTTGAATACAGGTACCGATGGCTGCATGGTTAAAGCCTGCATAATTACACCATCGGTACCATCCTGACGCGTTATTGTTTCATCGGTATGTGTAACGGCAAGAGACGCGCCCATTTTAAGCCATTTACGAACCTCTCCATCAACATTAAGACGTGAATTATATCGTTCAAAACCAGAACCAAATATGATACCATCCTGATTCATATATCCAACACTGGCGGCAAGTTTGAATTTTTCTGATCCTGCGGTTAATGATAACTGATGCGATTGCAATGGTGCAGTTCTAAAAATTGCATCCTGCCAATCTGTACCTTCGCCCAAAATAGAGGGATCTTTGTATGCCTCATCAACCGGTTGTTGGATAAATTCCCCAAGTTCAACCTGATATTGTGCATAATCTCTCAGATTCATCATATCAATCGTTTTGGCAACTTTTTGAAATGCCATATAGCCTTCGTAGCTAATCTTTGCCTCACCGGATTGCCCCCTTCGGGTTTGAATAATTACAACGCCATTGGCCCCTGCTGCACCATATATTGCTGTAGCTGATGCATCTTTTAAAACATCCATGGATACGATATCTGATGGCGAAATAGTAGATAAAGGATTCACCTTTGTTTGTCCACCAGTTCCACCAGCCCAAGCAAAACCACCAATTTCTGATCCTTCACCGCTAAATGGAATACCATCAATAACATAAAGTGGTTCGTTGGAATTGTTGATTGATGAAGCCCCACGTATTCGAATAGATGCAGCTCCACCAGGAGCTCCGGAGTTTTGAGTAACCTGAACACCAGCCAGTCTTCCTTTAAGCATTTGGTCGGCATTCGAAATGGTCATTCCCTTAAGCTCGTCTGTTTTTACAGAACTAACAGCTCCTGTCAAATCACTTTTTTTCATCTTACCATACCCAACAACTACGACTTCATCCAAACCTTCTGTTTCAACTTCCATTTTCACATTCAACGAAGTAAGTTTAGATGCATCGATAATTTTGTCTTTAAAACCAATAAAGGAAAATACAAGAACTGTTTTTCCCTCTGGAATAGAGAAACTATAATTTCCGTCAACATCGCTGATTGTACCTTGTGTAGTACCTTTAATTACGATGGAAACTCCCGGTAATGGGAGCATTTGATCATCTGTTATTGTCCCGGTTATTGTTTTATTTTGTCCGTAAGCCAATTGCTGTGAACAAAACAAAAAAACAATAACCAAGATTTGTAGACTCTTGTTCATAAAATATAGATTTAAATTTAAATGGTTAAATTTATTTACACATTACACTCTGTAATTGTATTTTACTCATCATTATTTAACAGTTACAAAAACAATATAAGTGATGAAACAGCGCATTATTTTGTCTTTAAACATTAGTAGGCCGGCATGGAATATAGCCTTCGAGTAGATTACTTTATCATATTAACATATTTGTGAAATTTAGATTTTTATCAATCAATTCATTAATTGTATTTACAGATTGATGTGAGTGAAATTTATCTTGCGGTGAATTAATGCAATAGTCAACTAATTGATCAATAGTTGAGGTTGCCACATGCATACGCGTATCCGAAGAAGCATAATAGATTTTCACACTGCCATCTTCATCAGCAATCCATCCATTCGAAAAAACTACATTCGAAACATCACCTACACGTTCAGATTGCAAGGGGGCAATAAAATGACCATGCGGTTTGTGAGTAATCACCCATGGCTTTTCCAGATCCGTCATGAACATGTATAAGGTATATCTTAATCCTGCCGCAGTATTCCGAACTCCGTGTGCCAGATGCAACCACCCATCTTTTGTTCTTATTGGTGCCGGGCCTAATCCGTTTTTCACTTCGTAAATGGTGTGATAGGTTTTGGCATCTACAATGATTTCATTTTTCACTTCTGCATCTTCAATTGTTTCTGACAAACCAAAACCAATTCCCCCGCCTTTACCTGTATCAATAAAACCATCCTGCGGACGGGTAAAAAACGCATACTTTCCCTCAATTACGTGAGGAAATAACACAACATTACGCTGCTGTCCTGAAGTTGATTTTAAATCAGCCAAACGTTCCCAACTCACTAAATCTTTTGTTCTGGCAATACCAGCCGAAGCTACTGCGCTTGAAGTGTCACCATCCGGTGCGTTTGGATCTTTTCTTTCAGTACAAAACACGCCATAAATCCATCCATCATCATGTTGAGTCAAACGCATATCGTAAACATTTGTATCCTCATCTTCAGTTTGAGGCATGCTTATTGGGCGATCCCAAAATTTAAAATTATCCACTCCATTTGGACTTTCAGCAATTGCGAAAAACGACTTTCTATCGTTTCCTTCAACACGAACCACAAGAAGGTATTTACCTTCAATTTTCACAGCACCCGCATTAAATGCTGCATTAAACCCGATACGCTCCATAAAAAACGGATTGGTATCAGGATTAAAATCAAACCGCCACTGCAATGGCAAATGATCTCTTGTTACAATAGGGTTTGCATACCGATTGTATATGCCATTGGTACTAAACAGTTTTTCATTCCTTCTTCCCAACAATTCTTCATGTTTTTCACGAATCAATTTTATTCGTTCTGCAAACAACTCTTTATTCATACCAAAAGTTTAATTATTTATTTTTTTCAGTTTATTAAAATCGTTCAGTAAAAGCATTTCAGGTTGATCTAAAAAGTTCCTGGCATCAGTGGCTGACGAATGATTTTCGTATGAAAAAAAGAAATGAACCTTTGGGTCATTCCTCCAAACCATTACATAACTTAATTCTTTGCTGATTAATGAATCACCAAGCACTTTGCCCAGTTTTTTAGTAAACCACAAAGAATCCGTCACATTCTCCAAGCCTGTTTCTGTAAGCGCTGCCAATTTGTGCTTCTCTTTTGCATAAGCAATTAGCAAGTGTAATTTTTTAACAGCCTCTTTTTCGCCATCCTGTATTTTTAAATCGTAATAATTGTCCATTCCGATAATATCAACAATATCATCACCAGGATACCATGTAAGGTATTCGTCCAATGTTGTAAAATTTCGATCGGGAGAGTAAGCAACCAACATTTGAGTCAGTCCTTTTTTGTTTTTTAAATAGTTTATGGTGAACCTAAATAACTCCTTAACTTCTTTTGCAGTACAGTTTTTTGTTCCCCACCAAAACCAAGTGCCATCCATTTCGTGCCACGGACGAAAAATAAAAGGCATTGCGATTCCATCATCTGTTTTCAAGGATTTGAAGAAATCAGCAACTCTATCCAATTGAATCAAAAACTCCTTGTGATGTGATCCATTTGGTAACATATGCTTCACGACATCGTTTTCGGTATTCCATGAACTTTCTCCATTAACAACCGAAAAAGGATGCCAGCTAAACGTATTGATTCCACCCATTGAATACCCTTTTATTGCCAATCGCTTCATGTCCGAAAAAGGAACACTATCCAAATTGTGCGTGCGTTGAAGTTCTATACCACCTAATTCCCAACCGAACATGGCTGGATAATCTCCGGCAACCCGTTTCACATCCGACTCTCCATCCACATAACTCCAATTCTTTCCATATGCCAAATCATCCTGATGTCCGAAAAGAATTCCTTTTCCTTTCACAGATTTCAATTGTTCTGCAATTGAATTGGTGATTTTCTCAACTGGTTTTTGGGAGCAAGCCATCAACACAGACAGACCTAAAACAGCTGTTATTTTCGGTATTATCATTACATTATTATTTTTAAATACTCTTTTTAATGGCAACTTTCTCATCTGTACAAAATCCTCTAAATAATTACATTTCAAAATTATATCGTTTGCATACTTCAGCCAAGTATTTTTCAATCGTAAGATGATACTTTATTATCATTTCCGATAAAAATGATGCGCAACACCAAAAAATGAACAAAAACCACTCTTATTCAACCGAATAACAAAACAAATAAATGATACAAAACCCGAAAATACAGCTAAAACACTCAATATATTTACCAAAACTTAACTCTATGATCCAAATATTTATCTTAAATAGTACAATTCAATCACTATTTATTGTACTATCACATCATTTTAAGTAGTTTTGCATAAAATAACAAGCTATGAAAGACCATATTCACAGAGAAATTACCCCTCTGCAAGAGAACGATTGTTTCCTAATATTTGATAGAGAAAGAAATGCTTTTAACTTTCCAATTCACTTCCATCCTGAATTCGAAATTAACTACATACATAAAGCTAAAGGAGGAAAAAGAATCATTGGAGATCACATTGGGGAAATCCAAAACAAAGAATTAGTTATGGTTGGTCCTAATCTTTATCATGGATGGGAAAATTACAAAAACGACAGTAAAGAACTTCTGCACGAAATAACAATACAATTCCCCAGAGAATTATTTGATGATAACACTCTGAATAGAAATATGCTTAAACCCATACGGGAATTGCTCAACAATGCCAACAGAGGTATTTTGTTCTCAGAGGATACGACAAGAATGGTGGAACCAAAACTGATTGCTCTTAGCCAGAAAAGAGGTTTCGACAGTTATTTAGCATTTCAGTCCTTATTATATGATCTGGCCATTTCCAGAGAACAACATTTGCTTACGAATATGTCATTCCACCGCCAAAATGATTTTCACAATAGTGAAAGAATTGAACGGATCTACAAATACATACAAGACAATTTCCAGCAAAAAATTAAGCTTGAGGATGCGGCTGCACTAGTAAACATGTCAGTAATATCATTTAGTCGCTTGATAAAGCAACGGACAGGGAAATCCTTTGTTGAATTTGTTATCGAAATTCGTTTGGGAATAGCTACCCGGCTATTAATTGAAACCAACAAGAGCATCGCGGAAATTTGTTTCGATTGCGGTTTCAACAACATTTCCAACTTCAATCGAATATTCAAGAAAAAACAAGACTGTACTCCATCTGAATTTAGAATGAACTTTAACGGGACTAAAAATGTGTATTAACTTAGCAGTAGTTAAGGTTTACTGCAATTTTATGACTGTGAAATAATCTTATAAAAAAAGAGATCCTGCCAACAGGATCTCTTCGATATATTTTTATGAACAATAGATATTTATTTTCTAGGTCTGATTTGATTGAAAGCAATGTTTAACGTTTTTTGGAAATAACGAAGGTTTTTAAGCTCCTTATTATTCACCAATGCCAGAGAAACACCTTCTTTACCTGCGCGGGCAGTTCGTCCGCTTCTGTGTGTGTAGTACTCTTCTTTATCGGGCAATTCATAATGTACCACAAACGAAAGATCGACAATATCGATACCACGGGCAGCAATATCTGTTGCCACCAAAATTCGCAGGCTTTCGTTTTTAAAAGCACGCATTACCTTATCACGTTCTATTTGCTTTAAATCGCCGTGAATGGCATCAGTTGGAATGTTTTTTGCAATTAACTGCTTGGCCAAAACCTGTGCCGAAGCCTTGGTTTTGCAAAACACCACTCCCCTGTTTGATTGTTCCGATTTTAAAAACTGAATTAGTATGTTCAATTTTTCATTGTCTTCGCAGATCAGGAACTGATGCTGAATATTTTTGTTCACCACATTTCGCCCACTCACCTCAATTTTATGCGCGCCTGGAGAAAAATGTCTTTTAATTATCTGCATAATTTCCTGAGGCATGGTAGCCGAAAACAACCATCGGTTTTCTACTCGCGACAGATGAGTTAAAATCTCATCCAACTGGGTTTTAAAACCCATGCTCATCATTTCATCGGCCTCATCCAAAATTACCGTCTTTACATCGCTCAAATCAACCGCTTTTCTCTTCACCAAGTCAATTAACCGACCTGGAGTCGCAACTATAATATGAGTTGGCCGACGCAAAGCACTAATTTGTCGGTCAATTTGTTCTCCTCCATAAACCGATTCAGTAAAAATCTTATCGGTGTACTTGGTAAACTTGAACAATTGCTTGGCAATTTGCTGTCCCAATTCACGGGTCGGACAAAGAATCAAACCTTGCACCTTGTCTGATTTGGTATTGATTCTGTGCAGCAAAGGGATTCCGAAGGCTGCTGTTTTACCTGTACCAGTTTGAGCCTGACCAATTAAATCGGTGTTAGCCTGAAGAAGTACCGATATCACTTCTGCTTGTATTTGAGTAGGCTTAATAATATTAAGATCGTTTAATCCCTTAATAATATCTTTATTTACACCTAATTCCTTAAAGTTTTCCACAACAAATAATTTAAATAGTCCGCAAAGATAGCTTAATCAATTCAGAATTAAGAATGATGGCTAAAAATACTGGGACACAAAGAATATGAAGAGTGGCATTAAGGTCACAAAATTATTTTTGCGTTTAATTACCAGTTAAAATAAACCTCATCCCCTGCACTCATCATAGAATACAAGATTGATTCATCTTAGAATAACTCCCTGTCTTCTTCATTTTCTATTTGCATGGCATGTACCAATGTCCACTTAAACGGGAAGGACTTACTCAGGGTGTACAATGCCATGATCCATGGTAAAAACCAAATCAAATTTTCAGTTAGAGAATAGGCCAGCATTGCTACAATTCCTGTTAAAGCTCCAAATAACATTTTAAAAGAAAATGCTTTTCTGAAATATTTTAGTTTTTCTTCCAAAGTCTCAAATAAGCCCACATATTCCAATTTCTTTTTATACATCATTTCCGAAATAATAATCTCTACAATAATCAAAGAAATTCCCAATATGTTCTTCCATATAGATATATTCAAACTTTTATGAATACTTAAAATTGAATATTCACCACTAATAGCCAGAACTCCCAAAGCAAGTTCAACAATAAGAACAATAAAAAATGCTGAAACCAATCCAAATCTTGTCCACTGAACCAATTGTTGTAAATTCTTCATAATAATAAATTGAGCAATTAATAATAGATTTAATCTTTAGTAGGAAGATGGCAATCTTAATGAATAATCGCTTCACTTTGAACCATACTGATTAAAAAAACAAGTTTTTTTAAACTTTTTTAACACACAAACGATTACAACTCATTGGTAAGAATCAACAGAGGAATTCAAATTACCCCGAAACAAATGGATTTAAAAAATATCCAGTTTGCAGCTGGATGCTTCGTGTTTCTGAAAAAGCAAAAGCCGTAATGAACTTAATTCCCATTGTAAATACAGAAAACAACAAAATGGGATGTTTTCTTTTGGTTGGATGTACACAATATCAAATGATTTTGGAAGCTCTCCTACTATTACTATTAACTGAGGAATTGAGGAATATATGTAGAATAATTCCACGTAATTTGTCAATATTTAAAATATCGTATCCATTTTAGTTTTCATCATCTCACTGATAACATACCCCTTACTGTGTTAAGGCTATATCTGGCATACTTATTGGCTTTCATAAAATGTTCGAATAAAACAAAATCTATTTTCACCGTTTTATCCGAACACCTTTATTTAATTAAAATTTAAAACACAATGAAATTTTTAAAACCATTCAGTACAATTGCACTTGCCGCGCTTGCATTTATTTTCATTCAATGCTCCAGCGATAATGTAAAACTAACCACTCCTGTTAAAATTCGATTAACAGATGCTCCCGCACAATACGATAAGGTTAATATTGATATTCAGGCTATTCAATTTCATTCATCAAACGATGAAAACACAGAAGATGGATGGCAGGAAATGGAGTTGCTAAACGCAGGTGTATATGATCTTTTACAATTTAATAATGGTTTGGACACGCTTTTGGTTGATCAGGAAATGCCAAGTGGTTCTGTTTCGCAAATGCGCTTGATTCTTGGCACAAATAACTCGGTAGTTATTGATGGTGTTTCTTATGATTTAGATACTCCATCAGCTCAGACTTCCGGTTTGAAATTTCAGATTCACGATGATTTCTTAGCTGGAATTGAATACAAATTATGGATAGATTTTGATGCAGCCCGTTCTATTGTTGCAACTGGGAATGGCAAATACAAGTTGAAACCTGTAATCAGAACTTTTAACGAAGCAACAAGCGGTGCCATCTCTGGAACTATATCTCCAGCTGAAGCACTTCCAACCATTCATGCAATAATCGGTTTGGACACCATCTCGACCATTGCCGAAGAAAACGGAAGCTTCCTTATTAAAGGACTGCAAGAAGGCACATACAAGATTGATTTAATGCCTGTTGATGGATTCGCTGAAAAAGAAATTGAAGATATTGCAGTAAGCAATGGTGCAGTTACCGATGCTGGAATCATAGAAATTTCAGCTAATTAAAAATAAACACTACTACTACAATTAAAAGTTGCTCTTTTTAGGGCAACTTTTTTTTATTTATAAAAACCCTACAGCCAATGTTCCTTCCTTATTTTTGCTCAACTAAATTGATCTTCCTATATTTAATTGAAAAGAAATAGGAATGAAATTCAAATACAAAATATCTCCGGACTTAAAACTGATCAATGAATACTATTACGGTTATTTCAAATGGAATGATCTAATTCGTCATACATTATGCACTCGTGAAGATTCTTTATTTGATGAAACCTACAATGTGATTGCCGATTTTACACAAGCAAAAGTCATACTGAATATCAAAGATTTGGATGATTATATTGAGGAATATCAAAAGTACAGTTTAATAGCAAATAAATGCGCCATTATTGTAAGCGAATCGTATGACACCTCAATGGCGATGCTGTTCGAAATTCAAGTCCGAATTCAAAATGCAAAAGTTTTTCATTCCCATGAGGAAGCATACGAGTGGCTTGAAATAGATCCTGTTTTAATCGTAAAAGAATAACCCACCCTGTTTAAATTTATTCAAACTGATTTAAAATTACCTCTCCATCAGTCATTTAACTTGACATCCGCCATTCAATGAGTTAACTTTAATTCT
Organism: Labilibaculum manganireducens; assembly: GCF_002843385.1. Lineage (GTDB taxonomy): Bacteria > Bacteroidota > Bacteroidia > Bacteroidales > Marinifilaceae > Labilibaculum > Labilibaculum manganireducens. The sequence continues at coordinate 113,771 of NZ_MVDE01000001.1, forward strand.
ACAGCTGGGGATGAATGAAAATTTGTCCAAGCACCTAAGATTCCCTCCTGAGGAATCGGAAGTATTGGCTTATCTCCCATACCTAACTTAGTTCGTTAATTTATAGTATGAATTGGTAAGATATTTTTTTTTAGAACAAATCTTCAGCTTGTAATGCAAGTTGCAGGTCTTCCAATTTCAGTGCAATATCAAAAAAACAGTCACCCTTTAAATCTTGAATCATGGAAGAAAAGAATGAAAGAAGTGTAATTTCAATGCCACGTATCGGTGATAAAGCTCCCGAATTTAGAGCAGTTAGTACACAGGGGAATATCCACTTCCCAAATGACTACAGTGGCTCGTGGGTCATACTGTTTAGCCATCCTGCCGACTTCACTCCTGTATGTACTTCAGAATTCATGACTTTTGCAAACATGGAAAGTCAATTTCAAGAAGCAAATTGTGAGTTAGTAGGCTTGTCAATCGATGGTTTGTACAGCCATATTGCCTGGCTGAGAACAATTAAGGAGAAAATTGAATACAAAGGGATGAAAAACATAGAAGTCAAGTTTCCTTTAATTGAAGACATTACCATGGAAGTGGCAAATAAATACGGCATGATTCAACCTGGCGAGGACAGTACAAAAGCTGTTCGTGCTGTATTTTTCATCGACCCACATGGAATTATCCGTACAATTATTTACTATCCTTTAAGCTTAGGACGAAATTTTGATGAAATCTATCGTGTAGTTATTGCACTGCAAACCGCCGACAAATTTTCAGTTGCAACCCCGGCAGATTGGCGCCCGGGCGATGAAGTGATTGTTCCTCCTGCCGGATCTTGCGGCATTGCTAAAGACCGAATGGAAAATACTGATGAAAATGTGCACTGCTACGATTGGTTCTTCTGCACAAAAAAAATTGAAGAGGAAGAAATTCTGAATGCTATTCTAAAAAAAGAAGAGCATACCCATTAAATAAAAAACGATGACTGCACAAGTATTTTTCTTCTGCAGTCATAACTTTTATTGACACATAAGAATATCTAAATTTGGAGCTTCAAATTAATATGAATTATTTCAGAACAAAAACCACTTTAATATATATATTTAAATATCTTAAGGTTAAAATATATTTAGAGAAGTTAAGATGAAGAATGATTTGCATCACGAAATAATTAAATCATTACCCTACCCGTATTATGTAATCGAAGTGGGTACGTATAGAGTAATAGACTCAAATGATCCAAATTTTATTGTGAATCAAAATTGCAGCAATCTTATTTTCTCCAATCCAAATAATTACACCACAAAAAACCATTGCAAATGTTTTGTGAATATGGTTTTGGAGAAAAAAAAATCCATAAGAACAAAACTCAATAATGTCAGAATTAAGGGCGAAACCAAGAGTGTTTGGGTTCATACCAGTCCAATTTTCAATTCCAATCAAGAAATCACTCATGTGATTGAATATTTTATTGATATAACCGAACAGAAAATTTTACATGATAAAGTTGAGACCAAAACACGTGATCTTGAAGCCGCCATCTCTGATCTTTCAAAGCTTAACTCCGAATTAAGCGAGACAACGAACAAGTACAAAGCCTTATTTGAAAACTCCCCGGAGTCTCTTTGGGAGGAGGATTTCACAATTTTAATATTAACTATAGAGGATCTTAAAGCTAAAGGAGTAACTGATTTCAAAAATTATTTTGATGAGCACCAAGAATTATTAATTGAATTAGCTCAGCAGGTTATTATTGTTGATGTTAACCAAGCAACAGTGAATTTATACAAAGCTAAATCAAAAGAAGATCTGATAGGAAATTTAGCACTGACATTTCTACCGGAATCCCTTACCGTTTTTAAAGAGGAATTATTGGCTATTATCAATGGTGAAAACTCATTTGAAAAAGAGGCGAAAGTAAAAACCCTTGAAGGAGAAGTTGTTGAGGTGATCATTAAACTTTTCTACACCAAACATAATAACAAATTTATTGCATATGTTTCAACAACAGATATAACATCGCGTAAGAAAACAGATCATGCGCTAAAACAAAAAAATGAAGAGTTCTTAAAATTAAATGCAGAACTTGAGAGTACAAATAAAGAATATGAGCTGCTAAATCTAGAATATAAAACAATTAATTCTGAGATTCTTAAAACCAATATAGAGCTTGAAAAAGCGAAAGAAAAAGCCATAGAAAGCGATCATCTAAAGTCAGCTTTTTTAGCAAATATGAGTCATGAAATACGAACTCCAATGAATACAATTATTGGTTTCTCGGATTTATTAGGTCAACCAAGTCTTACTCTTGAAAGAAGACAGAAATTTTTAAAATTGGTTCAGTCGAGCAGTGAACACTTACTTCGAATTATTGATGATATTATTGATGTTTCAAAACTTGAATCGAACCAACTAAAAGTGAATAAGAAATCGTGTCTTTTGAACGAATTGCTTTATGAAATTAAGGAGTCTCAAAGCATGATTAAGATTGTGAAAAATAAAAATGATGTTACACTTCAATTAAACATCCCCCCAAACACTGAAAATCTAAATATAACCTGTGATCCTACACGATTTAGACAAATTGTTTACAATCTGGTTTCCAATGCTTTTAAATACACTGAAAAAGGCTTTGTGGAAATTGGTTATTCGATATCGCATGTTGATTCGATGGTTCATTTATATGTGAAGGATACAGGTTTTGGTATTCAAGCAGAAATGTTTCAGATGATTTTTGAGCGGTTCAGGCAAATTGAGAATCAAAATTTACAAGAAGGAACAGGTATTGGCCTTAGTATTGTAAAAGGTTTAGTGCATCTTTTAGGAGGAGAAATCTGGATTGAATCGAAGGTTAACGAAGGCAGTACATTTCATTTTACAATACCAATATCAGAACAAAACAAACCTGTCATCGAAAAAAAAGTGACTCCTCAAATCACAAATAGTATAAACCTTTCAGAATGTCTTGTTTACATTGCTGAAGATGATATTTCATCTTTTCTTTTACTTGAAGAGTTGCTGCAGGCTACAGAGGTTAAATTAATACATGCTGTGAATGGTGAAGAATTAATAAATCTTATTACTTCACACACACCCGATTTGATACTTCTTGATATTAATATGCCGGTAATGAATGGTTTTGAGGCAATGAACAAAATCAGAAAAACTCATCCATCCATTCCTGTTATTGCCCAAACAGCATATGCTATGGCTGAAGAAAGAGAAAAATGTATTGCTGCTGGTTGTACTGATTATATTTCCAAACCAATTAACGCAACTCTGCTATTGGAAAAAATAAGAAAATATCTGACCTGCCACAGTAATCATCAATAGTATTGATTCATAAAAAAGCATCCAAGCTATAATTCTATGGATCAATATTTGTGTTCATCCATATTCAATACGAATGCACCCAATAAAGAGCAAGACAAATAAGTAATATATATGCAGGCAATTCATGCAAAGCTAATTTCATATGTTTGCAACTGTATGTTTTTGCCATATAGCCTGTCCCGAACTTGTTTCGGGAGAACTTACCATGCTTGGAATAATCATCCCTCTGTGTGTCAAAAAATGTTTTGGCATGGACGTTTCATATGATTATAATTCTAAGAATTTGCCATATTGAACTTGCCATGAACCAATAATCATCCCCCTGTGTTTAGAATGATTTAAACATGGTCGTTTCATTTTAAAAAAAGTTTTGTAATTTTCGCTTCCAATTATGCTTATCAACATTATAATGAAAATGAAGAAAAATTTTATTACTATTTTATGTGTGGGTATTTGCCTGCTATCCTCTGTTACAAGCAAAGCACAAAAATACAATATTGACGTTAACCTAATTGGCTGTACTGATAGTACTGCTTATTTAGCACACTATTTTGACGGCAGAATATTTGCTGATGATACTACGCAATTAATTAATGGCAAAGGCTTATTTAGCAAAGCGAAACAATTGGATGAAGGCATTTATGTCATCTATCTTCCCTCCCAAAAGTATTTCGATCTGTTAATTGGTAAAGATCAGGAATTTGCCATATCAGCAGATCCGGTTAGTTTTATAGAAACGATTAAAATTACCGGTGCCAAAGAGAGTGAAGCATTTCATTCTTTTCAAAAATTCATGAAAGCCCAAAACGAGAATTCCAAAAAAATTCAGGAAGCATACAAGGCAAACAAGGACAATGAGAAAGAAAAAGAGAAATATCAGGAAGCTTATAAACAAGCAGATGAAGATGTACGTGCATACATTCAAAAACTGAATCAGGATTACCCCAACGGAAGCTTTGTTTCCAAATTTGCACAGTTGACTTTATCACCAAAAGTTCCCGATTTCTCAAAGGAAATTCCTGAATCTACTCCAGACAGAGATCAGGAGATCAAAAAAAAATCATACTTGTACAATAAAGATCATTACTTCGATTACGTAGATTTCACTGACAACCGTTTTTTAAGAACACCAATTCTTAAAAATAAACTGGAGTTTTTTTATGAGAAAATTTTGGTTCAAAGTCCGGATACAATTGTAAAAGAAGCCACTGCTATTATTGAAAAATCACGATCTGATCAGGAATTCTTCCAATATCTGGTACAATACTCTCTCAACTACGCAGTTAAAAGCAAGATTATGGGAATGGATGCGGCTTTCGTTAGTCTGGCAAAAAAATACTATTTAAGCGGAGAAGCCAATTGGGCCGATTCAACTTTACTTGCCAATATTCGCGAGCGGGTAATAAAGCTTCAATACAATTTAATTGGAATGAAAGCCCAGGATCTTAAAATGGAAACGCCCGAAGGAGAGTTTGTTCGTTTGCACGAAGTAGAAGCTCCGTTCACCATTTTATATTTTTGGGAACCCGAATGTGGTCATTGTAAAACATCAACTCCAAAATTAAAGACTGATATTTTAGATAAGTACAAACAAATGGGTGTAAAGGTGTTTGCAGTCTGCACTCAAAACGAAAAAGAAGAATGGGAAAATTTTATTGCTGATAAAAACTTATTTGATTTTATCAATTGTTACGATCCCCACTATCAGACCAATTTCAGAATTTATTATGATGTTTTTAGCACTCCAACCATATACCTGCTTGACAAGGATAAAAAAATTATAGCCAAACGGCTGGATATTGATACTCTTAAAACCTTTCTCGATCACGAGCTTGAAAATAAAACAAATTAAGCATGAGGGCACTTCAAAAGGTGTCCTTTTTTGTTATTACCATGTTAATTTCCTCCTTCACCCCCGATAATAAGAACGCCATTCAATAAACAGCCTCTATTTTCGAATCGTTCGAAAAAATAATCTTTTCTACCTATACACAAAAGATATAGAGCTTAAAACATAGTAGAAACTAAATTGAAAATCGTATTTTTGACAACTAATACCAAGATTAAACAGCTTAACCATATTTTTACAGGCTGATAAAATAACTATTAAACAATTTTTTATGTGTGGATTTGTTGGAGTTTTTGATTTGAAGATGGATGCTCAGGAGCTGCGCCCTCAAATTTTAGAAATGTCAAAAAAGATTCGTCATAGAGGTCCGGATTGGTCTGGAATATTTTGTGATGAAAAAGCGATTATGTCTCATGAGAGACTATCGATAGTAGATCCTCAATCGGGAGGACAACCACTTTACAGCAAAGACGGTAATCTGGCTTTGGCTGTTAATGGTGAAATTTATAATCATCTGGAAATTCGAAATCAGATGAAAGAATCTTACGAGTTCCTGACAAAATCAGATTGTGAAGTAATTCTTGCCCTATATCAACAAAAAGGCATCGATTTTATCGATGATTTAAATGGTATTTTTGCATTTGCCTTATACGACAAAAAGAACAATTGCTACCTTATTGGACGGGATCATATGGGAATAATTCCATTGTATCAGGGATGGGACAAGTATGGTAACTACTACGTGGCATCGGAACTAAAAGCATTAGAAGGGTATTGCAATAAAATTGAAGAATTTCTTCCTGGAAAATTTTTATACAGCAAAGACGGCGTTGTTAAAGATTGGTATCAGCGTGACTGGAAAGATTACGAAAATGTAAAAGACAACAAAACTGATATGGCTGCCCTTCGCAAAGGGTTAGAAGATGCTGTTCATCGTCAGTTGATGTCTGATGTACCTTATGGGGTATTACTTTCAGGTGGTTTGGATTCATCTGTAATTTCGGCTATTGCGAAAAAATATTCCGGTAAGCGTGTTGAATCAGGTGATCAGAAGGATGCCTGGTATCCACAATTGCACTCATTTGCAATTGGATTGGTAGGTTCACCTGATCTGGCAGCCTCTCGTTTAGTAGCAGATCATATCGATACAATTCACCATGAAGTAACTTTTACTGTTCAGGAAGGATTGGATGCTATCCGTGATGTGATCTATCATCTGGAAACTTACGATGTAACTACGGTTCGTGCTTCTACCCCAATGTATTTAATGTCTAGAGTGATTAAATCGATGGGAATTAAGATGGTGCTTTCCGGCGAAGGTGCGGACGAAATGTTCGGTGGCTATTTGTATTTCCATAAGGCTCCAAATGCGGAAGAATTTCACAAAGAATGCATCCGAAAATTAGATAAACTTCACCTTTACGATTGTTTACGTTCGAATAAATCGATGTGTTCATGGGGTGTTGAAAGCCGTGTGCCGTTTCTGGACAAAGAATTCCTTGATATTGCAATGAGAATTAACCCGGAAGATAAAATGGCTAAAGATGGAAAAATGGAAAAATGGGTGCTGCGTAAAGCATTCGAAGACTATTTGCCTGAAAGTGTTGCCTGGAGACAAAAAGAACAATTCTCTGATGGTGTGGGTTACAGTTGGATTGATACTTTGAAAGAAGTTGCAGAGAAAAAGGTTTCTGATGAACAATTGGCCAATGCCAAATTTCGTTTTTCTGTGAATCCTCCAATGTCGAAAGAAGAATATTACTACAGAACAATATTTGCAGAACATTTCCCTTCGGATACTGCTGCAGCATGTGTACCATCTGTACCATCTATTGCCTGCAGTACTCCTGAAGCTTTAGCCTGGGATGCATCGTTCCGTAACAATGCCGATCCTTCGGGAAGAGCAATTAACGCCGTTCACAACGACGCATACAAAATGAAATAAATATTGTATCAGATAATTAAATGAGGTTGTTCCAAAAGGACAGCCTCTTTTTTATGCCTCAAAACTTGTCAATTGAGTATCGAAGCATCATAATCATGGGTCAAGACTCCTTAAGCATGCATTGAAGCATCGAAATCAAAGATCAAGACTTCAATGTCAAGCATCGAGACAGCTCAATCGAGTATCGAAGCACCTCAGTCGAGTATCGAGACACAGTTTGCATTAAAAAAACCACGGCTCAGCGTGCCTCGATACTCGATTGATGCCAAAAAAACCACACCTCATCGTGGTTCGAACCACCCTTTTGGTCAAAAAAGACACGGTACACCGTGGTTCGAAGCTCGATTGAACCCAAAAGTTTTGGCTTCGGGGTCAAAAAATTATTGTTAGTAACAAGAAGAAAATCCCCGTTACCCGAAGCATCACCAAGCTTCTTCCAGTAAGAACTTATTGTTTTACTATTGATCTGCTTTCCATTCATCATGGTCTGCATTGTCCTTATTAGTCTGCCTTACAAAAATGCCAAGTTATGAATCAGATTCAATATTTAATTTCCAGTCTTAAAAGTTCTTTTGTTGACGCAATTAAAAAAATGGTTTTTCATTACTAGAATAAAGACGACTTTCTTCCATTAATGTTCTAATTTAGCAGATTCAAATTAGAGAATTACATCTATGCCAGATAAGAAGAGAAAACACCCAAAAGAGAAACCCAGTTTGCATCCCAGAAATAAAAACCGTAACCGCTACGATTTTAAACAACTGGTGGAAACTTGTCCGGAATTAGCTCCATTTATTATTCTGAACAAGTACGAGGATGAATCGATTGATTTTGCGAACCCAGATGCGGTAAAAATGTTGAACAAAGCATTGCTCATGCATCATTATGGACTTAGTGACTGGGATATTCCTGAAAACTACTTGTGTCCTCCGATTCCCGGTAGAGCAGATTACATTCATCATATAGCTGATTTACTGCAACAGAACAACTATGGTAAAATTCCTGCAGGCAATAAATTTACTTGTGTAGATATTGGTGTTGGAGCCAACTGCATTTATCCTATAATCGGAAACAATGAGTACGGATGGTCGTTTATTGGTTCGGATATTGATCCTGCTGCGATTGATTCTGCTGAAAAGATTATTGCTTCGAATCCGTCACTGCAAGGAAATGTGAAATGTGTACTTCAAGAGAATCCCAAAGATTATTTTTACGGTGTTATTCCAAAGGATGAACTGGTTGATTTATCGATTTGCAACCCACCATTTCATGCATCAGCTAAAGATGCATTGGAAGGAACCATGCGCAAAACAAGAAACCTTTCTACCGAAAAAGTGACGAAACCAAGTCTTAATTTTGCAGGACAAAGCAACGAATTGTGGTGCGATGGCGGCGAAGAACGCTTTGTTCGAAACATGATTAATCAGAGTAAGAAATTTGCGAAATCGTGTTTTTGGTTTTCTACACTCGTCTCGAAAGAATCGAATCTGAAAAGTGTTTACCAAGCTCTTACTGCAGCCGAAGCTGTTAAAGTAGAAACCTTACCAATGGGACAAGGAAACAAAAAGAGCCGGATTGTTGCCTGGACATTCCTATCAAAAGAAGAACAACAGAAATGGAAAAATGTAAGGTGGAACAATCAAGCTGAGAAAAAAAAGAAGATTTAATAGTTCAGACCTGACTGGTTTTCAAAAACAGTCAGGTCTAAAAAGAACCCAATATGCTCAGTCAGCTTTTTATTGGGGCTGCGGTGCGCTGCACCTTTTGCTTTTTTGATGATTTATTGCTGCAAATACCATGGTGCTCTGCATCTGAATAAATGGCAACAGACGTTGTCTCCATGATTAAACTTTTGATTCTTTAATTGTAATTGTGGCTACTTGAATTGTAGGCTGCGGTGCGTTGCACCTTTTGCTTTTTTGATGATTTATTTCTACAAATACTATGGTGCTCTGCACCTGAATAAATGGCAACAGACGTTGTCTTCATGATTAAACTTTTGATTCTTTAATTGTAATTGTGGCTACTTGAATTGTAGGCTGCGGTGCGTTGCACCTTTTGCTTTTTTGATGATTTATTTCTACAAATACCATGGTGCTCTGCACCTGAATAAATGGCAACAGACGTTGTCTCCATGATTAAACTTTTGATTCTTTAATTGTAATTGTGGCTACTTGAATTGTAGGCTGCGGTGCGTTGCACCTTTTTCTATTTGATGATTTGTTGCTGCAAATACTGCTTACTACGTACCTGAATAAATAGCAACGGGCTTTGCCAAACTCCGCGATTAAATACTACATCCCTGAAAGAATAGTTAGCAACAGAGTTGCGCAGTCTTTGTAGGTTAATTTATACGATAGTGAATTAGGTACAGAGTACCGAAGCTCTTTCTGAATTTACTGTCTAATATTTAGATTTTGGATCAAGTCATACTCTGACATGTTTGGTTTGTTTAGAGTCAATGACGGAGATTTTTGTTTTGGGAATGCGTTAGGGATTGAAATGAAAACCCCACAGCGAGAAACGAGCGATACCGATTAGTATCTAAAATTACTCATTCATTTCACTTCGTTTATGATTGAGTTTTAGATATCTATCGGCATTATACGAGTATGTAATTTTGTATCTAAAATCGTATAAGGAGTTGTAATAGAAAGCCCGCCCGAAGGGAACGCAAAAAAAAGGCCAGTATCTGGAAATACTGACCCTTTAAAATCAAAACTAACTTAACTATAATGAGTTCTTCTTAATAAAATCGATTACTTCATCGATGTAGGCGAAACTCATGCCAACTACCGTATCGGCAGCTCCGTAATAAACGGCAACTTTATTTCCTTCGGTTAATGCGGCACATGGGAATACCACATTAGGCACATCGCCAACCAACTCGTAAGGTGCTGCCGGAGCCAATAAATAGGGTTGAGATCGGTACAAGACCTTATCGGGATTTTCGAGGTCGAGAAGGGCTGCTCCCATCGAATAACGGAATCCATTGCAGGTATTGATTACCCCATGGTAAAACATCAACCACCCTTCGTTGGTGCGAACAGGAACTGAACCGGCTCCAATTTTGGTACACTGCCATGCACTATCGGTGAAATTTGATACCTTCATTACGCAACGGTGCTCTCCCCAATATTTCATATCGGGACTGTAAGAGATATAAATATCACCGAAAGGTGTGTGTCCATTATCGCTTGGGCGGCTTAGCATTGCGTATTTTCCGTCAATTTTCTCAGGAAACAAAACACCGTTACGGTTGAATGGTAAAAATGCATTTTCGCACTGGTGAAAGGTCTTAAAATCGAAGGTGTAAGCGATCCCGATTGTTGGTCCGTGGTAACCGTTGCACCATGTAATCCAATAGCGGTCTTCGATCCAGCAAACACGAGGGTCGTATTTGTAATCGGAATCGATCATGTCGGTGTTGCCGGCTACCATTTCGATTGGATCGTGATTGATGTCCCAATTGATTCCATCTTTACTGAAACCGGCAAAAATATTCATTTGCACCGATTTGTTATCGCAACGGAATACTCCGGCAAAGCCATCCCCAAAAGGAACTACTGCGCTATTAAAAATACTGTTGGATGTTGGTATGTCGTACCTTCCAATAACAGGATTTTGAGAAAATCTCCACATCACGTCCTTACATCCTTCCGGCCTGTCTTCCCAAGGCATATTTACTTTACTAGTCATTTTTTATTGTTTATGAATTTAATTCTATTCAATATCGTTTTAGTCTTCGTTGATTTCTTTTTTGCAATACTTATAATCAGCAGGATAATCTTCGAGCTTTTTGTACCATGTAAAATAGAGAATAATGCTCGTTATTATAAATAATGCCGCAACCCATGACAATGAGGTGTATTTTCCAATCACAAAATAAATTGGGATGAGTGGCAACATCATTTGCCAGCCTGCTCCAATGGTACAGTTAAACATGTCTTTTAAGAAATCGTTATTCGGTTTTGCTTCCGGATTTTGTGCTTTCAATTTTAAATAAACCGGCTTCCAAAATCCCCATGGACGAACACTTTCGTAAAATTTAATTAATACCTCATCGGATTCAGGTTTGGTTAGCAAACTGCCGATAACCGATGCGGCAAAAGAGAATAGGAAAATATACGGGAAGGCATAAATTGGAGACACTTCGGGAAACACAAGAGGTGCCACCAACGAGGCTGTTAAACCGGCAAGCATTCCATAAAAATAGCCATAGCCATTAAATCTCCACCACACCCATTTTAAAAGATTTGATGCGGTATATCCGCCAAACAAAGCTCCTACCAACCACTTCATAACAGTATCGATACTTTCGGCAAAAAAGCCAAAGAATATTCCTACAATTACAACTGCGAATGATGACAAATAACTCATTCGAATGTATTTCTTTTGAGAAGCATTCGGATTGATGAATTTTTTATAGATATCGTTTACAATGTAGGCCGGTCCGGCATTTACGTTTGCAGCAAAAGTGGACATGAAGGCCGCGATTAGTCCTGCCAGTAATAATCCTTTTGCTCCATCGGGAATAAAATTATTTAAGGCATATGGCAAGACCATTTCAAAATCGATGTTGTTACCCATCTTATTGAATTCGGGAGCCAGATAAACCAATGCCAATACTGCCAGCCCCGCAATCATCAAATAACGGGGAACGAATAGTACCAAAGATACAATCCCACTCATTTTAGCAGCATCTTTAGGTGTTTCGGTAGAAAGAATCCGCTGCATATCGTAACTGGGAACCGGTCCGGCAATACTCACCAATACCCCTTTAAAAATCATCATCATCATTAAAACCGAGAACAAATTATAGCCGTCGATATCAATTTTGTGGTTTACTGCAGGTATTAGATTGCTCCAATCTAAATTCAGATTCCAGCCAAAGGAAATATCAGCCCAACCTGCAGGCACGGCTGCAGCAATCTGCTCCGGAGTAACTAAGGATACCGCAATTACACCTACCATGATACAGGCAATCGTCATAATTACAAACTGAAGTACTTCGGTAAAAACTACGGAATACATTCCCCCTTTTACAACATACAAAGTGGTTAATCCCATAATGATAATGGCGTACATATTCTCCGACTTGATTCCTAGTCCGAAAACAGAGGTGTGTAAATCCCATGGAAAAAATGTTTGTGCGAATTTACCAACGCCGACAAATCCGTAGGTTATAAAGCCAATTACACTAATAATAGCAAATAGTACAACAATTAAATGCGAAAGTTGTGATCCTCTGCCATTACCGAAACGGGTTTTCAACCACTCAGCTCCTGTCATTACATTCGAACGCCGTAACCAAATAGCCATGAACATCATCAGGAAAATTTGATTCCAAACCGGCCACAACCATGGAATCCATACCGATTTTAAACCATACACAAACAAAATGGTAACCGTCCACATGGTACCTGTGATATCGAACATACCCGACGCATTCGAAATTCCAAGCATGTACCATGGTATTTTGTTTCCGCCCAAAAAGTAGTTGGAAAGGTTTTTTGATGCTTTGGTTGATAAAAAGTAACCAATGAATATGGTTAAAATAATGTATCCTACAATTATGGATAAATCGAGTACAGATAAGTTCATTTAATAGATATTAGACTTTATTTTCATCTGCTTCGCTTTCCTCTGAATGAACAAAAGGAACAAATCTTGCTGCCAACAGAGATGGAATTATAACAACAAGTATGCATATAAAAAACAACTTATAGCCTAACCAATCGCTCATAAAACCACTTAACATACCCGGCAGCATAATGCCCAGATTCATGATTCCTGTAGCAAATGCATAATGAGCCATTTTATATTTACCAGGAGCAACTTGCTGCATCATAAACAACATTAAGCCCACAAAGCCAAAACCATATACAAAATATTCAACCACAACTGCTGATCCAATTAGAAATATACTTTCCGGGCGGTAAACGGCCAATAGAGCGTAAATTATAAATTGAACATTAAAAATACAAACAAGAGTGAACAAAGATTTTTTTAATCCCCGTGCTGAAATATAATAGCCTGCTAAAATTGACCCCAGAACAAAAGCTGCAGAACCAAATACGCCATAAATAAGGCCTATTTGCGAAGTGCTAAGTCCCAAACCGCCATCTTCGATTGTAGCTTTAAAAAACAAAGGAGCTATTTTAATGGCAAAGCCTTCGGTAAATCGGTACAAGATGATAAAAGCAATAAACCAACCAATGTGTTTTTTCTGGAAAAAGGTTTTTATAACATCCCACAAGGTTTTAAATCCCTCATTTAACGAAGCAACCTCACTGCTTGCGTTTCCTCCTGATGGTAACATTTTAATATGATACAAAGCCAATGAAATCATGATTACTGAGTAGGTAAGCATAACGGCCATCCATGCATGTAATACACCAAAACGGTCTTCGAGGATGCCTGCTAAATAAACAAAAGCACCGGCAGTTAAGATTTTTGCAATGTTATACGAAGCACCTTGCCATCCAATATATTTTGCCTGTTCTTTTCCTGATAAAACACTTAGGTAAACTCCATCGGCGGCAATATCGTGGGTTGCACCACTAAAGGCGATAACAGCTAATAAAGCAATAGAATAGGTAAAAAAACTATCTAATGGCAAGGACAATGCGACCAGAGCAAATGTAAATCCTGTTACGAGTTGTGTTGCAACAACAAAATGCTTTTTTGTTTTAAACATTTCCAATATTGGACTCCATAGTGGTTTTAATGTCCAAGGCAACATGATGAGCGAGGTCCAGAATGCAATTAACGAATCGGAAATCCCGAAACTCTTAAACATAAGCACGGATGCCTGAGCAATAGCAACAAATGGTAAACCCATCGCAAAATATGCAGTGGGAATCCAAGTAGCCGGGTGTTTTGGTTTGTTATTGGTTTTTGACATTAGTATTTAACAAGTGTTATTAGGTTGTATTTTTATTTTTTGATAAAAAATTCCAGTTTTCCCCCTTCGCTTATTGCTTTGTGAGTAATGAAATAAGAGTTTTGTTTCTTTCCATTAATCATCATTTTATCAATAAACAAATCGCCTTTATTCTTACGATGTGTGATGATTTCAAAAGTTTTTCCTGAATAAAATTCGGGATCGAGTTGAATGGTTATTCTATCGAAAACAGGACTTGTAATAGCATAATCAGTATCTCCAGAACAAACAGGGTATATTCCCATCATGCTGTAGATTACCCATGCCGATAAGGTGCCGCAATCATCGTTACCCGGAATGCCGTCAGGAGCATTTTTGTAATAAGTATCGATTAACCGGCGAACTTCTTTTTGCGTTCTCCACTCCTCTCCTTTGGCATAATTGAAAAGAAAAGGATAATGAATATCAGGCTCGTTGGCCATATCGAACAATCCTTTGTCAAAAACCATCTGCAATTTGTTTACGAACTTCTTTTCGCCTCCCATCAGTTTTGTTAATCCTTTTACATCATGCGGAACACAAAAAGTATATTGCCATGCTGTTCCTTCGTGAAAACCTGGACTTGGTTCAAAATTTTCGCCTTGCTTTGGATCAAAATTTTGTAAGAAATCACCATTCGCCAAGCGTGGGCGAATCATGCCAAATTCCTGATCGAAATATTCTTTGTATCGGAGCGATTGATTCAGGAATTTCCTGTAATCATCTTTTTTATCAAGAGCCTTGGCGAATTGTGCCAAATTCCAATCGGCAATGTAGTATTCCAAAGCATGAGAAACCGAGTTATCAAATTCTTCCATCAATGGAACGTATCCTTCGTTAAGGTAATAATCAATATCTGGTCGTAATTTGTTCTTTTTCCCTTCTGTCGTTGCTGATTTAACCATCGCAGAATAAGCTGCTTCCACATCAAAATCAGTTAATCCACGCAAGTATGAATCTACAATTACAGGAATTGCCGGATCGCCTTCCATAACATGGGTTTCTTTGCTGTTTAGCTCCCATTTTGGTAACCATCCGCTTTCCTTGTACATGTCCACCATAGATCGAACCATGTCTTGCTGCTCCTGAGGATACAACAAGGCCATTAATGGATGGAAATTTCGGTATGTATCCCACAGAGAAAAAACGGTATATCGATTGCAATCTTTGGTCTCGCGAATTTCGAAAGATTCCATTGCCGGATATTGTCCGTTTACATCGTTTATGATGTTTGGATGAATTTGCGTGTGATACAATGCTGTATAAAAAATGGTTTTTTGGTCTTCGGTTCCGCCTTCCACTTTTACTCGGCTCAAAATATTATTCCATTCCTCTTTGGCTTGCAATCTGGTTTTCTCAAAATCAAATTGGTTCGATTCTGCATTCAAATTCATTCTTGCATTGGCAATACTTACGTATGATACGCCAACTTCTGCAATTATTTGTTCGTTCGTGTTGGTATCGAAAGTGAAATAAGCTCCAATTTCGTCACCAAATAACTCCTGAGTGTAGTTTTTGTAATATTTGAACTGACCATCGGTATCGCTCCATGCAGATTCGGCCTGCATTTCGGGCATTTTTTTCCAAACACCAAATTCTTCTGCTTTTTTACTGAAGCGGGCCACAAAATAAACCGGACGCTCTGAACCATCGTTGTAACAGAAACTTCCCGTCATGCGGGAACCTTCTATTTCCTGATTGTTTACAATCCGAAGCTTTGCACCCGTTTCGTTGGTTAAACCCAAACCTAAATTTAAAAGTATATTCGATTTCCCTTTTGGAAAAGTATAGCGACTGATACCTGTTCTTTTGGTTGAGCTCAGCTCTGCTTTAATTCCATATTTTTCCAAATCGGTGGCGTAATATCCTGGACTTGCCTCCTGATTTGTCATGATAGATCCGTATGCTTTATGATCTGCATTGACTTCACCGATAGTCGGCATCAATAAAATAACGCCCAAATCGGGACAACCAACACCACTTAGGTTTACATGTGAAAATCCGGTAAGAAAAGAATTATCCCAGGAATAGGGTGTTGACCACCATCGGGCATCTTTATCGTAGGTATTCAAATCGGATCCGGAAACATTAAACGGACTTACTGAGACCATTCCCCGTGGTACAATTGCTCCTGGATTTGTAGTGCCAAAATTAGTAGTCCCAATAAATGGATTTACGTAATCGACAAATTGAGCAAAACCATTTATGCTTAGAAAAAAAAGAATCAAAATTCCTGATAAGCGCTTCATCAAGTTGAGTTTTATTGGGGTGCAATTCAAAATAAAAACAATACCGAACGGGAACTGGGCCAGCCAAGCTCTTCCCCGAACGGTTACTAATTTCTAATCTATATAGTCAAATAAAAGCTTTATGGATTAAAAGCAGATTAATTTTAAGATTAATCACTCGTTACATTCATTAATCCTTCTAAAAATAACAAATAACCAAAGAGTTACTATCGTAGCTTTCAGCTAATAATTACTCTTGCTTATTTTTCAGCTTCTCTGATTTCAATAGCCTGTCCTCCACTATTCTGCATTTTCACATGCAATTTTGTTTTGCTATCGACTGCTTTTTTAAAGATTTTTATTTCAGTAGGATTTTCATTCAAGGATGTATTTTCTGTGTCTGAATAAATGGTCGCAACATACTTTTTATCAGCATCCAAAAAGCCTAAATCCAAATCAATTTCTCTGGCATTTTCGTCGGTAATGGCACCAATGTACCAATTCGAAGCTTTCCGACGGGCAACAGCATAAACATCTCCGATTTCTGCAGCCAATACTTTAGATTCTTCGAAATCTGCCGGCAGATTCACAAAAAACTGAAAAGCCGGCTGATCTTCGTAATTACTGATCATATCAGAAGCCATTTGCAAAGGACTGTACAAACAAACCCACAAAGCCAATTGCTTCGCTAAAGTGGTATTTACCCGGCTATTGCCTTTGTCGTTGCTGTTCCATTTAATGTAATTCTTTCGGTTTTTGTACAAAATATCAAAAGTTCCGGGCGTGTAATCAATTGGTCCACCCAAACAACGGGTAAATGGCAAAATCACATGATGCTCCGGCGGATTTCCTTCACTCCATCCATTCCACTCCATGCCTCTCGCACCTTCCCTTGTCATCATATTTGGATAAGTCCGGCTGATTCCTGTTGCTTTTATTGGTTCATGTGCATCCACCATCAAGTGATATTTGGCTGCTGTTTCCACTACTTTTCGATAATGTTGTACCATTTTTTGTCCGTGATGAAACTGACCGTTAGGAATTGGTCCGGCATATCCTGTTTTTACAACCCTAATGCCATTATCATGCAATTTTGAAAAGGCTTTATCCATACTTTCTTCATAAAAAATATAATCTCCGCCTGTTTCGTGATGTCCTATCAGTTCAACTCCTTTTGACTTTGCATAGCTCACAATTTCATCAAAATCGAAATCGGGATATGGTGTTACCTGATCGAATGCCCTTGGTTTCCCCCAATTTTCCCAGCCTGTGTTCCAACCTTCGGCCAAAACTGCCTGAATATTGTTATCCGCAGCAAAATCAATGTATTTTTTCATATTATCAGTAGTCGCACCATGAATTGGTCCCGGGGTCCATGTTTCAACCCCCAAATGCATTCCCCACCAAATACCAACATATTTCATGGGTTGAATCCATTTCGTATCTGGAATTGCACAAGCCTCATTCAAATTCTGAATTAAATTCGATTCAACTAAATCTGCCGCATTTTTGCAAAGCATTACTGTTCTCCATGGAGACTGCAAAGAACCTTTTGCTTTTACTTTCACTCCATCGGGCCAAGGAACCAAATTCGCCTGAAAATTAGTACTACCCGTATTCTTTAAAGTCATTCCTGCATAATTCGTCAGGTTCGCCTCGTGAATACTCACGTAATACCCTGATTCCATTTTTACAGTAATTGGCGTATTTGCATCTGGCACTTCGCTTAATTGGGTAGTTCGGTAAAGCATTTCGTAAGAATCGAAATTTGCAGGAATCGACCATGCTGTTCCATTTTGGGCAAAATTAAATTCTGTTAATTCCTTAGTAATGTTAATACTATCGATGCCGTTTTGCTGAGGGATTTCATATCTGAAACCTAATCCATCGTCGAATAAACGCACGTATAACTTCAAATCGTTATTTTCATGATTTTTTAAGGAAACGATTAGCTCATTGTACTTTTCGGGTATTGTTTCATTTGGTCCCCAAACTGGTTTCCAATTCTCATTCTTTTCATTTCTTACTACATTAATAATTCGCAAGCCATCCGTAAACAAAGAATCTTCATGCAATTCCATCCCTAATCTTGAATCGGAGAATATTTGATTTTTATTGGTTTGAAGCTTATAAAACGCCTGTCCATTCTCATTCACTTCCAGGTTGAAAGCAATTTCACCATTGGGTGATAACAAGTCAACACTTTTACTCGATCCGCATGCAGAAAACAGCAAGACTGACAGCAATACTACAATTGTCATTTTACTCATAATTACTCAATCACATAAGTTGTTAATTCGGGGCCAACACCCTTTATGGTTAATTTTTTCCATTGTTTTGGCAAACATGGATTTTTTTGTTCTATTCCATTCTCTGTAAAATGTAAACCTCCAAATCCGAAAAGAACTGTTTGCAGCATGCCGCCGGCTCCTGTCGCGAAATATGGATTATTACTATAAGCAGATTCGGAAAGTGCTCCGAATGGGAGTCGTTTATTAGGCACATAAGCTTTCTTAAAAAGTTCAAAAGCTTTTTCCGGCTCACCCAATCGTGCATACAATACGCCTAAAACAGAATAAGACATGGCCGGACCTTCCGGAGCAACCTTAGACTCATAGTATTCCAAATCTCTTCTTATTTCTTTAGGTTCGGTAACAATTTCCAAAGGATAGGCCAATAAGTTAACATCTGCCTGTTTAATAATCTCCCCATTGTATTCCGAATTCTCTTTGGTAACGCCATCCCCGAAATAATGAAACTTTAAACCTTTGGCTGCATTAGCCCAACGAGGATTGCTTTCTTTTTTGAGAATTTTTCCCGCCTCATTTGCAAACTGCAAAGTGGTTTTCGCCGATCCGTTGGTAAAGGCATTATCATTGGCATGATGATAGAATTCATTCGCACCAACTACATTGTTAATGGAATAACTACCATCATGATTCTGAACAGAACGACTTACCCAAAAATCAGCAACTTCTTTCAAAACGGGAAATCCTCTTTCCTTCAACCATTCCTTATCTCCTGTAGTTCTGTAATAATTCCAAAAAGCAATAGCAATATCTGCTGTAATATGATGCTCGAAGGTTCCCGTTAAAGCCCAGGTTGGTGTCGCCTCTTCTCCTGTATCATCCGATTCCCATGGAAACATAGCGCCTGTATAGCCATAATTCTGTGCCTTTTTCCTGGCCATTTCCAGTCTGTCAAATCTGTAATTCAGTAAAGATTTTGCAATTTTCTGATTGAAAACCAAAAGAGGTGGGAACATCCATAATTCAGTATCCCAAAACACATGTCCGTTATAAGCTTGAGATGATAAACCCATTGGAGCAATGCTCAAATTAGAGTCATCTCTGGCAAAAGAATACAAATGATACAATGCCAAACGGATATCCTGCTGAGACTCCGGATCTCCCTCAATTTCAATATCGCCCTTCCACAATTCAGACCAAAGTTCTTTATGACGATTAATCACGGCTTGTTTATTTCCCAAAAGTTGAAAAATAACCATTCTCTCCGATTCGCTTTTCGGATCTGTAAAATTCTGCGATGTACAAACCGATCCGCACCATGCAAATTTATATTCTTCCTCGTTTTTCAAAGATTTAGAAAAGCCCAGTTCATTAGTAAAAATATCTTTCAAGTTGTGTTTTAAATCGGGTGTTTCTCCTTCAAATATAAATGCTGCACTGGTTGCCAAATCGTGTTTCCCAAACGGACTCTTTGCTACAGTCTGCAATATTGGCATTCGTGCATCCAAATCTTGTAAAATCCTAAAATCAGAAGTCACATCTTTATATTCACTTGGACAAATAATTTGTCCATTCACCACTATATTCAATTTCTTTTGCAGAGATTTTATTTTCACATCTACCAATCCGGAATAAGGCATTCCTCTTAATGCGTAAAGTGTAAAAGATATCTCGGCATATTCTTTAAACCGACATGATGTTGTGAAAGTAGCTGATTTCATATTCAGCACTTGTTTCCAATTGGAACAATCTGCAAAAGAAAGTGTGTCTTGATCAACAACAATCTGAAGGTTTGCAAAGTTAATTCCCAGCAACACTTTACTGACTCCAAATTCAGATTCCTTGTCATAAACATTATTAAGAATGATCGATTTGGTTTTTCCTGGCTCGGCCGAAGGAAGAATTCCTATTCGTCCATTTGCAACTGATATTCCTGTATAGTTGGTATAATCATTTGCTTCAATCATCCAAGCTGAATTCTCCTGTGCAAACAAGCAGTTTCCAAAAAATCCAAAAAGAATAGATAACAGTAACAATTGTGTCCTAACTCGTATCATATCACTTGTTTTTAGCTTGATTTATCTTTTCATATGATTATAATTTTAAGTTTTTGTCATATAGCCTGTCCCGAACTTGTTTCGGGAGAACTTACCATATAATCATCTCCCTGTGTGTAGAAAGCTTTATACATGGACGTTTCACATAAGAAAGGCCTACAAACTCATGTTTGCAAGCCTTCCGTTATATTTGATATGCTACTATCATTCTTTCTTATTTACTCATAGAATATGGAAAACTTTCTTTAGTAGTTCCTCTCTCCTTATTTGGTTCTGCCGACATATTAAATTCAAGATTTCCCCCGTTTAAAATATCCTTGTGTTTAATGAAATTAGCTCCATAAGACTTACCGTTTAACTTGATATCATCCACAAAAACATGATCTGATGAATTGTTAGTACCTGAAATTGTAAAGGTTTTTCCATTTTCAAGGCTCAAAGTAATTTTATCGAAAAGCGGAGCACCAAAAACATACTCATCGGTTCCGGGACACACGGGATAAAAGCCCATTGAACTGAATACATACCAGGCAGAAGTTTGTCCGTTATCCTCATCCCCACAATAACCGTCGGCCTGCGGAGTGTAGAGCTTATCCATAACCTCACGAACTCTTGCCTGCGCTTTCCATGGCTGGCCTGCAAAATTGTACAAGTAGATCATGTGTTGAATCGGCTGATTTCCATGTGCATAATTCCCCATATTTGCAATCTGCATTTCACGAATCTCGTGAATTACTCCACCATAATATGAATCATCAAATTTAGGAGGCATCTCAAAAACACCATCCAAAGTAGAAATGAACTTTTCCTTTCCTCCCATCAAATCAATTAAGCCATTCACATCCTGAAATACCGACCAAGTGTAATGCAAGCTGTTTCCTTCAGTAAAGGCATCACCCCATTTTAACGGGTTAAAAGGAGACTGAAAAGTTCCATCTTCATTCTTCCCACGCATTAAGCCAGATTCCTTATCGAATACATTCTTATAATTCTGAGCTCTTTTGGCAAACAAATCAATTTCCTCTTGTGGACGACCCAATTCTTTAGCAAGCTTCCAAACACAGAAATCATCGTAAGCATACTCTAATGTTCTGGCTGCATTCTCATTAATATTCACATCGTAAGGAACATAACCCAACTCGTTGTAATAATCTGCACCATAACGTCCAACGGATGTTATCTCTTCATTGTATCCTTTCGTATTTTTAAGAATTGCTTCATACAATGTTTCAATATCATATCCGCGAATTCCTTTTAGGTAAGAATCTGCTATTAAAGAAGCCGAATTCGAACCAATCATGCATCCTCTGTGACCAGGACTCGCCCACTCGGGCAACCAGCCACTCTCTTTGTAAGTGTTGGCTAATCCTTCCATAATCTGAGCGTTAATATCAGGATACATTAGTGTGAAAAATGGAAAGACTGCCCGGAATGTATCCCAAAAGCCATTATCTGTAAACATATAGCCGGGCAGTACCTTACCATTGTAAGGGCTGTAATGGATTACTTCATTATTATCGTTAATTTCATGAAACTTGCGGGGGAATAACAGTACCCTGTACAAGCAGGAATAAAATGTCTTTAATTGATCATCGGTTCCACCTTCCACTTTAATTCGGGAAAGCTCCTTTTCCCATGCCGATTCAGCATCGGTTAATACCTTATCAAAATTTTTCGTTCCAATTTCCCGGTCCAAATTCAATTGTGCCTGTTCCGGACTTACAAAAGATGAAGCTACCTTTACATGAACGACTTCCCCTTTTTGAGTTTTAAATCCAATAACAGCACCAACATGCTCTCCGCTTGCTTTCAGTGAATTTTCAGTTAACTGATCTCCATTCCAAGTATGTGTTACCTCAAATTCTTTATCGAATTCGGCAACAAAATAGTTGTGGAAGTTATCAGGAACACCACCGCTGTTATTTCTGCAGTAACCAATTATTTTTCTTTCCTTCGGAAGAATTGTCACTTCAGATCCTTTAAAAAATCCGTCCAACAAAATATAAGAAGACTCATTTTCCGGAAACGTAAAACGAAAAACAGCCGCTCGTTCTGTAGGTGTTATTTCTGCGGTGACATCATAATCAGCCAGATAAACTTTATAGTAGTTTGGTTTCGAAACTTCAGCTTTATGTGAAAACCAAGATGCTCTTTCATCCTCTTTAAATTTTAAATCACCGGTAACAGCCATTAATGAAAATGCAGCGTAGTCGTTTATCCACGGACTTGGTTGATGGGTTTGTTTTATTCCTCTGATTTTTTTGGCATCATAGGCATAACACCAGCCATTTCCCATTTCACCGGTTTGTGGTGTCCAAAAATTCATTCCCCACGGCAATGCAACAGCCGGATATGTATTTCCATTTGACAAAGAATAGTCGGAATCGGTTCCCATTAATGGATTTACAAAATCAACAAGGTTTTTTTCAGTATTCATTACTTTCTCACCTCCACAGGCTGATAAAACAGTAACAAATAACAATAATAATACGTTTGCTTTCTTCATCTTAGTACTAGTAAACAATTGATTTAGGTCGATCTTGAATTGATTTTCCAAAATTTGGATTTGGTGTAGCTCCCATCTCAAGTGTCAGCACTCCACCGTTTAAAATATCTTTGTGTGTGATAAAAGATTTTGTATACTCCAATCCGTTTAAGGTCGCAGACTGAATGTAAATATTTTTATCACTGTTGTTGTTTGCTTTGATGGTAAACTTCTTATTTGCAGGAAGATTAATACTTGCTTCATCGAACAAAGGACTACCGAAAACATAGGCACCATTGCTTGGATTAACAGGATAGAATCCCATGGAAGACATTACATACCAGGCAGACATCTGTCCACAATCTTCATTCCCGCATAAACCATCTGGTTGATCGGTATACAATTCATTCATGATGTAACGAACCTTATCGGCCGTTTTAAACTGCTCGCCGGCATATGCATACAAATAGGTGATGTGATGACTTGGCTCGTTTCCATGTGCATACTGACCAATTAAGCCTGAAATATCAGAGGAAGCTCCTTCTTCCAATTCGGAAGAAATCGAGAAAAGACTGTCCAACTTATTCAAAAATGGTTTTTCACCACCTAAAAGAGAAATTAATCCTTCCGGATCTTGTGGAACCAACCATAGATACTGCCATGCGTTGCCTTCACAATAATCATTTACACGATGCTGTGCTGAGTAAGGATTAAAAGGTGTTCTCCAGGAACCATCTTTCATTTTTCCTTTCATAAACCGATCTTTCGGATCGAAATATTTAGTATATGCTTTAGCTCTGTCCGCAAAATATTTTACATCATCTGTTTTCCCCAATTTTTCAGCCAGTTTGCTGATTGCCCAATCACTAATCGCATATTCCATAGCACTTGCCACAGATTCATGCATCATATCACACGGAATGAAACCGTATTCCTGTAACTCTTTAACTCCTGGTTCAAAATCGCCCATAGCCGTTGCCTTAACAGCTTCGTAAGCTAATTCATAATCTATCCCTTCAAATCCTTTTAAACAAGCATCTACAACAACAGGAACAGCACTGTATCCAACCATTGTGTTGGTTTCGTTTCCTCTTAAATGCCAAACCGGTAATTTCCCTTGCTGCTGGTAAATTGTCAGCATTGAATTAATCATATCCGGAACGCGTTCCTGTTGTGTCAAAGTATATAAAGGATGTGCTGTACGGTAGGTATCCCATAAAGAAAATAAGGTGTAATTTGTAAAATCTGCATTTTGGTATACTTTTTTATCAACTCCTCGGTAATCGCCATTAGAATCATTAAATAAATTAGGCGCTATAAGTGTGTGATACATTGCAGTGTAGAAAACCTTTTTCTTTGTTAGGTCTTTCGTTTTGATTTCAATTTTAGCCAGTTCCTTATTCCATTTTGCTTGATTTTCAGTAAGGATTTTAGAAAAATTCCATGATTTCATTTCAGCTTGAATATTTGCCAAAGCATTTTCCATACTTACTGGCGACATTCCAAACTTAACTTGTATCTCTTCAGAAATTTCTGTCTCAAATTCCAGACAAGCCTTTACTGCAAGTCCTTTTGCGGCATCTCCTTCGACTAATTTATCGCCATTATAAACTGCAATATCTTTAACCGGCTTAGAGAGTACCATTGCAAAATATTCTCTTTGATCTTCAGCCCATCCAGTTGAAAAACGATAGCCGGCTACAATTGTATCGTTTACTTTATGAAAAAATGTCTCGGTAGCGTTATCACCGTTTCCCTCCTGCAAATCAAGAATTATTTTTGACTGATCTGATTTTGGGAATGTTATTTTATGAAGAGCCACACGTTCACTTGTGGTCATTTCAATATCTACATTATAAGTATCCAAATGTACTTTATAGTAGCCAGGCTCAACCTTCTCAGTTTTATGATCGTAGTAGGAAGCGTAACCTTCCTCAGGATTTTCCTGTGAACCTGGATTCATTTTCACATCTCCAACAGCAGGCATAATTAAAAAATCGCCTAAATCGGTACAACCAGTTCCACTCAAATGCAAATGAGAAAAACCTTTGACGATGCTATCTGAATAATGATACGATGAACACCAATCCCAGCCTTTATGGAAATTGCTAGGGCCAGCCTGAATGGCACCAAAAGGCACACTTGCTCCAACAAAAACATGTCCATGTCCCGCCGATCCAATTAAAGGATCAACAAACTGAATGTAGTTGCCTTCGGTATCTTTTTGCTCTCGGTTACTACAGGAAAATAAAGTAGTAATTGCCAGAGATAGTAAAATTAATGATTTAATAGAATTTTGGTATAGCATCTGGTTTTTGTTCTTAAGTTTTATAATCTGCTGATATATGTTGTAGCTCAAAGCTATTTAATCTTCAATTTTAGTACACCTTTTTTCGAAAAGGCTGGAAAAAAATCCTTCCTTTATATGCAGGCGGAAGCAAACCTCTTTACTTTAATATGGTTTCCCTTAAAAAAAACAAAAATTGGAAATAGGAGCTGTCAAGCGACAGCTCCTAAATTATTTAATCAAACTATTAATCTTCAATTACATTCCAAGAGATTCCTCTCATGTCACCTTGATAGTTTCCAGTTTTATCAGCGAACTTAACGCCACGAACCCTATTCAATGGGAAGTAAACATTTAATCCAGTTTCAGTGCCATCGATATCAGCATCCAAATCAGCAACATCACGAGCAACGTCCCATAAACGAAAATCTTTCATATAACCATCCATTTTACCCCAGCCGTTACCAAGCCACATTTCACCCCAACCAGATACATTTGGAGCACCTATATCTTCCTGAACACCTTTCGCAACACCATCAACATATAATGTTGTTGTTAAGGCTGTATTGTCATGAACAATAGCAACATGTTGCCATACATCTTTCTGCATTGTCAATGCTTCTGCTTTTGGGCCTTGCCATCCACTTCCAGCGTCAGTAAAGTTCCATAATCCTCCAGCTCCTAATACATTCTCTTCAGATAATTCAGTATATCCATCAACCCAAACTCCGTAAGTTCCATTATTAAAGAATTCTCCATTGCCATATCCAAACAAAGATTTAACTTTAACATTGAATTCTACAGTATAATCACCTTGTGGTGTATAGTTTGGTGTAATTCTTAAACCAACTGCAGCAGGATTATCATGATCAATAAAAATACCGTCAGTTTCAGCAACTAGCATTTTATTAATCAAAGCAATTTTACCCGTTAATGATGTTGCCAATTCATCCAACTTGGCTTGACGTCCTTCATTTTCCAAAGCATCATTTGCATCTACAATCAGTCCATCAATGTATTCAATCGTTCCAATTGGATAATCACCATCTTGCTCGCCTTCAACAACTGTTGCTTTAAAATCTGATATTTCTTTAATCGCATTCGTTAGGTTCGCTTTATCTAAAACGATAACCGGAGGAGCAGATACCCATTCTACTTTTCCTTTAATAGCAGCAGTATAGTTTCCTGTAACATCCTTAAATGAATCACCTAAATTTGCACTCAAAGGAAAGAACATTTCAAGATTTGCTTCAGTTCCATCCAATGCCGCAGTTTTGTTATCAGCAATTTCAGAAGCTGTACGAGCGCCTTTCCAAACTCTAACATCTTTCACGATACCATTGATAGCACGACTGGTCCAAGTTGGTCCATTACCTATAAAAAAACTTTTGTCAGCTCCCGGCAAATAAGTTTGTGTTTGTGATAATACCTCAACACCATTTACGTATAATTTCTGGCTGGTAATTTCGTTTACCAATGCGATTTGCATCCATTCGCCGGATTTCATTACGCCAGCTTCAGTTTTAACTTCTTTCCAACCATCAGCAGTACCCACGTTAAGATGGATAACACCATCGCTGAAATAACGAATTACGAAACCACTATCGGGACCATCCTGCTCGGTTGCAAAAATATTGTTTGAATAATCTAATACAGCTAAGTCAACCACATAAATCTGAGTCTCAATAGTAAAACTTTCAGCAAAAACAGATTTGATATTATCTGAAATTTGAATCCCTGTTCCATCTTCCTGTTGAATCCAAGGCATTGCTAACGCAACCGTATTTGCCTTAAAAATATCAATGTAACGCTGCAATTTCACCGCAGCATCAGCAATATCTTCCTGTTTATCAGAATTTTCGATACGCCAATAAGCCCAATCAACCACTTCCTGAAGTTCTTTTTTTGCCCCTGGTTTAAAATCGCCGGCATTAATTCCTTCAACACTGGTTGCAATTAAGCCTTCTGCTTCTGTAATCAAAGCATCAAGAGAGCCCGTCTCAAAATTACCTGCACTTTTATTGTCATCATCACATGCTGCGAAGGTGAAAACCATCAAAAAAGCAGCCAGATAAGACAACATTTTTATATTAAATTTTATTGCTTTCATATGATTATAATTTTAAACTTTTGCCATATGGAACTTACCATGCTGAAATAATCATCCCCCTGTGTGTCAAAATATCCTTGTCATGGACGTTTCATATAACAAAGTTTAAATGAAGTGCTCTGTTAATCTAATAATCAGAACACTTTCATTAAATTTTTAATTAAAAATTGCTATTCATTAATCCACTACCATCTTTGGTTTTGGTATCTGCAGTATCCCACCACACTTTAATATCCATTCTGTCAGATGTTAATGTATTAAGTGCTGACGGCATGTTCGTCTCATTCTGAAGGTGCTCATTATCAGGATAACGAACTCTTTTCACCCAAGTACCGGCTGCAACAGTCGAACTTCCGCTAACTCCGTCTTTCGGTAAAGTGATGTCTGGGTAGTCAGTTCTTCTAAAATCCGCCCAGCCTTCCACTCCATTAGGGAAATTTGCTAACCATTTTTGAGTGATTAATTGCTTTAATTTAGCTTCATTCGTTCCAGAAAGAGCCGCTAATCCATCAATATAACCAGTAGCATCACCACCATCTACACCAACAT
Organism: Labilibaculum manganireducens; assembly: GCF_002843385.1. Classification (GTDB taxonomy): domain Bacteria; phylum Bacteroidota; class Bacteroidia; order Bacteroidales; family Marinifilaceae; genus Labilibaculum; species Labilibaculum manganireducens. The sequence continues at coordinate 141,773 of NZ_MVDE01000001.1, forward strand.
AATCCATAGAAGCTTGTACGCCTTCTTTGTACAATGCATTTGCATCTCCTGAAATCCATCCTCTAAGAGCAGCTTCGGCTTCTAAGAACTTAACTTCAGAATAGAACATTACAGGACAATACATTCCGTTTTCTCCACCGTCTCCCGCAAAATCAACATATCCACCCTCTAAATTGATAGTCGCAAAGTTTTTATCTGAATCTGCAGGAACAAGATTGTAACCATTTTCAATTCCTAAATACTTATCGAAACCAGCATCTTCTTTCGTTGTTGGCTTACCATCAACCTGATAAGCAAACCATTTAGGTGCTCTTGGATCTTCTCCCACTGATGATTGGTTATACAGATTATCAGAGAAAGTCTTTGACATTCTGATATTGTTCCAATTCCAAGCCATTTGGTGCAAATAATCATACCATCCTTTACTCCACATTGGAACCTTAGCAACATCAGCATTGCTGATTAATAATCCACCTGGGCCACTAGCTGCCGCCTGAGCTTCAGCCTGAGCTTTTGCTGGATCTGCATTGGAAATACGCATTGCCAAACGCAAACGCAAAGAATTACCAAACTTACGCCATTGCAATGCATCACCATTGTAAATCAAGTCGTAACCGTCATCATATTTATATTGCTCTGCGTCACCAGTAATGCTTTTAATTGCGGCATCCAGTCTTGCAAATAAATCAGTATAAATTTCTTGTTGTGATGTATAAGGCACAGATTCACCTGTTCCTGCATTGAAATAAGGAATATCACCATAAGTATCGGTCATTCTTGACCACCAGTAAACCATCCAAATTTCTTTGATTGCTAATGCATCAGCAAATACAGGATTATCTCCTACACTTTCTTGAATTGCTACAGCTTTACGTAAATAATCGGTATAATGCTCTTTCCATTGATTTCCAATCCATCCATCAACATATTCATATCGTGGAGAAGCAAAACCAGATACTGTATTTGCCCAGTACTGGGAATACAAATCAGGATATAAATTCACATTCCTTTGATAGTTAGCGAATGTCGCTTGTATTATCGTGTTAAAGAAAAACTTCGGTTCTACGTCAACAACTGCATCTTTCTTGACATTCATATCGTAGAAATCATCTGAACAACCAGTGTTTATAACGAATAGTCCCAATGCAAGCAGTACTATATATATTTTATTCATAACCTTTAATTTTTTAACTATTAAAAACCAACATTAAGAGAGAACCCATAAGTTCGCGCTGATGGAACCGGTGAGAAATCAAATGCTTGTGCTGCAAAATCAGTACTATAAGCACTAGCATCAGGAGCAGTTCCCGGAGTATGCTTATAGAAATAGAATAAATTTCTTCCTACTAAAGATACACGTGCATTTTTAATCGGGTTATGAGGTATTTTACTCAAAAGAGACTTTGGCAGATTATATCCAACAGCAACTTCTCTAAGCTTCATATGAGAGGCATCATACATAAATTCTTCATCTACTTTGGCTAATTGTCTCCAATATTCCTCAGCTGAAACAATTACATTATTCGCTCCGCCACTGGCAGTAACACCATCAACAAAAAATGACATTCTGTTATTCTCAGTAGTTCTTGCCGCGGTTCCAGCAGAAACAGCACCTCTTTCAGAAGAAGATAAAATATCACCACCTTCTTGAACTGAAACTAAAGCTGTAAGAAACAATCCTTTATAATCAACACTCAAGTTAATTGAACCTGTCCAGTCAGGCTGAACATTTCCTAAAACATGGTCATCACCTTGAGCTATAACCATTAAACCACTATTGTCAATTATTATATTACCATTAACATCACGATCATATACAGTACCACGAATCACCCCTAATTTCTCACCTGGAATTGCCATTACATTCATACCAAAATTATATTCAGGTACTCCGTTGGCCAATTTTTCCATAACACTCTCGTTCTTAGCGAAATTAAAATCTAAACCAACAGTCAGATCTTTAGTTTTTACAGGAACGGTAGTCAACATCAATTCCACACCTTTATTGGTGATTAAACCGGCATTTATCAAAATTGTATTGTATCCTGAACTTTGTACGCCAGGAACAGCAAGAATTTGATTTTTAGTTTCCTCGTTGTAGTAAGTAAAGTCAATACCTAAACGATTGTTTAATAATCTTAAATCAGCTCCTATTTCCCAAGAAGTAGAAATTTCCGGCTTAAGTCCTATCACTACCCTCTGATCTGAAACAATCCCTCTTGTTAAATTATAGTTACCACTCTCTAACGTGTATGATTGACTTGTGTTATATGGTTCTGTAGCCTTACCAACTTTTGCCCAAGATCCTCTAACTTTTGCAAATGACACCCAATCCGGTAAATCAGTCATTTCAGAAACAATACCACTCAAACTCACTGATGGGTAGAAATAAGAATTATCATATTGAGCATCAGATGCTGTAAGAGTTGATGACCAATCGTTACGAGCTGTAAGATCAAGAAACAACATGTTTTTATAGGCAACCTGACCAAAACCATAAACAGAACGAACTTCACTTTCTGAAGCTGACTCCGAAGCTTTTATATTAGATCCTGCTGCCAAAAAGAAATCTCCTTCTGAAGATAAACGTCCGGAATTGGCGCTTAAACCTTTAGAAACTCTTCTCATATCATTAGCACCAACATTTACACCAATTGTAAAATCCTCATTAATATCTTTATTGTAAGACAAAAGAAATTCATAATTTTCTTCCTTAAAATTAGATTGAGTTGGATTGTAATTTGGTCTGCTCGCATCAACATTGTCTGCAAACAGATAACCTTCAACTGAAGAAAAATCATAAAAATCCATTCCATACTTAAATTTTGCTTTTAAGTCGGAATTAATCTTAATATTTGCAGCAACATATCCAAAAGTTCTGTTTTTCTCGTCGTAATTTGTTGTTTGTGCTTGCAAAAAATAAGGATTACGAAGGTTCGCATTTGGGTTTTTATATAATTTCTCCACGTGCTGACCACTAATAATATTATATCCTGGAGCCAGATCCTGATTACGAATATTCATTGGCATAGTATTGAAATAAGAAACGTAAGAATAGTTTCCAATTTCAGGTCGTTCATTACCTTCTGTCTGAAAATAAGAAACTTTAGTATCAACATTTAACCAATTATTAATGTCATAATCAGCACGTAAATCAAAAGTTAATTTCTCCACTTTATGATCTTCATAAAGACCATTCATAATGTCTTTTCCGATAGATACACGGTAAGCGCCCTCTTCATTACCCCCTGTAAGAGCCACATTGTGCTTTTGAGTTGTTCCTGTTCGGGTAAAATCTTTCAAACGATCTTTTTGTGCTTCGTATGGAATCATTTCTCCAGTCCAAGACTCTAAAAGCTGACCATTCATTTCAGGTCCCCATGACGAAGCATTATTTTTATCGTACACGCCATTGGAACCTTGCCCATACTTATCCTGAAGATCCAACATATAAGCAGCTTCAGACATAGTAAATCCACCAGAATAAGAAATTCCTAAACCTTTACCACGAGTTCCTTTTTTTGTTGTTACTAAAACAACACCATTACCTCCTCGTTCTCCGTAAAGAGCAGCTGCATTAGGTCCCTTCAAGATTGAGACCGACTCAATATCTTCCGGATTCAAATCAAAAGCACCGCCAGCTCTCGATGTTCCTCCCCAAATACTTCCATCGCGACTATTTCCGTTATCAAATGGAACTCCATCAACCACCCAAAGAGGCTCATTGTTTCCACTTAAAGAACTAGCTCCCCGAATCTCGATTCTCGATGTTCCTCCTACGCCACCACCAGATTGATTAATCTGTACTCCAGCAACCTTCCCCTCCAGAGAACTTACTAAATCAGAATTACCAGCCTGAGTCAACTCATCTGCTTTTACATCCTGAACAGCATAACCAAGTGCTTTCTTTTCTCTTTTAATGCCTAATGCAGTAACAATTACCTCATCTACCTGTAAAGCATCAGTAGCCATAACAATATTAATTACAGATTGAGAACCAACTGTAATTTCCTGTGTTTGCATACCAACAAAACTAAAAACCAAAATACTGGTTGACTCAGGAACTGTGATCTCGAATTTTCCATCGATATCAGTTACTGTTCCAGTTGTAGTACCCTTAACAACAACTGATACTCCAGGAAGTGACATTCCTGAGTCTTCAGTAACAGCACCTGTAACAACTTGCTGTGTTGCTGAAACAGATGAATTGTCATTAGTTAATGTGTTAACGTTTGCATTTGCCGAAAATGGAAGAACCATCATCGCGCAAAGCAAAGCAAAAATCCCAATCTTACTTCCAAGTCCTAATGGGTTAGTCAGGCTTGAATGAAGATTTCGTAAATAGCATTTCTTCATAGTTAGAATTATTAATTATACAATGAACAAAAAAAATGTTGTTTTTTTCTGAAACCAATATTAGCGCAAACGTATTAATTCACGATTAATATTGAATTAACAAGGCACATAAAATCATTAATCAAACGTTTTATATCTGATTTACAAAACCTTACCAAAAGTGACTTGTCGGGCACAATTAATAAGGATTTTTAGCAATTCCTTATTTGTTCCAACCATTGAATGAAGTCAATTTTAGAAACAACTTATACCTATCACAATTTCACCACCTATTTACTGTTTTTTCTATTATCGAAATGAATAAATCAATTTGATTGATATCAAGCTGAAATAAGTTCACAAATTCTTCTTCTGTTTTGTGCAACGACCTTAGTCTTTTTAGGCTTTTATCTTTAAAGTCTTGGTATATTTCGATATATTTGGAAATTAACAAACGCCATAAATAATAATGAAATTTCTACTTGCATTATTTGCCTTAATTATATCTTCCCCTTCTCTTTATGCTGACCATGGTATTTATTTTAAATCCAACGAGGTTTCGAAAGAGAATCGGACTGGAATTGATATTACACACAAGAATAATATTTCATATACCAAAAGCTTCACCATTGCTTTTATGATTTCTTTACGGGAAACGGAAACTCATTATGGGGAAATCCTATCTTTAAAGGAGGAACATGGTAAAAACTTAATTCAGGTTACCTATAGAGAACCGGATTTATATGTAATCCTCAATAAAAAAGAAACTAAATTTCATTGTAATTTTAATTCATTAAACCTTCTTCGAAACAGATGGATTCCATTCCAACTTAAAATTGATAGTGAAAATGGAGAGATTTCCTTAACTCTTGGGGAAAATCACTTTAAAAATTCAATTCAATTCCCCAAATCTTCCGAGTTTTCCTTATCATTAGGTGTAATAAACAAGTATGGCTTTTTTATCGATGAAGTTCCCTCAATGTCTGTAAAAGATTTGGCCATTCATATTGACGGAACACCAAAACATTTATGGCCATTTCGAAAAGTTGCCAACAATGAACTTAAAGACATTTTATCAAGCAGAACTGCAAAACTATATAATCCGGATTGGGTAATTGATTACCACAATCGCTGGACTAAAATAAAAACCTTATCATTTCCTTCACTGCCATCTATGGCATATGATAAAAAAAATGAGGCTATTCATTTTGTTCTTAAAAATGGTACTGCAAGCACCTACTCAATTAAAACAGGTACTTTGGTTACAAACAATAAAAATTCCGGTTACCCTGTTTTTGAAAAATCACAACAGCTTATTATTGACAGCAACAATCAATTAGTTTCGTATAGTTTAAACCAAAACGATCTTTCAGCTTACAATTCAGTCAATCAAAGCTGGAGTCATGCCGACAGTGTAACTAACGATCTTCCAAAGTGGTGGCATCACAACAAGCTGATTCATCCAATTAATCACCAAATAACTACTTTGTGCGGATACGGTTACTATTCCTATTCCAATTCAATTAAATCATTCAACGAGAAAAGCAAAGTATGGACAGAGCTCAAACTTAAAGGTGATGTAATCGAACCTCGGTATTGCAGTTCGCTTGGATTTTCGGCTGAAAACAGTAATGTTGTTTACTTATTTGGAGGACTGGGAAATTCGCTTGGAAAACAAATTTTAGGAAAAGAATTTTACTACGACCTTTATCGAATTGATTTCAAAACAAATGAAATAAAAAAATTATGGGAACTACAGCAAAATGATCAATTTCAATACCTGCCCGTAAATTCATTAAAAGTAACTGAAAAAGACAGTGCCTTTTATACATTACTATTTCCTTGTCAAAAAAGCAGTACGCACCTTCGAATAGCAAAAGGATTTATTAATGATCCAAAACTATATTTTATTGGCGATAGTATACCGTATGAATTTGTTGACATTAAATCTTTTGCCGATCTGTATTATTGGGAAAGTGAAAATAAATTGATTGCACTTACATCGCAGGAAGTGGATGCGGATGCTGAAACATATGAGGTATCTATGTATTCGATAAGCTATGAGCCTGGAGCAGATACTGAATTGAATATGAATAATGATTCACTTCCGTTCGCCATAAAATTATTCTACGTTTTTTTAGCCGCAACACTTTTGTTCCTGATATTTTTTGTGAGGAGAAAAATAAGAACTAAAATAAAAATTGAAAAATTAGAAAATGATTCCATTTTAACCTTTCAGGAAAAACTACCGACTTTTGAAATTCCACAAGTAAACTCTATCCTGTTGTTTGGAGGATTTCAGGTTTTTGATAAGAAAAACAAAGATATCACCTACCGCTTTAGTCCTACTCTTAAAGAATTGTTTCTTTTGATATTATTGTATTCTCTTGAAGATGGAAAAGGAATTTCATCAAGAAGAATTCAAGAATTTCTTTGGCCGGATAAACCGGAAGACAAGGCAAAAAACAACAGAGGTGTTAATATTAAAAAGTTACGTGGCATCATAGAAGATATTCAAGGAATTGAAATTACTTTCGACAATAATTATTGGAAGATGATACTCGAAGAGAACATTTTCTGCGATTTAGCACACATTCAAAAATGTATTGATACTCAAATAACCAATTTAGATAGTGATAGAATAGAGGAAATAATTCAGATATTACACAGAGGCACTCTGCTTCGCGATATTATTCCTGAATGGCTGGATTCTTTTAAAGACAAAACAACCGGTACAATTGTAAGTACTCTGGAGGAATTATTAACAAAATTCGATTTTGAACCAAGCATACGCCTGGCCATTTCAAATGTTATTTTTGGATTCGACCAAATGAATGAAACCGCTCTTCGCGTAAAATGCAATCTCCTTTCCATACAAGGAAAACATAGCTTGGCTATGGAGACGTACGAAAACTACATTAAACTCTATGTGAAATTATACAATGAAAAATATCAATTCACATTTAAAGAGATCGTTTCAGAAAATACAACAGTTTAATCCATAAAAAAACCAGGTGTGAACCTGGTTTTTAAACTAATCTAAACTATATCCTTCTTATGAAAAAGGTTCGGAAAGAGAAACAAATTTGCTTCTCAATCCGAAGGGCAGCACACTACTACTGCAAAATCTTACTATATGTTGTTCCATTTTACAAACTACTAATCATGAAACAGCATTATATTTTATTACATTTCAACCTATATAATTCCTAAAATAGCTGGTCTCTCATGAAATAACTTAACTATTAATTCCCCAAATAATGTATTTGCCCAGGCGAACCATGATCTTGTGAAATTTTCAGGATTATTTTTATGAAATGTTTCATGCATAAACCCTGTTTCTGCATGAGTATCAATCAGCATTTGCATGCAGCTAATAATTTCCTGTTCATCATCAGAAGTCATCGCCCTCATCACAATACTCATGGGCCAAATCATATCAGCACCAACATGTGGCCCTCCGATTCCTTCCGCATATTTCCCTTTGTAAAACCACGGATTATTTGCGCTCAAAACAAACTTTCGGGTGTTTTGATAAAGAGAATCAGTCGTTTCCATTGCTCCCAAATAAGGAAGAGACAGCAAACTTGGAATATTTGCATCATCCATAAACAGCTTATTTCCAAAACCATCTATCTCAAATGCCAATATATTGCCATAATTTAAATGATCCGAAACAGCATACTTTGCAAGCGCTTCGTCTACTTCATTTGCAAGCTTCAAGGTTTCTTCAGCCAATTTAGTCTGCAAACCTAAATGAGTTGCAATCTCAGCCAATTGTTTCAACGAAACTACAGCAAAATAATTAGAAGGAATCAAAAACGGCAAAAGGGTTGCATCATCAGATGGTCGGAATGAAGAAACAATTAATCCAACAGGATTCACAGGATTACCATAGCCTCCACCCGGTAATGTGTCATAAGGCTTTCTTGTTTTTCTTTGAAAAGAGTACGGACCTCTATCCTCTTTTCGTTGCTGCTCTTTAAATGTTTTAACAATTAATTCAGCAGCCTCTTCCCATTTCGCATCAAAACAGCTGTCATCACCCGAAGTTTTCCAATAGTGATACACTAAACGAATAGTATAACAAAGAGAATCTATTTCCCATTTTCGTTCGTGCAGCTCAGCTTTCATTTCTGTATAATCACTTTCCCAGTGACTCCCTTCAGCTCCCTTGTTAAAAGCATTTGCATATGGATCAATCAAAACACATTTTGTTTGTCGGTTGATTAAACCTTTAAACAAGTTTTTTAATTTTTCATCTTCGGGAACCAATGATAAATACGGCCATACCTGAGCTGTTGAATCCCGCAGCCACATGGCATTTATATCGCCCGTAATTACAAAAGTATCCGGTTTACCCGATTCTTCAGAATACTGAACTGTAGTGTCCAATGTATTTGGAAAACAATTTTCAAACATCCACGACAATTCCGGATTCGAAATTTTCTCCTTTATTTGATCAATCATCTCATCGACAGAAGAACTAACAAAATTCCTTTTATTTTTTGCTGGTCGATTTGAAACGTAACTTAAGCCTTTAGGGGATGCAGCTGCACCAAACCCTGTCAGTGCAATTCCTCCGGAAAACAAAATTGAATTTCTTAAAAAAGTTCTTCTCTCCATGATTTCAATGAAAATTATTATTTCAAATTTTTCAATGCAAATGCATATGCTCCAATTGCAATCGCTTTACTTGCTCCAAGCTTACTGAAACAAACTGCTAAACGAGGATTTGGATCATATTTAATCGTTTTGTCTGTTCCAGGTATTTGTATATCTACTGAACAATCCGAAGCAAATTCTTTAAATTCTTCATCGTTATCAATATTGTAGATCTTTTGTACCAAACGAGGAAGAGATTCTCCACCTGCAGTGAAACAATTTCCATTCATCTCTTTCAAAGCTGCTGGCATATATAAATCATGAGCGCCGGTTAACCCTCCACCTATAACAGCAATACCATCGGTAATGGTTAAAAGATTAGCCAAACTATCTCCTAAACATGTTCCAAACAGTTCAAATGCCTTTAGAGCTGCTTTTTGATCCGGATTATTACTATCCACAGCAATATCATAAACATCTTTTGGCATCAGTTCATTGGAATACTTGCCTTTTGCATTTTCCAGAAATGTTCTTTGAATAGCCCGGGTACTTATTCCCTCTTCAGCAAAACGATCAGGAAAAACTCTTGAACTGGTTAACCAAACCTCAGTTGCAATCGAATTATCGCCAGTAAATAATTCATTATTGTGCACTAATCCGCCTCCAAATCCGGTACCAAGTGTAACTCCAATTAAATTACGATAACGCTTAGGACTATTTTCTTCTTCCAAACGTTTATTGATAGCTGGCAATACGCCTCCCAAGGCTTCGCCATAAGCAAATAAATCACCGTCATTATTAATAAAAACCGGTATTGAGAATTTCTCTTCAAGCATCGGTCCTAAAGCAACGCCTCCTCTAAATGCAGGAAGATTCGGCAAATCACCAATAATTCCATTTTTGTAATCGGCTGGTCCCGGAAATGCAAAACTAATTGCAACAGGTTTCTCTGCAAGCAGATTCATAACTTCCTGAAATCCATCAACAATTGTTTTCAGACACAAATCAAGCTGATCTGCATTTGATGACTTTCGAATTGGTTCAACTATTTCTTCCCCGCTTTTCATTGCCGAAAAAACAAAATTTGTTCCTCCTGCATCAAGAGTCATCACAACCCTTTTATCATTCCAAATATTCATATGCTTTCTTACTTTCTTTTGTAAAACGACAATCCAAAAATGTAACCAATACACACCAGCGTAACAACAAAACCACCCATAAGTGAGAAAACATCTGCTACAGCTCCAAATATTACAGGTACAATTGCACCTCCAATAATAGCTGTCACCATCAGACCTGAAATTTCGTTGCTTCTTTCCGGCATTGCATCAATTGCTATTGAAAATACCAATGGGAAAATATTAGCAAATCCCAATCCAATTAAAAATATTGCAGCAAATCCCATTATCGAACTTGATGCTATATAAAGTCCGGCAATCCCAATTAAAGACAAAAGAGTTGTAATTTTCAAAAATCTTGAAGGAGACATCCAATTCAAAATTACACCTCCCAAAAAGCGACCGGTCATTAAAGCAATGAAGAAAAATAAGGTTCCCCACAAGCCTAACTCTTTAATATCATAGCTAAATTTTTCAGATAAATAGTTTGGAAGTTTAGCACTCATACTTACCTCTGAACCAACGTATAAGAAAATAGCTAAAACCATAAAGAAAACATATGGATTTTTCAACAAAGCGAAAACTGAACCAAACGAAGCTGGAGATGCTGAATCATCTTTTTTCTCTTCAATAGTAACAACATATAAATAAATTGCTGCAACTAAAAGAATACCGGAATAAATTGGGAACAAAAGTTTCCAGTCCAATCCCCAATACTTAGCCGCCAACAATGGAATTAAAGCACCCGACAAAGAACCAATTGCCTTAATAAACTGTCCGAACGATAAATTTCTTGAATATTTTCCTTCAGGTGATACATCTCTCATAATTGGATTGCCTGCAACCTGCAGCAAAGCAGCACCTGTTCCTAACAGTAATAATGATCCTAATAACAATCCAAATGATGAAAAATTGCCTAATATAGGCAAGACTAAACCTACCAGCGCTGCCAGCATACCAAGAAGCAACACTCGCTTTTTTCCTTTTCTATCCTGATACAATCCCATTGGAACGGAAAGTAAACCAAACATGATAAACCCCATAAAGGTTACCAATCCAGCCAAAACGTTACTCAACTCATACTCGCTTTGTAACTGACTTGTAAGCGGCCCTACAACATCACCAAATCCCATGCACAAGAATGCCAAAAAAATTGGCCCTGATTTTAGATAATTATTCTTCATTGTTGATTCTTATTATTAACGTTCTATTAATTTAGGTTTCAATTCTATTCTTGTATTCTTACTTTCTTTGCTTTTAATTACTTCCTCCAGAATATCGACAGATTGCCTGGCAATGCTCATTATAGGTTGTGCAATAGAAATTACTCTAGGCATCGAATAATCAAAAATGTCCAGATTATCGAAACTCACAAAGGTGATTTCTTTTACCTTTTCAGGATAATGCATATTCATTAACCAAATAGCCGTAGCAGTAATCTGATTATTAGTAAAAACAACTACATCAACCCCAGCTTCAATCAAATATTTCAATTCCTTTTGAGCACTTTCTTTAATATGATTGTGATCTACAATTCGAAGTAAATTTTCATCATATTCCAAAGCATTATCTGTTAATGCCTGCTTGTACCCATCTATCCTTAGTTTTAATGAATAAACATCCGGTGTAATTGACAACAGACCAATTCTTTTTGCTCCTTTGTCTATTGTTTTCTGAATGGCTTCCTTCATCGGATTTTTGTTTTCAACCAAAATATAATTGGCTAAAAAATCAGGGTCTTCCCGATCGAAAAAAACCATTGGGAAATTTTGCCTGGAAAGAGATTTTAAAACGTCTCCTTTTATAAAACAAGACGCAATAATTAATCCATCAACCTGCCTGTTTACAAACATATTAATCAATAACTCCTCTTTCTCTTTTTTCTCATCGGTACTGCCAATTAGTAAATGATATCCTTTTTCCCAAAGCAAATCTTCAATCATTCGTCCAATTTTAGCATAAAATGGATTCGAAATATCAGGAACCAGATAACCAATAGTATTAGTTGTCCCATTTTTTAAACTCTTGGCAATTTGATTCGGCTGATAGCCTACCTCTTTAATGTAATCCAATATTACTTTTTGAGTTTTTTTACTGATGTTCTTTTCATCTCCTTTTTTATTTAAAACAAATGAGACAGTAGTTTTTGAAACTCCTAAATCCTGGGCAATATCTTTAATTGATTTCTTTTTCAAAGGTTTTCGGCTTTACTAAATCGGTTTACTAAATCGTTTTAGCAAAAATATGGTTTATTTTTAAAATTCAAAACAAATATCCAAAAAGAAAATAGCGGTCAACAGGTTATTGACATTAACGCATTAAAAATAAACACACAAACACCTGTTAATAATAAGATTAATACAACAATACACTGCTATAGTAAATAAGTAACAGATGAAATTTTTTATTCTCCTGATTTCAAAAAAAATTGTACTTTTATGCACTGATAAAAATTATACACACCTCCTTATTTTCTTGCAAATATTTTAAGCCCGATTTCATATAGTTTTAATTAACTTATATTTAAATCGTGTTATCAGACAAATATGAATGAATATGAAAAATCAAAAAATTTGTGTTATTGGTTGTGGTAATTTAGGTCGTTCGATTGTTAAAGGACTTTTAAATAATGATGTCTTTAGCCCGAGCCATGTAACTGCAACAAGAAGAAATATTGATTTAATAGCAGATTTAGCAACAGAGGGAGCAACAGTCACATCAGATAACTGTGAAGCTGTTAAAAATTCCAATATTATTTTAATTGCTGTTAAGCCATACAATGTTGGAAAAATAATTAAAGAGATTAAGGGCGAAATTATTGAAGGAAAACATGTACTTGTTTCTCTTGCAACCGGACTGACAACCGAAGAAATTTCAGAAATGCTGGATCATAAAATACCGGTTTTTAGAGCTATGCCGAATATTGCAGCCAATATATCTGAATCAACAACCTGTATTTGCAGCAAAAATGCTTCTCAGGCAGAAACAAAAAACATTAAAGCTGTTTTCGATTGTGTTGGAGAAAGCCTGATTATTAATGAAGAACTAATGGAGGCGGCCACCATTTTAGGTGCTTGTGGAATTGCTTTTGTGTTCCGTTTTATCCGTGCAATGATTCAAGGTGGAATTCAAATTGGTTTTGATGCCAATACCGCCAAACAAATAGTATCTCAAACAGTAAAAGGCGCTGCCGAAATGCTCCAGATTAATAATGATCATCCCGAATCGGAAATTGACAAGGTTACTACACCAAAAGGCTGTACTATTGTTGGATTAAACGAGATGGAACATCAAGGTTTTTCGTCTGCATTAATCAAAGGAATTGTAACTTCATTTCAAAAAATTGAAAAATAACAACATTAGTTCTCATTCTATTTGCTTAAAAAAATAGAATGAGACTATTTTTTAATTTGTCAGCAGGAGTTTTCTTTTCAAATCAACACCGTCAATATTCAAGTTTAAGATATAGACTCCTGAAGACAATCCATTCAGATTAAAATTAATCATACTTTCATAGCTGGAAACAACTCCTGAGCGAATCTGAGCTCCTTTTGTATCATATACCGTCCAATTGGTCCGCAAATAAATTATCTGGCTTAAATCAACAGTAAAAGCACCATCGGATGGATTTGGATAAATCCTTACTAAATCATTATAGGTGGTCGTTATTTCTTTTGATGTTGAATTTACACCACACAAATTTTCAGCACTAAGTTTTATCGTATATTTTCCTGTTCCGGCATAAGTATGACTTGGATTTTCCTCCTCTGAAACTGCTCCGTCACCAAAATTCCAATTGTAAGTCATCCCTTCAACCGATGTATTTGTCATTTGAACCTTATTCAAATCAACCGTATAATTAAAATTAGTCACAGGAACATCCATGGCCAAAACAGAACGAACTACACTGTCAGCAACCCCATTCCTTCTCACAATTAATTTAACCTGCTTACGACCCGGACTACTGTAACTCACAACATGAGGTCCTTTTTCTATTGAAGTTTGAGGAATAGCTCCATCACCAAAATTCCAATAAAATTCATCTGGTTCACCTAATGAAACATCCGCGAAGGTAACCTGAGATTCATAACAGATACTATCCTGAGAAACTGTAATAACTGCTCTTAATCCTTTGTATGGATCAACACCATCAATTGTTTCCACACCTAAATTCAATGGATCCAACCAAAATTTCAATTGCTGATTCGCTTCGGAATAATTGGCCCAACTTTCTGAAAACTTCGCAAAGTAATCGTATTCCGGATCTTCACAATCAGCCGCTCCTCCTGTTAAATCTCCAATTAAGCGATGATTTTCATCAAACAAAGGTGATCCGGAAGATCCACCTTCTGTAGTTCCTAAATCCCATTCTAAAATTAACCAATGTGTGTTGGGATCGAATGTAAATTTTGTATCTGAATAAGAATCTGTTAGCGGTGCATCGTAATCAGCAGATATTTTTTTCACATCTCCTTGCGGATGATGGATACAGGTTGTATTTATGGGTACCCGGCCTGATCTGTCCCAACCTGCATAATAAGGAGAATACGACGCAGGTGGTATTACTGAAAGTTCTAAAAGTGTAAAATCCAACCCGCTTGTTGTAGCCAGCAAACTTGATCCGGAGATAGATTGCGATTTTGAACCAACAGAGGATTCACAATCTACAGCCTCATAATTAAAAACGAAAATGGCAACATCTGCATCTTCCTGACTATTTACAGCATGATGGGCCGTCAGTAAAAAAGGCCGTCCATCATAGCTGGTGTTATTTATCAGGGCACCCGATGCAATGTAACCACCATACAAAATATGGCAGACTGAGTGCTTTTCAACCTGCCATTCATCTCCTGCTGTACAATTAATATTTACATTACAGGTTCCTGATGATTTTAGCCTGGAGGCTCCTTGCAGCTGATTAAAAATATTTTTATAGTCATGCAGTACACTACCAATTTCTAAATCCGCAATAAAATCAGGATGCAAAGGTTCTATATATTCTACAGTTATTTCATCTCCCTGCAAAGGTTCAACCGAAAACCTGCCCGATTCTTTATTGTTTTTTTCGTTGTATGCTCCAAGTATCCGGTTCGATTGATTATTGTAAACAAACATCTGACTGCCTGCCGGAATTCTAAATTTAGAAAAAATCAATCCTAAAGAATATGCTCCGGGCGACGAAATGGATATCCGCCAGACTCTTCTGCCATCGTCTAAAACCTGCCATTTACCGGAATTTAAGGCATTGTAGCTTGTTGTATATCGATAAGCATACTGTGCATGCTTCAGATAATTTTTACCTTCAACCTGTTCATATGCCTTACTCATTGTTGCCGTCTCGAAACGAGGCAAATAAATGGTTGACAATTCCGACTTTAACTTTCCTTTTTTAAATAAAGGTTCACCACCATAAGAGATTTGAGCCTTGGAGGAAACCCAAAAAAAAGTTAAGCTAATAAATAGCCCGAATCGAATAAATTTAGAGGTCATGCAGGTATATTTCAATCAATAATTATCAAAAATAGCAATTAAGAAAGAAATGTCAACCTATTACCGATAAACAATCGGTATGACCTAAGCTGTTTCAACAAATCTATTTCAAACACGACAGTAAATCACATGAAAACCAATATGATATCATTTCCTGATAATTCAAAATAAATAGTTAATCAACCACCTTTTTAAAGGGATTCTATATAAAGCATCTTCTTTTGAATGCTAATAATTTTATATAAATTTGAATTAAGTAAAAAACCAATTTAGTACACCAAACTATACCTCATGAATTTAATCGAACGTAATTGGTCCTCAAAAACCATTCTTATTGCAGAAGATGTAGAATCCAATTTTCTTTTTTTGGAAGAGGTAATCCGAAAAACAGGGGCTGCAGTTCTCTGGGCAAAAAACGGGAAGGATGCTATTGAAATGTTTAACTGCAATAAGGTTGACTTAATATTAATGGACATTCAAATGCCACTAATGAACGGTTTTGAGGCAACAAAAATCATCAAGAAACAAAATCCAAAAATTCCAATAATTTCGCAAACAGCATATGCAATGTCCGAAGACCGGATTAAGAGTCTGAACGCCGGTTGTGATGATTATATAGCCAAACCAATACCAAGTCAAAAATTATTAGACTTACTTTCTGTTTACATCTAATCTGAATACACCTGAGCTAAATAAAAGTTAGGGTAACATCTTTTAAAAATTTATCCTCAAGAAGACTTACCATTCTTTTCACAACTGTTCTTCTGATCTCCAATTCAATTGGTAAACTGGGATCCTGATGAGCAAAATTAATTCTTGTTCCGGAAATAATAGAAATTTTATCACTCTGTAAAAGATAGTGCACAATCTGATCTGCAGGCCCGTCTCCCAAATCATAATCACTATTGTAATCCCCAAGAATCCGGGCAACTTTTCCAATTGTTAAAATGCCTTCGGTAACCAAATTTATGCTTTCCATATAAGAAGCCGGTGGAAGTTCCGGATCAGTAATTTTCATTCCTGCGGCGAATTTTAAATTTAATTCGCGACCCAAAATTTCGGCCGTTGTTCCTCCGCAAATAATTTTTTTCCCTTTAAAATGATACACTCTCATGGCCAGCTCAGCATCCTTATCCTTTTCGTAAGGAGGACCCGTGCAAATTAAAAGTTTACGCGGCTCCCGATAATAAATTACACCGGCACTAGTATCGTCCTTTAGCTCATCCTGATCGTTTCTGGCAGCTTTTTTCACTAACTGCATGCCCAAATTACGGGCAGATATGTAAGGGGTCGATTTTACAATATTGGTGACAAATTTTAAAGCACTTTCATGTCCCCATCCAAAAGGCAATTCCCTGCTTCCCATTCCCGACTGCATAATTCCATCGGACCAAAACAGAATACGATCTTCTTTTCGGGCAGTAAATTCACAGGTTCTAAGTTCTTTGCCTTGATTTTCTTCACTGTCAAGCAGAATTGTCCTCCATCCCGGATCAAAAACCTCAGAGCCACGCATTACCACACACAAGGGATTGTCGAACTCAATGATACGCGTTGTTCCATCAAATTCAATATCAATTATGGTAAAGGTTGAATAGCTTACTTTTCGAACGCTGCAAACAGGAAGCGTGTTCATGATAATTTCGGCAATGGTTTTTACATCTTTGTGCTCTGCGGTAAAATTCATCGCCATAGATGCAGTTAAAGTTGCCAGCACATTGGCCTTCACTCCACTTCCCATGCCATCACTCAACACGGCAATTGTTCTGTTTTCCTCTTTAATTCTCTTCGAGAGAAACACATCACCGCAAATCATTTCACCATGATGAAAGAGTTGCTGACAGTCGATATCTATATGAAATTTCTCATCCATTATTCGCCTTTCCCTTCTTCCCCTGAAGCATGGGATTTAATGATCGAGCTTAGTAATTTTTCCGTTTTGGAAGCACTCTCACCCAATAAAAAGGCAATTTGCTGCACTGTTTGAAGATTCTCTTTAATAACCGCTCTTGCTCTGCCAATAACCTCTTCTCTCCTTACTTCAGGAGCGTATAAATCGCGAATAATACCACCTACAATCTTATTCTTTTTAATGGTAAAAACCGAAACATTAAACAACCTGTTTCCAAAATGTACATCCTTATTTAAGATATCCTCTCCATTTAAAATTACTGTGGAAAAGAATTTATGAAAGCTGATCAATTTTGTTAAATCTGCATCAACTAACCCGGGAATAATTTCATTTAGCATTCGGGTCTCTTCACCCAATAAATCAACAAAAGTTTTATTCGACTCAATCACTTTCAGCCTTTCGTCGACAATTACAACACCCGAAGGAAGTTTCTGCAACATAGCCGACACCGTTTCTGAAGCTTCCTGCGCTATAATTCTTTCTTCGTTGGCAATTCTTTCCGATTCCTTTAAAGCCGCTTTTGTTTTAGTTAACTGCGCATTTGTATTTCCCAGCTCCTTAATATAGCTGTTCATATTTTTAATTGTAAAGGAAGAACACATCTCATAATTGGCCAGCCCCTGACATTTTGCAATCGCAAACTCCCTGCAAGACTCATAGCCACAGGAACCGCATCCCAATTGATCCTCAATTTTTCCTTTTCCCATCTCCACCAATACTTCCAATATCTCTTCTTCTGTAGGAACTGGAAGCTCCCTTCCTTTCGATTTAAATCCCCGGGTTAAATCAAGATCGCTGTATTCATCAATTTCTTTCTGCCATTTAATCTCATCAAGAGTTTTTAATCTTTTACGCACGTAACGAATTACTTTCGACCGACGAGAAAATTTTCTTCCCCCCGGCGAAGTTCCAGGTCCCATAATGCAGCCTTCGCAATAAAATAAATCAAGATGCTGATATAAATCGTGCTGAGTTTTAAACTCATTGATCGACCTCAAAAAATTATTTCTTCCCTCAGTACTAATAATCCCACCATTCAGCATCGATATATCAATATCAGCAGCCTGAAACAGACCATGACTAATTGGAAATAAACCTCCTAAACGAGCGAATGGAGGATCAAACTCTGAGAATTCAACTGAGTTTTCCGAAACTCCGTACTCTGTAAACAGCTTCCTTAATTCTGCAAAACTCAAAACCGCATGAACACTTCCATCAGTTCCATTAAATGCTTTCACATCATCTTTACTGGCAACGCAAGGCGATAAAGAAACAATCTTAACATTTTTTCCATACTTTTTTCGTACTACTTTTGCCATGGCAATGCCCGGCGGTACAATTGGTGCCAGATTATCAACCAAACCAGGATGGAAATACTCGATATTATTTACAAGAGCCGGACATTTTGTTGAGATATAATATTTCCCATGGAAATTCTTGAACAGTTCCTTGTAGCGATAGGCCACCAAATCTGCACCAAAAGCAGCTTCAACAACGTAATCAAAGCCCAAAGCCCTAATCATACCAACAAAATTCCGAAAGTCCAGAATATCATCAAACTCACCGGAAATACTAGGATCACATATGGCAACTACAGGCTCGGTATCAGCTAACAATTGCTTAACCAAATCTTCCGAACTTCTATATTCTATCGCATTTTGAGCACAAACGGCAACACAATTTCCACAACCAATACATCTGCTTTTAATGATGTTTGCAAAATCATCTTTTATTTTAATTGCTTTGGCCGGACAAACCCGAATACACGTATAACTAAGATTACACTTATTCTTATTGGTTACAATTAATGGCATAATGAGTTTTTTAGGATTGAAAGACTTAATTAAACGAGCCCGAAAACACCGTTTAATATTTCAACAACACTATCCGGATCGACTTCCTCGTGCAGTTCATCTCCAATTTTTAAAATAGGTCCTTTTGCACAATTCCCTGTACACAATTCACCATGAAAGAACACCTTGTCTTTCAATTTATTTTCTTCCAAAAAGGTATTAATTGCTTTTAAAGCTTTTCCGTTACCTCTTGAAAAACAAGAACTTCCCAAGCAAATGGTAATTTCGATTTTTTCGGCCATTTAGTTATTGTCTTTATGATCTGTTTCATGAGGATTGTTACTTTCTTCCAATTCACCAACAAGACTACCCACCAAATGGAAATTCAATCAACAATACCCCATGTTTAATATGGGTTATATTTCATTTTAAATATAACTAAGATCTACTTCTTTTAAAAACTTTTCCTCCAGCAGAGCAACAATATTCTTTACAACGGTTCTTCGTATCTCTAATTCCATTGGTAAATTAGGATCCTGATGCGCAACATTTATTTTTGTTCCATTAATAATAAAAATTTTATCACTTTCCAATAAAACCCGAACCAGCAGATCCGCCGGACCTTGTCGCAATGATAAATTTTGCTTGTAATTTTTAAGTAAGCGATATACTTTACCCAAAGTTAAAATGCCCTCGGTAACCAAATCAATACCATTAATATGTGATATTGGCGGCAATTCCGAATCAGTAATTGTTAATTCAACCTCAATTGGAGCCTGAATTTCACGAGAGATAATCCCGGCTGTTGTGCCCCCGCAAACCACCTTCTTACCCACAAATTCCACAACTTGTTTTGCCAACTGTGCATCCTTCGATTTTTCGTAGGGAGGTCCCGTACATATTAATAAATTTCGTGGTTCCCGAAAATAGAGTACTCCACACGAAGTATCATCTTTAGGTTTATTTCCATAATTAGCACAGGCCCGGTCAACAACCGAAACACCCAATTGCCGGGCAGATATAAATGGCTGTCTGCGAATCAATCCTTTTACGTACGCATCCAGATTATCCAAGCCCCAGCCAAATGGCAATCGCGTACTTCCCATTCCTGAATTTGTAACTCCATCGGAGCAGAATACAATCCTGTCTTCCTTCTGAGCCAGAAACCGATACGAATACAGTACTTTTCCCTCATTGCGATCACCCGTAAGACTTAACTCTTCACAATCGGGGGTAAAACTTTCCAATCCACGCAAAATCAAACATTCCGGATTATCATAACGAATAATCCGGGTCTCTCCATCGCATTCAATTTCAACAATGGTGAAAGTGGAATAACTTGCTTTTCGTTTGCTGCAAACCGGCAGCGTTTTCATAATTACTTCGGCCGCTTTACGAATATCTTTGTTCACTTTCATGTAGTTCAGAATCATCGATGCAGTAAGTGTACCCAGCACGTTCGCTTTAACACCACTTCCCAATCCATCTGATAAAACAAGAATTGTTCGTCCCTCCTCTTTTATTTTCCGCGACATAAACACATCACCACAAATGGACTGACCATTAAAGTTCTTCTGCTGGCATTCTACTTCTATGTAAAAATTGGATGACATAAATGACAGTTAATCTTGTGAGAGACTGTAAAATTCGACGATGGAGTTCAGCATTTCCTCTGTTTCCGAGGCATTCTCTCCAAGTAAGTAAGCAATTTTCTGCACTGTTTCCAGATTTTTTTGATTTACAGATTTTGCTCTCGATATCACTTCTTCCCTCTGAATAAAAGGTTGCGACATATCCCGAAGAATAGCTCCTACTATTTTATTTTTGTGAATACTGAAAAGTGTAATGTGAAACATCTTGTTGCCAAAACGAATATCTTTCTCCAAATTATCAACTCCCGTTGAAAGTGCCGATGAAAACAACTTGTAAAAAGGAGCAATTTTATGCAAATCAGCATCTGCTAAACCAGGAACCGTTTCGTACAATTGTTCAATCTCGGTTCCCATCATTCTGGAAAAACTAAGATTCGCCTCAATAATTTTCAATTGCTCGTTGACAATTACAACTCCCGAAGGAATTTTACGCAAAAGCGCTGATGATTTATCGTGTGCTATTTTGCGCATGTAGGATACGCACATGTTTGGCTCCGACCGATCTTCAAGCAGTGCTCCTGCAAACTCCCTGCAGCTGTTGTAACCACAACCGCCACAATTAATTTCATCTTTATCGGAGTACTTCCCAACCATGGTTAGTGCTTCTTTTATACTATTCTCAGCATGTTCTCTTCGCTCTATTGGCAGAATAGAATCAAAAGTTCTTTCAATTGAAAAATCAGTTTCCAGCTGATAAGCCTGATCTTTACCAAGCTTATTGATTACCTCTAAACGTTTAATCGCAGTTGAATAGGACTTACTGGTTCCCGGTCCATTAACACAACCGCCATCGCAGGCCAAAAGTTCCAAAAACATTACTGTCGATTTCTTGTACTTATCCAGATCAGTTAAAACCAATTGAATATTTGTAATTCCGGAGAAAGTCATATAAACAGCATCGGTTGCAGTGGTGTTGTTCTTCACGCCCATAATCATTCCTCCATCAATTGGGTAAAGAACGCCTCTTCCTGCTTTTCCCGGAACAAAAACCTCTTCTTTTTCGTCCTCCGAAAATAAATAAGGATCGATATTTTCTTCTTCGAACCATTTCCTTACATCCGAAAATGTGAGTGCCGCATCCAACAATTCAGGAAACTGATCACTCTCGGCTTTTTTTGCAATACAAGGACCAATAAAAACAACATGAGTATCATCTCCATACCGGTTTTTAAGGTATTTGGAATGGGTTAAAAGTGGTGATAAAAACGGGGTTATGTAATTTTTATATTTTGGATAATGTTTACAGATCATCTCAACAACCGATGGACATGCCGAAGAAATATAAATTCCTTTATCTTGATTTTCGATGAATTCCGACACTTTTTTTGAGACCTTCTGAGCTCCCAAAGCAGTTTCAGACACATGTGTAAATCCCAATGTTTTTAAAGCGGCAACAATCTGCCCGTCGGACAGATTTGGGAATTCGGTAACAAATGATGGTGCCAATGAAACAATTACTTTTTGATTGCGCTTCAATAAACCCTTCACTTTATTTACATCGTTGCGAACTTTCTTTGCATTTACCGGGCAAATTAAGGTACAGGTTCCGCAGTAAATACAATCATCGTGGAGAATCTGAGCTGAATTATTAACTACCTTAATTGCCTTCAGTTTACATTCCCTTATGCATTTGTAACAATCCTGACAATCGTTTTGCTCCGTATAAACCGGCTTAAAAACATCCATATTATTCTCCTTGTGTTATCTGTATCGATCAACTAAGGACTTCCGCCCCCTTGACCCTTGACCCTTGACCCTTGACCCTTGACCCTTGACCCTTGACCCTTGACCCTTGACCCTTGACCCTTGACCCTTAGTCATGCAAATCTCAGAATTTGTGTTTTAGATATCAGATAAAAACTACTATTCTAGAACACATCAATACTATTCATATGAATTTTAAATAATTTTCATGTATTTATATTTAACTACTAAACAAGGGTTTAATCAGATTGTAATTGTACAAATCAGCAATACCCCTCGGTTGAAAAATACTGGGACAAGCAACACGCGAACCGATCTGTTAAAACATTCATTCAATCTGTTATTCATCCATATTCTTTTCCTATCCTATTCCGCCCCTGTTTTATCCCCCCTCCAGTATTTTATTTCTATAATCGGTTAATACTGTCCTCAATCCTGATGCTTTATCCGTTAATCAATTAGAATATCTCACTTATTTACGAGAGAAACTCACTTATTTAATAATATAATTCATTAATGTATGAAGGAAATCTTTAACTGTGTTTAGGAAATTTATTAAGATATGCAGGAAATCATTAAATGTATCAGGGAAATTCTTTAAGATATTGAGGAAATCATTAACTGTATTAGGAAAATTTATTAATGTATTGGAAAAACTCGATACCGTGTGGCAATACTTCCTTTATTCAAACTTATCTCTTATATAGTTACACCGTTAGAATAAGTAAAGGCCACCAATTCAAAAATCAGCAGCCTTTTCATATTTTACACTCCAGTGAATTTATTTCACCGCAATGGTTTCAATCTCAATCAATGCTCCTAAAGGAAGATCTTTCACGGCAAAAGCTGCACGGGCAGGACATTCTTCTTTGTAATATTCGCCATAAACGGCATTCATTTCAGCAAAACCAGAAATGTCACTCAATAAGCAAGTCGATTTAACAACATCCTTATAGGTATAACCTGCCTCTTCAAGTATATAACCAATGTTCTTCATCACCTGCTCGGTTTGCTCCTTTACACCGCCTTCTACAAATTTTCCTGTAGTAACATCAACAGGAAGCTGACCTGAAATGTAAAGTGTTCCGTTAGCTTCGACAGCCTGGCTGTATGGTCCGATTGCTTTTGGAGCCTTTTCTGAATTAATAGTTTTTTTCATTTTGTTTACTCTAAGTGTTTGTAAAAAAATCGCTTATTTTGCGACTTCAAAGTTAAAATAAAAATGCCTGAATGAGAATAGTAATCATAGATAATTACGACTCTTTTACCTACAATTTGGTTCATATCGTTGAGCAGTTTTGCGAACAGGTAATTGTTATGCGGAATGATCAAATAAATTGGAAACAAATAAAAAATTGTGACAAACTCATTTTTTCTCCCGGCCCCGGACTACCAAAAGAAGTAAAAGTAATGGGTGAAATATTGGATCAATATGCCAATTCAAAACCAATACTTGGCGTTTGTCTGGGTATGCAATACATTGGCGAATACTTTGGCGCTGAATTAATCAATCTGAAGGAAATTGTTCACGGTGTTCCAAAAACTACACTAATTGCCGATGACAACGAACTTCTGTTTAAAAATATTCCTTCGAAGTTCGATTCCGGCAGATATCATTCCTGGGCATTATCAAAAAATAATTTCCCAGAATGCCTTCGTATTACGGCAAGGGACGAACAGGACGTGATTATGGCCATTCGCCACAAAAAATTAAATTTATGCGGCGTTCAGTTTCATCCTGAATCCATTATGACACAGTATGGCAAAGAGATTCTTAAAAATTGGATTCTCAATCAGGCATAAAAAAACCAGCATGAAAACATACTGGTCTAATAATATTATTAAAGTTTAGCGTTAAAAATTCACATCCTGCCAAGCCTGTTTCTTTTCGTATTTTAAATCTGCCAAAATTGAAGATTCCACATTAATTCGGAAGTTATAAGATTGATACGCCCCAAATGGTATGGTATTGAAAGACATTTGCCAACAGTGCAGGTCACGGGTAATCGTAAATTGAGAAGAAGTTACTTCTTTAGCTGTAAAATCATATCCTGATGAAAAACTAACCTTCCACTTTGGTGTTAAGCTAAAATTTCCATTCACACCCATTCTCTGTCCAACAGTACTTTTTGATGTTGGTTTCGAATAAGTCCAACCGTAATCAATAGAGAACGACCAGGGAATATCAAAATCAACATATCGGGTATCTCTCCAAGGTTCAGCAGACTTATCATTTTTATTGTCCTTCCCACTATCTCCCTTCAGATCTTTTGACGACAAGCTAAAGCCCAAATCGATAGAGGCATTGGTTAATCGTGGGCCAAACTCATTAATTCTAATATTATTAGCATTAAGTTTATATGGATCGACGGTTGAGCGTACACTTAAATCCAATTTTTGATTAAAAAGCTTGGTTCTTCCCGACATTTGGATATTCGACCAGTTCAATGAATCTGCAAACATATTATATGAGGTAGAAAATTTTAAGCTCTCAATAATTTTTACCTTTTTAAATTCTTCTGTTCCGGTTGAATCATTTGCCGTACGCATTTTTGCCTCAACGTTATTATCCAAACCAAAACTAATACTTCCTGATTCCTTCGCTCCTGTTGGAGTTCCATACACACTCCCCTCAAATATTGAATATTCAACATCTTTATCTGTAGCTTCGTTTCGGTAAGTTTTGTAATATTTACTTCTGGGAATACCAATTTCAGGCGTATAACTCACACTAATACTTGGAGTCATTACGTGTCTGATAGCTGCTAATTTTGAGCTTTCCTTAAACGTATACATTCCATAAATTTTTGGACTTAAGGAAAGTGAAGCACTGGTTGAATAATTGTGTGCGTATTTAAAACCCTGAATCGTATCCGTTCGAACACCACCTTCTCCATCCTTTAAGGTGGCATCCCAGCTTTTCTTTACCGATTTGGAATACAAAACACCTTGATAATTTAAGGTTGGCGAAAGTGTAAGATCTTTCGTTAATTTAAAGTTCGTACTAATTGGAATACTGTGTTGATATCCATTTTGCCAATCTTTAACCAATGAAGAACTCATCAGTTCTTTTTCCTTCGTATTGATTCTATTTTCCAATTTTGAAGAATAACTCACTCCCACCTTATCATACCATTTCAAATTGGTACTTTTCCCTTTTGTACGGAACGGGTAAATTTGGGTCATATTTAATGACATACTAGGCAAGGTAAGTGAAATTGAAGTATCTCTGCTATTTTGTGAGTGACGAAAACTGGCATTCAAACTAAACGGACTGTCTGCCCATTTTTTACTGTAGGAAATACTTGATTGCTTCTGATTATTTGTAATCTTCTGTATCGATTGTGAGTTGTTTCTATCATTATTACTGGTAGAAAAGTTAACCGAAGCAGAAAAAGTTCGATACGGATTGGCCTTCGCATCTTGAGTATGATTCCAACGAATCGCGAAATCGGTCGACTCCGAAAAATCGGCCAACCCCTTATCACCATAGGTATTGGAATGATATTCTGTAGCAACCCGGCCATTGAACCGGTATCTCTTTTTATAACTCGATTCCATATATCCACCCCACGATCCGTTGGCAAAAATATCACCAGTCACTGCCAAATCCAGATATTCATTAATCGCCCAATAATAACCTCCTCCGCGAAGATTGAATCCTCTTCGCTGCTCTTCTCCATAACTAGGAACAATAATTCCTGATGAATAGGAAGAACTAAAAGGAAACATCGCAAAAGGCAAACCGATAGGCAAAGGCACATCTTCCAACACCAGATAAAGAGGACCTGAAACAATTTTATCGTCCTTTATCATCTTAGCTTTTGTCATTTTCACATAAAAATGCGGATGAGGATGATCACAGGTCGTATATTTTCCATTTCTAAGATAAAAAGTTTTGTCATCAATACGCTTGGTAATTTCAGAATGTACGAATCCACCTTCCTGCTCGGTAATAATTTCATTTACCAAACCCTTGCCTGTGTCAAAATTGTATTTAAGCTCCTTACATGTAAATTCTTCAGCACCATCTTTAAATTCAGGAGTATCGATAAATGTTCCGGTTGAATCTTTTATCCCGTAAGCAAAAGCTTCTTTCTTTTCCAAATCAAGCTCGATGTAGTATGCCCTTAACTCAATCTCACCATATTTTACAAAAGCATTCTTAGTTAAAAACACCTTCTGTCCGGTAAGAGAAAAAACAATTGTATCATCGGAATTGTATTCAATAGTTGCCTCAAAAAAAGCTTTTTTCTCCTTTTTAACAGAATCAGACACTAACGTATCCGACGAAACTTTTAACAATGTATCTTTTTCTGATATTTTATATTCCAATAAATTTGAGATAGCCACAGTATTCCATTCTGTAACCGGCTGATAATTACCATAATCATTAGTCAGATTAATAAACCCGAAGCTACTCAATGGAAATACTATTCCAATGAAAATAATAAAAACTCTTTGTAGTAATTTCAATTGCAATTTTTATCTGTTATTTTTGTAAAATAATCGAATTAAACGGCGCCAAGTCAGATTGACCAAATTTAACAGTCACGCCTTCTTAGGACGCCAAAAATACAAATAAAAGTGCTATATTCCCTAATCGAAACGAACTTCAAAAACATTTTTTAAGTTCTTTTATGAAGATTTTTCTAATGAACATTATTCCAGAATATATATATCGTGGTCTAATTACAAGATCATCAGTCGTTTTATTACTGCTATGTGCCATTGTTCTACAACCTCTTGCTGGAATGTCGCAAAGCAGTCATTCCAAGATCAATACTGTAGTAATTGATGCTGGTCATGGGGGAAAAGACCCTGGTGCAGTAAGCAAAATCATTAACGAAAAGGACGTTGTTCTAAGTATTGCACTTAAATTAGGCACTTATATAGAAAAATACTTTCCTAATGTTAATGTAATTTATACCCGGAAAACTGATGTTTTTATTCCATTAGATAGAAGATCGGAAATTGCGAACCAAAACAAAGCTGATTTATTCATATCTATTCATGCAAATGCAAATGATAATCCTTCTATTAGCGGAACTGAAACCTATACTTTAGGATTGCATAAAACCAAAGAAAATTTAGCGGTTGCGATGAAAGAAAATTCTGTTATGCTCTACGAAGATGATTACAGTACAAAATATGAAGGATTCGATCCAAAAAATCCTGCCTCCTATATCATCTTTAATCTATTACAAGGTATGAATAGGGAAAACAGTATTAATTTGGCAGAATTCACCGAATTTCAATTTAAAACAAGAGTCGGTCGTCACTCGAGAGGTGTTCGTGAAGCCGGATTCTGGGTTCTGAAGCAAGTTAGTATGCCATCAATACTGGTGGAAGTTGGTTTTGTCTCGAATCCTACCGAAGCCAATTACCTGAAGCATTCTGAAAATCAGGATTATCTTGCCAGTGCAATTTTCAGGGCTTTTCGCGATTACAAAACTAAAGTTGAAGAATCGAGCGTAGTTTTGGAAAGGAAAGAAGAATTAGTTCGTATTGATACAACTATAG
The DNA here is from genome assembly GCF_002843385.1 of Labilibaculum manganireducens. GTDB lineage: Bacteria > Bacteroidota > Bacteroidia > Bacteroidales > Marinifilaceae > Labilibaculum > Labilibaculum manganireducens. The sequence goes on from NZ_MVDE01000001.1 coordinate 169,905, forward strand.
CAACGTCTGCAATTAATGAACCGGAAACAAATTCACCACTCGAATATTGTGTTCAGGTAAAATCGTCAACAAAACAAATACCGTTAAACTCTGCTGCTTTCAATAATCTTGAAAATATTAAAGAACGTATGAGCGATGGAGTTTATAAATATACCGTTGGGTCCACTGACAAATACAAAGAGATTGTTATCCTCCAAAAGGAAATTAGAAAAGTAGTTAATGACTGTTTTGTGGTTGTATTTTACAATGGAGAACGTATTTCCCTGTCAAAAGCGAAAAAACTTCAAAAAACATAAGTAGTTTTGCCATTAAAATTATCCACAACCACTCAATCTGAAATTAAAATACCGAATTATGAAATTTTCAAAAGACGCAAAAATAGGACTTGTTGTTATTGGAGCCATTGTAATTTTAATTTGGGGTGTAAACTTTCTGAAAGGATTTAATGTATTCTCCAGCGAACAAGTTTTTTATGCAAGATACGAAAGGGTTGATGGACTAAAAAAATCAAGCTCAGTTACACTAAAGGGCTATAAAGTAGGCCAAATTAAATCCATCAAATTTAGCAGTGCATCAGCAGATCATCTTCTTGTTGAATTTGCTATCTCTGATCAATTTAAACTTCCTGCTAATTCGGTTGCTCGTATTGAGAGTGCAGACATCATGGGCACAAAGGAGATTAAAATTATACCCGGCAAAGGGAAAACTCTGCTTCAAACAGGCGATACAATTAAAGGAAGTATTGAAGGTGATTTAAAAGAACAGGTGAGCATGCAGATGTTGCCGCTGAAGAAAAAGGCCGAAAAATTAATGTCTGGTGTTGATTCGGTACTTACAGTAATACAATATATATTTAATGAGAACACGCGTGATAATTTAACAAGAAGCTTTGGTAGTATCGAACAAACCTTTAAAAAACTTGAAAATGCGTCGGGAACACTTGACACTATAATGACAGGACAAAAAAGTCATTTTGAAAATATTTTCGCAAATGTAGATTCAATAACAGGAAATTTAAAAGACAACAATAAAAACGTATCTACAATTCTATCTAATTTTTCAAATATTAGTGATTCCTTATCGGCTACAAATATTGCTCAAACCATAAACAATGCAAAAGCAACCCTTAAACAAACCAATGAAATTCTTGAAAAAATAAATTCAGGAAAAGGTTCTATGGGCTTATTAATTAATAACGATACTTTATATACAAATCTGGAAGCTGCTTCAAACGGTCTGACCAATTTACTGATTGATGTAAAAAACAATCCTAAAAAATATATGCATTTTTCATTATTTGATACTGGAAAAACCGTTTATATGGATTCTGAAAAATCTCAAAAGAAAAAAGACAAAGAGAATCACGTTTACTATAAGGTTCAGATTATGTCTTCTGCCTCTCAAATACCTTTGGATGACACGGCATTTAAAGGACACAGAAAGATTGAAGAAATCTATTTTAACGGAAGGTATAAATATACAATTGGGGAAACACAAAACTATAAAGATATTATCCGACAACTTAAAAAAATTCGTGATGATTTTCCAGATGCCTTTGTAATTAAGATAAGCCCTGAGAATTGATTTATATTGAAAAGCTGAAATTATAGTAAATCAAAACATCTTAAACAACTGAAGCCCTACCTTGTAAGATCAGTTTAATAATCTATTTAACGCACGGCTAGTTATGTTTACAGTGGATTAATTATAGATTGTATAATAAAGACCTTAAAGTATCGTATTCGGAAATGACTAACAACCAGAAAGTTAAACAAAGCCTAATATTAATTCATTGATTAACTGCAACTTAAATAATTTCTTTTTTTTTACGATTCTGTATCCCTTGTTTTATATAGAGTAATAAATGTTTTTAAAAAGTCAATAGCTAAATAATTTTTTTTTCATTTTTTTTTTGACAATCTTGCATAAGCAAAATTTAGCACACCCTACATTTTTAAAACACTGACACAGAAATGAATAATCATCACCTCCAGGTTTGGAATAATTGCTTGGCTGTAATAAAGGACAATGTGCCCCCGATAAGTTACAAAACATGGTTCGAACCAATCGTACCATTGAACTTAGAGAACCAAATCCTGACATTGCAAGTACCAAGCCATTTTTTCTACGAGTATTTGGAGGAGCAATACATTGATATTCTAAGAAAAACACTGCGAAAAGAAATTGGCAACAGTGCTAAATTGGAATACAATGTTGTGATGGAAAATAATCACATTGCAAATTCTAAACCTTTTTCTGTTGTAGTTCCCGGGAATAATGGCTCAAGCACAAAAAATCGTCCGGTTAGCATGCCTTCTGATAAGGAAGAACTAACCATTCGAAATCCGTTTGTTATTCCTGGAATTAAAAAATTACATATCGACTCGCAATTAAATCCGGACTATTCATTTGCAAATTTTATTGAAGGAGATTGCAATAGACTGGCAAGATCAGCAGGTGTGGCTGTTTCTGAAAATCCGGGAGGTACAGCTTTTAATCCATTGGTATTGTATGGTGATTCCGGTTTAGGAAAAACCCACCTTGCTCAGGCAATCGGAATTAAAACAAAAGAATTGTATCAGGATAAAACAGTATTGTATGTAAGTGCAAACAAATTCCAGACACAATTTACTGAAGCAATCAGAAATAATAATAAGAATGACTTTCTTCATTTTTATCAAATGATTGATGTTTTAATTATTGATGATATTCAGGAATTAGCAGGGAAAGAAAAAACTCAAAATACATTTTTCCATATATTTAATCACCTTCATCAATCGGGCAAGCAGTTAATTCTTACTTCTGATAAAGCTCCTATTGAGTTGAAGGGAATGGAGAATCGTTTGCTTTCCAGATTTAAATGGGGACTTTCGGCAGATCTTCAGAATCCTGATTACGAAACCAGAGTTCGAATTTTGCATCAGAAAGCATATAAAGATGGTATTGTACTTGATAACGAAGTGATTGAATACATCGCAAGTCATGTAACCAATAATGTTAGAGAACTGGAAGGAGCATTAATTTCATTATTAGCTCAGTCTACCTTAAATAAAAAAGAGCTTAATCTTGAACTAGCTGTTACCATTATCGACAGGCTGGTGAAAAACACCAAGCGAGAGCTTTCTATTGATTACATTCAAAAAGTAGTATGTGATCATTTTTCATTGCCAATTGATGTATTGCAGGTAAAAACAAGAAAAAGAGAAATTGTACAGGCTCGACAAATAGCAATGTATTTCTCGAAAACACTAACAAAAGCTTCTTTAGCTTCCATCGGATCGCAAATTGGGAAAAAAGATCATGCTACAGTGTTACATGCCTGCAAAACAGTAAACAATTTGATTGATACTGACAGAGGTTTCAAAACTCAAATTGACGAAATTGACAAGAAATTAAAAATGTAATTTTATTACTAATTATTATATTACTACCCTAAAAGCAGATTCATTTTGAATCTGCTTTTCTAATTTTAGACAAGATATTTTTCATTACTTTGCGCAAAAATTAAGTCTATGCTCAATCTATTATTTGCAATTCTTACTTCCACAGGAATATTTATCACCTTTAAATATCTGGAAAAATTCAAAATTGATATTCTTACCGCTATTGTCATAAACTATATAACGGCCTCTTTATGTGGTTATTTCCTGACAAATACCACGTTCAGTTTCAGTAACATTATTCAACAAGACTGGTTCAGCATATCCATATTAATTGGTATTCTTTTTATCATTGTATTCTTTATCATAGGCCGATCTACACAAAAAGCAGGCATATCGGCAACTACTTTAGCTAGTAAAATGTCCTTTGTTCTCCCCTTACTTTTTTCCATCATGTACTATCAGGAAGTCATAACAGGTAAAAAGATTTTTGGGATGATAATTGCAGTTAGTGCAGTATTATTCAGCATTTATAAAGAACAAGGAGATAAGATAAACCGCAGGTATATTTGGTTGCCAATACTTCTTTTTTTTGGAGCAGGAACTGTTGATTCATTGGTTAAATATGCACAACAGGAATACTTAAATTCCGGAGGAACAGAAGAGTTTTCGACACTGCTTTTTGCAATTGCAGGCATTGCAGGATTGATTACTTTGCTTATTCGAAAAGATAAATTACGTGACTTGTTTCAGCTAAAAGTTTTGATTGGTGGAAGTATTTTAGGGCTTGTGAATTTTGGCTCTCTTTATTTCCTGATTGCGTCACTAAACAATTCAGGATTCGACAGCTCAGTGGTTTTCAGTATTGTAAATATTGGAATTGTAGCTTGTTCTGTATTTATTGGCTTGAGCATTTTCGGAGAAAAACTGAACAAAGTTAATATATTGGGAATACTGCTGGCATTTATTGCTATTTTTATCCTGACAAATTAATTTAACAAGTATTTTTGAATAAAAAATGAGTGGCGATACTTACAAAACAATCAATCTGGCATCCGAAGGGCTATACAAAGAAAAAGGAAGTAAATTCATTGCATATGCTTACCCTGTAACCAACGAAGAGGAGATTAAAGAGTATATAGCCAATCTAAAAAAAGAATACTACAATGCCCGGCATCATTGCTATGCATATATGCTTGGAGCTGATAAATCTGAATACAGGGCGAATGATGATGGCGAACCTTCATCTACAGCAGGGAAACCCATTTTGGGACAAATACTCTCGAATGATATTACCAACATACTTATCGTAGTTATTCGTTACTTTGGTGGAACTAAACTAGGCGTAAGTGGGTTAATACATGCATACAAAACAGCAGCCACCGATGCAATTGCCAATACCGAAATTATTGAAAAGACTGTAAATGACATTTACAATATTAATTTCGATTATCTGGTTATGAATGATGTAATGAAAATCATTAAAGATGATCAACCGGAACAGTTGGGGCAAGATTTCAACCTAACCTGCCAAATCACTTTAAGTATGCGACAAAGTGAAGCAGATAGAATCCTTGAAAAATTCTCAAAAATCGATAGCGTTAAAACAGAATTCGTCAAAACCATTTAGTTAATTCGATATCAACATTATATGCATACACATTTCCCTGCTTATTTTTCGCTCAAAAAAAATGTTAATAATTAATCGATTTCTGATTTGATTTTCAGAATTATTTATGCCTATATTTGTAATCTAGAATGGAGATACAACTAATTCAATCTGGAACTGCAAATAATACCAAAAGAAGTAAAGACCTTTACTCCTTCTTACACATTTTCCATTATTTATTTCGAAGCAAACACGATTTGAGGATTAATTCCCGATTTGGCTATTTGGATAATCCTTTTCAAGAATATTTATCAAAAAACCCAACATTACTATCAAATTTAGTAATTGTTGGTTTTTTTTTGTGCAAAAAAAACAATCATATTATAAACACACTTAATTTTTAATCAATGGATAACAAAAGTTTAGTATCGATCGACGACTACACAAAAGAAGAAATCCTGGAAGTATTAGCAAGAGCTGCTGAGTTCGAAAAAAATCCTAACTGCAGCTTATTAGAGGGGAAAGTTGTTGCTTCATTGTTTTTTGAGCCATCAACCCGCACTCGCTTAAGCTTCGAAACTGCAATTAGTCGCATGGGTGGAAGAATTGTTGGATTCACCGATTCTTCGTCATCAAGCGTTACTAAAGGGGAAACTTTAAAGGATACCACTAAAATGGTGAGTAACTATTGCGACCTGATTGTTATGCGTCATCCGATTGAAGGTTCGGCCCGCTACGCATCTGAAGTGTCTGATGTTCCGGTAATTAATGCCGGAGATGGTGCCAACCAGCATCCATCTCAAACCATGCTCGATCTTTATTCCATCATGAAAACACAGGGAACACTTGAAAACCTGAATATTTTTATGGTTGGTGACCTTAAATACGGTCGTACTGTTCATTCTCTGTTGATGGCACTTTCTCACTTCAATCCTACCTTCCATTTTATTGCTCCTCCCGAATTGGAAATTCCCCGCGGGTACAAAATTTTCATGGAAAAAAATAATATCAAATATTTCGAACACACCGAATTTAATGATATTATTAACGATGCTGATATTTTGTATATGACCCGTGTTCAAAAAGAACGTTTTGCGGATCCTTTGGAATATGAAAAAGTAAAAAATGTGTACATCCTTAAGAATGATATGCTTAGCAACACGAAGGATAACATGAGAATTCTTCACCCGCTTCCAAGAGTAAATGAAATAGCTGTGGATGTTGACACCAATCCAAAAGCCTACTATTTTGAACAAGCTTTAAACGGTGTTTATGCCCGACAAGCTATCATAGCAAAAGCTCTTAATCTATAAATTCATACTCACGAATAAAAGCACATCATCATATGAACACAAAAAAAGAATTGCAAGTAAGCGCTATTGAAAACGGAACTGTTATCGATCATATTCCTGCTGAATATCTTTTTCAGGTAATTACAATTTTAGGATTGGACAAAAGTAAAAATTCAGTGACTTTTGGAAACAATTTGGAAAGTAAACTATTGGGAAAGAAAGCTATCATCAAAATTTCCGACAAATTTTTTGAAGATGAAGAAATCAATAAAATTTCATTAATTGCTCCGCATGCAAAACTAAATATCATTCGTGATTACAAAGTTGCAGAAAAGAAAATTGTAGAATCGCCTGAAAAAGTTATTGGTATTGCTAAATGTATGAATCCAAAATGCATTACAAATGTAGAAGCTGTAACCACTCGCTTTAAGGTGATAAATAACTCTCCTATTACCCTAAAATGCCACTATTGTGAGAAAATAACAGATCACAAAAACATAGAAATTGTATAATTGGCATTTCATTGTTCCTCATATAAAAGAAGTCCGCTTGGGCTTCTTTTTTTTGTAGAATAAATATTCATCCCCCATAGATAAAAGGATAATTACTACCTTTATATCCTCTAAAAAATAAATATCCCATAACATGACATCTTCAGAAGAACAGCTTCGCAAGCTAATATTACAAGCTATTGAGAAAGGGCAAAACGGAAAAATAAGGGCTTGTAATAAAGACTTGAATGCCATTTATTTGATTCTTAAAAAAGATCCTTTCTTACTTTGGGATGATACTGCCATTTCTCAATTGGGAAAGGCAATTATCATGATGCTCCATTTTGATTTGATTGATGATGAAGAACAAAACATCGGCCTGGCTCATCTCTCCTATCTGTTTATTACCAGAGGAATTGAAAAAGAAGAAAATTTAGCTCCTGAAGAAGATCCGGCGGAACTTTTCCGATTAAGAAAAGATCGTGTTATTCTGATGAAAAGTTGTGATGATTCGTTTGTTGATAGTCTACAGGAATTCTATTTTGCGGATAGCAAAGCCAAGGATTTGGATGAATATAACGATCAAAGAAAGGCAGTATTAAGTCGCCTGCCCTATCTTATATTTGCTGACATACATTTAATTGAACAGGAATACCAAAACCTTAGAGATGATGTATACTTACTTGAAACAGCAAATTTTATTGAGTATGAAAACGAGATGAGTGACGAGAACTTACAGGAAGGACTTTTACTGCACAAAATTTTGTATAAACATACTTATCAGAAGTTGAAAAATGGAGAATTGAATTACTAACAACTCTTTAAAAATTAAAGGATTGTTACATGTTATTTGAATACTTTTTACGTTAAAAATTCATTCCTTTACACATGAATTCTTGTTACTTACGGCTCTAAACAAACAGGATTGTGTGAGGGATAGCAGCGGTATCCTTTTTTGAGGAACGAAAAAAAGATTTAGCGAATAGCCCGACCCAAAGGGACACACCCAAACATCAGAAAAAGACTTTTTTATCCGCAAAACATATAAAAGCTTATGGGTTTGCACTTTTATTTATATCTTTCTACTTGATTTCGCGGGAAGCGCAAAAATGGCTGTAATTCTTCCTGTTACAAATACATTTTACCTAAGCATAACATGCTTGTAATTCAGCCAATTGGAACAATAAACAATAGTTTTTATGGATATAGAAAAATACGACCTTGTTGTCTTGGGAAGTGGACCGGCAGGTTTCTCGGCAGCAATGCGTGCCATCGATTTTAAAAAATCGGTTTGTATCATCGAGGCAAGTCATTTAGGAGGTGCCGGTATTATGAATGGTGCTTTAACTTCAAAGGCAATGTGGGAATTATCGAGAGATTTTTCAATAGCGTCGTCGGTAATGAGAGGTTATCGTGCATCGGGTTTAAATGTTGACTACAAAAAGGTTCAGCAAACCATTATACAGGCTGCGAAGCAAAAACAGCTACAAATGCTGTCGCAAATTGAGACTTACTCGGAACCTTCGGAGACTTACGGAAATATTACCTTAAAATACGGCTGGGGAAAATTTATAGATTCGCATACTGTTGAGGTAATTTCCAATAACAAAATAGAACAGATTAAAGGTGATAATTTTATTATTGCGACAGGTTCCCGGCCCAGACCTATGCCAGATGTTGAGATTGATAATGAGCGAATTATTGACTCGGAAGGCATAATGGATTTAAAAGAATTTCCGGAACGAATGATTATTATTGGCTCGGGAATTATTGGTTGTGAATACGCCACTATTTTTTCCAATTACAACCAGACAGAAGTTCACTTATTGGACCGACAGCATAAGGTAATTCCTTATGAAGATGATGATTTGAGTAATTTTGTTGGGAAAAATTTAGAAAGCAACGGTGTAATTATACATCACACGGCAAACTTAAGAACAATTCGAAAACGTCCGGATTTTTTAGAAGTTGTACTGGATTATCAAGATGGACATTCAACAGTAATAGAGGTAGATGTGGCTATTGTAGCTATTGGAAGAATGCCGAATCTGGATAATATTGGACTGGAAAATGTTGGAATCAACACTACAAATCGTGGTTATCTTGATATTAATGAAGTTTGTGCCACAGACAATTTTCAATCGTGCAACATTTTTGCTGCAGGTGATGTATCGGGGCATGCACAATTGTATTCGGTTGCTGAACTGCAAGGCAGATATATTGTTGAGGCTTTGTATGGCAACTCAGAATATCCATTGGACTACTCAAATATGTCGACCTTAATGTTCTTTAAACCTGAAGTTGCGGCTGTTGGTTTGAATGAGAAGGCCTGCCAAAAATGTGGTATTCCATACAAAGTTGCAACCTATTCAAACTCATTGGTAAACCGTGCTATTGCCATGCGTGCTACCGATGGATTTGTGAAAATTATTGTAAGTGATGATGGTAAGGATCGAATATTGGGTATGCGTGCTGCAGGGCCACAGGCTTCTACCCTAATCACATCCATTGCATACCAGATTACACAAAAAGGAACTTTGAAAGACATTCGGCAAAACGTTCATCCACACCCAAGTATTAGCGAGGGAATTCAGGAATGTTTGCGGGTTTTTGAAGGAAAATCAATTTATAAACCCAAAGCCTTTCCCGATTTAATAAAATTGGAAAGTTGGCAACCTGAAGAGGTTTAATACCAAATTAGACGCGATTATAAATCGCGTCTAATTTTTTTTTGCACTATTCAACTTTCCTCATTCGTGCTAAAAAATGTTTTGATATAAATCCCTGAAGATTTCGTAACTTTTAGTAACCCAAAATCTTAAAACAAACAGCTATGAACTCAACAGAAATGATGAACATTATAATGACTGGTGATTGGCGAAATACAGAAACAAATGATGTCTGTTCTTTTTCCTGGTCGGATTCGGATCATTCAATAACGATGAAATACATTTCCGGAGACAAGACCGGACGCAAAGATTCCCATCAATTTGTAAAATTATATCATAACGCTGAGTACCTGAAAAATTGCAATCTACTGCGGTATCAGAGTAATTTGTTTACCAGCGAATTTACTCTTGAATCGGAAAACGGCCCCCTTTTGGTCGTATCGAATGTTTTTGGGAAAATGAAACTTATCCGACAATAATAAAAAAAACGGAAAACCATCTTACAAGAACATATAAGATGGTTTGGTGCTATTCAATACGTGCTGTTAGTTTTCTATTTCTTTTATTAGCTCAAGAGCATTGTCACGAATAGGTTTATACTTTAATATCCAGAGGATATACCCTAACACCAACAATATTACAAGAATATATATAAACAATCCTGTTGCCATAAATACAATTATCATTGGAAATTCATTTACTGTTTTAGCAAACATTTTATACCAATGCTCTCCACTAAACAGAAACTGCCATGCTTCAACCAAATAAACTCTCCAATTTAGATCTGAATTAAAGAACTGCTTAATTGTTAAAAATATTTTTTCGTTAAGACCTAAACCTACAGCTAAGAAAAGAAATGCAGGAATACTAGCCAAATCTATTGGATGGAATATTCTGTATCGTTTTTCTGTTTTCTTCAATAACATCAAAGTTGGTTCGGCATAAGATATTTTTTTCATTTTCTTTTGTGCATAGGCCATACAAAACAAAAATATGGAAAATCCAGACACAATAAATACTACTTTAAGAATTGGCACAAGTCCTCCCTTTTCTATTTCGAAATAGAATATAGGAATGTAAATAATCAGAAGGACGATGTATGTTATTTTTAAAATCTTATAGAGTTTTTGAAGATTATTATCTTCCCTTTTTAATTTACCGATAAACGATCCCATATCGTTTGTATCCTTTGAAATCTTACTATTACTCATGTCTGCCTCCTGATAATTTAGATTTTAACTGCTCTTTAATTCTATGAATTTTCACCTTCACATTAGATTCTTTTATCCCAATTACATCGGCAATTTCTTTCATCGATAACCCTTCAAGCATCAGCGAAATTAAGGCCTTGTCGATCACAGACAATTGATTTAGCTCATTTTGAAGCTGATTAAGCATTGCTTCCTCCCTGTGTTTTTCAAGCAAACTTTCGTCATCAATGATGGAATTCAGATTTTGTGAATCACTGCTAACTATCAATTTCATCTGTCGGAAATTTTTGCCTGTAAAACTAAGAGAAGTATTCACGGCAACCCGATAAACCCATGTACTTACCATTGAATCGCCCCGGAAATTGTCCAGACTTTTCCAAATGTTTACAAGTACTTCCTGATACATGTCTTTCTGATTTTCGGAATTAGAATTGTAATAATTACAAATACGCCGAATCCGGTCGCTGTTTTCTGCTAAAATTTTATTAAATTGTTCTTCTTTGTTCACTTTATCAATCATTTTTTTGACATTCAAGAGATTTTTCCTGCAAAGGATGTTGCTTGTTGATAGCACAATATATTAAATAAGCCGCTCCGGTAAGAATAAACACAAACAAAATCCCTTCACCAATACCCAATTCAAAATCCGTCAACCGATCATAAAACCGTCTGCATAATAAAAAACCAATATTCCCAACTCCAAAAGAGGCATTCAAGTAGTAACGCAATCCTTTATTCTTCATTTTATACTTTCATTTTAATTTGCAATAAAAAAACTGAAGAGAAAACTTTTCGGTTTGACTAATCATCTAAACTTCCACAAGCCAACTATTATTTATAAAGCTTTCTTATCAATTTAGTACCCGAAATTCTGAATAGTTACAAATAATTTTATTTTTTTTCGAAAAAAAAATAAAACCGCTTTACATACATCTGTAAAGCGGTTTTATCTGGAGTTTCATCATCGTAGATCAACGCTTTGCCACCTCAGCAACAACTGCTTCAGGATCTTCTAAAATAGCCTGCTCTTCCCGATTCAATTCCAATTCCCGTATCAATTTCTCTTTAGTTGGGTAATAAGTTGCGAACAGCAGCATAATTATAACAGCAAAACCCAGCAAAAGCAATTCGCCGGTGAGTAAATAGGTAATAATGGCGAAGAAAGCCGTTCCTTCGAGCATTGCATATTTGATGATGCTGATTGCCCGATAAGATTCCATTTTAGTTTTTAATTCAGTCTCCTCTTTTGCCAGCTTTAATTTTTTGTTTGAAACTAAGTTGCCAACACTATAGGTCACAAGAAAAAACAAGGGTATCATAATCATGAACATAGTGCGCAGCACTTCATCGCCGGCCACAACTGCTCCTTGTGTTTGATTGATAAAAACGGCAAAGGATGCGAAAAACACCTGACCAATTAATAAGGCAGCATGAATAAGGGTACTGCTGCGTTGGTACTGCTGAAAATTTTGTTTTGTTTTATTCATATTGGTTTAAGATTTTTCTTTTTGACAGATACTATTTCTTAGATAAAACTTACTTTGAATTCATATAAACAGTAACCGATTTTGAGTTCAGCAAAACCAAAAGTACAATCAGTGTGATGAATAATACTGTATATGCCATAGCGTAATTCAGGCCCATTGCAAAAGCCATGAATATTGTGGCAAACAAAATAAATCCTGTTAGAATTCCTGCAATGTGCCGAACAAATTTCCATTTTGCAAGCAAGCCAATGGCCAGAATAATACTTAAGCCACCCATTATTTTAAAATGCCCGGTTTCTGATACAAAATACTCTTTGTACAAATCGGTTACAATAGGTATTGCAATAAGAATAATGGCAGCACAAAGTGTTGCTTTAAATCCTTTTTGCTGGTAAAATTTTAAATTCATAAAATTGTAATTTTCGTTTCGTATTTATCTGAAACAGCTCATTTACCTGTTTCAATTCCCGAATCTACAAAACAGAAACTAGCTAACAAAACATTTATATCGAAAAATTTAAATCTACTTTATAACATAAAAAGACTACTTTATCTTATTCTATTGAACCGTGGCTACATTACCAATAAAAAAAGAAAGGTGTCATTAAAAACACCTGAGAAGGATATCAAAAAAACTTTTCGCATTAAAATCATTTTTTCCGTTTCACAGTAGGGGTATTTCTTTCTTCAATTGTCTTCCTGATGATTTTAAGAATAATAATGCGAAATAAAAATCATGAAAATAAGAAATTACCTGTTAGTGTTACTGTTGATTCTTGCATGTAATCAGGAATCCAAAGCACAATCAAATAGTAAACTGTACTCCCAAACCATTCGGGGAACCATCATCGATCATGAAACCAAACAAGGACTTGTTGGAGCCAATATTGTGATTCTGAATTCCGATCCGTTTGAGGGAGCGGCGAGTGACATGGATGGCAATTTCATTTTAAAGCAAGTCTCCATTGGCCGAATTTCCATACACATTAGCTGTTTAGGCTACGAAGCAAAAACCATCGCAAATATTGAAATAGGTTCAGCTAAAGAAGTTGTTCTGAAAATTGAGTTAATAGAATCGCTTACACATATCGAAGAAGTAACGGTTCATCCTAAAACAGCCAGACACGAAACTTTGAATAAAATGGCTACCGTTAGTGGTCAGGCTTTCACCGTTGAAGAAACCAGCAGGTATTCGGGATCTTTGAACGACCCTGCCCGTATGGTATCTGGTTATGCCGGTGTTTCGGGCGACGGCGAGGGCTCAAATGAAATTATTGTACGAGGCAACTCTCCCAAGGGCATTCAATGGCGAATGGAAGGAATAGAAATACCAAATCCAAATCATTTTGCCGACGAAGGATCAACCGGAGGTGCAATTAATGCTCTAAACAGCAGCATGCTGAGCAATTCCGATTTCTTCACGGGTGCTTTCACAGCAGAATACGGGAATGCCTATTCGGGAATATTCGATATTAATTTGCGCTCGGGTAATAATTCCAAACACGAAAATACCTTTGGATTTAGCACTTATGGCATCGATTTTACTGTTGAGGGCCCTCTAAAAAAGAATTACTCTGGGGCTTATTTAGCCAACTATCGCTATTCTTCACTTGAACTGTTGGATAATATCGGATTGGTAGATTTCGACGGTGTTCCCAAATATCAGGATGGATCGTTTAAAATTGTACTCCCTACCCAAAAAGCAGGTAAATTCACTCTATTTGGTCTTTTGGGAAAAAGCAACATCCTGGCTAAGGAAGAGAATGATGAGGAAACTATTACTCTTGGGGAATACATTGTTAATTCAGATCTTACTGTAATTGGAATATCAAACCTTTTGCCCATTGGTAAAAAATCGTACCTGAAAAACACTATGGCCTACTCAGCAACCAATACTCAAAATGAATCAAGAATCTTAGGTGATGACAATACTATGTTTGTTGCCTTAAATGAAAAATATCAACACAATTACTTTAAATATGTCAGCACATTCAACACAAAACTAAATGCTAAAAACAGTGTAAAGGCAGGAATTGAATACACCCGTTTGGGTTTTGACATCAAGAGTGTTAACGACTTTAAAAATACCGGAGCATTTACAACAGATGTAAATTCCGAAGGCAAGTCTCATTTATTCCAATCATTTGTAAACTGGAAATACAGAATTACATCAGACTTCACTGTAGTAAGCGGGGTGCATGCAAGTTATTTTAAACTGAATAATGATTACACCATTGAACCAAGAGTTGGATTGAAGTATCAGTTTTTATCCAACCAATCATTTTCCTTTGGCTTTGGTATGCATAGCAAAACAGAGAGCCTGTCCACCTATTTCGTTCAATTACATGATAATGAAAATAATACCTACACGCCAAACAAAAATTTAAAAATGAGCAAAGCCATACACTATGTACTTGGCTATAACAATCAGCTGAACCGTAACCTGCATTTAAAAGCAGAGGTCTATTATCAGGATTTATATGATGTAGCTGTTGAAAACGACCCAAACAGTAAAATAGTACTTCAGGATATAAAAGAGGGTTTGGCCGATTTTGATTTTGTGAACAAAGGAACTGGTAAAAACTACGGTTTGGAGTTGAGTCTGGAACGATTCTTCCATAACGATTTTTACTATTTGCTTACAGGATCTTTATACGAATCAAAATTTACAGCCTTGGATGGTATTGAGCGAAATTCAAGATACAATGGAAATTATGCTGCCAATCTTCTTATTGGGAAAGAGTATAAGGTTGGACGAAATGATCAAAACAGAATTGGTTTAAATGGAAAAATAACATTCAGAGGAGGACAATATTATACACCGGTAGATTTAGCGAAAAGTCAGGAAGCCGGAGAAACCGTATATCTTGCCAATAGTGAATTCAGCAAACAAGGAGATGATCTTTTTATTCTGAATGCCTCATTCTCATACAAGGTGAATCGTAAAAAAACACAACATGAATTTAAAATAGATATTAAAAATGCAAGTAATAATAAGGCCAAAATATTGGAAAGATATAATGAAGCAACTCATAAAATAGAAGATGGTAAACAACTGTCATTATTGCCTACTTTGCAGTATATACTTTACTTCTAAGGCTAAATAAAACAGACCAAAACAAATAAACACCACGCAAGAAGCGCAAAAAACGTTCCTTGCGTGGCATTCTATTTATATCTCAGACACTTAATTAATTTACATCATAAAAAAAACATTTACCTTTGTTGCTCTTAACTAGCTTAACATTGACTACTGAAAAAACAATACAATCGGAATGCATTAACAGAACAGATTTCGAAACTTTGTTTAACGCCCATTACAGTCGTTTGTGTTCTTATGCCTATAATTTTCTGAAAGAAGAAGAAGGATCTGAAGAAGTTGTTCAGGAAGTGTTTTTCAAACTATGGATTCACCGACACGATATTCGCATTGAAAGTTCAATGGAATCCTATTTATACCGTGCCGTTCGAAACTCAAGTCTAAATCTGATTAAACACATCAATATCCGGGAAAAATACAAAGAACATAACCGACAAGAAATCGAATATTCCGAACGTCTGGAAAATGATCCGATGAATGCTTCCGAATTGGAGCTTAAAATCAGAAGCAGTATTGATCTGTTGCCTGAACAACGAAGGAAAATATTTATTCTAAGCAGATATGAGCAGCTCAAATACAAAGAAATAGCGGATAAATTAGGGATATCTGTTAAAACCGTAGAAAATCAAATGGGAAAAGCCCTGCAATTTTTGCGAAAGGAATTGGCAGACTATCTCCCGTTGCTGGTTCTGTTCTTCAGTCATTTTTTTAACGGAGAATAGGGTTAAACACAATTACAATTGTCATACTTATAAAGAACAATACACCAAATAAAAGCGATACCCTATTAAGAGAAATTAATTGTGCATGAAAAACGATAACCTACATATTAGTGATGCATTCCTTGCCAAATTCCTTTTGGGTGAAACCAACAAGGAAGAGCAAAGCGTGGTTATTCGTTGGCTGGAAGAAAAGCACGAAAACCGCAGACATTTAGATCAATTGGAACAAATTTGGCTGGAAAGCGGCAAATTAAATCCTCATCCAATTTCGGTTAATAAAAAATCAGCATGGACAAAGCTATCTTTTCGGTTAAATCAGCATGAAAAAACCCTCTCTCCGTCTATTCAACGGTTTTCCCGATTTAGAATTGCTTTAATCAGCTCTGCAGCTGCATTCATTCTTGTTCTTTTTGGTATTTTCAATTGGTATTCCGATAATAAAATTCAAACAGAAGAATACTTACTATCCAACACCAGCCAATCTACCATTCAAGATAGTTTACCGGATGGATCAAAAATTTATTTGAATAAGTTCGCTCACATTAGCTACCACACCTCAAAAACCAGGCAACGCATTGTAAATTTGCAAGGTGATGCTTTCTTTACTGTGAAAAGAGATACACTTAGGCCATTTATTGTTAATGCAGGTATTGGAGGCGTTAAGGTGTTGGGGACAAGCTTTCAGGTGAAGATGAAAGAAAACGGAGATATTGCTGTGGATGTGAATTCCGGCAAGGTAGAACTCTTCCGCCCGAATAAAACCCAAACCGATACCTTGCACATGATTTTAACCAATAACGAAGGAGGCTTAATTTCGAGCCAACAAGATACAATTATAAGATTGACAAGCAATTCTTCGGCTTTTTTCTGGGTTGATAAAAGATTGTCCTTCAGAAATAAACCATTAAAAGAAGTATTCAAAGTACTTGAATCCTGTTATCACATCACTATAAATTCAGACAATCCTGAAATAAACAATCTTTACTACTCTTCTTCATTCATTGATGAAGATGCTGAAAATGTGATTAAAGTTATCTCAAAGACATTTAACTTAACTTACAGCAGGAAAAAAAACACATTTACTATATCAGACCCGAAAAAGAATGAATAAAATTGCCCTGATTCTATCAATAACAATAGCCTGTATTCTCTGCATCATGAAGATACAGGCTCAAAACTTTCTGGAAAAGAAGATCAACCTGGAAGTTACAAATCAAAGTACTGAAACTACAATGTTTATTCTAGAGAAACTTGGAGGCTTTAACTTCTCATACGATGCAATGTTACTCGACCCAAGTAAAATGATTTCGATTAAGGGCAAGCATCAGTCTCTCGAAGAAATATTGGATGAGCTCTTTAAAGGAAGATTGACCTATAAAGTGATCGGTTCGCATGTTATCTTACAATCGAAAAATAAGTCTGATTTGAGCAATACCATGTGGGTTTTATCTGGTGTGATTACAAATTCAAACGGAAATCCACTCGAAAATGCAATTGTTTATGAGGTGAATCGGCAAGCTTCATTCATTACCAATCCTAACGGAAAATACCTGTTGCATTTAGAAGGCAATCAAAATTCTGGTATCAACTTTAGCTGCAAAGGATACAAAGACACCATTGTTTATGTTCAGGCTGGTAAAAAACAGCAGCTAAATATTGTTCTTAAACCATGGCAGGCACAAAGTATCTTTAAAACAGAACCTGCTTTTGCCCAAAACTTACATTCCAGAACCAAAGCAATTAATTGGGCCTATACCAATAAAGAGTTACAGGATATTGGTTTTGTCAACCTTATGGTGACGAACAAAGCACTCTATATTTCCAACAACCTCAATGTGAGAGAAGTACGATTTGTTCAGGTATCATTTATTCCCTCCTGGGGAACCAATCAATTAACAAATGGACTGGTTACAAACAAATTATCTATGAATATTATCGCGGGATATTCGGCAAATATTGAGGGGTTCGAAATTGGAAGCGTAGCCAATATCATCCGGCAGGAAATGAATGGTGTCCAAATTTCCGGCGTTGCGAACGTGGTGGGTGAAGATGTACATGGTGTTCAGGCTTCCGGTGTTGTCAATACAAATTTGGGAAACATGGATGGAGTTCAAATAGCTGGAGCAATTAACAGAGTAAAAGGCGATATTAAAGGCCTTCAAATAGGTGGAGCCATAAATTCTGCTGCTGCAAAATCATTGGACAGCATCCCCTATAGAGGTTGGAACGGACAAATCAGCGGAGGAATTAATCTGCATGGTGGTGAGCGAATTAATCTGCAGGTCGGTGGTGTCTACAATCAAGCAAACTCGGTAGATGGGCTTCAAATTTCGGGGGCAATTAATCTGGTGAGAGGAACAACCAACGGGGTGCAAATATCTGGGATCTACAATCAAACCGACAAGTTGCGGGGCATACAAATTGGTCTCATCAATTTTGCCGACACTATTGAAAATGGTTTTCCGATTGGATTGGTGAATATCATTAAAAACGGCTATCACAAATGGGAACTTTCAACAGATGAGTCGTTTTACTTTAATGCAGCCTACAAAACGGGTGGCAAAAATCTTTACAGCTTTCTAAGAATTGGAGCGGGTAAATATCTTAACATTGCTTATGGTATTGGCTGCACAAGCAATCCCAAACGCAAATTTTCAATCAACTTGGATGTGTCTGGTTCTTCCCTTTTTAACACTGATTCTGACTATGATGCTTTTGCTGGTGATCTGTACCGGGCTCAGCTTGGCCTTAATTTTAAACTGAACAAAAATATCACTATAAGCACAGGACCATCTTTCAATTTTTGTAGTCCGTATAAGGAACAAAAAGAGCTTAACAAAACCAATTTATCCAATAAAAACAATCTCTTTTTTGGAAATTACTATTTAGATAAGTCTGTAAATACCAAGAAAGGTCAGTATTGGTTTGGCTGGCAATTCGGCCTTAGATTTTAAACATTTATAATCAGATTCAACACAAAGAGCATGAAAGGATATGGATGCACTTCTGCATTCTTCTTATCTTCTTTCCTAAGATCAATTTTTTGAAATTTTAAATAGGGGTATCTCCAACTACAATTGTCTTCCTTCTATAAGATCATAAAATCAAATTTATAGAAATGACAAAAGTAAGAATTGCATTAGCATGCATGATACTGAGCTTAATAAGCCCTGCAATTGCCCAAAACCACACAAAATATCAAGCTGGTTTTGTTTCTCCTATCGGAACCAATGGAACAAACTCAATCAACTACATCAACGATTATTCCTTTAACTTACTGATAGGAATTAATGGTGGTGTAAATAAAATGGAAATTGGTGGCTTAGCAAATTACAACAAAGGAAAAACGACTGGATTTCAACTTGCCGGAGTTACGAATATTACCAAAAACATATCAGATGGTTGTATAATTTCCGGAGTCGCTAACCTGATAACTGATGATGTAAAAGGATTTCAGCTTTCTGGAGTCGGCAATATTAATTCCAGGAATTCAAATGGAGTAATGATATCCGGTGTTGCCAATATCACAAAAGAAAATGCCAAGGGATTTCAATTGTCCACGGCAAACATCACCAAAAACAAATTAAATGGCGTACAAATAGGAGCTTTCAACTATGCAAAAGTCCTAAAAGGAAGTCAAATAGGTGTTTTTAATCTTGTTGACAGCCTTGAAAGCGGCACACCAATAGGCCTTTTCTCTATTGTAAAAGGAGGTTATTATGCGCTTGAAATTTCTACCAATGATGTTATTCACGCTAATTTAAATTACAAAATGGGTGTTGAGCATTTCTATACCCTATTTACAGTTGGATTTGATCGATACAAGGGCAAAGATCTTTTTAAATACGGCACCGGGTTTGGAAGTTTGCTCCCTATTGGGCAAAGATACAAGCTATCCTTTGAAGCAACATCAAACCAATTGGTATACGATAACGACTGGAGTGAATTAAATCTTTTAAACACATTGCAAACCAATTTTCATTTTCACTTTACTCCTCAATGTTCCCTCTTTGCCGGCCCTACCCTTAATGCTTACATAACCAATAAGAAAGTTGGTGAACAATATGGAACAATAGACATGCCACACACGATCTACGATCATACAAGCAGTAAAAACAAATTGTTTGTATGGATTGGTTTTAATGCTGGTGTTTCATTCCAATTTTAACCGAAACTAACAAAAAAGAGGGTGTCCAAAAAGTATAGTTCCATTGTCATTCTGATCCCGATGAATCGGGACGAAGAATCTTTGACTCTGAAAAACAGATGTTTCGACTTCCGTTCAACATGACAATCCGATACAAAATATTACTTTTTGGACACCCTCTTTTGTTTTGTGAATTATTTCTTCCTCCAAATCGTCATCTGCGCTATGGTATGCTGAAATTTCCGTGACGTTTCACGAATTACAAAAGGAACATCCCTGGGCTCATCCAACAAATCGAAATGTTCCCTCAAAATGTTCTTTAAACCATCGAATGATGTAAAAGGTTCACCATCTTTTCGGTATCCTCCTACCCATTTATCAACTTCGGTAAATTCTTCGAGCCAAGTATAGGGTGAAGTAAGAACCAAAATTCCACCATCATTAATCCTCATATGAATATCTTGCAAAAACTTAATAGGATCGTACAATCTATCGATTAAATTGCCTGCAAAAACCAAATCGTATCCGGAATAAATGGGTTTTAAATTGCACGCATCAGCCTGAAAAAATTCTACGCTGTCACGAACAGAACCCAAGTCATGATCCACCAATTTAATTTCCTGATGACTCGTTAGTTTCCCTTCTTCCTGTCGGATATACTTTAACTTTCCGCTTTCTTTCAACTGGGTTCCAATGCGAATAAAACGAGCTGAAAAATCCAAACCTGTTACCTTATCGAAATATTTCGCCAGCTCGAAAGTCGTTCTGCCCGTTGCACATCCAATATCCAATGCATTCCCTTTAGTAAGGCCTTTTAAATGATTTTTGATAAGAGCAAGACAAGCTTTGGAATAATCTTTCACACCAAAATATTCCTCTCCATACTGGAATTCACAATATTGCGATACTAAACTATCCGTTTCATAGTAATCCGTTTCAATTTCCACCTCCTGATCTGATTCAATGTATCGAAAACCTGCATGCTGAAAAAAATGACGGCGAAAAGCATAACGGGAATCACGAATGGCCAGATTTCCTGTTGATATCCAGGATCCACCTTTAATCAGATTGTGTTTAGCATCGAAAGTTGGCGTTGAAAAATCATCGTAAAACGGATGAATCTCAAAACCGTCCAAGCCTGAAATAGGCATCTCTGTCCATTGCCACACATTCCCAATTACATCATAAAAACCACCAGTTTCAAATTTATCCACCGGACAAGAAGAAGAATAATACTCCAAATTTATATTTCCGGGAGCCATTTCCCATTCCGGTTGATCTGCAATATTAAATGAATCGCGCAAACGATAATACTCCGCCTCGGTTGGCAAGCGCAAAGTTTTGCCTGTCTTCGCAGATTTCCAGTTACAGAAAGCCTTTGCTTCCAGATAATTCACTTCTACAGGCCAATTCCAAGGCATTTCAATCATCTCGAGCATGGTACGAAACTTCCATTCGCTTCCTTCTTTCAGCCACCACAAAGGATGCTCACATTTTTTATAAGTCACCCAGCCCCAGCCTTCTTCCGTCCACCATTTTTCTGTTTTGTATCCATCATCGTCAACAAAAGCCTTAAACTCCTCATTCGAAACCAAAAACTTCGATGCATGAAATGATTTAATTTTAGATTGGAATTCTCCAAACTCATTGTCCCAGCCATACAGGGCATTGTCCTTGCCTTTTCCTATTCTTACCTTTCCCGATTTCACTTTTAACAACTCGTTGACCGGAGCATCTCCCCATTCCATACAAATCTTAAACAGCAAATTGGGTTTTACCAAATGGATAGGCAACTGACGAATCAATACCGATGATGTTTCGATATGAATTCGCTGATGCTCTATTCCCATCATTATTACCCAAAACTGACTTTCCCAATTGATAGGAATTGTCAGCGGAAGCTCTAAAATCAGCTTCTCAATCATCTTCTTTGCCTCATTACGATAAGCCAGAGTTTCCTGCGAAGTTGGCCATTCGTAATGTTTGTCATTCAAATCATCCCACGACATTTCGTCAACACCAACTGCAAACATCGATTCAAATTTTGGATTCAATCTATCAGTAATGATTCCTGCCAATATCAATTTATTTACAAAAAAGGTGGCTGTATGTCCAAAATAAAAAGCCAGAGGATGGCGCAATGGATCAGCCCGGTGTAAAAATGCCTCTTGTCCGTTTAAGCAATCGTATAAGAGTTCATCCAATTCCCATGTCTTTCTAAAATAGTTGAGAATCTCTTTTCTTTTTTCTTCCGGATTCCCTTGGTTCAATATCGGTGTTTTAGTCACCAATAAATCCTGATGACTCTTTGTTTCTATCATATTTTCCATAAAATTTCAGCTTTGAATATTCCATTTTCATTGCAAAAATGAAGTTAATAATTATTCTTATCCATTCAAAAATCCATTGCAATGCAATACGAGTAATCAACAATAAAAAGATTGTTTTTGTTTTAAGAAATTTTAGTAATTTAATAAAGCACTAATTCTCAACACATGAACTATCTTATTTTTTTACTAATTGGACTTGTAGCCGGATGGATTGCGAGCATTTTATTAAAAGGTCGTGGTTATGGCATGATAATCAACCTGATTTTAGGTGTTATTGGTTCTTTTATAGGAGGTACAATCTTTGGTATTTTTGGGATACATTTAAATGGATTCTTTGGTTTGCTAATATCTGCAACAGTAGGAGCTATTGTTCTTATTTGGGTAGTAGGCTTATTTTCGAAGAAATAAGGCTCTTTTTACAGCATTCACCCCTTTAGGGATTTGGGTTACATTTATGAATCCAAAACACTATTTCTCGAAAAAATAATCCGATTCCACCTTACAGATTCGAACAGCATATTTTTCGTACCAATTCTCTTTGCCTCTTTCCTGAGCAATTTGATGTGCCGGATGCGCCTGCCATTTTTTAATGGCGTCCAGACTCTCCCAATACGAAACTGTTATTCCAACTTCATTTCTGGCCGATTCGGCACCCAGAAAACCTGGTTGTCTTCTCGCCAATTCCATCATAGAATCTGCCATTTCATCATAAGCATTATCTTCACCAGTTTTTACCGATGAAAATACTACCGCATAATAAGGTGTTCTTATCGTTTTAGCAATCATTTTTCTATAAAATTAGTTTTAACAATCTCCTTATCTTCCTCTCTTAGCATCTGCGAAGGCACACTCTCTTTAATCACCTGACTAATTGCATTCAACAGATTAAGTCTCACCTCTGTTTTTAACGAAACCATACTTATTTCTCTTACCTTCTTCTTCCCTTTTATCTCCTTAATCATTTCTTCCTGCTCCGAAGGAATCATTAAAGTAGATAGTTCAGGCAGGAAAGTAATTCCTCCCTTATATTCCACAATTCTACGTAAAGCGTCGATATTGTTACTCTCATATATAAAATTTCCATTCTGATTGGGCCGGGCACTGCAAATATTAGTCACCTGATCCATAAAACAATTTCCTTCTTTAAGCAACCAAACATCCGAAAAATCCAATTTACTAATGTCTATTTTATCCTGTGAATACAACTCATGTTTATCCGACACATACAAATAAAACTGCTCGTAAAATAAAGGAACCAAATCAAGATTACTCTTTAATTCTATTGGTGTTGAGATAATTCCGGCATGAAAAATTCCGGTTTTAATTCCCTGCAAAATATTTTCGGTGATTGCCTCCTGAATCTTTATTTTAATCCTGGGATACTTTTTATTCAACTCATCGATAAACAAAGGCACAAGAAATGGCGATAAGGTTGGAATAATGCCCAGACAAACCTCTCCCTGAATCTCTTCAGACAATTGAATGGCAAAATCTTCCAATTGCTTCGATTCTGTCACCAAAGATTGTGCTTTTTCCAAAAAAGCAATTCCATTTAAGGTCGGTTCCACATTTTTGGTCGACCGATCGAAAAGAATAATACCCAACTCATCCTCTAAGGCCTGTATCTGCAAACTAACCGCCGGCTGCGATACTCCCATCGATTTGGCAACACCTATATAACTTCCCAAACGGCCTAAGGCCAAAGCGTATTTTAATTGTTTTAGGGTCATTCGATAACTTTTTCTTATTTGAATGATGAAGTTAATTAAAAATATCAATCTCTCAGCTATCAGATCCACAGTTCTATCTTCGGATAAGAGAAAAACGGATCAATAAAATTCTGATTAATACGTTTAAAACTGCATTGTTTTTTAACTTTGTCCACTTACTTAAAACAGCAATATTATCTTTGTACTTGATACTTACTACTTGATACGCAAAAAATGAAAATTGGAATTATAGGCGCAATGGAAGTCGAAGTAGTTAAACTTCGTGATCAATTGTCCAACAAAAAAGAACAAAAAAAGGGCTCCTTTGTTTTCTATACGGGTACTTTAAACAATGTTGAAATTGTTTTGCTTCAATCGGGAATTGGAAAAGTAAATGCAGCTATCGGAACCACTTTACTCATCGACAACTTTAAACCTGATTATATAATTAATACAGGTGCTGCGGGAGGTTTTCCCGGTGATTTAAAAGTTGGCGATATTGTAATATCCGAAGAGGTTATTCATCATGATATGGATTGCACTGTTTTTGGTTATAAAACAGGACAAGTTCCCGGAATGCCGGCAAGTTTTGCTGCCAATGAGAAATTAATCTCTTTGGCCGATAAATCGGTTCACCAATTAACCGATTTACAGACAAAAAAGGCAACTATTCTAACTGGTGATCAGTTCATGAATAATGCCGAAGCAACCAACAAGATAAAAACTTTATTCCCTGCCGCCGAAGCTGTTGAAATGGAAGGTGCCGCAATTGCACAAACCTGTTACCAGTTCGATATTCCATTTGTGGTTATCCGATCTATTTCGGATATTGCAGGACAAGAGAATGCAATGGAATATCAGGAATTTGTTGAAATAGCTGCGGTAAATTCAGCCAAAATGGTGACAGAAATGGTACGTGAGTTAGGAAATCAGAAATAAAAAAAGAAAAAATGGAAAAAATACAGAGCTTTACAGTAGACCACAATAAATTGAAAAGAGGGATTTATGTATCCCGTAAGGATAAAGTTGGAGCAGAGACATTAACAAGTTTCGATATCAGAACCAAATTGCCGAATCAGGAACCGGCAATGGATATTCCTGCAATGCACACCATGGAGCATTTGGGTGCTACCTTTTTAAGAAACCATAAAGAATGGGCAGACCGCACAATTTATTTTGGCCCAATGGGATGTCGTACCGGCTTTTATGCAATTTTCAACGGCGATTTGGAATCGAAAGATATCGTAAAAGTAACTCAGGAAATGTTCGATTTTATGGCTGATTTTAACGGCGAAATTCCAGGAACAAACAAAATAGAATGTGGAAATTACATGAGCCACGATTTACCAATGGCCAAATGGGAATCAAACAAATTCAAAACTGAGGTTTTGGAGCATCTTACTGACGAGAATTTGAATTATCCTGAATAAGGATTAAAAGTATACAACAAAAAGAGACTGTTTTTCTTATTAAAAGGCAGTCTCTTTTTTTGTTCAATTTTCCTTATATTTAGTGATAATAAATAGCTCCATGCAATGAAGATTTCCGGATCAAGGTTTCTTATTATTACAATTTTAATATTACTGATTCCCATTTATGCAAATTGGAAACTTATAGTATATGGGGAGAAAACAGAAGGTATTGTAGTAAAAACAGTAGAAGAAAATAGTGGCATGTTACTCTCTTTTTATTCCGTTATTGCCTACGAAGCCAATCAAAAGCAATTTACCTTAAAAGGTCCTGAGAATGTTGAATATCCTATTGGAAAAAAATTTCAGATTCTTCACTTACAAGAAGATCCTCAAAATGCGATTATTTTCTCAATAAAAGGATTCTATTTAAACAAATTCACTTCAACTTCGTTTGTGTTATTCGTTTTATGGATCGCATTTTACTTAAGCTTTTCACCAAAGAGTGCAAACCGGGACTCAGGAAAGCAAAAAATGAATTCAAATAAAAAAAATTGCAGGAAAAAATTAGTTTAAACCTGATTTTGTATCTCCCAATATCCGAAGGATAAAACCTACCCTTATTCATTTCACATTCCAAACATTTTAATTCTAAATTGCAACAAGTATGCTGCGAAAACTAAACAAATCATAAGGAAAACCAGTCAGATTTTACTAATTTGGCAGGCAAACATTCTATAAGTACTAATACTAAACCTAACAACGTGAAAAAGACTTTTCTTTATGTACTTGTTGCAGGTATTGGTTTAACCGCCTGCAATAGTAACAAAAGTGAGCAAAAGACTGAAAATCCGTTTTTTGCAGACTACAACACTCCTCACCAAACAGCTCCATTTGATTTAATTAAATTTGAGCACTTCGAGCCGGCTTTCATGGAAGGCATGAAGCAAGGTCGTGCAGAAATTGATGCTATTGCCAACAATACTGAAGCACCAACTTTCGAAAATACGATCGAAGCAATGGATAAAGCAGGACAATTGTTGACTAAAGTCAGCAATGTATTTTTTAATCTTTCGGGTTCGGATACCAATGATTCCATTCAGGCTCTTTCGAAAAGATTGGCTCCTGAATTGACAAAATATGGTGCGGATATTGACCTCAACGAAAATTTGTTTAAAAGAGTTAAAGCTGTTTATGAGCAAAAAAATGCATTAAACTTAGACGTTGAAGCAAATACACTTCTTGAGAAAACGTACAAAAGTTTTGTTCGTGGTGGTGCCGATTTAGATGCCGGTAAAAAAGCAAAACTTCGTGCAATCGATGAAAAATTATCATTATTAACTCTGCAGTTTGGAGAGAACCAATTGGCAGAAAACAATGCATTTGTATTGCTTATTGATAATGAAGATGATTTAGCTGGTCTTCCGGAATCTGTTAAAGCGGCTGCCGCTGAAACTGCAACTGCAAAAGGAGAAGAAGGAAAATGGGCTTTCACTTTAGACAAGCCAAGTATGCTTCCTTTTCTTCAGTACGCAGATAACCGCGATCTAAGAAAAAAAATCTACATGGGTTATGTGAACCGTTGTAATAACGACAATGAGTTCGACAACAAAAAAGTATTGTCAGAAATTGCTAACCTACGAGTAGAAAGAGCTCAATTATTTGGATTTAAAAGTCATGCAGATTATATTCTTGCCGAGAATATGGCAAAAACTCCTGAGAAAGTATTCGAATTATTGAATAAACTATGGGATGCTGCTCTTCCAAATGCAAAACTGGAAGCTGCTGAAATGCAAAAAGTGATTGACAAAGAAGGTGGTAAATTCAAACTAGCATCTTACGACTGGTGGTACTATGCTGAAAAAGTAAAGAAAGCGAAATACAATTTAGATGAGTCTGAACTTCGTCCATACTTCGAAATCAATAACGTTCGCGACGGTGCTTTCGAATTGGCTCACCGCCTTTATGGAATCAATTTCATCGAAAGAAATGACATCTCAAAATATAATAAGGATGTTCAGACCTGGGAACTGCAGGAAGCAGATGGAACTCATATTGGAATCTTCTATTTAGATTATTTCCCCAGAGCTTCGAAGCGTGGTGGTGCATGGATGAACAGCTTCCGCAAACAATCGGGTTGGCAAACAGAAAATGCAATCACTCCAATTATCTGTAACGTATGTAACTTTACCAAGCCTGTAGGCGATCAGCCAGCTTTGCTAAGTGTTGATGAAGTGGAAACTTTATTCCACGAATTTGGCCACGCTTTGCACGGATTCCTTTCAAGATGCAAATACAACACTCTTTCTGGTACTGCAGTATCACGCGATTTTGTTGAACTGCCATCGCAGGTAATGGAAAACTGGTGTTTAGAGCCTGAAATGTTGGCATTGTATGCCAAACATTACCAAACCGGAGAGGTAATTCCTGTTGAATTGGTTAAAAAAGTTCAGGATGCCGGTAAATTTAATCAAGGATTTGCTACTGTTGAATACCTTGCTGCTTCGTTGTTGGATATGAAATATCATACATTATCTGAAGTTCAGGATATCGATGTTCCAAAATTTGAAGATGATTATCTAAAATCAATTGGCTTGATTCCTGAAATCTATTCAAGATATCGTTCTACTTACTTTGCTCACATTTTTAGCGGTGGATACTCTTCAGGATACTACGCTTACATCTGGGCTGGAGTATTGGATTCCGATGCTTTTCAGGCGTTCAAGGAAACTGGTTTATTCAACAAAGAAACTGCGGCAGCTTTCCGTAATAACGTTTTAGCAAAAGGTGGTACTGAAGATCCAATGGAATTGTATAAACGATTCAGAGGCGCAGAACCAAATATTGATGCTTTGTTAATCAAACGTGGTTTAAAATAATTTATAAATTCCTGACTAAAGGCAATTTGTCGTTAGCAGATTTGCAAAAACATAAAGAATCCGGTTCACGATATGAACCGGATTCCTTTTTATTTATAATCTCAAATTGAATAAAATCTAATCTTCGTATTCGTTTTTTTTAATGTACATATTCAAGACTTTTTGCTGCATCTCATCAATTGGATAACCGTCGGGCTCCAAAACAAAATTCATCGCAATTCCATCCAACATTGAGACAAGAAATCGGGTTTCCATCTTAGGGTTTTCAGAACCTTCTTTACTAAAATATTTTCTAATTATATTTAATTTCGGACTTACGATTTCGTGCAATTCATGTTTGTACTGGTCAACCACCCCGGGCTGAAGTCTCAAAGAATAAAAAAGGCGAAAGAAATCAAGATTTTTTTCAACAGAATCAAAATAATCGTCAATAAAAAACAGCAATTCAACCTCCTGCAATTTACCATCCTGATTTGGATCTACTCCATCAAATATTAGATGTACTGCCTCAGCAACAATTGTGTGAAGCAAATTCTCCTTCGTTTCAAAATGAGAAAATAACTTTTCCTCACTAATACCAACTTCACCGGCAATCATAGCACCTGTTGTCGAGAAATAGCCATCCCGCACAAAAATTTCCAAAGCAATATTTAGAATCTCTTTCTTCAATAAATCATTTGCTGGATTATTTTTCGTTTCTGCCATAATCTGAAATTTTAATAATTAAGCCACTACTCCCTTTGTAAGTTACAACAGAATTTAGCTTAATTCCAAAAATTTTTATTTTCGGCAACACCGGCTTTATTTCGAAACTAAATTATATTCAGACAAATCCCGGCAAAAAGTCAGGACATTGTATTAGTTCATTTTCATTTTTTTTTGTTTCAAAAAAAAGACCAGAGTTCTTCAAACTTTAACAGATTTATAAGTCAAAATCGTCATTGAATTTTCGTGCAGAACTTTGAATACTAAAAAAAATGCTATTCAACAATTCGCTTTACTCAATTTTTTATACTCCCTACTAAATATTTTTGGCACTTCACTCATATATTTTTTTTTCATAAATGCTTTTTAAGAATATTTACCGACACACAATGACGAATGAGTTATTTTTAGGTATTAAATGACATTTTTATTACACTAATACAATTTAATAATACCAATTTATGGTGTACATAAAATTTAAGTGATTGGACAATTAGATCATCGATTCCAAATCATTTAAAACAGATTAAACAAAGTCCGCAGAAACTCTGTGGCATGTTATGGATAATAAGATCCATCTGTAACATCAAAAAAAATAAAAAAAAGACAATTTTATGAAAAGCTCAACAAAAGAAATGGAGAATGTTGCCACATTAGTTGCAAACAGCCAAACCGGTGGAGATGAATTCTACGCAGAATTGCAAAAAAAAGCCCAGGATGCAGTCGCTTCAATTTTTAAATCACCATTGTATCCAATTCAGTATCCTTCTCAAGGAGATTTTCTATGGAACTGGCAAAACATGAATAACGACTTTAACGAATCAACCTACAATTACATTAATTCAGTTGTAGCTCCCGGGGATATTACAAACACTGCTAAGCTTGGATCACCGGGAAGTTTTCCAAACGCTTATGTTCAAATATTGAATTCAATAATGTACTCGCTGAACACCAAAGATCAAGGTCAGTTGGATCAAGCAACAAAAAATGCTTCGACACAGGGAGGAACAGTCGTTTCTGATTACCAAACTTGTTACGGTAACATCTCTGCTGAAGAGATGGAAAAAGTGAAGGTGAAAACCAAACTGGACTATATTATTGGTTATATTTTTGGTAGTGTTTGGAGTGGAAAAGAAGCTGCAGGCGAAAGCCCAATCAGCTATACCCAAATGACTGAAGCCAGAAACTTAAAAAAATTATTGCCTAACCGCCCTGCATCAAGTGATCAGGTAATTTCAGACGTTTCTATCTATCTAAATATAATGAGTCCGGTAAACGCTCTGCAGGATGCACTGCAAAACGGCTCGTGGATACTAACATCATTAAAAGATTGTACTGAATTTCCAACTAAAAAAAATGGTGGAATTAAAACAGTAAATCCTAATACCGGAGTAATTTCTGACAAATTCAATGTTGGGTATAGTATCAATAAATCAAAACAGGAGATTTCAAACGACTTGCAAAATAAAGGCCGTACCATTGAAATTAAAATGGAAACACATTCAGCTTCAGGAAGTGAAATGAATGTACATATTGAAGGTCAGACAGGATTTAGTGTTGGTTCCTGGTTGAAATTTGGAATCTCAGGCGGAGGTTCATACGACATGTCGAAAGCTGAAGGAACAAGTACTGATTGTTCCGTTTCAATGAAGTGGGAAGGATATGCAATGATACCAATGGGTCCTGCTGCATGGCAACAAGCTACTGAAAAAGGATGGTATTACGCTGATCCAATTTCTCAAGCTGTAGCTAACGCAGAAAAGGATATTAGCGGATTTAAGTTTGTGATTAAACCAACTTTCAATATGGACACTTTTAAAAATGGTGGAAACTTTGGTATGCTAAACAACCTTTTAATTGCTAACTACCCAACAGTTGAAATCACTTATCAAAATGCAAATTTTAAAAAATTTAAAGAAAGTTGGGAAGAACATGCATCGGGAAATCTGACACTTTTTGGTTTTATTAAACTAGGTAGCTTCAGTCAGGGAGTTTACAAAAGCTCTTTCAAAGAAAGTTCTGACAACAGTTCATTTAAAGTTACATTCTCTGCTTCGGATGCTATTGTTAGCGTTCCTGAACTGCAGCAAAGTGCATATGCTATTGGAGGTGCAGTTACAAACCCAGGCGCTTAATCAGCTGTTGTAACAAATACCTGTTTCCACTATGCAGGTAATACTACAGAAGACCTGCTTTTCAGCGGGTCTTCACATATTACATAGATTCTATCCTTATTGTAAAAAGAATATTTGTGATGACTAAATCTATAGTAAGAATACTTTTTCTTCCGCTCCTGGCATCTGTTGCTCTTTCATATCAAACGGACACATATGAAACTGCTCAGTATAGCAATACAAAAAATGATACGGATACAACACTACAACCTGTATCAGAATCGCTTTACCCTATTCTTACGGATGCAATAAACAAAGGAATTGCTTCCTTCTATCAGGAACAGATAACTCTTATTCAATACCCGTCACAAGGCAGTTTAAAATGGTACTACCAAAATATGAATGGAATATTCAATGAAGGAACGTTCAACTATATAAGTGCACGGGTACAACCATCAGAAGACTCAAAATATTTAGCATCACTATCGCATGCAGGCGGATTTCCCAACGCTTATTCCAATCTGCTCAATAATATATATTATAATACCGGCGAAACCGAACAACTAACTGATTCCATTCCTCAAGGTCGATGGGCATTATATCAACTTACAGAGAATACCTGTAATCCAACAAATGCAAATGGTGGAATGAAAACAATAAATCCAAATACCGGTGCTATTTCAGACTCATTTCAGGTTGCCTATACAATCTTAAACTCAATTGATCAACTGAGAACAGAGCTGAAAAATAATAGAAAATCGATAAAAATTGAGATAAAAATAAACAATCCAAACCCAATTAATGTGCAAATCATTACCTGCAATGAAACAACAACCGACAGTATTTTGTACTGCTTGCCTGATTCGATAACATCGCTTCTTCTCCCATTCAATGCGGGAACGATGGAAAATGGAATACTGGGAATGGAATATTACGGAGTTACGATGTTCAATATCCTTCCTAAAAAATGGGAATCTGAATCAAATACAGGATGGTACAATGGATTTCCGATTGCAGATGCAGTCAAAAATACGAACCCCAAAAATAAAGGATATCACTTTGCTGTGACACCTAAATATAATTTAGGCTTACTTAAAGACGGAGGCGACTTTGGTTTCATTACCAATTTATTGATTTGTGACTCTTTGGTCAGCACATTCTCTGATCTCGAAGAACCTGTTTTAAAGGAAAATCCAAATACTCTCACCCCGTCGAACTTATTTCGCGGCAATCGGACTTCTAATGAAAATGTTGTTATCAATCTGAAAGAATCCATTTTTCCTAAATTAAGTGTTCCAATCCTTGAGCAAACAGCTACAGTTATCGGCGGCACTTTTTGTTTTCCCGGTGCAGAAAAAGTAACTCCCTAAAGAAAAAAATAAGCTTTTTTTAACTGCTGCCAGTTGAACAACAGACAGCTTCTATTTTTTCAAATCCGTTACCAAACGATTTATAGATATCATATCAAAATCACCAAATTTTTCAGCCTCATAATTCTTAACAAATTCCTGATTGATTAAGAATAGCTTACTGTTGTAAGTATCCTGCATAAAGGTATTCCCGCTGTGAAAATCCTCAAAATCGGTAAAATTAAGCGGACAAGTTGATAATTCCCAGTCATCGCCTTCGGGACTCATAAATAACAAAGGCAATCCATGTGTGCGGCAGATAAAAGGCCGGGATTCGTAGATTTGACACAAATCATGAATCAGAAAATTACAATCGTCAGCTTCTTCATCCAGTTCCTGATACCCTTTTGGCGGGTTTGCCTTCAATTCCTGCAAGATGCTGAAATACTCCACCGGTAAAACCGAAAAATGCATGCAACACTCCGAACAACCTTTTTTGCAAACCATTTCATCTTTATGCAGGTTGGCTAACTTCTCACTCAATTCGCTTACTTCATTTCTCAGTTCGCGGTATCTTTCCAATTGGTTTTGTGCCTTGTCGTTCATGCTCTTTCTTTTTAGGCTGGCAAAAGTACTTAGTTTAAGTACTTATTCCAATTCGAAAGGCAGTAGTTCTCCTAATTCTATTCTTTCCGGCGTTACAATTGCCCGGATGGGATATACCTCCACTCCATTTTCGCGAGCTTCTTTTAATGTTGCAGCATAATCAGGATCGATATCATAAGCAGGAGCAAACTTATCGACGTCGGTTCGTTGAATCACATAAACCATCACAGCTCTTTTGCCTTCTTTCTTTACCTGCATTAATGTATTCAGGTGCTTTTTACCCCGGGTGGTTACCGCATCGGGAAAACGTGCATACTCTCCCACTTTCATACTCACATTTTTTACTTCGATAAAGCACTCCTCCTCCTCATTCGATGCAAAAACATCAAAGCGGCTATCGCCAAATTTCACCTCTCTTTTTACGAACGAATATCCTCTCAAAGTATCAATTTCTTGATTTTTGACGGCTTCGTAAACCAATAAATTAGGAACAGCTGTATTAATTCCTACCCAAGATTTGTTAATTCGGATCATTTCCCAGGTGTACTTGGTTTTTCGTTTGGGATCATCCACGTAAGTAAGATAAACCTCCGCTCCTTCTTCCAGACAAGATTTCATACTGCCCGAGTTCGATGTATGAGCAACAACAATCTCCCCATTGTCCAACTCAACATCAGCTAAAAATCTTTTGTATCGCTTTATTAATCGACCATGCACTAGTTTATTGGGAAAAATCATATTTATAATTTATGTTGGAAAACCAAAGATAAGCAGATTTCACCTACTTTTGTGAGATTAAAAAGATATGAATTTGAATGATGCCAACTGAAATTTATCCAAAAATATTTATTTACAATCCT
Organism: Labilibaculum manganireducens; assembly: GCF_002843385.1. Classification (GTDB taxonomy): domain Bacteria; phylum Bacteroidota; class Bacteroidia; order Bacteroidales; family Marinifilaceae; genus Labilibaculum; species Labilibaculum manganireducens. Next base: position 203,974 of record NZ_MVDE01000001.1, read on the forward strand.
ACCTGCGAAATGGCCATTGCCAACGGAACGGTTAGCTTTATGCCCAATAAAATATTAACAAAGTTTGAGCAGGATCTGGATGTATTGCCGATGTTTTTTGCAGATAAAATGGATACAGTATTGGTTCATCAATTACCTGATCCGCAATTTATTGATCTGCTGATAAACGCAGGTGTAACTATCCCTAATTTCAAACCACTAAGCGCAGCATTAGCAGACTCTGATTTTATTAAAATGCCAAAAGGCAGTCTTCATCCCTGGGGCTGGAGTCCAAGAATTCATCACATTTTCAAACCATTTAAAGAGTCTTGCAGTCCTGATTTTTTAAATCAACCAAATGCCTGTTGGAAAGCAGAACATCGTGATTTATACAGCCGTAAAAAAGCTCTTGAAATTGGAACTGATGCAATTAACCACAAAAAAAACTCGCTGTTTATTGATCCCGATCAAACAGCACAAGTCTGCACCAGTGTTTTAGAGGTAGAACACCTAATGAGCAAATGGAAGCAAATTGTAATTAAAACACCATTAAGCTCAGCAGGAAGAGGCATACAGATTCTTCGGTACGCCAGCTTAAATGAATCCATTATTCAATCGATTAATGGGATTCTTGCTTCACAATCCTATGTAATGGTTGAACCTTTTTTTAATAAATTATTCGATTTCTCGCTTCAATACTATTGCAATGGGAAGAGTGAAGTGAATTATTTGGGATTGGGATTTTTTGAAACGGATTCGAAAGGACAATACCTGAGCAACTATCTGGGGGGTATTCCAAGCAAAATGGAAAAACTATTAACCGGAAAATACATTCAAGAATTGGAATCCTGCATGTCGGAAACTCTTGTTGATTCGGATATCGCAACCAACTATACGGGTTATTTTGGAGTTGATTGTATGTTGGTTTTAGATCGTGAAGAAAAGCTGAGAATTCATCCTTGCCTGGAGATTAACCTTCGGTACAACATGAGTACTTTGGCTCTTTTTCTAAACAAAAATATTCGTTCCGGCTCAAAAGGCAATTTTAAAATCTTTAATCAATTCAAAGCAAGTTTCGACCAATTCCATTTGGAAATGACGAAGAAACATCCACTTGAAATTCAGGATGGAAAATGGGTAAATGGATATCTGCCATTGGTAAGTCCATTTCAAAATAAAACTTTTGGTGCCTATATCTTACTCGAAAAGGAATAAAAAAGGGATTCTCACTTCATGTGAAAACCCCCGTAATCCAAATTCTATTCGGCACTAATTGTCACCTTAATCAAATCATTTACTGCAGGATAAGTAAATCCATCATTCACCTGCATTACCTTAACCGCTTCAGTATCTCCGGTATTCGGTTCCGCTTGTCTTGGTGCCTGATTATTACCTGCACCCGGATATTCATTCACCTCGGTTCCGGCATCCCATAATTTTAACATAGCCGTTACATCTCCGGTAACCGGAATTCCATTATTGAATAAAGCAATTCCCATATCATCAAAAGCTGCAAATATATCATTTGATTGTCCCAACATCGTTGCCAGATTTAAGTAATCGCCTTCGGTTGCTTCAAAAGTAAATTCGAAAGCATCTCCCGGGAGTATCGGTGCTCCGCCGCTTTGTCCCACAGGTTCAGAAAAAACACCGTGACCAACAACAGAAGACAAACCGTTCAAATAGGTATCTAAATCTCCGGGATCGCCATCTTCAGCCAATTTTTCCAAACCATTACCCGCTTGAACTTCACCATCTGTGAACAATGGGTAACCAGCTGTGCTTACCGCAAATACACCGGGAGCAAAAGGGGAAACATATCCACTGTTATCAGCTAAAAACATTCCTTTAACGGCATTCGCTCCATCCTCTGCCAATCCTTCCAAACCATTTGCTGCAACCTGATTAGCAGTGAAAACAGGCATTCCTGAATTATGAACTACCCAAACTCCTGGTGCTATTGGAGACTGGAAAGCATACATGTTGGATACGTTATTAATGGTGACTGTAAATTCAGAACCACCATCGTGAGCCAAACTCACCTGAATTACTTCAGAATTTGCCGGATAGGTGTATCCATCCATTACATCGGCAACCAATCTAACAGTTCCGTTTTCATCCATTCCAGTATTTGCATCAGCTTGTCTGGGAGCCTGATCGGCTCCAACGCCCGGTTCTTGATTTACCTCTGTTCCTGCATCCCAAAGCATAATTTCAGAAGTCATGTCGCCTGTTACTGGATCTCCATTGGCATCGTACAGAGCTAATCCTGTATCAGCAAAACCATAAAATAAATCATTTGACTGACCGAACATTGCAGCGAAAGAAAGGCGGGAACCCTTCCCTGCATTAAAGCTAAAACTTAATGATCCACCTGGCCCAACAGCATCGGATGTACCCGATTTAAAAAAATCTTTACCTGTTTGAATATTTTCCACCCGAACTGTGAAAATTCCTTTTTGAAGCGGATTCATTACAACATCATCGTCCGAATCGCAAGCTGAAAATAACAATACGCCTGCTGCGGCTAAACTTAGTATCTTTTTCATCTTTTTACATTTTTTGATTATTACTCTATACCAAAAGTAGCATCGTCAACAATCGTAAAATGTAAGCCATATCACATTTGCGAAAAAAAGATGAAATTTTTATAATTTTTCTTTCGCTAAAATTTTTATTTCCTTTCTGGAATAATCAATAATTCCCTCTTCCTTCAATTCATTAAATAAGCGTGTCACGGTTTCTCTGCTTGTTCCAATTAAATCTGCAAAATCTTTTTGAGTAAAAAAATGAGTCACAACCAGTTCTGTGCCCTCCATAGTTCCACTTTCATCGGCCATCTCCTTAATGAACTCGCATAATCTGGTTCTAACATCTTTAAAAAGGAGAGCTTCCAAACGCCGTTCCATTTTTTTTATCCGTACACCTATCAGTTTGTAAATTGAAAAGCCAAACTTTTCATTTGTACGCATTAATTGATACATATCCGGCAATTTCATTGGGCACAGTTCGGTAGGTTCACTGCAGGCCAGTGCATAATCACTGCGTTTTTCTTCTCCCAGCAAAGCTTTTTCTCCAAATATTTCTCCTTTCCCGAGAATTGCCTTCACAACTTCCTCTCCGTCTTCGTTATAAGAAACAATTTTCACCTTTCCTTTACTTACCATAAAAATTGATTGAGAAGCATCTTCGGGAAAATAGATAAAATCTCCTTTCTTAAATCCCTCAAAATGATCTTTTCCAAACTCCTTTAACTTATGCGGACAAAGAACCTGATAAAGGTTAACATTCTCGAAACGCCAAATTGAATCACTCATTGTACTGCTAATTTTAGAATCTGAATTTAATTCATTCCATTTTAAATAAACACTTCCTTTTTGCGATCTGTATATATTGAAAAAATCCCTTTCTGTGCAAGAAAGGGATTTGTGAAACACCATATATTTTTAATGATGATGATGCTCTTCCTCTCCAAAATACAAATGAGAAAGCTCCTGAACTGCCTGCTTCAACTTCTCAACATATGTTAGATCTGTAGTTTGTTTAGACTTCATTGCATAAACACAAATTTCGTGCAGAACAGCCAGAAGTTCTGCATTTTTAGCCATTATTTTAGGCTCATCCGAAACTTTTACCCTTTGAAACATAAAGTACTGGGTAGCAATATCCTGAATTTTATTGGCATGATCTTCTTTATTGGTGATCCATCGAACCAGTTGATTGTAGTCTATTTTCTCTGCAGATGATAATTCGGTAATCTTTTTCATGCTTTTCTCAATGGTTTCAATGTCTTCCGACAACATGATGATCCGAAGAGAATCGGCATAAATTCCGCAGGGAATCTCGCAATGAGCATACGATTTTGATGAAGCCCCAAGCAAGAGCATAAACAAGATTAGAAGGCCTGCTCCAATTTTTGATTGTAAAGTTTTCATGGAAATCATTATTTTTTAGTGAATATTCAAACTTCTTATTTAAAATTAGTCTAAACATTCATAATACAAAAATTTCCGGCTTTTAATTTCCAAACAAAAAACTAATTCGTTTACACTGGTCTGTAATTTTACGATCCATCGTACAGAATATTGATGTCCGCATTTTAGCTTTGCTGTTCCTTTAAAACTGAAGGCTATATCGAGCTTTGCTTCCAATCACAAGCAAACTATCCGGCTCCGTTAAACCAATCTTTAAAGCTGCCAACCTTTTCTCTGCTTACAATCAATTCCCTGTCAAATTCCTGCGATAAATCTACTTTAAGTCGTGAATTGGAGTGAACCGAAACACCGTTTATTGAATTAATATTAACGATAAAGGAGCGGCTGATCCGATAAAACTGCTCCGGATTCAACAAATCCTGAAGCTCTTCCATTTTGTAGTCAATAATATAGCGGTTGCCTTCTTTCAACAGAATAAACACATCTCTGCCATCGGCATAAAAAACAGAAATATCCTCTGCCTTAAAGGATCTTAGTTTTTCGCCGATTTTCACCATGAAACGTGTTTTGTAATTTTTTTGAATAGTAGCCAGAGCATTGCTTAACTCCTCAAAATTCCTCATATTCCCGGCTCCTGTCAATGATTCCTTAAGGTGCTCTAATTTTTTTAAACTGGTATACAGATTATCAAACGTGACCGGTTTTAACAGATAATCGATGCTGTTTAATTTAAATGCATTCAAAGCATATTCGTTGTATGCGGTAGTAAAAATAATAGGTGTTTGAACCTGTACTCTATTAAATATTTCGAAGCTCAGTCCATCAACCAAATGGATATCCAAAAAAATCAAATCAGCTTTGTTTGATGGGTTTCCCAACCAGATAGAGGAATCAGTAACTGAATCGAACCGATCAATCACCTTTATTTTGGGATCGTATTTGTGCAGCAAACGTTCCAATTTATCGGCGGCCAATACTTCATCTTCTATAATAACTACATTCATGGCTAACAGGGATATGTGGTTTAGTAATTTGCTAATCTTCTAAATTAATTTTCGGAATGTAAATTTGGGTGAATTCACTCTTTTTATCCCAAACAAGCTCCTTATTTGAATAAAACCCAATGGCTTTTTTTAAAGTCTTCATCTGCATATTCAATTTAGGAACCGGAGTTAACCGCTCCGATGACAAAAAATAAAATACAATATAATCATCATTTTCGCTCACATCAACAACCAATTTGGTATTTAAATCAACCATTTGGTAATATTCAATCATTTGCAATACCTGCAAAACGGTATTGGGAACAATATGAATTTCTTTTAGAGATGATTCAATTTTCCAATTGACAATAAAGTTGTTGTTGTATTTGTTATTTCTGATGAGTATGTACTGATCAACCTTTTGAATTTCCTCTTCGAGCGAGATAATTTCAGAGTATCTGTTCCCTAATATCCGTCTGTAAAATAAAGCCAGATGGTCGATGAATTTTTCTGCCTGATCAACTTCTTTTTTCCGAATCAGACTAATTACGCTTTCAAGTGACTGATATAAGAAATCCGGATTAATTTTATTCTTAAACACCTGCAGTTCAAATTCAATATTTTTCCGGTTCATTTCCTCTTTCTCCAGCAGAAGCACCTTTTGCTGATCTAAAAACCGGATACTCAGATAAAAAAGATGATACAAAATACCAACTAAAGTAAATACAATAAGGAAAGAGGTCAATTCGGCTCTAAACTCGCTTAATCCCAGAAAATAAACGAAGTAGAGTGAAAAGAAGGCGAAAATAAGAATGATTGTGATGATAAAACTCCCCATAAACAGAAAAAAGGATTTCAGCAAAACCCGTTCTTTTAAATAGCCGATTTTCTCCGTTTGATGAATCCAAAAGCGATATACTTCGAATAGGGCAAAAGTCACAATTCCCAAAAAGAGAACTTCTTCCGGACTAAAATTGTTTCCAATTTCAGAGAGCCGGTCGAATATTAGTAATATCAGCAGGTAAACGAATACAGCAACCAAGGGTGGTGCAAATATCCTGTAAAGCAGATGGTTTAAATAATTAGTCTTCATAGTTAACAGCTGTTCTTTTGGTTTTGCATCTCAATTATTTCAATTGAGAAATCAGTGGTAAACTGACTTTAAAGTGTTCATTTTTATCCAGAAGAATCGTCTCATTGGTAAAATAGGAATATCTCTTTCGAATATTTTCAATGCCAATTTGAAATGATTCCGGTTGCTCCCGCAACGGATTGATATTGTTTCGAACGCACAAATAATTCTTCTCCGAATCAATTTCCACGGCCAGAGGTGTTGTCTGCGATATCAGATTGTGTTTAATTGCATTCTCAACCAGCATCTGCACGCTTAAAGGGGGAACATAGCTTTTTAAAACAGCATCCGGTAAGTTGATCTTTAATTCGTATGCTTCCTGAAACCGAACCTCAAGCAAATAATTGTAGGCCTGCACAAAATCCAACTCCTTTTGCAAGGGAATTAATGCCTGATCGTTCTGCTTAAATATGAAGCGATAGCTTTCGGCGAACATGCGGATAAAGCGTTCCGCCTTTTCGGTATCCTTATAAAGCAGCGAAGAAATTGTATTCAGGGAATTGAATAAAAAGTGAGGATCCAATTGAGATTTTAGCGCTTCAAACTGCAGATTAAGCTGATTGTTGATCATCTCTGCCGAGCGAATCTCCTCTTCCTTCATCTGATTGTAAGAATACACCACAAAATCCAAAAGGGAATAAACAAATACCAGAATAAAAAGAATGATCACCGATTTAAAGAATTCATCTTTATACATCAACCAAAACTGGGTATAAGTTAGTTCGGTGCGCAGCGATATTAAAAACATTTCGGAATAAATTGCCACCAGTGCCAAACCTACCACATACAGCAAAACACATTGAATTAAAAAACGAAGTGCATGTTTTTGACGCCAGTTAAAGTTCCTGTTTAAATACTGCCCGATTCCCAATGCCGAAAAGCCGGCCCACAAACCAAATACAGCACTGGGCACATAGCCGTTGAATTTAAATTCGGCACCAGGCAATTCGCCTGCATGACCATAAAAAGCCAGCATATAGCACAAAATTCCAAGAACAGGACTGATGATAAAAAAACGTAAGTATTTATTCATTGGTGCGTATGCGATTTTAATTCTATTTAGTTTAATACCTGCTAAAGATAAGTCAAGCAGTCTGAAATCAAACTTTTACGGCATCAATTTCGTTCTAATTGTATAATTACATGCCGAAAACAATTCATAAACTGTTGATCATCTTATTGAGTTGCAACAAACGGCTTATCTGTCTTTCCGATGAGAATAAATCGCTTTCATAACTTTCCCATATTCATATTCAGAACTTATTTCCTGAGTCGCATTAATAAGAGCATCATAAATTTTCTCATTGCTTAAATCCATTTTTTGACTTGCTCTGGTCAGGAATTGAGCCAATTCGTAATTGGAAGAAATATTCTCAGATTTAAAAATAAGTTCCAGTTGCTGTTCTACAGACAATTCCTCCTGATTTAACAACGAATTGTAAAACCTGCTTAATTCATAAGATGAAGAAATATTATCGGATGCTTTTATCAAGTAGTTAAAACGCCCGGTGCCTAAGGCCTCATAACCAATCAACTCATTTAATATTTGTGTATAGGAATATTCAGATGATATCTCTTCAATCAATTCATTAAATTCATCCAGATTAGAGGTATTCAGCAAACCTCTCTTGATCATTGTGCCAATAATTTGTGTCCTTTCATAATCGGAAGATAAGCTGTGGGTTAGTTCAATTATTTCATTCAGGTTCTTTGTTGAGAGTCCGTCTGCATTCAGCAACGACTTAATAATCTGAGATTTTTCGTAGTCCGATGAAAGGTCTTCCACTTCCTTTAGCAAAATAGTTAATTGTTCATTGGTCAGCCTGTCATCATGCAAAGCCAGTTTCATTAAATTGGATTTTTCGTAATCCGATGAAATGTCATCAAAAGCACCAATAAAAAAGGTGAAGTTTTCGTTGGTTAAATCATTCAGTTTGTAAACAGATGACAACACCTGCGATAATTCGTAGTTTGAAGATAATTCTGCCAGACTTTGAAAAAAATCAGCCGAGACTTCTGCGTCTTCCAAAAATACCGGATTGTACTTTTTAAAAATCTGAGACAACTCATAATCAGAATCAATCCGGTAAGGAAACTCCCTCAGCAAACTTTGCAGTTCCGACTTCTTCAATTTATTATTCTTCAAAAGATATTCAACCATTCTTGAACTAAAATAGTCACTATCGGTTTTCTCCAATTCCGATAAAAAGCCCGTGATGCCTTTCTTCTCATAAATCTTATTAACACGGTTCTCCAGATCCAATCCCGAATTACGAATTACATCTGGCAATACCTTTTTCATCCATTCCCGGCCTTTGGGTTCAAAATTCACCTCCTTATTTCCTTCAAAGTATCGGTAAGCAACACGTCCGTTGTCCGAACTTACGTATAACTTTCGTTTCATGCCGAAACTCACCATGCTGATTTTCAGATATCCGCCATCCGATATCGAAGTGATATCTGTATAAGAATCATTGAATTCGATATCTCCGTTGCTTGAAATCTTAAGATTTTCACGATTCCAGTTCGAATTCCAGCTAATCGTTATTTCTTTATCGGGCTTAACTGCAAAACCATTGTAAGCCGGAAGCAGCATTACGGCTGCCATTACCAGTAAAAACTGAATGTACTTTTTCATATCGTAAGTATTAGTTGTTGTTTGTATGTCTTTTGTAATTTTTCTACGATACAATATTCCGAAATAGTTATTGGAATGAAAAATAAAATGAATTCAACTGTAGAATCATTGTAGTGAATTGTATTTTATCCTGTTCCCTTTCGGGATAAGGCAAGGAAAAGCAGCTCCATTCCGCTGTCAAAAATCTGTTTGGAGAGTATCCGGCGCAAACCAGACCATCAAAAAATAGTTTGAAGAGCATCCGGCGCAAGCCAGACCATCAAAAAATAGTTTGGAGAGCATCTGACGCAAGCCAGACCATCAAAAAATAGTTTGAAGAGCATCCGGCGCAAGCCAGACCATCAAAAAAAAGTTTGAAGAGCATCTGACGCAAGCCAGACCATCAAAAAATAGTTTGAAGAGCATCCGGCGCAAGCCAGACCATCAAAAAATAGTTTGGAGAGCATCCGGCGCAAGCCAGACCATCAAAAAATAGTTTGGAGAGCATCCGGCGCAAGCCAGACCATCAAAAAAAAGTTTGAAGAGCATCCGGCGCAAGCCAGACCATCAAAAAAAAGTTTGGTGGGCAACCGGCACAAGCCTGATTTTACTTTTGTCTCTCCTTTACAGGGATAGAAAACAAAAAAGCCACCCCGAAGGATGGCTTTGAAATATGATTTTGCAATTTCTTATACCGATTGGATAAATTAGTGGGCTACATTTCGCCATGCTCAATATAGCTTCCTATTTATTCCATCGGCATTAGACCGAGTTTTTTTCGCTCGCCACGGCTCACTAATTATTCAAAATGGTATTACATGTTCATTCCACCACAAACGTGAATGGTTTGTCCGGTTACGTATGAAGAAAGATCGGAACCTAAATAAACACATGTTTTTGCAATTTCTTCAGGAGTACCTCCTCTTTTCAAAGGAATTTTACCAGCCCATTCTTTCACAACATCTTCAGGAAGTTTTCCTGTCATTTCTGTAATGATAAAACCCGGAGCAATTGCATTGGAACGAATTCCACGGGAACCCAATTCTTTAGCTACTGATTTTGTAAAGCCAATAATTCCTGCTTTAGAAGCAGAATAATTTGCCTGACCCGCATTTCCGCTAACACCTACAACAGAACTCATGTTGATGATAGAACCGCTGCGTTGCTTCAACATGGTTTTTTGAGCTGCTTTGGTAAAGTTGAATACCGATTTCAAGTTCACGTTAATCACCATATCCCACTGCTCTTCGGTCATACGCATTAACAAAGTATCTTTTGTGATACCAGCGTTGTTAACCAAGATATCAATTGCACCAAATTCTGCTACAATTTCATTAACTACTCTGTCGGTATCAGCAAAATTACTTGCATCCGATGCATATCCTTTGGCTTTTACGCCGTAAGAAGCAATTTCTTTTTCAGTTTCGATTGCCTGCTCATTGTAGAACAAATCAGTAAAAGCAACATTAGCACCTTGCTTTGCAAATTCGATTGCAACTGCTTTACCAATACCACGGGATGCACCGGTAATAATCGCTGTTTTTCCTTCTAATAACTTCATGAAATTCTATTTTGATTTTTTACTTTCAATACAACAACCGGATTATCCGGTTTTTAAAACTAAGATTTCCAACAACTTAAACTGTGATTAATCACACTTGTATTCAAAAATCGAAAACAAATATAAAATATTTTCCCCTATTTTACTTTATGAATTTGGATTTTGAAACTGGCGCAGGTGCTTTTCAACCAATTTTTAATCTTAATTCATCACTTACAAAACTCAACTAATCAAATGGGTAACTTATTAATTCCGCTGAATCAAGTCTTCTAATTCCAGCTTTATCTCACTGGCTATTCTTAGCAGAAAAATTTCTGTAATGCTTAAAGCAGTAATCCTCGAGATGATAGATCTCTGAAAAATATTTTGCGTGTGCGTTATTTGAGTGCAGTAGACATTATTATTAATTTATTCACAGTCAAAACTACATCACCTATTAGATATAGAAATAACTAAATCAACAGTTTACAATCTACAACTCTAAAATATTTTATATATCATTAAGGCAAGGAATCCAAGAGCAAGAATAATATACATCATTCCAGTATATCTATGATTACAAAGAATCTTACCAAACAAAGGTGGTGATTCTATATATTGCTTATGAATCCATCCAAATTTTTTATCATCACCAACCGAATACTCAATAAGATTAAAATTATTTTCACCATTCTTAACAATGTCTATTTTCTCACCAAAACTAAGAAAGGTGACTGTATTTGTATTGTCATCAGTAGATATAGGGTTCTGGCGAACCCTAACATCTTTAGCATTAACAAAATAATCTCCATTTGGAGTAAGTGGAATTAGAGATACTGCAATTGTAAATAATAAAGCAATCTGTGTAATTTTAAGATTTTTAGATTCGACCGATACAAAATTATTTTTAGCACTTGATTTTAAAGATGGTAGAACTATATATTTACAACTTAATAATTGAATAATCTTTTCACACTCGAAAGGAATATTTTTTGTGAGAACATTTAATCCTTCACAACCTATCTGGTAAGATTCCTGAATGTGCCCATTTGGGATGAACTTGATATAGTTGTTTTCTTGTAAACCAATAATAAGCTGCATCAATTCCAACAAACGGTCATTAGTCCTTTTTACATTTTTTGTATGAATTTTAGTATTAATGGAATCTCCTAATAATTTACGAACGGGCTTCTCCCATTTAGTTTCAGGAACCTTAAAAACTACATTGCCTTTGTATAATTCTATTCTTTGATTTGGGAAAAACTTCTTGATTAAATCTCTAAAAACATCATAAAAAATACTATCAGCCTGTCCATTATTATATTTGAGAATAAAGTTCAAGACTTCCTTTTCAAACCCACTAATATTGCTAATAACTTGTTCCATTTATCCTATGTAAGATTTTAGTTGTTTGTAAGGATCAGATTTATAATTATCTCGGTTATTAAAAATCATATAATCTATTCCAAAATCTTTCAATTTAGAGGCTACTTTATCAACATATACCTGACTTAAATTATTGCTAGATGTAACTTCAAGAAGAATCATCCCTGTTTTCATATCTCCAGCCCTTTTAAGTGTTTCAAAATCCATTATTGCCTCACCAATCCTTGCTTTACTGTTAGCTGTCGAAATGTATGCTAAATCTTTAGTTTTATAATAATTAGACGAAGAAATAAAATCTTCCCTTTCAACCTTTTCTATCTTCTTTGTAGTATTCCCGTAGTATGTATCAATAAACTTTGCAACAGCCCTAGCAAATGCGTTTCTCTTATCTCCCTCTCGTTGATGAGATGTTATAAAATGATATATGTGATTGTAGTACACCTTCACAAAATGGGCATATTGAAAAATTATATCTGTTAATTGTTCATGACTTTGATAAGCAAAATTCTTTTCTAAAAATTCACTTACCATTATATAATTTTCTCGTAAAAACTTATCCTTAATTGCCTTAAATCTATCTTCTTTTAATAGGTAAGAATTTAAAAGATCATTACGTTCCAAGCTAACTTCTAGGGATAAATATAGATTATTAGACAAACAATATCTACGCTTTTCTACATGCTCTAAAAATACTGTAACTGTATCTCCAGTATCCAAAAACATAGGTAGATCAATAATATACTTTTTCCCTGTAATCTCCTCCACCAAAACGCGATCACCGTAAATCTTTAATATTTGACTCTCTATATCTTTTGCTTTCATAAAGGACTTTTATTAGATCTTTAAACTATGATGCAAAATAATTTTCTGATAATCACAATAACTTAGAAAATCACTAAGATTAATCCTAAAATCAGATGTTAATTTATTTAGTTTCTTATTAATAATTTCCATTTCCTTATCCCCAAAAACGCCCTCTTCTTCTTTCACTTTATTCTGTAGAAATATAACATACTTCCAATATTTCTTACGATTAAGAATTGAACCATTATGATGTAATATCTTAATTGTATATGTATTGTTGGTCTCTTTACATTTATGCTCTATTACTATGGTATGCTTAGATTGTATACCAAAAGGATCATACCCTCTAACAATCAATTTATCGGTATTATTAAGAAATGCATCAAACATTCTCTTTACAGTAGGAAGTTCAACATTCATTTCTCCATCCGTTTTATCCAATTCCTTAAATTCGGCAAACCTCATTAGTGCTATTTAATTTCATTCAAATATAAACATATAATCTTTTAATCATATAATAGTCCCTCTTTAAATAAAATTAAAGAAAAAAACTCCTTCATGAAATATTATATGTCATCCTCTTTTCTTCTATGCCAGCTTGCCAAATGTAATAGGATCAAAGTAAAAACTGCTTACTTATATATGATATCAACATAACATTCCATTGTGATGAAAAAAAAAACCGCTAAAAAATCGCCTCATACCTCATTTCTCAATTATATGAATTAATCTATTTTTTTGGGAAAATCACCTTCTCCAACTCCCCTAGTATCTCACTAGCTTTTCCTTGAAGAAAAATATCCGTAATACGATGGGTATAATTGGATGGTTCGGTATTTATTTCGATAATTACAGCTCCTGCCCGCTTTGCTTCATTGGGAATCATGGCAGCCGGCATTACCTCACCTGTGGTTCCAATAATCAATACCAGATCGGTCATTCTTGCTGCTAAAAGCGATTTACGATAAGCATTTTCAGGTATGCCTTCCCCGAAAAACACAAAATCGGGTTTTAAAACTTCACCATCATGAATACACCGGGGAGGCAATTTATTCAAATCGACTTCATTGGGTAAGTACAATCGATCACAGACAGGACAAATCATTTTTTGCGAATTCCCATGAAATTCAAGCACATTTTTAGATCCTGCCATCTGATGTAAATTATCGATATTCTGAGTTACAAGAGCCTTTAGCAGTCCCTTTGTCTCAAAATCGGCTAATACTCTGTGAGCCTGATTGAATTCTGCCTTTCCAAAAAAATCATAAAAAATTGCTTTAATGGCTGTCCACGATTCTTTGGGGTGGGAATGAAAGAAATCCAAATCCAGACATTGCGGATCGTATCGGCTCCATAAGCCTTCCGGTCCGCGAAAAGGTGGAATTCCACTCTCTACAGAAATACCGGCTCCGGTAAATGCAATCATCGATCCCGAATTCCGGATTAATTCAGCAGCCTGCCGCACATCAACTTTACTATTTAATTTATTTTTCATTTAAAATGTGAATTTAAAATTGATATAATTTTGCATACTAATCTGTATTGCAACAATTAACCCCTAATATCCCCTAAAGGAGACTTTACCACAATGCATAAAGTTCAGTATTCGTTACTTCATTTCCACCCTCACAAAAAAACTTCTCGTGTAATTATTTAATCCCCTTTAGGAGTTTGGGGTAATCAAACAATACTCTTTTCTGAAACAAAAAAACACCCTGCAAATACCTGTAAACATGCAAATTAAAAGAAGTAACATTTATTTAACATTCTTGTAACATTCCTGTAATGTTAGCTTCATAACATTGTAGTACCAAAAGATGAGGAGTTTGCTTCTCTTCTGTTGTTAAGAGTGAAATATAAATAATTTAATAAATACAAGAACAATAGTTCTAAACTAAAATCTTAAAAAGATGAAAAAATTTCAACTGCTTCTAACCGCTGTTATTGCTGTTGCCCTTATGGCTAGTTGTGGAGGCTCAGGAAAAGAAAAAGCAAAAACTGCTGAGAAAGCGGAAACCATTACCGGTGCCGGTGCAACTTTTCCACAACCATTTTACAACAAAATTTTCAAAAACTACTCATCAGAAAAAGGTTTGCTGGTTACTTATGGAGGAATCGGATCAGGCGGAGGAATTCGCAGTCTGAAAGATGAAATTGTTGATTTTGGTGCAAGTGATGCATTTCTAAACGATGCTAAATTAGCTGAAATGCCGGGTGAAGTTCTTCATATTCCAACCTGTTTAGGTGCTGTTGTTGCAGCATACAACCTTCCTGAAAAACCAGAACTGAAATTCACTCCTGAACTAATGGAAGGTATTTTCATGGGTAAAATTACAAACTGGAAGGATGCTAAAATTGCAGCTGTAAATCCTGGTATTAACTTACCCGATTTAGCCATTACTGTAGTTTATCGTTCTGATGGAAGTGGAACAACTTTCATTTTCAGCGATTACATGAGCAAAGTTAGTGCTGATTGGAAAGAAAAAATTGGTACAGGAAAAGCATTGCAATGGCCTGTTGGAATAGGTGCAAAAGGAAATCCAGGAGTTGCCGGAACTATCAGCCAAACTGTTGGTGCAATTGGTTATATCGGATCGGAATATGCATTTGCTCAAGACATTCCTGTAGCAAGCATTCAAAATTTAGCAGGTAACTTTATTAAGCCTTCTGTTGAATCGGTAAGTGCTTCGGCAAAAGGTGAAATGCCGGCCGATACACGTGTTAGTTTAACAAACACCGATGCTGTTGATGGATATCCTATCTCAAGTTTTACCTGGTTGATCATCTACAAAGAGCAGAATTACAAGAACAGAAGTCTTGATCAGGCTGTTCAAACCATAAAATTGATTGATTGGGCAATTAGTGCTGATGCGCAAAAAGAAACTACAAAAGTTCATTATGCACCACTTCCTGAAACTGCGGTTGCGAAAGCAAAAGCTGTTTTGAGTACTGTTACCTACAATGGCAAGTCTTTAAAATAACAAACTGATTAATTTCAATATTGAACTTGCTTCCAGTTTATTTGTATTCATACAATAAAAAAGTTCTCCAAACTTAACCGGAAGCAAGTTCTTCATTTAACAGGAACCGTTCAAAGCTTATGAACAGCGAAAAAATATTTCGATATCTTTTAATTGGTAGTGGTGTTTTGATAGTACTGATTGCTATAGGAATTGTAACTACCTTATTTATTGGATCAATCCCCTCATTTAAAGAATTTGGTTTTGGTTTTATTTATTCAACAGACTGGAATCCAACCCAAGGAAGAGAATCCTATGGTGCTCTCCCCTTTATTATTGGAACGCTGGTCACTTCAATTCTGGCATTATTAATAACATTTCCATTCGCCTTTTCCATTTCACTGTTTTTAGGCGAATATTTCAAGAATGGTAAATTACCATCTTTTTTACGATCTGTGATCGATCTGTTGGCAGGTATCCCATCCGTTGTATACGGTTTATGGGGATTTTATGCTTTACGACCCATAATTACCGACTTGGGACTAAACGCTCAGGGATTTGGTATTTTCACATCATCCATAGTTCTTGCAATCATGATCATACCTTACGCATCCTCTCTCGGATCGGAAGTGATCTCAATGGTTCCCGGCAGTTTAAAAGAAGCAGCATATTCTCTTGGTGCTACCCGGTTTGAAGTTGTAAAAACGGTTATCATTCCCAATGCAGGATCAGGAATATTTGCAGGATATATTCTTGCATTAGGAAGAGCAATTGGAGAAACAATGGCAGTAACCATGCTGATTGGTAACTCCAACAAAATTCCAACTGGAATTTTCGATTTAGGAAACACTATGGCAAGTTTAATCGCCAATCAATTTGGCGAAGCCGATGGTTTAAAATACACCTCATTGGTAGAAATAGGATTGCTCTTATTTGTAATCACAGGTATTGTAAACTACATCGGCAAATTAATCATGAAAAAATTATCGGCTTAGCCGGAATAAGATATATAGAATGAATACATCTGCTCAAATATCGAATGCTAAGCTAAACAGGCGGTTGCTTAAGGATAAGCTATTTACCTACGCAATTATACTTTTGGCATTCCTCTCAAGTGTCCCTCTTTTTCTTATACTTTTCGAGTTGATAAAAAAGGGATACAGGCAAATTAACATCAGCTTCTTTTATAAAGTTGCACCAGATACCATGGAGGCAATGGTTGCTGTTAAAAACAATGAAATTATTCCCGGCGGTATAGCCAACGGAATAGTCGGCACATTAATTATAGTTGGAATGGCTTCATTGATTGCTATTCCTGTAGGAATTATTTGCGGCATGTATCTGGCCGAAAATTCGAAAGGCAAATTTGCCGGAGTGGTTCGTTTTATAGTAGATATGTTACAAGGAGTTCCATCTATTGTGCTTGGAGTAATTGGGTACATCTGGATTGTAAAACCAATTACCGGCGGTTTTTCAGGCCTGGCTGGTAGTGTTGCCCTTTCTATCATGATGTTGCCCTCCATTGTACGCTCAACAGAGGAAACTTTAAAAATGATACCCGAAACCTTAAAGGAAGCCGCTCTTTCTTTAGGCGTTCCCTATCACAAAACCATGCTAAGAGTCGTGCTTCCATCAGGTATCAGCGGAATTCTTACGGGCGTAATTCTTGGTATATCAAGAATTGCGGGAGAAACGGCTCCATTAATGCTGACAGCTCTGGGAAGTGCTGCAATCAGCACAGATATTACAGAACCATCAAGTGCTATTCCCCTATTGGTTTGGGAGTTTTACAACGATCCAAACCTTGTAGATATGATTTGGAGCGCCTCTTTGTTCCTGTTAATTTTGATTTTATGTTTAAATCTTACCGCTAAAGCAATCGCAAAAAGATGGAAAGTACAGTATTAGAAAAAAAAGAAGTAGAAGCTGAAGTAAAAGCACAACCTTATAAAGTCAACAACATGATGCAAAACCCAATTGAAAAAATAGAATCTCCTATTTTAAACATCGATAAACTTTCCGTTTCCTACGGTGGAGACAAGTATTCGATTAATGAAGTTTCTGCGGGAATTGCAAAAAATAAAATTACAGCAATTATGGGACCTTCGGGTTGTGGTAAAAGCACATTGCTTAGAGCCATTAACCGAATGCACGAATTGTATCCTGATACGCACAACAAAGGTTCTGTTTATCTTGGCAAAGAAGATATTTATAAGATGAATCCTATTTTACTGAGAAGAAAGATTGGAATGGTTTTTCAACGTCCAAACCCTTTCCCGACTATGAGTATTTACGACAATGTAATTGCAGGTTATCTTTTAAACGGAATTAAACTGAAGCGCTCAGAAAAAGACGCAATTGTTGAAAAATCTTTACGTGAAGTAGGTTTGTGGAGCGAGGTAAAAGATTCTCTTCACAACAAGGGAACTTTTTTATCGGGAGGACAGCAGCAACGCCTTTGTATAGCGCGGGCACTTGCCTACACTCCTGAAATTATCCTATTGGATGAACCCACATCTGCATTGGATCCGATTGCAACAGCAAAAATTGAAGATTTGCTGGTAAAACTGAAGAAGGATTTTACCATTGTATTGGTTACGCACAACATGTCGCAGGCTGCAAGAATATCCGACTATTCCATGTTTATGTATTTGGGAGAATTGGTTGAGTATGGTAAAACCAAACAAATGTTTACCATGCCTAAAGACAAGCGAACCGAAGAATACCTAACCGGAAAATTTGGTTGATTTTTCAGCAAAACAGGAATTCTTATACTAACAACACAAATTCGCATACTATGTCAATTAAAAAAGATAAAAAATTCGATAAGCTTGATAATGATTTCGCTAAAATGCAAACACTGCTTTTTCAACAGTTTGATATTTTAGAAGAGGTGGTCAATCATGGCTTGGATCAAATAGAAAAAGGACTGATAGACACGTTTAAAAAAAACGAAAATAAAATTGATCAGTTCGAAATAAAAATGAGTGACAACATTATTGAAACAATTGGTTTGCAGCATCCTATGGCAAGCGATTTGCGCCTTTTAATCTCTTACTTTAGAATGATTGGCCATATTGAAAGAATTGGTGATCAGCTGAATAACATCATGCGCTTTTTTCATAAAATGGAGCCGCCAACAATTCATGAGAATCATAAAGATTCGGTTTTAAACATGCTGTCGATAAGCGCCGAAATGGTTAAAAAAGCATTAATATCCTTTGAGGACGGGGATCGCGAATATGCTATCTGGACCATTAAAAATGATGAGATCGTTGACGAAATGCAATCGAAAATTTTGAAGCGAATGATTCGAAAAAATTCACCCAAAAGCAGTGATCCCACCGAAATATTCAATCTGCTAAATTTCAACAGCATATTAGGTAATATCGAACGAATAGCAGACAATGCAACAAATATTGCTGAAGCAGCAATTTATTACCAGCAAGGCATTGATTTGCGCCATATGGAATTGCCTGAAGAGGATCAATAAAAAACGATAAAAGTTGGCGAACTACTATTACCAAATTAACATCAAAACATGCCTTATAAAATGTTTCTTTTCAGCTATATCTTCGTTAAAAAAGATGCATCGTAACATGGCTATGCTTTACTTTTTTGCCTCGATACAGCTAAAAATTAATTCATTTTTATTAAAGTCTGTTTTGAAATTAAATTGGTATAAAACTTGAAACTCAACTTTTTTAATTAAAAACCATGAAGGATTTAAAAATATTAGTAGTTGATGACGAAGAGGATTTATGCGAAATCCTCCAGTTCAACCTTAAACAGGAAGGATTTGATGTAGATGTTGCCTATTCTGCAGAACAAGCCTTGAAATTGGAGCTTCAAACGTACGATTTCTTCCTTTTAGACATTATGATGGGTGAAATTTCAGGGCTCGATTTGGCAAAAATAATTCGAAGAAATCCTGATCTGGCAGAAAAACCAATACTTTTTATTACAGCGAAAACAAGCGAGGCAGATAAACTTATTGGTTTTAATGCAGGAGCAGATGATTATGTATCCAAACCTTTCTCGGTAAAAGAAATTATTGCAAGAATTAATGTAATTTGCAAACGCGTTTTTTCTGATTCAAAAGAAGATGCTGTTTTCGAATTCGAAGATTTGAAAATGATATCGGAATCGAAAAAAGTGTGTATCGATGGAAAAGACATCGGTTTAACAAAAACCGAGTACGAAATACTTCGATTGCTCATCAGTCATACGGGAAGAATATATTCCAGAGACGAAATAATGAGTATTATCTGGGCGAATGACAGCTCGATTGGCGACAGAACAGTGGATGTTAATGTAAGACGAATAAGAAAAAAAATTGGTGAATATCATAAATTCATTAAAACAAAATCTGGCTATGGTTACTATTTTGAACCTAGAACAAATTGATGACCCTAATCTATAATTTCATGCAAAAACTCATTCAAAAATCCGGTTCAAAATACAAAAAGAGATTGTTCTTCTTCTTCTTTCTTATTGTTTTGATATTCTCTGTGTTAATTGGAGGATTTCAATACAGTCAGGAACGTTTGTATCGAAGAGAGAAACTGGAATATGCTCTTAATATTTATACACAACAGGTACATGAGCTAATTCAAAAAAAAGGGCTGAATAAAACTCTTAATTTTTCGGAAGTTGACACATTGCGTGCCTTAATGCCTGATAAAGACATAAGAATATCGGTTATCACCGCAAAAGGTAAGGTCGTTTACGACTCGTATGTGGAAAACATTGAAAGACTGGATAACCACATCAACCGCCCTGAAGTACAGAAATCATTGCATTCCCAAAAAGGAAGTAACATCCGCTTATCTGGTTCTACCGGACAATCCTATTACTACTATTCCAAAAACTATTACGAATACTTTGTTCGTACTGCTCTTCCAATCAACGAAAGTGTACTCAGCTTTTTAAAGGCCAACACTCTATTTTTCTATTTTCTGTTTGGTTTGTTTGGTGTTACTGTAATTTTTCTGATTTACGCTACAGAGCATTTTGGAAATTCGATTTCAAAACTTCGAAAATTTGCCATTAATGCCGCCCATAACAGAGAAATTGATCCAAATGAGGATTTTGGAAAAACAGAATTGGGTGAAATTAGTCACCAAATTGTAAAAATCTACCGCAAACTAACAAAAACAACCGAGGCTCTTAGTCTGGAGAAAGAAAAGTTGATTATGCACCTTCAGATTGCACAGGAAGGCGTTGCCATATTTGATAAAAAAAAGAACCTGATTCTCTGGAACAGTCATTTTATCGATTACATCAATTATTTGGCTCACATTTCAAGTCATAACTATCAGGAACTGTTCGAGCTTCCGGAATTAAAAGAAATCACTGATTTTATCGATACAAACATCAAAAAACTGGGAACAAACTACATTCCGAACGTTGATATAATCAGTACGAAAAAAACCATTACAATCGGACATAAAGTGTTTCTTTTCCAAGTAGTTGTTTTTACCGACGGTAATTTCGAAATCTCGGTAAACGACATCACCAAAATGGAAAACGAGAAAACCATTAAACAGGAAATGACTTTGAACATAGCGCACGAGCTAAAAACTCCTGTAACTGCCGTTTCCGGATTTTTGGAAACCATTAAGGATAATCCAACTATGGATGAAGACAAAAAAGTACAATTTATTGAACGTTCCTGTCTGCAGATTAATCGTTTATCGAATTTAATTCAGGATATTTCTTTTCTCACAAAAATTGAAGAAGCCAATGAATTGTTTGCCATTGAAGAGGTGAACGTAAAAGAAATGGTTCAGGAGATGCTCACCGATTTTGAATTAAAACTGGCAGAAACAAAAATGGAAATTGAACTGAACTTCCCTTCGGATCTTAAAGTAAAAGGGAATTCGGAATTGTTGGATTCTATTTTCAGAAATTTAATAGACAACTCGATAAAATACGCCGGAGAAGGATGTAAAATTAAACTCACACATTATTTCGAAGATACAAATTACCATTACTTCTCGGTTACCGATAATGGAATTGGAATAAAAGAAGAGCATCTGCCACGTATTTTTGAACGGTTTTACCGCGGAGATCATGGCCGGTCAAGAAAAATGGGTGGTACGGGTTTAGGTTTATCGATCGTGAAAAATGCGGTTGCCTATCACAAAGGGAGAATATTTGTTAAAAAACGAAAAGAAAAGGGGATTGAGTTCTTTTTCTCCTTGAAAAAGACTTTATAAAATACCTATACTATATTTTAAACCACAGAAATTTCTGTGGTTTTTTTTGTTTTTGCTTGTTCTCATTGAAATATTCGATTCTGATTCGCTCACATTCGAACATGTTTAAACATTTCTTACTATCTTCACTTTTCGTATAAAATTTAAATAACTATGTACAAAGCATCTGAAAACAGATATGATGATATGCCCTACCGAAGATGTGGGCAAAGTGGTTTATTACTGCCTGCAATTTCTTTGGGATTGTGGCATAATTTCGGACATGTAGATGTCTGTAACGAGTTCAGAAAGATTATTTTTCATGCCTTTGACCGGGGAATTACCCATTTTGATTTGGCCAACAATTATGGACCACCTCCAGGTTCTGCCGAAGAAAATTTTGGAAAAATTCTGAAAGAAGATTTAAAGCTATATCGTGACGAAATGATTATTTCGACTAAAGCAGGATATAAAATGTGGTCCGGGCCATATGGTGATTGGGGATCACGAAAATATTTGGTTTCAAGTCTCGATCAAAGCTTGAAAAGAATGGGACTCGATTATGTCGATATCTTCTATTCTCATCGTCCCGATCCCAATACACCCATAGAGGAAACCATGATGGCACTGGATCATGTTGTCCGTCAGGGTAAGGCATTGTATGCCGGCATTTCAAATTACAGTGCCGATAAAACACGCGAAGCCTCAAGAATATTACGGGAACTGGGAACTCCCTGCCTTATTCACCAGCCAAAATATTCGATGTTCGAGCGTTGGGTTGAAAATGGCTTGTTAGATGTTTTGGAAGAAGATGGAATTGGTGGCATCGCCTTCTCTCCATTGGCACAAGGAATGTTGACCAATAAATATTTGAAAGGAATTCCTGAAGGCTCGAGAGCCGCTAAATCGCATGGTTTTTTGCAAAAAGAGCAGATTACTGAAAAAGTAATAGATAAAGTAAAGGCTCTGAATGCAATTGCCGAAAAACGAGGACAAAGTTTAGCTCAAATGGCAATTGCCTGGCTGCTAAAAGATAAACGAATTACTTCGGTTTTGGTTGGCGCAAGTTCGGTGAATCAACTCGACCAAAACATAAATTCTGTTGCAAATTTACATTTTGAAGCAAGGGAATTGGAAGCTATTCAGAAAATATTGAATTAAATTTAATTGAATACTAACATTTTTTCTTAATGCTCGTAAATGCTTACTTTAAACTAATATTAGACTTTGTTAATTAATAATCACAAACAAACATTTACTTATGAAACTATTTAAACCCTTCGTAAACCTTACAAAATCAGCATCAACCGGAGTTTATACTATTAATTCCGTAGTTTCTTTACCAAAAGACTATGCACTTAGTTCTATAGAACAAGGACTTATAGAGATAGACGGAAAAAAAGTATGGTCAGTAACAGCTACAGTAACCACAAACGGTTCGTTAGAAACCGATATTGTTGAATTCGCAGTTCCGCTAAAACAAGGACCTTCAGATGAAATCAAGAAAGTGAATATGATGGTTAAGCAAGCTTTATCCGGGGATTCTTCAGTAGGAAATCCTGTTGCAGACAACGGTACAGATGTGAATTATGATGATGCTCAAATTGATGTTTTATAGTAATTGATTTATTCTTTGACTCAAATTGATTACGGACATTGGCAAAACCAATGTCCATTTTATTTACAATTACTTGTTTTCTTATTTAGATACAAAATAAGGCATTCCGATTTTGTAAAGAACTACTTATATATATATATTTAGCAATTGTTAAATTAAAATTGAAACATTATGAATTTATTTGAAGAAAAATTATTAGAAGAAGAAAAATTAGCAGTTGAAGAGTTGAACAATGTTTATGGTGCTGGTCCTGTTGAAGAAAACAGAACCGATGTTGATTATGATGATGCAGAAGTAGATAATCCTTAGGAATAAATTAATCACATGAATCAAATTTACACTGGACACTAATTGATAATTAGTGTCCATTTTTTCAATAAGGCAATGCCCTTGAAGACAACAGAACTGATGCTAACGCTCTTAATTTTAAAAAATGGCTTTCCTAAATTCGAACTAATATCTCATTCTTTTTTTATAACTTAGATTCTGCAATAAAAGCCCAGTTATTCCTATGCGAAAACTAATTCTAATTTTATTTTGTATTCCTTCTTTCCTTTTGTCATTTGGGCAAAAAGTAGATTTTGTAGAACAAACATTGGATTCCATTCAAAATATCAATTCCAAAATTGAGTTTTTAAATGATTGGACAGGAAAAAACTACAGGAATTTCCCCGAGGCTGTTCTTTATTATTCTAATAATAATCTTGAATTAGCAAAATCTGTGAATAATTATTCAGGAGCTGGTGATGCATTAATTAGAATTGGTCTTATAAACAAAAAAGATGATAACTATTCAGAAACTCTTAAATTTTATAATCAAGCATTGCAAAATTATGAACTAGGAATTGATTCTATTAGGATAAATAAAGCTTTACTTAATAGGGCTAATATTTATAACAATATTGGAAAATATGATTTAGCTTTAAAAGATTATTTTAAAAGCCTTACTTATTTCAAAAAAAGTAATAATTTAAAAATACTCACAAGTATTTACAATAATTTAGGTCTTGTCTATAAGAATATTAAAGATTATAAAAATGCCCTTAAATACTATAATGAATCTGCTAAAATCAGTTTTGAAAACAACATAACTTCTACTCTTTATTTTTCAAACACTAATATTGCCAATATATTATCTATCCAGAATAAATTTCAAGAAGCTCTCTCCTACTACAATAAAAATCTTGAAATTTTAAAAGAGAAACCCAACAAGTACCAACTTGCCCAAACCTATCACAACATCGGATCTTGTTTTATGGAAATGGAGCAAGATTCAATGGCCTTGGAATATTTAAATCAAAGCTTGCTGTTAAAGAAAGAAATAGGAAATAAAAATCTAATAATATCTACCATTAATAGTCTAGCTCACGTTTATTATCAGCAAGAGTTATATACCAAGGCTTTAATATACCGTAAAAAAGCACTTACACTTGCGGTTGAGACAAAAAACATTGAATATCAGAAAGATTGCAACCGGGAGCTTTTCGCAATTTTCGCACAATTACACCAAGCAGATAGTGCAATACACTATATATTAAATTATGAATTGCTAAAAGACAGTATTTTCAACCTTAAAAATCTGAAACAGATTGCAGAGATTCAGGAAAAATATGAATCGGAGAAAAAAGAAACGCAAATTACTTTATTGGAAAAAGTAAACAAAAGTAGAATGTGGCAACGAAACAGTTTAATAGTATTGTTGATTTTACTGATTGGCTACGCTATTTTTATTGTCCGCTCGTATTATATAAATAAAAAAACGCATCGATTACTTCAATTGCAAAATGAGAGGATTCAATGGCATAAAACTCTTTTAGACCAAAAAAACGTGGCTTTATCAGATTCCAACAAAACCAAAAACAGGTTGTTTCAGATCATTTCGCACGATCTGCGCTCTCCTTTAGCATCTGTATATAATATTGCTCAGTTGATCAAAATTTTTATTCAGCAAAGAAAATATCAATTACTCGAGGAAAGCTGCCACGACATGGAAGAATCCATAAGTAATGTATTGAGTCTAACCGACAATCTTCTATCCTGGTCTTTAAATCAATCAGGTAAACTGCCCTACAAACCAGCTATTCTATCTCTTAAACCACTTTTAGAAAATAATCTTCGAACCTATTCGAGTGTAGCAAAACAAAAAAACATCCATCTACAATTACTACTTGAAGAAACTGTTATGGTTTTTGCCGATCGCCAAATGCTGGATACAGTAATTCGTAACCTAATTAACAACTCACTAAAATTCACGAAGTCAGGAGGAGTTATTGCGATCGGCCTAAATCAAAGTGATAACTTCGTTGAATTGTGGATAAAAGATAGCGGAATAGGAATTTCTGAAGATCAAATTGCGCATCTTTTTGAAATAGACCATTCTCAATCTTATAACGGAACCAATGGCGAAAAAGGAAATGGATTAGGTTTACTCCTTTGTAAGCAATTTATTGAACAAAACAAAGGAGAAATACGGGTTGAGAGCACTTTAAATTTGGGAACAACCTTCCGGATTACAATTCCTGCTGCCGAAAATACAAATGAAATTTCAACCATTCTTTCTTCAAACGCAAATGCAAATTAATCCTGTTTTTTTGCCCAGGTTTCCCTTCTTTAAAAATTACTTAAAAGTTAATCATACAATCGGATTAGATCTAAAATAAAAATCACTAATTTTGCAGCCTTAATAATTAAAGGAAATAAGTGTATGATTTCAGTTTCAAATTTATCTATTCAATTTGGTAAAAAACCTCTTTTTCAGGATGTTAATATAAAATTCACTCCTGGAAACTGCTACGGAGTTATTGGTGCAAATGGTGCCGGTAAGTCTACCCTAATAAAAATCATTTCTGGTGAGTTGGATTCTACAACAGGATCAATATCGATGGAACCTGGTGAAAGAATGGCGGTTTTAAAGCAGAATCACTTTGAATTTGATGAATTTACAGTTCTGGATACTGTAATTATGGGTCACTCAGAATTGTGGGCTGTATTGCAGGAAAAAAATGACATTTACGCAAAACCTGATTTTTCGGAAGCTGATGGAATTAAAGCATCGGAACTGGAAGAACAATTCGCCGAAATGGATGGTTGGAATGCTGAAAGCGGAGCCGCAGAATTATTAAGCGGTTTGGGCATTAAAGAAGCTCTTCATTACAAGCTAATGAAAGAACTGAGTGGTAAGGAAAAAGTTCGTGTATTATTGGCACAGGCACTTTTTGGTAACCCGGACAACCTGCTTCTCGATGAGCCTACCAATGACCTTGACCTTGAAACAGTAATGTGGTTGGAAAATTATCTGGCCAACTTCGAAAATACAGTTATTGTGGTATCGCATGACCGTCACTTTTTAGATTCGGTATGTACCGATATTGTTGATATCGATTTTGGAAAAGTGAAAATGTTCTCTGGTAACTACACCTTCTGGTACGAATCCAGTCAGTTAGCTGCCCGTCAGCAGGCAAATCAGAATAAAAAGGCCGAAGAAAAAAAGAAAGAACTTCAGGAATTTATTGCCCGATTCAGTGCCAATGTAGCCAAATCGAAGCAAACAACTTCCCGAAAAAAGATGATCGAAAAATTGGATATTTCGGATATTCAAGCCTCTACCCGCCGCTATCCTGGTATTATTTTTCAGCAGGAACGTGAGGCCGGAGATAAAATTTTCTCTTGCTCAGGCCTAAGCAAAAGCTTAGATGGAGAAGTTTTGTTTAAAGATGTTGAATTTACAATCGAAAAAGGTGAAAAAGTAGTTTTCCTTTCCAAAGACCCTCGCGCAATGTCTGCTCTTTTCGATATTATTAACGGAATAGAAAAAGCAGACAGTGGTAATTATGAATGGGGAGTTACGATTACACCAGCATATTTACCTCTTGACAATAATGAATTCTTTCAGGAACCAATTACCTTAATCGATTGGTTAGCTCAATATTCAAGCGATACCAGCGAAGTTTATCTGCGGGGATATCTTGGCAAAATGCTTTTCTCTGGTGAGGATATTTACAAAAAAGCAAATGTTCTTTCGGGAGGTGAAAAAGTTCGTTGTATGGTTTCCAGAATGATGTTGAAAAATGCCAACCTGTTGGTTTTGGATACTCCAACCAATCACCTGGATCTGGAATCGATTCAATCATTCAATAATTCATTGATCAACTTTGGTGGTACCGTGTTGATGTCGTCTCATGACCACGAATTTATTCAAACAATTTCTACTCGTGTTATTGAATTAACTCCTAATGGAATCATTGATAAATTAATGGATTACGATGATTATATTTCCAGCGAGAAAATTAAAGAGCAAAGAGAAAACTTATACAATTAAGTCTAAATTAAACCTATATATCTCATCCCCCGGACATTTATTTGTTTGGGGGATTCTTTTATTCTTGAGTTAAGGGAAACTCATCAAGTTACAATACTAATAAGATCCCCGCACAAAAGATCATCACAAAATATTTTTTAACTTCTTCATAATCCCATCAAGAACATTTATTATAATTATTAATTGCTAATTTATAATTGTTCTACTAACTTTGCCTCACTACCTAAACAACCCTTCATCAGTATATTTTATACACTTTAAACACAAGTTTATGATTCCTAAAATAGAACGCGCTACAATTGTGGTGCTGGATAGCGCTGGCGTTGGTTATTTACCAGATGCTGAAGAATTTGGAGATGTTGGCTCCAATACATTTGGAAATATTGCCAAACACTGTAATGGCATTAATTTACCAAATATGCAGAAACTAGGTCTTGGTAACCTTACCGACATTGCCGGTGTTGCATCATGCAACAACACAAACGGAGCCTACGGAAAGGCTGCCGAAGCTTCCAAGGGAAAAGATACAACAACCGGTCACTGGGAGATTGCCGGAGTTAAGCTGGAACGTGCTTTCCCTACCTATGCGAATGGATTTTCAGAAAAAACCATTCAATTGTTTGAAGAAAGAACCGGCAGAAAAGTTATGGCTAACAAGCCAGCATCTGGAACTGCTATTCTTGACGAATACGGAGAAGAGCAAATGAAAACTGGTAACTGGATTGTTTATACTTCTGCCGATCCTGTTTTTCAGATTGCTGCTCACGAAGAAATTATTCCTTTGGACGAATTGTACCGGGCCTGTGAGATTGCTTTGGAAATTTGCTCCGAACACGAACCTGTAGCCCGTGTAATTGCACGTCCGTATCTGGGAAGCGGGGAAGGAAATTTTGCCAGAACAGCAAATCGTCACGATTATTCTGTTACACCACCCGCTCCTACAGTTCTCGATCGTCTGAGCGAAAGCGGATTGGATGTTATCGGTATTGGTAAAACAAAAGATATTTTCGCCGGACAAGGAATTACCGACTCCCGCGGAACCAATAAGGATAATGTTGATGGAATCAACAAAACACTGATCGCTTTGAAAGAAGATTCAAAAGGTTTGATCTTCACGAATCTGGTCGATTTTGATATGATGTTCGGTCATCGTAGAAATCCGGAAGGATACAAAGCTGCTTTGGAAGAATTTGATCGCTATTTGCCTCAAATTCAGGCAAATTTAAAGGACGGTGAAATTTTAATTCTGACTGCCGATCACGGATGTGATCCCACTTACCCTGGAACTGATCACACAAGAGAGTACATTCCAATAATGGTGTATGGTAAAAATATCAAGCAGAATGTTGATTTGGGAACCAGAACATCTTTTACAGATATTGCTGCTACTATTGAAGAACTTTTATTGGGGAATAAGGTAGAAGGCAGTTTTGCAAAAGAACTTTACAATTAGACCTTTACGACAAAAAGTAAAACAATATTAAAATAAAAATGCCGCCTCAAATAATTGAAGCGGCATTTTTTTATTCCATCAAGAGATTTCTGTTTTAGATTATTTTTCCAAAACTTTAAGTAAATGCTCATGAATCCCAATTTTATATCCGCGGGAAGCGAACTGAATATTGCCATTGGAATGTAAAACCAATAGTAATGGCTTCTCAACTTTACCTGTAATGCCCAACTCCTTTTTAGCCTGTATAATCAACTCATTGTTTTTATCTTTATACAGCTTATAATTTGATGGCATATTAGCAAAAAAAGCATCTGTTAAGTTTTCATCAGAAATTTCTTCCGCCTGCAATACAACAATATTACCATTCCATTCCTGATATCTCTTTCTGATATCTTTAAATTCTTCCATTAAATGTCGGGTTGGTTCTTTTCCTGGTTCCAGCCACATCAAAACAATTGCATCCTGCTTCTCTAATGATTTAAGGCTTACTCCTTCCCCATTATCATTGAAAACCTTCAGTTTAGTATCCAAATGACCCAATATCTTACTCTCAACCTTTGGATCTCTGAATATCAAATCAATTTTAGTGGTCTGATTTTTTAAAACTTCAAAATGATTCAAATGTGTATAAACAGTTCCGTCAGCGCCACGTTTGCCTGTAACCAACCTATATTTTCCGACTTCCAATTCCAATTTTGAAGGCAAATCGGATAATTTAGAATCCCAGCCATAATCAAGACTTTCATAAACACCATCAATCATTTTCCCGATTGTAAAATGCATATAATAAGCCGGATCAAAATCCTTTGCGGTATTATTCAACATCATAAAACCAGTAACTGGCTGATTAACTATTTGTTTTTCAAAATAAATATTCAACCATTCTTTACCATCGAAATACTGCGGTGTTTTTTCTGCTGGCTCCAAACGCGAAGGAATCCCTAAACTTCGGCAAAGAGCCACAAAAAATACATCACGCGACTCAGCATTCGAGATTCTTAGCTCATAAACACCCTTTGGAGTAATTGGCAGATTGTAATAATTCTCCTCTTCGGTAATTTGTATTTCCTTTAATATCCATTGCTTAATTTGCTCAATTCTCTCCGCTCGATTACCTGTAAATTTACCCTCAAAAGCATTCTGTAAATATCCTCGGTAAGCAATTAACCACTCATTGCTGATTCTTGGATTCAAAACATATTTCAAATAAAGCTCCTTGGAACTGTAATCTTCCAACTTGTATTTTCCGATCGTATTACTCAAATGATCTTCCAGTATTTCAGATCGCGTATCACGCAGATCTTTATCAGCAATTAAATTAAGAAGCTCAACTGCAATTGCACCATTTCCTTCAGATATTGATTCAATAAATTTCCGAATCTCTTTCCAATTTCCCTGACTTTTCTTGAAGCGGTTCCAGATCATTCCTGCATCCAAAGATTTTTTATCAGCTAATTTACAGGCAGTAATGGAATCTATAAAAGTGGTTCTATATTGCATTCGAATACTGTCTTCATAGGACAGACGAATATCATTTTGTTTCTTTTTGCTCTCATCAACCGAATAAGGATCTTGCTCAACCGGAGGAACCATATTTAAATCGGTAATCTGCTCTCCATAAAAGCCACGACCCAATTCCAAACAAAGCGTATCGGTTTGCTTTACGCTGATTTTCCTGCCAGCATACTCCCCCTCTTTACCAGCCCAGATAAGCAGATCACCCAAACCTGTAGTGAGGAAAGATATTCCATCAGAATCAGTATTCTTACTCGCAATTGGATAAAACTCAGCATAGTTATACAATCCAAAATCTACTCTTGCATTTTCAACTGAATTACCCGATTGATCAACGACCTGCACGTAAATTTTCTTCACATCAGCATAATTCTCCACTACATTAATCTCAGTGAAATTATCTGAACGCTTTACAACTTCATAATCTCCCTCAAAATCACCGAACACTTTGGTATGCACCAGCATAGCTCTGCGGGCAGGTTCGGTAAACCAACCCATATTCAAATCGGGTTCAGGCTCACAAGCTCCCAAGTAAGACCATTTCCCATCCGTCCAAACTTCCACCCAAGCATGATTGTCGTCGCTATGAGCCCAGCGTGGAGTATAAACCTGACGGGCAGGAATACCTACAGAACGTAAGGCAGTAACGGTAAATGTTGATTCTTCACCGCATCTTCCCCACGAAGTTCTCACAATGCTTAGCGGTCCGCTTGTGCGAATATCTGTTGGAGCATAATTTACTTTTTCGTGACACCAATGATTCACTTCCAGCACTGCCTCTTTCATCGACATGCCTTTTAATCTTGGTTTCAACTCTTTCAGAAAAACCCATCGGGCCGAATCCAAATTTTCATTGTTTACACGGTATGGCAGCACAAAATGGCGAAATAATTCATCCGGCACTTTTTTACCCCACTCAAAACTTTCTCTGGCCTCAAACGAAGATCGAACTTGTTTTAAGAAGAAATCGCCATTGTAATCGGCCAAATCGCACAAAGGCATGTACGCATATAAAAACTGCAATGCTTCTTTTTCTTCAGTCGTTATATTTTCTTGGAATACCGAGAAAAGTTCATTTGATCTATTGGATGCAAATTCTTTTCGTTTTTCGAATCGGTTGGAAACTTTTGCACGAACAGCATTGTCTTGAATAAAATGTGCATCGGAACAGCCCCAAAAGAAAATGAGACCAAGCAGAAGGATAGAAATCTTCCTCATTAGTAGAATAATTAGTTATTTGTCCTCGGCTTTTAGGATGCTTACAATTTTACGAATTTTCTTGGAGTCTGCCTCATAAAATTCAAATTCAGGCACATTTTCTTCGCCTCCCATTGCAATTTTCGGATTCTGATATTCCATTTTCCCTCTCACCAAAGACTTTGCCGAACAATGAAACTCTTTAGCTCCGGTATTTTGTTTTAAACCCAAAATATTTTCATGATTGATACCACTTCCCGGCATGATCACTATTCGTCCACTTGCCTTTTCAACTAAGCCTTTAAGTAAATCTGTGCCCATTACAGCAGTTTGTTCTCCTCCGGATGTGAGAATTCGAGCGGTTCCAATCTCTATCAATTGCTCCAAGGCTTTAAAATGATTATTCACCATATCAAAAGCTCTGTGAAAAGTAAAACTCATTGGTTTTGCCAAATCGATCAATTCCTTGGTTCTTTCCACATCAACATTACCATCAGGTAACAGAACACCAGATACAATCCCATTCACACCAATTTCTTTGCAGTGAATTACATCCAGCTTCATACACTCAAACTCAATATCAGAGTAACAAAAATCGGCTCCTCGAGGTCTGATAATTACATATAAAGGTATACGTACTAACTCTTTCGTTAATTTGATACAAGAAGCACTGGGAGTAGTTCCTCCTTCATGAACGCCAGCACACAATTCAATTCGATCAGCCCCGGATTGTTCTGCTATAATCGCTGACTGAACAGAGTAACAACATATTTCGAGTAGAGATGTTTTCATTGGTTTCTATTTTTCATATAATTATAATTTTAGGTTTTTGTAATATAGCCTGTCCCGAACTAGTTTCGGGAGAACTTACCATATAATCATTTCCCTGTGTGCCAAAATATCTTGGAATATACCTTACATGCTTATGTGTTTAAGGCTTGACCGGTTGAAATATCAATACTATGGATTTTTAGTTTGATAAAAAAGAACCTTTGTTAGGAATTTTTTGTTTTAATCCCGAGCCTATCTCCTTTTTCCTTTTACCATTTTTCCTTGTTCCTTGTTCCTTGTTCCTTTTACCTTGTTCCTTTTACCTTAAACCTATTCCCCGGTCTAAATAAGTAGTTTAAAACTCTAAACATGTTGCTATGATTTGAATTTCGCGATAATTTAAGGATATTTGCACTCGTATTCACCTAACGAGAGACTAAGAAAATATATACTTAATGAGAGATAAGGTTCTTCAATTAGCAAAAGAAAAGAATGCAGTTATTCTTGCCCATTACTATCAAACGCCTGACATTCAGGAAATAGCCGATTTTAAAGGTGATAGTCTGGCTCTGGCGCAAAAGGCTTCAGAAGTAGATGCTGACATTATTTTGTTTGCCGGCGTTCATTTCATGGCTGAAACAGCCAAAATATTAAATCCTACAAGAAAAGTACTCCTGCCCGATTTAGAGGCTGGTTGTTCTCTTGCAGATTCGTGCCCAGCGGATGATTTTCGTAAATTTAAAGCACTTCACCCCGACCATATTGTTATTTCATATATCAATTGTACAGCCGAAATTAAGACTTTATCTGATGTGATTTGTACGTCAGGAAATGCAGTTCAAATTGTAGAATCCTTTCCTAAAGATCAGAAAATAATTTTTGCTCCTGATAAAAACCTTGGACGATACATAAATGAAGTAACCGGCCGACAAATGGTTCTTTGGGATGGAACCTGTGAAGTTCATGATATCCTTTCTTCGGAGAGAATCATGAAAATGAAAATTGAAAATCCTGATGCTGTACTTATTGCTCACCCGGAATGCGCGCATCCGGTATTGTTACTTGCCGATTTTGTTGGCTCAACAACAGCCATGCTGGATTACACTAAAAACAGCGAATCTAAAAAATTCATTGTTGCAACAGAAACGGGAATTCTTCATCAGATGCAAAAAGATTCTCCTGACAAAGAATTTTTAATTGTTCCTGCAGATGAAACATGTTCTTGCAATGATTGTGCTTATATGAAGCTGAACACAATGGAGAAGTTATACTTGGCACTAAAAAACGAACAACCTGAAATCATCTTACCCGATGATGTTATGGAAAAGGCAAAAGCACCAATTGTTCGAATGCTTGATTTATCGAGACACTTGATTAAATAGATTTAAAACATACAATAATAAAAGGGAGATCAAAATGGTCTCCCTTTCTTATAATGTAAATATTGAAATTTTAGTTTCTTATACTTTCAGGAGAAATACCTGCTAATTCACAAGCCTCCTCAAAATGCAGATCGTCTAACGCTTTGTAAAGAACAGCAAAAGCTGAGTGTATCCAAACTATCGAGACCAATACTCCTGCAAACAGACAAATAAGTCCTAAAATAATGACTAGGAATGATAATATTCCCATTCCAAAAATTGTCCAAAAGTAGCCTTTACTCAAATAAAAGCTAAGCTTTACAGCCTGTATTGGATCTACCTTTTTATCCATTATTAAAAAGGGAACAAAAATCAACTTGCAAACCAAATAAATTCCAGGAATAATAAGAAACAGGAAGCCTACTACGACTATTCCAATCACCAATAAATGACTTAAAATTACAAATAGAAACTTCTTGAACCCATTCAAAATTTCTTCAAACTGAGGTTCCGTTTTTCGTGATGCTTTCAAAAACATCCAATCTACACCATAACTAAACGGAGTAACAACCAGTAGGTAATAGATAAATCCGAGAAATTTGAACGATGCCAAACCGATCTTAAATGAATCGCTGTCATCCCATCCCATTTGATTAAATCCCATGGGCATATCAATAACTCCGGAAACAATGATTGCAAGTAATAAGATTAAAAAGTGTTTTTTCAGAACACTCCATCCTTCTTCAAAACAGCCCCCTACAGTCGGGAATACTTTTAAAATAAGATTCTCTTTACAATAATCTACTCTCATAAACCAAGCCTGCTAATATTGATTAAATTATATTCTTCACATTCATCTATAAATAATAACCCTTGCCAGAGAGAAATTATTTATACCATTTTAGATAAATATAGAACATATAAGGCTTGTAAAAAAACACGAACAAAAAAAATAAAAAAATGATAGGGTATTTTATTCATAAAGCATCATAGTAGTAGAAGCAAGAAAATACACGATCGGTTTTCTCCTAATTTTAAAATTATTATCACATAAAATAAATCGCCATGAAAACAAAAATTAGATTTTATTTCGCAATCATTCTTTCTGCCTTTTTGTTTTTCTCTTTCAGCAATGCAATGGCAGCGGAGGGAAATAATGTTAAGAAAGAAAAAACTAAAGTACAACAGGTTATTGACACCTTAAAATACGATGTATACAAAGGGAAAGTTCAGGATTCCAAAACAAATGAACCTCTTATGTTTGCAACAATTGCTGTTAAAGGTGTTAATGTTGCTACAGTATCGAACAGCGATGGTGAATTTCTATTGAAAATTGCTAAAGACCTTCCTGTTAGCAAAATTGAAATCACCTATATCGGATACAAAAATCTCGAAGTTTCTATTTCTTCATTAAAGGATAAGAAAAATATATTAAAGCTGGAATCAGTTACTATTCCTTTGGACCAAATTAACATTTACCCATTAGATCCTCTGTTTTTAGTAAAAAGTATTTTGGCTAAAATCGGTCAGAATTACCCTAAAGACCCAAATATGATGAAGGGTTTTTACCGCGAGACAATTAAGAAAAACAGAACCTACGTTGCCATTTCTGAAGCTATTGTAAACATTCACAAAGCGGGATACAGACAATTAAAAGATGATCAGGTACAAATTTACAAAGGACGCAAAAGTCAGGATGTAAAGAAAATGGATACATTATTGTTCAAATTACAGGGCGGACCGAACACATCATTGCTTTTAGATGTTGTGAAAAACCCTTACAATCTGCTTTCCGATGATTTTATCGAAAACTATAATTTTTCAATCAAATCAATTACTAAAATTAATGACAAGATTCATTACGTAATTGAGTTTAAACAAAAAGAAAATATAGATATTCCGTTGTATTACGGATTACTTTACATCGAATCGACAAATTTGGCCCTGTCAAGTGCAAAATTTAGCTTGAACCTAAGTAATGAAGAGGAAGCCAGTCGAATGTTTATTAAACGCAAACCTGCAGGTGTAAAAGTAACTCCTACCTCAGCCGATTACTTAGTTAACTATACTGAAAAAGATGGCAAATGGTATTTCAATTATGCCAGAGGTGAGATCAATTTTAAATGCAACTGGAAACGTAAATTATTCAACACCAACTATAGCGCAATGACTGAAATTGCGATTACCGACCGTAACGAACAGAATATTGTGCGCTTTAGAGGAGATGATAAATTTAGAGCAAATCAAATAATGGCTGAGGAAGTAAACAACTTTGCGGATGCTAATTTCTGGGGAGAATACAATACAATTGAGCCAGACCAATCCATCGAGTCGGCAATTCGGAAATTGAAAAGAAAAGCCAGATAATGAAATTTTGAATTCAAAATATACTTGAGTTAGTTATCCTGCAACCTTTAGCAACTGAATTCAAAACAAGAAAAAGAACCGTTCACTCATGCTTGGGGAAACATGAGAATATTCAGAACGGTTCTTTTCATCCATAAAAATAAATCGGTTATGGATAAAGAAATATCAACAATAATATTGCAGATCTTTCCTCTAATGATTGAAAAATCCTAACTTAGAAAGTATTACAAGCTTTTTAAAATACGGGAAGAGATACGAAAATGCCGGAAGATACAGATACTATACTTAAACACATACAAAAAGGTAATTTACAAGAGTTTGAAAAATTATTCAGAGCATATTACCCTTTACTATGTCATTACGCGCTGCGTTTTGTGAAAGACACAAATCAGGCTGAAGAAATTGTTCAGGAATTGTTTTGTCAGTTATGGGAAAACAGAAAAGATTTAAAAATACACACCTCACTAAAAGCATACCTTTACAAAGCAACTTATTTTAATAGCTTGCAGGTTTTGCGTAAAAGAGGCGTTAAAACACAGTATGAAAAATACATTAAAAATAACAAGCCGGAAAGCTCATTACCAATAGATTCGGTTGAAGAAAAAGAAATTTACAACATTGTTCAAAAAACTCTTTCAAATTTACCCGATCGTTGCAGTAAAATATTTAAAATGAGTAGGTTTGAAGGCTTAAAATATCAGGAAATTGCCGATAAGTTATCTATTTCGGTTAAAACTGTTGAAGCAAATATGGGAAAGGCATTAAAAGCCTTCCGAAAAAATTTAAAAGATTACGTTGGAATTATTGTGCTATAAACAAAATGAAAGAAAATACATCACATAAAATTGAGTGGGAAATCATTTCAAAATACCTTAGTGGAGAGATGAGTGCAGAGGAAAAATTGGCATTTGAAAAGTTGATTGATTCCAATCCTGAGTATGCAGAAATTGTTTCTGCATCCGATAAAGATTTGGGTCTAATTCAAGAGGTTAACGAAATTCAACAACAATTTAATGTTGACGCAGCCTGGTTGGAAGTAAAATCCAATTTAAGCGATCTTAAAAAGGCAAATACCGCCAAGGTTATTCCTTTATTTTCGCTCCAAAACACAAAAAAACTCATACAGATTGCTGCCATGCTAATTATTGCCATTGGCCTTGGACTTGCATCATATCATATTTACAATGACAAACTTGCTCCTTATCAAAGTATTTCATCGGAATTGAATGAAAGTGGTAAATCCATTACATTGGCTGATGGTTCTATTGTAACACTTAATGGCAAATCGGAATTGGTTTACGAAAGATTATTTGCAGGAAAAGAAAGAAGGGTAAAATTAACCGGGGAAGCTTTTTTCTCAATTGCTAAAAATCCTGCCAAACCATTCATCATTTCAGTGGGCAATGCTGAAATTAAAGTTTTGGGCACCTCATTCAACGTGAATGCTTCCAATAAGCATGTTGAAGTTTTGGTTGAATCGGGTAAGGTTCAATTCTCACTTGCAAAAGAACCTGATAATAAAATTATTCTGGAAAAGGGCGATTTTGGCGTTTTACAGGAAGATTTTCTGGAAAAAAGAACACAAAACGATGAAAACTATCTTTCCTGGAAAACTCAGTTGATGGTTTTTAAAGCGATGAGTTTACAGGATGTAGCTAAGGTTATTAACCGAACCTATCAGGTTAATATTCAATTTAACGACACAGCAATTCAAAATTTACCGATCACCACATCATTCAATAAAACACCTCTTAATGACGTTCTGGAAAACTTATGCCGGCCACATAACCTGACATATGAGAAGAGTGGTTCTCAAATTACGATAAAAAAAGAGCTGAAATAATTTATTTCTAAAATGAAAAGAAGAAAAATATATCAGAATTTAGTGCAAAGCATCCTTTTAAATGCTCTGCTTGTACTTGTGATATGTTTCTCTCAAAAAGTCAACGCACAGAGTTCGCTCTTACAAAACAAGATTTCAGTTGATCTTTCAGAACTAAGCATTAATGATGCCTTGGATTCTATTGCGGCAAAAAACAATTGCTATTTTACCTACAATTCTGATTTATTTACAAATAAAAAGAAACTTAGTCTTAAAGCTGATGAAGTTGAATTTGAAATTTTACTAAGGAAAATAGTGCAGGATACCAGCCTTACGTTTCAAGTGGTAAACAGGCATATTATTATTGTTCCCGCGAAATACAAAACAGATAAACCTCTTACTTCAAGTATGATTCCTTACATTTCGTACCGAAACATTAATGGCAAAGTAACGAATCAATCAGCTAAAATATCTCTGCCATACGCCAGTATTGGTATTAGAGGCAAACATATTGGCACAATTAGTAATCTGGATGGAGAATTTGCCCTTACTCTTTCATCGGAAAATAGTAAAGACACACTGGTTGTTTCCTATGTTGGATTTAAAAATTTCGAAATCCCTGTTTCCGATATCTCAAATACCAAACTTCAAATTAAACTAAAAGAGGATTTTATTTCGCTTCAGGAAGTGGTGATTCGAAACAACGATCCAAAATCAATAATAAAGGCTGCTGTCAATAGAATAGAAATCAATTATCCGCAAAACGCCTCCAATCTAACCTCTTTCTACAGGGAATCTGTACTTAAAAACAACAAGTATATGATTTACCTCGAATCTGTTTTGGATATTTACAAATATCCTTATTCGGAGAACGAACTAACTGATAAGGTGAAAATATTTAAGAGCCGCAAAATTTATGACGTATCCCGCCTGGATACCATATCTTTTCGATTAAAAGGAGGCATTCAAGGATGTTTACTATTGGATATTGTCCAAAATCAACCCGAATTTTTGAATCCTGAATTTATGGATCTATACACCTATCGTTTATCCGATATCAGCACATTCGACAACAAACCTGTTTATATTATTGATTTTAAGCCGAAAGAAAATATCACCACACCTCTGCTGGAAGGTAAACTAATAATTGAAACCCGAAGTCTGGCAATTATTGGTGCAGATTTTGGTTATAATCAAAGTAGGCTGCCCGAATTAACCAATCGGTTTATTAGCAAGGCAAATGCTAAAACCAAAGTTAGACCAGCGCTAATTCAATATTCTGTAAATTACCGAAATATTGATGGTAAGTATTATTTAAATCACACTTTAGGAAATTTAAAATTTAAG
The DNA here is from genome assembly GCF_002843385.1 of Labilibaculum manganireducens. Lineage (GTDB taxonomy): Bacteria > Bacteroidota > Bacteroidia > Bacteroidales > Marinifilaceae > Labilibaculum > Labilibaculum manganireducens. The sequence continues at coordinate 243,279 of NZ_MVDE01000001.1, forward strand.
GTGAAAAATAAAAAAAAGTTGTTTTCACAGACCTTCTCTACAACTTTCGAAATGGCAACTACAAAATTAGACACCATCAATGTTAGAAAATTTAAACATCACGAAATAATTGCTCCAACAACAATTCTTTCCACTGAAAACCTAAGCTACGATAACAAATTCTGGGGCAACCAGACATTTATTAAGCCCGAAGACAATATTAAAGAAGCCATTAAAAGAATCAGCAGCAGCATGCAGCAGGTTGCAATGGATACGAGTAAAACGGAATAGAATTTAAAGTATTCATGACTTACATTTGTCCTAACTGCAAAAGAAAATTATCGGGTCCAAATCAATATCACTCGTGTTTTATTACCGATAAAGAAACTCATTTGCAGAAAATGAATGTTGATATATCGGAACTGTTTGAAACTCTTCTATCCTATCTGGCTACTTTTGAGAATCTTGAAATTATTTATTTAAAGACCTGTGTTCAATGTAAGACAGGTGCAACTTTTTTATCCATATACACAAAAAGAAATCATCTGATATTGGAGTTTCAACTGCAACGGGAAGAAGATCAATTTCCAATTTACCTGTGCAAACGAATATCTAAAAACCGGGTACTGCACCGCATTGCCGTTGGCGGATTATCCGAGTTTGATCAACAACTAAAAAACTGGCTGAAGGAAGCTTATCAAACCATCAGGAAATAACCGCATCATGTTATAATACTTCCTATGGAAACAAAATATTCTAAAAGTCTTCCTATTTTTGTATTTCTTTACAAAAAATTAATAAATCAGTAACTTCATTAAATGGGAAGTCGAATAAAAAAAATAATACAAAATTCAATTGGGATACTAATTGGTTCTGTATTCCTGTTTCTCACTTTGCGTGAAAAACCAATGGCTCCGGTATGGGAAAGCTTAGCAAATTCTGACTATTTTTTTATACTGCTTAGCTTCGTATGTTTATTCATCATTTTTTACCTGCGGGCCTTGCGTTGGAAGCTGCTTATTGAAGAATCCGGAGAAAAACCAAAATCGGATAAAGTACTAACCTCGGTCCTGCTAGGCTACTTCGTGAATAGTTTTACTCCAAAATTCGGAGAAATAATTCGCTGCACATCTCTGCAAAAAACAACTAAAGTTCCGGTTTCAGTATCAATGGGAAGCGTTATGGCCGAACGGGCTTACGATTTACTGATTTTGGGTCTTGGTGTGTTTGCTGTATTTTGGATTGAACTGGATCGTTTACAGGGAATTATGGACTCTACTATTGGTGGAATTTCTCATATTTACGGCTACCGATATTTGTATGTAATTCCAATTGCCATACTTGTTCTTTTTATCCTTTTCTTGATTAGCTTACGCAGAATAAAAAAATCAGAACGGCGTCCGGTAAAAAAGATCGTTGAATTCTTACAAAGTATGTTTCTATCGCTTAAGCAAGGCTTGCTTCTTAAAAAAAGATTCCAATTTATTGTATTAACATTGCTAATCTGGACAATGCTCGTTGTCTTAAATTACATCTATCTGCTTTGTTTGCCTGAAACATCAGGATACTCATTCAGTTTTGCCATTGTGATTCTGTTTATTGGCGGAATCGGCTGGGCTTTACCTAGTCCGGGAGGAATTGGAACAACTCATTTTCTGCTCCTTCAATTGTTCCTTGCCTTTCAGTTGGATCCAAATGCGGGAATCAGCTTTGGAATTCTTTCCAATGGTTTAACTTTTATTGGTACCATTGTAATTGGTGGTTACGGCTATTTCAGATATTGGACAGAAACAAAAACTTTGGAAAAAGCGGCAAAAGCATAAATGATATTCCCTTTTAGCAACAAGCATCCTAGGAATTCAACAAAACCATATTTTACACCTATCTTTGCACGATAAAATCATCTGAATACAAAAAATGAAATTTAGTCAATATAGTTTTTCCCCCGATATTAAAAGAAATTTAGAAAGTTTAGGTTTTAACAGACCTACCGACATTCAATTTAAAGCCATTCCTCCAATTGTACGGGGAGAAGATGTGCTTGCCATTGCACAAACCGGAACAGGAAAAACAGCAGCATTTGCGATTCCTATTATCGATAAACTGCACAAAGCTAAGAATAACAAAAGCAGCAACGGCATTAAATGTGTTGTAATGGTTCCTACCCGCGAGCTGGCCATTCAAATTACCGAAGTTTTTCAAAAAATTGGAAAGCATACCAAAGTAACAAGCTTTTGTGTATTCGGCGGTGTTGAACAAGCTCCTCAGATTGCAAGTTTACAAGGTGGAATCGACGTATTAATAACCACGCCCGGCAGAATGTTCGATTTAACCAGTCAGGGATTTATTCAGCTTGATAAAGTAGAAACCCTGGTTTTGGATGAAGCCGATCATATGTTGGACTTGGGTTTTATAAAAGACATTCAGGATTTGATTCGTTTTCTTCCAAAGAATCGTCAAACCTTGTTTTTTTCGGCGACAATCACGCCTAAAATAAAAAAACTGGCTTATTCGCTGGTTCGAAGTGCAATCCGCATTCAAATTTCGCCTAAAGATCCTGTATCCAAGAACGTAGAGCATGGAGTTGCCTTTGTGAAAATGGATGATAAACGTTTCTTCCTGGAACGTATGATTAAGGAACATCAGGAAAGTAAAATATTGGTTTTTGTAAGAACCAAAGTAAGAGCGGAACGCGTTCACAAAGCCATGGAACGTGTAGGAATAGAAACACAAACCATTCATGGAGACCGCGAACAGGATGATCGTTTAATAGCCTTAAATGCTTTTAAAACAGGAAAGGTAAAAATCTTGATCGCAACAGATGTTAGTGCCCGTGGTATCGACATTCCCAATGTTGATTATGTGGTAAACTACGACATGCCCGATGTTGCCGAAAATTACGTTCACCGTGTGGGCAGAACCGGACGAGGTGTTCAAAAAGGTTTGGCCATTTCTTTCTGCGACCCAACGGATGAAAAAAAATTATTAGCTGAAATTGAAGAGTTTACCGGCACCGAAATTCAGGTAATGGACATATCGAAAGGAGAATACACTGCAACTATCGATTTTTCTGAAGATTACTCGAAAAGTTTGAAAGAGCTAATGGACGAAGCAGAAGATTTTCTGCAAAATCCGAAAAAGAAAAGTGTAAAAAAGAAAACTCCTGCGAAAAAGGCAGCGAAAAAGAAAAAAAAGTAAGCAATACAAAATAAATAAAACCTCAAAACCAAAATGGATTTGAGGTTCTTTTTTTAAGGATAACTCTATACCTGCCGACAATAAATAGGCCTGATTCTTTGCATTTCGGCAAAAATCGAAATATATTCGTTCCTCTTAATCTAAATCAATCAACTATGCAATCACTAATATCTCCCGAAAGCAATTTAACCTTGTTTTTCGTGATAGCCGGAGCTGCGGCTTTTGGTCTCTATTCCGAACACAAAAAATGGTTTGGCAAACTATCCGGAATTTTGGTTACCATGATATCCATGTCGTTGCTTGCAATGGCTGGCGTGGTACCGGTAGCATCCAACCCAACCATTAAAGTAGATGTATACGATATGGTATTCTCCTATTTTATCCCCATTTCTATTCCCATGCTGCTGTTCAGTTCCAACATCCTTAAAATTGTGAAAGAGAGTGGAAAGCTATTGGTAGCCTATATTTTAGGTGCTATTGGAATTGTACTGGGATGCTTTATTGCATTTTGGCTGATTGATTTAGGTCCCGATTCAGGAAACACAGCTGGTGTAATTGCTGCCACACTTATTGGTGGAAGTGTAAATTTTATTGCTGCTGCCGAGATCTTAAATTTCAGCACCAATCCATTATTTACGGCAACCATAGCTGTTGATAATTTTGTATCGAATTTATATACACTATTTCTGTTCCTTACTCCTTCTCTCCTGTTCTTATCCCGCTTTTTTGTAAAACCTAAGAAAGAAAACGAAGAGGAATCTGCCACATCATCCGACAAAGCACAATTCCCAATGAGTTTGGAGCGGGTAGCCGTTTCGGTATTTATTGCCGCTTTAATTGCCGGATTGGGAAACCTTCTGTCTCCCTATCTTCAAGACTTATTGCACACCAAATTAAACCTTAGCATATTGGTGATTACAGTTTTAGCAGTGCTTGCCGCTAACCTGTTTCCTAAAAGACTAAAACCATTGGAAGACACAGCCTTTTCACTTGGTTTGTGGATGATGTACATCTTTTTGGCGGTAATTGGTGCTGCCACCAACATGACACAAATATTTAGCATTGGCCCTGCTGTATTGGGATTTTACCTAACCATTATGCTCTTCCATTTCCTGTTTATGCTCGCTGTGGCCAAACTATTCAAACTGGATGTTTACGAGGTGGTAATTTCATCGGCGGCAAACATCATGGGGCCATCGGTTGCAGCTCCAATGGCAGCATCTATGGGACAAAAGAAGCTGGTGACACCCGGAATTCTGGTTGGTATTTTGGGTTACATCATCGGTACCTTTATTGGTGTTTCCATTGCCTTGTATTTAAGCTAGATCGAATCAAAAAAATAAACAAAATGGCTTTGCACAATTGCAAAGCCATTTTTATTGATTAAATACAAGCACAAAACCAGCACCGAAGCTTTAAAGTTTCGGTGTTTTTATATCTCGCTCACAGCAGAATATATCCGAGCAAAGAATTACTTCCAGTTCACTTCCTTTTATTGTTCCAAATTGCACATGGAATCTACTTCGCACTAAAGCGAAGAGAACATTTTGATGTCCAAAGTCCTTCCGCTTCTTGCGGATGGTTCTCTAAGCTGCGTGCTAATACCTTCGCAGTAATGCAAACAAGGTTAATGATAAGAATAATACCTTAGCATTGATGTGAAACAAGTGTTTTGATGAGAAAAAGACCTTCGCATTAGAGCGAAAGCAGTTTTACGCAGGAAAAATAGCCTTCGCATTGATGCAGAAGGAGTTTAAGAAGGAAAAAACAGGCTTCTCCCGCGGACGAAGGACATTCTGAAATAAAAATAAAGCCTTCGCTCCTAACAAGTTCCTATTTCATGTTGGGGAAACCTCTCTAATTTATTAAAAACTGAAGTCCCCACTATCAGTGAGGCTTTCAGTAAAAAACAAAAGCGAAAGCACCATGTCTATTCAAAGTAAAACAAACTTTTTTCATTTTATGATACGTGTCCACCCCTATTTAATTGTCTATTGTTTAGAAAGAGGTTAAATTCCCCTTCTAAAAAAAGTATTGCATGCACAAATCAGTCTAGTAGTAAAAATGGAACACGCGCTAAAAACCCAACAGTTCGAAAACCTGACGGAAACAAGAATAGAACAACTTTTTAAAGAACATTATTCTGTTTTAACGGCTTATGCCAATAAATTCCTGTCCGATTTAGATGATTCAAGGGAAATTGTTCAGGATGTTTTTGTTCATCTGTTCGATAATCGGGAATCTGTAAAAATTCACACTTCAGCCAAGGCACATTTGTTTACTTCGGTCCGAAATGCCTGCCTAAATACCATCAAACAAAGAAAAAACCATGCCACTCATCATGAGAACATCAAATATTTAAGTTCTGGTTTTAGCTTGGAAGCTGATAAAATATTAGAACAGACAGAATTAGAATACGCCCTCTTTAAAGCAATTGATGAATTGCCTGAGCAATGTCAGCGAATTTTTAAACTGAACCGAATAGAGGGTTTCACCAATCAGGAGATTGCTGATCAGTTAGGAATTTCGAAACGCACAGTCGAAACGCAAATCTCGAAAGCTCTAAAAAGCTTACGGATAACAATTGGCCCCATGCTGGCATCACTGCTTATTGTTTACCTATTGAACGCATTGAAATAATTTTTTTTTGAATTCAAGTACGTGTGCGGTCATTCTTATTTGTCATACCATTAGAAACAGCAAAATGAAACAAAACAATCAACATATCGACGAGCAGCTTTTAAAGGCCATTTTAGAGGAAACTTCTTCTGATCAGGACAAGCAGGAATTCCAAAAGTGGATACAAGCTGATTCTGCAAACAAAGATACCTTTCTTAAAATGCAGAAAATCTGGAAATCGAGTAAAGGAATTGAAGTGTTCCAAAAAATTGATGAAGCTGCTGATTGGAAAATTATAAAAGCAAAATCAGGAAAAACAGTTCAACTGAAAAAGGTAAACTTGTTTATGCAATATGCAGCCACTGTTCTTGTTTTGCTCTCACTTAGTTTGGTTTACCTGTATCAGACAACACCAGGCTTTGGTAAATACGCAGAATACAAAAGTCTGCAGACAAAAAATCAAATTGTATTGGCTGACGGAACCGAAGTGTTTTTAAATAAGGAAAGTAAAATCGTTTATCCAAAATATTTCAATTCAAAAGTAAGAAATGTAGAGATGGAAGGAGAAGCCTACTTTCAAGTGAAGCCCGATCCGACCAAACCATTTATAATCAAATCCGGAAATGCAATTATTGAAGTGCTTGGTACCAGCTTCAATGTTAAAAATGAAATGGATGGAACAACTATTGTAAGTGTGAATTCTGGAAAAGTAAGTCTGAAAAATCAGAAAACGCAGGAAATAGTTTATCTAACCAAAGGAGAAAAAGGAATCATTCAAAAACGTAAGGTAAGCGAATCGAAGAACGAAGAATTAAATTTCAATTCATGGAAAACCAATGTTCTTACATTCAAGGACACGCCAATTGCGAAAGTTTTCAGTGATCTTGAGAATTATTACGGTGTAAAAATCACAAACAGGAGTGCTAAATTAGATACACTCACCTACACCAATTCTTTTTCGAATGCGCCTATCAACAAAGTAATTGACGAATTGGAACTTGTTTTAAAAGTTCATATTACGAAAAAGGGAAATCATCTCTCCATTACTGATGATAAAAACTAATTCTAAAATTTAAACCAATGAGAAACAGAATCGTTTTATTCGCTTTTATCATGCTTGCAGGCATAAGTATATCAAAAGCACAAAATACAGTAATTAAAGCCAATTTATTAAGTCCGTTGGTGCGCACAGGATCATTTTTTATAGAACACAAACTGAACGACAACAGCAGTATTCAATTGGGACTTTTGTACACCGGCAATACCTGGGACGACACCAAAATAAGAGGTTGGGGAATTACTCCTGAATACCGCTTTTATCTTTCAGATTCGCCGGCACCAAAAGGATTTTTCGTAGCGCCTTACGCTCGTTATCTGCATTACAATTTGGAGAATGAAGTAAATGATGAAGCCACCTTAAACGGATTGGGTGCCGGTTTAATTATTGGTCAGCAGTATATTTTTAAGAAAAGAGTAAGCTTCGAATGGTTTTTTGGACCGGGTTACACAAGCGCTGATGTTGATGCAAAATCAGGAACCGAAGAAGACTTTGATACCGGCAACTGGGATGGCTTTACGTTAAGAGCCGGACTTACCTTGGGAATTGCTTTCTAGAGCCTGAATTCAAAAAGGAGAATCAAAAAAAAATTATATCAGAAAACGAATTTGTCTTTATGAATAATTCGATAAAAAATATAAATTAGCATATTAATAATTATTAAAATAGAAAAATGAAGAAGTTTTTATTTATTGCGATTATCGCATTTGGATTTGTATTCGAATCACATGCTCAGACAGTGCAATACAAAGTTATTACATCGGTAGAATCAATTGTTCCTATGGGAATTGGACGTTCCCGGTTAATTGAAGAGAAAGACGCTATTGATGCAGAAGCGTTTACAACAGAAAGAACCGATGGTAAAAAAAGTGATCAAGGTGATGTAAAACGTTCTGATGCAAAAGTGTCTAAATTTGCTGAAACAAAATTATTGAACTTTTATAGTATAGCTGGTATCAATTTCCAAAACATTGCTTCAAACGATGCATTAACATCATCGAAAATAAACAAGCTTAGTGCTGAAGGTTGGGAACTTGCTTTTGTAACCAGTGGTGTTGAGAGTGACAGCGGTAAAGGAGATGGAAAAGGAATTTATATTACCAGATATATTTTTAAGAAAGTAAATTAATTTTCAACAATAAATTTACGCAGCTCTCTAAATTAGAGCAATACAGAAATTTAAAAGGAAGCCTTCGGGCTTCCCTTTGTCGTTTATGATAACATATTGTAAATTTGACAAATATTCATTTTGAACCAACACTCTTCATGAGAAAATTATTAATTCTATTTTCTTGCCTTCTTTTCTCCTCATCAGTATTCGGTCAGGAGCATTTAATGTCTAAACAATTAGAGTTTCCAAACGTTGCCTATCCTCTCCATGAATTATTGAACGAAATAAGTAAACAAACCGGTGCTGAATTTAGTTATACCAGCGAACTAAATACAAATCAATACATTGAACTTCCCGCCTTAACAGGAAGCCTTAAATATTTCCTGAACGAAATTATTGATGCAAAAGCATTTAAAATTATCACCCGCGAGAATAAAATCTTTTTAATTGGCATTCCTCCATCAGAACGAAAATACAGCATCAGCGGATTCATAACCGATTCCGAAACAGGCGAATCTCTTATCAACGCAAGTGTAGTTAATGTAGAAAATTACACAGGTACAATTAGCAACAACTTTGGCTTTTATAGCTTTTCACTCAATCAAAAAGTCTACAAACTACAAATCTCCTATGTTGGCTATCAGGATGCTGTCATCAGCATATTCCCCAAACAAGACACCAGTATTAACATAGCCTTAGAGCCCAAAACCATTCTTAATGAAATTAAAGTCGTTGCTGACAAAAAAGGCAATAACATCAATCATCAATTTGTAAGCAGTAATACGATAACTTCCGACAAATTCTGTAATTCAGGAATTTTAGGCGAAAATGATCTGTTTCAGAATCTAATCCAATTTCCTGGTGTTCAGTCCGCGAATGAAGGCCTTGGCGGATTTATCGTACGAAACGGTTCGCCTGCTCAGAATTTAATTCTTCTCGATGATGTTCCTGTTTACTATTCCTCACATTTGTTCGGCTTATTTTCCGTTTTTAATCCTGATGCCATAAACCATGTAAAACTGATAAAAGGAGGTTTCCCCGCACATTACGGTGGTCGTGTTTCTTCCGTTCTCGATATTCGCATGAAAGACGGGAATTCGAAAAAATTGGGCGGCGATTTTAGTATAGGACTTTTAACGGCCAAATTTAACCTTCATGGTCCAATTAAAAAGGACAAAACAACATTCAACCTTTCGGTTCGGCGATCCTATCTCGATTTACTGCTAAAAGGCATTTTAGCACTAGCAGACAGCGATGTGACCGGTGGCTACTATTATGGCGATTTAAATTTTAAGCTCACACATAAATTCTCTCAACGCGATAAGATTTTTTTCAGTACCTATTGGGGCGGCGATTTAATTAATTTAAAAAATACGGAACAGGCAACAACCACATCAAAAGAGAAAACCGAAAATAAAGTTGGATGGGGTAATTTTACAAATTCTCTTCGCTGGAACCATATATACAGCAACCACCTTTTCGGAAATACTTCTTTGATACTAAGCAGATATACCTTTTTAGTTAAGGATAAGAAATCCGTGCAAAATGAAGGCGAAAGTTTTAAAGAAAACTACAATTATCAATTTAGATCAGGCATTCGTGATTTCACACTTAAATCGGAATTCGATTGGATTCCCGACTCGAAACATTATCTGAAATTTGGAATGGAAAGCTCACTGCATCACACAAAACCTGGCAGCGAACTGTACCGAAACAGCAATAAAAACGAACAAAACACATACAACGATCAAATTATCAGCTCAAAAGAATTAATCCTGTTTGGTGAATGTCAAATTCAGTTCGGAAAAAAATTCCTTGTAAATATGGGATCACGATGGAGTAGCTTTATTGTAGAAGGAACCTACTACTCTACCATAGAACCTAGGTTTAGTGCTCAATATTATCTGCATCCCAAATGGACTGTAACAGGAAGCTTTTCGCAGATGACTCAATACCTCCATCTGGTTACAACCAGTTCACTTAGTCTGCCAACCGATCTATGGCTGCCTGTAACAAGTAAAATTAAACCTATCGATTCCTTTCAATATACCGGAGGAACCAATTATTCTTTCTCTAAATCAATAAAGTTAACCGCTGAATATTACCACAAATTATCCCGTAATGTTTTGGAATTCAGCGATGCATATTTTTTTCAGAATGTGAGTGCCGACTGGGAAAATATAGTAGAAGCTGGAAAATCGTGGAGCAATGGTTTAGAGCTTAATCTGAGCAAAACCAATGGTAAAACTACAGGAAATATGGCGTACACATTTTCCAAATCTTTTGTGAAATATCCGGAAATAAATAGTGGCAAAACATTTGCTTCCCCTTACGACCGCCGTCACGATTTCTCAGTCTTGTTAAATCAAAAATTAAGCAAGAAAGTCGATTTCTCCGTTGCCTGGGTTTATGGAAGCGGTTTGCCTGCGACACTTTCTTCAACAAATATAAGTTCGGTTTCACCCTATTATCCCGGAAAAATTTCCTCAACGCCTATTTTTTCACACAGAAATGGGTTTAGATTACCGGATTATCATAGAATGGATTTCTCAATCAATTTTAGAAAATTCAAGAAACATGGAATAAGAACATGGAATATCAGTATTAATAACGTGTACAACAGGAAAAATGCCAACTACGTTTCCATAAGTGAAACAAAAAACGAATTTGGCACCACCAGTTACAGCTTGAAGCAAATTAGTCTGTTCGCATTTCTTCCAAGTGTAAGTTATTCCTATAAATTTTAAGAAGAGTTATTATGAAATATCAATTACTTTTTCTCAATATTTGCCTGCTGTTTTTTCATTTTTCCTGCGAGGAAGAGCTGCAGGTTCCTATTCCTGATGAAGAACCAAAATTGGTTATCAATTCGCTGCTTGGGGTGGATAGTTTACTCCGCGTTCATGTAAGTAAAAGTTCAGTTTTTCAGGAGCAGTCCAGCAACACTTTTTTACCCGATGCCAACATCATCATAAAAGAAAACAATCAGCTGTTAGGGAAAATGATACATGAAAACGATGGATGGTACTCCCTAAACTCATATACAGTAAAAGCTGGTAATTCCTACCAAATTGAAGTTTCGTACCCTGATTTAGGAACGGCTGAATCTGAAACCAAAACATTACAAAAAGCTGCAATAACAAATCTTTCCTATCAGATTAAGGAAGAAAACAAACTGGAATTTACCTTTCAATTTGATGATGAAGCATTGCAGGAAAATTACTACATGATTTTGTTGAAAGCATACAATGGAACTTCTTTCTCAGATATAGATTTCTATAGCGATAACATTATTTTCAATGGCAATCTATCCGGGAATTCAATTGGAATACAGCAAAATATGCTTCGTGGAAGCCACACATTCTCCGATGAAAATATTGACGGAGAGACCAACAGCATTTCAATATACGCTTTCAATGAATTATTTAATGATTCGGAAGTAAATCAGGAATATAAATTGGAATTGTACCACATTACATCCGATTACTTCAAGTATGAACGATCATTAACCGCTTATTACAATCGTGATGACTCACCTTTTTACAAGAAGGTAAATCTTCATTCCAACGTTAGTTGTGGCTATGGAATCTTCACCTCTTATGCTATTGATTCAAAAACAATTACTATTCAATAAATCCATTAAGCTGTAATTGGTGACAAATAATTATTTTAAGAACAAGATTTACTGAAAAACTTGTATTTTTATTTTTTCACAAAAATACCCCTAAAAATGATTCGTTATATCCTTATCCTTTTTACTGTTTTTCTTTTAAGTATTGCTTCTTCATTCGCTCAGGAAAACTACGAATGGAGTACCGCGAAAAATGGTGAAGGTTTCAACTCTTTTCTGCTGCGAAACCACATATCTCCCATTAACGATTTAGAAAATTTTAAGTATTTGAATCAAGGACGGTTTACCAAAAATGGTGATTTAATTGCCGGTGAAAAATATAAGCTGCCACTTCTTTATTCAACGCATTTAGCTTCCCTATTAGGCGAAGATCATGAAAATATAAAACAGGTTGATAATTCATTGAGCGGAGCTGTTCTTTACTTAGTGGCCGGACATGGAGGTCCTGATCCGGGAGCAGTAGGCTCAATTTCGGGCCACAAAATTACAGAAGACGAATATGCATATGATATTGTACTAAGAATGGGTGAAGAACTTCTGTCGCATGGTGCCAAAGTGCATTTCATCATTCAAGACCCTGATGATGGTATTAGAGATGCAGCTTACCTAAAACCCGATAAAGATGAACTTTGCTACCCTTCGCAGACAATACCCCGAAAACATACTCCACGATTAAAACAAAGAGCCGCAGCCATCAATTTATTAGCGCGAAATGAAAATAAATCGGCTTACCAACGATTAATTATCCTCCATCTTGACTCAAGAAGTAAAGGCAACAGTACTGACGTGTATTTTTATCATCATGCAGTAAGCAGTAAAGGAAAAGATTTAGCCCTTACTTTACAGCAAAAAATGAAAGATAAGTATGACGAATTTCAACCTAACCGGGGTTATGAAGGAACCGTTGGCACAAGAAGATTATACATGCTGCAAACAACAACTCCGCCTTCGGTATTTATTGAATTAGGCAATATTAATAACCGCAACGATCAAATGCGATTTATAAAAGCAGAAAACCGACAAGCCTTAGCCAGTTGGTTGTGTGAAGGAATACAAGAGAACTATCTTAAATTAAAAATGAAGTAAGAACAGAAAAAGAATCAATTATTTGTTTCATATGTCTAGATTTGTTTTTTATTGCCACATGGAACTAATCATGCTTGTTTGTATACTGATGATAATTTACTCATGGGCGTTTCATTTTACTTAATTACGCATAACTCTTATGTGTAAACTTTAAGGTAACAGGTTCAACTAAATTATGAAAATCTTCATACGAAAGCATAAGAAGCTCGGTATGAGTTCCTGCATTAAACACGATATCATCGTCTTCAACTAAACTTTCAGCCACATAAACCTCCAAATTGTATAAATTACCAAATGGAGGCATAGCTCCCACTTCACATTGTGGAAATATATTTTTAAAATCTTGCTCATGCGCCAGCTCTACTTTTTTACACCCCAGCATTTGTTTTAATAAATCAAAGTCAATCAAATAAGATGCTGGCAGTACAGCCATACACATCCTTCCATCTACCTTAATCATTACTGTTTTTGCAAGCATTTTACCCGGAATATGGGCCGATGCTGCAATTTGCTGGGCGGTGTAGGCTGATGAATGCCGAATTGTTACATATTTAATATGTCGCTCATCTAAAAACTCTTTTAATTTACGAATAGGCATAATCTTTGGATCTAACGGTTAAAAATGTACACTCTGCAGAAAGGTCTTTATAACCTTTAATTGGCAATGCCAATTGGGTTTTGATTTCCGGTTCTTACTTCCACCCCACATATTTGAGAACAATAAGGAGTACTACTCAATTTACGAAAAAAAAAGCGGTAAGTAAAGAGATATAGCATTCTGATTAAGTATTTATAATCATTTTTCATTGCTGTTACAGGCTCTAAATTGCTGAACTACGAAAAATATCGTATTAAAATTTTGTAATACGACAAGTTTCGTATATCTTTATCTACGAAATTAATCGTATAACGGAAATCACCACAATAATATGCCACAGAAGATTAAGCCAACCGAAGCAGAATTAGAAATTTTACAAGTACTATGGACCTATGGGCCATCAAACGTTCGATTTGTAAATGACAAATTAAAATCGGAAAGAAATGTAGGTTACACTACAACACTTAAGGTTATGCAAATAATGACTGAGAAAGGGATACTCGAACGCGATGTGAATTCAAGAACCCACATTTACAAGGCCGTTGTAGAAGAAAGAGAAACTAAAAATCAGTTAATCGATAAGTTTATATCCACTCTTTTTGGTGGATCTACTTCTGGAATGGTTCTGCAGGCTTTGGGCAATCAAAAATGCTCAACGAAGGAATTAAATGAGATAAAAAAATTAATTGATAACATCGAAAATCCGGATCAAAATGGAACTGATAAATAATTTCGATTTATACGAATTGAGTCATGCTATTGGCTGGACTTTAATTCATTCCGTATGGCAGACTACAGTAATTGGAGGTATTATTTGGTTGATATTTCGATTTATCTCAAAAGACAATGCAAGAATTCGATATGCTTTGTCGGGCTTAGGACTCCTACTAATTTGTGTTGCATCAGCAATTACATTCTGCCGGTACATACCATCAAATACCAGTACCACTTTAGATGATTTCACGGCTCTACTGGGAACTTCAGACATCATTCCGCAAGAAGAATCATTCTTTACCAAACAGTGGACACAAATCCAAATTCAATTGGAAAGCTCATTTCTCTATCTGGTTCAAATCTGGATGATTGGAATGCTCTTTCTCTCTATTAATCTTATTTTAAAATACATTCATACCTTAAAACTGAAAAAACACTTAACCTATCCTTTGCGATCTAACTATAAGTCGATTGCTGATAGATTAGTAAAAAAATACAATCTCAAACAAAACATTTTATTTAAGGAGTCGGGTCTGCTCGACATTCCTTCTGTAATTGGGTATTTTAAACCAATTGTTCTAATTCCGGTTTCCATGCTAAGTGGAATTCCCGAAAATCAATTGGAAATTATCATAGCACATGAATTGGCACATATTCGCAGACACGATTATCTGCTGCAATTTATTCAAGGAATTATTGAATTGATATTCTTTTATCATCCTGTAGTTTGGTGGCTATCTTCTGTGGTAAATGCCGAAAGAGAGCACATTTGTGACGATCTGGCGGTTAAGGTTTGTGGTGAATCCTTAACTCTTATTAAAGCATTAAATAATATGGAAGCAATCAGAAAAAAACAGTATGAATTGGTTTTAGGTTTTTCCGGTAAAAAGGGAAAAGTATTGAATCGGATTAAACGTATTCTTAGACCTAAAGCCTCAACCAATCCAAGAAGAGAACGATTTATGCTTAGCGGTGTATTTACGCTTCTATTTGCCGGCTTGTTCTTAATTTCGAATTTTGCAATTTCAGGGAATACAGATTATCAAAAAGCATTCTTTTCGAAGATCAACATTCTGGACAAAACTACAAATCAATCTGATAAGTCAATTCAGAATGAAGAACTTCCGCTTGATCTAATCAATGCAAAATCCGATCAGAAAAAGAAAAAAGAGGTAAAAAAACAAACGGAAATAGCTGCAACTGAGATTGAGCCTGAAGAAGTAACTGAGGTAGAAGAAATGGAACTATCGGAAATGCCTCCGATGCCTGTTATGCCAACTATGCCTCCACTACCTCCTACTGTAGAAATGCCTTTTAATTCTTTTGATGCTCCTGAATTTAGTTTCCCAAAAGATTCTGTAAAATCAGACAGATGGGTAAAAATGAAGGCCGATAAGATCATAAAAGAGCAGTTGGAAGCAATGAAGTCAGCAGAAAGAGAAATGAAGGACATGAAAGTTGACCTTGATGTTGACCAAATGCGCAAAGAGCTTCAGGAAGGATTAAAGGATCTTGATTTTAATACCGTTGAATTCCAAAATGAAATGAAACAACAGCAAATTGAAATCGACAGGCAATTAAAAGAATTGTCCGATGGAAATTTCATCAGGGAACAAGAATTACAAAAAAAGGAACTTGAAAATCGCTTGAAAGAAATTGAAGAAAACTCAGAACTAAATAGAAAGGAAAAAGAACAACTTAAATCAGAGCTTAAAGAAACAGTTGAACGGATGAATTCGAAGGAGTTTCAAGATCAACTTAAAAAACAGCTTACAGACGCTAAAGAATCTTTGCAGGTACATAAGGCAAAAATCGAGTCGGGAGAATTTGAGAACAGATTGAAAGAACAACGTGAAAATATTCAGCAACAACTAAAAAAAATTGAGTCTCCTGAGTTTCAGGAAAAAATGAATCAACAAATTAAAGAAAGTAAGACGAGAATTCAGGAAGATATTAAGAGAGTTAATTCTGATGAATATCGCAAAGAATTGGAAGAGACTATAAGAAGATCACCTAAAGCCAGAAGAGGTTTAATTATAGACCACGCCAGAATCAGTGATCCAGATGAACAACCGCTTATTATTTTAGATGGGAAAGAAATCACTCGTACCCAAATGGATCAAATTTCACCAAACGAAATTGCTTCCATAAGTGTTCTAAAAGATGATTCGACAATTAAATTGTATGGCAAGGAAGCAAAAAATGGTGTAATTCTAATCACCAGTAAATCAGAAAACACAACTAAAAATGGAGTGTCTGATTCAATCAAAACTGATGATGTTATGGTACTTGGATATGGCTATATGAAAAATCCAGGCACTACATTTGTTGGTAATGGTTATGCCAGTGAAAATGGAGTAAATGCTCAAGGTGAAAAGCGTAAATATCCTCTTTTTGTTGTTGATGGGAAAAAAATAGCAAATACAGAATCAAGAGGACTTGATGAAAATAATATTGAAAGTATAAACGTAATTAAAGGTGAACAAGCGACAGCTAAGTATGGCAAAGAAGCTGTTAACGGAGCAATCGAAATCGCCAGCAAATCACCCGATTCAAAAAACAAACCTGTTATAAAAATTAAGGGAGCAGCAATCAGCAATCCTATTTACATTGTTGATGGGAAAAAGATATCAGCAAAAAAAGCAAATAAAATAAACCCTGATGATATTGAAAGCATTAATGTGCTTAAAGGTGAGAATGCCATTGAAAAATATGGTGAAAAAGCTAAAAATGGTGTTGTGATAATTACAAGTAAAGTGAAAAGCTAATAATAAGACGAATAATTATAAAACAAGTATAAAAGACTGCATTTCACAAATGTGGTCTTTTACCTTTAACACGATAGAGTTTTATAAACAGCCATTTGCAGGCAAAATATCAAATTCGTATATTAACTGAAAACCATGTAATTATAAATACTCAGCCGATGCTTTTTTTACTTGTTATATTCATTTCATATGTTTTGGTGTGGGTCACCTCCCAATTCAGCAAATACCTCATGAAATTTTCCAAAAATGATCGTTTGCGTTTTGCTTATGGAATCGGCTTCATTACTGTTGGGGCAATGCACATACTTGTTCCGCATCTTTTTGAACATATATTCGCAGCCATTTCCAACTCAACTTACGAAATAATTAATATTTTAGGATTTGTCCTGATTATTTGTGGTGTTAGTCTTTTAATCAGAAGAGTTCATAAAGAAGCAGCGATACTTCTTATTGTATTGATGATTATTTTCATCCCTCTAAGTATAATTATGCTTACCCGTTATGTTCCGGGTCCATTGGGCATAGAATATGAGCCGGTATTGGGATATTTAAGGATTCTCGCTTTCTCGCTCTTAATATGGTTTTTAATTAAAGCGTGTGAACTCTCGCCAAGAAGAAAATACAACAAAACAAAATACGACCAGAATATCTAGTTGTCGTTTTTATTTTTTACTGTTCACGCATTTTTTCATAACTTGATTGTTGCCTAAAAATAATATAGTACTATTAATTTATACCTAAACAAATAAAACGATGAGCTATTTTATCCGTTTAAGTACGCATTTTAAATTTGACGATGCCATTGACCGCGTGACCAGAGCTCTTCAAACCGAAGGGTTCGGCATATTAACTGACATTGATGTAAAAGCTACTTTAAAAGAAAAACTGGATGTCAATTTCAAAAAATACAGGATTCTAGGTGCCTGTAACCCATCTTTTGCCTACAAAGCTTTTCAGGTAGAAGATCAAATCGGTATAATGATGCCTTGTAATGTAACTGTTATTGAACAAGATAATGGTCATGTTGATATTTCAGTTATGGATCCAACAACTGCTTTTAATGTAATTGAAAATGAAGCATTACAACCTTTTGCACAAGAACTAAAAAGCAGACTGGAACGCTGTTTAACTTATCTTGAAGAATAAACTCCAAATAAATTTTTGACTTTATTATTTGTTTCACTTTCAAAAATTGCCTCATGAAACGCTTGGTTTTTCTCATTTTTATTCTTTCGCATTTAACCTCCTTTTCGCAAAATGCAAATACAAAAAATACTATTTCTACGCATCGTTTATTCGATTTTTGGGTGGGAGAATGGGATGTGTTCACCAATGACGAACTTGTAGGTCACAACACCATTAGTCTGCAGCAAAATGGCAACCTGCTTCAGGAAAACTGGGTATCGGAAAAAGAAAGTTTTACAGGTACAAGCTATAGTTTTTACAATGAGAAAATTGATAAATGGCAGCAAATTTGGATTGATAAAAATGGAAACAATCTATTATTAAAAGGAAATTTTGAAAATGGAAAAATGGTATTGACAAGCGGTACCGACTCCAACATGGGAGAAGATCAATCTCTTCATCGAATTAGCTGGATATTATTGCCAAACGGCGATGTAAAGCAGATTTGGGAATCGACAATTGACGAAGGTAAAATTTGGAGTATTCAGTTTGAAGGGGTTTATAAAAAGAAGAAATAAACTTAATAAAATTTCCCTTTTTCATCAACCATAGGAACAAATCGAACTGGTAAATCAATCTGTTTGCTTATTTTCCCATTTTCTTTTTTTAGAAGAACCAACTTCTTCACATTCTTCTTACCCACAGGAATTACCAATCGGCCTCCTTCTGCCAGTTGAGCAATTAAAGCTTCGGGAATTGCTGCAGGTGAACAGGTCACAATAATTCCATCGAATGGAGCTTTATCAGCCAAGCCCTGATAACCATCTCCATAAAAAGTCTTTACATTTTCATATTTTAAAGAATCCAGAACGAAAGAAGCTCTTTTCTGCAAAGATTCAACAATTTCTATGGAGTATACTTCAGAACAGATCTCTCCCAATATAGCCGCCTGATACCCGGAGCCTGTGCCAATTTCCAAAACCCGGCTTTTCGAACTCAATTCGAGCAGTTGAGTCATATACGCAACAATATAAGGTTGTGAAATGGTTTGTCCTTCCCCAATAGGCAAAGGACGATCCTGATACGCGAAACGCCTTAAGCCTGCCGGAACAAATAAATGCCTTTCCACTTTTTCCATCGCGCCGATAACAAGAGCATTATTCACACCTCTTTTAATTATTTGTTCGATGACCATGTTTTCCCGAAGTTTCTCAAATTCCATCTTTTGCCGATTAGCAATTTCACTATATCTTCCTAGTGAAACAATCAATAGTATAACAAGGCTGAAGGTTTTCATGATTCAAATTCCTTATTTAGTTTAAGTTACGATATTAGATCTAAAAATGAGAAATAAAAATGCCTTGCTTAAAAAGTAAATAAATAAAAGCCAAATGCGAATCGGAAAACAAATTTTAGTAATTTAATTTCCCTATTTCATTATTAAAGTATTTCCCATGCGATCAATCATCCTTATCCTTTTCCTATCAGTAAGTAATTTATTTCATTTAAGTGCACAAGACAGTATCGCCTTGTACTATTCAAAATCGCTATCGACCCATAAAATACAAAACGATATTGTAACACTATCCTCTGATAGTATGGAAGGAAGAGACACTGGTAGTAAAGGACAAAAGCTTGCCGCCAAATACATCTGTCAGCAATTCATAAATGCAGGTGTAAACAATCCTAAAGGAAACCAAGACCGTTCGGGATACTTTCAGAATTTCGCGATCTACAAAAAGGAGCAGGCTGATGCTGAAATTCAGACTATAAATAAGGTATTTATAAATTACGAAGACATTCTTATATCAGGATTCACCAATTATTCAAATGACAGCATGGATCTTGTTTTTTTGGGAACTGCTCCTGACACGAGTTATATAAACAAAGATTATTCTAACAAGGCTGTTCTCTTTCTGAGCACAAACCTGTATGCTGCGGCTATAAAATCGAATGATATTGCAGAGGCTTCCAAAGCCAGGTTGGTGCTGTTTTGCAATCCCAATAAGAACAGCCAATACAAAGAACTACTTGAAAAAAGAAAAACAATATCCCCAAGAGGAATGATTTTAAAATCGGAGATGAATAACAATTTCAACCCTTTTGATTCTATAAGTTCTGCTGCATCCTTTACCAAATATAAAAACAGAATGCACACTTATCAGGGTGCCATCTCAAATTTGGCAGCCTGTGCACTTCTTCAGATAAAACCCAAAAGATTAAAACAGATTCTTGAGACAAATAAAATGAATAAAACAGAACAGAAAATCTGTAAATTCACCTTTAATTTTGACTTGAAATACAAGGAAGTAAGTACTGAAAATGTGTTCGCCTTTTTACCGGGGACCAATAAAAAGGAAGAAGTTTTAGTTATTTCTGCTCATTACGACCACATTGGAAAAAAAGATGGTGAAATATTTAATGGAGCGAATGATAATGCATCAGGAACTGCAGCAATCATAGAAATTGCACGAAAATTTCAGGAAGCCAGCGATGAGGGACATAAAACAAAACGCAGCATCCTTTTTACTGCATTTACCGGAGAAGAAAAAGGTTTGTGCGGATCGAAATATTTTGCAGACAACCCTCCGTTTCCCCTATCGAATATCGTTGGAAATTTAAATTTGGATATGCTGGGCCGACACGACGAATTTAATGATACCACAGATTATATTTACCTTTTGGGAACCAATCATCTCGAACCCAAATTAAAAGTTATATCCGATAGTATCAATCAGATCAGTACAAAATTGCGTCTTGATTACAAATACGATATGCCCGATAATTTTCTGTATCAGGCCTCGGATCAAGCATCCTTTGTGAAGCATGGTATTCCCGCTGTTTTTTATTTTAATGGCTTACATGACGACTACCACAAAGCAAGCGACACCGCCGACAAGATTGATTTTCGGGCCATAAAACGAGTATCTGAACTTGTATTTTTAACCGCCTGGGAACTGGCAAATGAAAAATAGCCCAAATAATGAAATGTCATGAAGATTTGCCCATGAGCCCGCAAAATGGTTAGTGAAGCCCTGGAGGTTTACCCATAAGTCCAAAAAGGATTTATTTGAGCTTGGAGGTTTACCCATGAGCCCGCAAAACAGTTTGTGATGCCTTGGAGGTTTACCCATGACTCTAAACTGTATTTGTTCGAGGCCTGGAGGTTTACCCATGGCTCCACCAACATAAAACGCCTTAATACATAAAAATTCATTAACTCTCATAAAAGACAATGAGATTTATTATAATAGAATATCCGGGGCTATATGCCTGATAGTATTACTGGTAATAAATCGGAACGGGAGTTTAATGAAATCGGAACACTTGTAAATTGATTATTTAATTTTAAACAAGACAGAACATAAAATCAATTTTTACGTATGTTTGTATTGTTACTATTGATTTACCAAATTACATCATTATGAGACGTCATTATTTTTTCATCATACTTTTCGTTATTGGAAGTTTTTCATGTGCAAAAGACAACAATCATTCCGGTTATATTGATGAAAACCAAGCATTACTGGAAAACTTAAATGAAGTTGATGGAAGACAACATACCTACAACTATGATTTTGAATTATTAGAATTCCGCGAAAAAGTGGACTATTATGCTCCGGTGAGTTTTTCGGAAGCTTTAGTAAGCATTCCTTCAGTAATGAGGGATAAACTAAACCTGATATCACAAAGCGATTTGCCGTTTGCTGCCCAGCAAGAAGCAAATATTGTGACTTCATGGAATGCCTTCAATAAATTGGTATTTCAGGTTCAGTTTTCATATTTAGAGAATACAACTGGCTACCAAACCAATTTTAAGGATTTCTTTATTGTCTCTGTTACTCAATATCCTGAAGATCCATTTGCAGATGAACAAGCCACATTGGCAATGGAAGAAAATATTAAGGGTTATGAAAAATTAGTTTTGGAAGGAACTCATCCCATGTATTACAAACCTGCATCAGGAAGCTGGCCCAGAATGTTTGATTATTATAAATTTATTGAAGAGGACAAACTGATGGATAAGGAGTCGACAGGCTCATCACAATACTACACCTGGTACAATGGCTTGATCTATAGAATAGGATTTAATATGAACGTAAGCGCTACCGATCATGAAGCCTTAATTCGAAAAATAATATTAGGAAGTTAACATACAATAAGGACAGCCACCGCTGTCCTTTTTTATTTTCTCAAATCTCTTTTGCAACTTGTAGCCAGTGCCGGATCAGATAATGCCTTTTCCAGTTTTAACCGATCTTTGGAGGATTCGTACAACAAATTGTACACTTCTCTTATCGATAAGCTTTCCTCCCGCCTTTCCAGCAAAATTAACTCATCCCCTTGCCTTACTTCTCCTTCCTCAATCACACGAATGTATACTCCTGGAAAACCAGCATCAATAAACCGGCGAACCATGCTGTTGCAATCAAACCGGTAATTTAGTTTGTAACATGGTTGCCGGGGCTGGGTAACCTGAACCCTGGCATTTCCTATTTGAAAAACATCCCCAATTTTAATGTCTCCTTCATCCAAATCAGAAATGGTTAAATTTTCACCAAACATTCCATAATTCCAATCCAAATTTGGGAATTTATCTTTCCAAAAAGTGTAGTGTTTTTCAGAATACCAGTAACAGGCTTTATCTGCACCTCCATGATACCTTCTGTCAATTACAGCATCCTTAACAACATCTTCTTTACCCAGAAAAATTGCCTGATCAACTGCATATTTATACATGCCGGTTTTTTCAATTTGTCCGTGATAATTGATTTCTACACTTTTACCAATATTTGTGGAAACGACTTTCATTGTTTGATTTTAAATATGATTGTACTCCAATTTAAGCTCATTTAAGTGTCCGCAATTGTTACATTTTAAATAATGCATGGCATTCTAATTTAATTATACTCTTGAATATTATTTAGTACCGCTTCGATATCAAAAATAGTTTGATTGGCATTATAATTTCTTAATCTGCACCTTCCGAAAATCAATCGGATACCCTTCATACTGCAATAAAATACGACCTTTCGAAACCGAAGATTCAACTCCCTCGTTTACCAGTTTACCATTCAGCTCCTGTTTTATTTTACCATTTACCACTGTAATAAGGGCGGTATTCCATTCTCCAATTGCATTGCCTGCATCAGTAAAACGTTTGGCAACCACACTTCGTCCAGGTTCTGTTTGCACTCCATTAATTCGAAGTGTAACATTCTGAAGAAAAATAAAATCTCCTGTTGCACCTTCCTTTACCTGAAACTGCACCCCCTTAGGCCACAAGGTATCGCGGCTTTCTTTTGGAACCAAATAAGTGATTCCACTGTTTTTCTTATTACTTTTTCTTACAAATGTTGAATCGGTATTCCAACGGAACTCAACGCATAATTGAAAATTATCAAATGATTGCTCAGACATTAGGTAACCTGCCTTGTTACCATACAAACGAATCATCTGCTGATCGACAGCAAAGAGCTCTGAAGCATTCTCATGTTTTCCCGATTCAGGTTCGTAGGCATACCATCCCGATAAATCCTTTTGGTTAAAAAGTTCGATGTTTGATTGTGCTTTGGTAAGATTCGGAATCAGTACCAAACTGAAAATTAATAGTCGATAAATACAAGTCATTAAAATAAATTTATAGTCTGATAAAAATATTTGTTTTTAGTGATATTCTTTGATAATTCCGGAATTAATTGCTACATGGTCTTTTTACAGTTTTTTAATCAATCCCTCCATTTTCTATCCGATAAATTTTGCACCGGCAATTCCAATTCCCGCACCTAATAGCAACAAAACAATACCATTGGAACAATTGCTTTTTTGTCTTTGGGATAAACAACAATCATAACCGGTATGGCGGTCAGTAAAGCGATAATCATTCCTGTCATCCACTGAGCCAACCCCCAATTCACAAATGGAATAATTAATCCGAGTGCGAAATAGTGTACAAAAGCGGAGATAATATCCCGCTTATCCAGTTTCTGAATTGTCATTGGAATAATGTCGATCAAACCGGCTGTAAGACCAATACCTATTGCTATTAAAAAATCATTCATTTCGTTATTTGTTTCGTTTTACTGTTTCTTAATTTCCTAAATAAATTACTGTCCAATTTTGCTTTTTAGGCGGCGACGGTTTTGCTTAGTTTCTCGGGCGATTTCATGCTATTGCCTCATCAATTCGCCAAGGAAAGAAGTCCGCTTATTCCTCTGAAGGCTTCAGTAGTTCGTTAATTTTCTTCACCAATTCATTCAGTTTCGCTTCGCTATACCCTACAGAAGTATAAACGACAGTGCCATTTTGGTCGACAAGGAAATTCCGAGGAATAAAGTTGCTGGCATATTGTTTATAAATATCCTTATTAAGATCTAATCCCACATTAAAAGCAATCCCTTTGGTCTTTAGCTTTTCCATTTTTTTGCTGACCACATCTTCTTTCTCTCCCCGCGAAATTGGAAGCAGAACAAAGTCTTTAGAAGCAAACGGATTTACTATTTTATCAGGGAATTCGTAAAATTCGCTCATACACGGAGCACACCAGGTAGCCCAAAAATTAATCAGAACAACTTTTCCTTTTAGTTCCGATAATTTAATTTTTTGCCCATCGAGCATTTCAACCACAAAATCCGGAGCCATATCGCCTGTTTTTATTACAGTAGACTCATTCAGCTTTTTTTCGTGTTCATCAGCATTCCTTTTATTAACTGCAGCAGCTTCTTCAGGAGTAATGGGTTTTACTTTCTTCATCTCGGCATCGGTGTACAGATCAAATAGAATAACTATACTTTCGTTCACTTTCTCCCCGTATTTCTTAATTAAGGCTTCTTTTACCTCACCGGAAACACCCATTGTCATATTCTTAATTCGTTCGGGTTTTAAGCTGTAAGCATAATCTTGAGTCACCTCTTCCCCATTTATAACAAACATCTTTTGAGGTTCCTTCACTTTTTGATCCTGCGCTAAAGAGGCAAATGTGGAAAGCATACTAAACAATGCAACAAAAATTAATTTCATTCTCATCTCTTTTGTGTTTTTAATTGGTTATTTTTTAGCTCATTCTGCACTTTTACTCCAGTCCTAATCTTCAACATCAATACATATTAATAATTTAGATTTTATTGCTGCCGGTTATCTCCCTACCTCAGAATAAATTTAATCGGAATTACGCGATAAGAATTTACTGGTTTTTTATTTATTGAAGCTGGTTTCCACTTCGACATCAATTTCACAAGTCTCAAAGCTTCTTCATTAAAGCCTCTACAAAAAACCGCTTTTATATTTTTAACTCCCGAATCTACAAAACTCAAACTAGCGAACAAAACATTTATATCGCAAAATTTACAACCACTTTTCAAGCAACATAAAAAGACATAGATTCCCACAAATAAAAAACCCGGCTCTTTAAAAGAGTCGGGTAAACTTTACCTCTAGTTTTGTTGCATCTGCTTTATGCAGATATTTATTTTTTAAGCAACTTTCTTACCTTTAAAATATTCAGAAATAATATAATCTGATATTTCATTCCCCCGATGATCCCAGCCATAAATTCGGTTGTCGGTCATATGATGAGACAATATACATATCAGATAACCTTTTTCTACATCAAAAAAATATTCAAATCCCCAGGGAGAGAATTTATAATACTCATTGTTATACGGCTTGCTTGTTTTAAAACGCCCTTTTGTTTCTGATGACTGATGAGTTTCACCACACAAATTATAAAAATATTGTTTTTGTATTTCAGATAAGTTTGTATACATCTTATTGTTATTTAAAACGTTAGTGGTGATGGTTTTACGGAATACTTTGAGTAAGGTTTCCAATTTTACAGAAACACTACTAATTATTTCTTTTCCTTCTGTTGTATTATTTTTTCGTTTCCCCGATTAGCCCATGGAATTAAAGGCGATTGGTAATAGTTGATGTTCATATACCCAAAACGTTCTTTCTGTTTTCCCAAACGAATTTTATACTCCTCCCAGCTTTTGTTGGTGTTCTTCGACCATCCTAATTCGGCGTAGCCCGGCAATCGTGGAAAAACAAGGTATTCAATGTCATCCATTGTTTCAATCGTTTCTCCCCATAATGGTGCTTCAATTCCCACAATATTTTCTTTACTGATGCCTTTTGCAAAGTTTTCAATGCTCCACCCGTAAGCCTTTTTTACATCCACATAACCTGCCCAATGCAAGCCCAACGGACAAATGGAATCGTACTGCATATCGAGGTAGGCACGGTTGGCCGGCGACATAATGATTTTTACATTTTGATTTACTGCCTTTATTGCATTGTCAGGCTTGGTTTGCCAGAACTGAGCCAGAGAGTTTTCTTCCAATTCGGCAGCAGCCACATCGGCCCATCCAATCATTTTTTTCTTGTGCCTGCTTACAATTTTCTGCACCCGATTCACAAAGCTGATGTAATCTTTCTTTTTGGTTGCATTCGACTCGTCGCCGCCAATGTGGATGTATTCACCCGGTGTAAGGGCTGCCAATTCACCAATCACATCATCAATAAATTTGTAGGTGATTTCCTTATCAGTGTCCAACGTACTAAAACCTACTTTGGTGCCGGTATACAATTCGGTAACTTTGTTATTGGCATTTAAACAGGCGTAGGAAGCCAAAGCTGCATTGGTGTGCCCGGGCATATCAATCTCGGGGATAACGGTTATGAATCTTTCCTGCGCATAGTTTACAATTTCGCTGTACTGATTCTGAGTATAAAACCCACCTTTTTCGCCGCCTACCTGTGTGCTTCCGCCATGAGTTGTTAAATTGGGCCACGACTTGATTTCGATTCTCCAGCCCTGATCATCTGTAAGGTGCAGGTGAAGGACATTCATTTTGTATGCTGCAATCAAATCAATAAACCGCTTTACATCTTCCACTCCAAAAAAGTGACGTGCCACATCCAGCATTGCACCGCGATACTGGTAATTTGGTGAATCCTTAATAATACCGCTGGCCAGTTCCCAAGGACCTGTTTGTAAGCTATCCAATTCTATTTTTGCCGGCAGCAGTTGTCTGATGGTTTGCACTCCCCGAAACAATCCGGCTGGCTGATGCGCTTCCAGAACAACTCTTTTTTCAGTAATCTTTAATGTGTATGCTTCATCACCGGAAATAGTATCATCCGACAGAATCAGAGCAATTCCTTTTTTATCGGCTGGATTTGTTACTCTTTTCACTTCAGGAGTAAATCCCGTTGACGGAGCAATCAGCTTTGCCAAATAATTTGCCACTTGTTGACTGCCCTCCTGCTTTTCCTGCACATAAATTTTTGTTTTCGCAGTCCAGTCGAAAGAGCTGTCCGTTGCAGCAAGACTGTCAGGCTGAGGAATTAAATTTTCTTTTGCTAAATCTTTAGGTGTTGGCTTTTTGCATGAAAAAAGCAAGAGTGAAACAAGCAATGCTTGTATCAGGAGAATTCGTTTGTTCATAAAAATGATGCTTAAAGGT
The DNA here is from genome assembly GCF_002843385.1 of Labilibaculum manganireducens. Lineage (GTDB taxonomy): Bacteria > Bacteroidota > Bacteroidia > Bacteroidales > Marinifilaceae > Labilibaculum > Labilibaculum manganireducens. The sequence goes on from NZ_MVDE01000001.1 coordinate 270,632, forward strand.
TTGTTTCGCTTGTAAAAATAAGCAGATACCAAATTAACATCAAAACTCATCATTTAAAATATATTTGAAATTTAATTGATTTTAAATTGCAATGCATTCTATTCCTCATTGTTGTTTTTTGCAAAAAAAAAATTAAAATTCATGGAATTGTATTGAATGATGCAAAATGTTAGAAGTAGATTCAGCTATAGAATATATCCCTCACAATTCAAAAAACAAGATTAAATTCTGATCAATTTTACATTAACTTTTCCCATAGCATTACTTTTTGTGTAAGGCTGCTTTAGGACGAGACATTACAGCAAAAAAAAAGAGCGCTGAAAAAAAATCAACGCTCCTTATTGTGATTATACCAATTTAATTTCAAAACAGACTTTAATTAAAATGAATTAATTTTTAGCTGTATCGAGGCAAAAAAGTAAAGCATAGCTATGTTACGATGCATCTTTTTTAACGAAGATATAGCTGAAAAGAAACATTTTATAAGGCCTGTTTTGATGTTAATTTGGCATTAGTACCCTTATCGATACTAAACTTATCTCCGTTTTTTATTTGTACTCCTCTTTTTTCTTTTTGTAATAGTTCTGCATAATATAGAAAGCCTTTTTCTTGGCTCCCGACTCCGAAACCAATCCTTTTCTGTTCCAGCCATCCTGCACATTGGGTAACTGGCGAAGCGGTGTCATAAAATCGACCAAAATCCATGGTGTTAATCCAACTACACCTTCAATTTTATCGAACATGGCCAAATTCTCCTGATACATATACTCCTGATATTCTTCACTCCAGCGTGTTTCCTTATCGGCATGAAATCCTTCAATTGCACCACCGCCAAACTCACTAATAATTACCGGTTTATTGTATTCTATTGTGAAGCGTTTGTTTCGGCAGGTTTCAGGAGATCCGCCGTACCATCCCTGATATTCATTAAAACTTACAATATCAAAAACTTCGGCAATCGGATCACTCACTTTGTAATTATCGCCGGCCAGTCCATCTTCCCAACCATCTTTTTTGCAGGCCGCACTCAACAATCGGGTACTGTCCAACGAACGCACCTGTGAAGCTACTTCTCTTAAAAAGTGATTTCTCGCTTCGCCGGGTACCGTTTCATTTGCAATGGACCAAATTATGGTAGCCGCTCTGTTTTTGTCTCTTCTAACTAGTTCGGAATATTGCACCTTCGCCTTTTTCAAAACTTCTTCATTCTTCCAGTCGATTCCCCAATACAACGGCAATTCCTCCCAAAGTAAAATTCCCATTTCATCGGCCAGACGAACAATATTTTCCTGATGCGGGTAATGTGCCAGGCGGGCAAAATTACAACCCATTTCCTTTGCCCAACCCAACAACAGCTTTGCATCATCCATTGAATGCGCTCGGTCTCTCCGAACCGGATTTTCATCATGAATGGAAACGCCGCGAAGAAAAACCGGCTTCCCATTTAACAGGATTTCTTTTCCCTCTGTCTCTACAGTTCTAAAACCAATTCTATCGGTAAGCTCATCATCTCCGGCAATCAGTTTTACATCGTAAAGCTTGGGATTTTCGGGCGACCACAAGCTCATCTTTTTTGAGCTAAATGCAAACTCACCTCTTCCCTCTTTGTTTATGGAAACTTCTGCAACAACTCCCAATTCCTTAATTTCAACCTTTGCCTTGTCAGGATAATCGTTACCGGCAAGCTGAACAGAACCTTTTACCACACGCGTTTTTCTATTCAACGACTCCTTTTGTAAAACCAGTGTGTAATCATCAATATAGGTTTGAGGAACCTCTACAATTTTCACATCGCGCGTAATTCCTCCATGGTTGTACCAATCGGTTACCATGGCAGGAATATAATCCTTCTCACGTCGGTTACTAACTCCTAAAATCAAAAAATTATCCTGCTTTTTTAGTAAATCGGTTACCTCAAAACTAAATGGAGTAAATCCACCTTCGTGCACACCCAATTTTTTTCCATTAAATGAAAAAGTAGTTTTATAGTTTGCAGCCCCCACATATATAAATATTCTGGAGTTTTTATGCTTAGGCTGGTAATCGAAGGTCTTTCGGAACCAAACACTTCCTTCGTAATAATACAGCTCTTCTTTTTGCGAATTCCAGGAACCGGGAACCCATAAGGTTTGAGCATTGTCAAAACTGTACTCTACCCTATCGCTCTTCGATTTTGCCTTGCTGTTTTTATACAAAGGACTAAAGCCGATCTGCCCGGTTTCATACTGATCTAAAATATACTTCCATTTGCCGTTCAGGCTTTGATGGGTGCGACCATTAACATTCGTAATAAAATTGCCTTGTGCAAATAAATTACCCGCACCAAACAACAGGCAAATAACTAATACTGATATAAATTTTGTGATTCTCATTATGGTATCGTTTAATGATTTCTAATCCAGAAGATATTCAATTCTACTTTTAAAATTTGTGTAATGAATGTACTTCTCGTTTACCATCCACAACACAACTGCTTTATCCCCTTTTTTCATGTTTTTAGGAACAACAGGACGAACATTATCATATTTCGAATGCTGCGTAATTGGAGTTACTTCCCAGGTTTTACCAAAATCTGAAGTGACTCTTTTCTCAATTTCAAAAACTCCGTTCACATTTCTCGATAAATAAATTGTATTAGGCTTTAGTGGATGAAAAGTTAAGCCTGCAGAATAATGAGGTTCTCTTTCAACTTCTCCTTCAGGAGTTTGGGGAAACCATTTCCCGGCATTACAAATCTCATTATCGATCCATTTCCCTTTCGAAAATTGGGCGTAATGATACAAATGGTCGGTTTCTTTCGGATAACGTGCATATAAAATAACCGGGTTTCCTTTTTTATCAGCCGTAACATCATAAACCCATGCTCTTCCAGATTCTTCTGTTGCCTGATAAACTACTGTTGCTTCTTTAGGCTCAAAAGGAATCTGATTTAAATCACAAATTTTTGTTCCATCAGCTCTCCAAAATGCACCTTTCTCATAGCATGCGTAATAAACAGAATTGGTTGGTTCTTTTCGTGGATGTCCATCGGTAAAAATGATGTGAATTTTAGATTTCCCATCGGAATAGTACCGAACATAGGGGCGATTGTCATCGTTAAATGGTTGGTTCGTAATAAAAACCTGAGCCGGATTAAAAGTTTCTCCATTGTCATCCGACCACATCATGTTGGGTTTAAAACCTGTCCACCGGCCAAAACAAAACAATCTGTTCTTTTCCTTTTTTAATGCGATCGGATTTGCATAAGTAACACACTTTCGAGGATACAATTTAAATTGCTCCCCGCTAAACACCTCTTTAAAGGAAGTTGCACCAAAATCTTTGGAATCTTCCTTTGCCGACAATTTATTCATACGCACAGCCTGATCGAAATGCTTGGTATAAAACATCAGCACATCTTTGTTGTTCAACTCAATAAAAGAAGGATTCGCATGATCGTCTTTATCCAACTTCGGACTTACCGTTTGAATGTAACTCGTTTTAGTTTCCAGATTCAAAGTCGCAGCTTCAATCGATCCATCAGAAGTGACCCAACCAGTTACAACTTCAGCCTTTCCATTGTGTTTGTAAATTGCTCCAGGTGCAGAAAACCAACACCATGCTCCATCATTTGTCAATGTGTTTTGTTGTCCTAAAACTACTGTTGACATAAATAAGAAGCAGATGACCGCGAAAACTTTATTTTTCATCATTTTAATAACTATTTTAATTTGAAAATCATTCATTCTTCCACTTTGAAAAACCCATATTATTTGTGCTTTCAATAATCCTTATTACAAATGAAACGATTCCAGGCATTTTGTTTATCTTTAACATTGCTTTAACGGTACTTATAACGGTTAACACTAAGCCTAAAGCATTGTAAAACCAACCATTACAAACCAAACCCGAAAACTGAAAATTCTTCTTTAATGAATATCTCTTTAGATAACAAGCGGCTTATTATTGCGAAAATCAGGAACAGCAAAACATTTTCCAAGGCTCCCACAAGCAGTTCTTTACTTTCCTACCTATTCGAAGAAACAATAAAAGGAACCGATCTGAAAGAAAAATTAATTGAAATAGAATTTTTTGGAGAATCAAAGAGTACAGAAAAAAGCAGTCCCAGAGTGCGGGTTAATGTTTATAATCTGAGAAAAAAAATTGCCCGGTATTACGAAAACGAAGGCAAAGAAGATGCCTGCAGACTGCACATTGAAAAAGGTCAGTATCAATTGATGTTTTCAATGAAAAAAACCAAAGAAAACGCAGTTAAAAAAATAAAGTTATCCTTATACATACCATACGTAGTACTATTTGTTGTTTTATTGCTGTTTGTCCTTAGTAAAATACCTCAAAAACCGCCAATTTTATGGAGTTCATTTGTAGAGGATGAAAGCAAGCCGAAGCTAATTATTGGTGACGCTTTTGGTGTTATGGGCAATACGGCAACCGGTGCATTTGGATGGAACCGTGATTATACAATCAACAGCATTGAGGAATTCTATCAGTTCTGCGACAACAACCCAAAGCTTAAAAACGAACTTTCTCCTGCCAATTACACGTACATGACGGGTATGGGAGCCATTACCAGCCAAAAAATTACTTCCCTGTTCGACAAATACAATACTGATTTTAACATTCATTTTTCAAGCCAAACTTCCATTGCTGATTTAAAAGATGGAAATACAATTTACGCCGGCCCAATTAAAAATAACAATTCGTTCATCCATTTTTTTAATGAAGCAAATCAATACTACAAAATTAAAGATTCCAAACTGTATTTTTCGAAACACCCAAGCATAAAGGACACCACATTTGATTTATTCACCGAAGGACTTGTCTCTGAATATTCAATTGTATCGAAATACAAAGGGCCGAACAATCACGATCAATTCGTTTTCTTTTCGGATCATGACATAGGCGTCTGTTCAACAGTAGAATATTTCACAAATACTGACTCTCTGCAAAAATTCACAGCATCTTATTTGGGCAATTCAACCTATTTTACTGCCGTTTTTATGGCGAAAGGCAAAAGCAGAACCAATACCGATCTAAAACTGCTGTTGGTTACCACAGAATAAAATCACCTGCCAATTTAAACATCATATTACATCGGCAATTCATCGAATAATCGTAAATTTATTTTCCAAAATCAATAAAATATAAATCATGAAAAAAACAGGTCTTCTCTTGTTACTTATTAGTGTGTATTCGTTCAATATATTTGGTCAGAATAACATTATTCCTCTATGGCCGAATGAGATGCCAAACCACAAAGTTTCAAATGAAACAGAAGTTATTAATGCAACAGATGTTGTTCGGATTTCGAAAGTACAAACGCCGACAATAGAGGTATTCACTCCTGCCAAAAAAAACTCAAACGGGCAGGCTGTTCTTATTTGCCCTGGCGGCGGGTATCGAATTTTAGCATACGATTCGGAAGGTACCGATATAGCCAAATGGTTAAATTCAAAAGGAATTACAGCCTTTGTTCTAAAATACCGCTTACCGGATTCTCAGTCGGTTGTTGAAAGTTACAAAGCCCCGCTGCAAGATGCAATGAGAGCTTTAAGAACCATCCGGTTTAATGCTGAAAAATACAACATCAATAAAAATGAAATAGGCGTAATGGGCTTTTCTGCCGGCGGACATCTGGCTTCAACCCTTGGCACACATTACAATGAATTGATGTATCCTGCAGCTGACGATATTGATTTAGAAAGTGCCCGTCCCGATTTTATGGCACTCATCTATCCTGTAATCAGCATGAAAGAGGGCATTACACATCAAGGATCGAAGCGAAGTTTATTGGGCGAAAATCCAAATGAAAAATTAGCAGGTAAATTCTCCAACGACCTACAGGTTACCAGCGACACACCACCTGCTTTTCTTATTCACGCATCAGATGATAATGCGGTGCCCGTAAAAAACAGCTTGTTGATGTACGAAAGCTTAATCAGCAATGGAGTTTCTGCTGAAATGCATATCTTCTCGACCGGAGGCCACGGCTTTTCTTTTGGTTTTAATAAAGGGCATGTAAGTTCCTGGACCGATTTATTTTACACCTGGAGCAAATCAATTAAAAAATAAGTGGAATGATTTTCACCGCAAAGCTCTGTCTGAAATTTCCACTTCAGACAGAGCTTTGTTCTTTATTGGCAATTGCATAAAAAAAGCAATGTCATATTCTTACAAATACAACATTGCTCACACCAGCCGATATAAAAATATACTAATTCACAATTTTTACAAAATTGGATTCAGTAAAAAAATACTTATTTAATGCTTACAACAACAGGCGAACTCAATTCATCAGCCTGACTTTTCATCAGATTTTTAAAATTTTCCTGTTCTGCCCACTTTTTATTTTCCAACTCCCAGGCGGCAAAAAAGTAGTGCGTTGCACTTTTGTTGTTATTGATTTTCTGAGTTACAAAGTGTGTTAAACCAACAGGTTGGTTCCAACGGCTTCCATTGCTTACCTCTTCGCTCAAAACAGGAGCATCACCAATTCTCACCTTACTATCCGATGGAAATAAAACTCCCATTGCCAGACAGTCATTATTCATCGATTGAATATCGTGGGTTGCAATTGCCTCGAATTGATTGTTTGCTGTAAACGAAAATGGTTTCTTTTCTTTTAAGTAGCTGGTTACAATCCCAACTGCCAATTCCGATTCTTCATCCAATCCGCCTACGGTAACATCACTCTGAAACCAATATTTGCCGGCCCAAACAGTAATTTTCTCTTGCGCACTCAGGCTTTTGCCATCCACATTCCATCCGCCGTAATTCAATTCAAAAACAGAACGAACCGGTCCTTTTGTTACCAGTTGAAATTCGAACTTATCGGTTGATCCCAAACGGTATAAAGAATCTTGATGAAACAAAGCCAAACCTCCGGCTCCCAAAGATGGACCAACGTGTAAAATATCCATTCCCCAACTGCTTAGTTCATGGTAACTAGTACTTTCTTTGGTTCCGATATTATCCATAATCATTTCAGGCTGAAGCTTTCCGAATAAATCCTTAGCATTTCTGCAGTCGAAATAATCACGAAAACCCATCAAATCGTTTTCCCAACTCACACTTTCGGCCTGATAACTTATCGGAACTCCGGTAAATCCTTTTGGAGAAACTGCATGATCAACACCTTCGAATCCCCCTTCAATGGAACCAACTCCCAAACGCACATTGGTACGTACGGTATATTCAGGAATCTTGTCATACGATACAAAATTCACATTCAATTTTTTCACCTCTTTTGCTTCAAAATCGCAAACCAAAGCCAATTCATCCCATTTTCCATCTCTGTCTAAATCATCAATCTGCGAAGGAATTACAGTTCCTTTTTCATCAGTAACAACCGGGAATTTCTCATTAGGAATTTCTCCTGTTAATTTCTGAATTTCTACCCTGCTAATTACAACAGGTGCATCTTTTCGGGCCTTAGCCGTATTGTTCTTTAATTGAAGAACAGGAGACGAAGTACATGCACTTAAAAAGCTTGCTAAAACGGCAATAACAAAACTATATCTCTTCATTTTACAAAAATTTAGATCTTAAAAACCTACGAACTGAATGAAAAAAAAGAATAAGAAGAGTTTTGATCCGCCTCTCAGCGACATTCAAATTCCCCCTCTTACTCTTTCACACAACTAACTAATAATCTATATTATCTAACAATTATTTTTCGTTTGATGGTTTGCCGATGGTTGCCAAAATACCACCATCAACATAAACAACATGTCCGTTTACAAAATCGGATGCTTTTGATGCAAGGAATACTGCTGTTCCGCCCAAATCTTCAGGATCTCCCCAACGTGCTGCAGGCGTTCTGTTAATAATGAAATCATTAAAAGGATGACCGTCTTCGCGGATAGCTGCAGTTTGTGATGTTGCAAAATATCCAGGTCCGATTCCATTGGTCTGAATACCATATTTTGCCCACTCAGTAGCCATATTCTTAGTCAACATTTTTAAACCGCCTTTTGCCGATGCATAAGCACAAACGTCGTTACGCCCCAACTCACTCATCATCGAACAAATATTGATGATTTTACCTTCGCGGCGCTCAATCATTTTACGTCCAACATATTTACCCATGATGAAAGGACCAACCAAGTCGATATCAACCACCTTACGGTAATCTTTCACTTCCATATCCTGCATTGGCACACGCATAATGATACCGGCATTGTTTACCAAAATTCCAATTGGTCCAACTTCTGCCTCTATTTTGTCAACACCTGCAATAACTCCGGCCTCATCTGTTACATCGAAAATATAACCTTTACAATCAATGCCTTTTTTTGCGTAATCAGCAATTCCGCGATCCAGATTTTCTTTCGAAATATCATTTACAACAATCTGAGCACCTGCTTCAGCCAATGCCGTAGCGATAGCCATTCCAATACCATGAGTAGCACCGGTTACCAAAGCAACCTTGCCGTCCAACTTAAATAAATCCAAAATCATAACTTATATCTTAATTATATACAACCTGTTTTATACTAACGCAATTCATCCGGCTGACAAATATCCATATCGCCGTAATTCAGGTTTTCGCCGCCCATTCCCCAAATAAATGTGTAGTTACTTGTTCCTGCTGCCGAGTGAATCGACCATGTAGGCGAGAAAACAGCTTCTTCATTTGCCATCCAAATGTGACGGGTTTCTTTAGGATCACCCATAAAGTGACAAATAGCCTGTCCTTTTGGTACTTCGAAATAGAAGTAAGCCTCCATTCTTCTGCTGTGAGTATGTGCCGGCATTGTATTCCAAACACTTCCGGGATGCAACTCGGTCATTCCCATTTGCAGCTGATTTGTTTTAATTGTATCCGAAACAATTAATTTGCGCAATGTTCTGCGGTTCGAATTTTCAGGCTCGCCCAACTCAACCACAATAGCATCTTCGTGTCCGATTTTCACATTTGGAAAAATCTCGTGTGCAGGAGCAGAGTTTAAATAAAAATGAGCAGGAGAAGCCGCATCTGCACTTGCAAAAACAATTTCCTTATTTCCTTTTCCCACATAAAGAGCCTCTTTGTAGTCCAGCTCATAAACTGCACCGTCAACACTTACGCTTCCTTTTCCGCCAACATTCACAATACCCAACTCTCTTCTTTCCAAAAAGTAGTCAGCTTTTAAAGGATCGATCGCTTCCAATGTCAATGCTTCTTTTACTGGAACTGCACCACCTACAATAATTCTATCGTACTGAGAGTAAGTCAAATTAATGCTTCCTTCTTCCATTAAATTCTGAACCAAATACTCATCTCTTAATCGAGTAGTATCGTAACTCTTCGCATCAGCTGGATGAGTTGCATATCTTTCTTCGTATTTCAAACCCATGGTCTTTATTTTATAAATTAGTACAATCTTTTTTGATATTTATTCCAGGCAGGATATTACCTGTCTGCCTCATGCAAAGTAATAAAATGTAATTGATTTGTGCAATCGATTGTCTGTATTTATTTTTTTTTAACTAAAAACATCATCGGCACCAAAGCATCAAACCATCAGTAAACATTGATTACCAACACCATTTTAATCAATAAAAAATAATAAATCAAATTAAATATTGTGCAATCGATTACCCTTTGTTGCACTTTTATTACACGAATGTAAAAATAATATGCATCTTTGTATTGGATTACAAGCTACATAACCGGAACATGAAAAAAGAGAGTCACACAACAATACACGATATCGCAAGAGCTTTAAATATATCTGGTTCTACCGTATCCAGAGCTCTCAACGACAATTCCAGAATTAGCGAAAAAACAAAAAAAGCCGTTCGCGACATGGCCAGACAACTGGGCTACCAACCCAATGCCCTGGCATCTAATTTGCGCACCAGTTGCACAAACACCATTGGTGTTATTATTCCCCGAATCAGCAGGTACTTCTTTTCTTCGGCCATTACCGGTATCGAGGAATTGGCCCGAACCAGAGGCTACAATGTTATTATTTGCCAGTCGAACGATCAGGAAGCCAGAGAAGCCGATTGTGTGCAAACTCTTTTTGCCAGCAGGGTTGATGGCGTGATTTCATCGATAGCCATCAACACCGAAAACTTTGAGCATTACAAAACCTTCACCGACAGAAACATCCCTTTGGTGTTTTTCGACCGGGTTTGCGACGAGCTGGAAACCAGCCAGGTGGTGGTTGATGACTTTAAAGGCGGCTTTATTGCTGCCGAACACCTGATTTCGAAAGGATGCAAACGAATTGCCCACATTGGCGGTCCACAGCATTTAAACATTTACATTAACCGTTTGCAGGGATACTTAAAAGCACTGCGCAAGCACAATTTTGAAATTGAAGAAGAACTGATTATTGAAAGTCTGTTAACCCGCGAAGACGGCGAAGCGTGCGCAAAAAAATTGCTGGACTCGCCCAATCGTCCGGATGCCATATTTGCAGCCAACGATATTTCAGCTCTCAGCATTATTCTTTATGCCAAAGAAATAGGACTTCGAATTCCTGAAGATCTGGCTGTTGTTGGATTCAGCAACGAACCTTTCTCCGAATATGTCAGCCCTTCGCTAACCACCATTGAGCAATCGGGTTTTGATGTTGGCACCAAAGCAACCGAATTACTGCTCGACATTATCACCAACAAAACCGGAAATCATCAGGAAACCATCGTATTGCCGGTAAAACTGATTGAGCGGGAATCGAGCAACCGGTAAAGATTTTCAAGCTTTAAAAAAAGCATCGATACAACTGATTTAAAGCATAAAAAATACCGGAAACAAATGAATGCCTCCGGTACTAACCCCAGATACCAAAATGGTATCCAACCCATAAAACAAAAAAAAACTATTCGCCTGCGCTGATTTCTTCAACAACATCCTTAGCAGACCGCCCTGCACGCTGCAGTAAAAGTGCATTGGTTTCTTCCGATACAATGTTTATTTCTTTCGCCAATTTCGAATAAGCAGCATCTGTATTTAAATCGCACATCACATCTAAATATTTAAAGAAAGTCTCAAACTCATTCCTGATTTCTTTACACATCTCACCACCAATCTCCTCGTTCCGATCCAATTTCGCATTCCCTCTTGCCTCAACCGCTTCGGTAAATTCCTGTTCCGCTTTTTCAAGCTCTTCCAACCATAGCTGTCCAAGCATGTTTTGCAAACACTCGCTTAAAAACGGACTGTTCTTTATTTTTGCAAACAAAGCAACAAGAATAGCCGATTCCTCTAACATCGGGCGACGGGTAATGCCACTGCCATAACTTACTATTTCGTTCAGAATTGCTTTGCCTGCTCCACTAACAACAGGATTTAAACGTTTCGAACAAGCCTCAGCATAAGTTGCAAAGGCAATCATTGCCTGATCTCTCCTGCTGTCGCATTCGGTCACATTTATAGTTAACAACTGCGTGTTCACTTTTTTGCCCGATTCCTCAAGTCTGCCTTTCGATTTCTCGATTCTGCTTTTAAATGGCTCCAAACTAACACTGTCTGTAACAGTATTTGTTATTAAACTGTAAACACGAGCCGTAAAAGTTAGGTATTCCGCTATGCGCATGCGGTAAAACAATGGATACTTAATCATGAAGTAAATATATTACGTTAATATTACAGCTATCTAAATTATCATTTTATCACTCAATAAAAAAGACAATAAGTAAATTTATTTTGTTTTACACACAAAACAACTTAATAATCATGCCAAGCCCACCACCGTAGCCTTACAAAACACCAGTAAAACATAAGCATACACAACTGCCAATTTCTTATTTATACTAAAAATAAACAGTAAAAAACCACCATTTCCCTTTGTGGGTATCCAAATTAAGTCTTAAACGAAGCAGCCCTGCATTGCCTGGAGCCCTGCCGGCACTTTTGCTTTCGTGCCCTGCATTGATGAAAACCCTCACCACACTGCCTTGCTGATATCCCGCACCACTGCCAACCTACCTGGTAAATTTGCTTTTGCCTCCGGCAAACCTGCCAGCCTGCTTCCCGCTTTTACGAACGCCTCCTGCACCACTGCAAGCCTCAATGCCAACATTGCGATGCAGGCTCACACTTGTGCGGGCATCGCTCCAAAAATTGCCGGCAGGGCAAACAGCAGGTTAAGATGCCCACCAAAACAGTACAAACCGGGCTTTTAGTTCGTTAACTATGCCACCCCAATTTTACGAGCAGGGCTTTTACTGAGTGAAGATGGTGCTCGTGAGTGTTTGGTGGGGGCTTTGAATGTATCGAGGAGATTTTCCAATCTATAACGATTATATCCTTTCAGAGGTAAATTGAATGTGCTTGTTTTAATAGAGAAGCTTGTGTGTTTCAAGACAATAAAAACACTTAACAATATTTTGCAACAACATAATAAAGCTTTACATTTGGTTTAACCTTAACCCTAAACTACTATATCATGACTATCCCAATCGAAACAAGTTCCCTTAACTGGAGTGATTTAATTTCCTTATTCGTTGGTATTTGTGCTCTTATCACTGCAATTGTCTCTATACTACTAACCCGAAAAATTTCAAGAAATTCTGTAAAGCCCCTTATTTCAACTATCTCCAGATCTGGCGAAAAGCAATGTGGAATGAAAATGAAAAATTATGGTAATGCACCAGCAGTCATTACTAAAATACAATTCACAAATAAAGCAACCAATTTGGTATTTAATGGATTTCCAAAAGCATTTCCAATTCCTTCAGAATATTGGGAAAACTATATTTATTTCACAGCAGATAAATATTATCTAAGTGCTGGAGAAGAAATCATCTTGGGAATTATTGACAAGCAACATTTAGCTAAAGCACCAAAAAAGAAAAGCTATTTAGATATGAAGAAGGAGTATGACATATTTAAACAAAACGTATCAACCTATATTGAATATGAGGATGTGTATGGTAATAAAATGCCCCCTTATTATAGAGCCAGTATCATTAGTCTAACAAACTAACTTAAGAAAAAAAAATCCGCGAAATGATTTTACATTTCATAAGATTTAGCACTGAAAATAAAGCCTAACAATCCAAAATTGTTAGGCTTTTGTAATTCTTACACCCAATCCATTTTTAAGGATTGTACAAATCGGGATTGAAAAAATTCATGATGGATTGAATCATCTCTATTTTTACGTTTGCCTTTTTATGATCTGGCTGCAGATCGGTAACCCGAATATAGGCGCTTAGAGCTTTTGGCAGCTCGCCCAACTGGTGATGCATTTCGCCTACCTTAAAATGAGCTTCTGCATTGTCTTTATCCAACACCGCAATTTCTTTGTATTTCTCTAAGGCAGAACGAAAATCCCCTTCACTTTCGAACTTTTGCGCGTCTATCTGTATATTTTCAATATCCTTGTTCATGTTTTTTGTTGTTTCGGCAAAGCAATCGGCCTGCCTGTGTTTGTGTGAAGCAAATGTAAGGAAATTTGAATTTGTTTGGATTAATTGTGTGCATCTTATCGGTAAAGAAACAGTTATTTGTAATTTTGCGTCACTAAAACGCTACAAGTATGACAAAACAACACTGGAAACCCGGAACCATGGTTTACCCATTGCCTGCCGTAATGGTAAGCTGTGGCAGTACACCCGAAGATTACAACATCATCACCATTGCCTGGACAGGAACCATTTGCTCCGATCCGGCCATGTGTTACATATCTGTCCGCAAGAACCGTCACTCCTACAACATCATAAAAGAAAGCGGCGAATTTGTGATCAACCTTACCACAAAAGATTTGGCTTATGCCACCGATTGGTGCGGTGTAAAATCGGGCAAGGATTTCGACAAATTCAAGGAAATGAAACTAACACCCGGTAAATCGAAAGAAATTTCTGCTCCCATTATCGAGGAATCGCCGTTGAGCATAGAGTGCAAGGTGACTAAAATAGTGGAACTGGGTTCGCACGATATGTTTATGGCCGAAGTGGTAAACGTTCAAGCCGATGAACGATACATCAACGAAAAAGGGGAATTCTCGCTGGCCAAATCAGGACCATTGGTTTACTCGCACGGCCACTACTTCGAATTGGGAGAGTTAATCGGTCGTTTTGGCTACTCGGTAATGAAAAAGAAAACCAAAGAAAAAATTAAAAAGTCGAAAGGGTAGGAAAAGTCGAAGATCAAAAGAGAATTGAGACTGCTTACTGATCTCTGCTTTACGATCATCCAAAACACCCCTCTCCCTGTCGGGATCTCCCCTAAAAAAAAGTCTGGAAAGGTCTTGAAGGGTCTGGAAAAGTCGAAAGTCAAAAAGTTCAAAGGTCGAAAAGTATGACTGGTAGAAACCCATCAATCAGCGCACCAATTGGCATTCAGTTCGACGGTGGGCCCCATAGGTGAAAAAGGCGTTAAAAACAGAATTCCATGAGCGAGGTACGAGAGAATATTATTCTGTTTAGACTTTGAACCGTAATGGGTAACAAAGAACTGCAGCCTAGCCCTTTTGGTTCTTTTATGGTAATGATAAAAGAACAGCCCGTCTGGCTTGAAGACAAAAGAGCAAAAGAGAAGTGAAATTTAAAATATGAGACCAAAACACCCCTATCCCTGTCGGTATCTCCCCTGAAAAAAGTCTGGAAAGGTCTGGAATAGTCTAAAAGTCGAAGGTCAAAAGTCCAAAGGTCGAAGGAGATTATTACCTCACACTCATAGCTTTTAACTCATAATTTATAACTCTCAACTAATAACTAACAAAAAACCGGCCTTTTGAGCCGGTTTTGTTTGTTTATTTTTGGGCCGCTTACCGAATCCGATCCATCGAGCGGATTAAAGCTTCATCTTTACCAATTTCGCGTATTGCCAAATAGCTCAACACCAATGCAACCAAGGGAAATGCGTTGATTAAGCTGTAAGTTGGAATGGCATTTAATTCAATTGCCTGACTGCTTATGCTGTAATAGATCAATCCCATTGCACCAATCATGCAAATCATATTGAACACAGTTAAACGAATCTGCAGCATTCTTTTCTTGAATAAGAAAATAGTAACGAAACTAATTAAAGCAATAATGCTTAGCAAGATAGCAACCGGCATGGCATTAAAAACGGCAGGCTCTCCTTCCTGCAAAGCAGGAATTCCACGGTATAAAAATTGGTATACTGCACCCGATACATCTACCAATTCCGCTAAGGGAAAAAAGAACATCACTGCAATTAAAATAAAACTCCCAAACAGGTATAAAGACTGAATTCTTTGTATCATCGTATTTCTATTTTTTTTGTACAAATTTAAACTTAAATACAAAAGCAGCAAACTTTCGTTTACTGCTTTTTACCATCATTACTTACAACTAACTAATCACACTAGTAAAAAAATACTCTTGCCCTGCAGAAATCCCCCTAATCACAAAGCAAATTTTCTATCAGCTTTTGCAGCAAGTTACATCTGCAAAATTTAAGCAGGCTATTAACCTTTTCGTTTTAACGACATGTAGTCGATATAATAAATCACTTTAACAGACAGACTGTTAAACTGTGTTGCATCAAATGTATTCTTCAGATTATTCACAAAACGATGGGCAATTTTATCATCTTCGCTAAATATTGTGTTCTTCCAGACTACTGCTAATTCACTTCCCGGAGCAAATCTCCACGAGTACACCATGTCAATAGTAAAGTTGTTAAAATTGATGTCGTTGTTCTCATTGTAATCTGTGGAATTTAAGCCTCCATCCGATCGCAAAGTATAAAAACTGTTGTATTCAGCTTTTGCCCAATAATGCCTTACCTTCATACTTAACGAGCTTTTATTGTTGAAAATAAAACTTCCGGTGAGCTTATTCTCCAAATAAGAATTAGTTCTGTCTCCGATATAAACTGTTGTTTTGCCATTAATTTCTTCATCATCAACATAACCCAAATCATTCAAATTCCTTCCCCACTCCAACTGATAACTCATCACAAAACGATCACTAAAACGATAGCGTGGTTCAATCTCAAATTCAAACACCTGTAAATTATCGTTTGACAATCTTTTGCCGTACTCACCCCGAACATCAATGGCAAATGCCTTCCTGTAATCCGATGAAATCCATGCTCCTGCAAATGCCGACGATCCTTTTCGCAACTTTAATCCATCAACTCTTGGCTCATCCCAGTCGTACTGATGCAATGGCCGGAAATTACCATAAATACCCACATCGGTATAACTTTTAAATTTCACATGTGCATCATAAAAAATAGTAAAGCGCGAAAACCTTGCAGGTGCATATCTTGCCTCATGATTAAATTGTAAATTCCAATTTCGTGCCAGAATACTGCCTTTCGGTTCTGAATTATTATAATAAAAACCCAGATTATTATTGATTAGATTGTTTCGGCTTAAATACCCCATATCGTTAGGATTGTATTTATCCGAAATCATTCTGTGGTAAAAATCCCAGGTAAATTTCCCCTTAATTCTACCAAACTCCAGCTCATGATAATGACCGATTTCATCCGATTCCCCTTTGCCGAACCGCGCAGAAACAATCCCCGTGCCCTTTAAACAATACGAGCGTTCTTTATTCCGGAATTCAAACTCGGTACCGCTTACATTCGCCACATAATCCAACTCAGGCATGTACACATTTGTATTAAACAAACTGACATACGACTCATTTTTTAAACTCTGATCGAACACCAACATATTGTAATTCGAAAATGGCTGCGTTTTAACCTTTCTGCTATCTCCCGTAAGGGTATCGGTAACTTCGGCATAGGTATTTTTAGTCATCGCATTAAAAACACCAATTCCCAATCCCTTCGTATTGCGGCCCGAAATTTTTGTTGCATTAATAATTTTTGCCTCAATAGGATTTTCTGTGATGTCCTCATTCTCATTTAGCTGCTCTTCTACATCATCCATATAAACAGGACGACCACCAATTCTGCGGGAATAGAAAATCTCTCCCCGGTCAAACAACTCCGTGGCCTCGGTAAAGAACTGTCTGTTCTCATCAAATTTAACCTCAAAGGGTGATAAATTCAGAATTTCATCATCCGACTGCACCTGTCCAAAATCAGGAATCAGCATCATATCCAAGGTGTAACTTTCGTTGATTCCATATTTTAAATCCATTCCTCCCCGGTAGTTCACATCAACCGCCGATTTATCGGAAGATTTGTCGAAATAGGTAGAAAAATAAGGTGTAAATGACAGGCGAACAGGAGGATGTACATTCTCAATTCCTTTCATAACGCCACTCTGACTTACCCAGCCATCTTCTTCTTTATCAATAAAATTCCATGTAACTTTTTCTCGTACACTCTGAATGTTTCGAACAATATTTATTCCCCACTCCTGAATTTCTTTTGCCGGAAAGCGCAATGCGGAGTAAGGTATTTCCATTTCGGTACTCCAGCCTTTTTCATTAATAATGACAGCACTATTCCAAACAGCATTCCAGCTTGAATCTTCGTTCCCCTTAACAACTTTAGCGTCCCACTGCACTCCTGCCGGAGTTACAATAAATTCAAAAGCATCCAATCCAGTATTAAAAGGGTCAATTACCAAAGATAAGAAGTCAGTATTATTCAGATCATCCCGCTTACTTAATTCTTTAAGAATCCCAGCAGGATTATTATCATACATCATCACACCAACAATAATGGAATGATCTGTATAGACAATTTTCACCTCTGTTTTAAAATTGGAAGGCTCTCCATTCGAAGGCTCATACTGAATAAAATTGCCTGCAACCGGAATACCTTTCCAAACTTCATCAGTAAGATTTCCATCAATCACAGGTTTAGTTGTAACTCGAACAGCAGTAAGTTCTTTTTTGGGTGCTAAGCCGTGTGCGGGCAAAGCGAATACGATTGTAATCTGGCAAACCAGTAACAGCACTCTCTTCATGGTGGTAATAAACATATAGGGGTTTAGCAAAAAAAATGTGGTTAACTCTCCACCCTACTATCACATTTTATGCCAACAACACAACATCAGCTAATCTACAGACATTTAGTGTTTTTCGAACAAGAATAAACTGAACGTTTACGAAACAATGCTGTTCGCATACGGACAAAAAAAACCGCTTGATTGCTCAAGCGGTTTTATATTTTAGTGAAAAATCTTAATTATTTCCAAGAATTAATGGCATTCCATCTTTTCCGCTTCCAATTACTACCACTTTAGCATTTGGAGATTCAGAAAGTTTAATGGTAGCTTCTATACCACGCATTTTCAAAAGGGCATCAGTTAAACTGCTGTTGATAATCTTATTGGCAACAGCTTCACCATCTGCTGCGATACGTTTTCTTTCCGCCTCACTTTTTTCTTTATCCAATCTAAACTGATAGGCTAAAGCCTCTTGCTCCTGCTGCAATTTGCTTTCAATAGCTGTTTTAATTTTTGCCGGAAGATTTATGGAACGAATCAACAAGGCCTTCATTTGAATGTTATTCTTATGCAGAATTAATGAAGTTTCCTGAATAATTGCATCTTCCACCTCTTTTCTTCTTGTGGAATAAATTTCTTCTGCATTGTACCTTCCTGCAACCTGTCTAACCGAAGAACGAACCTCAGGTATTACAAGTTGATTAATATAGTCCTTACCAAAGACTTCATGCAAATATCCAATTTTATCGTACTCCGGATTAAATCGAACAGATACATCAATATTCAGCGACAAACCACTTTTATCCAAAACATCCATGGTTTCTTCACTTTTCTGTTCACGAACCACATAAACATTCATTTTATTCCAAGGAGCAATAATATGGAAACCTGGCTGAGCAACATGCTCTTTATCTAATCCTCCCGAAAATTTACGGAAAATAACTCCTCGTTCACCCGGTTGCAATGTAACAAACATACTTGATCCTGATAAGATCAGGATTACGGCCAATATACCTAGAACAATTAAAAAATAAGGTTGCTTCTTCATGATTTTGTATTTCAATTATATTTCTAATTCCTGTTAAATGTACTACAATTATGTCATATTTAGAAGAATATTGCAAGCGTAATTTTGAAAATTACATCTCTTATCAAAAGAAACTATTTAGTTAGTTTGCAGATTGATTTTTTTTACATATTTTCGGCTCTTTACTCTTGTAAATTTTAAAAATCATGGAAAAAATAAAATCATCAGAATTAATAATAAATCCTGACGGAAGTGTTTTTCACTTACACCTTAAACCGGAACATCTTGCTGACACAGTAATTCTCGTTGGAGATCCCGGACGCGTAGAGTTAGTTGCAAGTTATTTTGACAGTGTGGAATGTACGATATCAAACCGCGAGTTTGTAACAAAAACCGGAAGCTATAAAGGAAAAAGGTTTTCTGTTCTTTCAACAGGAATTGGTACCGACAACATAGATATCGTAGTGAACGAATTAGATGCTTTGGTAAATATCGATTTGGAAACACGAACACCTAAAAAAGAACATTCCACTTTAAATTTGGTTAGAATTGGAACTTCCGGAGCTTTACAGGGAAATATTCCTGTTGATTCCTTTCTGCTGTCAAACAAATCGATAGGTTTTGACGGGATGCTGAATTTTTATGCCGACAGAGATTCCGTATCCGAATTGGATTTCGAAGATGCATTTAAGAAGTATGTGAATTGGGATCAAAAACTAGCTTCTCCCTATGTTGTTCCTGCCTCAAAAAGTCTGTTGGACATTATAGATGGCGACGACATGACAAGAGGTGTTACTATCTCAGCAAATGGATTTTACGGACCTCAAGGCAGAGTTCTTCGCCTTCAGACTTTGGATCCTGATTTGAATGATAAAATCGAAAAATTCGAATACAAAGGAGAGAAGATCACCAATTACGAAATGGAAAGTTCTGCAATATTCGGGCTTTCTGCAATGTTAGGACATGAGTCGGTTGCCGTTTGTGCAATAATTGCGAATAGAATTACTAAGGATGCCAGTAAAGATTATCATCCAACGATAAAAAAACTAATTCAAACCGTTTTAGATCGACTAAGTAAATAGCTTTTACTCTTACTATCAAAGATTTAACCCGCAGGATTGCTTTTCCTTGCGGGTTTTACTATATTTAGTGAGGACAAAACCTGTTATCATGAATAAGAATAAGTTAGAAGCTCTATTATCCTTACTAGACGATCCAGACAAAGAAATTCATAAAAGTATCGAAAAAGAACTGATAGAGTTACCGGTTAGTACGATCCCACAACTGGAAGATTTCTGGCTGGAATCTAAGAATCCTATCTTTCAGGAAAGACTGGAAATGGTAATCAACAAAATTCAGTTTAAGACCGTTAAGAAAGAGCTTATTGAATGGAGTTCCAATAAAAACCCGAATTTAATAGATGGCGCTATTCTGGTAAATAAGAGCTACAATCCAAATCTGTTAATAGATCCTATCCGAAAAAGTATCCAGAAAATAAAAGATGATGTAAGCTTAGAAATAAACGATAATCTTACCGCACTGGAAAAAATTAAGATTCTAAATCATTTTTTCTACAATATATATAACTATCAGGCTCTCTCTCCAAATCAACCCACAAACTGGGATGGTGATATCAGTACAGTATTATCACAAAAACATGGGAATTATATAATAATTGCAATTATTTATGCCGGTATTGCTCAGGAACTAAACATTCCCGTATATGGAATAAATCTTCCGGGCAGTGTTTTTCTTTGTTATAATAATGAATCATCTGCCAAATCAAATATAGAAAACACCAATTCAATTCTTTTTTACATCAATCCTATTGATAAAGGAACCGTCTTTGGACAGAAGGATCTACAATATATTATTAAAAGCAAAAACATTGCAAACAGAGCCCAATTCTATAAATTGGCATCCAACACAAGTATGATTAAAAGATTGGTTCAACATGAAATTAATGTGTACAAAAAACTGAACCTAAATAGTTTTATACCCAATTTCAAAGAATTATTTCGCTCCATATGAAAAAAGCCCGTTTCATTACGAAACGGGCTTTTCACTATTTTATACTTTATTACTTCGCGTAATTAATCGCTCTTGTTTCTCTAATTACTGTAATCTTCACCTGACCCGGATAGGTCATTTCGTCCTGAATTTTTTGGGCAATATCCAAAGACAATGTTTCAGCTTCTTTGTCAGAAACTTTATCGCTGCCAACAATTACTCTCAATTCTCTACCTGCCTGAATAGCATATGTTTTAAGCACGCCAGGATGCGACAATGCCAAATTCTCAAGATCCTTCAATCTCTTGATATATGACTCTACAATTTCCCTTCTTGCTCCAGGACGTGCACCTGAAATAGCATCACAAGCCTGAATAATCGGAGAAATCATTGATGTCATTTCAATTTCGTCGTGGTGAGCACCGATTGCATTACAGATATCCGGCTTCTCTTTGTACTTTTCGGCCAATTTCATACCCAAAATTGCATGCGGCAATTCAGGCTCTTCATCCGGTACCTTTCCAATATCATGCAACAGACCGGCACGTTTTGCTCTTTTTGCATTCAATCCAAGCTCAGTTGCCATGATTGCACAAAGATTAGCTGTTTCTCTGGAATGTTGTAATAAATTTTGTCCGTAAGACGAACGATACTTCATTTTACCAACCAAACGAATCAATTCTGGATGCAATCCATGGACACCCAAGTCAATTGCAGTACGTTTTCCAGTCTCAATAATTTCTTCTTCAATCTGCTTGCGCACCTTATTAACAACCTCTTCAATTCTTGCCGGGTGAATACGTCCATCAGTAACTAATTGATGCAGTGCCAATCTGGCAATCTCACGTCGTACAGGATCAAAACCAGAAAGAACAATAGCTTCAGGAGTATCATCTACAATTATTTCAATACCTGTAGCCGCTTCCAAGGCACGAATGTTCCGGCCTTCCCGACCAATAATTCTACCTTTTATTTCATCTGATTCGATATGGAAAATTGTAACTGAATTTTCAATCGCAGTTTCAGTAGCTACCCGCTGAATCGTTTTCACAACCACTTTCTTAGCTTCCATATTAGCAGTCATCTTGGCCTCTTCCATGATTTCGTTCACGTAAGACATGGCTTCGGTTTTCGCTACATCGCGCATAGAATCGATCAACTGAGTTTTAGCCTCTTCGCCGGACAAGCCGGAAATCTTTTCCAACTGCTCGATTTGCTGCTTTTTAGCCTTCTCCAACTCATCGGATTTTCTTTCTACCAAATCAATTTGAACGGTCAAATTCTCTCGAACGATATCAACCTCTTTCTTCTTGCGCTGAAATTCATCTATCCGTTGATTTAAAGCATTTTCCCTTTGTTTGTATTTCGTCTCAGCCGCAAGTAATTTATTATTTCTTGAGTTGATTTGTTTCTCATGCTCTGTTTTCAATTGGAAAAATTTCTCTTTTGCCTGAAGAATCTTATCTTTTTTGATCACTTCTGCTTCCGATTGTGCATCCCTGATTATTGAGCTGCTCCTGGCTTTAAGAGTCTTTTGCAAAACAAAGTAAGAAACGATGCCACCACCAACAAAAGCAATGGACCCTATTATTATTTCAATCATATCATAGAATATTAAGTCAGTATTATTATATATATAAAATGCAACCCGCACTATCACTCAGGCTTACAACAATAACGTTCAATAGTCCTTTCCTGTCTCACCATAAGATACAAGAAAAATGACTACAAAACATTAAAATTGCGATCAGCTTAAGAAATAATGCGGGTTACAACTTTCCTACCAAGAATGTAAACTACTCTTTATCTAAAAATTCTCTTAACTCCTGTTCCATTGCCTTGACCTCTTCAAGAACCGGGGAAACATCAGTTTTATTTTCAGCTTCAATAACCTTAATTACGTACTGTAATGAAGCCATTGCTAAAAAATCCTGAGTATCTTTATCTTTATATCGTTGTTTGTATTGCAATACTTTTTCATTAATCATTTTTGCAGCTTTCCGGATAACCTCTTCCTGATTACGATCTATCTTCAAAGGATAAAACCGATCCGCTACATTAACTCTTATTGAAAGTTTTTCGTCCATAAACAAATTCTACCTGTTTAAAAGAGCAATACATTTATCAATCTCCCGCACAATTCGGTTAATTTTAACCTTAGCTTCCTGCGAATCACCGCTATTCGCAGTAAATGTTTTGGCTAACTTTAATGTATTGTATTGATGGTCGAGTTCTTCCCTTTCCCTTTTCAGGATTTCAACCTTTTCCATAAGCTCCAGTTTCTCATGAATTAAAGATTCTTTCTCCTGTTTAGATTTCCGGTACAACAAAATAAGTTCCGAAATTTGTCCTTTTAAACTATTCAGTACTTCGTTTGGCTCTTGATCCATCATTAAAATTTTTCTTTTACAAAATTAACATTGCTGAGAAGATTATCAAATATATTAGTTTGTATTTTGTAAATCATTTCAGAAAAAACAGGTTTTTTTGTAGTTTTGATAATCCTTTCACAAAACCAGCATTTATAATATGAAGATAACCAGAACATACACTATTTTCACACTATTGTCACTACTATTTTTATTTTCTAAACAAATATACTCCCAGAGTATAATATTCCCTCAAAATTATTTTCGTTCACCTGTCGATTTTGACATAACATTATCAGGTAACTTTGCAGAACTCCGTAACAATCACTTTCATTCCGGTATCGATATCAGAACATTTACAACTGGTAAAAAAGTATATGCGGTTGCTGATGGTTTCGTGAGCAGAATCAAAATATCTTCAGGAGGTTATGGAAAAGCAATTTATATCGATCATCCAAATGGTTACACCTCTGTTTTCGCGCATCTCGATCATTTCAACAAGGATATTGAAGAATTTGTCAAGTCATATCAGTATCAAAACAACACTTTCGAATTTGATTTAAATCTCAAGAATAATGAAATACAGATTAAAAAAGGTACTGTAATTGCATTTTCAGGAAATACAGGTTCTTCTGCCGGTCCGCATTTGCATTTCGAAATAAGAGATACGAAATCTGAACATCCGCTTAATCCGTTACTTTTTGGTTTCAAAATAAAGGATACTACTCCTCCAAAAATATTCAATTTTTATGCATACCCTCTCGATTCTGCAAGCAATGTAAATGGTTTAAACAGCAGACAAAGTTTTCCGGTTACTTTCTACAACAATGCATACCATTTAAAAGGCGATCCGAAATTAAAATTATTAGGAAATATTGGTTTTGCTCTTGAAACAAATGACTATATGGATAATACATGGGGAAAGTGCGGCATTTTCGACATGAAAATGAAAATAAATGACACATTAATCTCAAGTTATTCTTTTGAAGAGTTTTCTTTTGACGAATCAACCTATATCAACAGTCACCTTGATTACGAATTAAATGTATCCCATAATAAACGCATTCATAAAACTTTTAAAGAGCCAAATAATCAACTTAGTATTTATTCGAAGATGAAAAACAATGGGGTCTTTCAATTTAAAAAGAGCACTGGTTACAAAATTGACTTTTTTGTTTCCGATGCAAATCTAAATAAAAGCAGTCTTCGGGTTTACGCAGCAGGAAACGAAATTGAAAAGATTTTTCCGAAAGATAATTTTGATGTGCTAATGAACTATGAAAAAGAGAACACTTTCAAAAAAGAAAATATAGAATTGAAATTTCCTAAGAATAGCTTCTATTCAAACATTCCGTTTACCTATTCATGCGAACAGGATTCAAACTATCTTTCGGATATTCATTACATCTGCAATGAAAACATTCCTGTACACAATTATTACACGATATCAATAAAGCCAAAATCAATTCCTAAAGGAAAATCCGATAAGCTTCTTGTAGTCCGAATAGATGCAAAAGGAGAAATAATCAACGAAGGGGGAATTTATTTCGATTCCTCAGTAAAAACGAAATCGAGATATTTTGGAAAATTTGCTGTGAGCGCAGACACCATTTCTCCCACGATTAAACCAATTACCAATTTTCACCTTAAATCCCTTAAGGGACAAAAGTCAATCAGATTTACTATCAAAGATGAGCTTTCAGGGATAAAATCATACGAAGGATCAATTGATGGTAAATGGGTGCTATTTGAATATGACGCTAAAAATGATCTTTTACTTTATGTTTTTGATCGCAAAAGATTAGCTCCGAATAAAAACCATCAATTACAAATAAAGGTGACAGATCAAGTTCAAAACCAGAAAATATTCACAAGTAATTTCATCTGGTAGTTCAATTTATATATTCCATAAAGCTTCAGTTTATAACATATCCATTTCAAACACTATCAAAAGACCGATAAATCAGGACTTTTATCATTTTTATCTACTGATTTTTTTCTATTTTTGTACGACCGAAAACGGTTTAATTCAGTATTGAATACATTTAAAATAGTTAAACATGAAAAAGATTTTTGTAGTTGCTGCTCTTCTAATGTTGGTGTCTGCTTTTTCAACTCCAAGTGCCAGAGCATGTACTAATTACCTAATAACCCGTGGTGCTTCCACTGATGGTTCTAATATGATTACCTATGCAGCGGATTCGCATGTATTATACGGAGAACTATATTTTCGTCCGGCGGCAGATTGGCCGGAAGGAACAATGATTGATGTTTACGAATGGGATACAGGAAAATTACTTGGTAAAATTCCACAAATTCCTCATACATATTCTGTAGTTGGTAACATGAATGAATTTCAGGTGGCTATTGGAGAAACTACTTACGGAGGTCGCTCAGAATTAGGATCTCAAGAGGGAGCTGTAATTGATTACGGAAGTCTTATCTACCTGTCTCTTCAGAGATCAAAAAGCGCACGTGAAGCGATTAAAGTAATGACTGAGTTGGTTGAAACCTACGGATATTACAGTTCAGGAGAGTCTTTCTCAATTTCTGATGCTAACGAAGTTTGGATTTTAGAGTTGATTGGCAAAGGTAATGGCGAAAAAGGTGCAGTTTGGGTAGCTCGTATGATTCCTGACGGATATGTTAGTGGTCACGCTAATCAAGCAAGAATCACTACTTTCCCATTAGAAGGTAAAACGTCTATCTCTTCTGATAAAATGGATAAAATTTTCAATCCTGAAGTTCAAAATATTTATGCAAAAGATGTTATTTCATTTGCAAAAGAAAAAGGATACTATCCTAAAGAAGGAAAAAATAAAGATTTTAGTTTTTCTGACACCTATGCTCCTGTTGATTTTGGCGGTGCCAGATTTTGTGAAATTAGAGTATGGTCTTTCTTTAACGATGTAAAAGAAGGAATGGATCAATATTTTGACTACTGCAAAGGTAAGATTGAACACGACGATAAAGGTTATGCTACCAACAGAATGCCTTTATGGATTAAACCGGATCACAAACTCAATGTACTTGAAGTAATGGATTTCATGAGAAATCATTTAGAAGGTACAGATTTAGATATGTCAAAAGATATGGGTGCAGGTCCTTACGGAAATCCTTACAGATGGAGACCTTTAACCTGGAAGGTAGATGGTGTAACCTATTGTAATGAACGTGCGACTGCTACTCAACAAACAGGTTTCTCATTTGTTGCTCAAAGCAGAAACTGGTTACCTGATGCCGTTGGTGGAATTAACTGGTTTGGTGTTGATGATGCATCTTCATCAGTTTATTTCCCGGTATATTGCGGAATTACAAGGGTTCCTGAAACATTTGCTGTTGGAAATGGAAAAATGATGGATTTCACAAGCAAATCTGCATTTTGGATATTCAATCAGGTTAGTAATTTTGCCTATACCCGATACAATGTAATACATCCCGAAATTGCAGTGAAACAAAAGGCTTTAGAGACTAAATACCTTGCATTTACCAATATTATAGATCTTGCCGCTGAAGGAATGTTTAAGAATAACAAAGCAACAGCCATTGAATTTTTAACAGATTTCTCTTGTAACCAAGGAAATAATCTTGTTGCAGAATGGAAAGATTTTTATGGCTACCTTTTTGCTAAATTTATGGATGGAAACATCAAAGAAAAAGATGGAGACAATCAAAATCCAAAAGTTAATCAACCTGGTTACAGTGAAGAGTTTTACAAGACAATTGTAAAAACAACTGGTGACAAGCTTAAAGTTGTTGGTAATGCTCATTAGTATCAACAAATAAATACAAAAAAAGGAACCTTTTCGGTTCCTTTTTTTTTGTGCCAGAACAGCTATTTAAAATCTATTATAACTATACAAATTCAATCTGTATTTGATTTCTTTTATGAATCAGGAATCATGAAGAAAAAATAACTTTATTAGGATGTTTTTATAGATTTTTTTATTAATTTCGCGTCGAATTCGTGCGTAATCTCTGACATGGTAATAGATGAATATGTTTACATTGCGTTCGTGAACTTTAACAAATTAAGACAATGGATTTAATTAAAATTGCAGAAGAAGCTTTCGCTACAGGTGTTCAAAATCCTGAATTCAAAGCAGGGGATACTATTAGTGTTTCTTACAAAATTAAAGAGGGAAACAAAGAAAGAATCCAGGTTTTTAGAGGTGTTGTTATTCAGCTTAAAGGTACTGGCACAACTAAAACTTTTACAATCAGAAAAATGTCTGGTAACGTAGGTGTTGAAAGAATTATTCCACTTTGTTCTCCATTCATCGATAAAATTGAAGTGAACAAAAGAGGTCGTGTTAGAAGAGCAAGAATTTTCTATCTACGTGCACTTACAGGTAAAAAAGCAAGAATCAAAGAAAGAAGATTCTAATTTACCTCTTTCCAAGAAATATAAAAGCTTTCCAAAATTGGAAAGCTTTTTTTATGTCGGTATGCTTTAAAAATCAAACTCTATTTAAATTTTAACAACCTAAGGATTGTACAAATCAGGCATCTCTCCATTAGAGATGATCTTTTCCCGGTTACTTCCATCCGTATCCATAATCCAAATATTCTTTTCGCCTTCATTATCATTGGCCACATTCATAAAAATGATTTTACCCCCTGTTTCGGTATACCTGGCCTGCAGATCATTGGTTCCTGCTGGTTTATCATCACCAGAAAGATCTGTCCAATTTGTTCCATCAATATTTACAGAATAAATTTTCGCATTTAGCTGTCTGCCATTATCGTCCTGAAATAGTGAATCCAAAGAAAAAATCACCTTTGTTCCATCAGGCGAAAAGTGAGGACTGGAAATAGTTCCTTCCAGATTTCCCAACAATAAAAATAAATTCGATCCATCAGGATCCATTAAATAAATTTCATTATCGTAGGGCTTCTCTCCTTGCGTAAGTACAGCAATTTTTTCTTGTGACACATTATTGAAATGAGCACTCCAATCACATGATTTAAAATGACGATTCACAGGAGCATTGGCAATTTTAGTTTCCCCGGTTCCATTATAATTTATAGTATAAAGATCGCCGTAATGACCATAAAGAATTTGATCCCCCTCCGGAGACCAAACAAAACCACTTCCACTATTATTATAGCTTACTAAAGACTTGTCGTTAGTCACCTTTACAACATTCTCACCTTTAGTATCCATTGTATAAATATGGTATTCACCGGATTTATTCGAGGCATATGCGATTAATTCTTCATTTGGTGAAATTCTAGGTGAAACTTCACTTCCCCCATCTTTGGTTAATCGAACCAAATGATTTTCTGCTAAATCCCACGAGTAAATATCTCTGGATCCTAGAGTATCTTTCACAAATAAATACCCATTCTTAGGGAAGTTTTCTGTTGTAAATCGCCATTTCTTCCCTTCAACTTCATCCAACTGTTTATTTCTAGCGACAATTTGCCATTCATAAGTTTGTTCAAATTTAAGATTTTGAACAGTAAAAGTTGTATCCAAGATATTTGAAGCAACTTTTGTACCATTCTCATCACTTGCACCTTCAAAAATAATAACATCAAAACGTAACGTATCCCCCTTTTCCGTTTCCCCATTCCTCCAAACTAGATTTACTTTATTTGGAAGTCTAGTTGCATCCTTCTGTATATCTAATGGTGAAACATATGTTATATCATCAGGAATCGTTGAATCAAGAGGAGCAATTCCCATAACCACCTGCATAACCAATTCTTTTCCTTCCTGAACCTTAACGGGTGTACTTACGGCAGTATAACCTTCTTTTTTAGCATTGACAGTTACATCACCAACATTAACCTCACTCAGACTGAAAGATCCATCTGAGTTAGTTGTCACTGATGTAGTTCCAGGATTAGTTGTAATAGTAACTCCTTCCATTGGCAAACTCCCTGCTTCTTCAGAAGTTTTAACAGTACCACTTATCGAACCAAATAATTCCGGATCAACAGTACTTTCATTACAAGAAAAAATAATTAAAGGCAGACATAGCAAAATAAAATGCCTGAAGAGTAGGTAGAATTGTCGCATATATATTGTCAATTTTATTTTTTTTAAATTAATAATTATCTCCTTGTAAAACAACCGAATCTTGAGCAACAATCAGATTATCCTGATAAATTAATAATTTAGCTGTTAACTTATCAGCTTTGCTAAGATTTATTCTTGATTCAGAAAGAGAAGAAATGCTCTTGTCTAAAATGGTAAAGATTCCTTTCTGGATGGTTTTGGTGTCTCCTGCATGCCCTTTTTTTGTCACCTCAAAAATATATTTTAATGTTAAAGAATTATGCCCAACATTTTGAACATTTGCCTTTAACAAGCAGCTATGAACCTCTCTTTCCATTACAATCAAGGCTTTAACTGGCAATTGTCCCATACCCCCTACAGTATTTAAAACAAAGCACATAACAACCGAAACAGTGAGTCTTGCATACATTCCTAATTAGCTTTGATATTGTAAATCTAAATTTATTTAATATTTAGCAACGAACCAATACGGAGTCCGTTAAATTACTATAATAACTTCAAAAAAAAGTACCTATTCCCTAAATTATCTTAAAAAAAAGGGATGCCCGTAGAAGGACATCCCATCAAATTAAACCTGCTCTGTATTCACAAACCACTTTTTATTATTACATTCATACCAGTTCCAACCTGATTTACGATCATTCCGCTATTTGCCAATCCTGAATCAATCTCTAATTGGTTGTCATTACCAGCCTGAGTAATTTCAAAGCTCTTATTATTCCCAATAACTTCTTGTTGCAATGAATTGTTATCACCATATTGATGAATGCTAGTGGAAATGTTTTTCCCTTGAAGTAAGGATTCAACAAGGTTTCTATCACCTGATTGTAATATTTCCAAGAGACTAGATTCTCCTTTTTGTATTGCCTTAATCAAGTTCTCCATTCCTACTTGCTGAATAATGACCAACTGTTTCTGACTAAATTGATGAAGTATCAATTCGTTCTCATTTCCTGATTGGATTGCCAAAACTTTGGTTTCAGCATTTATAGCATCAACAGCACCGTAATTTAATTGGTTTAGAATCTGATCTTCAACATTATAATTTTGTCCTACAAGATTAACGAAGCAAAATACGAACAGAGCAAACCATAAATATTTTCGAATAATTACAGACATAGAAAGGTTTGTGAAAACTATTAGAGGAAAAAAATCCCGCCGAAGCGGGAATTTTTTTCTATTATATATTTTGTAATTATGGAGTTACAAAGATAGTTCCTGCATTTCCTTGCTGAGTTACAGCGAAGTTATCATTACCATCCTGAATAACTAAACCAAAATGACTATTACCAACCTGCTCAAGGAATGAAGTATTATCGTCACCAAACTGATAGGTTAAACCTGTGTTATCATCACCAGTTTGAATGATTGTTGCACTATTTCTAGCTCCGTCAATTTGACCGATTACTGCAACGTTACCATCACCTTCCTGAAGGATATCTGCTAAACTTTCTTCCTGATCAACCTGGAAAACCCATCCGCGGTTATTATCACCTCTTTGTTCAACAGCTGCGTCAGAACCAGATCCACCAAATTGTCCAACAAATGCGAAGTTATGCTCACCTTTTTGAAATACATCAGCACTATTCATTGTTCCACCAATTTGGTCAACGATCGCAGTATTACCATGATCTTTCTGAACAACTTTTGCTTTATTCATAGTACCCCACAATTGAGAAACATAAGCTGTTTGATGATCACCAAATTGCTTCACTGTAGCTTTGTCTTTACTACCAAACTTCTGAGTTACATCAGCAAAGTTTCTGTAACCATCCTGCAATACATTTACTTTACCTTTAGACTCACCAATCTGCTCAACAAATGCCCAGTTACGCGCACCCATTTGAGTTGTTTTAGCGTCATTATGATCGCCGCCAATTTGAACAGTTCTTGCGCCATTAGCCCAACCGTTTTGATCTATAGAAGCCTCATTGTCAACTCCACCTCTTTGGAAAGTTGAAGCCTGGTTAAAATAACCATTCTGATGAATCATAGCATTATTGGAATAACCACCTAATTGTGTAGTGTTAGCACGATTAAATGCTCTCAACTGAGTGATAGCGGCATTATTGAAACGACCACCTAATTGTAGAGTAGAAGCTAAATTACGATATCCCCACTGATTAATGTAGGCAGAATTGAAAGCTCCGCCTCTTTGCATTGTACTTGCTCTATTTGCTCTACCTACCTGTAAAATTTCGGCAGTTGCCATATAAGTGTACATTTGAGAAATAGATGCAGAATTATACATACCAAATTGACTTACCATAGCACTACTGTGAGCACCCATTTGATATACATCACTGTTATTAAATGCACCCCACTGAAGCACACTTGCAGTATTTGCATGATTCCCTTGCAAAACAGAAGAATAGTTTGCTAATCCCAATTGAGTTACACCTGCCGAATTTAAAAATCCATACTGCAAAACATTAGACATATTGAAAAGACCGTACTGACTTACAGCAGCAGAATTCAACATTCCCATTTGCATAATTCCTGACATGTTACCAAGTCCCATTTGATCAACAACAGCAGAATTAAAAAAACCTACCTGATCAACGTATGAACCATTAAAAGCACCATCCTGAGTTACATCAGCACTGTTTCCAACAAGAAACTGATCGATGCTTGAGTAATTAGCAAGCCCTGTTTGATCAACAGTTGCACCATTCCATAGTCCAAGCTGATCCACATCACTGCTATTAAACCAGCCAACCTGAGTTACGCCAGCAGTGTTCAGCCAACCTGTTTGGTTGACGTTCGAATTGTTTACCTGTGCAAATGCAGAAGATACTGCAAAAACAACAGCTACAAATAAAAATAAAAATTTTTTCATGGTTGAATTTTTTAAAGGTTTAAAGTGAATTAATTTTAAAAATCAATTTTAAAGGTTTAAGAGCTCTGACTGATCTAATTATGCACTTATAGCATCCTTCGATCTTTTTATCTAAATTAAGCAAAAGCCTTTCCAACCACTTATGTTTTTACACAAACGTCATTGATTTAGTGATTAAACCAAGTCTCTTTTATGCTAATCTTTATTCATTCTAAAAAAGAATAAGAAAACTTAAACAAAAGTTTAAGGAGTCTTAAATGCATGATATTAAAAAACCGTCAAAATCGAATAAAAATCCAATTTTGACGGCCTTAAATACTATAATCAATAAATATTCTGACGACTAATTAGAAACCATTATATTGACTAACAGTGGCTGAATTTCCATTCCCATATTGAGAAACAAATGAAGAGTGACCATTACCATTCTGGTAAACATTTACGAAATTGTTACTTCCCACTTGTTCTGTATAAGATACATTTTCAGCACCAACCTGAGTTGTAAAAGCTACATTATTTTCACCATACGCCTGAATAGAAACAGCTTCGTTGTCATCACCATACTGCTGAATTAAAGCATAACTGTTATCCACTTCATATTGGCCAATTCCTGCTGCGTTACCATTCCCAACCTGAATAATACCAGCAAAAGTATTACCTGTTGCAAATTGTTCAATATATGCATAGTTTTGGTTACCTATTTGGGCAACACCTGCATAACTTCCTGAGTTTTCTACCTGAAGAATTTCAGCCTCATTGAATTTACCATCCTGTCCAATATATGCATTATTAAATGAA
Organism: Labilibaculum manganireducens; assembly: GCF_002843385.1. Taxonomy (GTDB): domain Bacteria; phylum Bacteroidota; class Bacteroidia; order Bacteroidales; family Marinifilaceae; genus Labilibaculum; species Labilibaculum manganireducens. The sequence continues at coordinate 303,486 of NZ_MVDE01000001.1, forward strand.
CCGTCAATCTGAGTAATTACCGCATCATTTCCTTTTCCATACTGCTCAACTTCAGCGGCATTTAACCAACCGTCCAATTGATATACAGAAGCTTCATTCATTCTACCTCTTTGTGTTACTACAGCGGTATTAAACAAACCTCCATCCTGAAGTATTTCAGCATTATTTCTTCTTCCTTTCTGAGAAATCAGACCTTTATTAAAAGCTCCGTCAATCTGTGTAACAGCAGCTTCATTTCCACGTCCTCTTTGATTAATGGCTGCAGAGTTAAAAGCACCACCATCTTGCTCAGTTACTGCAACATTCTTTTTTCCTTGTTGCATAACAGCAGACTTATTAAAAACTCCTCCATTCTGAAAAGCATATGCCTCATTGGACTTGCCGTCCTGATTCACATCAATTTTATTTAAAATCCCACCTACTTGTTTTGTCCATGCAAGGTTATTTTTACCTTTTTGTATAACAACTGAACTATTTCCTGCTCCAAAAAACTGATCAACATATGCGTAATTATTAGATCCAACCTGAGAAATTTCAGCATTATTGCTACGTCCCATAAATTGATTAACAAGACCATTGTTGGCAAATCCCCGTTGAGACACAAGTGCTGAATTTCTAGTTGTAAATGTTTGATAAATATTCGCATTATTCAAAACACCCCATTGACTTATGGCTGCCTTATCATATTGGCCACCTGTTTGCATTACATTAGCCGAATTTAAAGATCCAAACTGGAATACATCAGCAGTCTCATGATAACTTAAAAATTGACTGATAACAGACATGTTGAAAAATCCGAATTGATCTACATCTGCCTTATTGTAACTTCCCCAAAGTTGAGAAATATAAGATGCATTAAATCCTAATTGGTTCACCTCTGCAAGGTTGTAATTTCCAACCTGTAAAGCTTTTGAGAAATTAGTCATGGACTGAGCAGCATAATACTCATTTCCTTCACCATACTGATCTAAAAATGACATATTTAGAAACCCATACTGCTTAACTTCAGCAATGTTACCTTCCCCATTTTGGTAAATGTCATTAATATTTAGAACACCCACTTGCTCTACTGTGGATAAATTGTCATTCCCAACTTGGTTCACGTTGGAATGATTAACTTGGGCAAATGAAACTACCCCAGTACATAGTACTACTAAAAAGATGAATAAAATCTTTTTCATGGTTTATAAATTTTTAAGGTTTAAAGTGAATAGATAAGGTCTCCCTGATTTAAAAGTTTTACAAATTTGGTTGTTGGTTGATTTTTACTTGATAATTTATGTTTTATCGTTTTAAATTCAATTTAAATGTAAAGAGATCTATTGAGTTTATATTATTAGATTACATCAAACAGCAAATTAATATGATGAATATGATCAAGAATTTGATGAAGGCAACTCAAAGTTTTAAATTCAATACAAATTATTAATTTAAATTAAACAACTACACATAAGCTACTGTTTTGCAAACTATTAAAGA
>NZ_MVDE01000002.1 GCF_002843385.1 Labilibaculum manganireducens
ACCCTGAAATACTACCCAACCATATTTTAAATAAAGCCACTGCATACTGTCTCAACGAACTGGAATCGATTTACAATATTATAATATCTACAGATTACGATTTGGATAATAATAGGATTGAACGACCAATGCGTTACATTAGCATTAGTCGTCGCAATTCGCTTTTCTGTGGCTCTAATGCTGGAGCTGCCAGAACTGCGAAACTATATTCTCTGGCTATTTCATGCAGACTGAACAATGTGAATGCCTTTTCTTATTTCAAAGATGTGATACAGCATCTGGCAGAACACCAAACCATGACCAACGAACAAATGAGAAACTTGCTTCCTGATAAGTGGGCTGAGTAATATCTGATATTTTAATACCCCGTCAATTTTGAACCAAAATTTGACGGGGTGTTTTTTTTTGACGGAGTGGCGACCCGGAGACGCTTACATTTAGAGGGGGTAGGTGTTTGTTCTCGAAATCAAAAAAAAAACTTGCATTAGTACGGTGGGGGAATGGTTGACAAGAGGATGTAATAGAATTTTGCTATTGCTGAAACTGGTTTGATCCGATCCAGAATTTTGGCAAAAGAAAAACCCTTTCCACATAAGAGTGAAAAGGGTTTTAGAATATGAGAAACTGCGATTACTCACCAATATTATAAATGTATTTCAGTACAAATAAAAAGGAAATACAAATCATTGCAATGTTTAGTTCCTTGTAACGACCAGTTAGTACTTTTAAAATTACATAGGAAAGCATACCGAATGCAATACCTTCTGCAATGCTGTATGCAAGAGGCATCATAATCATGGTAAGGAAAGCAGGAATGAATTCTGAGTAATCATCAAAGTTAATTTTTGTGATTGGACTCATCATGAAAATACCGATGATTACAAGAACTGATGAACTTGCAGCCGCAGGAATCATTGTGAAAAGCGGCGTGAAGAATAAGGCCAGAAAGAACATGAATGCCACAACCAATGAGGTCATACCAGTTTTTCCGCCTTCGGCTACACCGGCAGCACTTTCAACGTAAGTTGTTACAGTTGATGTTCCCAATACTGCACCTGCAGTAGTACCAATAGCATCAGCAAAAAGAGCTTGCTTAACACGGGGTACTCTTCCTTCTGAATCCAAAAGATTTGCTTTTGATGATACACCAACAAGGGTTCCAACAGTGTCGAACATATCTACAAAAAGGAAAACGAATAGAATCGAAACAAACTTCCAGGATAGAACCTCCTCAAATCCTACAAATTTGAAAAAGATAGGCTCTAATGATGGAGGAAGACTAACTAAACCACCATCTTTAGGAAGGCTGGTAACATCTAATCCTGGAATCAATCCAACAACAGTTACAGCAAGAAGTCCAATTAAAATTGCACCTTTTACGTTACGAACCAAAAGTATACCAATTACAATGATGCCTAAAATACAAAGCAATGCCCCTGCAGAATGAAGATTTCCCAAGTGAACAGGAACTCCTTGTCCTTGTACAATAATTGCAACATCTTTATGCGCTAATCCGATAAAAGCAATAAACAAACCAATACCTACCGAAATAGCATGTTTAATATTGGTAGGAATTGAGTTGATAATGGCTTCGCGAACGTTAAAGAACGTAAGTAAAAGAAAGATGATACCTTCTGCAAATACTGCGGTAAGAGCTAACTGCCAGCTGCATCCCATTACACCACATACGGTGAATGCGAAAAAGGCATTTAGTCCCATCCCCGGAGCCAAAGCAAAAGGAAGTTTAGCAACCAATGCCATAACTAATGTAGCAATCACTGCAGATAATGCAGTTGCAGTCATTACAGCACCATAATCCATTCCTGCAACGGAGAGAAAGTATGGATTTACAGCCAAAATATAGGCCATAGTGGCAAAAGTGGTTAAACCGGCGACAATCTCTGTCTTCATGTTTGAACCTTGCCCAGTGATATTAAAAAATTTATCTAACATGGTTGTTTATAATTAGTTTTTCGATTAGAAATTCCATTTTACAGCTAAAGTAGGGCGAACTTTAAAATCGTCACCGGCAAAATTGTTTGAGATCTCTACCTCACTACCAAGAGATAAGTTTTTAGAAACGTTGTACCAAATCTGAGGCTCAGTTAAGAATACAGTGTCATCAGATAAACCGTTTTCAGTCCAAAGATCTGCAAATCCTGAGAAAGTCATTTTACCTTCTAAGAAGTTTACATACCAGGTTCCAGTGATTTGGAAGTTAGCCTCGTCAGCATTTTTAATTGCTTTGTAACCTGCATAAGTTGAGAATCCAGATTTTGCACCACCTTTTGCATAGTTTAAACCTAAAATCCATGCGTTGTTAATTGTGTACCCAAAATCTCCAATTGGAGTTTCTGCATTTCCAACACCACCATTGTATTCAATGTGAATACCGAAAGGCATTTTTTCTGTTTTTAATACACGGGCAATCTCAAAATAACCTTGGTTGATTCCGTTTTCTGCATCGTAATCAAAATCTACGAAAGTAAACGTGTTACCCCATTTGTCCATTTTAAACATTTCGAAAGTAGACGTGAATTGATCTCTGTCGAAATCGCGGTGCAACTGAAAGTTTTGAGCATTCACTGCGAAGGAAGCCAGAACAGCGAAGATTACAAGTAATTTTTTCATCTTAAAATGATTGTTTAGGTTTGAAAATAGTAGTTACTAAAAATGGTTGTTTTAATTCTTTATAATATCGTTAAGGTGATTGACCACAATAGGGCAACCAGTCTCTTTTAATTTTTTGATGGATTGATGACCTGCAGCAATTAATATACAACTACAGCCTAATTCCTGAGCAACTTCGTAGTCGTGGGTCGTGTCACCAAACAGGCAAACATCTTTCGGAGTAAGCTGATGACTTTCAATCATTTTAATTCCATTTGCAATTTTAGAGCTGGCATAAATATTATCAATGCCGGAAATTTCGGAGAAAAAACTGCCAATATTTTCACTTGCAACCGAAGCGTTCAGCATGTTCTGTTCCATTGCCGACAGGATAAATTGTTTTTTACCTAAGGACGAAAAATGGGAAAGAAGCTGAATAGCTTCAGGAAATATGCTTGATTCAGGTAGTAAGGATTTGTAATTGGAGATAAATTCTGTTGCAACCATGTCCCAATCTTCCTTTTCAAAATTGAATCCAACAGATTCGTAATATTTTTTTACCGGAAAAGTAAAAACGTCTCTATAGCTTTCCTTGCTTAATATAGGAAGCTCTCTTTTTATCAGCATCTCGTTGATGCTTTGAAGACCTATTGAAAGATCATCCAAAAGTGTTCCGTTGTAATCCCAAATAATCGCTTTATTTTTTATCATGTAGTTTGGGATTTTAGGGTAGCTATCGCTCCGGTTACTGCACCTGATACTTTTAGCAGATCATGTGGATTTAGCTTTAGTTGTTTGCCTCTGATGCCGGCACTGATTAACACGTAGTCAAGCTTAAGAGCACTCATATCCATAAAGATAGGATAATCTTTTTTCATTCCCAGCGGAGAACAGCCACCACGAATATAGCCTGTTAGTTCCTGAATATTTTTCATGGGAACCATTGCACATTTTTTATTGCCGCTAAGAGCTGCGAATGCTTTAAGATCAAGTTCGGAGGCTCCGGGAATGCAAGCGACAATTGTGCCAGTTTTATCTCCGGTAAGGACAAGTGTTTTGAAGATAAATTGAATATGCTGACCTGTTTTTTCAGCTACGCGTTCGGCTCCCAATTCTATTGGATCCAAATCGTAATCGATAATTTCGTATTCAATTTTTGCCCGATCTAAAATGCGGGCCGCATTTGTCTTTTTCATCCTTTTGTTTTTTGGCCAGTTAAAAAAACAATTGCTTTTTTACTGGAAACTACCAGTTTCCCAGATGATGCCTTTATAATAAGGCGCAAAAGTAGTAAATTTTTTAAATTTCAAAATTAAAAACTTTTTTGTCTGCTCATTAAAAAACTGATATTTGTCAGAAACAAAGGTTTGCAGGAGGAAATAATAGTATTGTTTTAATTTGTTAAGAATTAAAATTACATATTTAAGAGAAAGCAGATTAGGTGTTTGAATCGTGTTGTTACAGAATTATGACAATTTTTTATCGGGTGTCGATCTAAGGCAAATACTGTCCTGATTTTGTTTTATCTTTCAGGTATAGAAACTTATACTAAAATATTGTGAAAGTAATCGAAACGCATATTGTTCCAGAGGGTATAGGCGATATTCGTTTGCAGGATTATGCTCCTTCTGTTTTTGTTTCAGTTTCATCTCATCAGGGAATGAAAAAGGCAATAAAGAAGGGGATGGTACTGGTGAATGGAGTTGTTGCAAAAACTGGTTTGTGGGTAGAATCAGGGCAACGAATTGACATGTGTGATTTGGAATTGCCTCCGGCAAAGGTATTTGAATTGGAACTCGAGGTAATTTATGAAGATGAGCATATTGCTGTGATTAATAAACCTGCTGGCATTTCGGTAAGTGGAAATTTATTTCGCACTATACAAAATACTTTGCCGTTTAATTTAAAGCATTCAACATGTATTGATGCTTTGACGGTTTTTCGTCCGGTTCATCGTTTGGATAATCCTACTTGTGGATTGTTATTGATAGCAAAAACATCCCATGCAATTAAGTGCTTAGGAGCGCAATTCGAAAATAGAACTGTCAGCAAGCAATATACAGCAGTAGTTATCGGCAGTTTGCCTGATAAAGGTAAGGTTGATATGCCTGTTGATGGTAAGGATGCGGTTAGTTCGTTTCGGGTAATTCAAAGAAATAATTCGATTCGCAATCAAACCTTAAATATGGTTCATTTGTTTCCAAAAACAGGAAGAACTCATCAGTTGAGAATTCATATGGCAGGAATGGGAACTCCAATTTTGGGCGATAAACTATATGGAAGTGAAGGTGAGATTTTGCGCAGGAAAGGATTGTTCCTGTGCGCAACAGGGCTTCAGTTTCATCATCCGGTTACAAACGAGAAGATGGATATATCGATAGATCCACCTTATAAGTTCGGCCGTTTTATGGAGATGGAAGAAAAACGATGGGAGAAATACAAAGACGATTTTAATCTGGTGTAATTTTACTCATAGAATGCTTCGATTCCTGGATATCCAAACTTTTTCTTTGCCATTTCAGGAGGAAATATCATATACTGTACCTCGGCTTCAGAGCAGACTTTTCCATTTTCATCCAATATTTCAGCATGAATGTTCGCAAATTTCTTTTCTTGAGAAATTAATTGAGCCCGCACTGTCAGCAATCCTTTATCTGTAAAAGCAGAGCTTCTGAATTTTGCATTTAAGGCTGTGGTTACTCCACTGGTTTGGCATTTTACAAATACTACCCAGCAAGCAATTTCATCAAGAATAGTAGTCTGAACTCCTCCGTGCAATACATTTTTGAAACCCGACAAATGAGCTTTCGGATTCCAGTGCGAGACAATAAAATTGCCATCTTCGAAGAATTCCATTTGCAAACCTTGTTCATTTTTTGAGGAGCAGCCAAAGCAGTTTCCATTTTCGGTTTCGATATAAGGATTGATTATTTTTTTCATGCTTATTGAATTTGGGGTTCGAAAGTAAGAAAGGATTCTTTAATTGCGAAATTATTGCCGATGTATAAATGAACAAAGCGAAGGAGTGCAACAAACTTGTCGTGCAATTCATTTAATTATCGGTCTTAAAAACGAAATTTGAGGAGTAATTTGATTTCTGATTTTGTGTCGCCATTGATTTCTGAATTGCCCGAGCCTATGCTTGTTTGGTTGGAATATTTTGTTTGAGAATATCTCGCGTATAATTTAAGATGCCTGTTTAATTCCCAATTAAAATTGATGTAAAAACGATTTCCTTTTAGATAGCAGGCGGGCACGGAGTAGGCGTAAAGAATGTCATTTTCGTACGCGTAAATTCTCGAATTAAAAGAATCTGTGTCGAATAAAGCGTAACGAATATTCAGGGAAATAGGTTTGTTTGTAAAGTGATAGATTAAATCCTGATAAAGGAGATAACCATTTTCAATGATATTTTCCTTTTGGTATTGTGAGATTTCAATTCGGTTTCTAATTTCCCAATTCTCATTCAGTTTTGCCGATAAATGAAGACGGTATTGATTTTTCTTCTGGTCGACCAGACTTTTGATAACACCTGAGCTGTCGTTTTCTGGTTTGCTTTCCTGCTTGTACCTAAAATAAACCGAAACCGAATTGTTAGGAGTAAATTCAAGTTGTGAGAAATATTCATGTCCTTCACTGGGCGAGTTGGCTGAATATCTCAGCCATGGAAATTCGAACTGATCGTAATAAGCTTTTAGAGTCCATTTTGGATAAGGATGAAATTCTACCCCCATGTAAAAACCTTCTTCGTTTTGAGTTTTACTTTGTTCTGCAAATGCATTCGAGAATAAGGCATGATAATCCGGATCGTATTTTCGGTAGATCAGTTCGAAGTTAAGCTGTGGGTGAGCCTGTATATTTGCCCCTTGCAAAAGTGCCTTGCCTCCTGATTTGCTTTGCGCTATTTCTCCGTATAAGTGTATCGATCGAAATTGAGTTTCGTAGTAAAGACTAATATTACGGTTGTCACTTCCCTTAAGGCCGTAAAAATTGTAAGCAGCATCGGTTCCTTTTATTTCAGGTGTATATTTAGATTGCAGAAAAGATATTCCCAGTTCTATCTTTTTCAGATTGGCCGATAAATAGGTGCCAAAAATCATTTCTTCCAATTTGTGTTTTTTTTCAAATTCGCTGTAATTTCTATGAAAGCCTGTGTTTACAATGCTGGAAATAAAAGGTTTTATGGAATCGGATTGAAGAGTGCCATCTTTCTTTTTGTAGGAGGTGAACAGCGCAAAATTTACATTTTTAAGAGGTTCTAATAGTAACGATATGCCACGATGAAACTGGTTTTCATCAGTAGATTTATAGCTTTTAATTCCTTGAGATTTATATGCGTTATGGGTTGTTAAAGAGGATTTGCCACCTCCCAATCCAGACCAAATGCTCAATCCTTGTCCAAATTTGATCTGATAATCACCAAGATTTACTTGTTTTAAAATCCCTTTGGAATTGTATTGAATGTAGGCTGAGTAAAAATCGAAACCATTCTTATTTTTTGCTTCAAAAAACGGTTCTCCTTTGTCTTTTTCGGAGGTGAAACCAAAAGAGACATTTTTTTCAGGAGATGTATATTGGTAGCGCGAATAATATTTCCATGGGTTTCCAAGATATCTTGAGTTTGTATTTTCAGTAGTGTAGCCTTTTTCTTCCTCAATTGTTCTTTCTGATTTTAAAAGTAGAATGTGCTTTGCTTTTTTTCTTCTGCTGAGAGTGTCTTGTGCCATTTGTTTTAGACTAACAAATGGAGCAATGGTTCGAATAGTTTCCGATGAAAATCCGGGTATTAGCTGTAATTCATAAAGACTAAATATTTGGCCGGTACTTTCTCTGTATTTAATGAAATTGGCGATTTGATTTTTATTGAGAATAAACAGCTTGTTAAGATCACTTTCATTCGCACTATTTAAATTTATTGGATCAGTTAAAAGGATGTTTAATTCGTCGAGCAGATTCGAGTAATCCAAATCTTCTTCGCTTTGTTCTGCAATTGATTCAATTAAATTTTCAATCAAATCATTTTGTGACGCTGTATTTTGGGATTTGGTTATTAGTGCGCAGCAAAGTAAACACAAGAGGATTATTAAATGTTTTGAGGAATTCATGCGCACAAACTAAAAGGTTATATTGATATCAGCCGAAGGAGTATAACCCAATACCGGATGCCGGGAAAAGGAAATGTTGGCTTTCACAATTTTAAAAGAAAATCCCATTCCCATGCTGATTGAATTCGGATGATTGTATACTCCTGCGCGTAGAGATATTTTTTCAGTTATTCCATATTCAATGCCAAATTTGCTTCTCATGTCATGATCCAAATCCTTTTCAATTTCAGAGGTGATAATCGTTTGATCGGACAACTTCCACGAAAGACCAAATCTTGCAGTACAGGGAATTTTATCTTCATAATCTGCAGTGGTGAAATTTGTTTGACTTGGGTTGAAAATATGAAAGCCTAAGTAAATATCAGGAAATATTTCTGCGAGAATTCCAGCTTCGAATGTGTATTTGCTCTGTGATCCGTAGGATTGATTCAATTCTTGTCGGATTTGATCAAATTGCAATCCTGCCCAAAAGTGTTTCCCTAAAGCACGGGAATAAGCGATACCAATTTTGGTTTCTTTATATAGATTAAAACCAAATTGTGTATAAGTCATGCTGAAAGTTCCCAGTTGAGTCGGATAGTTAAAATGAAATGCTTTCGTGCTTAGTTCTTTTACTTCAAACCGATTTTCGTAGTACGCTCCAAAAGATTTTTCATCCAATTTTGCCAGTATTGCCTGATTGTGGAAACCTGCCCAAATATCTAATAATGCAACACTTGAATTTCCCATTGCATGCGAGCGGGCACCAGCTAAATGATTTTCATTTGATGCGAATAAATGAATTGGGAGTAAAAGAAGAAGAAGCAGATACGTTTTTTTCATCCTGAGATTATTGTCCAAGTCATAGAAAGAGTAAATGAACACCTTTTCTCTTATGATCATTATCTGTTTCGAAATAATTTTAATGTATTGATACTCTTGAATCTATGAAATAATATTATTGTTGAAAATAGTAATTGTGTGATCTTATAAGCACTGATTGTTTGTTATAAGCTGAATTGCATTGTTTAAATGTTAATCAGGATTACATCGGTGATAAATATAATAAAAAAAACCACAAAACAGAATTATGTTTTGTGGTTTTATTTTTAAATTTTTATTTTGTTTCCTAATTGGTCTTGAATTCGTATTTGACAGAAGATAATTCTTCGTTCGCTTTAACGATTTTTTCTTTAAGACTTTCTTTAAACGCGATAACATCTTTTTGTAATTCGCTATCCCCTATGGCAAGCATTTGTCCGGCAAGAATACCTGCATTCATAGCACCGTTAATGCCAACTGTTGCAACAGGAATTCCCGGAGGCATTTGAGCAATACTTAAAAGCGCATCCATACCATCTAAGGATGCATTGATTGGTACTCCAATTACCGGTACTGGTGTCATTGCAGCAATTACACCAGGCAGATGTGCTGCCATTCCTGCTCCGGCAATAATGGCTTTTATTCCACGATCGAATGCTCCTTTGGCAAATTTCTCAACTTCTTCAGGTGTTCTGTGAGCAGATAATGCATGAATCTCGAAAGGGATTTTGAAGTCGTTTAAGACTTTGGCGGCTTTTTCCATAACCGGAAGGTCAGATGTACTTCCCATTATGATACTTACTTTTGCTTTCATATGGTTTTATTCGTGGATTTGGTAAATAAAATGACAAAAAATTGTACTTTTGCAGCAAAAATTAAGGAATTGTTTTAATTCCAATGTTGCTTGCATTGTTGACTATTTTTTCAAACGTAAAATTGAAAAAAAAATATGTATGTAGCACTGTGGAATTGGAACATTTTTTATTTCTGTTTTTTTAGAGTGAGACATATTTATTTTACGATATTTTAGGGCATTGCCTTAAACGCCCGATATTTCAAGGGAAATCTTGTTGGGGGAAATCGGACAACTAAGACAAAAATTGAATCAATGAAAACTGTAAAACTTCTGGATCGAGAATTTAGAGTGTCTATTCCTTCTGAGGATATTGACAATGTAATTGCCGAAATGGCTGAAAAAATGAATAAGGATCTTGCTGGGACCAATCCTTTATTTATTTGTATTTTAAATGGTTCTTTCATGTTTGCATCAGATTTGATGAAGCAGATAACTGTTGAAAATGCTCAGATTACTTTTATGAGATTGTCCTCATACGATGGAATGGGAACAACTGGGAAAGTGAAAAAACTAATGGGTTTTACAGAAGATTTAAAAGACAGAACGGTTGTGTTGTTGGAAGATATTGTTGATACAGGAATTACGATCACAAATACACTGGAACAAATTAAAGATTACGAAGCCAAAGAAGTTTTGATTGCAACCATGTTGTTTAAACCAGATGCTTTGATTCGTGATGTGAAATTAAATTACGTAGGTATGGAAATACCGAATGATTTTATTGTTGGAAGAGGATTGGATTACGATGGAATGGGTAGAAACCTTCCGGATGTGTATACTGTAATTGAAAAGTAAATGTTGAACATTGTTTTGTTTGGACCTCCAGGTTCGGGAAAAGGAACTCAATCTAAGTTGCTTCAGAAAAAATATGGGTTGATTCACCTTTCTACAGGCGATGTGTGCAGAGAAGAAATTAAGCAGGCAACACCCGAAGGATTGGAAGCAAAAAGATTGATTGATGGAGGAAATTTTTTTCCGGATAAATTAGCTTATCGAATTGTTGAGAAATTTTTAGACAGCAATATAGAAGCAAAGGGTTTTGTATACGATGGCATGCCACGTCACGAAGGTCAGATTGATGTGTTTGACGGAATGCTTGCTAAAAGGGACAGTGTTGTTGATATAGTTATCGAATTAAAAGTGGAAGAAGAAGAATTAATTCAACGACTTTTAAAAAGAGGCGAATCTTCCGGTCGGCTGGATGATTCAGGAAGAGAAGTAATTGAAAAACGCCTTCGGATTTATGAAAATGTTACTGCACCGATTGCAAAGCGGTATAAAGAAAAAGGTGTGTATCACTCTCTCGATGCAATAGGATCATTAGATGATGTACTTGAACGAATTAGCTTATTGCTGGAAAAATGTTTAGCGGGACAATTAGTTCCTGTTGAAGTACAATAGATTAAAAATATATATTATGGCTGGGTCTAATTTTGTTGATTACGTAAAAATATTTTGTCGTTCGGGTGCAGGAGGTGCCGGGTCAACTCACCTTTTCAGGGATAAGTTGACAATGACCGGTGGACCGGATGGTGGTGATGGTGGCCGGGGAGGACATGTTATCATACGTGCAAACAAGCAGCTTTGGACTCTGGTGCATTTAAAATACAGTCGCCACGTCTTTTCTGGTGATGGAGGCGATGGTGGACAGAGCCGAAGTACAGGTAAGGAAGGAGAGGATAAGGTGATTGAGGTGCCATTGGGTACTGTTGCCCGCGATGCTGAAACTGGTGAAGTTATTTTTGATGTAACCGAAGATGGTGAAGAGAAAATCTTAGTGAAAGGTGGTCGTGGAGGTCTTGGAAACTGGAATTTCAGATCTTCAACAAATCAAACACCTCGTTATGCTCAAAGCGGAGAAGAAAGAGTGGAACGACCGGTAATACTAGAATTAAAGGTTCTTGCAGATGTTGGTTTAGTTGGTTTTCCAAGTGTGGGTAAATCTACCTTGCTTTCTGTTGTATCTGCGGCAAAACCTAAAATTGCTGATTATCCTTTTACCACGTTGGTTCCTAATTTAGGTATCGTGTCTTACCGTGATAATCGCTCATTTGTGATGGCAGATATTCCTGGTATTATTGAAGGTGCTCACGAAGGGCGTGGACTAGGATTGCGGTTTTTACGGCACATTGAGAGAAATTCGGTTCTTCTGTTTATGGTAGCTGCCGATAGCGACGACATTCATAATGAATACAAAATTCTGTTGAACGAACTAAAACAGTTTAATCCGGAACTTCTGGACAAACAGAGATTGCTGGCAATTACAAAATCAGATATGTTGGATCAGGAGTTGATTGATGAGATGAAACAGGATTTACCTGAAATACCTCATGTTTTTATTTCTTCAGTGGCTCAAAAAGGACTTACCGAATTAAAAGATATGCTTTGGAAAGCTATTAACGAGTAAAAGCTTTTACAGCATTAAAATAACTTAGGGCTTCTTTCTCCAATTACTGATGAGAAAGAAGCTTTTTTTACATCAGTAATTTTGCATTGTTTTCAATTCTTCCAGTGTTTATTTTCTTTATTCCTTTGTCTTTCTTTTGATTTAGCAAAACTAAAAAAAAAGGCAATAGTCAATACAATTAAGTTTTTTAGATTGAATTTTATTTGTGTTTGTTCTGAATTACTGGGTATTGCAATATCTTTTTTCGTTGATTTTTAGGGAAATAGGAATGGCTTTATTTCCGGAATATTGCTTTAAGTAAGGGCATTTCAACAGGCTGTTGATAAACTACTTCCTAACGAATGGTTCTTTTAACTATATTTGTAAAAACGCGATTTTTCATGACTGCAAAATATTCTGAAGACTCAATCCGTACATTAGATTGGAAAGAACACATTCGCAAACGCCCTGGTATGTATATCGGGAAACTTGGCGATGGATCTTCTCATGATGACGGTATTTATATTTTATTGAAAGAAGTAATTGATAACTCAATTGATGAGTTTGCTATGGGAGTGGGCAAATCAATCGAAGTTAGTATTACAGACAGGAACGTAACTGTTCGTGATTTTGGCCGGGGTATTCCCCTAGGGAAGTTAATTGATGTAACTTCTAAAATGAATACAGGAGCAAAATACGATTCTGAAGTATTTAAAAAATCCGTAGGTCTTAATGGAGTGGGGATAAAGGCCGTAAATGCCTTGTCCGATCAGTTTATTATTGAATCTTTTCGCGAAGGAGAGGTTAAGAAAGCTGTTTTCTCAAGAGGTGTTCTTGTTGAGGAAAATGACATTCAGCCTACCGAGGAAAAAAATGGTGTGAAAATTGTTTTTCATCCTGACGAGGAGTTGTTTTTAAATTATCGGTTTATTTCGGAATATATAGAAACACTGCTTAAAAACTACGTTTATCTAAACGCAGGACTGTCTATTTACTTTAATGGTCAAAGATTCTTTTCGAAAAATGGATTGCTTGATCTTTTGAATGAGAATATGAATTCGGAAGGATTATATGATATCATTCATTTGAAAGGTGAGGATATCGAAGTTGCTATGACCCATGGCAGACAGTATGGCGAAGAGTACTATTCCTTTGTAAACGGACAGCATACAACGCAAGGGGGAACTCACCTTGCTGCATTTAGAGAAGCCTTGGTGAAAGGGATTCGGGATTTCTTTAAAAAGGATTTTGATACATCAGATATCAGGACTTCTATTATATCAGCAATTAGTATTAAAGTACAGGAGCCGGTTTTTGAATCACAAACGAAAACAAAATTGGGTTCTAAAGATATAGGTCCGGAAGGACCGTCCGTTCGGAATTTTATAATGGATTTCGTGACTTCTAATTTGGATAATTATCTGCATAAAAACCCAAGTGTAGCCGAGGCTATTCTCCAGAAAATTATTGAGTCAGAAAAAGAGCGAAAGGCCATTTCAGGCATAAAAAAAATTGCCAAAGAACGAGCAAAAACAGCCAGCCTACACAATAAAAAATTACGTGATTGCCGGGTTCATTTTGATACAAAACACGAACAAAAATCAGAAGCTTCTCTTTTTATTACCGAGGGAGATTCGGCAAGTGGATCAATCACCAAATCCAGGGATGTAAATACTCAGGCTGTTTTTAGTTTAAAAGGGAAACCCTTAAATACATATGGATTAACGAAAAAGATTGTTTACGAGAATGAAGAATTCAATCTGTTGCAGGCAGCATTAAATATCGAGGATGGATTGGAAGGTCTGCGCTATAACAATGTGATTATTGCAACCGATGCCGATGTAGATGGAATGCATATTCGCTTGTTGTTGATTACTTTCTTTCTGCAGTTTTTCCCTGATGTTGTAAGAAGCGGACATTTGTATATTTTACAAACACCGCTGTTTCGCGTTCGGAATAAAAAAATAACTCATTATTGTTACTCCGAAGAGGAAAGAGTGAAGGCAATGAAAAGTGTTGGTGCTAACCCTGAAATAACCCGATTTAAAGGTTTAGGTGAAATCTCACCAAGTGAATTTAAACACTTTATTGGTAAAGACATCAGGCTTGATCCTGTTGTGATGAAGAAAGATGATTCTGTTCCGGACATGCTGGAATTCTACATGGGGAAAAATACTCCTTTAAGACAAGAATTTATCATCGGTAATCTTCATATTGAAAGAGATGAGCTTTAAGCAAATTTCATCAATCGATTTTTTAGAACTAAATAAACCCAAATACCTCTATGAGTAACGACGAGACAAATGGTATGGAAATCCCAGAGGAAATGGATAATGATGTGAATGGCGTGCACTCCGAAACAATGAGGAATGTGACATATCTTTCAGGGATGTATCAAAATTGGTTTCTGGATTATGCATCCTATGTGATTTTAGAACGAGCTGTACCCTATATAAATGATGGGTTAAAGCCTGTTCAGCGAAGAATTTTGCATGCCATGAAGCAACTGGATGATGGGCGATACAATAAGGTAGCCAATATTATTGGTAACACCATGCAGTATCATCCTCATGGCGATGCTTCAATTGGAGATGCGCTGGTTCAGCTGGGACAAAAAGATTTGTTGATTGATATGCAGGGAAACTGGGGAAATATTCTTACCGGTGATTCTGCCGCTGCACCAAGATATATTGAAGCACGTTTATCCAAATTTGCTTTGGAGGTTCTTTTTAATCCAAAAACAACCAATTGGAAACAATCTTACGACGGGCGTAACAAAGAACCAATAACGCTTCCGGTAAAATTTCCATTATTATTGGCGCAAGGGGTAGAAGGTATTGCGGTTGGACTGGCATCCAAAATTTTACCACATAATTTCAACGAATTAATTGATGCTTGTGTGTCCTACCTGAGTGGTGAGGAGTTTGAACTTTATCCGGATTTCCCAACAGCTGGATTGGTTGAAGTAAGCCGTTACAATGATGGTTTGCGTGGTGGTGCGGTGAAAGTGAGAGCTAGAATTGAAAAGTTCGATAACCGGACTCTTAAAATCACGGAAATCCCATTTGGAAAAACAACATCAAGCGTAATTGAATCCATTATCAAAGCAAATGATAAAGGGAAAATTAAGATCAAAAAGATTGATGACAATACGGCTGAATTTGTAGAAATCCAGATTCATTTGGCCAATGGTATTTCTTCTGATAATACCATTGATGCTCTTTATGCTTTTACAGATTGTGAAATTTCTATTTCTCCCAATTCATGTATTGTTGAGAATGATAAACCGAAATTTATTGGTGTTGCCGAAATTTTAAGACGGGCTGCCGATAATACGGTTGCTTTACTGAAACTCGAGCTTGAAATACGCAAAAATGAACTCGAAGAGTCATGGCATTATGCTTCTTTGGAGCGAATTTTTATTGAAAACAGAATCTATCGGGACATTGAGGAGTGTGAAACATGGGAAGAGGTTATTGAAACTATCGATACTGGTTTAAAACCCTTTACGGCACACTTAATGCGTGCTGTAACCCGTGATGATGTTGTACGGTTGACTGAGATTAAAATTAAAAGAATTTCTAAATTCGATATTAATAAAGCCAAGGATTTTATTCAATCTATTGAAGATGAGATAGCGGAAATTGAAGTTCATTTGGCAAATATTATTCCTTTCACAATCAGGTACTATAAATCCATAAAGAAAAAATATGGAATTGGGCGGGAAAGAAAAACTGAAATTAGAAGTTTCGAAAATATTGTAGCAACCAAAGTAGTGGTTGCCAACGAAAAATTATACGTTAACAGAGAGGAAGGCTTTATTGGAACAGGTCTGAAGAAGGATGAGTACATCTGTGATTGTTCTGATATCGATGACATTATTGTGATTAGAAAAGACGGTACTTATTTTGTGACCAAGGTTGCTGATAAGTGTTTTGTTGGAAAGAACCTGCTGCACATTGCAGTGTTCAGAAAGAATGATAAAAGAACTATTTATAATGTAGCTTATCGGGATGGCAAGGCTGGAAACTCTTACGTAAAACGTTTTTCTGTTACCAGTATTACTCGTGACAAGGAGTACGATATCACCAAATCTACCGATGGTTCACGAATTCTGTACTTTAGTGCGAATCCAAATGGTGAGGCTGAAGTTATTCGCGTTGTTTTAAAGCCAAAGGCTCGTTTGAAAAAAACAGTTTTTGAATTTGATTTTGCAGAATTGGCTGTTAAGGGACGTGCTTCAATGGGGAATATATTATCCAGAAATGACGTCCATAAGATTACTCTGAAACAAGAAGGGGTTTCTACTTTGGGAGGACGAAAAATATGGTTTGATCCGGATGTTTTACGTATAAATACAGATCAAAGAGGTGATTTTATTGGCGAATTTACAGGAGATGACAAAATTCTTGTTGTAACAAGAGCATCATCGTTTCATTTTACAAGCTTCGATTTAAGTAATCACTATCCTGATAACATCAGTATTATTGAAAAATATGACGATGAAAAAATTTGGTCTGCTGTCTTTTTTGATGCTGATCAGGATTATTACTACCTAAAACGCTTTACCATGGAAGGAAATGGCAAAGAGGTAAGTTTCTTAGGTGAAAATCCTGCTAACAGACTTGTTTGCTTAACCGATGAGCAGTATCCAAGATTCGAAATTTCATATGGTGGCAAAAATGAAGACCGGCCTAATGAAATTGTAGATGGAGATGAGTTTATAGGTGTAAAATCATACAAAGCAAGAGGAAAAAGATTATCAATTTACGAAATTTCTGAAATCAAAGAAATTGAGCCTTTACCTCGCGAAGAGGAAGATGAAAATATTGAAGGCGTTGAGGTTGATGATAACGCTGAAAATAATCAAGATTAATTTTCTTTTCAGCGAATTCTTATTCCTTGATTTATTTAAAATTTTGAAATGAAGATTTTTTTGATTGGATATATGGGCTGTGGTAAATCACGCTGGGGTAAGATGATTGCGGCTCATTATGGTTTTCATTTTGCAGATCTTGATACTCTGATTGAAAAGAGAGAGAATTTAACGATCCCAAAAATTTTCGAAAAATTCGGAGAATCAGGTTTTCGCCAACGGGAACATGATGCATTGAAATCAATTTCCGATACAGAAAATCTTATTGTAGCTACCGGTGGCGGAGCTCCATGTTTCAACAACAACATGGAGGAGATGAATCGCTTGGGGGTTACTTTGTTTATCGAATGCAGTCCTTCGTTGCTTCGGGAGCGAATTACGAACTCAGATACCGAGCGTCCTTTGGTGAAAAATTTCTCACAGGATGAACTTCTGGACTACATCGTAAGGCATTTAAAGACCAGAATGCCTTTTTACGAAAAGGCACAGTATAAAATGGTCTCTGGTAACTTGGAATTAGAAGACTTTATCGTAATTCTAGATCCAATTATAAATCCGTAAGTTGAGGAATCTCAAAATCATTCAAACTACCAAGAACTTTATTTGCGATGATAAATTTATCAAGATTACAGGCATTTTTCTCAGGAACTGCAATGCATTTCATACTAGCTGCAAGAGCAGAGATTACGCCATTTAAAGAATCTTCGAAAACTACACATTCTGAAGGATGAATGCCGAGTAATTCCGCTGTTGTTATAAAAACCTGTGGATGTGGTTTTCCATATTTTTCAAATTCGGCCGAATGAACTACTTCGAAATAATCTTGAAGTTGTAGTTTTTCCAAAACAGCTGAGATAATTCTCATTTTCGAGGATGAGGCGAGTCCAATTTTAAAGGAAGCCTGTTGTAAATTTTTCAGAGTTTTATTCACGCCATCCAAACAAGCTCCTTTTTCCAATACCAAACGAATAACATTTTCAACAATATCTTCTGTAACTTTCCCTTTCGAAACATGATTCCAGGGCGTCATTTTATACATTACTTCAACTACCTCGTCTATTCTTTTTCCCATGAACTGTTCAAACATTTTATTGTTAACATCAAGTCCAAGTGAAGAGAATACTTTTGTTTCACTCTCCTGCCAGAATGGTTCTGAATTAATCAAAAGACCATCCATATCAAAAATTACTGCTTTAATCATAGTTACATTTTACATTTAGCTTGCAAAAATACTTATTTTAAGTATACGATAGAGAAGGCAGCAATCACATCTGATTATTTACTGTTAATAATTGTTAAATCGCTGACAGTTCAGTTGGATAGATGGGCTTTTTTCTAAATTTGTTAGATACAATTAGATTTTTCGTATATGGATATTGTTGTTGAACATCTTACCAAAAGATATGGTCCTCAAAAGGCTGTTGATAATGTATCTTTTCGTGTGAAAGCAGGAGAGGTTTTAGGTTTTTTGGGTCCTAACGGAGCAGGAAAAACCACTACCATGAAAGCAATGGCATGTTTTATTAAACCTGAAGAAGGAGACATATTGGTTGGTGGTTACTCTATTCATGATCATCCCGAAATCATTAAGAAAAATATTGGATATCTGGCCGAAAATAATCCATTGTACCAGGAAATGAACATTATCGATTTTCTGGAATTCATTGCGAAAATTCATGGGATACCTAAATATCTTATTCCTGAAAGGATATTGGATATGATTCGGACATGTGGTTTAGAAGGGGAAAAACACAAATTAATTGGTGAGCTGTCAAAAGGTTATCAGCAAAGAGTAGGGTTGGCGCAGGCTTTAATTCATGATCCGGATATCTTAATTCTTGATGAGCCGACAACTGGGCTTGATCCAAACCAGATTGTTGAGATTCGGGAGCTTATCAAGCGTATTGGAAAGGAAAAAACGGTTATCTTAAGTTCTCATATTTTAGCAGAGGTTGAAGCTACCTGCGATCGTATTTTAATCATTAATAATGGTAGAATTGTAGTGGACGGAACCGCTGCAGAATTAAGGAAGCAAGCTCAGGGAAATGAGATCCTGAAATTGGGAGTACAAGGAGGCGATATTGACCATATTTTTGAATCCTTATTTGAGATTGAAACCATCGATTCTATTGATATTATTGATGTTGATAAACAATTGTTTGAGATACAGTCTTTGCCCAATACAACATCAGTTAAAGCAATATTTGATACTTGTGTTCGAAATAATTATTACATTACTGAGCTGACGCCTACAGAAAAAAAACTGGAGGATATATTTAGGATATTAACCCTTCATTAGATTTTTATGAAACAGATTTTGCACATTGCCAGCCGGGAGCTAAGCACCTTTTTTGATTCATTAACAGCTTATGTATTAATCGTTATTTTTTTAGGATTTAGTGGTTTTTTTACTTGGATTTACGGGGCAGATGTCTTTTTTGTAGGGCAAGCTAATCTCAATACATTTTTTACTGTTGCTTACTGGAGTTTGTTTATTTTTATTCCGGCTCTTACTATGCGTTCAATTGCGGGGGAATTAAAGGCAGGAACACTTGAGCTCCTTCTTACTAAACCCGTGAGCGATTGGCAATTAATTTTTGGTAAGTTTTTGTCCACTTTGCTGCTAATTGCAATAGCTCTGGCTCCAACAGTAATTTATTATTTCACTTTATGGGCAATTGGTCCGGTAGATCATTCGGCAATTTTATTGGGATACGTGGGTTTATTGCTTATGAGTATGGTTTATATTAGTATTGGATTGCTTGCCTCCTGTATTGCCTCCAATCCAATAATTGCTTCTTTAACAGCCTTATCTATAGGCATATTCTTTCACATTATTTTTGATGTGTTGGCTTCGAATTTTGTTGGTTTCCTTGGGAGTTTCTTTAGTTATATGAGTCTTTCAACTCATTTTGAATCAATATCAAGAGGTGTTGTTGATACAAAAGATCTGATTTATTTCTTCTCTCTTGTGTTTTTCTGTCTTTTTACGTCAAAAATGATTTTATCAAATCGCAATCTGTAAATCCTGATTTATGACTAAAAGAAAAAATATAATATACAGCAGTTTAGTTGTAGCAGGAATTTTAATCATCCTGAATTTTATTTCTTCGGTTTTTTTCTTTCGGGCTGATTTTACCGAGGATAAGAGATATACATTGGATCGATCAACCAAACGTATTTTAAGAGAGGTGGAGACACCTATTATAATAACTTTGTATGTGTCTGATAATCTGCCTCCGGACGTTAACAGGACGGTACAGGATCTGAAAAACCTTTTAACAGAATATAATAATTACAGTAAGAAGAAAATTGATTTTGAATTTATCAACCCCAATGTGAATGAGGAGTTGGAACAAGAGGCCATCGAGGCCGGAATCAATCCAGTGCCGTTGGAAGTTCGGGAAAAAGATCAGATTAAGGTGCAAAGAGTCT
This sequence comes from Labilibaculum manganireducens, assembly GCF_002843385.1. GTDB lineage: Bacteria > Bacteroidota > Bacteroidia > Bacteroidales > Marinifilaceae > Labilibaculum > Labilibaculum manganireducens. The sequence goes on from NZ_MVDE01000002.1 coordinate 20,070, forward strand.
TTTTGGGAATGTCTATTCAAGTTGGAGATAAGTCAGAAATTATTCCATTAATTAAACCTGGAATAGTTATGGAATATACTTTGTCTACCTTAATTAAAAGACTAACCATTAAGGATAAACCTAAAATTGGCTACATTGTTGGACACGGTGAGCCTGCACTTGGAAAATTGGAACAGGCCATTGCCGAATTATCCATTTTGTACGATGTTAAGCAGATTCATTTGTTATCTGAGCCTGATCTTTCGAATTACAAGTCTTTGATGTTAATTGGGCCCATGGCAACCATTTCATCAACACAATTATCACGTCTGGATAAATATCTAGCTGGCGGAGGGAATTTATTTATAGCTATTGAGCGGGTAAACGGAATGTTGAATGATGGAATTGGCGTTTCGGTAAATACCGGTTTGGAAACATGGCTGCAAACCAAAGGCTTGTATGTAGATGATTCTTTTATTGTGGATAAAAAATGTGGAACCGTAACGGTTCAGCAGCAAGGATATTTTTCCTATCCACAGCAAATTAATTTTCCTTTTTTGCCTGTGATATCAAAATTTTCAAACCATACGATTACAGATGGTATAGAAACGGTTGTGTTGCAGTTTGCAAGCCCGATTAGTTTCATAGGTGATAGTACGATGAACTATCAGCCTCTTGCCTTTACATCCGACATTTCGGGGAAATTAAAAGCACCAATTAGTTTTAATATTGGAAGAATATGGCGTGCACAGGATTTTCTTTATCCGGATTTAACCGTTGCGGCTACAATAAGAGGAAATATGGGTGGTGAAAAAGAAGCGCGAATTTGTGTTGTAGGTGATGGAAATTTTATTGTAAATGGTTTAGGTGCCAGTAAAATTGCTATTCAGAGAGATAATATTAATTTTTTAGCGAATGCGGTAGATTGGCTAAGTGATGATACCGGGTTGATGTCGTTAAGAACAAAAGGCGTTTCTTCACGCCCAATAAAAGAAATTACCGATGCCAGAGTTTTCTTTTTAAAATATCTTAATTTCTTACTTCCACTTGTGCTAATAATTGCATATGGTTTGTTCCGTTTTGAAAGAAGACGAAGGAAGCGAACTAAAAGAATGAAACCTGGTTTTATAAAGTAGAACGGGTGTAGGAAGAGTTGTTTTATCCCGGCTTCTGGCAATTCCGGGAAAGAATATACCAGAAGCTTATTAGCATATCAATAAATCGGGATAAATAAGTCAGATCGAGTCTGATTTTATTTATTAATTGCAATTTAATTATATATTCCTTTCCGATCAAAATTTTTTGATTAATGTTTGAATTGTTTGTTGTGATAAAAATGTTGTTGGTCTGCAAAATATGGATGTACAGCGCTTTTTAGTAGTGTTATTTAAATGGAATTAAAATAAAGACATCTAATCGTTGTTAATAAAACATTTAGTATTGTTAATAAAACAACATAAAAAAAACGAAGCAAGTACTTCGTTTTTTTTATTTTATATTGTTTTAACAGGATTAATTTTTAGCTTTTGGGTTGAATCTTCAATTTTTGCCCCACTTTAAGACTTCCATCATCTTTTATATTATTAATTTTCATAATGTCGGAGTTGGAAATGCCCGGAAATTTCTTGGCGATAGTCCAGAAGTTGTCACCTCTTTTCACGGTATAATAAATGTATGATTCGTTACTGTTAGCAGTAGGAGTTGATTTCGCACTGGTTTGTGTTGTTGATGCAACTGTTTTGCCCAATGTAGCTTGTTTCTGACTGTAACTCATTGTATTGAAACTACTATAATAGGATTCTTTTCCTTTAGGAACATACAGCACTAGTTTTTGGCCAACTTTAATTAAGTTTCTTCTTACGTTATTCCAATATCTGAGATCCGACGTTCTAACGTGAAACCAGGAAGCAATAAGTCCTATGGCATCACCCGATTTTACTTTGTAATACACCTTGGCTTTATCCTTGGGTGCAACGTGGGCAAACTTTTGGTAACGGTCATTAGGATTTACCACTTTATCTTTCATGCTAAAATAATACTCCTTTTTGTAAGCAAAAATAGAGTCTTGATTATCTATAAACTTAGAGGTGTATTCCAGAGGGATTTTTAATGCATAACCATTTTTACTGGCAGGTATAATATCAGCTCTGTATTGAGGATTTAATTCTCTTAATTGTTCTTTTGAAATGTTGATTACGTTGGCAACCTGATCAAAGTGAAGTTGTTCACTAATAAGCAATGTGTCGCATGCAACAGGCAAATTTGATGGTTGCGGGAATAACTGATGCTCTTTGTGGTAATTAAAAGTATAAAGAGCGGCTATAAATGCAGGTACATATCCTCTTGTTTCTTTTGGTAAATGAAAATAGATATCCCAATAGTTTTTCTTACCGCCACTTCGTCTTATTGCTTTATTAACATTTCCTGGGCCACAGTTGTAGGCAGCAATTACCAAATGCCAATTTCCGTAAACCCGGTACATATCCTTCAGATATTTTACTGCGGCATAACTGGCTTTTACAGGATCTCTTCGCTCATCAATAAAAGTATTAATGTCAAGCTTATACATTCTGCCGGTTCCATACATAAATTGCCATAAACCACTGGCTCCGGCTCTGGATAGTGCTTTTGGATTTAAAGCCGATTCGATGATGGGTAAATATTTTAATTCCTGAGGCAGACCTTCTTTGTCCAAAATCTCTTCGATAATCGGGAAATAATATTCTGACATTCCCATCATCATTTCAACCTGAGATCTTCTTCTTTGCGAATACAATTCGATGTAGTTTCGCACGATTTTATTGTAAGATAAATCGATTATAGAAGGAATTTGTTCCAATCGTTTGATATAAACGGAATCGGGAATTTTTTCTGTTTGAACCGAAATGGAGTCCTGAACGTATTTTCTTGTTTTAAATGTATTTTTTGCGTACCACGAATAAAGCAGACTGTCTAAGTTGTTTGAGAAGGTTGTATTAATACTGTCATTCAAATCCCAGCGAACATCCACCGGATTAATTTTCAGAAAATCCAAAGAGTCCTTTTCAGTTTCCTCAATTACATTTACTGCAACTTTCGATAAGGTGTCAATTTCAGAAAGAGTTACTTGTTCAATTTCTGATTCTGTCTTGAATGTCTGTTCCGAACTTGACTGTTTGGTAGTGCTGCAAGCAAATGCTGTCCCTAAAAAAATAAGGGGTAAAATATATTGTTTTCTTTTCATCATTGTTTTTTAAAAGGTAATTTGGCATCTAAAGCCAAGAGAATTGCCCGAAAAAGCAGAATAACTAACCGCTGGTTCTACTTTAATAGTCAAGTCATTGTTCACATTAAAATTGGTAAAATGTGCATCAACCGCAGCATCAACAATATTTAGTACGTAAACTCCGACCAAAATGATATAGCTAAGATCGCGATCGTGCTTATAAGAGTCTTTACCATTTTGCAAAGTGGTTTTAAACCAGGTATCTGTACGTGAATCCGTTTCTTCCCAATCATTTTCCAGAATTTTCTGGTAACTATCCGCAGTAGGTTTTTCGGTCACTAGTTTTTCTTCTTCAGAGAGAGCTTTCCAATCGTAAAATTCAGAAAAATCTTTAAAGCCACTTTTGTATTTTTTATAATTTTTGGTATTCCAGTTAATGGCATAAACTGTTACCCCAATCCCTGCGTAAAGAATAGGTATCTTCCAGTACTTTTTGTTGTATGCTTGTCCTAAACCAGGAAATATAACAGAGTACATGGTTGCTTTATGAGGAGAATGAACTTTAACAATTGATTCTACCGCTACAGTGTCTGCTTCTACTAATTGCTGAGAAATGGCATTGTTTGACTTGCCAAAAAGCATAAGAAAGATCAGCCCAAGGATAATTACCAGGCGCAAATTATTCAATGTTTAAAATTTTAAAAGTTTCAACTAACTTATGATTTCATTTGATCCAATACTGCTAGGATACGTTCTAAATCGTCATCGGATGTAAATGGGATAATGATTTTTCCTTTGCCGTTTTTGGTGCGTTTAAGATCAACTTTTGCACTAAAATGATTGGCTAAGTGATCTTTTAAAGATTCATACTCTTTAGGAAGCGCTGTCACTTTCTCCGGAGCAGGTTTTTCTTCAGTTGTTTGGTTGAAATTACGAACCAATTCTTCAACTTTTCGAACTGAGAAATCATTTTCAACGGTTACTTGAAAAATTTCCAGTTGAGTTCTTGGATCATCAACATTTACCAATGCGCGGGCATGGCCCATAAGTAGTTTTTTCTCGCGAATTCCTTTTTGAATTTCAGCAGGTAGTCTTAGGAGTCGTAAATAATTTGAAACTGTAGAGCGTTTTTTGCCAACACGGTCAGATAAACTCTCTTGTGTCAGTTTGCACTCTTCAATTAATCTTTGGTAACTAATGGCAATTTCAATAGAATCAAGATCTTCACGTTGGATATTTTCAACCAAGGCAAGTTCCAGCATTTTATCATCTTCAGCCAATCGAACGTAAGCTGGAATTTTTGTTAGTCCGGCAATTTTAGCTGCCCGATAACGTCTTTCTCCGGCAATAAGCTGGTAGGAGTTATTATGAATTTTTCGAACCGTAATTGGCTGAACAATTCCTAATTCTTTAATAGATTGAGCCAATTCATTCAAAGCTTCCTCATCAAATTTGGTTCTTGGCTGATAGGGATTTGCTTCAATTTTTGAGATCTCGATTTCGTTACTTAAATCTTTTTCAGGTCTTGCCTGAACATCATCGATATCATTAATAAGTGCTCCTAATCCTCTTCCTAATGCGCTCTTTTTTACCATCTTACTATTTCAATATTATTCGCTAATGAGTTTTGCTTTGGTGTTTGTTTTTGTCAGGTTATTATTTTTCAATAATTCACGAGCCAAATTTAAGTAATTAACTGCTCCGGCCGATTCTGCATCGTAAAGAATTGCTGGTTTACCGTAACTTGGAGCCTCACCTAGCTTAGTGTTACGCTGAATGATTGTTTCGAAAACCATATCCTGAAAGTGTTTTTTAACTTCACTTACAACTTGATTAGATAATCGTAAACGGCTATCATACATCGTCAAAAGAAATCCTTCAATTTCCAAATCCGGATTTAAACGGTTCTGAATAATTTTAATCGTATTCAGAAGTTTTCCCAAACCTTCCAATGCAAAATATTCACACTGAACAGGAATGATTATTGAATTAGCTGCTGTCAGCGCATTCACGGTAATTAAACCAAGTGAAGGCGAACAGTCAATTAGAATAAAATCATAATCAGGACTTAATTTTTCAAGAACTTTCAATAAGATTTGCTCACGATTTGCAAGATTCAACATCTCAATTTCAGCACCTACCAAGTCAATGTGCGAAGGAAGAATATCAAATCCTTCAATCTCGCTATGCAAAATGGCTTCTTTAGGTTCAATTCCATCAACAATACATTCGTAAATGCTTTTTTCAATGTTTCGAACATCAAAGCCAATGCCTGAGGTCGAATTTGCCTGCGGATCAGCATCAACAATTAAAACCTTATACTCCAAAACAGCAAGACTTGAAGCAAGATTTATTGCTGTAGTGGTTTTTCCAACCCCTCCTTTTTGGTTTGCCAGAGCAATTATTTTAGCCATAAACAATTCTGATTACAAGGTTTTATATTATAAAAATGAACTTGTTCCAAAGATACTATTTTAAAGCATATTTAAAATTTTGAAGCGATCTAAAATAGTAACAAATGCAAGAGAATTATCAACATATTATAGTGCTGCAAGGCTAAAACCATAAGGAAACAGAACTCCTTGGGGATGAACGCTTTTCATAATTGAAAAATAACTTGTACGCTTTTCTAAAGTTTGTCGATTATCTTACTGCTTTCAGCTAAAAGTTGATCTTTGTTAATAGGTACAACAACAGGAATTTCACATACAATTCCTCCTGCAAGGTTCGAGATTGCAGCAATTTGTCTTGCATTCATACCGGTGGCCAAACACAAGGCCGCAACGCTGATTACAGTATCGCCGGCTCCTGAAACATCAGCAATTTGTCTAACTACTGCCGGAATGTGTTCGTAGGTTTTTTCATTGCTGATAAAAACGCCTAACTCTGATAAAGTAATAAATAGTTTTTTAATGCCCATCTTATTCTGAAACTTCTTGGCTTCGTCGAATAATCCTTGAATATCTCCTTTTTCAAGCAGAAGATTGGAACCTTCCACAAATTCTTTGAAGTTTGGTTTGAAAAGGCTTACATTTTTATAGTCGTTGTAATGACGTTTTTTAGGATCTGCCAAAACAGGAATTGCTTTACTGTTAGCAAGATTGGTGATTTCATCAATCAGGTTTTTGGTGATCACACCTTTGTCGTAATCTTCAAAAATAATCGCATGAATTTCATGTTTCTCGATTAAGCTTTTGATGTGATCAATAAACTCAGTTTCTATTTCATCCGCTAATTCATGAGTATCTTCCTCATCAACACGAATAAGGTGTTGGTTGTTGCTTATGAAGCGTGTTTTTACCGTTGTTCTCCGTTTGTTGCTAACAACTATTCCATATTGCTCTTCTTCAATCTCAGTTAAAAGATTTAGAAATTCTTTGCCTTTTTCATCCTCACCAATTACTGAACAAAGAATAGGGCTTGCACCTAACGATTTGATGTTTAGAGCTACGTTTGCTGCTCCACCTAATCTGCTTTCGTGTTTAACGCAAGAAACAATTGGTACCGGTGCCTCTGGTGATATCCGATCTACTTTACCCCAAACGTAGGCGTCAACCATAACGTCGCCGATAACCAGCACATTTAATTTGGAGAAGGATTCGAATGTTTGTTCTAATTCAATTTTATTCACTATTTCCTGGTTTTTGAATTATGTCAGCAAAGATAAACAAATTCGTGTGTTCGCGAATTTTTAGCACATTCCTTATGTATTTTTAACACATTTGGGAAGTTCGATTACAAATTTTAAATGCCTGAAACCGATGTCGTTTACATTGGATCGACGTCAAAATTAATTTGAATAGATTTAAATTGATCCATGCTTTTTAGATGATTTGCATGTTGATTTAAAATCCATTTGGCTTTAGATGGGGAACTTTTCTTTTCTATTTTTAAAAGGATATTAACGATGTATAAGTTTTGAATTCGGTTAATAACAGGCGATTGAGGCCCAAATACACGAATGCCAAAAATTTTCCGTAAAGATTTTGCCAAGGTTTCTGATGCCTGATTTACCAGAGTTTGGTTTTTGTGTTTTAAACAGATGTTGATTAAGCGGTAAAAAGGCGGATAAATAAATTCTTTTCTTTCTGCCAATTGATCGGAGTACATCGAAATATAATCGTTTTCGATTACATTTTTTATGATTGGGTGTTCGGGAGTATAAGTTTGTATCAGTACTTTGCCTCTTTTCTTTTTTCGTCCGGCACGTCCGGAAACCTGAGCCATCATCTGAAAACTCCGTTCGTAGGCACGAAAATCCGGGTAATTTAGCATTGAGTCGGCATTTAGCACACCAACCAAACTCACATTATCAAAATCGAGCCCCTTCGAAACCATTTGTGTGCCCACTAAAATATCGAGTTCCTGATTTTCGAATTTGTAAATGAGCTTTTCATAGGCCATCTTTTTTCGGGTGGTATCCAAATCCATTCTTGCAATTCTTGCATCAGGAAAGAAACCCGTTAATTCCTCTTCAATTTTTTCAGTTCCAAAACCTTTGTCTTCAATTTCGGTTGAACTGCAATGTTCACAGCTGGTTGGCGGATGAATACTGTGAGCACAGTAATGGCAAACCAACTGATTGTTGAATCGGTGGTATGTTAAGCTTACAGCACAGTTTGGGCAATGAGGAACCCACCCGCAGCTTTTGCATTCCAGATAGGGTGAATATCCTCTTCTGTTTTGAAATAAAATAATCTGTTCCTTATTTTTCAGGCAAGTCTCCATCATTTGCATCAACTCAGGAGAGAACATCGATTTCATCTGTTTTTTCCGTTTGGCTTCCTTTACATCAGCAATAATTATTTCAGGCATTTCCAGATTCTGGTGACGCTGAAACAATTCTACCAAACCGTATTTGCCCGTTTTGGCATTGTAGTAGGTTTCTATTGCGGGTGTGGCAGTGCCCAATAAAGTTTTTGCCTGATGCAGATGAGCCAGATAAATAGAAGCATCTCGTGCGTGGTATCGTGGAGCCGGATCGAATTGTTTGTACGTGTTTTCATGTTCTTCATCGACAATTATTAATCCTAAATTTTTGAAAGGCAAAAATATTGATGAACGAACACCTAAAATTACCTGATAGGCAGTATCAGGATTGTTTTGATTGATGTTGTTGTAGATTTCTACCCGTTCGGCATCGTTGAATTTTGAATGGTAGATTCCCACTTTATTTCCAAATACAGTTCGCAGCCGATTGATGATCTGAGTTGTTAAAGCAATTTCCGGCAACAGGTAAAGTACCTGTTTCCCAAGTTGTAACTGCTCCTGAATCAGATGGATGTATATTTCTGTTTTTCCACTTGAGGTGACTCCGTGGAGCAGTACACAGTTCTTCTCTTCAAAGTTTTCACGGATCTCAGCAATTGCTTTTTCCTGATATTCATTCAATTCTTTAAGTCCTGAAGTTTCGGCATGTGACAGATCGATTCTATCCAGTTTCTCATGGTAAATTTCAAGAATGCTTTTTTCCACCAAACTTTTTAAAACGCTTTTGGAAGCTGCTGTTGACTTTAAAAGTTCGGGGACTGAAACTTTTAGAGCATTTTCTTCGAAGTAGTGTTTGGAAAGATTAAGATAGGAGAGGAGTATCTCCTGTTGCTTTTTTGCTCTTTTTAAGTCATTAATCAGATCGCCCATTTCCGATTCGCTAAAATCAGATGCCAATCGAACAAACTCCTTTTTCTTTTCCTTGTAATGGTTAATAATTTGTTCTTCGATGGAAACAGCTCCTTTTTCGAGTAGTGATTTTACTTGAGGAAGCGTATTTTTTAATCCTGTGGCCTGATTTAAGGCAGAAATATTCACGTCTTTTGAATGCTTTAGTACATTCAAAATTTGCTCCTCGGTTTTGCTAAGAGCTTCCAAAGTCTGAAAATCTTCGTTTGCAGTTATCTTGGTTTGGCTTTCCAGCTTTAATCCTGAAGGAAGTGCCGCTTTAAAAACGTCACCTAAAGTACATTGGTAATATTGTGATATCCACTCCCAAAAATTGAATTGAAATGAATTGATAATCGGAGATTCATCGAGACAGGTAATAATGTCCTTAGTTGAATAATCTGCAGGAGCTGTGTTGTGAATGTTTTTTACAATTCCGGTGTAGAATTTTTTACTGCCGAAAGGAACAACTACCCTTTTTCCAATGGCCAAATCAGCTTTTAGTTCCTCGGGAATAGAGTAGGTAAAAAGCCGGGCCAATGGAAGTGGCAGTATGATATCTGCAAATTTGGTAGTTTTGTTCATTCGTGTGTTCTTTTTCCCCAAAGTTATGAGTTCTGATTAGAATCTCATCATAACTGGAAAATAAGCATGAACAAAAACCACCGTTTTCAGAAAATTTAGATAGAAAGAATATCGTTAAGACTCATCAGTGAATCCTTAACTTTCTTCTTGTTTTTAATGGTTTTGTTGAATGAAACGTGTGAAACCTCACCGTTAACAATTCCAACCATAATACTCTTTTGATCATCCAGTAAGGCTTCAACTGCGGCAACACCTAAAGTAGATGCAGTTACACGGTCGAAAGCCGATGGAGAACCACCTCTTTGCATGTGTCCCAAAACAGATACTCTAATGTCGTACTCAGGATGTTCTTTTCCAATTTCCTTTGCAATTGTGTAAGCGCCACCAGATTTGTCACCTTCGGCTACAATTACAATACCACTTGATTTGTGTTCTTTATATCCTTTTTCAAGATATTTTTGCAATTCCTGAGTGTGGGTTTCTTTTTCAGGAATTAAAATAGCTTCAGCTCCTGTTGCAATTCCACTTCGCAAAGCAATAAAACCAGCATCACGACCCATTACTTCAATAAAGAACAAACGGTTGTGAGCACTTGCAGTATCGCGGATTTTATCAACAGCGTCAATTACTGTGTTGATTGCCGTGTCGTAACCAATCGTGTAATCGGTACCAAACAAATCATTGTCAATAGTACCTGGAATTCCCACTACAGGGATATCAAATTCCTGTGTAAAAATTCGGGCTCCGGAAAATGTACCGTCACCACCAATAACCACAAGAGCATCTATTTTATTGGCAATCATTTGCTCATGCGCTTTTTTTCTTCCCTCAACAGTTCTGAATTCTTCACTTCTGGCCGAACGAAGAATGGTTCCGCCTTTTTGAATAATGTTGCTTACATCATGAGATTTCATTTTCTTAAAATCACCATGAATTAAGCCTTCGTATCCTTGCAGTACACCTACAACTTCAATTTTGTTATAGATAGCAGCACGAACAACAGCTCTGATGGCTGCATTCATTCCCGGAGCATCGCCTCCTGAAGTTAAAACTCCAATTTTCTTAATTTTAGACATGCTTAAATCGTTTTTATTTTCAAGTTTTATTTTTTCAATTGTATCATTCATCAGCCAGGTGGGAGTGGATGTTGCTCCGCTTACACCAACCGATTTTGCATTCGCAAACCAGTCCATATTCAACTCATCAGGGCAAGTGATAAAGTAACTGTTCCGATTTGTTCTTTTACAGACATCGAACAGTAATTTTCCGTTCGAACTTTTTTTTCCGCTCACAAAAATGATCACATCGTGTTTGCCTGCAAAATCCTTAAGTAAGGGAACACGATTCGATACCTTCCTGCAAATTGTATCATTAATGCTAAGGCTGTTTTTGCATTCTTTTTTCAGATATTCTGAAATTTCGGCAAAGCCTGAAATGGTTTTTGTTGTTTGCGAAAACAGAACAACCGGCAAGCTGAAGTTCACCAATTTTAAATCATCTGTATTTTCAACAACAATTGCCTTGCCTTCGGTTTGACCGACTAAACCATTTACCTCGGCATGACCTTTTTTACCGTATATAATTATTTGACCGTTTGACTTCTTAATCTCCCGGTATGCTTTTTTTATCTTTTTTTGCAGGTTTAAAACTACCGGGCACGAAGCATCAATAATTTCAATATTTTGATTTTTTGCTGTTTCGTAAGAGGTTGGAGGCTCTCCATGTGCTCTAAATAAAACTTTTTTTCCTGATAGTTTCGAAAACTGATCGTGATTGATGGCTTGTAACCCTTGAGCATTAAGACGATCAACTTCGATATTGTTGTGAACGATATCACCAATACAGAAGAGTTGATTGTCCTCTTTCAGTATTTCTTCCGCTTTATTTATGGCATTTACAACACCAAAGCAGAATCCGGCGTTAGGATCAATTTCAATATTCATTTTTTATCCTGTCTGTTGATTACTTACAGCTCATTCATGCGATCAACAATCCAATCCAATTGTTCGTCCGGAGTCAAATGGCTGTTGTTGAGTACAATTGCATCCTCAGCTTTTCGGAGCGGACTTTCATCACGGTTTTCATCGATATAATCTCTTTTTGAAACGTTCTCTCTGATTTCGTCCAATGAAATGTTTTCTCCTTTATCTTTTAGTTCTTTATAACGGCGAATGGCTCTTATTTCCACATCGGCAGTCATAAATATTTTTAAATCGGCATTTGGGAAAACCACAGTTCCAATATCCCTGCCGTCCATTATAACTCCACCTTCCTTGCTTAATTCACGCTGAAAAGCCACCATTTTCTCACGCACAAATTTGATTTTCGCAATCAGACTTACGTTGTTCGAAACAGCCATTTGGCGAATCTCATCTTCAACCAATTCAGCATTTAAATAAGTCTCGTGACGCTGTTTTTCAGTATTGTACTGAAAAGAGATGTTTACCTGATCGATTAAATGAGCCAGCTTATTTTCATCTACTTTGTCGCCGGAAATTAAGTTGTTTCTCATTGCAAAAAGAGTAACCACCCGATACATTGCGCCACTGTCAATATAAGTGTATTTAATTTTTTTTGCCAAATCCTTGGCAACAGTACTTTTTCCGCACGACGAATGTCCGTCGATTGCTATAATTAGTTTCTTTTCAGGTATATCCATTCTATTTATTGCTCGATTTTTTTGTGCAATTGGGTACAAAAGTATAAAGAAAATCGATCAAAATATGAGATTTGGAACTAAAAATAGGGGGTGTAAAAGATTATAGTCTCCTGTAAACGATTGAAATGCGCAATTTGAATTATTTTTTTTAGAAATTAAAGTCGCTTAATCGGGTGCTGATTGAGAAATGATTGCTTGCACCTGCCAAATGATACTTTGCCGAGGCAAAACTAACCTGGAAACGCGATACTTTAACTCCAAATCCCCAAGTGAATCCAACAGTCGAAGTTTTTTCATCAACTTTAAGTTCCATTCTTCGCTGAAAGTTGTACCCCAGCCGAATACTAAAGTTCTTCGATGGCAAAAACTCTGTACCTAAAATAAAGTGTTTCAGAGCTTTGTCGGAGAAACTGTCTTTGCCTGATTTTGAAAAAGAATCGTCAGTGCTATTTAATTCGGATTCGTAAGTCAGATCAAATTCTTCAAGATGGCGGTAGTTGATTGCAAAACGGAAAGGAGCATGCTGCAGTTTGGTGCTCAGTCCAATTAATACTTCATTCGGAAGATCTTCCCGATGCGATCCGTAGTAAGCTTTTATCTGATAACCAAAATTTCGTGCCACAATCGAGGCTCTGAATAGTTCATCGGAACTGTCGTAGATCAAGGCCAAATCGGCAGCCAAACCAAAAGAGCTGTATTTTTCCAAGGCCGAATAAACTGGTTTAATTGAAGCTCCCACACGAATATTCTTATTCAATTGCCTGCCATAACTAATAATCAGCGCGTAATCGGAAGCTTTAAAATTGCCAGTTATTTCTCCAAATTCGTTTGCTTCGGTAAATTTTCCATAGTTTACGTAATGCATCGCCAATGAAAAGGTGCCGATTTTAGCATAATCCTTGGTGTAGGAGGCGTATCCGTAATTGATATCAGTTAGGTAATTTACGTAATTCAATGCCACTTTTTGATCCAAATCGGGATGGAGGGCTGCAGGATTGTAAAAAGAGTAATCTGCATCAATATCGCTTAATGCAATTTGATCTCCTCCCATGGCAGTAACTCTGGCTGAACTTCCTAAATTCAGGAATTCGTAGATGTTTTCTCCACCACTTTGGCCTTTCAGCGTAAGACTTGCAAGAAGAGAAATGACGATTAGAATTGCTGTTTTATTCATAGAATTGATGGCTTAGGCATCCTAAAGATAGAAATCCGAATGAAAAGATTCTTGCTTACAGTTGTTCTTTTTTCTTTTTAAGGCGATCGACTACTTCGTAAACTGCAGGACAGTAATGTGTATTTTTTAATGTAAGATCGAGTATTTGATAAAAGCGTTTGCGATCGGTATGCGGATATTCGCGGCAGGCACGGGGACGATTTTCATAAACCATGCAGTAATTGTCTGGCATCAAAAACGGACAAGGGGTTTCCTTAAACACATAATCGTTTTCATTGTCCATATATAAATATTGATTGATGAACTCGGAAGGTTTCATTCTAAACTGTTTTGCCAGGCGTTCAATGTCCTTATCGATAACAATCGGACTAATGCTCTTGCAGCAATTGGCACATTCCAGGCAATCCAGATCTTCGAATACTTCATCGTGAAGTGTGTGAACAATAGAATCCAATTGTTTGGGTTTCTTTTTTTTAAGTCTGGTGAATAATTCTTTGGTAGCAGTTTCGGTATTTTTTGCATTCTGCTTCAACAACTCCAAATCGATCTTTATTTTGCCCATTATCTAATTCTATTTTTTGAAGTTTCAGTTTCGTTTGCGAGAGAAATAATCCGCTAATAATAGATATCTCAACTCTTCTTTGGAAATTGAGAATTTTAATGAGTACAAAAATAGCCGTAAAAATCGGAATTACATGGATGAGATTATTGGTTTTAGTAATTCTAATGAGATGTAAGCCGAAGCGGATGCGAATAGCTTAGGTTGTGGTAAGGTAATTTACTCTTTGGCTTTTGGTTGCGCATTTAATGTAGTGGCATGTTAAATTAAAAAGCATTGTGCTTGTATTTTAATGACAAATTACTGATAAACGATAATAAATTGTTGTAAAACAGAAATATATTTCTTAAATTCGTATGTTCATTATTTAATATATTATTGCTATGAAAAGTAACCGAAGAGTTTTAAAGCATTTAGCATCATCTTTTTATTTATTCTATATAATCAGTCTTTTAGGCTTGGTTGGTGCTGTGTTGTCATTTTTTATGGATTTAATTTTTGATTGGGATGGAGCGGTAGAAATGAGATTTAAGGTTATTTCAAGTTTTGTAGAACTTCCGACTAGTTTTACAATGCTTGATGGTAGTAAGTTTAATGGTGTGGGTGAGTTTTATATTTTGCCACGTGTTCTTGAAATAGATAATCTAAGTTATTGGATTCTAAGTTGGTTAGATCAGTTTATGTTGTTTGGTGTTGCGGTGTTCTTAACAAGGCAATTAAAGGAGGTGTTTGAATCAATATCATTGGCTTCAAAGAGTAATCTGTTCTTTGTTCGTAAAAATTACACTCGAATTAAGAGGGTTGGGCTAGTTTTAATTATTTTTTGTATTTATATGTTTATTGAATCCACTATTTATTCATATCTTTTTTTGAAAGACCTGCATGTTATGGATATAGCAATACATGTTAATCCTGATTTTAGTGTATTGTTTGGGATTTTTCCAGCTTTGATAGTTCTTGCAATTGCTCAAGTGTATAAAGCAGGAATTGAAATGAAAGAAGAAAGTGATTTAGTCATCTAAGGAATTTCAATTATGCCTATAATAACAAATTTAGATGTGATGCTGGCCAAGCGAAAGATGAGTTCGAAAGAGCTTGCAGATCGAATTGGGATAACGGTAGCCAATTTATCTATCCTGAAGAGTGGTAAAGCGAAAGCCATTCGTTTTTCTACATTGGAAGCTATTTGTCGGGAACTCCATTGCAAACCAGCTGATATTTTGGATTATATACCGTGTGAAGATAATTCCCCAAATTAATATGGGTTGAAATTTTCATTGATGGAATTTACGTGATTTTTATTTTTCGAATAAAAACTAAAAAATTAGCTTAAAGCCGTTTCTGCAGGTTTGTTGTTGGTAAGAGATTCTGCAATAAAATTATAATTGTTTACGAGATTCATAATTGGTGTTTGCAATAGCTCCAATATTCTTATGTCTAAAAAATATGTCTGTCAGGTTTGAGTCAGTTAAAATTTTTAAGTCCTAAGCGTAGGTGGAGTTGTTGTTGTTGTTGTTGTTGTTGTTGTTGTTGTTGTTGCCTCGATGTAATTAATAATCTCTTTCAGACTAATGTTTTCAATGTGTTGAGTTTCTAAAATATCTGTTTTAGAATTGAATTTAGAGGAAATGGTCTGTGCGAATTATTACTTGGCGGAATTGTTTTTTTTTAATTGTAAATACTCCTCATGCAGTAAAATGTGTTTCTCCTGTAATTCTACCAATTTGTGCAGGAGGACTGCATTTTCGTTTAAAAGATCGTTTATTTTTTTTGTATTGTGATAAATTACATCTGGTTCTTCTATTTTTATCTGTTTGTCTTCTTCTTGCTTAGTGTTGCTGTCCAATATTTTTTTTAGCAAATAGTTGGCATCTTTATTACAGGCAATTGAAATCTGTTTTAAGGTCTCAGGTTTCCAATTGTCTTTCTTCATATAGGCATATATTGTTCGCCTGTCAACATTAATTCTTCTTGCAATTTCAGTAATTGGCAACCCCGATTCCGTAATTAATGTTTTTATAATATCGCCTTTTGACATGAGGTGTGAATTATTTAATCAAAAAGTGTCTATTTAATTTGGACAGCTTTGTGAAATTTATAATCTTTATTATGAAATAGAATAAGAGTTATGTGATCTCTAGCGCACAAATTAAGCAATAGTTTTAAAATAGCGGTATTCAATGCAAAAAAAATTTAACATCAATGATCGATTGGGGAATTTAAAAGCCAAGGAAGGAGCTGCGCTCAGAAAAGCAATTGCACTAATGATGGGTAGAACAAGAGAGCATGTTAGCAGAATTCTTAATGCGCCGGAGGGTTCATCAAAAGATTTTCCTTCTGAAGTAATTATAAGGCTTGCTGATTTTTTTGAATGTAATCCTGAAGATTTATATAATACTCCACCCAGGCCAATAAATAAAAAAGAGTTGTTTAATGTAGAACATGACTGAGAAATTAAAAATCGCACTTTTGCTTTTTTTCGTGTTTTTGTAATGTAAGTATGATTAAGATGAATAATTATGATGTTTTTAGTACAAGAGCCAAAGTGATTGACAGACTCTTGGTTGTATTATTTTTTGTGATATTATTGTTGGCTGTATATTGGGTTTGGTTATCTTATTCTTGGACTTTATCATTGAATTCTTCAATTTCTTGCCAATAACAAAAGACAATGTAGAAGTGTAGCGAGAGAATTCCGATGAAATATTATTTTAACAATTACAGGTTTCGTTTCTGGAGTTGTAGGATGAGTTTTTAACAGAAGTGACTATAATTACCTGATTTCAAAACAATTACCTTTTGTGTTGTTCTAGATAGATTTTAGTATAGATATGTTGAGTTTTTTTTGACGATAAAAAATACTTAAAATTAAATCCCTCAACTTTTCCTCTTGTCCCATTTTTTGGTACGAGATCTGTAACGGGCAAAAAATAAAAAACGCAAACAACAGGAATACTGTTATTTGCGTTTTACTTTGGGTGAAAGACCGGTCTCGAACCGGCGACCTCTGGAACCACAATCCAGCGCTCTAACCAACTGAGCTACAATCACCATTTTTGCTCTAATGCGGTGCAAATATAGAGAAATCTTTAATTATTATCCAAGTGTTTAATGAAAAAAATATAAAAATATATTCTGAAAGGATTATAAACTCTACCTTTGCAGGCAGTTAACTAATTTTAGTAAAATGGATTTTTTTATCGATAGAAAAGAAACAGAAGAATTGTTTCAGGAAATTTTCAAGAAAATTCAAATTCTTCGTAATGGTGAGACACATCATGAAATGAAAAAATTTGGATTGAAATACCCAAAATCATTGGGAGCAACAATTGTAAATTTGCGGGAAATTGGGAAAGATTATCAGAAGGATCATCTTTTAGCGCATAAATTGTGGACAAAAGGCTTTCGCGAATCGAAAATTGTGGCAACTCTTCTCGAAGAACCGGAAAAAGTGACAGGAGATCAGTTAGAGCGTTGGTTCGCCGAGATGGATTCAAATGAATTATTGGAGCAGGCTAGTATGAATCTTTTTCAGTATCTGCCTAATATAAAAGAGCTTGTTAAAGAGTGGGTGAAAAGTGAGGATGCCTCAAAACAGGTGTGTGCAGTAATGGTTGTTGGACGCCTGGCAATGGATAAAAAAGAGGAGAGTGACAGGCTGTTTATCGATTTTATAGAAATGCTTCCAAAGAAATTCGAGGATGCTTACTTTTTGAATCAGGTAAAAAGAGCCTTGGGAAAAATTGCCCGAAGAGGAGATGTTGTTGTAAATAAGCTTGTTGCTTTGGTTTGCGAATTAAAGAGAGAGGATGAGGATTGGAAAGAGATTTGGGCTGATCTTCAATATGAACTTAATTTGTAAGTGTTTTTTAAGATATTTTATGATGTGATATGGCATTCACATCTAGGAAAAGAAAATTAAACAAAGTAAATTTGAGACAAATTTTTGCAACATTTAAGAATAGATTTTAAAGATTAATAGTTAACACATATGGGATATACAAAAAGTTCAAATCCTGTTCTAAGCGAAAAGATTTTTTACGCTTCAAGAAGTGGATCGTACAGTGAAGCAATGACGGTAAACGGAACCGTAAATAAAGTTGGTTTGTTACTGTTTTTCCTTGTAGCTGCAGCAAGTTATACATGGGGATTATACAATGATTCTATGGATTCATCGGTGGTAATGCCGTGGTTAATAGGTGGAGCTATTGCAGGCTTAATTCTTGCTGTTGCTACTGCTTTTAAGCCGGTTTGGTCTCCTTACACAGCTCCTTTTTATGCTTTAGCCGAAGGTTTAATGTTGGGAGGTTTATCAGCAATGATGAATTCGGCCTATCCTGGTATTGTAGTGCAGGCGGTTGGTTTAACATTTGCCACTTTGCTTGCAATGCTTTTTGCCTATAAATCAGGATTAATTAAAGCAACAGAAAAATTTAAGTCTGGAGTTATTGCAGCTACAGGTGGTATCTTTATATTTTACATGTTGAACTGGATTTTGAGCATGTTTGGCATTGGCTTAAATATCGCAAATGGTTCTGATTTACTAAGTATTGGGATCAGCCTGTTTATTGTTGTTATAGCTGCACTTAATCTGGTTTTAGATTTCGATTTTATTGAAAAAGGTGCCCAATCCGGAGCTCCAAAATATATGGAGTGGTATGGTGCATTTGGGCTGATGGTAACATTGGTTTGGTTGTATGTTGAATTGTTGAGATTGCTCTCGAAATTGGCAAGACGATAAAATTTACATTGAAACCCCAAATTACAAAACTTAAATTAAAACGAATCGAGTGAGGATAGTTGAAGTTTTAGATCAGACGCATCAAAAAGATTTTTTAGATATTGCCAGAACCATTTATAAGGATGATTCCAATTATGCGTGTCCGTTGGATGCTGAGATTGAAGGAATATTTGATCCGAAGGAAAATTCATTCTTTAAGCATGGTGAGGCAGGTCGATGGATATTGCAAAACGATGAAGGAAAAGTAATTGGCCGCATAGCTGCGTTTATTAACACCAATAAAGCTTTTTCTTTTGATCAGCCGACAGGCGGATGTGGTTTTTTTGAATGTGTAAATGACAAGAAGGCAGCTTTTCTTTTGTTTGATACAGCAAAAGAGTGGTTAACTGTGCGTGGTATGGAAGCCATGGATGGTCCGGTGAATTTTGGCGAAAATGATAATCATTGGGGACTTTTGGTTGATGGTTTTATGCCTCAGGGATACGGAATGCCATATCATCAAAAATATTACAAGGTATTTTTCGAGGAGTATGGCTTTAAGGTGTTCTTCGAGCAGTATAGCTATCATCTTGATTTAAAAAAGCCTTTCCCTGAACGATTTTGGAAAATTGCAGAGTGGGTTGCTAAAAAGCCGGGATTTACTTTTGAGCATTTTTCATATGCAAAATCGGAAAAATACATTCAGGATTTAATTGCAATTTATAATGAAGCATGGAAATTTCATGATAATTTCTCGCCGATAGATCCTGAGGATATCCGTAAAATGGCTCTTGATGGAAAAGGAGTAGTTGAGGAAGAATTCATTTGGTTTGCTTATCATGAAGGAAATCCAATTGCATTTTTTGTGATGATGCCGGATATCAATCAGATCTTGATAAAGATGGATGGTAAATTTAATTTCTGGAGTAAACTGAAATTTTTATATAATTTAAAAAAGAAAGCAATTACCCGCGCTCGAATCTCAATAATGGGTGTTGTTCCTAAATATCAAAGATTTGGGGTGGAGTCGGCAATCTTCTGGCACATGGATAAAGTGATGAAGAGAAAACCGCATTATAAAGAAGTGGAACTTTCGTGGGTGGGAGACTTTAATCCGAAAATGATTTCTATTTATGAGTCGGTTGGTGGTGTGAAAATGAAAACGCATTATACCTATCGTTTGCTTTTTGACCCTAATAAACCTTTTAAACGGACACCTATTATCCCTCTGGAAAACAGGGGAAGTAAGGCAAAAGAGAAAAAAGTAGTGGAAAGAGGAGAATAATTTATTTATTCTTTTGCAAAACAGATTACAATATTTACCTTTGCAGCCTATTGGAAGTAGATTATAAGAAACTAAAGGATATTAAAATGAAACAAGGAATACATCCGGAAAATTACCGTCTTGTAGCTTTTAAAGACATGTCAAACGAAACTGTTTTTATTGCTAAGTCGACTGCTAGAACTAAAGAAACTATTGAGTTCGAAGGCATTGAGTACCCAGTTATTAAGCTTGAGATCTCTAATACATCTCACCCTTTCTACACAGGTAAGATGACATTAGTAGATACTGCTGGTCGTGTTGATAAGTTCATGAATCGTTACAAGAAACACATGGACGGTAACAAGAAGTAAGATTAAAAAATCTACCATATTAAGAAAAAGCCTCGATTATTCGAGGCTTTTTTTTATTTTTGATCATACATAAAAATCCTTCGGATTTAAATTACTACTACAATGAATTATATTCTTTTTGATGATGGGACTTGGAATGATCTGCGTCCACTCACATTTACCCGTCCGGTATCCGAGATTCGGGTTGGCATTTTAAGCATTCGTGAAAAATGGG
Organism: Labilibaculum manganireducens; assembly: GCF_002843385.1. Classification (GTDB taxonomy): domain Bacteria; phylum Bacteroidota; class Bacteroidia; order Bacteroidales; family Marinifilaceae; genus Labilibaculum; species Labilibaculum manganireducens. The sequence goes on from NZ_MVDE01000002.1 coordinate 40,458, forward strand.
AGAAATATCTTACAGCCAGCTTAAGTCATTTTACGCAGGATTATTTATCTGTAAAATATCCAATCTTTGTTCAGGAACAAAATGTATTGATTAATGGTTCGGTACTTCCGGATGAGAGGTTGAAAGATGCAATTTGGAATTTAAAAGTGGGAGAGTATCTTGCAAAGGATGGAGTTATTCTGGCTGCTAATTTTTTGGCTGCTGACCTTGAGTTAGTGAACAAGGAAGGAATTGAAGCAAAAGTTAAAGTTGTGTATAAACAGGCTGTTGATCGAATCGCAATGCCTTACGATATATTTGGAAGTAATGACAAGGCTCTTCGTGCCGATTTTGAATTGCTGACCAAAGGAAGACAATCGCAGACGATAAGTGATACGGTAAATGTTCTTGGAAAGGAGAATATATTTCTTGAAGTAGGAGCAAAAGTAGAATTTGCATGTCTTAATGCTGTTGACGGCCCAATTTACATTGGAAAAGATGCAGTTATTATGGAAGGATGTTTGGTGCGTGGTCCTTTGGCCATGTGCGAACATGCAGAATTAAAAATGGGTGCCAAAGTGTATGGTGCAACTACATTAGGTCCCTACTGCAAATGTGGCGGAGAATTAAATAATGTGGTGTTGTTTGGTTATTCGAGCAAAGCACATGATGGTTTTTTAGGAAATGCAGTATTGGGCGAATGGTGTAATATTGGTGCTGATACGAATAATTCAAATTTGAAAAACAATTATTCGGAAGTGAAGTTGTGGAACTACTCAAGTGAAAGTTTTGAAAAAACAGGCTTGCAGTTTTGTGGTACTATTATGGGCGATCACTCTAAATGCGGTATTAATACTATGTTGAATACCGGGACTGTTATTGGTGTAAGTGCCAATGTGTTTGGAGCAGGCTTTCCCCGTAATTTCATTCCCTCTTTTGCAATGGGCGGCAATCATGGTTTTAAGGAATATCGCTTAAAAGCAACTTTCGAAGTTGCTGATTTGGTAATGCAGCGCAGAGGTTTGGAATTTAATGAGGTGGAGAAAAATATATTAACAAACGTATTTGAAATGACCAAAGAGTATCGGAAATCATTTTAGCACAAATCCTTATTATATTAATATGAGTTCTTTCTGTTAACTGATAGAACTCATTTTTTATTTTGGCATAGCTATTGCCAAGTAAACAGTGACCAATTAATTTTGGTGGAAACAGACATTTTGTCATTTTTTACAGGACATAAGTTTGTTTTCTTTATAGTGAGTAATGAGAACATGACAAGCGAAATAATGAGCAGAAAGATTGAAATCAATATAAGCGATATCGCATTGACGAATATGATGGACGAAGATTCAGATTTTATTCCAATTATAACCGATGAGGATGAAAATGCGCTGGACGAACTAGTTGTTCCTGACAGTTTGCCAATTTTGCCTCTTCGTAACACGGTTTTATTTCCTGGCGTAGTAATTCCTATTTCGGTAGGAAGAGAGAAATCCTTGAAATTAGTTCGTGAAGTATACAGCAAGAAGGGGATGTTGGGAGCAGCCACTCAAATAGATTTGAGTGTTGAAGATCCGCATTTCGATGATATTTATAAAATTGGAACGGTAGCTCAAATTATCAAAATTTTGGAAATGCCTGATGGTTCTACCACTGTTATTTTACAAGGTAAAAAGAGATTTGAGTTGCAGGAAATAATTTCAGAGGAGCCTTACCACATTGCTAAGATTAAAACGCTGAAAGATATTCGTCCTGTTGAGGAAGATAATGAGTTTAAAGCTCTTATATCTTCTGTTAAGGATATGGCCGTTAAGGTGATCAAATTGTCGCCGCACATTCCTAATGAGGCTAGTTTTGCAATCAAGAATATCGAAGGATCTTCGTTTCTAATCAACTTTATTTCAAGTAATTCTGAAATTAAGCACAACCAGAAACAGAAGTTGCTTGAGATTGAGGAGATTGCCGGCAGAGCAATGAAACTTTTGGAGTTATTGGTTCGTGAAGTGCAGGTTTTGGAGCTGAAAGATGATATTCAGACCAAGGTGAAAACCGATATGGATCAGCAGCAAAGAGAATACTTGCTGCACCAGCAAATGAAAACCATTCAGGATGAATTGGGCGGAGGGCCAAACGATCAGGATGTAGAAGAGTTGGAAGAAAGGGCACAAACAAAAAAATGGACCGACGAAGTTGCTGCTGTTTTTGAAAAAGAATTGAATAAACTACAGCGTCTGAATCCTGCTTCTGCAGAATATTCGGTGCAATTAAATTACCTTGAGGAGCTGCTTGATTTACCATGGAGCGAATGCACCAAGGATAATTTTAACTTGAAAAGAGCTCAAAGAATTCTGGATCAGGATCACTTTGGTTTGGAAAAAGTAAAAGACAGAATTATTGAGCATTTGGCTGTATTAAAACTAAAAGGGGATTTAAAATCACCGATTTTATGTTTGTACGGACCTCCGGGCGTAGGTAAAACATCTTTAGGAAAATCAATTGCGAGAGCCTTGGATCGAAAGTATGCCAGAATGTCTCTAGGCGGATTGCATGATGAGTCAGAAATTCGTGGTCACAGAAAGACATATATTGGTGCAATGCCGGGAAGAATTATTCAGGGAATGAAAAAAGCCGGTTCATCCAATCCTGTTTTTATTTTGGATGAGATTGATAAAGTAAGTAATGATTTTAGAGGAGATCCATCTTCGGCTTTATTGGAGGTTCTTGATCCTGAGCAGAATAGTGCATTTCATGATAACTTTTTGGATGTAGACTACGATTTGTCGAATGTGATGTTTGTAGCAACGGCCAATAATATTGGGGCGATTTCAGCTCCTCTTCGCGATCGTATGGAAATGATTGATGTAAGTGGTTACATTCAGGAAGAAAAAGTACAGATTGCCAAGACTCATTTGATTCCAAAGCAAATGGAGAATCATGGGATTACTGCTGATAATATTAAAATCTCGAAGGAGGTAATTGCCGAAATCATCGATAAATATACCCGTGAGTCGGGTGTAAGAGCATTGGATCAACGAATTGCCAAGTTAATGAGGCGTATTGCCCGTAAGGTGGCAATGGACGAAGAATATGATATTAATATAAAGATTGAAGATCTGAAAGAATTTTTAGGTGCACCAATCTTTAACCGCGATAAATATCAAGGGAATGAATATGCCGGTGTAGTTACAGGTTTGGCCTGGACTTCGGTTGGCGGAGAAATCTTGTTCATCGAATCGAGTCTGTCGGCTGGAAAAGGGAAATTAACCCTTACCGGGAACTTGGGCGATGTAATGAAAGAATCGGCACTACTGGCACAAGAATATTTGAGAGCGCACTGTGGTGCATTGGGAATTAAAAAGGAAACTTTTGATGAGTGGAACCTTCATGTTCACGTACCCGAAGGGGCGATTCCAAAAGACGGACCTTCGGCTGGTGTGACTATGGTAACTGCAATGGCTTCAATTTTCACACAGCGTAAAGTGAAAAAACATCTGGCTATGACAGGTGAAATAACACTTCGCGGAAAAGTATTGCCTGTAGGAGGAATTAAGGAGAAAATTTTGGCAGCTAAGAGAGCCGGAATTAAGGAAATTATTCTTTGTAACCAGAATAAAAAAGACATTGAGGAAATTAAAGAGATTTATTTAAAAGGTCTTAAATTCCACTTTGTTGATGAGATTATGGAAGTTTTGGATATTGCCTTGATGAAGCAAAAGGTAGATAATCCCATAAAATTATAATTTGGAGTAGATTTAGAAAAAGGCTTTCGAAAGAAAGCCTTTTTTTGTTTCGGTTCCTTGAAACCATAAAATTTCTTACTTTTAAACTGATATACCAATTTAATTTCAAAACACATTGTCTACCTATGAATGAAAAAGGAAAATATTTTATTGTAGCTCTTGGTTTAATCTTGTTAGGGCTATTGTTTTGGTATTTCAGTAACATAGTAACTTACGTTTTAATTTCGGTTGTTCTTTCTTTCATCGGACGTCCGGTTGTCGACTTTTTAAATGGTTTAAAAATTAAGAAATGGCAATTCCCTTCGGTTTTATCGGCGGGGATAACACTCATTCTTTTGTGGATGGTCATGATCATGTTCTTCCGCACCTTCATTCCAATGATTGCATCGCAGGCCCAGGATCTATCAAATATAGATGTGAATGCCGCAGTTCAAAGTCTTGAAGAACCAATGCAAAGAATAGAAGCATTTGTTGTAAAGTATTCTGCTAATGGCGAGGCTTTTGACCTGAAAGCAGTTCTGGTTAAAAATATTTCATCATTTGTGAAAATATCTGATGTTTCAGATATTTTTAGTTCGCTGGTTGGTACTTTGGGAAATGCATTTATTGCTTTGTTTTCGATCTCTTTCATTACTTTTTTCTTTTTGAAGGACAGCAGTTTGTTTACCGAGGGAGTTGTGGTTTTGGTTCCGGCCCGCAACGAAGAAGGCGTTCGCCATGTATTGGATTCGATCAAAAAATTGTTAATGCGCTATTTTGTAGGACTGTTTTTTGAAGTGATACTCGTTGGCTTTATGGTAACCATTGGTCTTACCATTGTTGGTTTGCCTTTTAGTACCGCAGTTGTAATCGGCTTGTTTGCAGGTATCATGAATGTGATTCCTTACATTGGGCCAATCATCGGAGCCTGTTTTGGTATGATTATTGGAATTGCGACCAATTTAGATGTTGATTTTTATACAGGAATTGTTCCTTTGTTAGGATATATGGCGATTGTATTTGCAACGGTTCAGGTGATCGATAATATTTTGTTTCAGCCCTTAATTTATTCCAATAGTGTAAATGCTCATCCTCTCGAGATATTTATTGTGATTATCATGGCAGGAAGTATGGCAGGTATTTTAGGAATGATGCTGGCAATACCATCTTACACAATTATGCGTGTTATTGCAAAAGAGTTTTTTAACAAATACCGGTTTGTAAAGAAACTGACGGAAAAAATTTAGTTGGGATGCAGGTTATCCATAAAACAAAAAAAGCTTGATTCATTCTCGAATCAAGCTTTTTTGTATCTGACAACAAAGGTATATCAATAGCTTTTATAGGCTTGAAGCCTCAAAATGCTCTTTTAGTATTTTTAGTTCTTCTTCAAATCCTAATTTTTCTCCTTCGTACAATTTCATAATTCGCTCATCAACAGTAACCAATTGTTGTGGAAGTTCAAGATGTTGGTTGGTGAAAATCATTTCCATGTCTGGATTTTGCACTTGCATCACTTCCACTAAATCCATAATTGATTTGTTGTATTCCACCAAATTGTAAACTCCTGAATCTAATTTTCCACCCAAAAGGTTGGCTAAAATACTACTGGTTTTTTCCAAAGAAATAAACGGACGTTTTTGGTTCCCGCTTCCGTGGATAGAAATACGACCAACAAAGTGAGAATCGAAAAGTAAGCTGTTTAGAATCCCTTTCATATTCATACTTACGCCGTAACCAAAAACATTTCCCAAACGAATAATCTGAGTGTTTATTTTCGACATGATTCGTTCAACATGCTGTTCGCCTCTTAAAGTAGAACTTCCCAACGAAGTAGTTGGTTCAGGAATTGAATAAATATCAAATTCATTATCAGAATAACCGTAAACAGCTGTTGAACTAACGTATACCAACTGTTTTACGTTGCTTTCTTCTATGGCATAAACCAACTCAGCGGTTCCCCAGTTATTAACCTGTTCATGAAGATGATGAAGCTTATCGTTGTCCGAATTTTCAGCAGCAAGATGATAAACAACATCTACATCCTTAATAATTTTATCGAGAGTTCTTGAATCCAAAAGTTCACCTCTAACAAAAGTTAGTTTACCAGGTTTTATTTGGGAGTGTAAAAACAGATTGAAGTTGGCCTGATGCAGATTATCCAATACAATAATTTCTTTTACATCAGGGTTCTGATTCAATTTTATGCATAATTCGGTGCCAATGTAACCGGCACCACCTGTAATTAATACTCTCATTGTATCTGTGTTTTAATTTCGGATTATTAGCTTCAATTATTATTTGTCTTTTTTAATCACCAAATCGGTATTTAAACCGCATTCGGTTTTTTTCATTCCAAACCATCGTGCCGACCGATCATCTCCCAAAGTCATTTTTCGTGTGCAGGGTTCACAGCCAATGCTGTCGTAACCTTTTGCTTCGAGCGGATGACGGGGAAGATTGTGCTCTTTAATGTACTTGTAAATTTCCTGCTTGCTCCAGTCTAACATTGGATGAAACCGGATGACACCATGAGGAGCATCCTGTTCTATGTTCATCGCTTTTCGAACAGCCGACTGATCTGCCCGAACACCATTGATCCAAACATCGTGATCAGCCAAAACACCATCCAGAGGTTGCACTTTATTTAGGAAACAACAGTAATCAGGATCAGAGGTGAAAAGAAAATTTCCTTTCGCATCTTTTTGTTGTGCTTTTGGTATTGAAGATTTTGCATCGATAATTTTCAATCCAAATTCTTCGGCGATTTGATCTTTAAACTGAATGGTTTCAGGGAATAAAAATCCGGTATTGATAAAATAAACAGGTATTGTATTGTCTATTCGGCTGATGATATGAAGTAAAACAAGACTGTGCGATTGAAAAGAAGATGTGGTAAACATCGTCTTTCCTTCGGCTTTGTATTGTTTCAGTTTCCTTTTTATGCTTTCAAAATCCATTGTAAAAGTCCTTTTGCCTTGCTATATCCTAAGGCGGGTAAATGTGTATGTAAAGGATGGTAAAGATACTAATAAATATTCCAAATCAGGGAGATTTTGATCGGAGAGTAAGTTCGGGTAACCGGTAAAATCTGAACTTATAAAATAAGTTGCAGTGTAAGGTTTCAGTCAATTTTATTAAAAGTAGTGGGGTAAATATTTAATTAGGATTAATGTTTGATGAATTTGGAGTATTTTAGGTTTAAAACTCACACTAAGATTATTGTTTTGTTAAGTTCTGTCGTATATTTGCATGTGCATTATTTTTGGCTTAAATTCACTCATTCAGAATGTTTAGGGCAATTTTTTACGGAGTTTGGTTGCTTTTTAGGATTGGTGTTATATTTAACGGATATTTTTTAGTCGTTTTTTTAAGAAGATTTATAATTGATAATATGATAAAACAAATTTTTCTTTTCTTTCTTTTCACGATATTAATTACTGAAGCTTATGCTAAGGATGATTATAAGAAAGCCCGGTTTCATGATTTAGACAGCTTGAAAGCAACCATAAATGGGCTGGTTATGGTTGAAGGAAAAATGAAAAATTCTGATAGTGTAATTGGCCTTGTATCTGATAACCGGAAAATTTTAAAAGATGAATATCCGTCTTATTTGCATCTGCTTTTGAATAAAATTAAAACTGATGAGGATACTACCGGCCTGGCAGAAATTTATTATCGGATAGGAGTAAACCATCGATATACACACGGTTACGATTCTGCTAAATATTACTATCAAAAGTCACTGCCCTTTGCTCATAAAATAAAAGATTACTATAAATTAGGCAGAATCTATAATGAGTTGGGGGTTGTCTGTCGAAAAACGGATCGGAATGAAGAGGCTCTTAATTATTTTGTTTCGTCAATTAATACTACAAAATACACCGACAACTTTTATGGAAAAGCCATCGCCGAAAACGGAATTGGAAATATCTATTTGGTGCAAAAAGAATATGAAAAGGCCTTATCCTATTTTCGGGAATCTTTAAAATATGGCTTAAGCAGCGACAACAAATATCATTTGGAGATTAGTTATGGGAATGTTGGCGAAGCCTATCTCGATTTGCAGGAAGCTGATTCGGCCAATTACTATATTAATAAATCGCTGGAGCTGTCAAAATTACGTGGGAATCCTATTGGTGAGGGAATTTGTTATCAGCTTTTGGGGCAAGTGAAAATGTTTCAAAATGAATATGAGAAAGCTTATGTGTATTTTGAGCAGGCACTCGCTTTGCAACGAACAAGAAATGATAAGCGTTACTTAAGTACGATACTAATTCAACATGGTAATGTTTGTTCGAAGTTAAAACGATACAAGGAAGCTGAAAAGAATTTGTTGGAAGGAAGATTAATTTCAAAAGAAATTCATTCTGTTGATAATCTCATGTTTGCGAATAAGATTTTGTATGAAATCTATTATGCAACAGGAAGATATAGGGAGGCAAGTGATGCTCTGTTATTGCATAAAAATTATACCGATTCGTTATACAACAGCGAATCAGTTCGCGTAATGAATGATTTGGAATTTAAATATCAATCGGAAAATAAAACACACCAGATTGAGCTGTTGAATACCAGAAATCAATTGATTGGAGAATCAAAAAAAATGCAGAGAAATCAGTTTGGAGTTCTGCTTTTGCTCTTTGGAGGATTGGCTGCATTTTTTTATTATTTATACAAGAACAAACAAAAGGTTTCAAGAGAGTTACAGATTGTTAACCAGATGAAATCAAAATTCTTTAGCAGTATCTCCCATGAATTTAGAACACCTTTAACCTTAATTACAGGTCCGGTAGAAAAGCACTTGGCACGGCCTCATTGTAATGAGGAGCAGGAAGAGATGAAACTGATTCTGCGTAATACCAATAGATTACTTGCATTGGTTGATCAACTGTTAAACCTTTCTAAAATTGATGCAGGTCATTTTGCTATTGCTGCGCAGGAAGGCAATTTGTCAACATTACTAAAAGGAATTTCAAATTCGTTTACTTATCAGGCATCTGAGAAAAAGATAAATTATCAATTGGAAATAAATGAATCAGGAGATGTTTGGTTCGATACGAATATTGTCGAAATAATAATTACCAATTTATTATCCAATGCATTTAAGTTTGTTCCTGGAAATGGCAATGTGGAACTGAAGCTTGCTGCGTTTAATGATCATATTAAAATCACCGTAAGTAATTCAGGCTGCACATTAACCAAAGAGCAATTGCCGCATATCTTTGATCGTTTTTACCGTGCCGGTGAAAATGAAACGCAGGGAACGGGAATTGGACTTTCTTTAGTGAAGGAACTGTGTACTCTTTACCGCGCCCCCATAAAGGTTAGTTGTTCCAATAATCAAATCATTCAATTTGAATTGTTGTTGCCAACATCTAAAGATCATTTTAAGGCAAACGAAATATCACTTTTGCCTCTGGCAAAAAAAGAGGAGCAGTTTTATGAAGTAAATTCAGATTTGAACCCGGAAGAAGAAAACGAGGTGAAAATTGAAGATTTGCCCGTATTGTTGCTTGTTGAGGATAATTTAGATATGCGGAAATACATCAAAACGTACTTTATTCATAAATACAAAATTTTAGAAGCTGATGACGGGGAAATTGGTGTTAAGATGGCAATCGAATATATTCCTGATTTGATTATTTCGGATGTAATGATGCCAAAAGTTGGTGGTGTTGAACTTTGTTCCTGCTTAAAAGCAGATGTAAAAACCAATCACATACCCATTATTTTATTGACTGCCAAAGTTGGTGATGACAATGAATTGGATGGTCTTAAATCCGGCGCAGATGATTACATCGTAAAACCATTTAATGCTCAGGCTTTAATCGTTAAGGTGGAAAGACTAATTGCCACAAGAAAAGAGATGCAGAAAAAGTATCAAAATGAAATAGTTATCAGTCCTTTAAATATTGTGTTTCCATCCGAAGAAGAAAAATTTGCCAGAACATTACAGCAAGTTTTGGAGGATCAATTAGCGAATCCCGATTTTAGTGTCGATCAGTTTTGCGAACTTGCGCTTATGAGTAGAACTCAACTTCATCGAAAACTAAAAGCATTAACCGGACTGTCGGCTACCGCTTTTATTCGAACTCAAAGGGTAAAAGTGGCAGCGGAAATGCTATTACAGCCAGATGTGACTATTAGTGATATCTGTTTTGCCACCGGATTTAACGACACCTCGTATTTTTCCAAATGTTTTAAAGAGATTCAAGGCTGCACTCCTTCTGAATATGTGAAATCACATAGCGAAACATGTATCTAAACTCGATAATAAGCTAGGTGCGACACTAAATAGTATAATACTGAGGGTGTCCAAAAAGTAATATTTTGTATCGGATTGTCATGTTGAGCGAAGTCGAAACATCTGTTTTTCAGAGTGAAAGATTCTTCGGCAAGCTCAGAATGACAATGGAACTATACTTTTTGGACACCCTCATTTTATTTTTCTTTCTTCACAAGGCATTATACCTATAATGTTCGTAATAGTTTATGATCGATTTAAAATGGAATAGCCTTCGCTTTTAAAGAAAAGTTTTATAGTATGGCGAGGCAATCTACTTAGCGAGTATTTATTTTCATTTATCGAGTAAGCTAAATTGTAAGCCTAGTAATAAATAAGTAGAGCGAGTAGCTGTTTTTTGCTTTACGAGTAAATGGTTCGAGTATCCGAGTAGAGTTTTTATATTCACGAGTAAGGGAATTCGCTTGCAGAGTTGAACTAGGAAAGCAAAATGACTTACTCGGATTGTTTTTTTTCGTAAGGGAATTATGCAGTAGGCAACTCGAGAAAGTAGACTGTGAATTGTACTTACCTAAATTTTACCACTTGCCTATCTTCAAGCCAAATTTCACATTTTAAAATAGCCTCCTTTTAAATGAAAAAAGTAAAAATTATCGGTAAAAGATATTTTTGCGAATATTTAAAACACAAAGCACTACAATCTTAAAGAATAAGTTGTTTTATATTTAGATGATATAAAGCATATTATCAGAAGGTTATACTACTATTGGAACATTTATAGCAGATTCTGGAACATTTCTTATACTGATGTTTTCATTCGTGCAATTCTAAATCCAGATTTAAGGGAACATCAAGCCCCGAAAAACAAATCTCCTATCGGCGGTAATGCCTGTAAACTCTATCTTTTTATTGTTTAAAACACCTTTTGATTAATAGGTTTCTCCGCTACCAGCAAGCTTATTTCTTCTCTTAATTAGATCCCCTATGGAAGTAGAGAATAATTGTTTTATGTCAAAATCCAAAAGGTTAAGTGTCAGATAATCAAAGTGTAGAACATCTAACCATACGAATGGAACAATACACCTATTTAAAAAATGATTGTCGCCATACATTTACAATGTAATCGAAACCAAAAAATAGGAAACATGAAAAAAGGAATATTCATAACGTTTTTGTTTGCGCTTAGCTTTAGTTTGGTAAACGGACAAGTTGTAGAGCCGGAAAAAGTAGTAAAGAAACAAGGTACACGTCGTGCTAATAATAAAATAGAACGAGGCGTAGATAAAGGCTTCGATAAACTGGAAGAAGGTATTGGAAGTTTATTCGGTAAAAAGAAGAAGAAAAAGAAAGCTGCGAACGAAGAGCCAAAAAATACCTCAGATAAGAAAGAAGACTCAAATGGAAATGATGGGAATAATAGTAACGAGAGAGTAGAAAAGCAAGTTGCTAAAAAGCCAAATGTAGTTTGGAATAAATTCGATTTCGTTCCAGGTGATGTAGTGATTTTTGAAGATAGTCCTGCAGTAACAGAGGAGAATGGTGAATTTCCTAGTCGTTGGGATTTGGTGAAAGGGCAGGTTGAAATAGCAAGTGTAAATGGCGAAAATGTGATGATGTTTATGGATGGAACCCCTACGGTTGTTCCATATCTGAAGAATGCAAGTGAAGATTATCTTCCTGAAATTTTTACGGTTGAGTTTGATTTTTACAAGCCAGCGAATGGCAATCGATTTTCGGTATACTTATACGATCTGAAAAATCAGAAGAATAGTGGTCAGGAAATTGAAATAGGCTACAAACATATTTCTGTTGAGAATAGCGACGTTTCAGGAGAACACCCGGATTTGGATTATACATGGAATGATAAAGCGCGTTGGATTCATGTATCGATAGCCTATACAAAAGGCAAGTTGAAAGTGTATATGGATGACACCCGCTTGATAAATATTCCACATTATGAAGCAAATCCAACGGGAATCAGCCTGCAGGCTTATTGGGCTAAATTAGCCGACGACAAAGCATACTATGTGAAAAATGTTCGCATTGCAAAAGGAGGAGTAAAATATTACGATCGCGTTCTTCAAGATGGTAAAATTATTTGTAATGGAATCCGCTTCGATGTTAACAAGGCAAGTTTAAAGCCTGAATCGATGGGGCCAATCAATGAAATATTCCAACTCTTACAAAAACAGCCCGACCTAAATTTCAGTGTTGAAGGTCATACCGACAGCGATGGAGATGATGCTTCAAACAAAAGTTTATCGGAAGCAAGAGCCAAAGTGGTGATGGAGAAATTGATCGAAATGGGAATTTCATCGAACCGATTGAGTTATGCCGGTTATGGAGAAAGCAAGCCATTGGATAACAACAGCACACCAGAGGGAAAAGCGAACAATCGAAGAGTAGAGTTCGTGAAAACAGAGGGGAATACTGCATCTGCCAATCCCAATACATCAGGCAATTCAATTTTTGATTCTTTGGATCGTAAAGCGATTGATACTAAAATGGAAAGCTTACCAAATGGGAATATCCCGGTTTCCGATCAATCGGGAATTCTGCTAAAAAATGGGACTACCATCATCTATGGATCATCGGATGGAAATTTGGGTAAGATGGAAGTTTTGAATGTTGATGAAAGTGATAATTACAGGTTGACAGTTAAGTATGTAACCTATAATGATGATGGTTCTGTTCACAGCAAATCGGATCATTTGGAAATTGGAGGTACTTATACCTGCGATTTGGACGAAGGAAATACCGGTGACATGATGAGATCGGAAGAAGATTTTTGGCTGGGCAGATCGGATGCGAAATCCACAACAATTGTACAGCGAGAGAACACTGGATTCTATTTGATTCCAAATTAATAAAATCGAAAAATAGTAAGAGGGTAATCTTCTTGATTAGCACTTTAAAGTAAAAAATAAAAGACATGAAAAATAGATTAAAGTATTTAACACTAGTTGTATTTAGCATCGCGTTGTTTTCTTGCGATAAGGACGATGATTTACAGAGTAAAGACATAAAACGCTACAATGTGGAGACTGGCATTGTACACTACGAAACTTCAATATCAGGCCCATATGTGAATGGATCAGGAACAGAAGATCTGTATTTTAAAAAATGGGGCGCTTTGGAAATGAATTTTGAGGATAAATCGGAAACGATCACCATTATTAATGTTAATGGAATAGAAGAATCGACAACTACGAATGCCCGCAATGCTTATAAAATTGATAATGAGAAAATTTATGTGGTTGATTATAAACACAGCATAATTTACACAAAAGAAGATCCATTAATTGATTATATGCGTCAGAATAATTTAGATGCACTGGAAGCTGGGAAAGAGACCATGATAAGTATGGGTGGAGTTCAAATGGATAATGAAGATGTTCTTGGTTACGACTGTGAAGTATGGGATCTTCTTGGGGTTAAACAATGGATTTACAAAGGATTAACGCTGAAGATTGTAACAAGTATGGCGGGAATCACCATCATAAAGGAAGCCACAAGTATCAAGTTTGATGTTTCTGTAGCCGACAGCTATTTCGAGCTTCCTAATTTTCCTCACAAGGACATTTCTGATTTGTAAATTAATCACTCATAATAATACAGGTAGATCATTTATTCATCATTAAACAAAAAAAGCATGAAACAAATTTTAGTCATAGTGCTCTGTTTTGTCGCCAATTCGGCCTTGTTGGCTCAGGGGAAAGTGGAAAAAGAAGGAGTAGATGTGATGCTGGAAACCTACATGAAGGCAAACAAAAATATGATTGATTCGACCAAACCCATGATTGATTTTTTCTTAAAGTATGATGAGAAAGATAGTTTAAAGGCTCCCAATCAAAGCGATTTCGATCAGATGCTGAACGAAATGGGAATACTGGAAGAGGTGAAGAATGATCAGAGTGGTTTGACAAAAGAGGATGCTTTCCAGTTCATCAATGCATACATCAATGCAGATAAAGCTATTGGAAAAGAAGACGAAAAATCAGACAAGCCAGTGCCGGAAAGTCAATTGGATCAGGAACTGAAAAAGGCTGAAAAGCAGTTCGATGAAGCCAGTCCCGAACTGGAAGGAATGCTGAAAGAAGCCGAAAAGGAATTTGAAAAGCTCCAAAAGCAAACCAATTTTATGTCTTACGAAGATTTCAGAAAACGAGCCAAACAAAGGAAGCCTGATTTGAGCGAGAGTGAAATTAGAGATGCTTATAATGAAGTTGTGAAAGTGTTAGGTAACCCATCTAAATCCAAATAAAAATGAAAAAAGCAACAATTATTCTTATCGTTTTGCTGTCGCTGATAAAAGTGACAAATGCTCAGGATTCAAAAATAAGTGGAAGCTGGCTGGTTACTAAAATAGTGGTGGGCGATCAAGTTGATGAACCATTATTTGTTATCGATTACAGAGCTGATGGATCTATTATAACTCAGGGAATTGATGTAGGATCGTGGTCGCATAATCAGAAAGAAGAGAAATTGATTATGAGCTCGGATATGGATAAAGATTTTGGAGGAGATTGTAAAATTATGAATCTGAATCAGAAAGAGCTAAACTTTGAAAAGGGTGATCAGAAATGGTTCCTATCCAGACTAAATATGGATGAAATAGCCAAGAATAATTCAGAATCGGGCTTAATAGGTTCTTGGAAATTTGCCGATGAGGAAAATACAGATGTGACGAGAGTATTGATCTTTGAGGCTCCGGATAGTTTTAGTTTTATCGAGAAAGAGCCAGGAATGGAAGGTAGGACTGGAGGAATGTGGATTTTTAATCCAAAAGAACAAAGCCTGCTGTTGATTGGCCGGATAGACCAGATTGGCGGTAAAAATAAAATTCTTACAATCAGTAAAACAGAACTGGTTTTAGAAAATGCAGGAGTAGAAACAGTCTTGCTTAAATCAGAGGCTAATTCTCAAAATATCGAAAGATTAACTTTTACCGAAGCCGATTTCTTCGATGCAAATGGAGATTACAAGTATGATGGGGAAGAGAACAAATTGCCTTGGACTGATCCTTTCGAAATGCTGATGTCTTTAGTAAATACGAGTCAATTGGAATATAATTTTTCGACATTGGTAGAGGGGACAAACGTTTTTGAAACTAAAAAACTGACCGCCGATGTTAAGACCGATAAAGAGGAGCAAAGTGTAAGTATCGATTTTATTTTTTATGGATACGACAGATACAATTTGCCTGATGAAACGGAATTACCACCCAATGTTTTAGATTTCAATTATTACAATCGCCTGTATCCATTACAAGAGAATTCGTTTCGGGTAGCTGGACAAGAAAAACTCACAACGCCATCGGGCACTTTCGATTGTACCGTAATTGAGTCTGTCGGCACTTCCGAAGAAAAATATAAACTATGGATGATTAATGATAAACCTGGAGTTTATGCCAAGATAATTGAAGACAAAGAAGGCATGTTTGGTCATTATTATATGTATGAATTAAATAAAATAATAGAAGCGAAATAGCTTATTATTCAATAAACCTTAATTAATTTTTTAAAAACCAGTAAAAAGTAAACAAAATGAAAAACAAGTTAATTTTAGTATTCGCAACCGTGCTTTCTGTATTCTTTAGCCTGACTACCAAAGCACAAGACTCAAAAATTTTGGCCGGAGCTGGTCTTAAGTATGCAACAGATATCAGTACTATGGGTATTGAAGCTAAAGGTGTTTATTTAGCAAGTGATACATGGGAAATTGCTCCTGCATTCACTTATTATCTAAAGAAAAATAATCTGAATTGGTCTACATTAGATTTTGATGCACATTATGTGTTTTCTGCAGATGATAAGAATACATTTTATGCCATTGGAGGTTTGAATATGACTTTCTTGAAGTATACTTATGAGGGTTATGAAGTTCTTGAAGGGTTTGGATCTGATAGTGGTTCTGTTTCCGACAGTAATGTTGGTTTAAATATTGGTGTGGGTAGTCGCTTTGCAATTTCTGACAAGATGTATTTTAATGCTGATTTGAAATATACCATTGGTAGCACCAACTACTTGTCAGCAGGGGTAGGATTGTTATACCATTTCTAGAGTTTTATTTGATTAGATACATTTAGTTAGTATTTCCTGTTTGGGCAATCAACCAATTCACTTTACAACCAAACAACCATAATAAAAAAGTCCCGAACAGGAAGTCTTTCTAATCAAATTTTCACCAACCATTTTTTCTTAATGCTTACAAATAAACCAGAACATTTAATTCAAATTCATTCACTGATGAAACAGATTATTCTTATAGTAACGTGTTTGCTAATGACGCATGTTGCTACAGCTCAACAAAAGAGTCAAATATATGCCATCAAATCGGGGCATGTTGAGTATCAACTCAGCGGAAATACTACTGGCACCAAATCTGTTTGGTGGGACAACTATGGGAATTCATCTTTTACGGAAACCAAATCGGTAAGCGTAACTAAAATGTTTGGAATTAAGAGTGAAACCAAAACACATGATATTTCAATTATAAAGGGAGGACAGTTTTGGTCTGCTAATTTAATTGAGAATAAAGGGCAGAAAGGAACAGTTCCTTTTCAGAATATCACTGATAATATGACCGATGCTGAGAAGAAGAAGATGGGAAAAGATCTGTTGGAAGCATTTGGTGGCGAGATTGTTGGCAAAGAAAAAGTTTTGGGGAATGAGTGCGAAGTAGTAAAGCTAATGGGAGCGAAATGTTGGATATACGAAGGTGTTACCTTAAAATCGGAAGCCAAGATCCTAGGAATCGAAGCAATTGAAACAGCAACCAGATTTGACAAAAACAGTTCTGTGTCTGCCTCAAAATTTACTCCTCCCACCAACATTAAATACGAAGATCAGGATCAGTATCAGCAGGAAATATTTGGTGGCATGAGCGAAGGATTTAGCGATGACAGTGATGGCGATGAAGCAATAGATTTAGTTCCTGTAAAGTATCCTTATGAAAAGTTTCAGAAAATTGCAAATGGTTTTAGCTTTAATAATTACCATAAAATGATGGTAATGAATATGGAAGGAACCTATAGCGCCATGTTTATGAAAGGAATGAACGGTAGTTTGGGAGTAGCTGCAACTTCACGTAAAAACGGCAATCCAGGACAGGAAGGAAATTTGGATGTTTTTACACACAGTGGGAAAAAGTGTATGTATGGTAAAATGGAAGGAGACGAAGGTATTTCTTTAATCATCGAAATTCCAGATTACGATACATATATTATACTTGTGTCCAGTTCTGTTCAGACTAAATCGGAGATGCTTCAACTAATGGATGCGTTTAATTTTTAAAAAAGACAGACTATGGAAAACAAGCAAAGTTCGCCAATTGCCTTACTCATTTTCGCAATTGCATTTATTATCGGAGGTTGGTTTTTTTATAAAAATATCAGCCAAACTATTGTTGAAGAGGCAAATGCTTCAAAGTCATGGCCTGCTGTAGAGGGCAAGGTTACTTTAGCGGATATCAGCACATCGATAAGTGATGGAACAAAAATGTATGCTTCCAACATTGTTTACAAATATGTTGTTGAGGATAAGGAGTATTCAGGAACCCGGATTTCTACTGTTGATGGAAGTAGCAGTAGTGCATCAGGTGCAAAAAAAGATATTCAGAAATATGCGGAAGGAAGTTCGGTTACTGTTTATTATGATCCGGAATTGCCTGATGCTGCCCTGCTTGAACCCGGCCCCAATTTTTTTACTTATTTGATTACTTACGGACCTTTACTGTTTTGTTTAATTGGATTCCTGATGTTGTGGCAGTTTGTTAAAAAAATTGGAGTGTTTGTTTTGGCCTTATTCGTAGGCTCAAGAAATTAAAATAGAATAGTTTGAAAAAAGTAACAATCATAAATTATAAATCATGAAATCACACGAAATAGATTATAAGATTATAGGACATGATATTCAGTTGGTAGAGATTGAATTGGATCCCAATGAAACAGTTATAGCCGAAGCAGGAGCAATGTTATATATGAAAGAAGGGATAGATTTTCAAGCAAAGATGGGAGATGGTTCAGAGCCGGACAAGGGGCTTTTTGGAAAATTGCTCTCGGCGGCATCCAGAAAAATTACCGGAGAGTCAATATTTATAACTCATTTTACACACCGGGGAACAGGAAAAAGTCAGGTTGCTTTTGCCGCACCCTATCCAGGAACCATTGTTCCTATCGATTTAGAGCAATTAGGTGGAACTGTGATTGTGCAGCGTGATGCTTTTTTGTGCGCTGCATTAGGAACAAAAATCAGTATGCATTTTAACCGGAAATTGGGTGCTGGTTTCTTTGGAGGCGAAGGTTTTATTCTTCAGAAACTGCAAGGCGATGGAAATGCTTTTATTCATGCCGGAGGAACACTTATCGAGCATGATTTAAAGGGAGAAACAATAAGAGTGGATACAGGCTGCGTTGTCGGTTTTCAGGAAGGTATTGATTTTAGTATTCAACAGGCCGGTAATTTAAAATCGATGGTTTTTGGAGGGGAAGGTTTATTTCTGGCAACTCTTCAGGGAACAGGAAAAGTGTGGTTGCAATCCATGCCGATTAGCAAGTTAATCAATCAATTATCAACAGGAGGTTCCAATAGTCGAAAAGAAGGTAGTAACGGGATTTTACAGAGTCTATTGGAATCATAATAAAATCCTGAAATCATGATAAATATTGAATATTTAATCGATAGAGTAAAACTGGTTACCCTTCAGCCGAAAGAAGCATGGGCGAAAATTAGTGATGAGCAAATAGACCTGAAGGATTTCTTACTGTCTTACGTGCTTCCTTTGGTTTTGATTCCTACCATAGCCTCTTTTATTGGTTACGGATTGATTGGTCTGGGGAGTTATTTTAAAGTAGCTTCTTTTAGCTGGGGACTTCATCAGGCGATTCTTGCTTTTTTAGGCGCATTTTTAGGTGTTTTTATTAGTGCGTTCTGTATTCATAAGTTAGCAACTAATTTCGGTACTCAGGTAAGCCTGGATAATGCAATTAAACTGGTAGCCTATTCTTATACGCCAATATGGCTTGCGGGAGTTTTTTACATTCTTCCAAGTCTAACCATCTTGGCTTTACTGGCTGGCTTATACAGTTTGTATATTTTATATATTGGTTTTGTTCCCATAACGAAGGTAAGCGAGGAAAAAAAGACCAACTACTTTATTGTCAGCCTGATTTTAGTCATTGGAGTGTCCGTTTTGGTCTCCTTTGTAATTGGGGTAATACTAATTTCAGCAGGTTTACAAACATATTAAAAAAATCCGGAGGTTACAGCCTCCGGAAGAATACAATTAAAAGGAATTAAACATCACGCAAGATCTCTTTAATTCCAAATTATTAATCATTTCAAATTTACAAAAAAAATGAAAACGAGTAAACTTTATTTTTTCGCAGTCGCTTTTATGGCGTTAAGTATTTCGATGGTTTCGTGTAGTGGTGATGATGGTGAGGTCGGATTATTAGGTCCTAAAGGTGATAAAGGAGAACAAGGTGCAGCAGGAGAAGTTGGACCAGCTGGAACCGATGGCAGTATTATTTATAGCGGTGAAGGCGAGCCTGCAGCTGCAGTTGGTGCAGTTAGTGATTATTATCTGGACGTTGCAACAGGAATGTTGTATGGCCCTAAAGTAAATGCAGATAATTGGACAGATACAGATGGGTTTTCTTTGAAAGGCACAAATGGTACTAACGGAGCTGATGGAACCAATGGAACGAACGGTGTTGATGGTATCAATGGAACCAATGGAACCAATGGTGTTGATGGTATCAATGGAACCAATGGAACCAATGGAACAAATGGTTCAAAAATACTTTCCGGTGAAGGTGTTCCCGGTAATACTATCGGAAACACAGGTGATTTTTACCTTGACAAAGCAACCTGTGTGCTTTATGGCCCTGCGGTAACCGATGAGGAAGGCGATACAAGCTGGGGAGCTGGTTTAGAATTGAAAGGTGCTGATGGAAATGCCAATGTAAAAACATTTAAATATACTGCCAGTGTTTCTAATTGGACCGTGTATAGCAATATCGCTACTAGTTATACAAAAACGATTATTGATGATATTGACTTTCCTGCTCTAAACCAAGATGTGTACGAAAATGGTATCGTATTGGTTTATTGGAAAGATGCAAACTCCATAAGACTTTTGCCATTAACTAAGCTAACTAATCAGAAAAACTTCCTTACACGCGAGGGGTGGATATTTAAAAACAGTAGTGATGATAGGTACATACTACGATTACAGAACACTCTTAAAGGAATGGAAAATATGACGGAACTACTCGTTGTAGAAGATGTTGAATATCAAATAAAACTAATAACGGGTCAGGCTGCTGTTCAGTTGGAAGCAAATAAAGGCAATCAACTTGAGTTTGATAGATTAGTTGAGAGTTTGAACTAGAAAAATATTGAAAATAAAAGGGCATTCTTTTAGGAGGATGCCCTTTTTGGATGTCATTAAGATTCTATTTTGGAATGTTTTTTCTATTGCAAATTGGTCAAGGTTGAGATTATTTTTTCCATTTTTTTGTTGCAGTCATCTATTGCAATTTCATATGCATCAGTATCTTCTTCAATAGATTTACATACAAATTCATAACTTTTTATTCTAAGTTCGCAATATTCTCTTAGTATCAAATTTCGGGTTCTGATGTGTGCTGGCAAGTCTAATTCTTTAAAGCTGTCAAGCAATTTTATATTTTCATTCCAATAGTAAATTCCATGCTTTGTAAACTCATCAATATATTGCTCTTCAGATGTGTCATCTGGTAAATTAAAGACTTCTAATGCTTTTGCTTCCATACTTACAAATTGCTGTATTTCTTTTTCATACTTACCAATATCATTAGGCAGGATTTTGTACACCAATATAGATGAAAGTAGAGTTATAACTGTCAATGCAGTAATTGTAGAAAGTTTCAACTTTTTAGATTCGAAGTTTTTTAGGCTTGGAACAAAGGCGTATCCAATTATGAATCCGCTAAGAAGACCTCCAATATGTGCGGCATTGTCAATGCCACTATCGGGCTTTAATCCGTTTACTATATTGTAACCCACAAATACTAAAATACTTGTCATGAATGCCTTTTTCACTGATTTATCAAGAAGATTGGTAGTGAGAAGAGCAAGAAAAACACCGTATAATCCAAAAATTGCTCCTGAAGCTCCTGCACTAATCGTGATGTCGTGATACCATAGACTTGCTATGCTTGAAGCAATACCTGTGAGTAGGTATGCGCCAATAAACCTGGTTTTGCCAAGATAAGGCTCTAATAAAAGGCCAATGTAGACTAATGCGTACATATTCATCAGTAAATGGAAGATTCCAATGTGTAAAAAAATAGCTGTGAATAATCTCCACCATTGTCCATCTAAGGTCATCGGTTTAAAATTAGCACCCCAATTTAAAAGACTTTCGCCGCTAGGGGCAAAAAAATTAACGCCGGATAATACCATGATCAGGAAAATAGAGATGGTAGTAAGAAGCAATATTGGAGTAACAAAATAATCTTTGGTAGGCTTAAAAACAGAAAAGAAACCAGTTAGTTTATTTTTAGATGTAGATGGCGGTTTGCTTAGGGCATTGTTTTCTGTTCTCGGATTCTTTTGCCATAGTTCTATTAATTTAGAATTAATATCTTCCTGTGACATTGTATTTTTTACCTCTTCGAATTTTGACACAAAAAGATTTATATTTTTCTTGTTTTTTCCCCAGTCGAAAATCTGTATACTCGTGCATGCACTTTTGATTGTTACTGATTTTTCTTCAATAGTTATATTTACCTCCTCGCTCCACGAAACCATCGAAAAGTTTGTGTAAGCAACAAATCCACTTTCATTTATAAAACTTACATCCCAATTAAGTTGCTTGGCTGTTTCTATGGCAAATAGTAAATAATGCTCTTTGTCAATATTATCAAGCTGAAAAATTTCTTTGTGTTTAGGTGGAAATCCAAATGCCATATTTTTTGTTTTTTATAATGGGTTCGAAAAAAAAATGCAATTATTTTGTTCGTTATGTTTTTTATTGTCGTACTTTTTTTTGGTGTTATTCAGGTTATTATCGGAAAATAGTTGGCCGTGAGTAATGGTTTAAATAGAAATTTCATCATTAGTCTTTATTTCAATGAATATCCACTAAAATATGTTACGCCTAGATAAAAGAAAAGAGCAAGTCCTCCAAAGAAGAATAGGAATGCAAAAGTATTTCTATTGGATCGTTGGGTTTTGTTTAGAGATTTATATTCTTTTTCTAATCCCCATTTAGAAATTGCCTTTTTTGCTTTTCTCTCTATCGGAATAGAAGTTGGGAGTAGAACAATCAGTAGTCCAATGAAAATTGGGGTGTAGGTCTCAAATTTGTAATTAATAGACCCAATAA
This sequence comes from Labilibaculum manganireducens, assembly GCF_002843385.1. GTDB lineage: Bacteria > Bacteroidota > Bacteroidia > Bacteroidales > Marinifilaceae > Labilibaculum > Labilibaculum manganireducens. The sequence goes on from NZ_MVDE01000002.1 coordinate 62,781, forward strand.
AAGCGAAATACAAGCCACCAAGGACAAATGTAAATGGAGTTGTAAAAGTATGTATTGCAGCAGGAAGTATTTGTTGGGGCATTTTTTCATTCACCCATCTTTTGGCAAAACTGTAGTTTGCGGATAACAAATATTTAAATAGAAATTTCATCATTTTACTAAATATCCTTCAGTAAAAGTTATTATTAAATAAACAGACAAAGCAAAGCCTGCCCAAAAGAAGAGGAATGCAAAAGTATTTCTGTTTTGTCGTTGATTTTTACTTAAGCTTTTGTATTCTTTTTTAATCCCCCATCTTTCTATAGAATTTTTTGCCTTTTTTTCCACAAAAAAGGAAACACTAAGCATAACAATTCCTAATCCAATGAAGATTGGAGTGAATGTTTTAAATTTATAATCAATAGATCCTAAGATGACACAATATATTCCTGCAGATAAAAAAGCAAAAGGTGAGGTGAAGGTATGTAGGGCAGTAGGAATTACTCGTTGTGGTAAATTTTTGTTAACGATCCATTTGGCAGCGCAATAATTGGCGGCGAGTAATGGTTTAAATAGAAATTTCATCATTTTACTAAATATCCTTCAGTAAAAGTTATTATTAAATAAACAGACAAAGCAAAGCCTGCCCAAAAGAATAGAAATGCAAAAGTATTTCTATTGGATCGTTGGCTTTTGTTTAGAGATTTATATTCTTTCTCTATATCCCATTTGTAAATTGCTTTTTTTGCTTTTTTTTCGATGTAAAAGGAAACTCCTAGCATTACTATTCCTAATCCAATAAATATAGGTAGGAAAGTTTTAAATTTATAATCAATTGTGCCTATAACAGTGCAGTATAAGCCTGCAGCTATAAATGCAAATGGAGTAGTAAAAGTATGTATTGTAGCAGGAAGTATTTGTTGAGTCATTTTTTTATTGACCCATCTTTTGGCAAAACTGTAATTTGCTGATAATAAATATTTAAATAGCAATTTCATTATTTTACTAAATATCCTCCAGTAAACGTTACTCCCAAATAAAAAGACAAAATAATGCTTGCCCAAAAGAATAGAAATGCAAAAGTATTTCTGTTTTGTCGTTGATTTTTACTTAAGCTTTTGTATTCTTTTTTAATCCCCCATCTTTCAATAGAATTTTTCGCTTTTTTTTCTATGTAAAGGGAAACACTAAGCATTACAATTGCTAGTCCAATGAAGATTGGTGTGAAGGTTTTAAATTTAAACTCAATAGATCCTATAACGACACAATATATTCCTGCAGATAAAAAAGCAAAAGGAGTTGTAAAGGTATGTAGAGCAGTAGGAATTACTCGTTTGGGTAATTTTTTGTTAACAATCCATTTGGCAGCGCAATAATTGGCGGCGAGTAATGGTTTAAATAGAATTTTCATCATCAGTCTTTAAAATTTAGAGGTTTAATGAATTGTGGAGCTACATATGTATTGTCAATTCGAGCTTCATTAAATAAGGGTAAAAGTTCAGTTGGATAGCTTTCGATTGCTTGATTGTTCCAAAAATTGGAGTCTCGGCCAAAAATATCATCAATACCTCCACTTACATCAAAAACAAGGTCAAGTAATCCGTAAATGGCAATTCCTGTTACAATAGGAGCGGATGCAGCGGATACTGCAATAATACTCACAGCTAATAAACCTGCATTTACGAAAGAGTGTGCATCCCACGTGTCTGTATTATATTCATATAGGAGTGTTCCGAATGTTATAATATTACATAATTTACCTAGATGTTTTGTTTTTTTAGCAAATTTTTCTAAGCTCTGAAATATTTCTCCAGACTTTCCTGCTTTTGGGGCTATTTTTGATAGTTTGTAAGTGTATTTTCGTTTAAAATCTTTAGTGCGACAATCATATAACGATCTGAAATTATTTGCAGTATTCGCGCTTTTGTCGGCGACTCCGTAAACTCCTGCACCTAACCGCATCCAATCTAGTTCACCATCATTTAGTCTTAGGTTTTGGCCCTTAACCAATAGTTGTTCGTTGTCTACTAATGGTTTGTTGCTTTGGTATTGCTGGTAAGTTTCACTCGAGGTATAAGTAGCAGTATCTCCATTGTGACTAATTGTTAGATTGAAGGAAGCCTGAACAGTACCTGCATAACTATCTGTTCTTGCATCAAAACGGATGTTGGCATCATTAGGAACCAGCACCCATTTATCACCTACAAATACCTCCTTGTGATTAAATTCACGATTAGAAATCCGAACGAATTTGGTAAAGTCAATAGGTTCAGGTGATTTGTCTACCTGATTGAGTTCATCTTCTGCAATTTCGTTTAAAAGTCGAGATAATTCTCCGCTTCTTGCTTGCAATGTAAATTCAAGGTGCTGTCCAAATCCAGTAGGATTTGGGTCATATTGTGAATTGTTCTGGCTTGCTCTCCAGGCTGTATCAGCAGCATTTTGAACAAACTGTTGCAAATTATTTAATTTTCCTGACATTTTTTTTGATTAAAATCATTCTGCTGGTTAATAGTATAAACTATATTTTTAATAAAAATCAAATTTATGAAAAATAATTACATGATACCATAAGCGGGATGTAGTTTTGCAATAATTAATTGCAATGTTTATTTATTAAATGATTCAAAGTCGTGTTAAAGGTGTTCTGAAATTAAAACGGCTCTTTATTCCATTTCGGATTTTAGTATAAAAGAGGTAAAATTTCATTCATATTCAAATCATTTCTGAATTAGGCCAATTCTGTTTTTTTTTCAGAATTCATGTACCATTTATAAACATTAATAAAAAGACATTTAAATCCCTATCTATTGTTGCTTCTATTTGTGTTTCATTATGTGAATGAATATGATTTATTCGTTTAAATTATTATATTTGGTAGAGAGCGAGGAAGTTACGAAGAAAGTGAGCTCAGCTACCTTAATATAGAATGGTTGGATTGCAGTAGGATTTGTCAGATAAGGGTTTCGTATTTTGATTTGTATTTTCATTATTGGCTGTTATATAACCCTAATCTGTATCAAATACCTTACTTATGAGTAGACCCTACGGATTTTTTTATGCCCTGATTATACTTTTTCTGTTATTTAGTCCTCCTGCGCTTCTTGCAATTGAAGCCGACAGCACTCATGTTGCTGAAAATGATCATCATCATTTTAACTATTTTCTAAACTCCGGGAAAAGGGGAGAACGTCTTTTTAAAGGCTTAACCAGAATTAAAACGGATGTAACATCCTGTGTTTCCTGTCACAATATTGAATACATCGATACGCTGAATTGGAATCCTTCCGCGATGGATATTGCCGGAACCTATGCTGATAAATCAATTGCAGAATTCAAGTCTGTATTGATGAGCCCGTTGGGGAAGAAAATGGAGGCATCGCATGTAGGATATACTTATTCGGATGAGGAACTGGGATATATAAAATCATATCTCGTTCAATTAAAAGAGGATACTCTCCATGAAGCCAAACCTAAGGTAAATAACCTGATTGTTTTTTTCTTTTTGGGTGCCTTACTTACTATGGCTTTAATTGATTTGTTCTTCACAAAAAAAATCAAATATAAATTTATTCCAATACTAATTTTTGTACTTGCTTTTGGATACCAGATAAATATGTTGGCTGATGGAGCTATGGCTTTGGGACGCAAACAAAATTACCAACCGGCACAGCCCATTAAGTTTTCTCATAAAGTTCATGTTACCGGGAATAAAATTGATTGCAGATATTGTCATACAACAGCCGACGAAAGCAAATCTGCAGGAATTCCTCATGTAAACCTTTGTATGAACTGCCATATTATTGTAAGGGAAGGACCTAATTCAGGGAAATTCGAAATTAACAAAATTATCAAGGCAGTAGAAAATAATACTTCTGTAGAATGGGTTCGGATTCATCAGTTGCCCGATCATGTTTTTTTCAGTCATGCCCAGCATGCTAATGTGGGAAAAAGAGAATGTCAGGAATGCCATGGCCCTGTTGAAGAGATGGATGTAATTAAGCAAGTTGAAGATTTGTCGATGGGCTGGTGTTTGGATTGTCATGATAAAACAGCTGTTGATTTTCAGGCCAATGGATATTATTCCAATGGCTTTAAAAAACTGCACGAAGATTTGGCAGCAGGAGTTATTGACAGTGTTAGAGTTACTGATATTGGAGGAAGGGAATGTGCCCGATGTCATTATTAGGATTGTAGAAGCCAATTATTGCCCTGTTGCATTGCATTTTACCTATTGATAACCGTTTATCTATGAAGAAACATTGGAAAAGTCTTGCCGAACGTAAAAATGGATCAGAAACTTCCGAAAAGCAAATTTTGCCTAAGGGGAATCTGGAACAAATACTCGATATATTTGATAACGGGAATGAAAAATCACAATCGAACCGTCGTGATTTTCTGAAGCTTTGCGGATACAGTCTGGCAATAAGTACCGTGTTGGCAAGTTGCGAAAATTCTGTTCAAAAGGCCATTCCATACCTGATTAAACCTGAAGAAATCACTCCGGGGAAAGCAAATTATTATGCATCATCCTATGTAAATGGCAGTGAATATTGCAGTATTCTGATTAAAACCCGAGAAGGCCGTCCAATAAAAATTGAAGGCAACGATTTGTCGTCGGTTACTTATGGAGGCACAAGTGCAAGGGTTCAGGCTTCCATTTTGGGATTGTACGATACCAGCCGTTATAAAAATCCGATGAAAGGCGATACCAAAATTTCCTGGGAGGAGTTGGATCAAGACATTATTCAGCAATTAAATCAGCTAAAAGAAAGTAACGGGGAGGCTGTATTGCTTACACCAACTATTTACAGTCCATCCACAAAGGCTGTGATCAATACATTTTTAAAATCTTATCCCAATGTGAAATGGATACAGTACGATAACCGATCTGCATCTGCATTGATAAAGGCGAACGAAATGTGTTTTGGGAAAGCAGGTGTTTGCGATTACCGTTTCGATTATGCAGATGTAATTGTGAGTTTTGATGCTGATTTTTTGGGAAATTGGCTGATGCCTGTTGAACACATTCGTCAGTACACCAAAAAACGCAAATTGAGCGATGGAAATACGAATATGTCACGACACATTCAGTTTGAATCGCGTTTGTCCTTAACCGGCAGTAATGCTGATTATCGGATTCCGGTAAAACCTTCCGAACAAACTTTGCTTGTTGCTCAATTGTACAATGAAATACTCAAATTGAAAGGTCTGGATTCCTATTCTATAATTGACACCAACGAAGATATTCATGAATTGGCAAAAGAACTGTGGGCAAATAAAGGGAAATCATTGGTTGTTGCAGGTGAGAATGATTTGAATATTCAGATCTTAATCAATGGGATTAATTACGAGTTGGAAAATTACGGAACAACCTTGCGGATTGATAAACAAATACTGACCAAACAAGCGGTTGATCCGGATATGGAGCAATTGCTTACTGATCTGAATTCGGGTAAGGTGAAAGCTTTGTTCTCTTACGGTGTAAATCCGGTATACGATTATTTTAAGGGGGAGGAATTCGGAAAGGCAATAGATAAAGTGCCATTTTCGGTGTCACTGGATATGGCTCCCAATGAAACCAGTGGTCGTTTTAAATATGCAGCTCCTGATAATCATTTTATAGAAAGCTGGAATGATTTGGAACCTAAAACAAGCCGTTACAGTCTGATGCAGCCGGGAATTCGTCCGTTATTCAATACCCGGCAATTTCAATCTACTTTGCTTGCATGGTCGGGGCAGGAAACTGACTATTTAAAATTTATAAAGAATTACTGGGAAGAGAAATTATATCCGTTGCAAACGGTCTATCCAAACTTTACCGGTTTTTGGAACAACAGCTTACAACAAGGAGTTTTTGAACCCAAAACAAAATCGGTTTTCGATACCAAATTTAAGTTGGATGGCATTGGCGAATTGATTAATAGCATTGCAAATGCACCAAAATCTTCTGGTTTTGAGCTTCAGGTATATGAAAGCTCAGCCATGGGCGATGGAAAAATGGCAAACAATCCATGGATTCAGGAACTTCCCGATCCGGTAACGAAAATTTGTTGGGACAATTATTTGACTGTATCACCAAAACAAGCGGAAGAAATGCGTTTAGAAACAGGTGATGTGGTGGAGTTGAATTCAGGAGTAAAGCTGCCTGTATATATTTTACCGGGACAAGCATACAATACTGCTGCAGTTGCTTTAGGTTATGGCAGGACAGATTGCGGAGTAGTTGGTAAGAATGTAGGAGTTAATGTTTCTGGATTATCTCATATAAAAGATAATTACAGAGTAGATTTTTCGACGGGGGTTGAACTAACAAAAACAGAAGAAAAGTATGAATTGGCAATGACTCAAACTCATCATTCGATGGAGGGAAGAGCAATTGTTCGTGAAGCTTCATTAGGCGAATATTTAAAAGATCCGGCGGCCGGAAATGAATCGCATCAGGAATATGAGAATGCAGGTATCTATAAGAAACCAAATTTTCCAAATCATCATTGGGGATTGGTTGTCGATTTAAATTCATGTGTTGGCTGCGGTGCCTGTTCCATTGCCTGTCAGGCAGAAAATAATGTGCCTGTAGTTGGTAAAAAAGAGGTGATTCGGGCACATGAAATGTCATGGATTCGTATCGACAGATATTTTTCAGGCAGTGAATTGAATCCGGACGTTTCTTTTCAACCGGTAATGTGTCAGCATTGCGACAATGCACCTTGCGAGAATGTTTGTCCGGTAGCGGCCACCACTCACAGCAGCGAAGGACTGAATCAAATGATCTATAACCGTTGCATCGGGACTCGTTACTGCGGAAATAACTGTCCGTATAAAGTGCGTCGGTTCAATTGGTTTGATTTTACGAAAGCAGATTCGATTCCAAATAACCTGCACGATGTGGCTGACATGACGATCGATTTAAAACGAATGGTTTTGAATCCGGACGTTACCGTGCGGGCAAAAGGAGTGATTGAGAAATGCTCTATGTGCGTGCAGCGAATTCAGGAAGGGAAATTGAATGCAAAAATTGACGGAAGAAGGCCTCGGGACGGCGAAATAAAAACAGCTTGTCAGCAAGCCTGTCCTGCCGGAGCAATCATATTTGGAGATTTAAACGATAAGGACAGTCAGGTAGTAAAAGAAACTTCGGGCAAGCGAAATTACCATTTGCTGGAGGAGATTCATACACTGCCATCGGTAAGTTATCTAACAAAGATTAGAAATAAAGAAACGAACAATTCATAAAACCACGCTTATGTATGTGTCGCCAATTCGTGAACCATTAATCACGGGGAAAAAAACGTATCAAAAGATTACCGACGAAATTTCTGCTCCAATTGAAGGAAAGGCGGGGAAGGCTTGGTATGCTGGAATTGCAATTACTTTATCGGCCTTGTTTTTCGGCTTAGCCATGATGGGTTGGACCATTTGGCAGGGAATCGGAACGTGGGGATTGAACAAAACCATAGGATGGGGTTGGGGAATTACCAATTTTGTGTGGTGGGTAGGAATCGGTCATGCAGGCACGTTTATTTCAGCCATTCTATTATTGTTTCGCCAAAAATGGAGAACAAGTATCAATCGGTCTGCCGAGGCAATGACTCTTTTTGCTGTAATGTGTGCCGGTTTGTTTCCCTTAATTCATATGGGCCGTCCGCTGCTGGGTTTCTTTGTGTTTCCTTATCCAAATACGCGTGGTCTTTGGGTAAATTTCAACTCACCACTGCTGTGGGATGTATTTGCAATCAGTACTTATTTTAGTGTTTCTCTTTTGTTTTGGTATGTTGGTTTAATACCTGATATCGGAACCATCCGCGACAAAGTGAAATCGAAATTTAAGAAAGCGGTTTACGGATTTTTAAGTTTTGGATGGACAGGATCTGCCAGACACTGGAGCAGGCACGAAACCATGAGTTTGGTACTGGCAGGATTGGCTGCACCGCTTGTACTTTCGGTTCACAGTATTGTAAGTGCCGATTTTGCAACTTCGATAATTCCGGGATGGCACACAACAATTTTCCCGCCCTATTTTGTTTCCGGAGCCATATTTTCTGGCTTTGCGATGGTGCTCACACTATTAATCATTACACGGAAAGTACTAAATCTGGAAAGCTACATTACGGTTGGGCATGTTGAATCGATGAATAAAATTATTATCGCAACCGGATCTATTGTGGGGATTGCCTACATCACCGAACTATTTATTGCCTGGTATTCGGGCGTGGAATATGAGCAGTATGCATTTCTGAACCGGGCAACCGGGCCTTATTGGTGGGCCTACGCAATCATGATGACCTGTAATGTGATTTCGCCCCAACTGCTTTGGTTCAAAAAACTGAGACGGAATCTGGCATTTACCTTTGTTCTTTCCATTTTCATCAACATTGGTATGTGGTTCGAACGGTTTGTAATTATCGTAACCTCTTTGCACCGCGATTATCTGCCGTCAAGTTGGTCGATGTACAGTCCGACTATTGTGGAAGTAGGAATATTTATCGGAACATTAGGTTTGTTTTTTACTTGTTTCCTGCTGTTTATTCGGGTATTCCCGGTAATTGCAATTGCCGAGGTGAAGACTGTAATGAAAAGTTCAGGAGAGAAATTTATAAATATGGATAAAAACGAATCATCATGAAACGTCCATGTATAAAGCTTTCCGCACAGGGAGATGATTATTTGGCGAGTTCTCCCGAAACAAGTTCGGGACAGGCTATATGGCAAAAACTTAAAATTATGAACAGATGAAACGTCCATTTATAAAGCTTTCTACACACAGGGAGATGATTGTATGGTAAGTTCCATCTGACAACTGCATAAAAATTATAAACAGATGAAAAGATATATTTCAGCCTATTTTGAAGATGAGGAGAATCTTCTCCGCGCGACTAGGGAATTGCGGGCTCAGGATGTTTCCATTCAGGATGTTTTAACTCCTTTCCCGGTTCATGGCTTGGATCATGCATTGGGATTCAAACGATCAAATTTGCCAACTGTGGCATTTATTTGCGGGGGAATAGGTCTGGCCGTAGCTTTTGGCTTTCAAACCTGGGCTTTTACGGTTGATTATCCCTTATTTATTGGAGGAAAGCCTCATTTCGCGATTCCTTCCTTTATCCCGATCACTTTTGAACTGACGGTTTTGTTTGCCTCTTTTGGAATGGCAGCAGCATTCTTTATTCGTTCGAAACTCGGACCCGGAGCGAACAATGTGATTCACGACGAACGAAGTACCAACGATCGTTTTGTGATTATAGTAGATCTGGATGAGGCAGGCAGTCAGGATGCTGTTGTGAAAGGCATTTTGGAGAAGGAAGACGCAATGAACATACAAGTTAAGGAGATTGAATTGTAAACCGCATAAACCATATGGTGATGGACAAGAATTATACATTTTCCCGAAAAGCGCAAATTGCACTGCTTGCAGCAGGAGGATTCGGAATTCTATTGTTGCTGCTTGGGTATTTAATAGAAGCCCCCAACGGTCAGCGATTTTGGACAAATATTTTAATTAACAACCTGTTTTTCCTGTTCATTGCTTTGTTTGGAGGTGTTTTTCAGGCATTGCACAAAATAGCTTATTCCGGATGGCATACCGCATTGCAGCGTATTCCCGAGGCCTTCGCATCATTTCTGCCGGTATCAGCAATTTTAATGTTCCTTTTGTACTTCGGCATGCATGATATCTATCATTGGTCCCACGAGGGATTACACGATCCGGTATTGGAGGGGAAAGCTGCCTATTTAAATATCCCGTTCTTTTTCATCCGAATGGCGGTTTATTTTGGTGTTTGGATATGGCTGACGCGCTTGCTGCGAAAAAATTCCTTGCAGCAGGATTTATCTACAGATATCAAATACTATAAAAAGGGAAAGTTACTGGGCGCATTATTTATGGTTTTCTTTGCCGTATCAAGTTCTGCCATGAGCTGGGATTGGTTAATGTCTATTGATGCACATTGGTACAGTACCCTTTACGGATGGTTTATTTTTATTGGTCTTTTTGAGATTGGCATTGCTGCCATTGTCCTTTTTATCAGTTTTCTGAAATGGAAAGGCCATTTGGAATTTATCAACAAAGAACACATTCACGACATGGGAAAATACCTGTTTGCATTTAGTATATTTTGGATGTATTTGTGGTTCTCTCAGTATCTGTTAATCTGGTACAGTCACATTCCTGAAGAAACGGCCTATTTTGCACCACGACTACACGATCATACCATTCTGTTTTTCACCATTTTGGTTCTTAATTTTGTAATTCCATTTCTGGGATTAATGACCCGGAATTCGAAACGAAATTTAAAGTGGTTATCGATTATGGCGGTGATAGTCTTGATTGGGCAATGGTTGAATATCTATTTACTGGTAATTCCCGGAACAATCGGTAAAACTGCTCAAATTGGTTTAACGGAAATTGGATTTGTGTGTTTGTATCTGGGAGGCTTCTTGTTTGTCGTCTTAAGCTCTTTAGCCAAAGCGACGCTGTTAAGTAAAAATGATCCTTTACTCGAAGAAAGCTTTCATTACGAAACCTGATTCATGACCCCAAAAAGAAATTGTTATGCAAAAATTCGTATCCTGTTGTAGTGCTTTATTGGTAGTTGTGGTTTTGTTGGCATCCTGCGATAAAGACCGGAACCATCCGGGTTATTCCTATTTCCCGGATATGGTACAATCGCGTGCTTTTGAACCTTATTCCGAGAATCCAAATTTTGAAGACGGTTCGAGTTTGCGTTTGCCGGCAGAGGGAACTATTCCCAGAGAAATGATTCCTTACCATTTTGAAAAAACGCCGGAAGAAAGAATTTGGGCGGGCGAAAATATCTTTAATCTCAACGAAATGACCGCTGATGATGTGCAGAGAGGAAAGAAACTTTTCGGGATTTACTGCATCCATTGTCATGGTGAGAAAGGCGATGGACAAGGATATCTGTTTACGAGCGGCAAATATCCATTTCAGCCCAGAAGCTTGGTTACTGATGTGATGAAAACAACTCCCCGTGGCGAGATTTTCCATGTAATAACCGTTGGTTTTGGGGTTATGGGCGCTCATGGCGCTCAAATTAAGCAAGCCGACAGATGGAAAATTATTGAGTACATAAAAGTGGATCTGCAAGGACAAAAGTAGGGCGGGATCTTATGAATTAGCTTGAGATTTATTTTAGGAATAAGCACACTTGGTTTAGGCTGAGCACGCGAAGTGTTTAGTCGTGGGAGAGGTGCATCCCAACTATATTAGTCGGGACCATTTACTCGATTATGCCTTCGTTCTTTTTTCTTGTATATATTTTTTAAATCTATCATCATTGATTAATGCAAGCTTCAAAACACACTTCCAATGATTGAAACCATATGCTTTTTGATCGTTAATAATGTTTTGCTTGATCTCATCAAAAATGAAATCTATTGATAATTTATTGAGACCACATAAAATTAAATTTTCAATCTCAGAATAATCTTCATTTGCTTTTAGTCTCATTCTCTCCAATAAATAAAGCTTTTCGAAATGACTTTTTATTAATGCGAACGTGTCAACATTTATCTCATATTTATTAAAAAGAAAATATTCAAAGTCAATTTCATTATTATCATCAAATTCAAACTTTACAAAAAGGTATTGCTCATTGGGAAGATTATCTAAATACAAGTTTAGAAACAGTTTTATACCATTACTCTCTAAATATTTATTCTTGTATGAATTACATTGAGAACAACAGGGGAATAAATTTTTGGGATTTACAATGAATTCAGGAAACTCACCTTGTGGCAGAACATGATCTAAGGTATTAGCGCTATTAATTGTACAGTTTTGGCAAGTATATCGTATAGTCCTTTCTTGTAATTTCTCAATATGACCTCTTACGTCGATTATTGTTTTGCTTTGAAAATTATAAAGACTTTGTAAATCGAGTTTAAACGGAATATAGAATTGACGCTTAGGAATATTTTCTATATCATTTTCACTAAAGTGTACATCGTAGTCTAAATAATCTTTACGCACATTATTTTCAATATGGATTAAATTTTCTTTCGAATCACTAGCATTCTTCCTTTTAACAGCATTTAAATGAACATCTATGGAATTATGAGGATAAGATTTAAGATTTTTCATGTTTTTGTTGAATTAATGCTTTAATAAATAACCTCAGATTTAGACTAATAGGCACATCATCAGATTCTATATGAGAAATAATGTCTTCAAATGACTTACCACTTGAGATCATATCTTTTAATAATGACGTATGATATTTATCAACTTCTCTACGACCAAATACTTCTTCAGTTATAACAGTTAGGTTCTCACCAAATGATTCCTGTTCAAGATGTCTAATTTGAGCTATGGATTCATTTCTTTCAATTATAATTACATTTCGAGATGGTATCTCCTGAACAACTAATGGTGAATGTGTTCCTATTATACAAAATGATTCAAATTTTTCAGTCAATTTAAAAATTGTATTCATTAATTGACTTATAGCATTAGGATGTAAATGTGTTTCTGGTTCATCAAAAAGAATCAATGAGTTTAATCTGATCTGTGCAATAACTTCAGTTAACACAAATAATAGGATATTCTGACCAGAACTTAATTGCCTATAAAATATTGAAAAATTAGAAACATTGAATTCGTGAGTATCTTCGAATGCTAAATCTAACATGTCTACCGTAAGAAATGATTTTAATATTCTGTACCAAATTGTATCTAAATCTCTTTCATTTATAATATTTACTGATTCTAAAAAACGTTGTTTAAGTTCTTCTTCAGTTAACCAAATCCCATCGCTTTTCTTTAGTCCACAGTAAGAATAATTGTATGCAAGATTAGCTTCTGGTAATTTGAAATGATCAAAAAAGCTATAAGAAATTGTAAATATTTTAGCAAATAAAGGTTTGTGTGGGCTTATATTTTTAGGTTCAGTAAGTGATAATTCGTTTGCTAACTCGGTAAGAAACGTAGTTTTACCGGAACCATTTTTTCCAATTAGTGCGTAAACTCTATTTGTATTCCAAGGGTTATCATCTTCAAAGTGAAAACTTAAATCAATACTATTCGTTGCATATGGAAGAGTAATGTCATAAGTGAATTTATATCTATCTTTTATATCAATACCTGCTATTGAAAATCTAACAGTACGTAATATTTTTTCTGCAGTGTTGACTCTAATTAAAGATTTAACAAAACCTCTCTCTTCTTCAAACTCTTCAGCAATTTTCGGAAATAATGCTGAATCACGCAATGCAAGAAATACACTTTGATATTGATTACCTATAGTCTTCTGTAAATTTGAGTAGTAATTAAATGACTGGCCTAAGGAACAAAAATCTTTAGATAATGTATAAAATTTTTCAGATAAATGTTCGTTAGTAATCATTTCACCTTTTTTGTGAATCTTAACTTCACCAATCCTAATTGATGATCTATCATCTGCACAATAATCAAGATAAAATTGACTATAATAGTCATAATCATTCCAAAAACCATTATCTAATACAAAACAAGGAAATGTTTTCTCTTTTTGGAAACTTGATAAATAAAAAGGGATAGAATTCTCCTTAATATCTACAGGTAAACCTATTGTATCTAGGCCTTCTTTAATTTTATAAACTGGAAGATTCTCAAAATAATCAGATATAACTAATTTAAGAGTTGCTCTAGATAAAATGTAATTTAAATTTCCAACATATAATTCGATATCATCTTTGTCAATACGAACTTCAGGAGATACAACTAATTCTAGAAATGAAATAAAGTACATTTCATCATCATCAATTAACCGAAATCTGTCAATAAAAGTTTCTTCCAATGTCCAATCATCATTATTTACTAAATGCTGGTAGGCATCACCCTTAGCGTCTTTATAACGAGAATCTTCTGAAGGCATAGAACGTAAGTCCCATATTTTTTCTAGAAAATTTATAATTCTATCATCATAATTACCCAAAAAGGTGGGTAGACTCAATACTTTATCGAATGTTTGTTTCTTTATATGTTTTGGTATCATTTATTATTTTGAATTTCTAATGGCAATCAAATTCTGCGTGAATGACATTATTTTGGCTCATATTATTTACAATTAATACTTATTCACCTTTCCCCTAGAATGAGGCATAACGTTTTTGAATGTCTATGTACATTTATATTTCTTTTATCGATCTTAATACATCTCATCGGTAAAAGCTTTACTAAAGTAGTAAATCGAACTGATGATTCAGGCTGTCAAAGCTGCCAACTTGCAGGCCTAAAGAATAATTGCCTAAAAAAGGCTTTTTTATCTGGGGCGAGAATCAAAAAGGGAACTGCTTTTTCCTATTTGCTTTGTGTTGTTTCAGCATCTTGCGGTATTATTTATTTTATGTGACTAAAGCCTGTTTATTACTTTTATAATATCAGTTGCTTAAAAGCAACAGCAATAGATGTTTTGCATTTGTTTGATTTCACTTCTTCAATCATTTGTATTTTCAATTATCAGTTGCCTGAAACTCTGTCAGGTCTATCGACTCTGACAGGTTATTTTAAGTAAATGAAATCCTGACAGAGTCCGAAGGTCCTGTCAGAGTTGAATTTGAAAAAAGCAAAGCAATAGATGCTGAACTTTTCTCTTTTAATCAGCAAAAGCTTTGTATTTTTTTATCTATTGCAGTTTGGCTTTAGGCCACTGAAATTAAAATAATCCAGAGACTGATTTGTTTTTGTATTTATTGAGTTTTCAAAATTTCATTTCGTGCTTTCACTAAATAGTTATAGAGTGAAAACTCAAGTTTTCATGCTTTCACTAAATAGTTATTGAGTGAAAGCTCAAGTTTTCATGCTTTCACTAAATAGTCATGGGGTTAAAACTCAAGTTTTCGTACTTTCACTAAATAGTTATAGAGTGAAAACTCAAGTTTTTAGGCTTTGTACTCAGTACATTGAGTCAAAACCCAAGTTTTTAGGCTTTGTACTCAGTACATTGAGTCAAAACCCAAGTTTTTAAGCTTTGTACTGAGTACATTGAGTCAAAACCCAGGTTTTTAAGCTTTGTACTGAGTACATTGTGTCAAAACTGAGGTTTTCAGGCTTTGCTACAATTAGCATGGGGCAAAAACTCAATTTTTCATGCTTTCCCTAAATGGGTAAAAGAAAAAACATCTTTGTCCTCAAAGATGTTTTTGTAATACAGATTCGCAGCATCTTATTTTACTTCTCAACACTATAGCCAATGGCTTCAATTTGCTGGGCTATTTCTTCATGGGTAACTTTATCTTTTTCCACCTTAATGGTAACCTTATTGTTTGTATGGGAAGCTTCCACTTCAACAACACCATCAATTTGTTTCAAACCATTTTTAATTGTGTTTTCGCAGCCCGTGCAGGTCATCCCGGTTACGGTTAGTTCCATTGTTTCATAGTCAACAACTTGTGTTGTTTCTGTTTTTGTACTCTCTGCTTTTTTAGTATTCGACTGACAAGCAGTTAAAAAACCAACTGCAAATACTACTATTAGAATTTTTCTCATTTTAACAGGGTTTAGTTGAATTGTAAATATAAAAAGGATTGATGTAAATGTCTAGTTTATAGGTTGCGATAACAATAATGGGGCTGTAGTTTTGCATAGCTGTGTTTTTAGTTTCTGATTGCACCCCTCTCCCTGCCGGGTTTCTCCTCAAAAGGCTACTCTTTAATTTACATCTAGTGGAGTGAAAAAAATAATTTCAAGATTTAACACCCTTTTCCCGACGTGTCGGGATCGGCACTTCCCCTCAAGATGGGAAGGTCTCGGTTGTGAAGTTTTCTCCCATTTTAATGGGAGATGTCCGAAGGACAGAGGGGTGCTTTATGTTTACAATAAAACTTTTGAGCAAGAAATGTAATATTTGAGTGTTAAGAGTAGTTCTAAAAGTAAAGTTTATCGATGCTGATTAGGATCATGATGATCAGGAAATATAGATTCAGGCGCAAAAATAATTTTCGAACCGTTATTCTGTCGTAGTTTTTTAAAAGGATAAAACTGTTTGGAATAATCCATAAGGATAGGGCCAGTAGAGACCAAATCAGAATTTTCGATGAGAGAACATCAAAGATGGGAAGCAGCAAAGCAACCATTATTGTTGCCAGCATCCATATTAATGTGATGTTGTGAATTTGTTTTACGCTAAACACATCAGTCAGTACTTTAAAGCCTCCTTTTTTATAATCTTCGCCATAGAGCAGCAACAAGAGCCAAAAGTGCGGAATCTGACCAATAAAGAAGAAAAACGACAGGGCTAAAATTGGCCAGTCTAAAAAATTACCGCCTGCTGCTGCGTAACCAATCATTGGTGGAAATGCACCGCTTAACGCTCCGGGAACAACGGCAAATGCCGAAATTTGTTTTAATGGAGTATATACCAGATTGTACCAAAAGATGGAGAAAATGGCCAGCCATAAACTTTCGGTAGTTCCTCCTAATGCTAGTAAACCGCAACCCGAAAGTAAAAAGAAAACACTCCATTTTACTGCTTCCGAAATGCTGATTTTTCCTGAGGGGATTGGCCGGAATTTGGTGCGGTTCATTAATGCATCTTTTTTGTGTTCCTGAATGTGATTTAAGGCAGATGCACCGGCCACAATCAAAAAAATACCCAACACCACATAAGCCATATTCAATGAAAATTCCGGCGCATACAATAAATATCCCGTGAAACAGGAAATGGCTATTGGAACAGCAATTTTAATTTTTCCTAATTCAAAAAGGGTAGATATTTTAGAGGATATGTTCATGTGCTGGCTTTTGTTAATCACTTAGAGTCTTCATAAATTCAATTATTTCGCCGATATCATCTTCTGTTAATTCATTTTTATAGGACAGCATCAAGCCTTTATTAAAACCCTTTACAACATCATCGTTAGGATTGTAAACGGAGTTGATTACATAGGCAGTGTCTACATTTATTTCTCGTGATTGTCCGTTGGTAATAACCGTTTCTGTTTTGCCGAATAAACCTTTCCAGCTGGGGCCAACCAACTTCGATCCATCGAGCGAGTGACAGGCCAGACAACCATTCTTTTTTACAATGATTAAGCCTAAAGCCCCGGGTTTATCAGAAATAAGAGGAGCGGTTTTAGTTGTGTCAATATACCAGCTGTCGAATTTATCCTGTGGCATTACAATCACAGATGTTTGCATAGAGGAATGTCTCAAGCCGCAATATTCTGTGCAAAACAAATCGTATTCGCCTTCGCGGCCGGGTATGAACCACATCATTTGTTTTTTTCCGGGAACAACATCCTGCTTTAGTCTAAACGAAGGAATGTACAAACTATGTATTACATCCAGAGCCTTCAAATCCAATTTTACAGCACGATTTAAAGGAACATACAGAGTGTCTGTTCTTTTGCCGTTTTCGTATTCGAATTGCCAGTTCCACATTCTGCCAACGCTTTTAACTACAAAAGCATCGTCAGGAACTTCCTTCATTGGTTTGTAACCCATCCAGCCGTAGTAGAACATCACCATCACCAATATTGTTGGGATCACGGTCCATATTATTTCAAGACTTACACTTCCGTGGATTTGAGTAGCGACCGGATTTTTTTCTTTGCGGTATCGAAATACAAAGTAAATCATGGTAGCTGTGATGGCGATGAGGAAAAAGAAAATGATTCCCAATATCACTTCGAAAGAAGTATCTACACCTTTCACAAAATTAGAAGCATCGGGTATTGCTTTAGAAGTCATAAGCTATCGGTATAAGTAGTCTAAGAATGTAATAAAAATAACACAGCCCAGCAGTAAAAATACGCTGGCTGCCATTATGGCATAGAACTTTTTATCGAATTTAAGATGCATGAAAATCAGTAATACCAATAAGGATTTACAACCAGCCAGCAGTAAAGCTGCTGAAACTGTGTACGGACCTAAATTAAGACTGGTTATGGCAACTGATGTAAACGTCATGAAAAGCAAAGCAATCAAAACAAATACATAGGTTTTGTATTTTACAATGTGGGTGTGTTGTTCTTTTTCCATAGCAGTACAATTAAGTGATTAGGTAGAATAAGGGGAAAAGGAAAATCCAGATTAAATCGACCAAATGCCAATACAAACCACTGTTTTCAAGTATTGTGAAATTGTCGTGTTGAACTTCATCTTTTACTACCAGTCTCATAACATAGGCAATAAAAGCTACGCCAATAATAATGTGCAGGGCATGAAGACCGGTCATGGCATAGTACAAACCAAAAAAGAGGATTTCTCCCTGGCTGGCTTCCATCAGTGTTGGGCTGCCGGGATAAATTCCATGTGATATTTTTCCACTCCATTCAAAATATTTATTCACCATAAATGCCACAGCCAGTAAAATGGTAACACCCATTAATATCAACGTAAGTTTTTTATTCTGATATTGTATGGCACTGATAGACATGGCAATTGTCATACTGCTGATAAGTAGAATTACAGTATTTGCTGTGCCAATAAAAGTATCCAGCTCTTCGGCAGCCAAATGAAAAGCCGCCGGGTTTAAGTAACGGTATACCGAATAAACAATAAACAGTCCGCCAAAAAGGATCAATTCAGTAAATATGAAGATCCACATTCCTGTTTTAGCACCTTCATCGTCCCGGTGTTCATCAATGTGTGCGTGATTACTCATAGTCGTATGGTCGTTTCGTTACTACTGGTATTTCCGCAAAATTCTCTAAAGGCGGAGGACTGGCAACTGTCCATTCAAGTGTTTTTCCTTTCCAGGGATCGGCTTCTGCAATTTCTCCTTTTCGGGCCGATCGAACCAGATTGGTGATGATAATGATTAAACCGGAAATCATGAGCATGGCTCCAAATGAGGATACAATATTTGGTCCGTGAAATTCTTCAACATAGTCGTAATACCTGCGGGGCATTCCAATCATTCCTAAATAAAACATCGGAAGATAAAGAGTGTTAAAGCCAGTAAAGAATACTGCCAAACCAATATTTGCCCAGCCTTTGTCGTACATTCTTCCAAACATTTTAGGATACCAATAGTGCAGAGCTCCAAAAAATGCATATCCGGTACCTCCAAAAACAATAAAGTGAAAGTGAGCAACAACAAATGCAGTATCGTGCAAATGAACATTCGCCGATAAAGCACCAAGCACCATTCCGGACAGTCCGCCAATCATAAAAACAAAAAGAAAACAAAGAGCCCATAAGAAAGGCGTTTGAATATCGATGGACGCTTTATGAAGGGTAGCCACCCAATTGAATATTTTAATAGCACTGGGTATGGCTACCAAAAATGTAAGAATCGAAAATGTATACAAGGCCGTTCCACTCATTCCGGATGTAAACATGTGATGTCCCCAAACAAAGTAGCCTACAAATGCAATTGCTAAAGTAGATACAACAATTGCTTTGTAACCAAAAATAGTTTTTCGCGCAAATGTTGGAATAATTTCTGAAATGACGCCCATTGCCGGCAATATCATGATGTAAACGGCAGGGTGGGAGTAAATCCAGAATAAATGCTGATATAAGATTGGATCGCCACCCAAAGCAGGATCGAAAAAACCGATTTGCAGGGTACGTTCCAGTACAATCATTAATAATGTAATACCTACAATTGGTGTTGCCAGTACTTGAATCCAGCTTGTTCCGTATATAGCCCATGGGAAAAGAGGCATTTTCATCCAAGCCATACCTGGTGCCCTCATTCTGTGAATAGTTACGATAAAGTTGAGTCCTGTAGCAATAGAGGAAAATCCCAGGATAAACGCTCCGGTAACTGCAGGGAGCATATTTGTTCCTGTTCTAAAACTGTAGGGAGCGTAAAATGTCCAGCCGGTATCCGGAGGTCCATCACCAAAAAACTGAGCCGAAAGAGCAACGGCCGCACCTAAAATATAGATCCACCACGACAAAAGATTGAGCTTGGGAAATGCCACATCTTTCGCTCCAATCATCAGAGGCAGAAAAAAATTTCCAAACACAGCAGGTAAGCCGGGAACTACAATTAAAAAAATCATGGTTATCCCGTGAAGGGTAAAAAAGCTGTTGTAAGTCTGGGCATCCATAATGGTTTTTCCGGGTGCAATCAGCTCTATTTTCATTAACAGACCCAGAATAGCTGCAACACTAAAAAGCACCAGCATACTGTATAAATACAATAAGCCAATTCGTTTGTGATCTGTTGAGAAAATCCATGCAAATATTCCTTTGTACCGTCCTTGATATTCAAGGTAATTTGGTTCAGGGTTTTGAATTACGGTATCAGACATATGTATTGTGTTAATTTTTTATCTTAATTAGAAGCAAAGATTTCACAAATTCTGACAGATCGTATTTGTATTGATCTGAGGATTTGTGGTTTGTATTATTGTTGTTTTCTTTTTGTTTTCACAAACACCAATAATAGAAAAACAATCAATCCCATTATCAATATAATGGCTCCGGTTATTTTGGTAATATTTAAAACGTAGGCTTGTCCTACCGGATCGTAGGAATAGCAATATTGAAGTATTTTGTTGATAGTTGGTCCTGCCTGGCCTTTAGAAGCTTCCATAATAGCCAGTTTAAACTCAAAAGGCAAAAAGTAGGTGCCATTTAAATAGCGGGTGATTTTTCCATCGGGACTTGTCACAATAACAGTAGCAGCGTGTGTGTATTCGTTGCCTACTTTTTTATATCTAAAGCCCAATGCTTTTGTTGCTTTAGCAATATTCAGGCTGTCGCCGGTATAGAATTTCCAGCCCTCTTGCGTGTTTTTACCTTTAATTAAGGACTTGTAATTGTTTTTCTTTTTAACTGCCAAATCATAAGTTTCTGCAGGATCAAAACTAATTGTGATGACTTGATAATCTTTGGCGATTTCCAAATCACTTTTTTGAATGACATCAGCCAAACCGTCCATAAGAGGGCTGCAGATTCCCGGGCAACGGAAATAGACAAATACAATTGCTGTAGGTTTATCAATCTGATCTTTTAAAAAGACCAATTCACCGGCTTCGTTGGTTAATTGTATGTTCTGCGGAACGGTGTCGTTAAGATTTTCTATAACTCCAACTTCCATGTCGTAATACAAATCCTTGACACCTTGGCTAAAGGACAATGAAGTAATCAAGATTAGCAGAAAAGAAACAGTAAGTTTTAATTTCATATGATTATAATTTTAAGTTTTTGTCATATGGAACTCCCAAATTACACTCATTCTCTCGTTGTAAGGCTTTTTGCATGGTCGTTTCATAAATAGTCCTCCATGTTTTAGAGTTAAGGAGATAATTGGGGTAATTATATGGTAATCATTACTCAGGTCTTTATAAATATATAAAAATATTTGATGGGTTCTTATGGTTAATTGGCTTTTTTTGCGGTAGTTAGCTATTTAGAATGTGAAATAATTTTGAAAATGCACTGTGTGTTTACTATTTTTACTGGATCTAAAAAAGAATAATGAATATGAATAAATTGAACGTAATATTTTTGATAATTGTATTTTTTTTAACCTCCTGCGTAGGATCGGATAAGAAACCGGCAAAGAAAGAAGTTGTGAGTGCCGAAATACCAGCATCTGAAATGGAAAATGGTGCTCAATTGTATAGAGCCAAGTGCATGAACTGTCATATGAAAACGGGTAGTGGTATTGAGAAATTTTATCCACCCCTGGCTAATTCCGATTACTTGAAGAAACATACGGAAGATGCCATAAAAATGGTAAAATTCGGAAGCAATAAACCCATTAAAGTAAATGGTATTAAATACAATAGTTTAATGCCAGCATCCGGTTTAACCGATAAGGAATTGGTCGCAGTGTTTAATTATATTCTGAATTCCTGGGGAAACAATTACGGTCAGGTTTCTTTGGAACAGATTGAGGCAGTGGAAAGATAAATGAGCTTTTGGCTATGGTATTTGAGTTATAGGGAATAGGTAAAGCCATGAGCCAAAAGCACAGATCGTTTAATTTACATTCGATTTTACACGATAATATTCTTTACGAAGGCGTTTTACACTTAGAACCTTAATTTGTTCTTCTCCGGTAGTTTCACTAATTTTTTTAACGGCAACTCTACTTTTTTTCTGATGATCAGGATAATGGCAGGCTTTGTATTTTTTACCGCTGTTGCAGAAACATTTATCGTTACGTTCAATTCTTACATAATAAAAGGTATCGTCATTTTCAGTGTTGAAAAATGTCAACAAATTGTTAAGTATTTTTTTCATAGTGCTGGAATATCTTTAGTAAAAGTTAGGTTCCCCTTAATTTACAAGATATCCTGATTGGAAACAATTAAAATAAGTTATCAGCTGAAGAGTTCGTTTTTAGTGTGTAATTTGAGTAAAGTTTTGAGCAAATAAGTGAATTTTTAATGACAGCAATCTGGTTTTGGTTTGCTTACATCCACTTGTTCGGTTGGAACATGCATAGCTTTTTCGGGTGGACTTAGGAAAGGAATTCCTAAACTCAATCCGCGAAGCACGAACAGAATACCGATAAATACAATGGCATAAGGAATCAACCGGGTAATTTTCTTTCTCAATTCAAGAGTGATTAAATTACCAATTAGTGAAATCGCCAACATCATGGGAAGAGTTCCCAAACCAAAAATGAACATGAAAAGTCCGCCGCCAACAGATGATCCTGTGGCAATTGCTGCTGCGATAGCAACGTAAACCAATCCGCACGGAAGTAGTCCATTTAATAATCCGATCAGAAAAAGAGAACCATAACTTCGTTGAGTGAACAGTTTTCCCAAGGAAAGTTTTACTTTTCCCACAAAGGAGAATATCCCTTTTTCAGCGTTAAAGCGATTCTTATAAATGGAAGGAGTAATTACGGATAGAATCATGATAACACCCATGATAACAGAAACCCATTGCTGAAATCCACTCATAACCAAACCTCTTCCCAGTAAACCAAATATGGCTCCCATTATTGCATAGGTAAGGGCACGTCCGATGTTGTAAATCACACCGCCCGAAATTCTTGTCAGCCATGAAGTTGTTTTTAATGGAATTGCCAGTGCAATAGGACCACACATTCCCACACAGTGAAAACTGCCCATAAGTCCAAGTATTAATGCTGATAGATATACCATGTTTTTCTTTTTTATCTAACCACAAAGTGCACAAAGTATTTTCACAAAGGACACTAAGGTTTAAAATATTACTCTTTTAATGCCATATTTAAGTGATTTGACATTGAAGTTAACCAGTAAACCCAGTTTACACTTTGACAGTTTCATGTAGGTTAAAATCTGTGCCAGATGCTTATCGTTTAAAGTTTCTATTGCTTTAATCTCAACTATTACTGAATCTTCAACTAATAGATCAAGTCTGTAGCCAGATTCTAATCTAATTTCTTTATAAATTAGAGGTAGTTCTTTTTGTTTCTCAACTTTGAGTCCTTCTTGAGAAAGTTCATAGTAAAGGCATTCTTCATAAGCACTCTCTAATAGTCCTGGGCCGAGTTCGGTATGCACCCTAAATGCACAATCTAATACTTTCTTGTAAACTATTTCTAAGTCTTTCATTTACTTTAAGATCTTATTTTTTTCTTGGTGTTACTTCGTGCAGGACTTCATTACCTTCGTGGTTAAACACTTATTTATTCAAGTAAACAGCCTCTTCTTTATAATATCCTTTGCCACCGTGTTCCCAATCTATTTTGACGGTGTACATGCCTTTTAAAAGTTGGTCTGTATTAAGTTCCTGCAATCCGTTTTCGTCAAGCTCAATTGAAGTTTTAAAATCTGATTCATAATCGGCAGGACGATAAAATATGATTTCGCCTTTTACCTGATCGTGCATATTGGCCGGAAACTGTAATTGTAATTTCCCATTTTCCTGCGAGATAAGGATCGTCTCATTTAATTTTTTGGCATTATTTAATTTATCAATTTGTTGTTGATATTCCACCTCTTTAGGATAGTAATCTTTTGATACTAAATTGATTTTTTGCGTTGTACTAAATGCAACAAAAGTAAGAATCCCGATAACATATATCGAAGCTCCTATTGCTAGTTTTGTCCCCCAACTCATCTTTTTCATTTTGATCCTCTCTACTTTATCCTTATTACTTTTACTTTAGTTTGGTCCTACAAAAGTTAGTTTAACTTCTTCTATTAATCGTTTATCGGCATACACACCAATGGTAATTGGAATGTTATCGCTTGTAATTTCTTTTTGTGGTAAAATTGCGAAGAATACACCTTCTTTTATTGAACTTGCTTTGGCTTTTAATTCTTCTCCAATTACTCTAATAACACCTTCGTGATTCATAATCTTAAAATGAATAGGAACCTCGGCAACCGTTTTGTTAACAACTTTAAAGCTGTACATATTACTAATACCGCCTTCCTGAGGTTGATACATTAAGCCTGGAGTTCGCAGGATAACGGCTTCCAAATCGCTTCTGGAAGCAAATAAAGCAGCAACAATTCCCAGCAGAATGCACAGAACTATGGTATAAGCAATTTTACGGGCAGGCCATTTTTGTTTTTTGCCTTCGGCGATATTTTTTTCAGAATCGAATCGAATTAAACCTTTTGGTTTTCCTATCCACTCCATTACAGAATTGCATTCATCTATGCATGCAGTACAGTTGATGCATTCCAATTGAGTCCCATCGCGCACATCAATTCCGGTAGGACAAACATCAACACACTGATAACAGTCAATACAATCTCCTTTGCCATCTTTTTTTCGATCTTCGCCAGCCTCCAGCGGAGCTCTTTCTTCGCCTCGTTTGTAATCGTAAGCAACAACTATCGAATTGGAGTCTAATAGTACACCCTGTAGTCTCCCATAAGGGCAAATCATCGAGCATACCTGCTCTCGCAATTTTGTAAAAACAAAGAACATAACGCCCGAGAACAAAACTGCCACAGTAAATCCAACGCTATGTTCGGATATTGGGGCTTTCATTATTTCCAGCAATTGGTCAATTCCAATAATGTAGGATAAAAAGGCATTGGTGATTAAAAAGCATATTGCATAAAAAAGAATGATTTTCAAGCTCTTTTTCCAGAATTTAGTGAAATTCATTGGTTGGGAATCCAATTTGCGCTGTTGGCTTGGATTTCCTTCAATTAAGTACTCAATTCTTCTGAAAATAAATTCTAAAAAAACAGTTTGCGGACAGGTCCAGCCACACCATATTCGACCATAGCTAACGGTAAATAGTACCACAAATACAAAAAGAGTAATCATGGAATACAGGAAAAGATGAAAATCCTGGGGCCAAAAATGAACACCAAATAAAATGAATTTTCGCTCTAAAATATTCAACATCAGAAATGGCTCACCATTTAACTTCACAAAAGGAATGGCAAATAACAAAAATAGTAAGGTATAGCTAACAATATTCCGATAGTTATATAATTTCCCTTTTGGTTTTTGTGCGTATACCCATCTGCGTTTTCCTGTCTCATTAAGAGTCGCAAGTTGGTCACGATAACCTGTGTATGGATTTTTAGGAGCCATTGTTGTTTTGTTTATGGATTAGTTACGAGCTTCAAGTCTCAAGCTGAATTACTTGAAACTTGTAACTAACAGCTTGAAGCTTAAATATTATTCAACCAATTCACCCTGAGCGTCTTTTGCATTAGGAGGATTTGTTCCCTGCAGTCCCATTATATAACTGGCAACCTGCAGCATTTGTTCAGGCGCCAATTGATTTTGCCAGGCTAACATCCCCTTCATAGGTTTTCCTACTTTAATGATTTGATAAACATCTTTAAGACTGCCGCCATTCAACCAATATTTATCGGTAAGGTTAGGTCCAATTGCATTCCCTTCTCCCAAGGCTCCGTGACATGCAATGCAGTTTTTGTCGTAGATGGCTTTTCCATTGTCCAAATCTGCCGGCGCAGTCATTAAAACAAGAGCATTCTCGTCAAAAGCAGTTTTCGGTTTATTTGCTTCGGCAAGAGCCATTTCCTTATTGTACTCTGCAATTTGTAAATCATCACCAAAAACATGATAACGAAACATGTATACTGCGGCAAAAACAATTGTGATATAAAACAAGTAACGCCACCAAGTTGGCATTGGGTTGTTTAATTCTCTAATCCCATCATAATCATGATCGCTGATCAGATGCTCGTTTTCTTCTAAGAATTTATCTTTTTTCTCCATTTTATCTTGATTTTTGGGCCTGTTTATTCTTTTGCTTCCGATGATGGATTTACACCATCCTCGTCAAGAGCATAACTTTCCATTTCCGTAAAGAATTCTTTGTTGCTTTTTTTGAAAGTCCACCAAAGCATTCCTGCGAAGAACAGGAAGAAAATCAGTAATGAGATGCTTGGGAAAAAACCAACATCAGCAATGCCTTGTAAATAATGACTAACTATTTTCATGTGTTTATAATTTTAAGTTTTTGTCATATAGCCTGTCCCGAACTTGTTTCGGGAGAACTTACCATTATAATCATTTCCCTGTGTGTAGAAAGCTTTATACATGGACGTTTCATTTATTTTTTTTTAGATAGGTGATCTGAGAAGTGAGGTAAAATCACTATAAAAGTATTTTTCTCATTTCTCACACCTAATATCTGATATCTATTTTTGCACCGAAATATCTCTGCCCAAGCGTTGCAGATACGCAATTACAGCTAATATTTCTTTATCACTAGCTACTTCAATACCCGATTTTTTAAGATCGGCAGCAATTTCTTCTGCTTGTTTCTTCAAATCGTCATTGGCAATTTGATCGTATCCTTCAGCATATGGCACACCTAAAGTGGTCATCGCCCGAATTTTTGCCGGAGTTGATGAAGTATCCAATACGTCTTTTATCAGCCAGGGATATTTAGGCATAATGGATTGAGCATTCATTTTTTGCGGATCCAACATATGGTTAAAATGCCAAACATTAGTTTTGTACATTTTTCCACCGGGAACACCTTCGCGGGCCAAATCCGGACCAGTACGTTTCGATCCCCACAAGTGCGGATGATCGTAAACCGATTCGCCTGCTTTTGAATACTCACCATATCGTTCTGTTTCTGAACGGAACGGACGAACCATTTGGGAGTGACAAGTATTACAGCCTTCACGGATATAAATATCTCTACCCTGCAACTCAAGAGGAGTATAAGGTTTTACACTCTCGATGGTCGGGATATTTGATTTGATCAGGTACGTTGGGATAATTTCAAAAGCACCACCAATTAAGATCGCAACTGTAGCCAAAATCATAAACTGAACAGGTTTTCTTTCCAGCCAACGGTGTAAACCTTCACTATTGCTGCGTTTTGTGTCGGTAACAATAGCAGGAGCCGAAGCTTCTTCATTGTCTGTGCATTTACCGGATGCGGCAGTTTTTAATAGATTATAAACCATTAAGAACAGTCCGGAGAAGTAAAGAAGTCCTCCTAAAACTCTGACGTGATACATTGGCAGAATCTGAGTGACAGTTTCTAAGAAATTAGGATAAGCCAACAATCCGTCCGGAGTGAATTCTTTCCACATTAGGGTTTGAACAATGGCACCCCAATACAATGGAAGCGCATAAAAAATCATTCCTAATGTTCCAACCCAGAAGTGTGCATTGGCTAATTTTTCAGAGTACAGTTTGGTATTCCACATTTTTGGGAACAAGTAGTACAACATTCCAAAAGTAAGGAAGCCATTCCAGCCCATTGCTCCAATGTGAACGTGAGCAATCGTCCAGTCGGTATAGTGTGTCAGTGAATTTACCCATTTAAGAGACATCATCGGGCCTTCAAAGGTCGACATTCCGTAACAAGTTACAGCAACCACCATAAATTTTAGAGTTGCACTGTCGCGAACTTTATCCCAGGCACCGCGAAGTGTAAGCAGTCCGTTAAACATTCCTCCCCACGAAGGAGCAAGTAACATGATTGAGAAAACAACACCTAAAGATTGCGCCCAATCCGGTAACGAGGTATAAAGTAAGTGATGAGGTCCGGCCCAGATATAAAGAAAAACCAATGCCCAGAAGTGAATAATCGAAAGTCGGTAGGAATACACCGGACGATTGGCTGCTTTGGGCAGGAAATAGTACATTAAACCTAAATAGGGTGTAGTCAGGAAAAATGCAACTGCATTGTGACCATACCACCACTGCACCAAAGCATCCTGCACACCGGCATAAACAGGATATGACTGAATCCAGCTGTAAGGCAGGGAGATTGAATTACCTATATGAAGAACGGCAACTGTTACAAAAGTTGCGATATAAAACCATATGGCAACATAAAGGTGATCGGCTCTTCTTCTTAGAATGGTACCAAACATGTTCCAGCCAAACACAACCCAAATAATAGTAATGGCAATATCGATCGGCCATTCCAACTCAGCATATTCTTTACTGGTAGTGATTCCTAAAACAAAGGTGACAGCCGCCGAAACAATTATGGCCTGCCATCCCCAGAAATGGATCCAACTAAGTCTGTCATTAAACATTCTGGCTTTCAATAAGCGCTGAAGTGAATAATAAACTGCGGTAAATATTCCATTCCCAACAAATGCAAAAATTACTGCATTGGTGTGAATCGGACGAATTCTACCAAAAGAGGTATAAGCCAGATTGAAATTAAAAATCGGGAATGCCAATTGCAGTGCTGCCAAAAGCCCTACCAGCATTCCAACTACTCCCCAAAGAATGGTTGCGTAGGCGAAAAATTTCACGATTTTGTTATCGTACGAAAAATGTTGTGTTTCCATTAAATTAAGATTTATGGTTTTTCTTAGTTGTATCCTTTTCTATTTGTTTTTTTTCTTCTTTTTGCGCTTCATTTTCCTGATCGTCGAATAAAATTCGAACAGATGGGGAATAAGAATCATCATATTGTCCTTTCTTTACAGCCCAAAGGAATCCGACAAGAAATCCTCCTGCTACAAGCATGCTAACACCTATCAAAACGAACAATACACTCATTTACTATTTAATTTAGTTGAACCGATTTTTTTAGAAAAACAGATGTTTTTGCTTCTTTAATATTCGATTTGGTTTTATTATTTATCTCTTTCGATTTAGCAATGTAATTGGTTGTAAAAGTTGCAAAAGCCACCACCGAGATGGAACTGATTGGCATTAGCAGAGCCGCAACAATAGGCGATAAGATTCCTTGTACTGCGAAATACAATCCAAATAAATTGTAAAGAAAGGAGAGTATGAAACTTAGTTTTACTATCCAAACACTTTTTGCTGATATTTTTAGGAAGTACTTTAACTCTTGAAATTTTGAAGCTTCCAAAATAGCATCGCATGCAGGCGAAAAATGGTAAATGTCATCGGCAATTGAAATACCAACATCGCTGGTTTTTAATGCTCCGGCATCATTTAATCCATCACCAATCATTAACACACACTTGTTTTGTTTTTTTAAATTATTGATGTATTCCAATTTATCATTTGGCGACTGATTGAACCTGATAATTGATGTTGTTGGAAATATCTGTTTCAGATTTTCCATTTCCGAATCATTATCACCCGATAAAATGTGCAGATCGTATTTAGGAGCCAGTTCGTTTATTAATTCTGACAAACCGGTTCTGTATTGATTACTCAAAGAGAAATGTCCCTTTATTTTTCCATCTGCCGAAAGGTAAACTTCAGTGTTTAAAGAACTGGTTTCTGTTTTTCCTTCCCGAATAAATTTTGCAGAGCCCAACTTAATTTTCCGGCCATTAATTGTACCCGAAATTCCCATTGATGGCAATTCAGTATAGTCAGCAACCGTTTCGGGCGGAATACTTTTGTAAAATTCGTACAAAGTAGAACTTAGAACATGAGTAGAATGTCTGGTTAATGATTTTACTGCGATTTTGTCATCATCACTTAATGCATCTCCATGAAATTTAACCTTTACCTCATCGGCTTGTGTTATCGTTCCTGTTTTGTCAAAAACGATGGTGGTGATTGAATTCAATTTTTCGACCACTGCCGAGCTTTTTAGATAGATTCCCATTCTGCCCATCAATCGCATGGTGTTTCCCATAGCGAAAGGAGCGGAGAGAGCCAGTGCGCACGGACAGGCAACAATCAGAACCGAAGTAAAGGCAAAAACAGCTTTGCCTGAATCATTTATCAGCCAGTAGATTCCTGCAAACAGTCCAATTGCAATAATTACAATGGTGAAATATTTGCTGATCTGATCGATTAATGAGTTTAGTTTGGTATTTGAAGAATCCTCACCTTCAAATTGATTCCACAATTGGGTCAAACGACTTTGAATTACATCTTTTTCGATTGTCAGTTCAATGGCGCTTCCCATTTGTTTTCCCCCTGCAAAAACGGCGTCGCCGCTTTCTTTAAATACAGGTTTCGATTCACCGGTTACAAAGCTGTAATCAATTTGGGCTTCTCCCTTCATTAAAATACCATCGGCAGGAATCAATTCCTGATTACGGATTAATATGATGTCGCCTTTTTCCAGTTTTTCGATAGGAGTACTTATCTCAATTCCGTTTTCCAATTTACTTACCGCAACCGGAAAGTAAGATCGATAATCCCGTTCGAACGAGAGTGCCTGATATGTTCTGTTTTGATACCACTTTCCTATTAAGAGAAAGAAAATTAATCCGGTAAGGGAATCCATATAACCAGCTCCCGAACCGCTGAAAATCTCAATACTACTTTGAATAAAGAGCATCAGTATTCCCATCGAAATAGGAACATCAATATTAATAAATTTGTGTTTTATTGCCTTTCCGGCAGATAGCAGATAATCACTTCCGCTGTAAAAGAAAACAGGTAAAACAAGGAAGAAATTCATCATCCCAAAAAATTCTTTGAAATGAGTTTCCAAATACTCATGACCCGGAACGTATTCGGGCAAGCTTAAAAGCATGATGTTTCCAAAACAAAATCCGGCAATACCGATTTTGTAAAGAAGACTTTTGTTTACTTCTTCATTTTGTTTTAATTGTAATTTATCAAGAGTAATCTCAGGAATATAATGAATGGAAGAAAGTAATTCAGCCAATTCTCTAATTGATATTTCATCGGAATTAAATGTAATGGCCACTTCTTTCTTAACGAAATTGACCATCGACTTAATAACTCCCTGATTTAAAATATTGAGATGTTCCAACAGCCAAATACAAGAACTACAATGTATGCTTGGGATATAAAGAGTTATTTTTCTGATATTTCCTTCTGCGAATTCATAAAGTTGCTCTGCAATTTCGTTGTCATCTAAAAAAGCAAATTTCTCTTTGTATTTTCCGGCTTCAATTTTAATTCCAGGGTTTGATTCAAAATCGTAGTAGGTACAAAGTTCATTTTCGTGCAAAATCTGATATACAGTAGAACAACCATTGCAGCAAAATGGCTTCTCATCCCAAATTACGGGATGTGAACCACAGTCGTCGCCACAGTGTACACAAATGTGTTTTTTTGATTCTTCCTGCATTTTCACCAACTTGCAGACCTTACAGTCTTAGATTATTTGATATGAAATCTGATTCAACTCTTGTTTACATTATAGCTGGAATTACAGCTCTTCACTTTTTAGTGGGGATGGGATACCTTTTGTATAAATTAGGTGCACCATCAAAAAAGAAGAAAGAGAATGATTCCGAGTAGTTTTTATTCTTTGTTTTTTGCGAGTTTAGGTAGTTGAATTAGTTGAAATAGTATCAGAAAGATAACTCCCCAAATGCAGATGACTCCACCAACATAGCTGAAAATAATCCATATCGGAGCATTTGCCCGGGTTCCCCACATAGCTCTTTCATCCAAAGGATTTACCGGGTTGGTCGGTATACCAAGGCTGGCAATTCTATCAACAATTACTTCTCCATAGTAGGCATCATCGGTTACTTTGGCTAAAAGATTCACATGTCCTTCACGATCGCCGGGTAAATCTTCCGGAAATTGAACACTGACTTCCCCTTTTTCGTTTGTGTATGCATCGTCGCCCGAAATATCTAAATAGCCAAAGTTTCTTTTCACCTTAACGCTTAGTTCAATGCCTTGCAAGGCAACACGATCACCTTTTGCAGTAACACCTGTTAGGTTAGCTAATATTCTTTTGTTCTCATTATTGATGTCTAAAAGAAGTTTCACATCAGTTACTTCAGGATTTTTCACCTCTGCAATTTTCTTGCTTTCCTTTTTATTCTGATCGAAAGAGCGCAGATAGGTAATAACCATCCATTTGTCCTCGTCACTTAAAGTTTTTTCGAAAGTGGGCATTGCGCCATTGCCTTTGTTAACCTTGTAATAGATTTCTCCATCTGTTTGGATTAAAAATGCCTGCGATCCTAGATCGGAAGGAGCAACTGGTTGAAGAGGCAGCATGTTTCCCATGGCAGCATCACCATGACAGGACTTGCAATTAATATTGTAAATCTTTTTACCAGAACTAATATTTCTTGTGCTGGCCTCGTAAGGATTTTGTTTCTTTTTCGACGATACTGGTGCCTGCCATTTTTGGGCATTTACAACAGAGGCGGTGAATACAAAAAGTAGAAACAAACTGGCAATTATTTTGATAGCATTTTTCATTGTTTGCATGTTTTTAAGCTTCAATTTTCACTTCGATTCCTTTTTGTTCGGCAATTTCACATATGGGAACTACCGGGAATATTTTTGATAAAACGGTGATGATTAAGAGTGCTAAAGCAAAACTTAAAACGGTTACAGAAATTTCTATCGCACTAGGATAGTAGTGTACAAAGTTTTGTGGTACATTCTGAATGGGTAAATGAGGATGAAGTAATGTTGGGATAACAATTACATATCTTTTGATCCAGGCTCCTGCTAAAATAAATAATGAAATAATCATGATAGGAAAAGGCTTTCTGAATTTTTTGGTAACCAATAGCATAATTGGAATCACATTACCCAACAATTGAGACGACCAGAACATGATTGCCCAATGGCCGGCGAATAATTCCGTTAAATGAATATCATCTCCGGTTTTCATTTTGTACCCGGGAACCAAGAACTCATTTAAATTGAAATATAAATATACCAAACATACAGCCACCATCAGTTTTCCCATTTTATCGAACTGGACGTCGGTAATGTAATCCTTCAGTTTATAACTAACGCGAAAAAAATACATAGCTACGATTAATCCTGCCGAACCTGCTACAAATGCTCCTGCAACGAAGTAGGGACCAAAAATTGTAGTATCCCAACCATTTCGCAAGGTTGCAGCAAACAACCACGAGGTGACGGTATGAATTGCCAAACCTACCGGAACAATAAGAACCATTAATGTCCGGATCATTTTGTGTAAGTGCTTGTATTGACTGGGAGTATTGATGTAACCAAATGATAGGATATTGTACAGCTTTTTCAGAATAGGAGAAGCTTTCTTTAATTCATTTTTGCAGATCGCCAAATCTGGAATCATTGGTAAAATCAGTAACAGAAGACTTATTGTCAGATAGGTTGTTACTACGGTTATATCCCAAAGAATTGGAGATTGAAAACGACCATGGATAAGCACATTAACTACTCTGTCGGGACGCCCCATATCCATAATAATTACCAGACCGGCAACGGCAACAAAGGCAACTGCTATTATCTCAGCAATTCTCGATATTGGTGTTATCCAATCGATTCGGAGCAAACCCAGAATCGACGAAATAAGCATTCCAACTAAACTCACGGCAACAAAAAATACAAAGTTGGCAATGTACAGTCCCCAGGATACGTAATCGCGCATGCCGGTAACTCCCAATCCGTCACGTAATTGTACGTAGTAGGCCCAAGCACAAACACTTATTACTGTTATTAGAAACGCAATCCAAAGTTCCAGACCTTTGTGGTTTTGCATCGGACGAAGAATGTCTTTTTTTATTTTCTCAAACGAAAGAGTCGTTTCTTTCTGTTCTTGTAAGTCATTCATATGTTTATTATTTTAAGTTTTTGCCATATAACCTGTCCCGAACTTGTTTCGGGAGAACTTACCTTACAATCATTTTCTTGTGTGCAGAAAGCTTTATATATGGACGTTTCATAAGACTAAATTATTTAGGGCAAATAAAATCTGTTTATTATTTTTTTATTGATGATTGAAACAATGCTTTAATGAAGATTTTCTTCGTTTAAAAGATCACCATTAAACTCAAAAGCTCTGTTTTTTGGAGGCAGGTAATAAACGCGGGGTTTTGTTCCTAATTCCGGCATTAATGTATATCCTGCATTTTCTTCAATCAACTTCGAAAAACGAACTGTTTCGTGAGTTGTACCGTTGGTAACAGCATCCTCATTTTGATCTCCAAAATAGTAAACGCCATTCGGACAAGAAGAAACGCAGGAAGGAAGTTTGTTTTCGCGAAGTCTGTCGGCACTAAATAAACATTTACTTACTGTACCTTTCTTTTGAGGAACGTTAGCTTCGATATTGTAAGTGAGATTTTTGTATTTTTCTGCATCCTTAGGTTCTGTCCATTGGAAAATACGTGCAGAGTAAGGACAGGCTGCTATACAAAACCGACAACCAATACATCTTTCATTATCTATTAGTACAATTCCATCCTGACGTTTGAAAGTTGCATCTACCGGACAAACTTTGGTACACGGAGGATTGTCGCAATGCTGACAAGGTTTGGGCATAAAATAAGGAGCCGTATGTTCAGCATCCTGCATTTGAAGAACATTAATATGGTGTTGATCCGGTCTTAATTGGTGATGATTTTGACATGCATCCATACATTTTCGGGCATTTCTGCATTTACTAAGATCAATAACCATTACAAACGACTTTCCGGCAATACCTTCACGTCCTCTTTTTTGCAATTCGGTAAGTGGTCCTGTTACTGTTGGGCGCAATTGATTTTTATCAACTTGAACGAGTTGTCCATCTTGTGTTAACAGATTTACTGTTTCTCCAGGTTCTTGTGCTGCAGCTTTAGCCGCACCAAGAAGAGAAAATCCACTAACAACACCTGCTGCGCCAACGGTAAGTCCAACGCTTTTAAGGAACTTTCGTCTGCTGTTGTTTGATGTTTCTTCTTTCATTATGCAATTAGGTTAGTTTTCTATTTAAGTACGTCCATTTTATCAAATGGGAGTAATTGAAATAAGAGCTGAAAATACTTTTTAAAACAATTCTAAATAAGGAGATAGATTCCTTATTAACAGGGCTTTTGTCCTATGTTTGTTTAATTGTATTATGCTTTACAAACGATTACGAACTAACTCAAATATAAATAAATATTTTCATTTGTAATGACCTGTCAAATAGAGAAGCTAATAAACAGATCTCAATGTGTTTTTATCATTCTTTTGAGTTGTTGAAGTGTAATGGCTTGATAATATGAATTTTAACACTTTCTTTTTAAGTTTCTAATGTTTTGTGAGATAAAACACTGGAATTTATTACAA
Organism: Labilibaculum manganireducens; assembly: GCF_002843385.1. Lineage (GTDB taxonomy): Bacteria > Bacteroidota > Bacteroidia > Bacteroidales > Marinifilaceae > Labilibaculum > Labilibaculum manganireducens. The sequence continues at coordinate 98,005 of NZ_MVDE01000002.1, forward strand.
GAGGCAGTAAATTATCGGATACCTTTAAAATCAGTATGTTTGAAGGTGTTTAGTTTGGTGGCTGGTGTTTCAACTAATTGTAAATTAAATATTTATTGATTTTCTATATGGCTACATAAAATCTATCTATAAACAATTTAGTTAATGGCTCTCAAATAAGCTTACCTTTGTAAGATATTTTGATAAACAGTATAAGAGGTCTTAGTCTTTTATTATTTCAAAATAAATATCAAAGAATAAAATACATTAGTTCTTATTACAATGAATAATGTCCTCAACAGATTAGTGAAATTGCCAAAAACTATTTGGGAATTCTATTATGAAGGTTTTCGAAATCAAAGTAAATGGAGTCGTCAGCTTTGGCTTATTATTTTGATAAAGCTATTTGTTATGTTTTTTATTTTAAAGTTGTTATTCTTTCCAAATTTCTTAAAAACAAAATATGACAGCGATCAGGAGCGTAGTGATTATGTGATTGATCAATTAACTAATCCTAAAAAATCAATAAAATGATCGAAAATTTAGATCTTTCTTTAGTGGATTGGTCCAGGGCGCAGTTTGCACTTACTGCGATGTATCACTGGATTTTTGTCCCTTTAACGTTAGGTATGGCTTTCATTATTGCTATCATGGAAACCATTTATGTGAAAACCAATGATCCGGCATGGAAAAAGATTACCAAGTTTTGGATGACTCTTTTTGGAATTAATTTTGCGATTGGTGTTGCAACAGGAATTATTCTTGAATTTGAGTTTGGTACCAATTGGTCGAATTATTCATGGTTCGTGGGTGATATATTTGGAGCACCTCTTGCTATAGAAGGAATTATGGCCTTTTTTATGGAATCTACATTTATTGCAGTGATGTTTTTTGGCTGGAATAAAGTAAGTAAAAAGTTTCATTTAATTTCTACATGGTTAGTTGCAATTGGTTCCAATCTGTCTGCTTTGTGGATTTTAGTTGCCAATGGCTGGATGCAGAATCCTGTTGGGATGAAATTTAATCCGGACACGGCACGCAACGAAATGGATAACTTTTGGGATGTCCTGTTTTCACCAACCGCGGTTAATAAATTTTTGCATACAATTTCTTCAGCTTATATTCTTGCGTCAGTTTTCGTGATAGGTGTAAGTGCCTGGTATATTTTGAAAAAAACGAATGTGGTTTTTGCAAAAAGAAGTATTGTTGTGGCTGCTGTTTTTGGATTGCTTACCTCTTTATTTACGGTTATGACCGGCGATAATTCGGCGAGAGAAATTGTTCGCGATCAACCAATGAAATTTGCTGCTTTTGAGGGTTTGTATAATGGATCGAAAGGAGCTGGTTTGGTTGCATTGGGAATTATGTCAACAAGTGAAGGAGATGGAACCAATGAAAATATGAAGGATTTTAATTTTAAAATTGAAATTCCAAACATGCTTTCTTATATGGCTTATCTGGATGGAAATGCTTTTGTTCCCGGAGTGAATGATATCATTAAAGGATATACCGATAACGATGGTGAAGTTCATCCGCCTGTAACTGAAAAGATGGAAATGGGGCGCAAAGCCATTGCCGCGTTAAAAGCGTATAAAGCGGCGAAGAAAATTGATGATACAGTTGGTGCAAACGAAGCTGAAAAAGAGCTGAAAGCTAATTTTAAATATTTTGGGTACGGTTATTTTTCTGATCCGTATGAAGTGGTTCCTCCGGTTTCAATATCCTTTTACAGTTTCCATATTATGGTTGGACTGGGAATGTATTTTATTTTGTTGTTTGTATTGTGTTTGGTATATATCTATAAAGGAAACGTAGTTAATAAAAAATGGTTTTTACGTATGGCGATTTGGAGTATTCCGCTGGCATATTTAGCTTCTGAGTGTGGGTGGATTCTGGCCGAGATGGGACGCCAGCCATGGGTGATTCAGGATTTGATGCCTACAATGGCCGCAGTTTCAAGTATTGATAGTATGTCTGTAATAATTACATTCTTCCTTTTCTTGCTTGTATTTACCGGACTATTGATTGCAGAAATCAAAATCATGTTAAAGCAAATTAAAATCGGACCTAATCACGGAGGAAACTAATCATGTTTGAAAATTTATCGCATTTAGCATTGCAGCAGTATTGGTGGATTATTGATTCATTACTAGGTAGTTTGCTGGTATTTCTGATGTTTGTTCAGGGAGGACAGACGCTAATCTATCGAATAGGAAAATCAGAATTGGAAAGAACCATGGTAGTTAATGCACTGGGTAGGAAATGGGAATTCACTTTCACAACCTTGGTAACTTTTGGTGGTGCCATGTTTGCATCTTTTCCTCTGTTTTATTCTACCTCGTTTGGAGGTGCCTATTGGGTTTGGATGGCAATTCTTTTTTGTTTTATCATTCAGGCCGTAGCTTACGAATTTAGAAGTAAACCCAATAATGTTTGGGGAGCTAAAACTTTCGAGGCTTTCTTGTTTATTAACGGATTATTGGGAACCATACTTATTGGAACAGCCGTTGGAACCTTTTTTAATGGAGCGGAGTTTACAGTTAATGATTTCAATCAATCCAAATGGGCAACACCTTACGGTGGATTGGAGGCAGTACTTAATTTACACAATGTAGCCTTGGGATTAACAGTCTTTTTTCTGGCAAGAGTATTGGGAAGTCTTTATTTTATGAACAGTATAGAAAATGATCAAATATTTGCCCGGTCAAAAAAGCAATTGCTGGTTTCAGGAATTCCATTCCTGGTATTTTTTCTGTTTTTCGCTGTTCGTTTGTTGATAATAAATGGATTTGCTGTCGATCCACAAACAAGTATCGTAAGTATGGAGTCCTTTAAATATCTTCATAATCTTATCGCTATGCCTGTTGTGGCCGTTTTATTTTTAGCAGGTGTAGTAGGAGTATTGTTTGGATTGGCAAAATCTTATTTGCTTGAAAAATACACAAAAGGAATCTGGTTTGCCGGCGGAGGAACAGTTTTTGTAGTTTTCTCCTTATTTCTTTTGGCAGGATTAAATAACACTTCATTTTATCCTTCTTTGGCTGATTTGCAATCATCATTAACCATTCAGAATGCATCATCGTCGCACTATACATTAACAGCGATGAGTTATGTTTCTTTGATGGTTCCTTTTGTAATTGCCTATATTGTTTGGGCATGGCGAGCTATGAATAGTAAAAAGATTGATGCTCAGGAAATCAGTTCGGAAGATCATTTGTATTAATTTAAATCGTAAGACATGTACACATCATCTATAATATGGCTGTTAACCTGGCCACTTTTGATTTTTATTTGTTACAAAACCATTCGGTTTGCACTTAAGAAATTGAAAACTCAAATAGAAAAAGAATAATAATTATTTGATTGGCATCCTGTTTTAGGATGCCAATTCTAATTGCGCACATTTCCCGATGTCATTTAAAAGTGTATTTTTGTGTGACTAATATCAGTTTTGGTATTAGACAGTCTTAAAATGAAGATATGAGCGGATTGGAGAATTGTAAACCAATGAATACTTGGTTTAAGAAGTTGGATACAAGACCAATAGTGATAAGTGGTCCTTCGATAGTAGAGTCGGAGGAACAATTATTGAGTACTGCCAGAGAATTAAAAAAAGTAGAACAGGTAAAGATTTTTAAGGCCGGAGCATGGAAACCACAGACAACTGCAAAGTCTTTTGGTGACCGTGGTTTGGATATTCTGCAATGGCTGAATCAGGTTAAGCTCGAAACTGGTTTGCTTACTATGGTGGAGGTTGCATCGCCAAAGCATGTGGAAATGTGTTTAAGGCACAATGTTGATATATTATGGATTGGCGCCAGAACTACATCCAACCCATTTTCCGTTCAGGAACTGGCCAGTGCTCTTCAAGGAATGAGTGTTCCTGTTATGGTAAAGAATCCAATAAACCCTGATATTAATTTATGGATTGAAGCTTTGGAAACCATTAATAAAGCTGGTATTTCCAGATTGGCTGCAATTCACAGAGGATTTTACCCTTTCGAGAAAACGAGGCTTCATAATATTCCAAAATGGGAAATTCCTATCGAATTAAAATCACGATTTCATAACCTTCCTATTATCTGCGATCCTAGTCATATCGCCGGAGCAAATAAATATGTGCAGGAAATGGCACAAAAGGCAATGGATCTGAATATGGATGGATTGATGTTTGAAAGCCATTTTAATGCAGCTGAAGGGATAAGTGATCAGGAGCGACAATTAACTCCTTCAGATTTAAATCAAGTTTTAAGAAAGTTGATTTGCCGATTGCCTTCTGTTGAAGATATTGAAGAGAACCGGCTTGAAAAGTACCGCGATCAAATAGATTCGGTGGATTCGCAGTTGATAGAATTACTTGCCCAGCGAATGAATATTGTTGAGGGGATTGGGAAATACAAGGCAGAGAAGAATATGACAATTCTTCAGCTTCAACGATGGGAAAAGGTGCGTGAAAAAGGAATTGAATTGGGGAAATCCTTAGGTTTATCTGAGCCATTCGTTGCGCAACTACTGCGAATGATTCATAAGGAAGCCATTTTGAAACAGAATGAGGTAATGAATCGAAAATAGTACCAATCAAAAAATAAGAAAAGAGGGCATCCATTTTTGAACACCCTCTTCTTTTTACCTTATAACTGCCAAAAGCAGTTGTTTATTTTTTACTGATCAGGTTGTTAATCAACGAGAAGATAATGTAAACAAACAGAATCATTGGAATCACCAGCGATTTTAAAAGAATAGCAAGAACAAGTAAGGTAATCAGAAATAGGTAGCGGATTTTATTTTCTTTCCAGGCTAAGCTTTTTACTTTAAGGGCAAACATTGGGATTTCTGTTACCAATAAAAATGATGTTATAAGGATAGCTCCGATAATAACGAATTCGTTTGAAAGCCATTCCTCAATTAATGGATAATTTCCATAGAATAGCACCAATGGAAGCGAGGCCCAAAACATTGCATTTGCCGGAGTTGGTACACCAATAAATGAGGAAGTTTGCCGGGTGTCAATATTAAATTTAGCCAATCGCAGGGCTGAAAATATTGGGATAATAAATGCCGATAACAAGAGAGCAATTTGCGGATAACTTAATTCTGCGGGCACAAAATCGGCAGAAGGACTGCCTAAAACAGCATTTTTTAAATAAGCCAAAGCAATAACCCCCGGAGCAAAACCAAAACTAACCATGTCGGCAAGTGAGTCTAGTTCCTTGCCCATAGGAGAATAAGCTTTAAGCACTCGGGCCGCTAAGCCGTCAAAAAAGTCGAATACAGCAGCTAAAAGAATCAGAAAAGCGGCATTTACTAAATAGCCTTCCATCGCCATAAGGCTCGCAGTGCATCCTGATAGTAAGTTTAAACAAGTAATTGAATTTGGAATGTGTTTGATAATCCCTTTTGCTTCTGACATGAATTTTGATTTTGTATGGTACGCCACAAAAATAATGGATTTTTTCGAAACTTATGATTTCTTTTGCTTCGATGCATAAGTTTAAAAAAAGCATAGTATTTTTACCTGTCAATGAAAATTAACTATATGTCCAGAATTATTGCATTTTTTATTTGCTTATGTCTTGCTGAGCTTGCATTCGGACAGACTTCAGCTCCAACATATAGTAATGAATTTCTGTCTATTGGAGTAGGTGCAAGATCTTTTGGAATGGGAAATGCCACCATTGCTTCTCAAAATGATGTTGAATCGTCTTATTGGAATCCTGCTAATTTAGTGGAGTTAAGAACAAAGTTTGATGTTTCGGCGATGCATGCCGAATATTTCGGAGGCTTATCAGCATACGATTATTTGGGTTTTGGCATGAAAATAAATGAGAAAAGTGCGGTTGGTTTAAGTTTGCTGCGTTACGGGGTTGATGATATTCCGAATACACTGGAATTAATTGACAAAGATGGAAACATCCGCTACGATTTGGTAACGACCTTCTCGGCAGCCGATTATGCATTTCTTTTTTCATATTCCCGAAAAACAGAAATAGAAGGATTGAGCATAGGTGGAAATCTGAAATTAATTTATCGGCACACTGGTGATTTTGCTTCGGCTTACGGCTTTGGATTTGATATTGCAGGAACATACCGAAAAGGGAAATGGCGAATGGGGGCTGTTCTTAGAGATGCCACAAGCACTTTTAATGCATGGGTGTTTAAAACCGGAGATCTTGAAAAAGTGTTTGAACTAACAGGCAACGAAATACCTGAGAATTCTACGGAAATTACTTTGCCAAGATTGATTCTTGCAGTAAGCCGGGAATTTACCATTTCAGACAAATTTTCATTGTTAACGGAGCTCGATATGGATATGACTTTCGACGGACAGAGAAATGTTTTGATTCAGGGAGATCCAATCAGTATCGATCCTCACTTTGGTTTGGAAGCTTCCTACAAACAGTTTATATTTCTTCGTGCCGGACTAAGTAATTTTCAGGAAGAAACCGATTTTGACCAAACTAAGTCGTGGACTTTTCAACCCAATTTAGGTTTGGGGATTCGTTATAAAAATTTCAGATTGGATTATGCCTTAACGGATATTGGAGATCAGTCAATAGCTAAATATTCCAACGTATTTTCCTTGTCTTATGCTTTTGATTAGATAAGACTTACAATCATTTTAATAGAATTACAATAACGCATGGCAAATGTTATTATCCAAATTCATGGTTTAGGCAATAAACCACCTAAGGACTTATTGGAACGTTGGTGGGAACGAGCCATGATTGAAGGCTTAAAAAACAACAATTACAAAACTGATTTACCAAAACATGAAATGGTTTATTGGGCCGATATTCTGCACGATAAACCGTTAAATCAGTTCGAAAAAGATAAAGAAAGTCCTTATTACCTGGATGAAATTTATGCAAAACCAAGCAAAGAGCTCTTGCCCGAAAATCATGATACAAGAAAAAAGATCATTGGATTTTTGAACCGGCAACTAAACCGGATTTTCCTAAACGAAGACTTCTCTTTAAATTATTCTTTTATAACGGACAGTATTTTAAGTAATTACTTTACAGATCTGGAGACTTACTACAAAGAGGAAACTACTGTAGAAGCAGCATCCACCACCAAAATAAAAGATCTGATAAGAGAGAGATTATTAAAAGTACTCGAAAAATATCAGAAGGATAATATCATGTTGATCGCTCATTCAATGGGATCGATAGTGGCTTTTGATGTTCTGACTTTTTTAGCTGATCAAATTAAGATTCATACTTTAATTTCCATTGGTTCTCCTCTGGGTTTGCCAATAGTTGTTAGTAAAATTGCCGCAGAACAAAGGCAAAAATTAAACGGACAAAGTTTCATGATTACACCTGAAGGTGTTAAGAACAATTGGTACAACTTTTCTGATATTTTGGATAAAGTAGCTTTAAACTATGAATTGGCTGATGATTTTTCTGAGAATAAATTTGGCGTAAAACCTGTCGATTTTTTAGTTGTAAACAACTATGAAATAAATGGTGTCGCTAATCCTCATAAATCCTATGGTTATTTGCGTACGCCCGAATTTTCCAAAATACTGAATGGGTTCATTCTCTCCGAACGCTTAACATTCAAAGAAAAATTAGTTGGAAGAACAAATAAATACTTTAAAATAACCAAACTGAAATTTTCTATTCAGAAAAGGAAAGTTCGATCGTGGTTTCGCAGAAAGAGATAAGAAAAATTTTACTGACTACATTATATGATGTTGATTTTACCTGACCTAACATGCAACGCACACTGTCAATTTTGCATGAATGAGTAAGAATTGCAGCTGTGGGGAATGTGATTGTAGTCTTCGGGAGCGAAAATGTAAGTCAAAACACTTCCAATGTTGCTTCCGGGAATTTGAATGTTGATAAAGGGATCGTAAATGTTTCTTTTGGGAATCTGAATGTAGACCAAGGAAATGAAAATGTAAGTGTTGGAATTCCATATGTTGTTTGCGGGAATTCAGCATAACCTGTGTTAAAAGAACACCCTATGTTATGCAATTTCAAGAATTACTCTTTATTTTGGTTTTGTCAGTTTTGATTGTCTGGCTGTCTAGTATTGTTGCTAATGTAGTACATTAAATTTTCCCCTTGGGATATGGAAATAACATACGAAGGAAAAAATAATAACCCCAAAGAATTTTATTCTTTGGGGTTTGTTTTTATCCGTGAATTCCTAATATTTGTCCGCCGTCAACGCTGATGGTTTGCCCGGTGATGTAGCCTGAGGAAGGAGAAAGCAACCAAGCGGCCAGTTGACCCAAATCTTCAGGATTTCCCATTCGTTTCATTCTGATGCCCGAGGCAATTTTATCTTTAGCTTCCTGTGAAGTGATATTTTCCTGTTCAGCTTTTTTCTCTAATAATCTATTAATGGCAGGTGTTTCATGATATCCCGGGCCAACAATGTTTAGTGTTACTCCCGATTCGGCAATTTCCTGCGAAAGGGTTTTTACAAAACCAACAACCGAAAGACGCAGTGAGGTACTCAATACCAAATTATCAATGGGTTGTTTTACCGACGAACTTTCTAAAAAAACCATTCTTCCGTAACCTTCTTTCATCATCAAAGGAACAAGAGTCTGGGTCAATTCTACTTTCCAACGCAATAGCTGATGATAGGCATTATCCCAATCGTCAAGTTTTGTCTCCAAGGTTTTCATTGCCGGTGGACCGCCGGCATTTACAAAAGCACCAGAGAGCTTTCTATTGCCTATTTTTTCCAATAACAGACGGACGGTTTCCGATTGAGTGATATCACCGCAAAAGCTTTCTATTTGATCTGGATTGGAATGTTGCAATTCATCCAGTTTCTCTTGTCCGCGGGCAATGGCAATTACATTAGCACCATCAGCGACTAAATTTTTTAATACGGCACTCCCGAATCCCGATGTGGCGCCACAAACCACAAAGAGTTGATTTTTAATGTGTAAATCCATAAAATTATTTTTTTAACTGATAGGCAATTACCCTATTGTTATGAAATGTAGGAACTAAAATTATTTTTTGTTCGGGAATATAGCCTAAATCGGCTGCGTTTATTTGCTGTTCGGCCGAGCTTAGCAGCTTTTTAGCTTTTCCCGATTTAATCATCTGTATGTTGCCCACCCAATCTGATATTATCCAGGTGTTGTCATCAATACTTATCAATCCATCTATGCTTCCTGTGTTATCAGCAAGAGTTTTAATCGATTTAGTGTCTGTCTCAATTTTAATAATTTTGTTGAGAACACCGGCACAAAGATAATCATCCTTAAAGGTTAAGCCGTTTACATGATCCAGTTGATCGTCTTTTAACCAGACTGTAAAATTTCCATTTTTCAGACGGTGAATACTCCCTGTCATATTATCGGAAACATAAACAGTTCCGGTTTTAGGATTTACTGCAACATCATTTAGAAAAATGGCCGTTGGGGCAGGATATTTCTTTACAATTTCACCTTTTGCAATATCAATTACTGCCAAATCGTTAATATCACTAACAAAAAGGAAATTGCCGTATTTGGCCATTCCTTTAGGAGCGTCAAGTCCGGTAATCCATTTGTGTGTAGTAATTTCACCTTTTAGGTTAAGCTTGGAAATGTATCCATTACCATCCTGATTGCTGGGCGTTCCTTTTATATTCGAAACATATATGCAGGAATTGTCAGCATCGAAAAATACCGATTCAGGAACTTCAAGAGTGTTTTCACTTTCCCAAACAAATTCAAGTTCCGGGCTGAGAAACGCGGGAACATCTGTTTGCTGTCCAAAACTTGCAGAGCTTTGTATGCAAATTAGGGCGATGGCTGTAAACTGAATAATTTTTGTCATGATATATTGGTTAAAAGTTCGCAAACGTGAAGTTACGACTTTTTACAGATCAGACCTGAAATATTATTCGCGATAAGGATATGTTACTGTTAATTTAATCGGAGAAACGGCCAATGATAGTTTGAGAACCAGTTACTTTCTGGTTTAATTTCACATCAATTTTTGTTCCCAAGGGAAGGTAAAGATCAACTCTTGAACCAAATTTAATGAATCCTTCCTGCTCACATTGCTCTACTTTTTCGCCTTCTACCGAGTAAGACACGATTCTACGGGCAACAGCACCGGCAATTTGTCTCATTAAAATGGTGATGTTCTTGTCTTTCTCGATTACGATTGTAGTTCTTTCGTTTTCGGTAGAAGATTTAGGCAACCAGGCTTTTAAGAATAAGCCACTATGGTGTTTGCAATATTTTATCAATCCTTGTACAGGATACCAGTTAATATGAACGTTTAAGGGTGACATAAAGATAGAAACCTGAAGTCTTCTATCTTTAAAATACTCCGATTCTTCTGTTTCTTCTATCACAACCACTTTTCCATCTGCAGGAGCAATAATCAAATTATCTCCAATAACAGGGGTACGTTTAGGAACCCTGAAAAAAGATACAACCAACAAGAAAAATGCGATGCTTACCGCTAAGAAGATATCGAATAAAAGTCCGGAACCAATGGTGAAAAACAGTATTGCATCTATAACTGCAATAGCGATAAAAAATACTGCAATAATTCCGAATCCTTCCTTGTGAATTGTCATATTTTGAATTTAAATTTTGGCAAATTTAATGAAAAAATTCTTTGATTGTTTGCAAGAATACAAAAACCATAGGAGATACTAACAAAATGGCATCAAAGCGATCAAGAATGCCACCGTGTCCAGGCAGGATATTTCCTGAATCTTTAATGTTGATACTCCGCTTGAAAAGAGATTCGACTAAATCACCAATTGATCCGAAAACAACAACGATTACTCCGGTTACCAACCATTGAATCAGAGTTAAGTCGTTGGAGTAATTGGAGTATAACCAAGCAATTCCCAGTGTTATAATTGCACCGCCAATGCTTCCTTCCCATGATTTTTTCGGCGAAATGCGCTCAAAAAGTCTGTGTTTTCCAAAATTAACACCTACTAAATAAGCTCCTGTATCATTCGCCCAAATCATCACAAAAACACCCAGAATTATTTCGTAATGAAATTGGTGACTATTAAATGGAAAAACCATATAATTCAATAATGAGAAGGGTAGTGCCACATATAGTAAACCCAACAATGTAAATGCGATATTCACAAATGGATTTTCTTTTTTTCGGTACAATTCAATAATGGGGATCATCACAACCGTTACTGCGAACAAAAGAAAAATACCAGAGTTGTTTAAGTAAGTGTTCGCGAAACAGGCTAAAAATAATATTCCAGCAGCAAACATACCAGTATAACATTGTGGTGTGCTGTTTGCTTTTTTAGCCAATTTGTAAAATTCAAAAGTACCTAATAGGGTAATTCCAAGAAAAACGACTAAAAAGCCAATTGGGTGCAGGGTAATTCCCGCTATTAAAACAATTGCAAAAATTGCAGCTGATAATGTTCTCTTGATAAAGTTCCCCACTTGATATATTTTATATAGTTGAATCTGACCCTAACCTGCAGATTTTGCTTTTGTAATTATTCGATCCCAAAAATAGTGTTTTTTCAGCACTTATTACAATCGGGTATCTTAAGCGAATCTTTTAGGAGTGGATAAGAAAAAAAGAGGTTAAAAAAAAGCTAAATTATTGAGTTTCCTCAATAATTTAGCAATTTAAGTTATGATGGTAAGGACTGATTAAACAGCCTGACTTTCATTGTCTTTAGTTGTGTTTTCAGCTTCAGTAGTTGGAGTAATTTTCTTTTCACCTAAACCTTGAGGCTCTCCAAATTTTCGTTTGCCAAAAATTGCTTCTAAATCTTCACTGAAGATAACTTCACGTTCCAAAAGTAATTCTGCAAGTTTTTTGTGTTTCGACATATTGTCTAAAAGAACTTGTTTGGCTCTTTTGTAACTTGTTTCGATTAAGATTTTAATTTCAGAATCAATTAGTTCAGCAGTTTTCTCACTGTATGGTTTTGAAAACCCATAATCTGATTGTCCTGATGAGTCGTAATAACTAACATTTCCCACTTTCTCACTCATACCGAATATTGAAACCATCGCCATTGCTTGCTTGGTTACTTTTTCCAAATCGTTTTGAGCACCAGTTGAAATTTTAGCAAAAGTTATTTCTTCCGCAGCACGTCCACCCAATGTAGAACACATTTCGTCCAGCATTTGTTCTTTGGTTGTAATGCTTCTTTCTTCAGGTAAATACCAAGCTGCACCCAAGGCTTTTCCACGTGGCACAATTGTTACTTTCACTAAAGGATGAGCATGTTCCAGTATCCAGGAAATAGTGGCATGACCAGCTTCGTGATAAGCAATGGTCTTCTTTTCCTGAAGTGATATGATTTTATTTTTCTTTTCCAATCCACCAATAATACGGTCAATTGCATCTAAGAAATCTTGTTTCTCAATAATTTCTTTCTTTTTCCTTGCCGCAATCAAAGCTGATTCATTACACACATTTGCAATATCAGCACCCGAGAACCCCGGAGTTTGCTTGGCCAAAAATTCCTTATCAAGATTTGGATCTAATTTTAGAGGACGTAAGTGAACACCAAAAATTTCTCTGCGTTCATTTAAATCAGGCAGTTCAACATGAATCTGACGATCGAAACGACCTGCACGCATCAAGGCGCGGTCCAAAATATCAGCGCGGTTGGTTGCGGCTAAAATAATTACACCTGAATTGGTGTCAAAACCATCCATTTCAGTTAGCAGCTGATTCAATGTATTTTCACGTTCGTCGTTCGAACCCATGTTAGGATTTTTACCACGTGCTCTACCAATTGCATCTATCTCATCGATAAATACAATACAAGGCGATTTTTCTTTTGCCTGCTTAAACAAATCACGAACACGACTCGCTCCAACACCAACAAACATCTCCACAAAATCGGAACCCGACATGCTAAAGAAAGGAACATTTGCTTCACCTGCAACGGCTTTTGCCAATAAGGTTTTACCAGTTCCAGGAGGTCCTACAAGTAGAGCTCCTTTAGGGATTTTACCTCCCAATTTGGTGTATCTTTGCGGATGTTTAAGAAATTCAACAATTTCTTCCACTTCCTGTTTTGCTTCCGCTAAGCCTGCAACATCTTTAAAATTGATGCTAATGTTAGATTCCTTATCGAATACTTTGGCTTTCGATTTACCAACATTAAAGATGTTACCACCTCCGCCACCTCCGCCGGCACCTTTACTCATCCGGCGGAACACATAAAACCAAATACCAATAATTAAGGCAAATGGAAGTATCCATCCAATAAAATCACCGAAATAATTTTCTTGAGTTGTATACTCAGGTTCAATCCGGTTTAAATCAGAAACCCCTTCCTGAGCACTTTCTAATTGATCAGCAAATTGCTCAATAGAACCAATTGGGAAAGTATAATGCGGACCTGTTTTTGAAGGAGAATCAAAACTACTTTCGAAAAGAGCTGGATATTTGTCCAGACTTTCCTGTTTAAGATAAACATTCACAGCAAGAAGATTCCGGATCACAACAATTCGTTCAACATCAGAGTTGCGAATCATATCATTTTTCACCTTTTGCCAGCTGGTTTCCTGTGGTTTTTGGCCAATGTTTAGAAGATTAAGAGCAATAAATGCTACGGCAATTAATCCGTAAACCCAGTATGCGTTAAATTTTGGGGGTTTAAGCATACTGTTGCCATTCTTTCCTTTTTGGTAAGGAGATTTATTTTGATCATTATTTTCTGCCATTCTTTTTAGTTAAAGGTTATTGTATTGGCTAAGCATTCTGAATTTTAGTTACAGCAGCATCTGCCCATAAACTTTCAAGTCGATAAAAATCTCTGTATTCTTTTTGAAAAATATGAACTACTACATCAGCATAATCCAATAAAATCCATTGAGAATTTTGATATCCTTCTATTCGCCATAATTTTTCATTGATTTTTTCTCTCACATATTCTTCTGCCGATGCGGCGATTCCGTTTACGTGAGTGGATGATGTTCCATGGCAAATAAGGAAATACTTGCAAACGGAACTATCAATATTTCTTAAGTCAATCTTAACAATTTCTACTGCTTTATTTTTTTGCAATCCCTCAATTAAGGACTCAACGAGTTCTTCTGTTGTATTTCCTTGTTTTTCTGCCATTATTACTATTTTAATTACAAAGATAATTTTTTTTCAAATGAATAAAATTTGTTTTTCAATTTGATTGAAATAAGCTTTTAAAATCTTTAATTCGTATCTAATTCAATAGAAACCAGTCATTTATTTTTATTGATCTTGCTTTTTATTTCGTTTTAATCGATTGTAATGTCTGTTAAATGATTCTTGTATCCCTAGTTTTCAAGAGTGATTAAGCGAATTCAAAGTTTTACATTTGTCTTTCATTATGCAAGGTAATGATTAATTTCACCAAAGATTACCAAAATATCAATTGTTAACAGAACAGTATTGTCTCGTTGAAACTAATAATTTTCATTCATGAACAGATGTTTATTTTCTCCCCATTTATTAATTCGCAAAAACGAAATGCATTCAACAAATGATTTTGCTTTGGAGTTGATAAAAACTCAAAAACCGTCAGCTGGAACTGTCGTTTTGACATTAAGTCAGACAAAAGGCCGAGGACAGCGTGCAAATATTTGGGAAAGTGAAGAAGGCAAAAACCTTACCATAAGTATCATTCTTACACCGGAATTTCTACCAATACCACATCAATTCCAAATTTCTATGGTTATTTCTTTGGGTGTTTACGATTATTTGAGTGGATATTTAAAGAATGTTTCTATAAAATGGCCTAATGATATTTATGTTGGAAATGAGAAGATTGCCGGCATATTAATAGAACATTCCATTATGGGATCAGCCTTAAGTCACAGTATTTGTGGTTTAGGTTTAAATATTAATCAGTTAGAATTTGTATCAGATGCGCCAAATCCAACTTCACTGGCAATTTGTACCAATAAAGAATACAATTTGGACGAAGAACTGACAAAATTGTTAGCCTGCATTGAAAATCGTTATTTTCAGTTGGTGGATCAAAAGTCAGACCTGCTGGAAAAGGATTATCTGCAATCTATGTATTGGATGAGTGAAATGCACCGGTTTTCGGATGAAAATGGTGCGTTTGAGGGACAAATTGTTGGCATCACAGAGTATGGGCAGCTGCGAATTAAGGCTAATGGTACAGAGCGGATTTATAATTTTAAAGAGGTGAACTTTATTCATTAGCTCACCTCTTATTTTTATTCTAAAAATGAACAGTAAATTTTACACTGGCATTTCTTCCTGGATTATAGAAGTTTAATGCTTTTAAGCTTGATAAATGATCTATGTAAACCTCGTTGAAAATATTATTTACGCTAAATAGTAAACTTGTTTGGTATTTGCCTAATTTAATATCTGTACCGGTTTGAATGGCGATTAAATCATAAGCAGATGTTTTGCTTTCGAATTTAGCTGGATGTTTTTGCCCGAAAGAATGTTTCCAGCTTAAGCTGATAAAAGGAGCATCGAAAACTTCATTTCCTTTAGCAAATAATCGAACAGAAGTATTTAGCTTGTGCTGAGGAATAAATGGTAAGCGTTCTCCATTATCTTGTTTTGCAATTACCATGGCATAGTCGGTATGAAATTTCATAAAGGAAGCTGGAGCTGCATTTATTGCAAGTTCTCCGCCATATAATTTGGCATCCTGTTGTGAATAAGAATATACAAAGCCTGTTCCTTCGGGAGCAGGTTCATCGGTCGGTGCCAAATACATATAATCATAAATCTTGTTGTAAAAAACAGAAAAATCGATATTGTGATTACGAGTATGGTAATGAATTCCCAAATCGGATTCCAGACTTTTTTGTGGATCAAGATTTGCATTTCCTTCCTCAAATCGGTTTCCGTGTAGGCCATGTTGAGTTAGTTCTGCTAAATTTGGTACCCGATAACCGGTCGCAAAGTTTGTTCGCATAAGTAATTTTTCTGACAGATGAAATGTTGCTCCCACTGATGCATTTAGATTGTCAAATTGTCGGTTGATGTGAACTGTTTCTTCTTCATGGTCATCATGTACTCCCGGTTCAGCATGTGAATGTCCGCCGGCCTCTTGTTCGGGAACATATAATGACCGGTGATCATATCTTAGTCCTAATTGAATTCCTACAGTATTAATCTCCTTCTTTAAAAGAGCAAATGTCGAGAAATCATCAATTTGAGCGTTTGGAATGATATGATTTGGTGCTTCGTGATTGGTATTGGATTGATGCATTCCCTGAATTCCGATAAGGAATTCGGTTGTTTCAGAGCTTGGGAAATATAATTTACTATCATATGTAAAGGTATTTAAATCCATATCCACCAATCGGAAAACAGTTGATTCAGGGTTTCCGTTCAATCTTCGTTGGTTGAATTGATAAGCTGCATTCAATTCTAATTTATAGTTTCCCAAAAACAATTTGTTCCTCGATGAAATTAAATGTTGAGTCAGGTTTTGGTACCAACGATTATTTTTTCGGTTCCCTGCATTCACTAAATCTATTGACTCCTCATTGGTCATGCCAAGTTTGGGCTGCAGGTAATCGTAGTAAATTTTAAAACTTCCAAAATCTTTAACCATTCCCATGCCTAACTGCAATCCATCTGAGTTGAAGCGGGTATTGGGAACGTATTCACCATTGCCATCTTTGTAATCTTTGTGAGATTGTTTGTTGGCGCGCAGCATCCAGAACCAATCTTTTTGAGAAGCTTTTACTCCAACAGTTGTTGCCAATCCCTGAGTTACGCTGTGGTATTCACTTGAGATATCTGCCTTTAAACTATTGGCAGGTGCAGGTTTCTCCCGTACGATATTGATTACACCTCCCATGGCATCCGATCCGTAAAGTAAAGATGCAGGACCTTTAATTACTTCGATATGATCAGCTCCTTCTTCGTTAATTAAAAATGGATGATCAGTTGAGAATTGAAAGTTTTCCAAACGAACTCCATTGTTTAGAAAAAGAATATTATTTAGGGAAAGACCACGAATTACGGGAGTGCTGACTCCTGGACTCCGGGAGATTACATCAACTCCGGGAATACTTGCTAATTTTTCTCCCAAGGAAGGTGTCGACAGTCTTTTAAGATCTTCTTGTGCAAGCACCGAAATTTTAATTGCATTTTCGTGTTGTGCAGAAGGAAACCCCCCCGAAACAACAATGTCCTGAGTAGTGACCGAAGTGAACTGCATGCTAATGTTTAGTTCTGTATTTTCTTTTGTTATTGATATGGTGTTGATTGAACTTTCGTAACCGACAAATGAAAATTGCACTTTAATTTTGCCATTGGGCAAGTTTTCTAAGGCATAGTTTCCATCAGAATCACTAACAGTTCCTTTTTGCAGTTCGGGAATGAAAATACTTACACCGGGAAGAGCTGTTCCATTATCAAAATCGGTGATTTTTCCAGAAATTTTATTGTTTTTTATTTCACCTAAGGCATAGGTGTATTGCGGCAATAGTAATAGTATTGCCAGGATATATCGTATCATGATAACTCTGAGTTATATTAATTTACGTAGTAAAATTTGAAATACATAGATATAATCGATAAGCTTTTCAAAAACTCATCCACAGTATATCTTCTGATCTCTTTCAATCAGATTAATAAATTTAACCTACGATAATTGGCGGAGCTCTTAAACTATAGGAAAGCTTTGATTCGGTATACGATTTTTTGGTTGATTCTACTCTTTGATTTTCGAATTTGAAAATTGCCGAGACAGGAATATTGGTAATGCCTGCCGGTGTAAAGTAGAAATAATCGAATGCTAATATCTCGCAAATATCCTCAACAGAAGCAGTCTTATCGGTGCAGGAATGACAGTGATGTTCATGATTTGGGAACAGTACGTGTTGTGTTTTTATCAGTATTGGCAATGCAAATGCCAATGATAAAAACCAAGCAAGAATTCGATATCTTCTATTTAGAATCATTTAAAACAAAGCTATCTAAAAAAACGAAATGTACAAAAAAAGCTGTTGAGATTTTCAACAGCTTTCATAAGATTGATTAATCTTTATTCAATACTTTGAAGCATATTGTAAGGAATTTGGGTCAGACCTTCGGCCAATTGATCAATTCCTTTTTCCAATTTCTTTTTCAGCATCATTTTCATCATGGCATTCAATTCTGCATGCACTGTCAGTCGTATTCTGGTGTCATAAGCATCTTTTTCAACCAGTTGAATCCAAATGTAGAATTCGAAAGGACTTCTGCCATATCCGGTCATTTTCAATACTTTGTTTTCTTCTTTTTCAACAAATTCCAAACCAGCCTCGCCAAAACCTTTAATCACGAAAGTGCAGTTGTTTTCGGTAGCTTCCCAATGCTCAATGTATTCTTTAAAATTTACTTTTTTCTTGGCTTGAGCTTCAATTTGTTCCTGAATCTGAGGATTGTTGGCAGCCAATTCGAATACCTTGGCAATTTTTCTGAAATCGGAAAAGAAACCATATACATCACCTACTGTATGGGGAATCTTTTTTACTTCACTAATAATTTTTGTTGTCGACATTTGTCTGTTCCTCCTTTAGAATGCAAAAGAGGGCATTCGCATTGGAATACTCTCTTTCGACTATTATTTTTTATAAAAAATGCGGCGCTTATTTTCTCCAGTTAGCCGGATCTTTTCTCCATTCTTTTAACTGATCAACATCTTCAGCTTTCACGTATCCAATTTCCTGAGCACGATCAATCATTACGTTGTAATTGCTTAATGTGTCTAATTTACAGTTTGCATTTGCGAAATTGTCAGCTGCAGTTTGAAAACCGTAAGTGAATATTGCCAGCATTCCCAACACTTCGCAATTTGCTTCACGCAGTGCTTCAACAGCTTTTAAACTGCTGCCACCAGTCGAAATTAAATCCTCAATAACTACAACTTTTTGTCCTGCTTTAATTTCACCTTCAATTAGGTTTGTCATCCCATGGGCTTTCGCCGATGAACGGATATAAACCATTGGTAAATTCATCTCTTCGGCCACTAAAGCACCTAGTGCAATTGCTCCTGTCGCTACGCCGGCAATTACTTCCACATCAGGATATTTTGTCAATACTGCCTCAGCAAAGGCTTTTTTAATGTAAGTTCTAACTTCCGGATACGAAAGTGTTTTGCGATTATCACAATAAATTGGCGATTTCCATCCCGAAGCCCAAGTAAACGGGTTTGTTGGTTCTAGTTTAATTGCTTTTATTTGCAACAAATATTCAGCGACTTGTTTAGCAGTATCTTGCATTCTTTCAATGGATTTATGGATTGTTAAATGAATTCAAAAAGCGGAAATTCAGTTGATTGTATTTTTCCGAAGCATTTTAAAATTCTACCGCAAATGTATAAAGTATTTTTTAAAGATCGAATCATTTTTTTAGGAGATAAAAGTGAGAGTGTAAATTTTGAAGGGATGGTTTATGCTTGGGTGGAAAACGAGTCATTAGAAGGTCTTATTCTTCAGTTTGCTGAAGATGAAAGTAAGGATGCAATTTTTATTGTTGCTGAAGATTTAGAACAGCTTTACGACCACTTTGCATCCTGTTTTAAATATATCGAAGCGGCGGGTGGAAAAGTGTTCAATTTCAAGCAGCAGATTTTGGCCATTTACCGACTCGAAAAATGGGATTTACCCAAGGGGAAGGTTGAAAAAGGTGAGTTGGTTCGTGAGGCTGCAGTTCGTGAAGTAGAGGAGGAATGTGGTATTACTGATTTGAAAATTGAAAAGGAATTGAATTCAACTTACCACACCTATTGGATGAAAGGCAAACACATATTGAAACGAACCTACTGGTATAAAATGAGTTACTTAGGTTCAGAAAATTTGGTTCCTCAAACCGAAGAAGACATACAGGAAGCTAAGTGGCTTTCGCCGGATCAACTGGATGAATTTAAAGCAAATACTTATGCTTCTATTTTAGAGGTGATGAATGAGGCTTAATAGTGTTTTAGTACCTATTTTTTATAAGCCTTTCTTGCTGCATCCCGGGCAATCTTAATAAATTCCAATTGAATATTTTCTTTTGGTCCCTGTGCCGGAGCTTTAACGATTTTGCCTTCGGGATTGATAAGAATGTAAGTTGGAAAGGCTTTTACCTTATAGTCCCCAAGTAAATGCTGTTGATCGCCTATATGGATGATTGGCCAATCAATCGTTTTTTTTGATGCGAAATCGAGATACTTGCTTACATCCCAATCACAGGCAATACTTAAAAATTCGATGTGTTCACCAAATTGTTTTTTCAGTTTTGTCATTTCTTTAAAATCCTGCAGGCAAGGATAGCTTTCTGTGTTGCAGAAATTCAGATACAGATATTTCCCCTTGTAATTTGCCAATTGATATTTTCCAACAGAGAAATCAGGAGCAGGGTAATTGGTATGCAAATGGGTGATTTTTCTGATGAAATTTTCACACAGATCCTGATTGTATTGGTTTGTACTATGCTCTTTTAATTGAGATAGTATTTCAATCGTTTTGTTTCTGCTGTAGAATTTTCTTGTAAATGCATCAAAAACTGATGTTGCGATAATCAACTCCCTGAACTGGATATTTTTATAGGCAGGATAATTCCGCATCAGTTCATAGATGTCACGATAAGTGTTTTCTGATTTTAGGGCATTGGAAAGCCCTGCACTTTCCAACTGACTAAAATATCCGGTTAGGAAATTGCCGTATTGTTTTTTATAAAGACTGGTATAGGCAGAATTGTTTAGTTTTATTTCCTGATTTTCAAAATATTTTTCTTCAATTTTTGCAAACGAAGCAGGGAATGCCAGGTATTCGATAAACCCCAGGCGATAGGTCAGATAATCTTGAAAAAAAGGATTGTTTATGTCTTTATATTCCAGTTTTAATTCTTCTGAGAATTTGATGCCTGGGGAATTCTTTTTTTTTCGGTAAATTTTATTAAAGTTTTGATTGACAAAGGAATCTATCCTGTCATCCAGTTTGCGAACCAACAGGTTAATATCATTTGGGTGGGTATTCGCCACGCCAATAAGAAGCTCTTCCTGTTCAAAAAACGGATTTAATTTTTGAACGGGCGATAAATCTTTTTTAGGAGGTAATTTGATTTCGTACTCTTTACCAGGTTCTAAATAGAGGAATCCTTTGTAAATACCAAGAGGCAGAAATACTAAAGTAACTTCATCGAGGTCTAAATTGACCGAAAAGGAACCATCAGCCGGAACAGTGAATTCTGTTATTGTTTTTTCTGAGTAGGTAAATACATCAGTATGATACTTGATCTCAATTTTTGATCCTGCATAACTTGTATTTGTACCATGAATACGCACAGTATCTGCCAAAGAGACAGAAATTGAGACAAGCGACAAAAACAATAATAAAAGAATTCTCATTGGGGCAAATGCTTTGTGATGATTTTACTTGATTATTTTCAGGGCAATGTCAACATACTTTGGAATATCTAAAGTGATCTGACCTTGCTTAATCTTGTCCTTTTGCTTTCCTAAACGAACAACAACTGTATTTTTTTCAGCAATGCTGTAAATGTACTGACCGAGATGTCCTCTCATATAGGGAATATTCATCCTTGAATAAGGAAGAATCCAATACTGAAATCCGTAGAAATTTAACGGCTCTGTTTTTTCTTCATTTAAAAGATATGAAGCCGCCTTAGTTGCTTCCGTAATATATTCTTCCGATACCAGTTGTACTCCATTCCATTTTCCTTTATTCAAAACCAGTTGTCCGAAACGGGCAGCATCTCTGGCGTTTGTATTGAAGCAGCAAAATGCTTTTTCATCTCCTTCTTTTTTATCCAAACTCCATAAAGCAGGTTGTGTTGCCTGCATTGGTTTCCAAAGCATACGTTCGGCATATTTTGCAATTGTTTCGCCTGTAGCTTCCTCTATAATGAACGATAAAAGTTGGGTGTTTCCACTTTGATATCTGAAACGAACCCCGGGTTTTTCAACCAGATGCTGATTGGTGGAAACTTCTCTAAGGTTTTTGCCATAGTAAGCTTTTGTAGTAATTGATGTTGGACTGCTGTATGCTTCGTCCCAATCCAATCCAGAGCTCATGGTAAGTAGATTCTTAATGGTTATGTTGCCGCGTTCATCTTTCGAAAACTCTTTAAGATATTTACCAATAGGATCATTTATAGAATTAATTTTCCCTTGATCAATAGCAATACCAATTAGTAAACTAACGATACTTTTTGTTGCAGAAAATAAATTGGAAAGTGATTCTGTTCCGTAATCGTCCCAATATTCTTCATATACAACGGTGCCGTTTTGAATGACCAAAAAAGCAACAGTTTCATTGTCTTCAAGATAATTCCGATCAGCCGAATCAAGGATGTATTCGTTATATTCTGAATCTTCCTGCCAGTCTTCACCATTTTCTACGGACACTTCTTTATTTTCAAAGATGGTATAGTCATCAATATTTGCATACCAATAAATAAGACTTGTTCTAAGGTAATTTGGAGCAATAAGCATCCATGCACCAGCTAGAATCAAAATAATGACAAGTATCTTTACGAGCTTAGACATAAGGTTATTGTTTGTATTTATAGGCTTCAGGATCTTTCACTTTGGGTAAAAACTGCAAGGCATTTCCACCGTGGCGGATAATATCCCTTACAATGGTGGAAGTAATAGGAGTATGTTCAGGAGTGGTTAACAGAAATATGGATTCCAATTCGTAAACCATTTTTTTATTGATCTGAGCAATGGCTCTTTCGTACTCAAAATCGGCGGCAGTTCTAAGCCCTCGCAGGATAAATTTTGCATTTTTAGACTGACAATATTCGACCGTTAATCCGCTGAATGTTTCTACCTCAATCTTTGGATTGTTCGCAAATGCCTCTTTTATCCACTGTATTCGCTTTTCAATAGGGAAAAATTGTTTTTTTTCTGAATTGTATCCTATACATATGATGATTTTATCAAATAAAGGCAATGCTCTGGTCACAATTGATTCGTGACCAACGGTAAAAGGGTCAAATGAACCTGGGAATATGGCAATGTGTTTCATTAAAAAAATTTTAAGTGCTAAACAAAAATAGTAAGAATTATTGTAATGATTTTTGCTTTGGTCAAGAGTTTATTTTTTGAATTAAATCCTTAAAATACTTTCCTGCTTTAAGCAGATGAGATTCAAACCAGGAAAACATTTCACCATCAACCAGTTCAATTTTTGTATTTGGCAATAAGTTCTGGATTTCCGGTATATGTTTTTGCGTAAAAGGAAATGGCTCCGATGATAAAAAGATTAGATCAGGATTAAGTGCCTGAATTTCTTCCTCAGTTAGTTGTGGATACCTTGAATTGTTATCTTCAATTGCATTTTTAAAACCACATTTATCAATCATAGAATTAATAAATGTATCTTTTCCTGCTGCCATATATGGATTTTTCCAAATCAGATAAAGCACGCTTAGCGAATTTTGCATGATTGGCAATTGCGAAAAACCGGTATGAATATGATTGGCAATTTCGAAAGCCTTGGTTTCAGCTCCAACAATTTTACCGGTATTCAGAATGTTTTGGAGAGCTTCGGCGTAATTGCGGACTTTGCATACATAAACTGTGAATTTATCCATTAAGGCTTCAATCTGATTCTTACTGTTTTCCTCTTCGTTGGCAAATATTATATCCGGATCTAGTAAGTTAATCTTATCAAAGTATAAATCTTTTGTGCCTCCTATATTTGGGAGTTTAGCGATCTTGTCTTTGGGATATTTGCAAAATTTTGTTTTGGAAATAACACGGTCTCCCAATCCTAAATCAAATAGAAATTCGGTTGTGGATGGAACCGTAGAAATAATTCTTTTGGGAGGAAAAGGGATGTTTACTTCTCTTCCCAAATCATCAGTAACTTTAATGAAATTTTCCATTCTTTACTATTTATTTCTTTGTACAAACATACAAAGAGAATATTTCCCATGTTTTTGAAGCCCGTAAATAATTAAAATCCTTCCTCTTCACATCTTCATGACTGAATTAATCTGAACAGTTTTCTTTCGGACTGTCTGTTCTAATTCAGTAGGATATATTCATGGAACTATTTATCCTTCTTTCCAATTTCAGTAAATTAACGGGTATCGTATCCATGTTTATTTTTGTTAGCAAGCAGATAAATATAGTTAATCAGAATTAAAATAAACTCTTTAAGGCTTTGAAACAAACTTAGTCAGTTCCGATATCAGTAAGT
Source organism: Labilibaculum manganireducens (assembly GCF_002843385.1). Lineage (GTDB taxonomy): Bacteria > Bacteroidota > Bacteroidia > Bacteroidales > Marinifilaceae > Labilibaculum > Labilibaculum manganireducens. The sequence continues at coordinate 122,096 of NZ_MVDE01000002.1, forward strand.
CAGTATCAAAAATATCCTGATGATAAATAATTTTACCTTCTCGATTGACTAAAAATGCGTGAAATTGTCGATCCAGATACTTAATAAGGTCAACACTGTTGTCTATACTCTCTATTTCGATGTATTTATGAGAGGGATCAATTGTTGGTCTCCACTGCTTCCATTTTTTTGTTTCTGGAACAGGAAGCAGGTTGTAGGATGAATTTCGAATAAGGCTTACCAGTTCAATCCCATTTTCTTTGCAGCTGGTCTGTAATTGATCTAAAGCCAGATAATTAGGCTCGTTTTTATCCGGAGTCCAGGCTCTCCAGATATAAAATAAGTAATACTGGGCTTTCCGGTCTGCAAAATTGTATTCTTGCCCTTTAAGTGTAGTGGAGCTTAAGTCAGGGAATTCGTTTCTGGTGAAAATTTGTTCAATTGTTTCAACACGTTTGTTTAAATTCTGCACATAAATTCCGTTTGGGTTGGCTGTGTTAAGAGTTTTTAAGTAGATTTTCACATCGTCTAAACTGCATTTGGCGCCAAAATATTCCTGAAAAATTAAATAAGACACAACCGGAGAAGATGCATAATTGTGAAAATATTCTTTCTTAAATTTATTCAGTCTTTTGTACTCTGCAAGCAGCATTTTCTTTTTAATTGAATCGGAATTTACTTCCGGTAATTCAAGATCATTGGCTATTTTTAATTTTTGCTGATTATTTTTCTGTAGTTTATCTTGAAAATCTTCGTATCGGGATTGAGCTTCGGATCCCGTGAGTTTCTTGATCAGGAAATTGTGTTTAAACTCATCTTTATGAACCAATAGATTCATTTTGGATGGCGATATGAAAATTTTTGCCCGTCTGTTTTTAGATAATCCAAGTTGTGCAACGAATGCATGATCTGTTTTTCCTGTAAACTGAAATTCACCGTTTTTTGTAATTACAGAGTCAAGAAGAATTACATTTTCCCCGGTTTCCTGATAAAGAAACAGAGTTTCGTTCTGAATTCCTCCTATCATTCCTGTTAGTACAAATTCTTTTTCTTGAGAGTAAGTGTTCAAGATGTTGATAGATAGGAATAGAAATGCAATAAATAATTTTTTCATAGTATAATCACTTTATCTAAAACTCGCTATAGGTAGTCTGAGTTTGAATCTTCAATTTTAGCAAATGGAGCAACTGCACGATTGTAAATTCCTTGAACGTAGGCGATTGCCATTCCGTAATTTGTGACAGGTATTCCTGCATCTATGGCGGGTTGCAGACGATTGCCCAATTGTTTTGGGGTAATCATACAGCCGCCACATTGAATCAAAAGAGCGTAATCCGTTATTTCTCCCGGGATTTCATCCAAACCGGCAATTACCACGAATTCCAGTTTTTTACCTGTAAAGTTGGAAATCCAGCGAGGAATTTTCACTCTTCCGATATCGTCACAAGAGCTGTGATGAGTACAGCTTTCCAATAGTATAATCTTATCACCATCAACTAGTTCCGATATTTTTGGTGTTCCTTTTAAGTAAGCATTAAAATTTCCTTTGAAATGTGCCAGCATGATGCTGAAACTTGTTAATGGAATATCAGAAGGAATGGAAGCTCCGGCTTTTAAAAATACCTGACTATCGGTGACAACCAGCTTTGGTTTAATTCCGGTTTTACGTAAAAATGCATCAACTTCCCTTTCTTTTAAAACAATACACACAGCATCATTATCCAAAATATCTCTTATTGCCTGAACTTGCGGCAAAATCAATCTACCTTCAGGAGCTTCAATATCAATTGGAGTTATTAAAAGAATGATATCGCCGTATGAGATCAAATCTCCCAAAAGGGAAGGAGTAGTATAGGCCGATTCGGGAATTGTTATTTTAATACTTTTAACAATAGGTTCGATATTGGCTTTGCAATTGGAAAAGTGAAGAATGTCTTTAGATCCGTACTGTTTTAGTAAATCAGTTGTTTGCTGATTTAAAATCTCAATGTCTTCTTTGTTGTGTATTGTAATGAAAGGAATATTTTGCTTGTTGAAATTATCAATAAGACCCAATTCAAAATCACCAAAAGTATTTTGAGTGATTACAAGAACAGCAAGATCTATGATTTTTATGATTTGATTGGTTTTTGTGATCCGCTTGTCCCCCAACTCACCGGTATCATCAATTCCCGCCGTATCAATGAGAATAACCGGGCCAAATCCGGTAATCTCAAAAGACTTTTTTACCGGATCAGTTGTTGTGCCTGCAACATCCGAAACGATTGCAATATCTTGTCCGGCCAAAAAATTGATGAGAGTACTTTTCCCATTGTTTCTTCTTCCAAAAATTCCAATATGAGGACGTCTTTCTCTTCCCATTTTCTTCAGTTTACAGTAATCGGTTATCTGTTCAGAGTTTCACCAATTCGAAATCCCATTTTTAGCAATTCTTCCGGCTGAATTAGTTTGTTCAGTAATTCAGCCGTAACTAAATTTAGTTTGGCATTTGCTTCCCGAATTGATATTTGGTTGGTTTTCATTTCTTTGGCAAGCTTGGCTGCCTGATGATAGCCAATGTAAGGCGATAATGCTGTTGCAACAGATGGGTTTTTCAGGATACTTTCTTCGAGAGGATTGGTTTTTATTTCCAATTCCAGAAATAAATTCCTGACCAAACTGTTGTTGGCTGCAATCAGTAGTTTTATGCTGTCAAGTAAAGCATGACCGATTGAAGGTAAATAAGCATTTAACTCCAGACAGCCCTGTCCTGAAAGATTGCTAATCATCAAATCGTTAGCGTAAACTTTATGAGCAACACTGATTACAAATTCAGGAATTACCGGATTTATTTTCCCGGGCATTATGGAGCTGCCGACCTGTTTTTGTGGCAAATATACTTCCCGGTTCACAAATAAATCGGATCCCAGTAAACGGAGATCAGAAACCATTTTCTCCAAATTCACAGCATGAGCTTTTAGAGTTGCATGAACTTCGACAAAAGAATCCTGGTTTGCAGTTGCATCCGATAAATTCTCTGATCGGGTTATAGGCAAACCGGTTAATTTTTGAAGATTAGGAACCACTTCCATAATAAAAAACCGTGGAATCGACAGCCCTGTTCCAATGGCTCCGCCACCTAAATTCACTTCTTTTATTCGCTCGAAACATTTCGAAACTCTCCACCAATCTCTCGAAAGAGCATTGTTGTACGTACTAAATAATTTATCGTAAGAGGAAGGAACAGCAGTCTGCATTTGAGTATAAGCCTGACGCAATACATTCCTGTATTTACTTTCTGTTTTTTCCACTTCCATACGAAGAGTATTGATCGACTCTTCCAATTCCTGTAAGAGACGAATGCATGCTACTTTTAGAGAAGTGGGAATAACATCATTTGTGGATTGAAATACGTTGGCGTGTTCGAAAGGATCAATATCATGGTATGAACCTGCAGGTTTTCCAACATTTAGAAGAGCCCGGTTGGAAATTATTTCGTTTACATTCATGTTGATGCTTGTGCCGGCACCGCCTTGAATTGCAGGGATTATAAAATGCTCAAAGTGTTTTCCTGCATTAATTTCTATCGAGACTTTTTCCAAATCTTCAATTAAATTGGATTCGATCAATTGAAAAGGAAATTCTTCATTCGGAAATTTGTCTTGAATCGCTTTTAAAAAGCTTGAATAAGTTTGGTAACAGGCTTGTTTCACAATACCAATGGCCATAAACCACTCTTTATGAAAAGTTGTTTGGTCTGGGAAATTTTCTTTGGCCCGAAGAGAATGAATTCCCCAAAGAGCATCTTTTGGAATTTCCCTTTGTCCTATAAAATCAGATTCGGTTCTCATGATCAGCTTGAAGATTTGGTATAGGATTTTACATCCTCTGCTGAAATTCTTTCCTGGCCCAGAATGATCAATCGCTCAATTATATTTCTGAATTCACGTATGTTCCCTGTGTAGTTGATTTTTTGCAATTCTTTGATTGCTTCTTCATCAATACTTTTTTGCGGTACTCCCATTTCTCCGCAAATTGTCTCAATAAAATGATTTGCCAACAGTGGAATATCTTCGGTTCTGTCGTTTAAAGGAGGAACAGATATCAAGATAACGCTCAGTCGATGGTATAAATCTTCCCGGAAATTATTATTTTCAATTTCTTCGGCTAAATTTTTATTTGTCGCAGCAATAACCCTAACGTTTACATTTATTTCTTTATCCCCACCAACGCGGGTAATTCTGTTTTCCTGTAATGCGCGTAAAACTTTTGCCTGCGCAGATAAGCTCATATCACCAATTTCATCTAAAAAAAGAGTACCGCCGTCGGCCAATTCGAATTTCCCTTTGCGTTGCTTAATTGCCGAAGTAAATGATCCTTTTTCGTGACCGAAAAGTTCACTTTCTATTAATTCTGAAGGTATAGCAGCACAGTTTACTTCAACAAACGGACATTTTGAACGGTTACTTTGTTCGTGAATACGATGAGCGACCAATTCTTTACCCGTTCCGTTTGGACCGGTAATCAGAACTCTTGCATCGGTTGGAGCAACTTTGTCAATCATACTATTAACTGATTCCAGAACTCCTGAAGCCCCAATCATTTCATATTTCTTGCCGACTTTTCGTTTCAGAACTTTAGTTTCTGTAATCAATTTTGATTTGTCCATGGCATTTCGAATCGTGATCAAAATGCGATTCAAATCCAATGGTTTCTCAAGAAAATCAAAAGCTCCTTTTTTAATGGATTCTACTGCAGTATCAATATTTCCATGTCCCGAAATCATGATAACAGGAGTATCTAATCCAAGTTCTTGAATCTTATCAAGAACTTCAATTCCATCCATTTGCGGCATTTTAATATCGCACAAAACAACATCAAATTCATCTGATTTGGCCAATTCAATTCCTTCAAGGCCATTTTCGGCAAGACTTATTTCATAATCTTCGTAACTCAAAATTTCTTTTAGAGTGTTTCGAATACTTTTCTCGTCGTCGATAATCAGAATTTTTGACATGCTTATTTTTTTGTTTCTATAGTTTTATCTCTGTCAGCAGGATTGGTATTTTTCTCAATGTACTCAAAAAGAGCACCCTCTTTTAGTGCAAAAGAAGATTGGAACAATTTACTGATTCCGGATTCTTTAACCAGATAATTAATGAAGATACTGGCTATAACGATCAGCTCAACACGAACAGGATCCATTCCCGGCATTTGTTCTCTTTCTTCAAGACTCGAAGCCAAAAATAATTGGTGCAATTTGAAAAAATCTTTTAGCTTAATCTCAAAATGTGTTGTTGGAAAGCCATTCAGTTCAGGGCTGTTTGCCACTAATACTTGTTTAAATGTGTCGAATGATCCGGAGGAACCGATTAATGTTTTTACAGAGTGAATGTCCAAAGCTTCAAATAAATCGGTCATCTGAGATTTAAGATACTCTTCAATATCCTTTATCATATTTTTATTAATAGGATCTGCAGGATTGAATTTCTCCAATAAACGAGTCATTCCTAAAGGGTAACTGTTTTTCCAAAATATCTTTTCATTATTGGCAATTATTATCTCGTTACTGCCACCACCAATATCAAGAATTGCTACAACTTCATGATTTAATTCAATCGCTTTTTTTGTCCCTGAAAAAATCAAATCGGCTTCTCTGTCTCCCGAAATTATTTCGATATTGACATGGTATTTTTCTTCAATTAATTTTACAAATTCGTTACCATTCTCGGCAGATCTGATTGCAGAGGTGGCAAATGCAAGGGTTTTTGATACTTCAAATTGATTAGATATCTCTGTTATCGTATCAAAGGCATTTTTAGCTCTTTCAATTGCTTCATCAGTAATTATATTATTGTTGATGCCGCCTTTCCCTATTTTTGTTGCGTATTTTGAACGGTTCAGAATTTTTGGGATTCCGGTTTCATCCCATTCTGCAACAAGCAAATTAAATGTATTCGTTCCTAAATCTATTACAGAAATTCGCATGAATTACTATTTGGTTGAGTTAATTGTCTGATTTATTAGTGTTTCCTGAAAAAACTATTTAACTTTTCAAGATTCAATTTGAAACCGAAGATAGTAAAAACTTTGTTCTCGGCTTGTAATTTTTGACGGGCTTATTGCGATGAATAAGTTTTTTTAACGTTTAAGGATTCTCCAAAAATCATGCCTGTTATCTATTTGTAAAAAATGCCTCATAAAATGAGGCATTTACAAAGGTCATTATCTGTTTCTTTCTAATTATGATAGCGAAGCCATTTCCAAATTTCTTTGTAGGAAACTTTCTTTCCATACATTAAAATTCCGGTTCTGTATATTTTTGCTGCAATCCAGGTAACAAAGAGGAAAGTTCCGATTAGTGTTACCATAGAGAGTAATAATTCCCATACCGGAACTCCATATGGAATTCTAACAAGCATCACTATTGGAGAGGTTAATGGGATAATTGATCCCCAAAAAGCAAGACTTCCCTCGGGATTTTTCGCAACAGCAAAACCGATATACATGGCTAATATTAGGGGAATGGTTATTGGAAGCATAAATTGCTGAGTCTCGGTTTCATTATCAACAGCGCTGCCAACGGCGGCAAAAAGCGCCGAGTACAATAAATAGCCGCCAAGGAAAAAGAAGACAAATGCACCAAGAATTCCGGCAACGTATCCAAAGTCAAAAGTACCCAATAAATCCTGAGCCATTTTTAACTGGTCAGCATTTAACGAAGCTGCGCCCTGAGGCAATTCTGAAAGTGTTTTTGCCTGCTGCAAAGAATCCATATCAACACCTGGCAACACTACTGCGGTGCCGATAGTGATAATGATACCGGTAAGAATTACCCACATAATGAATTGAGTCAATCCAACCATGGCAACCCCAACTATTTTTCCCATCATCAGTTGAAATGGTTTTACTGATGAAATAATCACCTCAACAATTCGATTGCTTTTTTCTTCGATCACCCCCCGCATTACCTGCACACCATACAGAAAGATGAACATGTAAATGATGAAGCTGGATATAAATCCAATGGCCATTGCTATTTCGGTAGAGCTTTGTTTTACTTCTCCGCCTTCACCAAATTTGATGGTTTTCATGGAAATAGGAGTTCTGGTTGCAGCCAGTTTTTCTTCTAAATCAGGCATATTGGCCTGCGCAATAATTTTTGATCGTTTAAGTTGCTCAATATGATCTCGAAGTTGTGAACCTGCTTCCGATTTTACTTCCATTGTTACCTGTTTGTAAGAGAACAATTCTGCCGTTTTGCTCTCCAAAATATTTTTGGGAATTAACAGAATGGCATAATAGTCTTTCTCTTCCATTTGAGCTTTAGCATCTTCAAAACTAGTATCGTTTAAGTATTTGAAGGTGGTGAAGTCCTTGGATTGTACCGGCTCAACTAATTGCGACTCATTAATCACAGCAATAGTTCTGCTCTCAGTATCGTCTTTAAGCATCATCCAAATCATGAATGCATAGATACCGGCAATTAAAACAGGAGTTAAAAAGGTTAAAATGAGGAATGATCTTTTTTTTACTCTGGAAAGATATTCTCTTTTTATAATGATGAAAATTTTATTCATTTTTAAAGGTGTTTCGGGTTAGATTTTTTTGTTTTCATTCACAACTCGAATGAAGATGTCATTCATACTGGGAATGATTTCGCTAAAGGAAACGATGTTTAAATAGGGGAGTAGTTGCGCCAATAACTCATTGGATGTAGAACCATTATTTAATTTTACGGTAAGAGTGTTGTGCTCAATTCCTTTTTGTTGCTCAACAATTTCAAAATCCGGATTCAGAACTTGCTCCAGTTTGTCAAATTCACCAGTGTAAGTTAGTTCATAGGTATTGGTTCTATACTTCTTTTTGATCTGATCAACCGGTCCGTCCAGTATTTTTTCTGATTTGTTGATCAGTGCAATGTGATCACAAATTTCTTCAACAGATCCCATATTGTGTGTCGAGAAAATGATGGTTGCCCCTTTGTCGCGAAGCTCCAGAATTTCTTTTTTAAGCAGATTGGCGTTGATCGGATCGAAACCACTAAATGGTTCGTCGAAGATCAGTAATTCGGGTTCATGCAGAATGGTAACAATAAATTGTATTTTTTGCTGCATTCCTTTTGAAAGTTCTTCTACTTTTTTGTCCCACCATTGAAGAATATCAAACTTGTCGAACCAGACTTTCAGCTTTTTTGTTGCTTCCTTTTGGTTCATTCCTTTCAACTGAGCCAGGTAAACAGCCTGTTCTCCAACCTTCATTTTTTTATACAAACCTCTTTCTTCAGGAAGATACCCAATTCGTGTGATATCATTGGGAACTAGAGGGTTGCCATTAAATAAAACCACTCCTGAGTCAGGGCCGGTTATTTGGTTTATAATTCGGATTAAGGTTGTTTTTCCTGCACCATTTGGTCCCAACAGACCGAAAATACTTCCTTTTGGAACGGAGATACTTACTTTGTTTAAAGCTTTGTGCCCTGCGTACTGTTTAATAATGTCTTTTGCTTCGAAAAATGCCATGTATATTTGGGTTTGGTGACACTAAAATTTCAATTGAAAACTAAAGTAATCAATTTAGAGAAATCCAACATATAAAATCGATGTAAAGAAGATTGGACAGGTTTTTAATTTGGTTTTGTACGATGTAATTTGCTGCGGATTGCTTTGATCAAAATAAGATAAATATTCGGATTAATCTGGGCTGGTTGTGTTTAACTCATAATTTCCTTTCTTCGGATAAGAAATTTTCCTGTTGATTATGGATGTTTCTCACTTGTAGAGTGAAATTTCCCCTTTAACACATCAACTTGCCTATGGCGAAAGGAATATTCCTAGACTGAGAGGGAATCATGCTGCTGATTCGGAGAAACTTGCCTGTTTGGGAGGGAAGCTTGCCTCTCCAGACAGAAAGTATGCCTTATCATATAGAATGATTGCTGAGGAAAGAGTGGTGCTGAACTCTCGAAGCAGGATACCTGCAACCTGAAGCAGGAAGTTTGCTGTTTTGTTCATGAATTTGCTCTTCGGGTTTGCAATTTGGGCAGATGAAAAAAGAGATCACCCAGTATTGGATGATCTCTTTCTTTATGGATTCTATATCTTAATTCTTAATCGAAAAAGTTCTTTACTTTTTTGAAAAAGCTTTTTTCATGAGCAGTAGGCTTAGGAGTAAAGCTTTCAGAGGTTTGCAGTTTCTCTAAAGTTTTCTTTTCATCTTTGGAAATGGAGTTCGGTATCCAAACATTAATTTTAACCAGTAAATCTCCTCGTCCGTAACCATTAATATCAGGCAGACCTTTGCCTCTTAAGCGAAGAATTTTCCCAGGTTGAGTACCTGCATCAATTTTCACTTTCACCTTGTTTTCAATCGTAGGAATCTCAACAGCAGTGCCTAAAATTGAATCAGGAATGCTAATAAACAGATTGTATAAAAGATCGTTTTCATCCCGAATTAATTCCGGATGCTCTTCTTCATGAACAAGAATTAATAAATCACCATTTACTCCACCCCGGCGTGCAGCATTTCCTCTTCCGCTAACCGACAGCTGCATTCCTTCTGCAACTCCGGCAGGAATATTAATTGTGATTACCTCTTCGTCCTGAACAATTCCTTCTCCGGCACAACTGGTACATTTATTTGTTATAATTTTTCCTTCACCACTACAAGTCGGACAAGTGGAAGATGTTTGCATTTGTCCAAGTATTGTATTCTGGATACGTGTTACCTGACCAGAACCGTGACAGGTAGAACAAGTAGAAAATGACGATCCGTCTTTTGCTCCTGATCCATTACAGGATTTACATTCAACCTGTTTTTTAACCTTTATCTTCTTTTCAACACCTTCGGCAATTTCTTTCAATGTCAGCTTAACCTTAACTCTTAGGTTGCTGCCACGGTTTACTCTTCTTGAGCTCCGGCCTCCACCGCCAAATCCACCACCAAAGAAAGATCCGCCACCGCCACCAAATATGTCGCCAAAGTGAGAGAAAATATCTTCCATGTTCATTCCACCACCACCGAAACCACCTCCGGCTGAACCGCTCATTCCCGAATGGCCAAATTGATCGTATCGCTGACGTTTTTCAGGATTACTTAAAACTTCATAAGCTTCTGCAGCCTCTTTAAAGTTTTCTTCAGCTTGCTTGTCATCCGGATTTTTATCGGGGTGAAACTGAATGGCTTTTTTACGGTATGCTTTTTTTAATTCGGCTTCCGAGGCTGACTTGGAAACTCCCAACACTTCATAATAATCTCTTTTCGACATCTTTTTCTCAGCTTAGATTTTGAATTTCCTTATTCTCCTACAACAACTTTGGCAAAACGAATTACCTTGTCGTGAAGGAAATATCCTTTTTCAACACAGTCAACAACTTTTCCTTTCAACTCCTTGGTTGGAGCAGGGATTTTAGTAATTGCCTCGTGGATGTCGGTATCAAAAGCCTGATTTACAGCTTCAATTTCTTTTACTCCATTTTGAGTAACAAATTCTTTGAAATTGCCATAAATCAAATGAACACCATCTTTTATCGCATCAATGTCTTTTGCTGCATCAATAGATTGTAAGGCGCGTTCGAAGTTATCCATAACAGGAAGAATATTGATAAGAATCTTTTCTCCGCCCGATTTGGTCAGTTCCATCTTCTCTTTTAAAGTTCTTTTACGGTAGTTGTCAAATTCAGCTGACAAACGTACATACTTGTCACTAATTTCCTGAAGTTGGATTGTTAATTCGGCAAGCTCGTCTGCTTTTTTTTCTTTCGAAGATTTCTTGGTTTTCTTCGTATCCTTATTTTCTTCAATCTTTGATTCTTCCTTTTCACAGGTCTCTTCTACTATTTGGTTTTCAGTAGTTTCTATATCTTTATCTTTCAATTCTTCTTTGTTTGATTTGCTTTTATCTTTTGTCATTTTTCAATGATTTTTATCGTTTTAGTTTTTATTACCCGGCAGTAAATACAAATAGTCTGCCAATGTGCTGTCTTCCGACAAATTGGCACAAAGATAGAATTTGTAATTATAAGTTGTTCAATTTTATCTTTTTTTGCCGGATGAGAGAGTCTTGTTGTATGCTGTAATTATTAACCGGCAAGCCTTTATCTTGAGTTTTGGGTTCGGGATTTAAAAATAAGGCATTGTTCAAATAAATTGTTCGATATTCTTTTGGAAATCTTATATTTAGGTTTTGGGCTGTTAAATAAGAGTGCGATAATAACCGAAAATTTACAGGAATGAAAATTGTGATCGATAATGATGATTTTTGTATTCGAGTATACTCAAATGTAGCGTATCTAAAAGTTATGGGAATGCAGGATGAGGAGGCTGCTTATTTTTTTTCCAGTGCAATTGATCAAATGTTGGAAGAGTATTCTTACAAAGATCTGGCGTCTGTTTGTGATTTGAGAGATTTAATTATATCATCACCTGAAATAGCCCGGATAATAAATGATGCAATTCGTAAGCTCACCTATCAATTAAAGTTTGAATATAATGCTGTGATTGTTAGTCCTAAGTTTGGACAAATTGTAAGGGCGTATGTCTTTTCTTTTTATTTGAGGGATACAAATTTAAATACTCATGTGTTTAGTCGGGAGGATAAAGCGATTAAATGGATTGAAAGTAAAGGTTTCTGTGCTGAAGGGATTAAGATGTTTTTAATGAAATATCAGGAATGAAAAGAGGGTGTCCAAAAAGGTCAATCTTATTGTCATTCTGAGCTTGTCGAAGAATCTTTATCTTTGAATAACAGATGTTTCGACTTCGCTCAACAGGACATTTTCAAATAAAACTTTACTTTTTGGACACCCTCTTTTATATCTTTAAAGATTATTACTTTTTTTGGTAGTACTGAAGAATTAATTCTAATTTCTCACCTCTTAGGTTTTTCGCTAAAATAATTCCATTTCCATCGATTAAGAAGTTGGACGGGATAGAGTTAATACCAAATTTATTTGATGTTGGAGAGTGCCATCCCTTTAGTTCACTAACGTGATAATCCCAGTCAAGTTTATCTTTTGCTACTGCAGCTTTCCAGTTTGCTTGTTTGGTATCAAGAGAAAAACTATAAATTGTAAAGCCTTTCCCATTTTTAAAACTTGCGTCTTTAAATTTGTTGTATGCGTTTACAATTCTGGGGTTTTCTGCACGGCAAGGAGGGCACCATGAAGCCCAAAAATCGACTAAAACCAATTTGCCTTCCAGTGAGCTTAATTTTATGTCTTTTCCGGCTATTGATTTTGCTGTAATATCCGGTAATTTATCCCCAATTTCATAGCCTTCTTTTACATCTCTTCCTTCAGTAGTTTTTAACGTTCCGGCAAAAGCGGATAAAGAAAAAAGAAAGGAGAATAATATCAAGCCTAATTTTATTTTTTTCATAACTCAAAATTTTAACTGTAACTAACAATTTCTATTTCTCTAAATTAATTAGATATCCTTATTTAAAATGTTAATAAATAGTTAATTACTGATTCTTTTAATGCTGGCACCAATTGCATTCAGTCGCAGGTCAATGTTTTCGTAACCTCTGTCTATCTGATCTATATTATGAATTGTACTTTTCCCATCGGCAGAAAGTGCGGCAATAAGAAGGGCAACACCTGCTCTAATATCCGGCGAAACCATTGTTGTTGGTCGTAAACCCTGTCTTTGATTTAAACCAATAACAGTAGCTCTGTGCGGATCGCAAAGAATGATTTGAGCTCCCATGTCAATTAGTTTATCCGTAAAGAACAAACGACTTTCGAACATTTTTTGGTGAATTAATACGCTTCCTTTAGCTTGAGTTGCTACCACAAGAAATACACTTAGTAAATCCGGAGTAAGTCCTGGCCAGGGAGCATCTGCAATCGTGAGAATTGAACCGTCAATAAAGGTTTCGATTTGATAATTTTCCTGCTTTGGAATGTAAATATCGTCGCCTCTTAATTCCATTTTTACACCTAAACGTTTAAATGCACCAGGAATCATCCCCAGTTCGTGATAGGCAACATCTTTTATTGTAATTTCGGATTTAGTCATTACCGCAAGTCCAATAAAACTGCCTATTTCAATCATATCCGGAAGTACTCTATGCTCACATCCGCATAAAGAAGTAACTCCTTCAATCGATAAAAGATTTGAACCAACACCACTTATTTTTGCACCCATCGATATCAGCATTTTACACAATTGCTGTATGTAAGGTTCACAGGCTGCGTTGTATATTGTTGTTGTACCTTTGGCCATTACTGCGGCCATAACAATGTTTGCAGTTCCTGTAACCGAAGCTTCGTCGAGGAGTAAATAGCAACCTTTTAATTCTTTGGCTTCAACACGATAGAAATTTTCATCCTGATTAAAATTGAATTTGGCACCTAATTTTTCAAAACCTAAAAAGTGTGTATCCAGACGTCGTCTTCCTATTTTATCTCCGCCCGGGCGAGGAATATATCCTTTGCCAAATCTTGCCAATAAAGGACCGATAATCATTATTGAACCCCTTAATGATGATCCCTTGCTTGCGAATTCAGGAGAATTTAGATAGTCAAGATTAATGTTTTTTGCTTCGAAAGAATAAGTGTTTTTAGATTCCTGATTAACCTTAACTCCAAGTTCCGACAGCAATTCAATTAACTTATTAACATCTAGTATGTTTGGTATATTATGGATGGTTACCTTTTCTTCAGTTAAAAGAGTGGCGCATAAAATCTGAAGGGCTTCATTTTTTGCCCCTTGCGGGGTTAATTCTCCCTTTAACGATTTACCTCCAATAATTTCGAAAGTGCTCATTGGCTGCTATTTTTGGTGTGTATAAAGGCTAAAGATAATTATAAAAAACGTTTGGGAAAGTGAAAGTAGACTGGTCTTGACATAAAAAAAACCGGTATGGAACCGGTTTTTGTTTTATGCTCTTGGTTTATTGAACTTTCGATGATCGTTTTTATTATCGTTTCGATTATCAGTTCTTGGATTTTTTTTCTTTTTAATTTTTTGAACGAATTCCCTTTCTTTGACTTCGGCTAATTTTAATCGCTCAGGAATTTCAAGTTTCCCTTTTGATAATGCAACCAGATCTTTAAATATTTTCTCGTCAGGAACACTGTCTTTATTCCAGTTAAGGAATGATTTTTTCATGTGATTGGCAATCATTATTATGAGAGCATCTTTTTCCTTCGGATCTTCAAGTTCGATGGCTTTTGCAATTAAAACTTCTACCGTACGGCCATAATGGCGGTATTTTATTCTTTTAGTGCTGTAAGGCAATCGATCAGGTTTTTCAGCTAACTTTTCCTTTGTAGGAGCTTCGTAAGGCGAGTCGATGTCTAAATTAAAATCAGACATGATGGCTATATGATCCCACAGTTTGTGCCTAAAATCACTAACATCTCTAAGGTGAGGATACATATTTCCCATAATGGCAATAATACTTTTTACCACATGGTTTCTCTGAGCCCTGTCTTCAACAGTTAGGGCGTAATCTACCATTTTGTGAACATTTCGTCCATATTCAGGAAGAATTAGATGTTTCCTGCTTGAATTATAATCCATTTATTTTGTTGTTGTTTTAATCTGGTAATAACTTTTTTTATACGATAGGTAATTTGGCAAACTTGATAGAATGCAACGCAATAGCACAAAAAGAATGAAGATAGTTATAAGTACTACTGAAGAATCTAAGATTTCACTGGTTTTACTAAACGAAGTAGAAAAGAAGCTTTAATGAATTGTTTTTTATGAACTAAACAATTACAGAAAATCTTAGAACTCAAGGCAAATGTAACAGATTTCTTCTTTCAATACAAATAGTTAGCGTATTTATCCTACAATTTTAAGTTTTGCGAATTTTAGCAGTAACTGTTTTTGACCCACATTTTGAAAAAATACGGTTGCTTTGATGTTTGGTTTGCTTCCTTCCATTTGCAAAACTTTCCCTTTGCCAAAGCGCTGATGCTCTACAATCATACCTGATTGTATTTGTTCCGGATTGGAAGGGATGAAATTAGGATCATTAGCCTGACTACTACTTGTATTATTACGGATAATGGGTTGATTTAGTTTTGGTTTGGCAGAGAAACTTTGTTTTGCTTCGAATCTTTTTGGTTGACTTACGATTTCAGAATCGGTTCTGCTTTGGAAGTTTTCATTTCCGGCTCCGGAAAAATCGGGCTCCGATTCATATTGAAGATCCATAAATTTCTCATCAATTTCATTGATGAAACGACTTGGTCGCGGATAACTCATGTTTCCCCATTTGTATCTCGATTTGGCAAACGATAAGGTGACTTTTGTTTCGGCTCTGGTTAAAGCAACATAAAACAGCCTGCGTTCCTCTTCTAATTCCTGCTGCGTGCTGGTAGCCATCTGCGAAGGAAACAAATCTTCTTCCAACCCTACAATATGTAAATGCGAAAACTCCAGACCTTTTGCCGAGTGAATGGTCATTAAGGTCACTTTATTCCGATCTTCATCTTTATCCTTGTCCTGATCGGTTAACAGTGCAACATCTTCCAGATAATTGGCCAATTGCAATTCGTTGCCTTCTTCCAAAGAGTTTTGCGTAAATTCCTGAATCCCGTTTAACAGCTCCTGAATATTTTCATGTCGGGAGACTCCTTCAGGCGATCGGTCATTATAAAGATCCTGAATAATACCGGTTGTTTTTGCAATGTAGTTTGCCAGATCAATAGCCGTGTCTGTATCTTGTCTTTTCTGAAAATCAGTAATTAAAGCTGCAAATTTCATCAGTTTCGAGATGGTCCCGGAGTTGATTCCGTAGGGTCTTTGGTTCAGACCACAAATCACATCCCAAATACTGCACTCGTTTTGGGTGGCAGCATCCTGCAGTTTGCTAACGGTAGTATCTCCAATTCCTCTTTTAGGATAGTTAATCACCCTTTTGATTGCTTCTTCATCATTCGGGTTTACCGTCATGCGGAAATAGGAAAGCAGATCCTTAATTTCTTTTCTCTGATAAAAGGAAAGTCCGCCATATATTTTATAGGGCAAATTTAGTTTGCGTAGTGATTCTTCAAAAATACGCGATTGAGCATTTGTTCTGTATAGAATAGCAAAATCCTGATATTGAAGATGCTCGCGCATTCTTTCTTCGTAAATTGCATTGGCAACAATATACCCTTCTTCGTGATCGGTAAGTGCTTTAACAACTTTTATTTTTTCTCCTTCTTCGTTTTCCGAAAAAGATATTTTTTTTATCTGATCGCGGTTTTTGTGAATAACACTATTGGCGGCATTTACAATATTTTGTGTCGATCTGTAATTCTGCTCTAATTTATAAAGCTTGTAATTAGGATAGTCGTTTTTGAAATTGAGTATGTTTTCAATTTTCGCACCTCGAAAAGAATAGATACTCTGGGCATCATCACCAACAACACATACATTTTTATGATTATCGGCAAGCTTTTTTACAATTAAATATTGAGAGTAATTGGTATCCTGATACTCATCAACCAAAACGTATTTAAATTTGTTTTGGTACTTGGCTAATATTTCTGGTTTGGATTTAAAAAGAATATTGGTCTGCAATAAAAGATCATCAAAATCCATTGCATTGGCTTGCCGGCACCGCTGACTGTATTTTTTGTAAATTTCAAAAATTAGCGGCCGGCGATTGCTCGAGTCAATTTTTTGAATGCCGGCGTTTTGAGAATAAGCATTTGCAGTAACCAAATTATTTTTAGCTGATGATATTCGGTTCAAAACTTCATTTGCCTTATATACTTTATCATCAAGCTGCATTTCTCTTATAATAGCTCGAAGCAGATTGCGCGAATCCTGAGTATCGTAAATCGTAAAATTAGAATCAAAACCCAAATGCTCGGCTTCGTATCGTAATATTTTCGAAAATATAGAGTGAAAAGTTCCCATCCAAAGCGATTGAGACTGCTGTTGATCGACAAGATTCCCGATCCTTTCTTTCATTTCCCGTGCAGCTTTATTGGTAAAAGTTAAAGCTAAAATAGAGTAGGCAGGAATTTTCTGATTTAGAAGATGGGCAATCCGATAAGTTAACACCCTTGTTTTGCCCGACCCGGCTCCGGCAATAACCAGTGATGCTCCATTAATATTCTCAACGGCTTCTCGTTGTACTGGATTTAATTCATTTAAATATTCCATTCTATTTCTATCTTTCCAATTATTTCGAAGCTCAAAAATAATATTTGAACCGTAACTTTCGTCTTTTTTTTGAATATTACTCCATAATTAAATCCATAAAAAGCATTTAGTGTGAAGTAAACCAGGATTCTAAAGAGGTATTGTCAAGGGTCTTACTAAAGCCTTTTCTTGGTTCTGTTTATCTCTTAGTATGTATTTTGCAGATAAAGATAATTGTTTAATAATAGAAAAAACGGCTTAATTTTTTTAATATTGTAATTCCAGATATATCATAAAACTATTCATACATCACTATGAGAATTAAGTCCAACTTAATAGATTCGATGACAATTTTTCGCTGTTCACTTCTTGTGATATTTGCAATTTTGTCCAATCCGATTTTCTCGCAGATTACTGCACCAACAGCAACCTACAGCTCAGTAACTCAGTATGCGAGTTCACCACAGGATGATATTTTTGTCTTTTGTGACAATATAGGTGCCGGTGTTGGTGAATTAAAAGCAGTCTCTAATGATGGAACCTCAGGTTGGACTTTTACATGGACGAAATGGGATTCGGGAACAGGCACTTTTGCAATACCGATTCCTTCGGTTGATACTTCTACAGAATCAATATTGACAAATTTGCCTGATGGATTGTATAAAGTTGAAGCTACGAATGGAGTTAATTCTTTTAATGATCAGGCATGGGTGTTGAATAGATTGGCAAGTTCTCAACAGCCAAATTTTAGTCTTTCGCGAAGAGATTGTGCAGGTATATTCTTCAACTCATCGTTTGGTGTTATTCAGTTAAAATATCAGGATATTACAACGAAAGATGAAATATTACTTCCAGCAACTTATGTGTTTGAATTGACGCGTGAAGGTTTAAGTGTTCAACGAACTCCTTTGATTGATTATGATGGTTCAGTAAAGAGTTTCTTTGATGGTGAAGCTTTTGAAGGAAAGAAAAATTATGTCTTGACAGTTACCGATGAATGTGGAAGAGATTACGTGTCCTCAATGATATCCTCTGAAACGTACGTTGTAAAAGCGGAATTTACTGTTAAGCCAAAGGCTGGGGAAGCTCCTTTGGAAGTAGAGTTCACAAACGAATCTGTGAATGCTGATGATTTTGAATGGTTCATTTATCAGGATTTTGATCGTATTGCAGATGCTGCCAATGTAGAGGATAGTCTTCTTGTTGATGGAATAATTACAGATGAGGGGCCTATTGCTTACACTTATTTGCATCCGGGAAATTATTTCGTAAAATTAATAGCTTCGTCAGAAAATGTGGATGGAACATGTATCGACGAATTTAATTTTAAAGCAGAAGGAACACCAATTGTAGTGGATACTTCTTTGGTGCAGGTGCCTAATGTGTTTACACCTAATGGAGATGGTAGGAATGATATTTTTAGAGTGAAATCGCAATCCTTAAAAAGTTTTAGTGGAACAATTATCAACAGATGGGGAAGGGTTGTGTTCTCGTGGAAAAACCCTGATGAAGGCTGGAATGGAAAAATCAATGGTAAATGGGCAACTCCGGGAACCTACTTTTATGTGATAACAGCAACGGGCAGAGAAGAACAAAAAAAGAAATATACTAAAAAAGGATCTTTTATGTTGATCAGAAAATAGAATATTGAAATATAAATTATAAATAGAAAAAAGGCCTCATGCGAAGCCTTTTCTTTGTTATGCTTCAGCAGTTTCTTCTTGGTAGGCTGCTAAAAGTTCAACCTGAACTTCGTTTGGAACTTTTTCGTAGGTGTCAAATTTCATGGTGAATTGAGCTCGACCTCTGGTTAAAGAACTCAACGTAGTAGAGTATTTGTTCATTTCCTTTAAAGGTACTTTAGCCAGGATTTTTTGAAATCCTTTTTCAGCTTCCATTCCCATAATCATTGCCCGACGAGATTGTAAATCACTCATCACATCGCCCATTCGATCTTCAGGCACCAATACTTCAATATTATATATAGGTTCAAGTATTTTTGGCCCTGCATTTTTAAAGGCGGCGCTAAAAGCATGTCGGCCTGCTAATCTAAACGAAATTTCATTTGAATCAACCGCGTGCATCTTTCCATCATAAACAACCACACGGATATCCCTGGCATAAGATCCTGTAAGCGGGCCTTCATCCATTTTTTCCATTATTCCTTTCTGAATGGCCGGAAGGAACCGTGTGTCTATAGCACCACCAACAATACAGTTGCAGAACACTAATTTTCCACCCCAATTCAGTTTGGTAACTTCGGTGCCACGCAGGTTTACTTTCATTTCTTTCCCATCGATCTTATACATTACAGGATCAGGCATCCCTTCAGTATATGGCTCAATAAGCATGTGTACTTCTCCAAATTGACCAGAACCTCCGGATTGCTTTTTATGGCGGTAATCTGCCTGGGCAAGTTTGGTGATTGTCTCTCTATAAGGAATCTTAGGAGTTAGGAACTCAATTTCCAGATGATCGTTGTGACTTAATCTCCATTTAAGAGTGTTCATATGGAATTCGCCCTGTCCGTGTAATATGATTTGCTTTAGTTCTTTTGAATATTCTATTGTAATAGTAGGGTCTTCTTCGTGCATTCTATGAAGAAGTTCTCCCAGTTTCTCATCATCAGCTTCATCTTTAGCTTTTACAGCGGTTCTGTACTTTGGTTCAGGAAATTGGATGTCCTTATATACAAAATCACAATCTTTACAATTTAATGTATGATTGTTTTTCGTGTTTTTCAATTTTACAGTTGCGCCAATGTCGCCTGCAACAAGCTCACTAACTCTCTCTCTGTTTCTGCCTGCGATAATGTACAATTGAGAGACTCTCTCTTTTATATTGTTGTTTATATTGATTAAGTCGTCACCTTCTTTAATTCTTCCTGATATAACTTTAAAGTAACTTACTTCTCCAATGTGGGGCTCAATGGATGTTTTAAATACGAAAACTGAAGTTGGTGCATTAGGGTCGCATTTTGCTTCTCTTCCGCTTACTGTTGGTATGGCAGGCATTTCTGTTACAAATGGAACAATATTTCCAATAAATTCCATTAATCGTCTTACGCCCATATCTTTTTTGGCTGAAACACAGAAAACAGGAAAGAAATCACACGCGATCATTCCTTTCTTCATTCCGGTTCGCATTTCATCTTCTGTCAAAGTTCCTTTTTCAAAAAAAAGTTCCATCAAGTCTTCATCGTTTTCTGCGGCTGATTCAACAAGCTCGTTATGCAGTTCATTGGCTTTATCAATTTCAGAGTCCGGTATCGGAAGTATTTCCGGTTCCCCGCCGTCAGGACCCCATTGGTACATTTTCATTTTTAGTACATCAATAAGAGCATTAAAATTTACGCCAACGTTTACGGGATATTGTACGATTGAAACTTTACTGCCAAAATTAGTTTTGGCTGATTCAATGCATAGTTCAAAATTAGCTTTGTCATGATCGAGTTGATTAACAACAAATATCAAGGGCTTATTTAAAGCTGCGGCTCTGCGGCCTATTATCTCTGTGCCAACTTCAACACCATTTAAAGCATTGATAAGCATTAAACCTGTATCAACAACGTTGAGGGCTGAAATTACTCCTCCGGAAAAATCATCTGCGCCGGGAGTATCAATAAAATTAATCTTCTTTCCTAACCACTCAGTGTAAAGAACTGTTGAAAAAACAGAGTTCTCATATTCGTGTTCTACAGGGTTGTAATCAGAAACGGTGTTATTATCTTCCACGTTTCCGCGTCTTGTAATAACACCGCCTTCAAATAACATTGCTTCAGCAAGGGTAGTTTTACCCGAGCCGGCATTGCCAATGAGGGCGATGTTTTTAATTTCATTTGATTGATACACTTTCATAATGGTATTTTTTTTTGGGTTTGAAAAAAATGTATTTATTTTGGGTTTGAAGTTGATAAAACTTCATTTTTACTTATAAGGTTTTCTAAATTAATTAACTTTTTAGTTAGATACAATATACATTAAGGGATCTTGGACATAAAAAATTGACATCCATAAATTTTGATCGTATTTTTAACTTTTACTCCTTGATTTTACTGGAAGACACGACTCTTTTTTTAATAAACTCAAACAGCTTATTTTTTTGATAGAGAATAACTTGTCTTTTCTAAAGGCTTTTCTTACCTTTGTGCGCTGATTTAAAGGGGTTTTATAAAATTACATGGCTGAATTGCTGATTTTATAAAATAAATAATACCTTTGCAAACCAAATTGTTAAAAATATTTAATTAAAAAAGTAATTGTTAATATGCCTACAATTCAACAGTTAGTTAGAAAAGGAAGAACCAAGCTTATCGATAAAAGCAAGGCTCCGGCATTGGATTCTTGTCCACAGAGGAGAGGGGTTTGTGTCCGTGTGTATACGACTACACCTAAGAAGCCTAACTCGGCTATGCGTAAAGTTGCCCGTGTTAGATTGACTAACGGAAAAGAAGTGAATGCTTACATTCCAGGAGAAGGACACAACTTACAGGAACACTCGATCGTTTTGATTAGAGGTGGTCGTGTGAAAGATCTTCCAGGGGTAAGATATCACCTTGTTCGTGGTGCTCTTGATGCTTCAGGGGTAGAAGGTCGTAAACAACGTCGTTCTAAGTATGGTACTAAGAGACCTAAAGCTAAAAAGTAATTAATTCTAGTTTTTAAAACTGTGAGTTAATGTTTATGTGTTGTTCTCTATTAAGTTGAGTAAATGATCGTGAGATTTTTGAAGACTGAACCAGGCAGCTACAACGGATAACTCGTAAACTAAGAGAAAATGAGAAAGTCAAGACCAAAAAAGAGAATCTTATTACCGGATCCAAAGTTTAATGATGTTTTGGTAACAAGATTTGTGAATGACTTAATGATTGATGGAAAGAAAAACCTTTCCTTTAAAGTGTTTTATGATGCTTTAGAAATCGTTAAAACGAAAACAGAAAAGCTGGAAAAATCTCCACTTGAGATTTGGAAAAAAGCTTTGGAAAACATTACTCCAGCAGTAGAGGTTAAGAGCCGACGCGTAGGTGGAGCAACTTTTCAAGTTCCTACAGAGATTCGTCCTGAAAGAAAAGTTTCAATCGCTATTAAAAGTATGATTCTTTTTGCACGCAAAAGATCTGGTAAATCTATGGCTGAAAAATTGTCTGCAGAAATTCTTGGTGGATACAATGAAGAAGGTGGAGCTTACAAGAAGAAAGAAGATACACATAGAATGGCTGAAGCTAACCGTGCTTTTGCTCACTTTAGATTTTAATAACTGTTAAGCGATTCTTAAAGAATATGGCAAAGAGAGATTTAAAATTCACCAGAAATATTGGTATCATGGCGCACATCGACGCCGGTAAAACAACGACTACTGAGCGTATTTTGTATTATACCGGAGTTTCTCACAAAATTGGTGAGGTGCATGATGGTGCAGCAACAATGGACTGGATGGAGCAAGAGCAAGAGAGAGGTATTACAATTACTTCTGCTGCAACTACCTGTTTTTGGAATTACGACAGCGAAAAGTATCAGGTAAATATTATTGATACTCCAGGTCACGTTGATTTTACCGTTGAGGTAGAGCGATCATTGCGTGTATTGGATGGAGCTGTTGCATGTTTTTGTGCAGTTGGTGGTGTTGAGGCACAATCAGAAACAGTTTGGAGACAAGCTGATAAATATAAAGTACCACGTATGGGTTTTGTAAATAAAATGGACCGTTCAGGTGCTGATTTTTACAAGGCTGTTCGTGAGGTAAGAGAGAAATTGGGAGCAAATCCAATTCCTGTTCAAATTCCTATCGGAACTGAAGAAAGTTTTAAAGGTGTGGTTGATTTGATCGCAATGAAAGCTGTTATTTGGTATGATGACGAGAACGGAACTAATTATACATTAGAGGATATTCCTGACTACTTAGTTGAAGAAGCTAATGAGTGGAGAGAAACACTTGTAGAGGCTGTTGCAGTGCATGATGAAGATATGATGGAGCGTTTCTTTGAAGATCCTGATTCTATTACTGAGCAGGAGCTTTTAAATGTGATTCGCAAAGCTACTATCGCTATGGATATTGTTCCAATGTTGTGTGGTTCGGCATTTAAAAATAAAGGTGTTCAGCGTTTGTTGGATGCTGTTATTACATTCTTGCCATCTCCTTTAGATGTTGATGCTATTGTTGGTAAAGTTCCGGGAACAGATGAAGTAGTTTCAAGACAACCTTCTGTTGACGAGCCTTTGGCTGCTTTGGCATTTAAAATTGCTACCGATCCATTTGTAGGTCGTTTGGCTTTTACTCGTTTGTATTCTGGATCTATTGATGCTGGTTCTTACGTTTATAATGTTAGAACAGGTAACAAAGAACGTATTTCGCGTTTATATCAAATGCACTCAAACAAGCAAAATGCGATTGATCGTGTAGAAGCTGGTGATATTTGTGCATGTGTTGGGTTTAAAGATATTAGAACAGGTGATACATTGTGTCAAAAAGAAACTTCAATCGAGCTTGAATCGATGGATTTTCCAGAGCCGGTAATTGGTATTGCTATTGAGCCTTTAACTCAGAAAGATCTTGATAAAATGGGTATGGCATTGGCTAAATTAGCTGAAGAAGATCCAACTTTCCATGTGAAAACTGACGAAGAATCAGGACAAACTGTTATTTCTGGTATGGGTGAACTTCACTTGGATATCATCGTTGACCGTTTGAAGCGTGAATTCAAAGTAGAGTGTAATCAAGGTGCGCCTCAGGTTGCATACAAAGAAGCTATTACCGGAACTGTTAATCACCGTCAGGTATTTAAGAAACAGTCTGGTGGTCGTGGTAAATTTGCTGATATTATTTTCAACTTGTCTCCAGTGGATGCCGATTTTGAAGGAGAAGGATTACAGTTTGTAGACAAAGTTAAAGGTGGTAATATCCCTAAGGAATTTATTCCATCTGTACAAAAAGGTTTCAAAGAAGCAATGAAAAATGGTGTGTTGGCAGGTTATACTGTTGATTCATTAAAAGTTGAATTGCTTGACGGATCTTTCCATCCTGTGGATTCTGATCAGCTTTCGTTTGAATTGGCAGCAAAGCAAGGATACAGAGAAGCTTGTGGTAAAGCGAAACCGGTACTTCTTGAGCCAATCATGAAAATTGAAGTTATCACACCAGAAGAATATATGGGTGATATCATTGGTGACTTGAATAAACGTAGAGGTCAGATTGAAGGAATGGAGTCTAAGCATGGAGCACGCGTTGTTAATGCTACAGTGCCATTGTCAGAGCAATTTGGATACGTTACTGTATTGAGAACCTTATCCTCTGGTCGAGCAAATTCTTCTATGGAATTTGATCATTTTGCTGAGGTGCCAAAAGGTATTGCAAAAGAAGTGGTTGAGAAAGCCAAGGGTAAAGTTGAATTACTATAGTTTTATCGTATAATATTAAATAATATGAGCCAAAAAATTAGAATTAAACTGAAATCTTACGATCACAACTTGGTTGATAACTCGGCTGAGAAAATCGTTAAGACAGTTAAGGCTACAGGTGCAGTAGTAAGTGGTCCTATTCCACTTCCAACTCACAAAAGAATTTTTACCGTTCTTCGTTCAACTTTCGTGAACAAGAAATCAAGAGAGCAGTTTCAACTTTCTTCATTCAAACGTCTGATTGATATTTACAGTTCTACTGCAAGTACAATTGATGCTCTAATGAAACTAGAGTTGCCTAGTGGAGTTGAGGTAGAGATTAAAGTTTGATAAACTGTTAGATTTATTTTTTAAAAAATAAAGAAAAATGCCAGGATTAATTGGAAAAAAAATCGGAATGACTTCCGTTTACAGTGCCGAGGGAAAAAATATTCCATGCACTGTCATTGAGGCAGGTCCATGTGTTGTAACCCAGATCAAAACTATTGAAACTGATGGTTACGAAGCACTTCAGTTGGCTTTCGACGAAAAGAAAGAAAAGCGAACAACGAAGGCGCTAGATGGGCACTTTAAAAAGGCAAATACAACCCCTAAGAAAAAACTTGTTGAATTCGACGATTTCGGAGCTGAGTACAAGTTAGGAGATGTTATTACAATTGATATTATCGAGGAGTCTACTTTTGTAGATATCACAGGTATATCAAAAGGTAAAGGTTTTCAAGGGGTAGTGAAACGTCATGGTTTTGGCGGAGTAGGAGGACAGACACACGGTCAGCATAACCGTTTGCGTGCTCCAGGTTCTATTGGTGCTGCATCTTACCCAGCTCGCGTATTTAAAGGCATGAGAATGGCCGGACGTATGGGTGGGGACACTGTGAAGGTGGAAAACCTTCAGGTTCTTAAGGTTATTCCTGAGAACAACTTATTATTAGTTAAAGGATCTCTTCCAGGGTCTAAAGGTTCATACGTAATTATTGAAAAGTAATGGAATTAACTATTTTAAATAAATCTGGAGAAGATACAGGCAGAAAAATTGAGTTGAACGACTCGGTTTTTGCAATTGAACCAAACGAACACGCTATTTACCTAGATGTTAAGCAATATTTAGCTAACCAACGTCAGGGAACTCACAAATCGAAAGAAAGAGCTGAGATCTCAGGTAGTACTAAGAAAATAAAGAAACAAAAAGGTACTGGTACAGCTCGTGCGGGTAGCATTAAATCGCCTGTGTTCAGAGGGGGAGGACGAGTATTCGGTCCACGTCCAAGAAACTATAGTTTCAAATTGAATAAGAAATTAAAGCAATTAGCTCGTCGTTCAGCTTTAAGTTTAAAAGCTCAAAATGATGGTTTGTTAATTATCGAAGATTTCAATTTTGAAGCTGTTAAGACAAAAAGTTTTGTTGAACTTCAAAAAAACCTGAAAGTATCTGATAAAAAAGTACTTTTGGTGTTAGCCGAAGACAATAAAAACATATATTTGTCTTCTCGTAATTTGAAGAATGTTGAAGTTGTACGTGTTTCTGATCTTGCAACTTACGATATTATGAAAGCTTCAGCTTTGTTATTTGTAGAGAGCTCCGTAAAAGGGCTCGATGAAATGTTTAAACTAAATTAAGTTTAAAAGATGGAAATTTTAATCAAACCGATCGTTACCGAGAAGATGACAGCCCAAAGCGAAAAATTAAATTGCTTTGGATTTGTCGTGGATCGCAGAGCGAAGAAGATCGAAATTAAAAAGGCAATTGAATCAATGTACAACGTTAAGGTAGCGGCAGTCAATACCATGAATTATCAGGGTAAGAAGAAGAGCCGTTTTACTAAAGCTGGTGCAATTGAAGGAAGAACTGCTTCTTTTAAGAAAGCGATCGTTACTTTAGTTGATGGGGATAAAATAGATTTTTATAGCAATATTTAATTAGAAAATGGCTGTACGTAAATTAAGACCTGTAACTCCTGGTCAAAGGCATAAGATTCTTAACACCTTTGAGCAGGTTACTACAGACAAACCTGAAAAATCATTGTTAAGACCAATGAAAAAAACCGGTGGTAGAAATAACTCCGGTAAGATGACAATGAGATATATAGGTGGTGGTCACAAAAGAAGATATCGAGTTATTGATTTCAAAAGAGACAAAGATGGCGTTCCTGCCAAAGTGGTTTCGATTGAGTACGATCCAAACCGTACTGCGCGCATAGCTTTGCTAGTGTATGCAGATGGTGAGAAACGTTACATCGTCGCACCAAATGGATTGGAAGTTGGTCAGTCTTTGCTTTCTGGAAATAAAATAGCTCCTGAAATCGGAAATTCAATGCCATTATCTGATATCCCATTAGGTACAATAATTCATAATATTGAATTAAGACCCTCTCAAGGTGCAGTGATGGCTCGTAGCGCTGGTGCATATGCCCAACTCGTAGCACGAGATGGTAAGTATGCATCTATCAAATTGCCTTCTAGTGAAGTTAGAATGATTCTTGTAACCTGTAAGGCTACTATCGGAACTGTTTCTAATACTGACCATGCGTTAGAAAGAAGTGGTAAAGCCGGACGTACTCGTTGGTTGGGAAGAAGACCTAGAGTTCGTGGTGTGGTAATGAATCCAGTAGATCACCCAATGGGTGGTGGTGAAGGTAAATCTTCAGGTGGACATCCACGTTCTAGAACAGGTGTTTTAGCAAAAGGTTTCAAAACCAGAGCTAAAAAGAATGCTTCTAATAAGTATATTGTTGAAAGAAGGAAAAAATAATTTGATAATTAGATTGTTATGAGTCGTTCATTAAAAAAAGGACCTTTTATCGATTTCAAGCTGGAAAGACGAGTGTTGGGACAAAACGAATCAGGGAAAAAAACAGTTGTTAAAACCTGGTCAAGACGTTCAATGATCTCTCCGGATTTCGTAGGTCATACGATCGCCGTGCACAACGGAAACAAATTCATTCCTGTTTATGTTACTGAAAACATGGTAGGACATAAATTAGGTGAATTTGCACCAACTCGTACTTTTAGAGGACATGCTGACAAGAAAAAAAGATAAGCATGTCATTGGTTTTAATTAACATTTTGAATTTGTAAAAATGGGTGCAAGAAAAAGAATAAAAGCAAACCAAATAAAGGAGGAAAACAAGAGCAAAGCATTTGCTAGCTTGAGAAATGTTCCTACTTCACCTCGCAAAATGAGACTGGTTACCGATATGGTAAGAGGTATGGAGGTGAACCGAGCTTTAGATGTACTTCGTTTCAGTCCGAAGGAGGCATCAAATCGCGTAGAAAAACTATTGCTTTCAGCTATTGCCAATTGGCAGGCTAAGAATGAAGGGCAAAGAATTGAGGAAAGCGCATTATACGTTAAAGAAATTAGCGTAGATTCAGCGAGAATCCTTAAACGTTTAAGACCTGCCCCTCAGGGAAGAGCACATAGAATAAAGAAGAGATCAAATCATGTAACTATATTGTTGGGCAGCAAAACAGCTGAAGCCGATAGTACTAAACAATAGTTAGAATGGGACAAAAAGTAAATCCAATCGGAAATAGACTAGGAATCATCAGAGGATGGGATTCTAACTGGTTTGGCGGAAAAAACTACGGCGATAAGCTTGTTGAAGATACCAAAATTAGAAAATACCTAAATGCTCGTTTAGCAAAAGCAAGTATTTCTAAAATCATCATCGAAAGAACTCTAAAGTTGATCACTATTACTGTTAACACTGCACGTCCGGGTATTATTATCGGAAAAGGTGGTCAGGAAGTTGATAAGCTGAAAGAAGAGTTGAAGAAGATTACTGACAAAGAGGTACAAATTAACATCTTTGAAATTAAGCGTCCGGAAATGGATGCAGTAATCGTTGCTAATAACATTGCTCGTCAAATTGAAGGTCGTATCGCCTATCGTCGTGCAATTAAGATGGCTATTGCTTCTACTATGAGAATGGGTGCAGAGGGAATAAAAATACAGATTTCTGGTCGTTTGAACGGTGCTGAAATGGCTCGTTCAGAAATGTACAAAGAAGGACGTACACCGCTGCACACCTTAAGAGCTGATATCGATTATTGTTTAGCCGAAGCTTTAACAACTTACGGTTTGCTAGGTATCAAAGTTTGGATCTGTAAAGGTGAAGTTTACGGTAAGCGTGACTTAACCCCTAACGCAGGAATGCGTGATGGAAGAGCTCCAAAAGGAAAAGGTGGTTTTAATAGAAGAAAAAAGAAGTAGTCTTTAAATTTTAAAGAATTAGTACGATGTTACAACCAAAAAGGACAAAATTTAGGAGACAACAAAAGGGACGAATCAAAGGCAATGCCGGTCGCGGTACTGAATTAGCATTCGGATCTTTTGGGATCAAATCACTTGAAACTAAGTGGATCACTGGTCGTCAAATTGAAGCTGCTCGTGTGGCAGTAACCCGATATATGCAAAGACAAGGTCAAATCTGGATTAGAATTTTTCCAGATAAACCAATCACTAAGAAACCTGCTGAGGTTCGTATGGGTAAAGGTAAAGGTTCACCAGAAGGATTCGTTGCTCCTGTATCGCCAGGAAGAATGTTATTCGAATGCGAAGGGGTACCTTTCGAAGTTGCTAAAGAAGCACTACGTTTAGCAGCTCAAAAATTACCTGTAACTACCAAATTTGTCGTAAGACGTGATTATGTTGAAAATTCAAATGATTAATCATGAAGAATTCAGAAATTAAAGAGTTAACAACACCGGAAATAGTAGAAAAGGTAGATCTTGAAAGATCTACATTAACTCGATTCAAGCTAAATCACGCTATTTCACCTTTGGAAAATCCTTTGCAAATAAAGGTAACCCGACGTAACATTGCTAGACTTGTAACTGAGTTGCGTCACAGGCAATTAACTGATAAGTAAAAAGTGATGGAAAGAAATCTTAGAAAAGAACGTATCGGGGTTGTGGTAAGCAATAAAATGGAGAAATCCATAACTATTGTTGTGCATACCAAAGAGAAGCACCCAATTTACGGCAAGTTTGTGAACAAGTCGAAGAAATTCACTGCTCATGACGAAGAAAACACCTGTAATGAAGGTGATACCGTAAAAATCATGGAAACCCGACCTATTAGTAAAAACAAGAGTTGGAGATTAGTTGAAATTATTGAAAGAGCTAAGTAAACATGATACAAACAGAAAGTAGACTAATAGTTGCTGATAACAGCGGAGCCAAAGAAGTTCTTTGTATCCGTGTGTTGGGCGGTACTAAAAAGCGTTATGCTTCGATTGGGGACAAAATTGTTGTTACCGTAAAGAATGCTATAGCCGGTTCCGATATGAAAAAAGGAACAGTTACAAAAGCGGTCGTTGTTCGCACCAAAAAAGAGATTAGAAGACCAGACGGATCCTATATTCGCTTCGATGATAACGCATGTGTATTATTGAATACAACTGGTGAAATGAGAGGAACCCGTATTTTTGGACCTGTTGCAAGAGAATTACGTGATACTGATATGAAGATCGTTTCTCTGGCACCAGAAGTTTTATAATCTTTGAAAACCTAGAACAATGCGAAAAAAGTTACATATTAAAAAAGGTGATACCGTTATTGTAAACTCAGGGGAATCTAAAGGTATAGAAGGTAAAGTATTAGAAGTATTAGTAGATAAGCAACGAGCAATTGTTGAAGGAGCTAATATGATTTCTAAACATACTAAGCCTAATGCTGAAAATCCTCAGGGCGGTATTGTTAAAAAGGAGGCAGGAATTCACATTTCTAATTTGAATGTGAAAGATGCTTCAACCGGAAAGGCTACCCGTGTTGGTAGACGTTTGGGTGATGACAATAAATTAGTTAGATATTCTAAAAAGTCAGGGGAGGAGATTAAGTAATGAGCTATATACCTACTCTTAAAAAACAATATACAGAAGAAGTGATTCCTTCTTTAATGAAGGAATTTAGCTACAAATCTGTAATGCAAGCACCTAAATTAACGAAAATAGTTATTAATCAGGGTGTTGGTTCGGCTATTGCTGATAAGAAGATTTTGGAATTTTCGGTAAACGAAATGACTTCTATCACTGGTCAGAAGGCAGTTCAAACTCTTTCTTCGAAAGATATTTCGAACTTTAAACTTCGTAAAGGGATGCCGGTTGGTACAACTGTAACTTTACGTCGTGAGCGTATGTACGAATTTCTTGAGAAATTAGTGCGTGTTGCTTTGCCTCGTATCCGTGACTTTAAAGGTATTAACGGTAAACTTGATGGTAGAGGAAACTATACCTTAGGTATCGAAGAACAAATTATTTTCCCAGAAATTGTTTTGGATGAAGTAAACAAAATAATGGGTATGAATATTACCTTCGTTACAACTGCTAAAACTGATGAGGAAGCTTTTGCTTTATTAAAGGAGTTTGGCTTACCATTTAAAAACCTAAAAAAATAAGACGATGGCTAAAGAATCAATGAAAGCTCGCGAAGTTAAGCGTCAAAAGCTTGTTGAAAAATACGCAGCAAAAAGAGCTCAACTTAAGGAGGAAGGCGATTACATCGGACTTAGTCGTTTGCCAAAAAATTCTTCTCCTGTAAGATTGCATAACAGATGTAAACTTACTGGTCGTCCTAAAGGATACATGAGACAATTCGGTATTAGTCGTATTACTTTTCGTGAAATGGCTTCTTCAGGATTAATTCCAGGTATTAAGAAGGCAAGTTGGTAAGCAGATTAGTTTGTAAAAACAATTTTGTTAAATATTGTCCCGAGCAATCGGGATCAATTTAATTTTTTTAAAATGACAGATCCAATAGCAGATTTTCTTACACGTCTAAGAAACGGGATTATGGCCAATCACAAAGTGGTTGACGTACCTGCGTCTAACGTGAAAAAAGAAATGACAAAAATTCTTAAGGATAAAGGTTATATCCTTAATTACAAGTTTGTTGATGACGGAGTTCAAGGCACAATTAAAATTGCTTTGAAATATAATCCTGAGACAAAAATTTCCGCGATCAAAAATCTTAAAAGGGTGAGTAAGCCTGGTTTGAGAAAATATTGTGGAGCGGCTGAATTACCACGTGTACTAAACGGTTTGGGAATTGCAATTCTCTCTACTTCGCAAGGAGTAATGACTGATAAGGAAGCTCGTCAGAAAAACGTTGGTGGCGAAATATTGTGTTACGTTTATTAATAAAGGAGGATAGAAATGTCACGAATTGGAAAATTACCTATCAATTTGCCTGCAGGAGTAAGCGTAACGGTGAATAAAGATAATTCAGTAACAGTTAAAGGGCCTAAAGGTGAATTAACACAACAAATTGATGTTGACATCAAGGTATCTGTTGAAGAAAATACTGTAGTATTGGAACGTCCATCAGAGCAAAAAAGACACAAAGCCATGCATGGCTTGTATCGCTCGTTGATGAACAACATGGTATTTGGTGTTGCTGAAGGTTATAAATTGCAGCAAGAACTTGTAGGTGTGGGATTCCGTGCTACTTCAAATGGTCAGATTTTGGAATTAGCTTTAGGTTATTCTCACCTTATCCACATGGAAATTGCTCCAGAGGTAAATGTTACCGCTGTAACTGAAAAGCGTGCAAACCCGATCATCACATTAGAGAGTTGTGATAAGCAACTTATTGGTCAGGTAGCGGCTAAAATCAGATCATTCAGAAAACCTGAACCATATAAAGGTAAAGGTGTTAAATTTGTTGGTGAACAGCTAAGAAGAAAAGCTGGTAAATCTGCGGGTAAATAATTTCTTAAAACAGTAAATTATGGCTTTAACTAAGCAAGATAGAAGACTTAGAATTAAAAGAAGAATTCGTAAGTCAATTGCTGGAACTGCTGAAAGACCTAGAATGTCAGTTTTTCGCTCTAACAAGCAGATTTCAGTACAAATTATTGATGATTTATCAGGACAAACTATAGTTGCAACTTCCTCTTTGATTAAGGAAATCGCTGAGAAAACTACAACTAAGCTTGAACAAGCTGAGCTAGTAGGTAAAGCAATTGCTGAAAAAGCAGTTGCAGCCGGTATTACTAGTGTTGTATTCGATAGAAATGGTTATCTATACCATGGTAGAATTAAATCTTTAGCGGACGCTGCTCGTAATAGTGGCCTTAAATTTTAATAATTATGGCAGATAATAAAAACATTAAAACTAGCGATGCAGATCTTAAAGATAGGCTTGTAGCTATTAATCGTGTTACAAAAGTAACAAAGGGGGGTAGAACCTTCAGCTTTTCTGCAATTGTTGTTGTAGGAAATGAAAATGGATTAGTAGGTTGGGGACTTGGTAAAGCAAACGAAGTAACCACTGCTATTTCAAAAGGTGTTGATGCAGCTAAGAAAAATTTAATCAAAGTGCCGGTTTATAAAGGAACTATTCCTCACGAGCAACTTTCACGATTTGGCGGAGCAGAGGTTTTCATTAAGCCTGCTTCTCATGGTACCGGAGTAAAAGCTGGTGGTGCTATGCGTGCTGTATTGGAGAGTGTTGGTGTAACCGATGTACTTGCTAAATCAAAAGGCTCATCAAACCCACATAACCTTGTAAAAGCGACAATTGGTGCATTGGCTGAATTAAGAGATGCTCATACCGTTGCTGAACACAGAGGTGTATCATTAGATAAAGTGTTTAACGGTTAACAAATAAGGAAATGGCTAAGATTAAAATTACTCAGGTAAAGAGCAAAATTGGAAGCACTGATCGCCAAAAGAAAACCTTGGAAGCATTGGGATTAAACAAGATCAATGCAACTGTTGAACATGAAGCTACACCTCAGATTAAAGGTATGGTGGCTAAAGTACAACACCTTGTTTCCGTTGTAGAATAATTATTGTTAATATTTAGTATTAAATAGATATGGACTTAAGTAACTTAAAACCCGCAGAAGGATCAACCAAGACTTCAAAAAGAATTGGTCGCGGACAAGGATCTGGAAGAGGAGGAACTTCAACCAGAGGACATAAGGGTGCGAAGTCAAGATCTGGATACTCTAAAAAAGTTGGTTTCGAAGGTGGTCAAATGCCTTTACAACGAAGAGTTCCTAAGTTTGGATTTAAAAACGTTAATAGAAAAGAATACAAAGCTATTAATGTTGAAGTTTTACAGGCCTTAGCAGAAAAGAATAACATTACTACAATCGACCAGGAAGTTTTGATGGCAGCAGGTATGGTGTCAAAGAACGACAATGTTAAGATTTTAGGACATGGAACTATTACTGCGAAGCTGGAAGTAAAAGCTCACGCATTCTCAAAATCGGCTATTGCCGCGATTGAAGCAGTCGAAGGAACAGTTGTTAAATTGTAAGTTTAGATATGAAAGGTTTAATAGAAACATTGAAGAACATCTGGAAGATTGAGGATTTAAGATCTAGAATCTTAACTACTCTCGGTCTTGTGTTAGTGTATCGTTTAGGTACCATGGTAGTTTTGCCAGGGGTAGACCCTGCACAGTTAGGCGCGTTAAAAACGCAAACTCAAGACGGAGTTTTGGGATTATTAGATATGTTTTCAGGAGGAGCATTTTCGAATGCATCAATCTTCGCTTTAGGAATCATGCCTTATATCTCGGCTTCTATTGTAATTCAGTTAATGGGAATTGCGGTTCCTTATTTTCAGAAGTTACAGAAAGAGGGAGAAAGCGGTACTCGTAAAATCAACCAGATTACAAGGTATCTAACAGTTATAATTCTTGTACTTCAAGCACCAGGATATCTATTAAACTTACATTCACAATTGCCTGAAACAGCCTTTATTCTTAAAGGTACATTATTTACGGTGTCTTCTGTGATGATTCTTGCAGCAGGATCAATGTTCATTATGTGGTTGGGAGAAAAGATTACCGATAAAGGAATTGGTAACGGTATTTCCATCATTATTATGATCGGTATTATTGCAAGATTACCATTCTCATTCTTTGCAGAATTGCTTTCAAAAATTGAAGGTCAAGGAGGAGGTTTAATTCTATTGGTTTTAGAGATCGTAGTTTTATTCCTTGTTTTTGCAGCAACAATTTTGTTAGTTCAGGGAACAAGAAAGATACCTGTACAGTATGCAAAACGAATCGTAGGAAACAAACAATATGGTGGTGTTCGCCAGTACATTCCTTTAAAAGTGAATGCTGCTGGTGTAATGCCAATCATTTTTGCTCAGGCAATTATGTTTTTGCCAATGGCGTTTGTTAACTATGCCAGTTCAGATGCGTTAACTGGAGTAGCTGCAGCTTTATCCAATTTTACTGGATTTTACTACAATGCTTTATTCTTTGTAATGATTGTATTATTTACTTATTTCTATACTGCAATTACAGTAAATCCAACGCAAATGGCCGAGGATATGAAAAAGAACGGTGGATTTATTCCGGGAATTAAGCCTGGTAAGAAAACAATCGATTTTTTAGATACTGTAATGTCTAGAATAACTTTGCCAGGATCTATATTTTTAGGTTTGGTTGCAATTTTGCCTGCATTCGCAATGATTGCCGGAGTAAATAATCAATTTGCACATTTTTATGGCGGAACTTCTTTATTGATTTTAGTTGGAGTTGTATTGGATACTTTACAGCAAATAGAGAGTCATCTTTTGATGCGTCACTATGATGGATTAATGAAGTCTGGTAGAATAAAAGGTAAATCTCCGGGAGGAGCTGCTGCTTATTAAAATATTTTTGCTTTCTTTGCAATGATTTTTTACAAAACAGAAGAAGAGATAGAGTGGCTCGAAATGAGCAACTTGCTGGTGGCGAAAACTTTAGGTGTAATATCGAAAGAAATAACCCCTGGAATATCAACTTTGAGATTGGATAAAATCGCAGAGGAGTACATAAGAGACAATGGCGGTAAACCAGGGTTTCTTGGTTACGATGGATTCCCGAATACCTTATGTGTTTCTATAAACAGTCAGGTTGTTCATGGAATTCCATCTAGCTATGAGCTGAAAGAAGGAGATGTTGTTTCCTGTGATTGTGGTGTTTTGTTGAATGGTTTTTACGGCGATTCGGCATATACATTTACTGTAGGGGCAGTAGCTCCTAATGTTCAGCAACTGTTGAAGGTTACCAAAGAGGCTCTTTACAAAGGAGTAGAGCAGGCCATTGAAGGTAATCATTTAGGCGACATAGGTTTTGCTATTCAAAAGCATGCAGAACAGAATTCAGTTTCTGTAGTTCGAGAAATGGTAGGACACGGAATTGGGAAAAATCTTCATGAAGATCCACAAGTTCCGAATTATGGAAAAAAAGGACGTGGATTGAAATTGAGAGAAGGACTGGTCGTGGCAATTGAACCGATGTTTAATCTTGGAAAAAGAGATATTTACCAGGATAGTGATGGATGGGCAATTGTTACTGCTGATGGAAAACCTTCAGCACATTTTGAACATACTGTGGTAGTTCGAAAGGGAAAAGCTCAGATCTTATCCAGTTTTGAATTTATTGAAGATATAAACTAATAAAATTTAATGAGCTTATGGCTAAACAGCCTTCAATAGAACAAGATGGTACAATTACCGAAGCATTATCTAATGCAATGTTTCGTGTAGAACTTGAAAACGGACATGTGATAACAGCTCACATTTCCGGTAAGATGAGAATGCACTACATTAAGATCTTGCCTGGTGATAAGGTAAAGGTAGAAATGTCACCTTATGATCTTACTAAAGGGCGCATTACTTTTAGATATAAAAATTAAATACAATAATAATGAAGGTAAGAGCATCTGTAAAGAAACGTTCTGATGATTGTAAGATTGTTAGAAGAAAAGGACGTTTGTATGTGATTAATAAAAAGAATCCTAAGTTCAAGCAACGTCAAGGATAATTTAGTAAACTTTGTAATAGATAAATATTTTAATTTATGGCTAGAATTGTTGGAGTTGATTTGCCTCAAAATAAAAGAGGGATAATTAGCTTGACTTATATCTACGGTATCGGTAGAAGTGCTGCTCGTCAGATTTTGGACGAAGCAGAAGTTTCTTACGATAAGCAAGTAAAAGATTGGACTGATGATGAGTCTAATCGTATTCGTCAAGCGATTAATGCTAATTTAAAAGTTGAGGGTGAATTACGTTCTTTAAATCAACTGAATATTAAGCGTTTGATGGATATTGGTTGTTATCGTGGTATTCGTCACCGTATTGGATTACCAGTGCGTGGTCAGAGAACCAAAAACAACTCACGTACTAGAAAAGGTAAGAGAAAAACAGTTGCAAACAAAAAGAAAGCGACTAAATAATCGTTAAGTTATGGCAAAAAAGTCAGTATCAGTTAAAAAGAGGGTAGTAAAAATTGAACCTGTAGGACAGGCGCATATCCATTCATCTTTTAACAATATTATCATTTCCTTAACCAATAGCACAGGACAGGTTATTTCTTGGTCTTCAGCTGGTAAAATGGGTTTTAGAGGTTCTAAAAAGAACACTCCTTATGCTGCCCAGCAAGCTGCAACAGACTGTGGAAAAGTTGCTCACGATCTTGGATTAAGAAAAGTGAAAGTATATGTAAAAGGTCCTGGAAATGGTCGTGAATCGGCTATTCGTGCGATCAATTCATGTGGAATCGACATTGCGGAAATCGTAGATGTTACTCCATTACCACACAACGGATGTCGTCCTCCTAAGAGACGTAGAGTTTAATAAAAAATGCTGTTTAAGATTTTGAATTAGTTTTATTGATATCCTCTCTAAAAAACGCGGCACTTTTATAATTCAAAACTTATGGCAAAGTTTCTATTGTTAGAAAAATTTAAATTTAAGAAGTAATGGCTAGATATATTGGACCAAAGAGTAGAATTGCTCGTAAATTTGGTGAAGCAATTTTTGGACCTGATAAGGCATTTGAAAACAAAAACTACCCTCCGGGGCAGCACGGTAACAGCCGTAGAAGAAAGAAAATGTCTGAATATGGTGTTCAGCTAAAAGAAAAACAAAAAGCAAAATACACTTACGGTGTATTGGAGAAACAATTCTCAAACTTATTTGAAAAGGCCGCGCGTAGTAAAGGTATTACTGGTGAAGTTTTATTGCAACTTTTAGAATGTCGTTTAGACAATGTAGTTTTCAGATTAGGTGTAGCTCCAACAAGATCAGCTGCTCGTCAGTTGGTTAGCCATAAACACGTAACTGTTAACGGACAAGTTTGTAACATTCCTTCATTTTCAGTAAAAGCTGGGGATATCATTGGAATTCGTGAAAAATCGAAGTCTTTAGAAGTTATTACCGATTCTTTATCTACTGCTAGATATAACCAATCATCTTGGTTGGAATGGGATCAAACCTCTCTTAGTGGTAAGTTCCTTAATACACCAGAAAGAACGGAAATTCCTGAAAACATCAAGGAACAGTTAATCGTTGAATTGTATTCTAAGTAATAAATAGTTAATCAGTAATTTATGGCAATTTTAGCTTTCCAGAAACCGGACAAAGTTATCATGCTCGACGCAGACAATAAATTCGGTAAATTCGAATTTCGTCCATTAGAGCCTGGATATGGTATAACAATTGGTAATGCCTTAAGAAGAATATTACTTTCTTCATTAGAGGGATTTGCGATTACGACTATCAAAATACAGGGTGTTGATCATGAATTTTCTACAATACCAGGAGTAATCGAAGATGTTACTGAGATGATCCTGAACCTGAAGCAAGTTCGGTTTAAACAAAAAGTTGAAGAAGTTGACAGCGAGTTGGTTACTGTAACTATCTCGGATCAGGATACTTTTACAGCTGGCGATATTAACAAGTTTCTAACAGGTTTCGAAGTGTTGAATCCAGAGCTTGTAATTTGCAAAATGGACAGCTCTGCCAAATTGCAAATGGATTTAGCTATTAACAAAGGTCGTGGATATGTACCTTCTGTTGAAAACAAACCTGTTGATGTAGAGTTTGGAGTGATTCCGATCGATTCAATTTTTACACCAATCAAGAATGTTAAATATGCTGTTGAAAACTATCGTGTAGAGCAAAAAACTGACTATGAAAAATTGGTTTTTGATATTACTACTGATGGTTCAATTCACCCAAAAGAAGCTTTAAAAGAAGCAGCAAAAATTCTTATTTATCACTTCATGTTGTTCTCGGATGAAAAGATTACTCTTGATTCTGACGAGAAGTTTGCAAACGAGGAGTTTGATGAAGAGGTTTTGCATATGCGTCAGCTATTGAAAACAAAACTGGTAGATATGGATCTTTCAGTGCGTGCTTTGAATTGCTTGAAAGCTGCTGATGTGGATACTTTAGGTGATTTAGTACAGTTCAACAGGAATGATCTTCTGAAATTTAGAAACTTTGGTAAGAAATCCTTAACCGAGCTGGATGATCTATTGGTATCCTTGAATCTTACTTTCGGTATGGATATTTCTAAGTATAAATTAGATAAGGAATAAGGGAAAATGAGACATAGAAAGAAATTTAATCATTTAGGAAGAAAAACAGCACATAGAAAAGCGATGCTTTCAAATATGGCTTCTTCTTTGATTTTGCATAAAAGAATCTCGACTACAACTGCTAAGGCGAAAGCTTTAAAAATGTATGTTGAGCCTCTAATTTCAAAAAGTAAAGTTGATTCTACACACTCAAGACGTATTGTTTTTGGTTATTTAAAACAAAAAGAAGCAGTTACTGAGTTGTTTAGAGAAGTTTCACCAAAAATCACTAACCGTAACGGTGGTTATACCAGAATTTTAAAAACTGGTAATCGTTTAGGTGATAATGCAGAGATGTGTATTGTGGAGTTGGTTGATTTCAATGAAACTTACTTAACTGAAAAGAAAGCTGCAGCTAAAAAATCGACACGTAGAAAACGTGGTGGTTCTAAAGCTTCAGAACAAGTGGCAACTGAAGTATCAGAAGTAAAAGCTGAAGCGGTTAAGACCGAAACAGCACCTGAAGCTCCGGAAACTGCTACAGAAGAAATTAAAAAGGAAGAAGAATAAGCTTCCTTTCTAAGATAAAAAAGGGGGTAAAGTTAAATCTTTATCCCTTTTTTAGTACCCTATAGAAATTGCATACGATTGCATATGATCGTATAAATAAATCAGTAAAACTTTTAATATCCGAAAGTTATGTCAGAAATTGTAAACATTCATGGTCGTGAAATTCTTGATTCACGAGGAAATCCTACTATCGAAGTTGAAGTAACTCTTGCTAGTGGTTTTATGGGTCGTGCCGGTGTTCCTTCAGGAGCTTCAACTGGTGAAAACGAAGCTTTAGAACTACGTGATGGCGATAAGTCTCGTTACTTAGGTAAAGGTGTCTTAAAGGCAATTGATAACGTGAATAACGTTATTGCAAAAGCATTAGTTGGTATGGACGCTACTGACCAGGTTGCTGTTGATAAAGCAATGATTGCTCTTGATGGTACCAAAACTAAATCTAAATTAGGTGCGAATGCTATGTTAGGTGTTTCTTTAGCTACTGCTAAAGCAGCTGCATTGTATTCAGGTATGCCATTGTATCGCTACATTGGTGGTACTAATGCAAATGTACTTCCTGTTCCTATGATGAACATTATCAATGGTGGTTCTCACTCTGATGCTACAATCGCATTTCAGGAGTTTATGATCCGTCCTATTGGTGCTCCATCTTTCCGCGAAGCTTTAAGAATGGGTGCAGAAGTATTTCACGCTCTTGCAAAAGTACTTAAAGGTAAAGGTCTTTCTACTGCTGTTGGTGACGAAGGAGGTTTCGCTCCAATGTTAGGTGGAACTGAAGAAGCTATTGAGTGTATTCTTACCGCGATTAAAAACGCTGGTTACAAAGCCGGACGTAAAGAAGATGGTGGTGATGTTTCAATTGCTATGGACTGTGCTGCTTCTGAGTTCTACAAAGATGGTTTGTATGACTACAGTAAATTTGAGCCAAACGGAGCTAAAAGAAATTCTAACGAGCAAGCAGCTTACCTGGCTGAATTGATTTCTAAGTACCCTATTGATTCTATCGAAGATGGTATGGACGAAGGAGACTGGGATGGATGGGTTGCTTTAAATGCTCTTATTGGTGATAAGTGTCAGATTGTAGGTGACGATTTATTCGTAACTAATGTTGAGTACTTAGCTAAAGGTATTGAGCTTAAAGCTGCTAACTCAATCTTGATTAAAGTAAACCAAATTGGAACTTTAACTGAGACTTTAAATGCGATTGAAATGGCACATCGTGCTGGTTACACTTCGGTAACTTCTCACCGTTCCGGAGAAACTGAAGATGCTACTATTGCTGATATTGCTGTAGCTACTAATGCAGGACAGATCAAAACAGGTTCTTTGAGCCGTTCTGACCGTATGGCTAAGTACAATCAATTACTTCGTATTGAAGAAGAATTAGGCGAAAATGCAATTTTTGGTTGCTAAGCTTAATTGGAATATATATTAAAAAAGGGATCTGTAAAGATCCCTTTTTTATGTTTGGTTTTATTCCAAAACAATTTGTTTTTTTAAATATACTCCAGTATTAAACCATATAGAGTTTTGCACTGGAAAGGTTTAGAAAGATAAGCATCCATTCCTACCTCAATTGATATTTCCTTATCATCGGAATAAAAATTTGCTGTAAATGCAATAATCGGAATAGAAAATTCACGTTCTTCTTCAATTTTACGCATGCGCAATGAGGCTTCTATGCCTCCCATTATTGGCATTTGCAAATCCATTAAAACAATATCGTATTGTTCTTTTTCGAAAAGTTCTACTGCTTGCTTTCCATTTTCGGCGATATCAACCTTAGCAACTTTTTGTTTTAGATAAACCTCAATCGTTTTTCTATTGCTGGGTTGGTCTTCAACCAATAGAATTTTTGCTTCATTTATGGGAATGTTCCTTTTGTTGGGATGTGTTTTTACAACAATGGCAGAATCAAGTGTTTCCTCCCAATATATTTTCTTCTTGGTTTCAATACCTATCTGTTCAAGTAATTCAGAAAGCTTTTTATTTGCTGTTTTCTCCATAATAACCAAAGTATTTTACACTTAAAAATAGTGATTTTTAACTATAATAAAAAAACAAATGTTCAGTTTTGATTTAAAAAATGAGAATAGTGTGATTATCAATCTATAAATTAAGAATTCTAAAGAAAATGGAATTGATAAATTTTAAAAGCAATTTTCCTATTTTTGCGTTTAAGATTTGAATGAAATAAATAAAAGCGAAATAATGGCTGACGATAAAAAAATTATTTTTTCGATGGATAGGGTCAGCAAGACCTTTTCATCACAAAAAAAAGTACTGAATAACATAAATCTTTCTTTTTTCTATGGTGCAAAGATTGGAATTATCGGTCTTAATGGTTCCGGTAAATCTACTCTTTTAAAAATTATTGCCGGCCTGGAAAGTTCATTTGAAGGACATGTTGTTTGGTCGAAAGAGCATAATATTGGCTACTTAGCACAGGAACCAACATTGGATGACAGCAAAACTGTACGAGAAATTGTAGAGGAAGGTGTTCAGGAAATTGTTGATGCCTTAAATGCATACGAAGCCGTTAATCTAAAATTCGGTGATCCGGAAGTTCTTGAAGATGCCGATAAGATGCAGGCCGTAATGGATGAACAGGCAAATCTTCAGGAGAAGATTGATCATTTTGATGCCTGGAATTTAGATACTAAGCTTGAACGGGCGATGGACGCACTTCGTTGTCCGGAGGGAGATGCGTTAATTAAAAATTGTTCGGGAGGAGAAAGAAGACGTGTTGCTCTTTGCAGACTATTACTGCAGGAACCGGATATTTTGCTTTTGGATGAACCTACCAACCATTTGGATGCAGAATCGGTGGAGTGGCTGGAACAACATTTGGCGCAATACAAAGGAACTGTAATCAGTATTACTCATGATAGATATTTTCTTGACAATGTAGCAGGTTGGATTCTGGAGTTGGATAGAGGAGAAGGAATTCCCTGGAAGGGCAATTACAGCGCCTGGCTGGATCAGAAGACCAAACGTATGGCAATGGAAGAGAAAACCGCCAGTAAGCGGCGGAAAACCCTTGAAAGAGAGTTGGAGTGGGTGCGTATGGCTCCTAAAGCACGTCAGGCAAAAAGTAAAGCTCGTTTAAATGCCTACGACAGTATGATGAATGAAGATTTGAAAGAGAAGGAAGAAAAACTGGAAATCTTTATTCCTAACGGTCCGCGTTTGGGAAGTAAGGTAATTCAGGTTCAGTCTGTTTCAAAGGCATTCGGAAATAAGTTGTTATTTGATGATTTGGAATTTGAATTGCCGCCGGCAGGAATCGTGGGGGTTATTGGACCCAATGGAGCTGGTAAAACGACGCTTTTCAGGATGATTATGGATCTTGAGAAACCGGACAAAGGAACTTTTGAGGTAGGAGAGACCGTAAAAGTAGGATATGTTGATCAGCAGCATGCTGATATCGATCCGGAAAAATCGGTTTATGAGGTGATCTCCGGTGGAGGTGATTTGATTAATGTAGGAGGACGAACAGTAAATGCCCGGGCTTATGTTGGCCGTTTTAATTTTAATGGTGCCGATCAGGAAAAGAAATGTGGTGTATTATCTGGGGGAGAGCGTAACCGCCTGCATTTGGCTCTGACTTTAAAAGAAGAGGCTAATGTTTTACTTTTGGATGAACCAACCAATGATATTGATGTAAATACACTTCGGGCTTTGGAAGAAGGTTTGGAAAACTTTGCCGGCTGTGCTGTGGTGATTTCGCATGACCGATGGTTTTTGGATCGTATTGCAACACAT
Source organism: Labilibaculum manganireducens (assembly GCF_002843385.1). Classification (GTDB taxonomy): domain Bacteria; phylum Bacteroidota; class Bacteroidia; order Bacteroidales; family Marinifilaceae; genus Labilibaculum; species Labilibaculum manganireducens. Next base: position 165,193 of record NZ_MVDE01000002.1, read on the forward strand.
ATTTTAGCATTTGAAGGCAATTCCCATGTTCAGTTTTTTGAAGGTGGATATTCCGATTACGAAATCAACCGGAAAAAGCGGATGGGCGATGAAGGTCCTAAGCGAATCAGATATAAAAAGCTGATAGCTGATTAAAGTATAAAAGGTGAAAACTCTGTTTTGAAGTTTTCACCTTTTTTCAATTTTATCAACTTACAAAATTCAATAGTTTAGCACTAATTTTAAATTGCAGCTTCCGGTGCAGTTTCTTCCTTTTTTCTCCTTCTTTTCACCGCCTGATTGGTGTCGTTAATTATCTGTGCAACAGTTTGGGACAATTCCCCATAAAGCTCATTATTTGCCTGCTGCATGGCTTTTAAATGCAGCACTATTTTATTGTTGATAATCGAAATAACTTCTTTTTTTATATCAGTGGAACATTGGGTGAGTCCATTTTTTGCTTTCTCTTCTTCCCAGGCAAAATGAGCTGTTTTAAAATCACTCTGATCTGTTTGCAAACCGGCAATAAGTTCGGCGCAGCCCGATACCAAAGCAATAGCTGCCTGCAGTTCGGGAGCCGAAAAATCTTCGAGCAGGGATTCTATCAGCGACGATTCAATGGTATAGCTTTCGTGGATCATCTTTAGCCCATATTTTGCAAAAACAGCATTTAAATGTAAAGCTGCCGCTTTCACTTCCGGATCAGGATGATGAATTGAGCCCAGTATCAAATAGTGCAGTGCTTTCACTTTTTCATCTCTTACAATATCCTTTTTATCGAGATTCGACTCGGTTTTACTGCAGTTAATGGCCGTTTTTAATTCATTCGATTTTGTTTGCAGATCAGTAAAAATAGTAAGCATATAAGTATCAATTTCCCAGCTTTGTTTTTGATAGGCCAGCAACATACTATCGGCAGTTGTATTTACTTCGGTTGTTCTGCTTTGAGAAATAAGTTTTGGTATCATCTTTTTGGATTTTTAGTTTGTTAATAAATGATTTTGATTGTTTTAATATGAAATAATATTCGTCATAAATATGTTATTGATAATAAACTTACAGATATTTATTTAGAAGGAGAAAATATTTGCAACTTTTTATGACAAGTAATTTAAATTTTTCAAATGCAAATAGGATTCACACCTCCATACCTTGCTTTACTCTTTTAAGTGTGCTGTGGGGAAACCTCTAAGCTTTTACCAACTGTTTTGTGTACCCATGGGTAAATCTCCACGCCTGTTTTTTTTGTTTTTCGGACACATGGGTAAACTTCCAAGGCTTCACTAACTGCTTTTTGGACTCATGGGTAAACCTCCACGTCTTTTTTTTTGTTTTTCGGACACGTGGGTAAACCTCCAAGGTTTCACTAACTGTTTTTTGGACTCATGGGTAAATCTTTAAGCCTTCCCATTTCATCGTACTAATTTCTTGTAAAATGTTAAGTTTTTAATCCGATTTGTTGGATTATTCATAAAATTATGATAGGTTCGTAATGATATCCAAAAATGAAGCTATGCCCAAAAAAACGACTAAAAAACGAAAAAAAAAGAACAGAGAAATATCTAATTTCAAAGGTCAAGGTATTAATTTGGGAGGCCAATCCGAATTTATTAATCGATTCGAGAAACTAGCTGAAATAGCAGGATGCAAAGATGCCTGCAAGCTCTTAAATAAGAGCAACCGAATGATGATGTATCTTTTAAGGATTCATTTGACCCAACCGCGTGTGGATAAAGGGGAACCAATCAGTAAAGAACTGGCAAAAATTTTGGCTTTGGTATTCCGAAGTTGGAGGGAGAGACGCAATATTGAATTGATTAAGGGAAGAGAGTTGATTTCAATTGGAGATGTTTACGTTATTGACTGTTTTATTTATTTTATCCGTAAAGAAGATAATGGGCTTGATTTGGAAGCATTCAATTCTGCCTTTAAACCTTTAATTGATGCATACAATGAATTGGAATCACCCGAAGATCTCCTCTACGGTATGTATGACAATATACTGGCAATGTTGAATGCAGTTGGCCGCGAAATGTTCAGTATTAAAACAGCTTTTGTCAGGAAAGAATACCCTGTTAGCGGCGTGTTTCATATTGTAAAAGTAAAACATTATCGTCCGGTTAAAAGAAGTATTGCCATTGAAGGAAAACGAAGACCGATTATACAATTTGGCTGGCCCATAGCAAATGGTGGTATTTGGTACTTTAAAATTAAAAATCACAAAATAAAAGATATCTATAAAGGAGATAAGAAAGAGCTGGAAGTTTATATTCAATCTCATGCCATTAGAAGGTTCGAAGAAAGAACAAGGCCTCTATCCTTAATTTTCTGTAGGCTGTTTATGGCAAAATTACTTCGAAATTACTCTATTGCAGAGGTGTTTAGAGGTAAGATTCTCATCCCTCAGTATTATGGAGATATTAAGATTGGTTATTTCGTTGCGGCTGTTATTGATGAAAAGGTAATCATTAAAACGTTTCTATTTATAACACATCAATCTACTCCCGAGGGGCATCTTCTGGAAAAAGTTTCGGGTCTGGGAAAAAAGGATATCAGCTATTGGCGTTTCGATTCAGTAAGCTCTTTTCTTTCAAATCCTCCCGAAGAGGATAGTTTGATCAAGAGAATTATGCAGGAAGCAGGAATAGATAAACTTTTTGATTTAGGTAAGTTAATGGAATCGGATACAAACCCGAATGATGTGGATTGGGCCGAAGTTGAAGCGTATATAGAAAATGGACGTGAGGAACGTCTGCAAATTCCGGAAGAAAAGTACGAGGAAGAATACTGTTGAAAAGCGGAAATGTTTGAACAAGGTTAAGATTTAAAAGACTGCTGGATTATTTTGGGTGCGAATTGTATATTTGCACCTAATTTATCGGGAAAAATTAAACGCAATGAAAAAACAAAAAGAGCGCATTTATATCCAGCAATGGCTGGAGTTAAAGCCATATGAAAAACAAACTATCACAGACAGTTACTACCTTAAAATTTCTAACGAGGTAAAACAGGCTGTTATAACAAACAAACAGTCTTTTGTTTTACAACGCTTTTTGGATGATACTGATATTGATTTATTGGCATGTTTTCTTACTTCATATTTCGAAGATATAATATCCGGAACTAATATTTGGAATAGCTTTGCAGCTTATCACACCGAATTATACAACAAGCCACTGCCTTTTTACAATGTAGATGAATATTATACAGAAGAAATTAATCCGCAGGATATCAGTTTCTTAATTTGGTATTTTATGAATACCATCCAGAATGATAAATTTATAGCTCCGCTTAACGATTTTATTGTTGAAACTGCCAATAAGGTAATGAATGTGTTCGATTCTGCATGGGATTACGCCCCCGAAAACGAATTGCTAAAAACAGCTTATACTCTTACTGAAAATGAAACGGATTTTTACATAGCCCGTAATTTAATTGATACCATCTTATTTAAAACATATCTGTTTTATCCCGATAGCTTATTTGATTTAAAAGACCAGGAACTAGATATTATAGAAGAAAATAGCGATGAAGAAAACTTGCTGAACTACCTAAATGAACATCGGGATTACGCACTGCATAATGTACATACAAGATTGTTAGGTTTAAAGGGAAAAGAATGGGCATCAAGAATATTGGAAGTTAACCATCCGTTAAAGAATGATTTTTTGGAGATATCTCAAAAAATAAGTGGGTATTTTTTTTACAAAGGTCAGGATTCAGAGAATATTTTTATTGAACACATTGCATCAGGTAAAAAATTCAATCTAACTAAAAAGTCTTATGAGCATTTTGAATCGTTAAAAAAAATTGATGCAATTTTGTTTCTTGGCATTGCTAAATGGAAAAATGAATGGTGGTTTTCGGGCATATCTTTTCAATCTGACTTTAATGCTGATTTGGTTTTAGCTGAAAAGAGTTCAGTAAAAAGTCGTGGAGCGGTAAATTTCTTAGATCATCAGAATGAGAAAGTTGACGAATTGCTGGAGGAACAATATGCGGCATTTAAGGACTTTACTAATGGCTATCCAATTGCGTTTATGAACTCTGACAAAGTAAACGATTTTATAGAAAGCTATATTGAGTACTTTAATAACTCACTTAAGCTTTCTAAAAGACAGAAAGAAAAGGCAAAAGAGCGCGCTAAAGCGGATGGTTTCTTCGGTGGCGAAGATGAATCAATTGATTTTACAGATAGATCAGAAAGTGCTTTGATTTTCTTTAACCCTAAGAGTGGAGTGGAGATTGCTTTCGATGTAAACAGTGCTTTTCCGATATTAAATAATCCTTTTTTTATCAAAGAAGACAGCGAAGAGCATCTTATGAGATTACTGGAAGAAGAAAATATTTCTGCCGAATTAGCAATGTATTGTATTACTAATTTTAAATCGGAATTGCCTTTCTTTAAAGAGGAACCTGGAAAAATGTATTTGGCTGATATCGATTTCTTACTTCGTTTCTGGAAAAAGAACAACTATTTCGCAACACCAACAATTACCTATACCGGAGGCCATAAAACAGGTATTAGTTAATTGATTAATAAAGAAGCGCTTTGCCTGCCAAAAAAACAGAGGGGAAGAAGCCGGATTGGTTTTCTTCCCTTTGTTTTTGTACCTTGACGGAACAAAATAATTTATCACTTAATTCTATTTCCATGAATCAATTTGCAACACCAACCGATGAGAAAAATTGGGCTATGTTTTGTCATTTAGCATCATTTTCCGGAGTTATAATTCCTTTTGGTAATGTAATAGGGCCACTCATTTTATGGTCGATGAAAAAGGACTATTCCGAACTGGTTGATCAAGAGGGAAAAAAATCAATTAATTTTCAGATATCGATGTGTATATACATCTTTGTATCCGCAATATTGGTTTTTATTGGAATTGGAATTTTATTGCTGATTGGGCTTGCTTTGCTAAATTTGATTTTTGTTGTTATTGCGATTGTAAAAACTTTAAATGGGGAAGATTACCAATATCCTCTGAGTATTAAATTTCTAAATTGAAAGAATGAAATCTTTTTCTGGTTATAAGACAATCTACTATGTTGGGATTGTCTTTATTGTTTTGGGAGGTATCCGCTTACTAAATCATTTGTCCTACGGCGAAATTTTATTTACAATTGGAGTACTGCTGTATTCAGGCGTTCAGATTAGGTTTTTGTTTTATAAAAGCATTACGGATTGGTGGACCTTTGATTATTTGAAATTATCGGTAAATCTTTTATTTCTGACTTCAATATTTCTTCTTTTTGTGATTGATTTTAAACTGTGGTATTATCCATTTGTTTTAGGGCTTCTAGTCGATTTTTTTGCTAATATACTTCGCCGGATAAAAAGGACATAGTTAAAATTGTTGTCTGTTTTGCATTTCAAATACAAGATCGCATTGGAATGCTGTGGTATCTGTCAAATAATTTGATAATTTTACAGCTCTAATAAAATAACCAAAATAAAGACTTAAAAATGGCTCAAAAACCGTCTATTCCTAAAGGGACGAGAGATTTCTCTCCTGTTGAAATGGTAAAGAGAAACTATATTTTTGATACCATAAAAGAGGTGTTTCAGTTATATGGTTTTATGCCGATAGAAACACCATCAATGGAAAATTTGTCTACTCTAATGGGAAAATATGGAGAAGAGGGAGACAAACTATTGTTTAAAGTGCTGAATTCAGGCGATTTTCTATCCAAAATAAATGAAGATCAAATCCGGGAGAAGAATTCGGTAAAATTAACCACAAAAATAAGTGAAAAAGGACTTCGTTATGATCTGACAGTGCCTTTTGCGCGTTACGTTGTACAGCATCGTAACGAAATTGATTTCCCTTTTAAGCGTTATCAGATTCAACCGGTTTGGAGAGCAGACAGACCTCAGAAAGGGCGCTACCGTGAATTTTTTCAGTGCGATGTTGATGTGATTGGCAGCAATTCTCTTTTAAATGAAGTTGAATTAATTCAGATTGTTGATCAGGTTTACAAAAGACTTCAGTTGAATGTAGTTGTAAAGTTGAATAACCGAAAAATTTTGGCAGGAATTGCTGAGATTATTGGTGAGGCTGAAAAAATTGTTGATATCACTGTTGCAATCGACAAGTTGGATAAAATCGGTTTGGAGAATGTGAATAAGGAATTGGCTGACAAGGGAATTTCTCAGGAAGCTATTGATACTTTGCAGCCAATTATATTGTTGTCGGGTTCAAATTCGGAAAAACTGGCTCAGTTAAAGGAGCTTCTTTCTTCATCAGAAATAGGAATGAAAGGGATTGAGGAACTGGAAACAGTTTTTACTTATTTATCGCAGCTTGATGTACAAACTGAAGTTGAATTGGATTTAACTTTAGCCAGAGGATTGAATTACTACACCGGAGCCATTTTCGAAGTGAAATCGAAAGACATGGAGTTTGGAAGTATCACGGGTGGCGGACGATATGATGATTTGACCGGGATTTTTGGCTTGAAGGATGTTTCGGGAGTTGGTATTTCTTTTGGTGCCGATCGTATTTACGATGTATTGGAGCAAATGGATAAGTTCCCTTCAAATACGGGTATTACAACCAAAGTATTGTTCATCAATTTTGGCGAAAAAGAGGAAGCATTTTGTTTGCCAATACTGGCTAAGTTAAGAGCAAACGGAATTAATGCTGAGATTTATCCTGATTCTTCTAAAATGAAAAAGCAGATGACTTATGCCAACAATAAAAACATTCCTTTTGTAATTTTGGTAGGAGAATCGGAAGTAGAGGAAGGTGTTGTTAGTTTAAAGAATATGGAAAGCGGAGATCAGGAAAAATTAACTCCGGATCAGTTGATCGAAAGATTATCTTAAGAGTAAAATTATTCAACTCAAATATAAAAGGGCTGTAAATGTAAAGTTTACAGCCCTTTATTTTTAATCTTGTTTTTCGTGCGGATGTTTACCCCGTTCTTTTATTTGTTTTAAAAGCATGTTTTGAAATTGCCTTTCGGTATGATAAAGAGTAAGGATTTTTTTTGCGGGGAGTATCTTTTTATATTTTAGATGGTATTCTTTTTGAAGCTTTGCTTCCTGCAATTTAAGCTCAATCAGTTCGTCACTAAGATCGCCTAACTCTTTATCAGATAATTCTGCAGACTTGTTGCGTAGTTTTCTGAAAAGAATTCTGCCTTGGTCTCTGTTTTCTTTTCTCTTTTTCTCCAATTCATTGTAAAGTGGCCAAAACACTTGAGCTTCATCAGGTGTTAATTCTAATTTCTGAGTAATGAAGGAGATTTTTTCAGCTGCAATTCGTTCACTCATCTGCTCATGCATATCATGTTCTCTTTCCTGTGCAATGCCTAAGTAACTAAAGCTAACAACAAGTGTTAATAGGATTAAAATTTGTTTCATGTCTGGCCTGTTATAAGTTTGCTAATAAAGATTCAGAATCAATGTCAAAATCCGAAAGGTATTCAATTATTTCATCAGATGTAGCTTCAGAGCTTTCATCTGAGAACCAATTAAGTTCATCCAGACTTGTACTTTGAGTATCAACAGCCGTATTTTCTGTTTGCGAAAACTGTTGAATTTTGTAATCGGATGGAACAGAGTTGATCAGCACAATTTTGGCAATAAAAAGGATCCCAACGACACTGGCTGCCATCCAGAAGTATGGTTTTAATACTTGTATCAATCTTTTATTTGGATTTTCTTCCGTTATAATTCTTTCCTGAACCCGATCGCTTAGGTTTTCAAAGTAATCCTCAGGAACTCTAAATGGTTGATCGCTTTTCATGTTCGACAGATTATTCATGTTTTTTTATAGTATTTAGACTGTCTGAATAGTAATTGGTTTAATTTACACTTCGTTTAGTTTCAAAAGAGATTCGATTTTTTTAACGGCATGATGATAAGAAGCTTTTAAGGCTCCGACTGAAGTTTCTAAAATTTCAGACATTTCATTATATTTTAAATCATCGAAATATTTCATATTAAATACCAAACGTTGTTTTTCCGGCAACTGCAGGATTGCTTTTTGCAATTCCAATTGAGCCTTGTTTCCATCAAAATAAGGATCTGCCTCTAAGTTTGCTAAAAGTATATTTTCAACTTCGTTATTTGAGTATCCCAAATATTTTTTTTGCTTTTCTTTTATAAAAGTTAAGGCCTCATTTGTAGCAATCCGAAACATCCAGGTAAATAACTGAGAGTCGGATCTGAAGTTTTGTAAACCTTTCCATATTTTCACAAAAGTATTTTGCAAAACGTCATCAGAGTCGTCGTGCAAAAGAACAATTTTTCTGATTTGCCAATATAATCTTTCCTGGTATTTTTTCACCAAGAAGGAAAATGCCTGACTTTGTGTATTCTTATCACGAAAAAGTTCCAGTATTTCTTCGTCAGATTTGTGGTTCATCAATTTGCATTCAAGTAATGGATTTTAAAAATAGCTATTTCACATTTGTTATGCCTTAGGTAAGACTATTTTCTTTGCAAAAGGTTTAATTTGGGATAAAAAAATCCGGAATCGAAAAGATCCCGGATAATTTTTATTTGCATTGTATATTATTTTTGAAGCAGAGCTAATACTTCTTTTACAACATTTTCTGCAGTGTAACCAAATTTTTCATCTAAAATATTTGCCGGAGCTGAATAACCAAAATGATCCAATCCAATTGATTTACCAAGAGGGCCAACCAAACCAAGAAGAGTTACAGGTAAACCTGCAGTTAATCCAAGAACGGGAATTCCGGCAGGAATTACTTCGTTTTGATATGCTGCAGATTGAGTTCTGAATAATCCTTCTGAAGGAACAGATACAATTTGAACCTTTAATCCTTTTTCGGCACGTAAAATCTTAGCACCTTCAACTAAAGTTGCTACTTCCGATCCACTTGCTAAAAGAACAACATCAGGAGTTGTTTCAGGTTTCTCAACAATGTAAGCACCTTTTTGAGCCTGAAGAGCTTCCTGGTAACGATTTTCTTTCGATGGAAGTTCTTTAATGTTCTGACGGGAAAGAATCAAAGCAGTAGGAGTTTTTGTGTTCTCCATTGCCATTTTCCAAGCCACGGTGGTTTCATCAGCATCAGCAGGACGAAGAGCTAATAAACTCATTTGTCCGGAGTGATTTTTCAATTGCTCCAGTAAACGAATCTGAGCTTCCTGCTCAATTGGCTGATGAGTTGGGCCATCTTCTCCAACGCGGAATGCATCGTGAGTCCAGATATATTTTACCGGAACCTGCATTAAAGCCGCTAAACGAACTGCAGGTTTCATGTAATCAGAGAATACAAAGAAAGTTCCACAAGCAGCAATAACACCACCATGAAGAGCAATACCGTTACAGATAGAAGCCATAGTTAATTCGGCAACACCAGCCTGAAGGAATGCACCTGAGAAATCACCTTTAGCAAGAGCTTTGGTGTTTTTCAAGAAACCATCAGTTTTATCAGAGTTACTTAAATCAGCCGACGACACAATCATGTTTTCAACATTTTTAGCCAGTTCGGCCAAAACTACAGACGAAGCAGAACGAGTTGCATCACCTGATTTCTGAACAATTGCTTCGTAATCAAGTTCCGCAGCTTCGTTGCTGAAGAACTTCTCTAATTTGGCAGCCAATTCAGGATTTGCTTTTGCCCATTCAGCTTGTTCCGCTTTTTTTGCAGAAGCATATGCCTGTTTTTTCTTTAGAACTTCGGCGTAATACTCTTGAACTTCAGGGAAAATCCGGAATGGATTTTCTGGGTTTCCACCTAAGTTTTCAATTGTTTTTTCGATTGAGGCACCAGCAGCACCTAATGGTTGTCCGTGAGTAGAAACCATATTTTCGAAGCTGCAGCCATCAATATCAACAGCACCTTTACCCATTAGGGTTTTTCCGATGATAAGAGTTGGTCTTTCGCTTTCGTTGTTAGCTGCTAATAAAGCTTCACGAATTGCTGCTGCATCGTTTCCTTTAATCGTAATAACATTCCAGTTCCATGCTTCGTATTTTTTAGCAGTATCTTCAACTGTAACTTCTTCAACTTTAGTTGAAAGTTGGATGTTATTGGAATCATAGAACATGATTAAATTGCTTAATCCTAAAGTACCTGCAATTCGACCAGCTCCCTGAGCAATTTCTTCCTGAATTCCACCATCAGAAATGAAAGTGTAAATTTTATGCGACATCCAGTCACCGAAACGGGCTGCTAAAAAACGCTCTGCAATTGCAGCACCAACAGCCATAGTATGACCTTGTCCTAAAGGACCGGAAGTGTTTTCAACACCTCTTGCAACTTCAACTTCAGGATGACCAGGAGTTGGACTTCCCCATTGTCTGAAATTTGCAAGTTCTTCCATTGTATAATTTCCGATTAAGGAAAGAATGGAATACAACATTGGAGACATGTGACCTGGGTCAAGGAAAAATCGATCGCGATTGATCCAGTTCATATCTGTTGGGTCAAAATTTAAAAATTCAGAATAAAGAACGTTGATAAAATCGGCTCCGCCCATAGCGCCACCCGGATGCCCGGATTTAGCTTTCTCTACCATTGCAGCAGATAGGATACGAACATTATTCGCAGCCATATCAGTTGCTGTCAGATCCACTTGGTTTTTCATTTCTTTTAGATCCATTTTTGAAAATGAGATTTTAGATGATAAAAACTTGGTAAGGTTTTATTAATGCATGCAAAGATAAACAAAAATGCCTTTTAGCATCATGTATATACTTAATAAAAGCTTTTAAATTGAGGTTTTTGCAATATTTAGAATATTGTAAATCAATATGATTACAAGCGTACAGGTATTGATTTGCCGGATGTTATAACAAAACTTGCTTTTTTGGAGCTTTGCGACAGATAGGCGTTTTTGTTACGGAATATGATATGATATATACCCGGTTGAAGAGTCAAAGTTTCCCGTAATGATTTTTCGGGGATGTTGTAAATCCATTCTAATTTGTTTCCTTTTTGAACAAACATGCTGCACGGGCCGGTAGTTGGTTTAAATATTGTGACCAATCCTGGTTGTGGAATCGTAATTGAGGTTGTTTTGCTTTGATTAATTTCAACATCAGGAATTAAAATCCGGGGAAGGCTTAAAACTTCCAAATTGTATTTGCCAGTCAGGTATTTAGTTACCTCATTGGGGGTTTGGATGTTAATAATTTCTGTGTTTTTTCGGATAAGAATTTGTAAATCTTTGTACATGGTTGTTCTCGGGCATTCAATTTTCAGCATTCCCTGAGGAGCATCAAATCCAATGGTTGTGTGCTTGCCGGCAATCAGTCTAATGCTGTCGCGATGCAATTCGGGTATGGTATGAATTGTAATATTATAAGTAAGCAGCGGATCTAAAAATAATGTATCAGGATTTCCTTTTGCATTCATGGTATGCATAAACTGATATCTTACTTTATCAGAAACAGAATTGTAAAATGTCATTGGAACATCAGTTTCTGTAGGGGAACCATTGGCATCAATTAAATTTATTTGCGCCGAAGTTTTATTCAAAACCTGCGAGATAACATACTCGAGAGTTCCTCCGAAGCGTTCTTCTTTTTTTACTTCAAGATAATTTCCAATGCACTCAAAACTGCTTTTTAAATCAACATCCAAGCCAATTCCTATAATAAATGGTTTTAAGTAGATGCCTTTTTTTTGGAGTTCCAGAGAAACAGCACAAGGATCACCATCGCAGGCTTCAACACCGTCTGTAATAAGAATAATTACATTTCTGATATCGGAATTTACTTCCGGGAAATCGCTGGCGGCCAATTCTAAAGAATGGGCTATTGGTGTTGTTCCTTTAGGATCAATATATCGTAAAGTTTGTCTTATTTCTCCGGCATTACCCGGTTTAAAAGGTACTTCCAGTTTGGTATCATTACAATCCTGTGGAGGAACAACGCTTTGATGACCGTATACTCTTAAAGCCATCTCAACATTATCTTGATATTCAAGGCTGTCAATCATTTGAATCAAAAATTTACGGGCTATATTTATTTTTTTTGATTCCTCCCAGTATCCATTCATGCTTTGAGAAGCATCGAAAATGAATAATATTCTTGTTTTTTCAGTTTTTTCAAGTGCCCCTTGAGCTATATTTAGTTTTGAACACAATAGCAGTAGTAAAAAGATTGAGAAGTATTTCAGATTTGATTTCAAGAGCAGGGAGTTATTTTGATTAGTAAGTAAAGATAGGGAATGTGTTAAAGAATTAAAATCGATAGTTCCTGTAATTTTAAATTTAATTAATGACAGGTGTATTATGGTTAATTATCAATTGTTTCCGCATACAAATTTTGGCGCATATTGAAATTCGATGCAAAGGTTAATAGTTGCTTATTTGAGATGTTTAATATGCGGGTTTGCGGTATTTATAAGCCTGTCAACTTTCGATAGTTCATCTTTAATTTGCAACAGCATAATTTGTGAGGAGATGTCAGAAGAGCATGTAAACAAATCAATTGCTAATTGCATTTTCTCTTTGGCTTTTATCAATCTAAAATAATTTAGAGTATCTATTTCACCATCGAAACTTATCATATTTCGGGCGTATCGATAATATTCGATAGCAAGATTGAATTTATTGTTTGGATTTGTTCTGTATATTTCCTGAGCTGTTTTCAATCTTTTCTTTGCGTCAGACAACAGTTTAAAATTTGATAAGGTGTCGGTATAGTTGTAATTGGCAGGGGCAGTCTTTAGATAGTTCTTTATTGATTCTTCTCCCGAATTAAATATTTGTAAGCTAATTGGAGTTTCTAAAAATTGCCACATTGGAATAATTGGTAAATGGCTTAGGATAAATTCTTCAGGAGAAACCATAAAATACTCGTTTGTTTTGCTTTTAATTCCAGAATGATAGAGTATTGCATTCGCCCAACTTAAATCAAAAAAACGCCATTCATTATTTATTTTAACAACATTCCACGAATGAGTAGCACGATCTTGCAGGGCTCCATTTTTAGTGATGTATCCTCCAATGCTATAGGATTCAAATCCGGAATGAGTACAGAAAAATTCAAATAACTTAGAAAACCCTTCGCAAACCGCTTTCCTTTTCTGTAAAACACAAACCGGAGAAGAGCAATTGTTTGACCCCATATAAAACAACAGGTTCGGGTCGAATAGTAATTCTACCTGATCTTTATATTCTATATTAGAGATAATCCATAGGTAAAAAGCCCGTATTTTGTCCTCATCACTTTTTGCGGGAGCAACTAAATAATCGTGCAATAAAACAATATTTCGGGATAAGCTGTCGGGTGTTTTTTTTACATGACGGTCAATACTTCCATATCTACCGAATGCTGGTTCCTGAGCCTGCACCAACTCAAGAGAAACCAATGTTAAAAAAATTAAGATTGCCAGTTTTTTATACATAGTAAAACGCGCTATGCTTAAAGCTAATGAAAATATAGATAGCCTATTTGCTGATTTTCATCCTTTAACATTTATTTAGGAGATAAAAGTTTAAAATTGGCACAACGAAAATTAAAATGTACTTTTGCACAGATTTTTAAAAATTGAATAGTAGCAAATCATATAATATATAAATAGCCATGGCTTTACAGTGTGGAATTGTAGGATTACCAAATGTAGGAAAATCCACCTTATTTAATTGTTTGTCGAATGCAAAAGCACAATCGGCAAATTTTCCTTTTTGTACCATTGAACCTAATGTTGGTGTAATTACTATACCTGATGAACGTTTAATCAGATTAACTGAATTGGTAAATCCGCAAAGAGTTCAGCCTTCGGTAATGGAAATTGTTGATATTGCTGGTTTGGTAAAAGGAGCAAGTAAAGGAGAAGGTTTAGGAAATAAATTTCTTTCAAACATACGTGAGACGAATGCGATTATACATGTTTTACGTTGTTTCGAAGATGACAATATTGTTCATGTTGATGGTTCTGTAAATCCTATCCGGGATAAAGAAACCATTGATATTGAATTGCAGTTGAAGGATTTGGAAACTGTTGAAGCAAGATTGCAAAAGGCGGCAAAATTGGCGAAAATTGGAAAAAATCCTGATGCGGTTCGTTTAACTGAGGTATTGGGAAGATATAAGGAAGCTTTAGAACAAGGAAAGTCTGGGCGCGTGGTTGAATTGAGCGAGGCTGATGAGAAAGTAGCAGGGGATCTTCATTTACTAACTACAAAACCTATTTTATACGTTTGTAATGTTGATGAAGCATCTGTAGTGAATGGCAATGTTCATGTTGATGCGGTTCGGGAAGCGGTTAAAGATGAAAATGCAGAGGTAATTGTTGTTGGTGCCGGTATCGAAGCTGATATTGCAGAACTGGAAACTTACGAAGAGAAACAAATGTTTTTGGAAGACTTAGGTCTAAAGGAACCAGGCGTTAATAAATTAATTAAAGCAGCATTTAGATTGCTTAATCTTGAAACTTATTTCACTGCAGGTGTAAAAGAGGTAAGATCATGGACCTATCCTAAAGGAGCGAAAGCACCTCAGGCAGCTGGTGTTATTCATACCGATTTTGAAAAAGGATTTATCCGTGCTGAGGTAATTAAATTCGAAGATTTTTCAACTTTAGGTTCAGAAGCAGCTTGTAAGGAAGCTGGTAAAATGAACGTGGAAGGAAAAGAATATGTAGTTCAGGATGGTGATATTATGCACTTCCGATTCAACGTATAATTGAATTTTCTATTGATACATGAATGGCTGTTCAGTTTGAACGGTCATTTTTTTTTGCATTATTTATCTACATCAAGATTAGTATCTTTGTCATCGGGAATGATTTTGAATAGCCCATTACTAATTATTCATTATATAATTTTAATATCGCATGTTTCGTACAGTTTTATTGGTAGGAATAGGAGGATTTTTAGGAAGTGTCTCCCGGTTTTTGATAGGACAAGGTCTTCATCGTTATTTTGACACTATTTTTCCAATAGGAACCATGACGGTAAATATTGTAGGCAGCTTTATAATAGGAGTGATATATTCCATGGCGGAGCGGGGTAATTTGGTGAGTCCGGAAATGAGGATGTTTCTGGCTGTAGGATTTTGCGGTGGTTTTACGACTTTTTCATCTTTTGCATTCGATAATCTTAATCTTTTAAAAGACAGTGGATTTTTGTATCTTTCAGTATATGTGGCCGGAAGTGTATTTCTGGGATTACTGGCAGTTTACTTTGGCACACAAATTCATAAATTATTTTAAACGTAAATTGATATGAAACTGAAAGGCAAGGCCAAGTTACTTCGCGTATTTGTTGGTGAAGCCGATCGGGTTTATCAAAGACCTCTTTATGAGGCAATTGTTTACGGAGCAAAAAGATATGGTTTGGCAGGAGCAACAGTTCACCGGGGAATCATGTCTTATGGAGCAAATTCACGAGTTCATTCTTCAAAAATATTTACTTTGTCAGATGATTTGCCAATCATTATAGAATTGGTCGATTCTGAAGAAAAGGTGAATGGCTACCTTCACATTCTTGAATTACTAATTGAAAAATCGGGTGGAGGAGGAATGATTACGATGGAACAAGTTGACGTAATCAGATATCAGCCTCAGAAAAAATAATTGTTTTGATATTTGAATTTCCAAATGTTAAAGATCCTGTAATATCAAAATCTATTCCTGTTTAATCAATTCGAATCCATTATATTTGTGGCGAATAGTTAATAACCACAACGAGAATGATAATGAGTAAGAGATTCGGCACCCTATTGTTTGCATTACTAGTATTTACAATTCAATTTTCAATTGCACAAAATACGCGGAAAATTCCATCAGAAAAACCAAAGCTTGTTGTAGGTATTGTGATTGATCATTTGCGTGCAGATTATTATTTTCGATATTCCAATTTGTTGGGTGACGGAGGATTCAAACGATTAATGAATCAGGGAACTTATTGTAAAAATTCAAGATTCAGCTATTTGTATTCTCAAGCAGGACCCGATCATGCTTCCATATTTACAGGTACACCGCCAGCTTTTCATGGTATTATTTCCAACGGATGGTACAATCGGTTATCGGGAGAACTTGAATTGGCGAAAGAGGATTCAGAAACCAAACTTGTGGGAATAGAATCCGAAGAGAAGGGGAGTTCTCCAAAAAAGATGCTGGCTTCAACATTAGGAGACGAAATTAAGTTGTTCAACTCTCGTTCGAGGGTGGTTGGTGTGGCTTTAAACTGCGAATCAGCTTTGTTTTCGGCCGGTCATGCCGCCGACGGAGCTTATTGGATGGATGATCTTTCAGGGAAATTTATAACATCATCTTATTATCAGGATACCTTATACAATTGGGTGAAGGAATTTAATGAGAAAAAGTTTACTGATTTTTATCTAAATCGTGTTTGGACACCTTTTAATGATGGAAATGCACCGAGTGTGTCTGATAAATTACTTGGGAAAGTTGGTTTGAATAATCAGTTTTTCTACGATTTGAATAAGGAGAAGAGAGAGCACGGATACAAAGCGATTAAAACAACACCTTTTGGAAATATGTTGGTAAAGGATTTTGCAATAGCTGCTATTATTAACGAGAATTTGGGTAAGGATGACGATGCTGATTTTTTATCTGTTACCTTTTCCTGTTTGGATGAGAAACATAGAGACTTGTCTCCTTTTGCTCCCGAAATGATCGATAATTTTGTCAGATTAGATCAGGAGTTGGAACATTTCCTTTCGTTTTTAGATGAGCAGATTGGAATGGAGAGTGTGTTGGTGTTTGTAACTGCTGATCAATCTGCTAATTATACGCCCGAGAATCTTTCCGAACAAAATATCCCGAACGGCTATTTTAGTACTTACAATGCAATTGCTTTATTAAAATCCTATTTCAATATATTATATGGTCATGGAGAATGGGTTTTAGGCTATGATTCGCAACAGGTTTATTTGAATCATCAGCTGATAGAAGATTCAAAACTGTCAATTATTGACCTGCAAATAAAGGCTGCAGAATTTTTAATTCAGTTTTCGGGAGTGGCAACTACTACTACTGCGAATAGTTTGGTGAAATCGAATTATACACATGGAATATTACAAAAAGTGCAGCGCTCTTTCAATCAAAAACGTTCGGGGGATGTAATGCTTACTTTGGAGCAAGGATGGATGCATAAAATAAAAGATGAACGTGATGAAATAGCGCAATATTCATATACCAATCAGGTACCTTTGTTTTGGTACGGATGGAAAATTAAACGGTCGGTAATTTCACGATCAGTTTATATTGAGGATATTGTTCCTACCGTTTCTAGTTTCTTAAATATTTCGATTCCTTCCGGTTGTGATGGAAATCCGATTGAAGAGCTGGTGAACTAAAATTTTTCTTTTTTAGGTCCCAAGCCATAGTATTTGATAATTCAACTACTATGGCTTTTTTTTATGGAATAAACCAGTAAATGATTATCGAACCGCAGATATTGAAATGTATAGGTTTCTGAAAAATCGGCTCTGCAAACCTGACCTGAGAAAGTAGAATCACCGGAAGAAAAAGGGTCAATCTTTAATTCATCAATTAAATGAACATCTTTTTTGCCATACATTTTAATTAGACATTCCTTGGCGCACCAGTGCTGATAAAGATGTAAGATCTTATTCCGATCATCAATATTATTCAGCTCGGTTTTTGAAAGAAACCGGCTGGCAATTCTATTCACCCGATCCGATAAATATTCCATATCCAATGCAATAGAATGCTTGTCTCCAATTAGAATTCCAACGTATGATTTCGTATGAGAAATACTAATATTCAAGTCTGAGTTGATAAGATGAGGCTTGCCGTGCTCATCATTTTCAATCTGAATATTTTCCCCTAAGCTCAGTTGCAACAGGCAGCGTGTTGCTGCAAATTCAATTTTACGGGATTGGCTCCCGAACGAGTTCAGTTTTGCTGTTTCGCTAGGTGTTAAGTGTACAATCTGCAACAGTTCTTCTAAAGATTCAGTGGTTTTCCAAACAATTAGTCTGCAGAAATTATTAATTTGTATTTGGTTGCAAATTGGCATGAATTACAATATTAGCTTATTTCCACTTCAGACTTTCCATCAGGCGAACAATATCTTTGTCGATGAATTGAATAACCGGTGCCAAAGAATCTTGATTAGGATGTTCCCGAAAATACAAAGCACCTCTTAAAAAATGATTTGTACTATCGGTTGCAACAAACTGAACCGATGATGCAGCGTTGCCCTTAATCCGATAGATCATACCATATACCTTTTCTTCATCATTAATATAGATCTGCTCGGCAATAGCATCTGCCATAATGGAGTGTTTGTATGCCATTTTTCTAGAATCTTCAAGATATTCTTCCAGATTGTTATTAACATTTTTATAACTAAGGTGAATGGCTGCATGGTATTCGGGATATTGAATATTGATCCAGTATTTTTCAGCTCCTTTTTCAGCATCATTTTCAATTTTAGCCATCGATAAAAGATCGAAACTGTATGGAAAATTTGAATCCCAATTTTGATACTCTTTTGAAGGAAAATCAATTCGGAAATATGCTTTCGGTTTGGGAGTATATTTCTTTTTACACGAAATAGGAACCAAAACGAGAAGAATAAAAAGAAAGGGTAAAAGAATTCGATACAATTTCATGAGTTGCAGATGTAGATGCAAATGTTGGTTAAGAGCATTTGCTTGTTAATGATACGAAATTACTTTTTCGCCGGGAGTTTTGGTAGTATAAAACGAATTTTTTTGATTCGTCGGTTATCTACAGCTTCCACAATAAAACGATAGTGTTTGTATTTGAATTCTTCTTTTTTCTGCGGAATTTCACCTTTTATTTCAAGAAGTAAACCGGCTAAAGTTTCAGCATCACCTTTTACCTTATCGAAAATATCCGATTCAATATCTACAATTTTAAAGAAATCGTTTAGCGATGTTTTTCCTTCAAATAAGTAGGAACCATCCTCTTCTTTTGTAAAAGTAGCTTTACTGCCATCCGATTCATCGGTAATATCCCCAACTATTTCTTCAATGATATCTTCCATGGTAATGATTCCTGAAGTTCCTCCGTACTCATCAACAACAACCGCCATATGGTTTTTCTGGGTTTGAAATTCTTCCAGTAAATCATTTATTTTTTTTGTCTGTGGCACATAGTAGGGGGGGCGGATAATAGATTGCCAACGAAATGTACTTGGTTTATGATGATGAGGAAGTAAATCTTTCACATACAATATTCCTTTTACATTGTCAAAGCTCTTATCAAAAACAGGAATTCGTGAAAAGCCTGATTCAATAATTACTGATTTTAATTTACTAAAGCTGGTTCTAACGTCTACAGCTACTGCATCCATTCTGGATATCATTATTTCTTCAACATTAATATTGCCAAAGTTTACGATTCCTTCCAAAATTTCCATTTCTTCAGATATTTCATCGGCAGTTAACTCCAATGCCTGAGAAAGATCTACCATCGAGATGTTCTGTTTTTTAGAAATACGATTGTTGACGATAGATGTTGATTTAATAAGTACGATTGAAAGAGGTTGAAATACTTTTTCTAAAAAAAATAACGGATAAGCAACAAATTTTGAAAAGTTCAAAGAAGTTTGCGCTGCATATACTTTGGGGATTATTTCACCAAAAAGTAAAAGCAGGAATGTAATGATTACTACCTGAACCACAAATCCCAATGTAGGAGCATTGGAAAAATCGACCAGCGAATTGGTGATAAAACTGGACAAGATTACAATTCCAATGTTTATAAAATTATTGCCAATTAAAATAGTAGCCAGCAGTTTTTCAGGTTGGTTTAGTAATTTTAAAAGCTTTTTGTTTTTTGGATTATCGTCGGCTTCCAAATCATTAATGTTTTGTGGAGAAAGCGAAAACAAAGCCACTTCTGATCCTGAAATCACCGCAGAACAAAACAAAAGAAGTACCATTATAAGCAAACTTATAATGGTACTTGTATTTATAGAATAAAAAGCAATATCAGTATTGCTTAAAAAAAGTTTAGTAAATTCTTCAGTTTCCAATTTTGTATGAAATTAGTTTTAAATAGGATGCCTAAAATGGAAGATCATCCGTTTCTTCTGCGTCAGATGAGTCAGAAGTATTTTGTTGCGCAACTTCAGGACTTCCTTGAGGTTCAGAGCTGTTTTCTGCTTTGCGGCCTAACATTTGCATACTGGTTCCAAAAATTTCAGTGGTATATCTTTTTACACCGTCTTTGTCTTCCCAGTTACGCGTTCTAAGTTGTCCTTCAACGTAAATTTGCATTCCTTTTTTAACGTAAGTCTCTGCAATTTCGGCCAGTTTACGCCACAATACAATATTATGCCATTCTGTTTGGGTCACTTTTTCGCCACTTTTATTGTTGTACGTTTCGCTGGTTGCAAGTGAAAAGTTACAAACGGCTACACCATTGTCAAGATATTTCACTTCCGGATCTTTACCAACATTTCCAACAAGAATTACTTTGTTTACTGACATATTTTGATTTTTTAATTTAACAATAGTTTAAAGATACAAACTTATTATGAGATCATAATATTATTATGGGTTATTTTTATCCATTATATTTAAATGATCCTCAATTAGTTTTGGGAATGGATATTCCGATATCTCGGAATGGTTAATAATTATATATCCATATTCATTTTTCATTTTATCGATATCCATTTCGATGTGAATGAATTTTGTGTGCAGGTTCTGATGGCTTAATTTATGAATCACATTTTCGGATACCGAATGAATCACTAATTCATTGTTTCCAAATAACCCTTTCCATTCAGAAGTTTGTAACAATTCATTTGTTGAAATAGGTTTATCGTATTCAATCAAAGGATATTGGAACAAGTTCTCCCAAATGTCTTTTTTCTTTCTTTTTTCGATTAAAAACCGACTTTTACAAGATAGAAACAAATAGTAAAAATATCGATTTTTAGTCTTAATTTGTTTCGATTTAACAGGGAATTGATCAACTTGTGCATTATTGTGGGCAAAGCAATTTGCGAGGAGTGGACAAATATCACATTTAGGATTGCGGGGAATGCATTGAAGAGCTCCAAATTCAATAATTGCCTGGTTGTAGATTTCTGGTATGGCATTTCCCATTGTTTCGCTTGCTATTGTTTGAAAGTATTTTTTCCCTTCGGTACTGTCAATTGCTTTATTAATACCATATAATCTTGACAAAACCCTATAAACGTTTCCATCAACTGCGGCATGTGGCAGATTGAAGGCAAATGAAGCAATCGCTGCCGCAGTATAGGTGCCAATACCTTTTAATTTAAGAATCTCTTTGTAAGAGTCTGGAAAAACACCATTATATTCTAATTGAATAGTTTTTGCAGCAGTATGTAAATTTCGGGCCCGGGAATAATATCCCAATCCCTGCCATAGTTTTAATACTTCCTGCTCCTCTGCCTTAGCTAAATGGGAAATTGTGGGGAATTGTTCCAAAAAGCGATTAAAATAATCAATAGCTGAGGCTACTCTGGTCTGTTGAAGCATGATTTCTGATATCCATATTTGATACGGATCTTTTGTTTCCCGCCATGGTAAGTCGCGTTTGTTTTGCAAATACCAGCTTATGATTTGGTTACTAAGCATCTTGAAAATATTTGTCCTGATTTATTTTTTTTCAAATTTGGGTAAAAATAATTGTTTTCGATTTCATTAATAGCTAGAAATCATATATATTTGCATTCTGATTTGAGAAAATGATGATGTAAATAATTGATAATTAAAGATTTTTTAAGAGATGACTAAAGCAGATATTGTTAACGAGATTTCTAAAAACACAGGAATTGAGAAAATTACAGTACAAAAAACTGTTGAAGCTTTCATGGATACTATCAAAGGTTCTTTGGTAAAAGGCAAAAATGTGTATTTAAGAGGTTTCGGGAGTTTTATCGTTAAGAAAAGAGCAGAGAAAACTGCAAGAAACATTTCTAAAAACACAACAATTATTATTGCTGAGCACTTTATACCAGCTTTTAAACCAGCTAAAACATTCGTTAGTAAAGTTAAAACTAACGTAAAGTAGTCTTAGATTGTAATTAATTAAAAATATTGAAGATATGCCAAGCGGAAAAAAAAGAAAGAGACATAAAATGGCTACGCACAAGCGTAAGAAAAGATTAAGAAAAAACCGTCATAAGAAAAAGAAATAGATTCTTTTGAATTGATTGTTTGTAATAACAAAATAAATAAACCTAAAGAACTTTTTAGTACTTTAGGTTTATCTATTTGTAAGAACTGATTATCTTTATAAAAATAAGAAAAAAAGTAGTGAGTAACGAGCTTGTAATTGATGTAACCCCTAATGAAATTGTAATTGCTTTATTAAGCAATAAGCAACTGATTGAGTTAACCAGGGAAAAAAGTAATCTTCAGTTTGCTGTAGGTGATATTTATCTGGGAAAAGTGAAAAAGATAATGCCGGGTCTTAATGCTGCATTTATTGATGTAGGATATGAGAAGGATGCTTTTTTACACTATTTGGATTTAGGCCATCAATTTAGATCTCTAAGTAAGTTCCTGCAACAGGCTTTAGCACGAAATGGCCGTAACCTTTCCATCTCTAAAATGAAATTAGAGGCGGATATCGACAAAAATGGAAAAATATCCGAGATTTTAAAGTCGGGTCAGCATATACTTGTTCAGGTTGCAAAAGAACCAATTTCGACAAAAGGCCCTAGATTGTGTTCTGAAATTTCTATTGCCGGAAGAAATCTGGTATTAATGCCTTTCTCAGATAAAGTTTCGATTTCTCAAAAGATTAGCTCTGCCGAGGAGAAACTCCGACTGAAAAAACTCCTTCAAAGTATCAAGCCTAAGAATTATGGTGTAATTGTTCGCACGGTTGCTGAGGGGAAAAGAGTAGCTGCTCTTGATCAGGAATTAAGATCTCTTGTAGAGAAATGGGAGTCTGGTTTTGAGCATATTAGAGATGTGAATCCACCTAAATTAGTGTTGGGGGAAATGGATAGAACATCGGCTATTTTGCGTGATATTTTGAATTCTTCATTCGAGAATATCTATATTAATGATGCCAACGCAGCAAAAGATATTAAAAACTACATTGAAAGTATTGCTCCCGAGAAATCTAAAATTGTAAAGCATATTACTGGTGATGTGCCAATTTTCGATCAACTTGGTATCGATAAACAAATTAAATCTTCTTTTGGGAAAACCGTTTCCTTCAAAAATGGTGCTTATTTAATTATTGAGCATACAGAAGCTTTTCATGTTGTTGATGTAAATAGTGGAAATCGTTCCAAAGCAGGAAACGATCAGGAGTCAAACGCAGTAGAAGTAAATTTAGCTGCGGCTGAGGAAATTGCCCGTCAACTTCGCCTGCGCGATATGGGAGGAATTATTGTCGTTGATTTTATTGATATGCATTCTGCCGAAAACCGACAGAAAGTTTTCGAGAAAATGAAAGAAATAATGGGACTTGACCATACGAAACACAACATTTTACCATTGAGTAAATTTGGTTTGATGCAGATTACCCGCCAGCGTGTTCGTCCTGAAATGAATGTTGAAATTCAAGAAGTGTGTCCAACTTGTTTAGGCTCAGGGAAAATAACTCCTGCAGTTTTGCTTACAGATCAGATAGAACAGAGTCTTAAGCGACTGGTTGATGAGCAAAATGACAAGAAGTTTACTTTAAAAGTACATCCTTTTGTTGCAGCATACATCAACAAAGGAATTTGGAATACATTGCGTAGAAAATGGCAGTCTGAATTTGGCATAAAACTTTCTGTACGTGAAATTCCTTCCTACGATATGTTGGTTTATAAATTTTTCGATAAAAACAATCAGGAAATAGAGATGTCATAAATAAGTTGAGAAAGGTCCAAATATGAGAGTTTTCAAAACTTTGTTATCATTTTGTTAAAGGCTTTGTTAAGGTGCTTTATAATATTAATTTTATGCGTTAAAGCACTTAAATTATAGCACATGAAACAAAAACTTCTCATTTTATTCCTTGGAGTTTTCCTTAACAGCCTTATCTCCGTTCAAGCACAAATTCGTGAAACGGTATCCTGGGATTTTTCAACAGAAAAAGTTAGCAACAACGAAGTTAACTTGGTTTTTACAGCCAAAATAGCCAATGAATGGCATCTTTATTCCCAACATTTTCCGGATGGTGGTCCGATTCGATTCAGCGCAACTTTTGCAGAATCGGATAATTATGAATTGATTGGAGATTTGGAAGAGATTACCAAGCCAAAATCAGAGTACGATGACATTTTTGAAATGGATATTCAGTATTTTGTTGGTGAGGCAATTCTAAAGCAAAAAATAAAACTACTATCCGAATCAGCATTTTCAGTAAAGGGGGAAATGGAATATCAAACTTGCCGCGAAGGCGAGTGCGTGATGTTCACACCCGATTTTGAATTTAAACTGAATGCCGGTAAAATTTCTTCAGCAGTTGAATCAACTCCTAAAGTGAAAGAGAAAATAAATCCGATGAAGAATCCTCGAAAGGAGTATACTTCATTGTGGTCTTTGTTCTTTATTTCATTTTCTTTTGGATTAATAGCTCTTCTTACACCATGTGTGTTTCCAATGATACCCATGACGGTTTCTTTCTTTATGCACAGTTCAGAAAACAGACGAAAAGCAATTTTTAACGCTGTTGTTTATGGTGTTTCAATCATTGGTATTTATACTATTATAGGAACCATTGTAGCGGTAACTTTAGGACCAAGTTTTGCCAACTGGCTAAGTACTCATTGGATTCCGAACATCCTGTTCTTCATAATATTCTTGTTCTTTGCGTTTTCATTTTTTGGAATGTTTGAGATCACGATGCCAAGTTGGATTGTAAATAAGTCGGTAGCAAATGAAGATAAAGGTGGTATAGCAGGTTCATTTTTTATGGCATTTACATTGGTATTGGTTTCATTTTCGTGTACCGGGCCCATTGTTGGATCAATTTTGGTTCAATCGGCAGGAGGAGAGGTTTTGGAACCAATTGTAGGAATGTTCGGTTTCTCTCTTGCTTTTGCGTTACCATTTACGCTGTTTGCAATATTCCCATCTTGGTTGAATAATCTGCCAAAGTCGGGCGGTTGGCTTAATTCAGTAAAAGTTATCTTAGGGTTTTTAGAGCTTGCATTGGGATTAAAATTTTTAAGTATTGCAGATCAGACTTATCATTGGGGATTGTTGGATCGTGAAATTTATTTAGGTATTTGGATCGTAATTTTCACATTGATGGGATTCTATTTGCTGGGTAAATTGAAGTTTAGCCACGATAGTGATATTAAATTTGTATCTGTTCCACGTTTAATGCTGGCAATAGCCTCGTTTTCATTTGTTGTTTATATGATTCCCGGAATGTTTGGAGCTCCTTTAAAAGCGATTTCCGGTTATTTGCCACCGCAAACAACTCAGGATTTCGATATTTCTGCAATTGTTCGCGATCAATCCGGGTCCAACAGTGTATCTGCAGCTATGGAGATTTGTGAAACACCTAAGTATGCAGAGTATCTGCATTTGCCGCATGGTTTAAAAGGATATTTCGATTTTGAACAAGGATTAGCCTGTGCAAAAGAGCAGAACAAACCTATTTTTATTGATTTTACGGGGCACGGATGTGTAAATTGTCGTGAGATGGAAGCTAATGTTTGGTCGGATCCGCGGGTGCAGAAAATATTAAGAGAAGATTATGTGATTATTGCCTTGTATGTTGATGACAAGCAAGCATTGCCGGAATCTGATTGGGTTACTTCCACTTACGATGGAAAAGTGAAAAAGACCTTAGGTAAGAAATATGCCGATTTTCAAATTACACGATTTGGTGTAAATGCACAACCTTATTATGTGCTTTTGGATAAAGCGGAGGAGACTTTGGTTGAACCAAGAGCTTATGATTTAAATGCAGATGCATTTGTTGAATTCCTTGAAAACGGGAAAAAAGAATTTAAGAATAGACAATAGAAATTACAGCATAGTTGTAAACGGTCGGGATGAATAATCATTCCGACCTTTTTTTGTTTAGGTGTAGTTCGTTAAGAGTTGCTTAATATTTATATTCATTATAGAGAGTTTGATGTGATTTGAATGAAAAGAATGCCTATTTTTAAAAGTTTGCCTTTTGAAAAAACAAAAATAAGGTAAGCCGCATTAATCTAAAGAAATTTAAATAAAACGTATGAAGAAATACGATGTGATTATTGTCGGAGCCGGACCTGCCGGTATCTTTTGTGCTTATGAATTAGTAAAGAACAGAACTGATTTAAACATTTTAATCCTTGAAAAGGGAAGAGGAATGGACAAGCGGAAATGCCCCAAACACACCAATGGAGGAAAGTGTGTGCATTGCAAGCCTTGCAGTATTACTACAGGTTGGGCAGGAGCTGGTGCATTCTCTGATGGGAAACTTTCATTGTCGCCGGAGGTTGGAGGTACTTTGCCTGATTATTTGGGTTTAGAGGAAACAATCAAATTAATTAAATATACCGATAAGGTGTACTTAGATTTTGGTGCGGCATCTGATATTCATGGGGAATCTCTAAGCCTTGAAATGCAGAAGATCAGAAAAAAGGCTATTGAGGCAAATTTGAAGTTGGTGCATTGTCCTGTTCGGCATTTGGGTACTGAAAAAGCTCAGGAATTATACCGGAAATTATACGATTACCTTATTGAGAGAGGTGTTGAGGTACATTTTAACAGCGCTGTTGAAAATCTGATTTTAGAGGAAGATAAAATCAAAGGGGTTAAAAATGGAAAGGGAAGTTACTTTGCTGATATAGTAATGGTATCTGTCGGTAGAGATGGGGCAGATTGGTTAATGAAGGAGTGCAGTAAGGAAAGTATTTCTACTGAAGTTGGAGTTGTTGACATTGGGGTTCGGTTAGAGTGCAGGAATGAGGTGATGAAGGATATTAATGACAATTTTTACGAGGCAAAATTGATTCATTACACACATACTTTTGATGATAAGGTGAGAACATTTTGTTCGAATCCAGGCGGTTTTGTGTCATCGGAATATTACGATGATAACCTGGCTGTGGTGAACGGACATAGTTTTAAAGATTTGAAGAGTGACAATACTAATTTCGCGTTATTGGTATCGCAAAAGTTCACAGAACCTTTTAAAGCACCTATTGAGTATGGCAAGCACATCGCCCGTTTGGCTAATATGCTGACGAATAATCAAATAATGGTGCAACGATTCGGAGATTTAATAAGGGGGCGGAGAACAACGTCCAGTCGTTTGTATCGAAATAACATTATACCAACACTAAAAGATGCAGTACCCGGAGATTTAAGCCTAGTCTTGCCTCATAGGATATTGAAAGATATCGAGGAAATGATTTTGGCTCTGGATAAAGTGACTCCGGGTTTAGCCTCAGATGAAACATTATTGTATGGTGTTGAAGTAAAATTTTACAGCAATATCACTAAAGTGGATAATGGTTTTCAGTCTACTTCGGTTGAAAATCTTTATTTAGGAGGCGATGGAGCTGGAATTACCCGTGGTCTTATGCAGGCTTCGGTTAATGGAGTTGTTATTGCAAGAGAGATTTTAAAGAAAGTGTAATTACAGTTATTTTGTTGGTTGCTGATTCTATTGTTATCAGCAATCAGCTTAATAAATTTTTAATCGAAATTATTCTTTGGGTGTGGCAGGTAAAAACTAAATATACTTCCCTTGTTGGGAGTGCTTTCAACAGCTACCCAGCCGTCTAGTTTTTGAACAATTCGCTTTACGATTGATAATCCTAATCCATGTCCTTTAATAAAACCATTTCCTAATTTCTGAGGATTAACAAAAATAATATCGCACTGCTTTTTAGTAAGCCCTTTGCCGTTATCCTTTATCCAGAATTTATTGTAACCATCCTTAGCTTTTGAACTGCCAATTTCGATACTGGGAGGGGTTCCACTATACTTTAAGGCATTTCGTATGTAATTGTACCAAACTTCTTCAATCCATGGTCCATAACCCAAAGAAGGTTCAAAATTATCTGATATGGAAATTTTAGCTGATTTTTTTTCTGAGCCTGCAATTCTGTTAACTGCCTCATCAACTATATTCTTCATTGAGAGCTGAGTTTTTACAATTTCATCTTTTTTAAGACTTGAGAAAAGAAGCATTTCCCGAATAATGCTGTCCATTTTAAGGCTGCTTGTAACTATCATATCCAAAAAGGAGCTGCGTTTCTGTTCACTTAAATCATTGTCGTTAAGTATCAATCGACTAAAGCCGATGATGCTGTTTAGTTGGGAATGCAATTCATGCGCAATCGTGTGAGCAAATGCGTCTAATTCAATGTTCCGTATTTTGAGTTCATTCTCAGCCTTTACCCGTGAAGAAATATCAGTAATAAAAGCAATAGCAAATAGTTCTTTGTCCGTATTGATAAAACTCAAACTAACTTCAAGTGAAAAAATAGTTCCATCTTTTTTAGTCCCCGATAGTTTCGAATTTGCATGTCCCATAGGACGTACTTTAGGAGCTGAAAAATAATTAAGGAGGTGGGTTTTGTGTTTGTTTCTAAATCTGTTTGGGATCAGCTTATCGATTGGTTGACCGATTAGTTCATTTCTTTGGTATCCAAATAACCGATTTGTTGTTTCGTTTACAGATAATATTTCACCTCCTTTATTTGTGAAAATTATGCCTTCGGACATTGACTCAATAAGAGAGTGAACAGAAATGTTATTCTTTAAAATATCCGTAAAATTCATCATCCTCGTATCTGTTAATCCATATTTTTAAAATGTTGGGCAAGAAACTGGGAGCTTGAAAAAACAAGTTAAAACCTTCTTCTAAAATATCAATTTATTGTGGATAAACAAACCTTTAAGTATTTATTTGTGTGTTTAGATGTCATATTTTTGTTGAATCTCTAATAATTAATCTACTTGACAGGTTAATTGTTTTGGGTTCTAATATGTTGTTTTCGTGAATTCTTTGAAAAAGTCTTTCGGTGGCAATTTTACCAATTTCTACTCCCATTGGGTCAATTGTCGAAACCGGAGGGTTATACATTTGACTGAATGTATCTTCACAAAAACCAATAACAGCAATGTCTTCAGGAATTTTAATTTTAGCAGCATACAACGCTTTCATGATTCCAGACATTGTAAGATCGCTAATTGCCAGGATTGCATCAGGGGGATTTGTTAATTCTAAAAGCTTTTTTGTTTCTTTTTCGGCTTCCTCCGATGACTCTCCGGTTATAATAAATTCCTCATTAATTTCTATGCTATGTTTCTTTAATGCTTTCTTGTATCCACTAAGTCGGTTGCTGCTAATTAGTAAATTTGGATTACCCAGACATATTGCAATTTTTCTTTTTCCTATCGAAATCAAATGTTCAACGGCATTGAATGCACCTGAAATATCATCAACTAAAACCATGTCTGCTTGGATGGATTTTGGAATTCGATCGAAGAAAACAATCGGAGTATTATCTTCAATTAGACTAGTGAAATGGTTTAGATCTTCGGTTTTTCTGGAAATGGAGACTAAAATTCCTTCCACATTATTGCTTTGCAGGATATCAACGTTACGCACTTCTCTTTCGTATGATTCGTTGGATTGCAGAATCATTAAATTATAACCTCTCTTATTCACTTCTTTTTCAATCCCGTGAATAACAGAGGGGAAAAAAAATGGGGAAAGGGTAGGTACAATTAAACCAATCACTTTGCTTTTTTTATGCCGTAAGGACATAGCAACCGCATTAGGTTTGTATTTAAGCTGTTTGGCCATCATGTGTACGGCCTCTTTCGTAGCATTACTAATGTCGGGGTGATCTTTAAGAGCTCTGCTGACTGTAGATTTTGAAACGCCTAAAAGTTTTGCAATGTCAATTATTGTAATGGCTTTATTAGTCATGAATAATATGTTTTCATTGTTATTTTCCGAAATCGTTTGAAATATTTTATTAAAAGTTATCAACCGCAACCGGTTGCACGACCGGTTGCGGTTTTAACACCCTGTGTTTAAAGTGTTTGTATATTGAATATTGTTTCCGGATTACATATATTTGCTGGTATAATCTTAGCTAAGATAACGATTGCGAAAAAAAAACGAATCAACTAACTACTATTTCTTTGAAATACCTATGGGTGTAAATTTGAACAAAAAATTCCTTACATCCCAGATGTTTCACTCGTAATAGATTAATAAAATGAATTTATGAAACGAAAGATTCTTTTGACGTTTGCTAATCTGATCCTTTTTATTGGATTGATTAATGCGCAAACAGGGATTTTAAAAGGGAACGTTACAGATAAGCTTTATGAAGAACCCTTAATTGGAGCATCTGTAGTTGTTAAAGGAACAACAAATGGTACTATTTCAAATATTGATGGGACTTATCAGTTGGAAAATATTGAAGCAGGTACCTATACTATTGTAGCATCTTTTATTGGGTACTCGAAAGTAGAGAAAGAAGTTACTATTCTTGCAGATCAGGAAATTACTCTTGATTTTGATTTGTCTGCAGATTTAATTGGTTTGGATCAGGTTACTGTAACCGGTGTTGTGAATCAAAAATCGAACATTGAATCGAGTGTTGCGTTAACAACGCTAAAGCCAAAATTTGTTGAGGTTTTTGGAGCTGCAACTACGGCTGAACTATTTAAAGCAATTCCTGGTATCCGATCAGAATCTTCGGGAGGTGAAGGAAATGCGAATATAGCTGTTCGTGGTATTCCAATTGCTTCAGGAGGTTCAAAGTTTCTGCAAATTCATGAAGATGGTTTGCCGGTAATGCAGTTTGGAGATATTTCTTTTGGTAATGCTGATATTTTTCTAAGATCAGATAGAACTATTGGTCGTATCGAAGCCATTAAAGGAGGTAGTGCATCAACTTTTGCAAGTAATTCGCCTGCTGGTATCATTAACTTTATTAGTAAGAATGGTGCGGTTGAAGGTGGAAGTATTGGAATGACCATGGGACTTGATTACAAATCACACAGAACTGATTTTGAGTATGGAGCTCCAATTGGAAATGGATTCCGCTTTCATGTTGGTGGATTTTTCCGCGAAGGAGAAGGTCCTAGAAATCCTGGATATACAGGTAATAGCGGAGGTCAGATAAAAGCGAATATTACCAAAGAATTTGAAAAAGGATATGTTCGGTTGTATTTTAAAGTTTTAGATGATAAATCAATTGCGTACATGCCTATGCCGGTAAAAGTGACCGGAACAAAAGGTGATCCTAAATATGAGTCGATTCCTGGTTATAGTATTACCGGCAGTTCTCTTCAAAGTCCAAATTTCATGCACGTATTAAGTGTGGATGCGAATGGAAACAGCAGAACCAGTAATATTGGTGATGGAATGCATCCCGTTTCGAAAGTTGTAGGTGGTGAATTTTCCTTCGACATTGGTGAAGGATGGCAGTTGAAAGAGAAATTTCGTTATGCGAACAATCACGGTTCATTTGTGGCTCCGTTTCCTGCTCAAATTGGAAATGCAAACGATATTGCTGAAAGTATTGCCGGTGCAGGATATAGTTTAAGCTATGCAAATGGTGCGAATGCCGGTGTTGCTCTAAATGATTCACAAATCGGTAATCTAAATAATAATGGATTATTGATGAGAACGATTCTTTTCGACGTTGATATGAACGACCTTGGCAATTTCACAAATGATTTTTATTTATCGAAATCATTTGATAAAGTTGATTTTACTGCTGGTTATTATAAAGCACAGCAAAAAATTGGAATGACTTGGTTGTGGCAGACTTTCCTTACTGATATTAGTTCTGACGGACCGAGATTAATGAATATTGCAAGTGCTGACAATTCTTATTATAGTAGTAATGGTTTGATAGCACATGGTGTTCCATTCTGGGGAAATTGTTGTACCCGTGGTTACGATATGACTTATGATATTGATGCTGTTTATGCAAATGTTGGAATTGAAGTTACTGATCAATTAAATATTGAAGGTAGTGTTCGTTACGATATGGGTGATGTAACAGGTCATTATTTGTCAAATTATCAAGCTCCTGTTGACGTTGATAATAACGGAAGCATAACTCCGGTTGAAGAAAGTGTAACTGTTTTGGATAATGCAAATCCAATGCCTGTTGATTACGATTATAACTATGTTTCTTATTCTGTAGGAGCTAATTATAAGATCAATGACGATCAGGCTGTTTATACACGCTACAGTAAAGGCGGCAGAGCCAATGCCGACCGCTTGTTGTATTCTCCGTTTATCACTCCTGAAGGAGGAACTGTTGACGGACTGGATGCTGATGAAATTAAGCAATTCGAATTGGGATACAAATACAAATCTCCATCACTGGCTGTAATTGTTACAGGTTTTTATACTGATATCTCGGAACAGAATGAAGAGTTTGGTAAAATTATTAACAAGGAATTCACAACCTATGGTGCTGAATTCGAAGGGATTTATCAAAAATCAAATTTCAATGTGGCTTTTGGAGCGACTTACACACATGCCGAAATTGACAAGAGTTTAAACGCTGATGAAAAAGGAAATACTCCTCGAAGAGTACCTGATTTATTGTACAACATTACACCTTCATATGATTTCAACAAAGGCAAAACGTCTGTCGGTTTTAGTTTGATAGGTACAACAAAGGTATATGCTCAGGATGATAATGGTATTGTGTTGCCAGGATATGCTTATGTAAATGCTTATGCCAGTCAGAACATTACCAAAGGTTTATCTATTCGTGCAAATATAAACAACTTGTTTAATACGATTGGGTTTACTGAAATGGAAGGAGATTCTTTTGTTGAAAATACTACGAACTACATGAGAGCAAGACCTATTACAGGCCGGGCTTCAACTTTAAGTATTACATATACTTTTTAGCATATTAATATTGAAAAGCAGAGAATCGGGGGAGGTAAAGATCTCCTCCGAAACACTCAA
The DNA here is from genome assembly GCF_002843385.1 of Labilibaculum manganireducens. GTDB lineage: Bacteria > Bacteroidota > Bacteroidia > Bacteroidales > Marinifilaceae > Labilibaculum > Labilibaculum manganireducens. The sequence continues at coordinate 197,971 of NZ_MVDE01000002.1, forward strand.
AGTATGTCTTAAAGAATCAATGAACAATTAAAATATAAAATCATGAAGGGTGATATTATTGTAGTGGAAGAACACCATGTTAAGGTTGCAGGAATGATTGCTCCCAGTTTGGTAGAGAAAATTAAAAATAAGGGCAAACGATATACAATTACCGTATCTGGTGAATCGGGAAGTGGAAAATCAGAAACAGGAAAGGCTATTGCCGATGAGTTGGAGAAGGAAGGAATAAAATCGGTATTGCTTGGCCAGGATGATTATTTTGTTCTTCCTCCAAAATCAAATGATGCAAAAAGAAGGGAAGATCCTGAATGGTTAGGACCTCACGTTGAGGTAAAAATGGATTTAATGGATCAGAATTTACAGGATGCAGTTGATGGCAAAAATGAGATTGTAAAACCTTTGATTGATTATAATAAAAATAGTGTAGAAGATGAAGTAATTAATCTGGAAGGAATTCAGGTTGTAATTGCAGAAGGAACTTATACTGCTTTGTTGAAAAATGTAGATACAAAGGTTTTTATTGCCCGCAACAGAATTGATACACTGGAACACAGACAGAAGAGAAACAGAGGGAAAGAGGTTGGTGATCCTTTTATTGAGCAGGTTTTAATTACCGAGCATAAAATAATTGCCGGTCATAAACAACTGGCTGATTTTGTAATCACAAAAGATTATGAATTGGAAATAAAATAATTAACTGTTTGCCTTAAAGGAAATAATTAGTGCATTATAATTTCAAGTTTAATGATTAATATCTTGATTAGATAGGAGGAGATGAAAGACATGAATGAGAATAAATCAATCATAAAATCGGGTCCAATGCTGAATGCTTATCCTGATAGTATTGGAGGAACTTTAGATGATATCATTAAATTCCTTGATAAAGATGAACTGGAGGATGTATTTCAGTCATTTTATATTTTACCCAGCGTTTTTAATACCGATTTAGACAGAGGATTTTCCGTTATCGATTATAACCTGAACAAGATGTATGCATCGAAGGAAAATTTAATCGAACTGAAAAAAATGAACATTGCACTAAAGTTTGATTTTGTGTTAAATCATTCATCTGTTCTTTCCAGTCAGTTTCAGGATATTTTAAAAAATGGTGAGAATTCCAGGTATAAGGAGTTTTTTATACCATGGAATAAATTTTGGGATGGATGTGGAGAAATAACGGAAGAAGGTTATATACAGCCTGATGCAGAATACATCAAAGATATGTTTTTCAGAAAACCAGGTCTGCCGATTTTAATGGTTCGCATGCCCGATGGAAAGGAGGTTCCCTACTGGAACACTTTTTATCAGGAAGTGAAATATGAGAAAATTGATGCTCAGGACTTGATGAAGGTTTCAGATATTCAATATGTTTCGGCAGATAGACTGGCGAAAATTGTAAACACATCTATGAATGAAGGAAAAAAGCCTGCAGATATTGAATTTGGAAAATTTGACGAGTACCGTAAAGATACAATTGACTTATTGGAATCCAGAAGAAAATATCTTGGACAAATGGATCTTAATATCAAGTCTCCGTTGGTGTGGGAATTTTACGAAGATACTTTGAAAAAGCTATCCGGTTATGGTGCCGAGATTATTAGGTTGGATGCATTTGCGTATGCTCCTAAAGAACCTGGGTTGCCAAATTTTTTGAATGATCCTGGAACATGGAATTTACTTGGGAGGGTTAACGATTTGGCTGATAAATATAATTTAACGCTCTTGCCTGAAATACATTCGAAGTATGAAGATAAAATGCACGAAAAATTAGCAGACCAAGGCTATTTGACTTATGATTTTTTCTTGCCGGGATTAATTATAGATGCTTTTGAAAGAAATACAAATGAGGTCTTGATCAGATGGAGTAAGGAAATGTTGGAAAAAGATATCAAAGTTGTAAATATGCTGGGGTGTCATGATGGAATTCCTTTGCTGGATTTAAAAGGCTTGCTGACTGAAGAACAGATTCAGGTTTTGATTGACACTGTTGTTGAACGAGGAGGATTTGTGAAAGATCTGCATGGGGAAAAGAACATTTATTATCAGGTAAATGCAACTTATTACAGCGCATTGGGCGAAGATGATGCAAAACTTCTGTTGGCAAGAGCTATTCAAATTTTTATGCCCGGTAAACCTCAGGTTTGGTACCTCGATCTTCTTGCAGGAAAGAATGATCATGAAGCAGTTAAAAATGCAGGGGCAGGCGGTCATAAAGAAATCAACAGAACCAATTTGCAATTAGAGGAAGCATGTAATGAATTGGGGAAAGATGTTGTACTTAAGCAACTCTCCTTATTGAAATTTAGAAATAATTTCCCGGCCTTTGGTTTTGATGCTGAACTGAAAATTCTGGAATCCAAACCGGAATCGCTAAAATTACAATGGGAAAATAATGGATGCATTGCCGCTTTTGATGCAAATTTAAAAACTCATACCTTCAATATTGTTGCAACCGACGAAAAAGGAGAGGTAGTATATAATTTCTAGTAGGATTATTTTATTCTTACATAAAAATAAAAAGATGGGAAATACTAATAATATACAAGGTATTACAAATATAAAACTGATTAAATGGCTGACATACATGATGTTTTTGATGTTTGCCATGACAACCGATGCAGTTGGAGTAATTATTCCGGAAGTAATGAAGACTTTCGATTTAAACATGACAGCTGCAGGATTGTTACACTATGGTCCGATGACAGCAATTGCTTTAGCTGGAATTTTTCTGGGGTTTTTAGCGGATAAATTAGGACGAAAGAAAACAATTATACTTGGCTTGCTTCTTTTTGTTGTTAATTCTTATCTGTTTATTATTGGAAATGCATTTGCATTTTTCTTAACCCTGATGGTAATTTCGGGAGCAGCCATAGGAATATTTAAAACAGGAGCCCTGGCTCTAATAGGTGATATTACGAAATCGACAAAAGAACATACATCTACCATGAATGCGGTTGAAGGATTCTTTGGTGTTGGTGCTATTATCGGACCATTTATTGTAAGTTATTTTTTAACTCGAGGAGTAGATTGGAAATGGCTTTATGTTGTAGCTGCAAGTTTATGCGTTGTTTTGATTTTAATTGCCGTTAAGGTTAAATATCCCGAAACTCAAAAAAAATCAGGTGAAGCCATTAATATAAGAAGAACCTTTGCAATGATTAAAGATCCTTATGCTTTTGGTTTTTCAATGGGAGCTTTTCTTTATGTTTCGGTTGAAGCTGCCATTTATGTTTGGATGCCTACTTTGATTAAAGGATATGATGGCAGCTTGTTGTTTATAGCCACTTATGCTTTGCCTATTTTCTTTATTTTGAGAGCTGGTGGAAGATTTTTAGGTGCGTGGATGATGTCCCGCTTCAATTGGGCTGTGGTATTAAGTCTGTTTAGTTTTGCTATTTTGGTTTGTTTTGTTGGCAGTATGTTATTAGGAGTGGAAGCAACGGTATTCTTACTGCCACTGTCCGGATTGTTTATGTCGGTTATTTATCCAACCATCAATTCGAAAGGGATTAGTTGTTTTCCAAAATCCAGCCATGGAGCAGTTGCGGGAGTGATTCTGTTTTTTACAGCCGCCGGCGCTGCACTTGGACCATTGGCCATGGGAGCAATAAGCGATGCCTTTGGCAGCGATGCAAAGTATGGATTTATGCTTGCAACAGTTTTTGCGGTGATGCTTTTTGCAGGAACAGTTTATAATTTGATTGTTGATCCGACAAAAAAGAGGTTACAAGACTTGGATTTAAGTGAATATATGATTGAAAAGGCTTAGAACTATTAATGTAGTTTAGGGAATGAGCTTTATAAAAGAATAGGTTGTTGATGATTCGACAACCTATTTGTTTTGATGGATTTTTTGAGGCATGAGAATAAATTCACGTCCTTGTTCGATGTTTACTGATTTAAAGAAACTGCAGTTGATGCAATTTAGCAGCTTATCTTCCAGTCCACCTTGAATTTCCGAATCACAAAGAGTACCTTCAACTGTCCAGCAATACCTGCCGGAAAATGTTCCGCCATTAATACCACTGTTATGATGAAGTGTACTTGCGGGACAAGTACCCAGCTCCTCAGAGTTTATTCCACCTACCTCTCTGCCACACAAATAATATTCCCAACAGTTTAATCCTTCCATATCAAAATAAAATATTGATCAAAAATAGATTATAAACTGCTGGTAATCAAAATTTATAGTGCAATAACTTTTGCTGTTTGGCAAACGAATTGTTATCAATGGTAAACATTGAAATTTCGTCTCCTTAAATGTGATGTTAATTTGTTCTGTTGTCTGATTTACTATGAATTACGATCAGTGTTTTTAGCTCTTATTCCAATGCTGAAGTATTTCGGAATCGGTTACACCTTCCATATTTAGCAATTGCTGATATGGATCTCCCTCTAATTTTAATAATTGAGCAAATGCAGGTTCTGTTTTCAGACCTTCTTTTTTTAATTGGATTACTTTAAGTCTGAATTCTTTGCCAAGTAATTGCAGAATACGATGCTCAATCAGCATATGACGATAGGAATTTTGATCTGTAGGAGGAAAAAGAGAACCAAATATTTCAAAAGGGAAATCTTGGTAAGTAAAGCTTGCCACTACAACCCAGTATCCGTTTTTTTCTTTTTGCTGTATTTTAAAATCTGTTTGCTCTCTAAACAGATTTTCCATTTTTCTTTCAAATTTATCAGCATCCATAAATCGGCAGGTAATGTCTAAATCACTTGAATCAATTGAAATTCCAATAGGAATGGTTCCGGTTAAAATAGGAGAATACTCTGCCAGAAGATTAAAGACCTGAAGTTTATTTATACATTTAAATGCTCTTTTCTGAATTGCCGAACCCGAATTCAGGTATGAAATATCTTGCCAGTTCATCTATGTAGTTTTAAGTTGTTTCTTTAAAATCTCCGCAGCTTCTGCTATGTTTGAGTATTCAAAGCACTGCAAATCGGAACACCCGCGAATCATTGCAGAGGTCTTTTTGCCGTTTAATACTCTGTACAAACATATTATGGGTTTATTCATGTCGATAGCCCGGCCAATTTCGTAGCCGACCCCAAGCGAAGGAACAGTTACTTCTGCTATCACTATATCCGATTCTTTTACCCATTTCACATCCCGATCGTGTATTTCCTTATCGGTTATTGTGGTATCGATCATTTTTGATCCAATGTGCTCGGTTAAAACAGTTCCATATTGTTTCAATTCCTGAATCAGTTCCGCATACAAATCTGTGTCTTGCTGTCCTCCGCGTATCGATCCTGAAAAATATATCTTCATACTGTTTTTGTTTTTAGGGATGTAAGTTAGTTTAGTTGCTCCTGTACTTTTTCGGGGATCAACTTTTTTAATCCTTTTGCCTGAGGTGAATTCACATCTACATATTTCCAGTTATCCGATTTTTGATCAGCAATTGCCACCATCGATCGGTGTGCCTGAATGGTAAATGAATTCGATGCCTCGTGATATTTTACATTTTCTTTGCCAAATTCCTGTTCAAACTGGGGCTGCATTAACGAACTGCCTTGCGACATTAATCCAGTAAGTTTAACTTTAATAATTCCGTAATATTGAATTTTGCAATATTTCTCTTTCCCATAATCCACTACCTTCGATATTTTGTCGATAGAATGAAAGTCCGTTGTCATTTTAACGCCCAAATTATCCATCTGTTCCAAAACCATCAGCATGTTATCCTTGCTCATCATTTCAAACATGGGAGGATACATCATATCGGTAACCGTATTCCATTGTTTGTTATTAAAAGCTGTTGTGTAATTCCGCAGATCTTTTTCGAAATGTTGTTTCAGTTGTGTTTGAGCAAATCCTGTCGTTATTGCAAAGCTTAGTACAAGCAGTATGGCTATCCTCTTCATGTCTTCTTTTTTTTAAATTCTTAGGAAGATAAGAAAAAGGATGATATCAATGATTAAAAAGATGTTAAAATACAAATGTGTTTGATCGTTAAGTCTTAATATAAATGGCTGTCTGGTTTTTGTACGGTGTTCTAATTCAAATTTGGAAATGTAACATTTATGCTAAAGTGGTAACATATATCATACAAACGTTTGTATCTCCGCACTTTGATACATAAATGATATTGTTGGTAACATATGTAGGATACGTTTCTTTGCGAACATACTAGATTCGTCATATAAAATTTAAATGATTTAATAAAACGGTGATGAAGAAGAATAATACCTATGTATTTACGTGTGCATTAATTGCAGCCTTGGGAGGATTACTATTTGGTTTCGATACGGCAGTAATATCGGGTGCTGAAAAATCGATTCAGGAGATGTTTGGATTGGATGGATTCTGGCATGGTTTTACAGTTGCAATAGCGTTGATAGGAACAATTGTCGGAGCAATGACTGCAGGTAAACCTGCTGATAAATATGGACGAAAAAGTGTATTGATTGTTATTGCGGTTATTTATGGAATGACAGCATTGGCAACAGCCGTGGCAGATGATTGGTTGGTTTTTATTTCTTTTCGGTTTGTTGGAGGAATAGGCGTTGGAGCATCATCGGTTATTGGCCCTATGTATATTGCAGAAATAGCCCCGGCACATCTTCGAGGAAGATTGGTTGGTATGTTTCAGCTAAATGTAGTAAGTGGTATTCTATTGGCTTTCTTTTCCAACTACTTAATTTCATCTGTAGTGGAGGTTGATGCATGGAGATGGATGCTTGGAGTACAGGCACTTCCTGCTTTTATTTTTTTCGCACTGTTATTTTATATTCCATCTACTCCCCGGTTACTCGTTTTGAAAGGAAGATCAAAAGAAGCTCTTGGCTTATTAAACAAATTAGCTTCTCGTGATCCTGAAAATGAATTAAAAGAGATCGAAGAATCATTACAAGGGGATAACGCAGCATCCAGTGCAAATCTATTTGCAAAAGAGTATCGTTTGCCGGTGATTCTGGCCATATTGGTTGCTGTCTTTAATCAGATGTCAGGTATTAATGCAATTATGTATTATGCACCACGAATTTTTGAAATGACTGGTTTTGGTAAGGATGACGCTCTGCTTCAATCTGTAACGATAGGAGCAACCAATTTTATATTTACCATGTTGGCAATGACTGTAATCGATAAGTTTGGCCGTAAGAAATTGCTTTTAATTGGCTCAATAGGAATGATGGCATTTCTTGGAATGGTGGCAAAAACTTTGTTTGAGGGATCAACGGGAAATATTTTGGTTGTAGTTTATTTAGTTGGGTTTATAGCATTTTTTGCATTTTCTCAAGGTGCTGTAATCTGGGTGTTTATTTCAGAAATATTCCCTAATAAGATACGTGCAAAAGGACAAGCTTTAGGAAGTTTTACGCATTGGATAATGGCAGCAATGGTATCATGGATGTTTCCTGCAATTGCCGAAAGTGGTGCCAATGGCGGAGGTGTTGCTTTTATGATATTCTCTGTGGCTATGTTGGTGCAGTTGATTGTTGTATTCAAGTTCTTCCCTGAAACTAAAGGGAAATCGTTGGAACAAATCCAAAAGGAATTAAAACAGGCTTAAGTCAAATATAAATTGAGAAAATAATTTGTGATGGACATTAAAAATCAAAAAATAATAAGTGTTGGTGAAATGTTATGGGATATGATGCCCAATGGTCCTAAGCCAGGTGGAGCACCTATGAATGTGGCTTTGCAATTAAACAATATTGGACTTGATGTTGAATTTGCAAGTCGGATTGGGAATGATGAACAAGGTTTAAAACTGAAACGTTTTTTAGAAGAATCAGGAATGAGTACAGAGTTAATTCAGCTTGACTTAGAATTACCTACCAGTGAGGTATTGGTTCATTTGGATGATAAGAATAATGCGAAATATGAAATTTGTGAGCCGGTTGCATGGGATCATTTAGAATATACCGAACAATTGTCTCACAAAGTAAAAGAATCAGGAATAGTTGTATTCGGGACATTAGGTTCCAGAAACAAAAAAGCAAAACAAACAATCTTGAATGTGTTGGATTCTGATTGTTTAAAAGTAATTGATGTAAACCTCCGTCCGCCTTTCGATCAGAAAGAAGATGTCGAAATATTGCTTGGTAAAGCCGACGTCGCAAAACTGAATGATGAGGAATTGATCCAGATATCAGGATGGTACGGAAAGACCTCTAAAAATGAAGAAGATTTGATTCGTTGGTTTTCAGAACAGTACCAATGTTCAATGGTTTGTGTGACCAAAGGAGCTAATGGTGCTGTTCTGTTTACAAACAATCAATTTTTTAATCATTTAGGTTATAAGGTTGCTGCAGTTGATGCTGTGGGAGCTGGTGACGCATTTTTAGCTGGGTTTTTATCAGCTTTGGTACAAAATAAATCACCGGAAGAAGCATTGAATTTTGGCTCGGCAACCGGGGCGTTTGTTGCCTCTAAAGAGGGAGCAACACCCAAGTACGATATGAGTGAAGTTTTACGAATTATGAATCAATCCTAATTTAAATTTCTATGAAAAATCAACTCTTACAAACCACAAAAAGATCAATGGCAGCTCTATTGATTTTTCTTGCGGTTTCAGTTCCGTTACGTGCATTGGCTCAGACAATCAATGTTAGCGGAAAAGTTACGATGGTCAATTCCGATGAGGGAATTCCAGGAGTTTCAGTGGTCGAAAAGGGCTCTACAAATGGTACTGTAACCGATATCAATGGTCAGTACACATTTGAAGTATCAGCAACTGGAACAATTCAATTTTCTTTTGTGGGATTCAAAACGCAGGAAATTCCTGTTAACGGACTTAGTTCCGTAAACGTTGTCATGGAAGAAGATTTCCAGCAGTTGGATCAGGTTGTTGTTACAGGATATCAATCGCAGAGGAAAGCAGATTTAACCGGAGCGGTTTCTGTTATTGATGTAGATGAAATTGTTAGCACTCCAAGTGCTAATCCCATAAAATCATTGCAAGGGCACGTTCCTGGCATGTTTGTTACCTCAGATGGATCGCCAAGTGGTTCAGGAACTACAATCCGCATAAGAGGAATTGGTACGTTAAATAATAACGATCCTTTGTATGTGATTGACGGGGTTCCTACAAAAGCGGGAATGCATGAATTAAACCCTAATGATATTGAATCCATTCAGGTTTTGAAAGATGCATCTTCAGCGAGTATTTATGGATCGAGGGCTGCCAATGGAGTTATTATTGTGACCACAAAAAAAGGAAAAAAGGGAAAGATTCAGGTGAACTTAAATGCTTACTCCAATATTTCCTGGTACGATAACAAAATTGATGTGCTGAATGCAGAACAGTATGGATCAGCATTATGGAGATCACTTGTGAATACAGGAACTGACCCCAATTCAAATAATCTTTCTTATCAATTTGATTGGAATGGAGATTTGGCGAATCCTAGCCTGAATAAAATTATGGTTCCCAAGTTTTTAGATGCCAATCAAACAATGAAAGCTTCGGATACAGATTGGTTTGATGAGGTTTCTCAAACCTCTGTTTCGCAATCGTATGATGTGTCTGTTTCAAATGGAACTGATAAAGGAAATTACTTATTTTCTTTGGGTTATCTTGATAATCAGGGGATTATAAAAACTACTGAGTTCACAAGAGTTTCGGCTCGAATGAATTCTAATTATGAATTGGCCGATGGTAAGGTGGTGATTGGAGAGAATTTCTCATTCAATCAAACCAATGAGGTTAGAATACCTGATGGAGTTATGGACGGAGCGGTTAGAGCAGTTCCTCTAATTCCGGTTCATACTGTTGATGGTATTGGATGGGGGGGACCGGTTGGAGGAATGAATGACCGACAAAATCCTGTTCGTGTCCTACAAAACAACAAACAAAATGATTACGACTACATCAGATTGTTTGGGAATTTCTTTGTGGACGTTGAGCCTGTGAAAAATTTAAAATTTCGTTCAAGCCTGGGGATCGATTATGGCATTTACGATGCTCTTAACAGTCAATTAAGTTATTCTTCCGGTTATTTGAAGAATGAAACCAACATGGTAACAAATAACCATTCCTCCAATAAAAAAATAGTTTGGAGTAATACTCTTTCTTACGAGTATGAGGTTGACAATCATCGTTTTGATATAATGGCTGGTAGTGAATTCTACAAACAAAAAGATGAATCTTTTTGGGCTTCAGCTCAGGATTTTGCTGTAGAAGACGAAGATTATATGTATTTGGATGCGGCTACCGGGAAAAAAGATAATGGCGGTTCTGCAGCAGAGTATGCGTTAATGTCCTACTTTGGAAAAATGAACTACGTGTATAACGATAAATATCTTGCTTCGGCTACCCTTCGTTATGATGGTTCTTCTCGCTTTGGTAACAACAATCAATACGGTCTTTTTCCTGCTTTTTCTGTTGGGTGGAGAATTAATCAGGAAGATTTCATTAAAGATAATTTAAAGTCAGTCTCGAATCTTAAATTGCGATTTGGTTGGGGAAAGACTGGTAATCAGGAAATTGATAACAATGCAACTTATTCATTGTATCAGACCAATTACGGAGGCGGAGATCCTACCTGGAGATCGCCTAATGGAACTGCATATGATATGTATGGTCAGGGAACAGGAACATTACCTTCCGGTTACAGTGTAGTTCAAACAGGGAATGATGATTTAAAATGGGAAACAACCATCCAAACCAACTTGGGGATCGATTTCGGATTGTTTGATCAAAAGCTGTTTGGTGGAGTTGATTATTTCTTTAAATCAACCAAGGATATCTTGATTCTACCAGGATATATTGGTGCAATTGGCGAAGGTGGTAGTCGTTGGGTGAATGGAGCTTCAATGGAAAATGAAGGTTTGGAAGTACTTGTAGGGTACCGTGGCAGCCTGAAAGAAGAATTTAAATTTGAGATCGCAGCCAATTTTGCAACCTACAGCAATAAAATCACCAAACTTCCGCTTGCAGTTGTGAATGACTATGGAGGAAACGGTTCTGATGATAATATTTTAAACCGACCAATCAATTCAATGTATGGTTATGTTGCTGATGGTTTATTTAGAACACAGGAAGAGCTTGATGCTTCTGCAGAACAACCAGGAAAAGGTTTAGGTCGAATTCGTTTTGCCGATTTGGATGACAATGGAGTAGTTGACGATGCCGACAGAACCTGGATTGGAAATCCACATCCTGATTTTACTTACGGTCTTAATATATCAGCAGAATTTAAAGGATTTGATTTAACCATGTTCTTTCAGGGAATTGCTGGAATTGATGTTATTAATGATATGAAGAGGCAAGGTGATTTTTGGAGTGTTGATGATGCTGGTTCAAACAAAGGAACACGGTTGTTAAATGCATGGACTCCTGAAAATTCAAACTCTTCGATACCTGCACTTACAAATACAGATGCAAATTGGGAAGGTCGTTTTTCAACCTACTATGTAGAAAATGGTGGTTACATGAAGTTGCGCACAGCTCAATTGGGGTATTCATTTCCAAAATCAGTTATTGACAGATTGAAGTTGAGTAAACTGAGATTGTATGTTAGTGGTCAAAATTTATGGACTGTCAAAAGTAAGAAATTTACCGGTCTGGATCCTGAAAGTCCTTCTTTTGGTTACCCTAATCCGGTAATGATTACCACAGGTGTAAATGTTGCATTTTAAGTCAAGTGAACACAAAAAATAAGAAAAGATGAAAAAAATAATATATATTTTAATCTGTATGACAATGCTTTCTTGTTCTAATGAACTTGACTTGGGTCCTAAAGCATTGTTAGGCGATGATCAGGTTGGAGGAGCAGACAATGTTGATGGGTTTGTTACTGCAGCTTATTCAAGTCTGGGGAATGACCATTACGATCACCCTTTTAGTCTTTGGCCTTTTGGAAATGTCAGGTCTGATGATGCTTACAAAGGTGGTTCAGGTCCTGCTGATATTCAAGATTTTCACTTCATAGAAACTTTTTCCAATGTTACTGCAAACTTTGGTGAACTTGATGCGCTTTGGTACAATTATTACATTGCCATTTCACGTGCAAACGAGGCTTTAAATCAATTGGCTCTGCTTTCCGAAGAAGAATATCCAGAGAAGAAAGTCAGAGAAGGGGAAATGAGATTTCTAAGAGGTTATCAATATTTTCAATTAAAAATAATGTTTAAGTATATTCCTTATATCGACGAAACAGTTCCTGATTCAGAATATGAGAATATTTCAAATGTTGCATTATCAAACGATGAGTTATGGGAAAAGATTGCTGCTGATTTTCAATTTGCAATTGACAACCTTCCTGTATCGAAAACAGATATTGGACGAGCTGACAAGTTTGCCGCGCAAGCATTGTTGGCCAAAACAAGATTATATCAGGCTTACGAGCAGGATGATGATAATAATGTGACCAATATCAACACTGGCAAACTAGAGGAGGTTATTTCTCTTGCAAACGAGGTGCTTAATAATTCACCATATGATTTGGAAGCGGATTTTGCATACAATTTTTTGCCTGGAGATTATGAAAATGGAAAGGAATCGATTTTTGCAGTTCAGTACTCAACAGATGATGGAACTATGCACGGACGATTAAATTTTGGTGATGTGTTGGCAGTTCCAATGGGATTGGGATGTTGTGATTTTCACAAGCCGAGTCAGAATTTGGTGAATGCATACAAAACCTCTGCTGATGGTTTGCCAGAGTTTGATACGTACAATCAAAGCAATCTCGATTTTGCAGCCAATAATGTTGATCCTCGAATTGATCATACCATTGCAACTCCCGGGCACATGTGGAAATATGATCAAAATCTTCTTTATGAAGAAAGTTGGAATCGTTCCCCTGATGTGTATGGTGTGCATGCATCCTTAAAGGAAAATGTTTCTCCTGATTGTCCTTGTTTTGTAAATATCGATCCGTTTTATGGCAATTCAAAAAACAGAATTCTGGTTAGATATGCAGATGTGATGTTGTGGAAAGCTGAGGCATTAATAGAATTGGGAAGACAGGCTGAAGCCTTGGAATTGATTAACAGAATTAGAGAACGTGCTCAGGCCAGTACTGAACTGTTGAAGTTTGCTAATGGATCATATATGGGGAATTATTTAGTTGGAATTTATGTAGATGGTGTGAATTGTAACTGGACTCAGGATTTTGCAAGAAAGGCTCTTCGATGGGAACGTCGTTTGGAATTTGCGATGGAAGGAAGCCGTTATTTCGACCTTGTACGCTGGGGTATTGCTAAAGAAACCATGGATAAGTATTTTATGGAGGAAAAAGAACGAATCAGCTATTACCAAGGCAGCAGTGTTACAAAAGGCCGGGATGAATACTTACCAATTCCTCAAAAACAGATCAATTTCAGTAAGGGATTGTATCAGCAAAATGTTGGGTACTAAGCAGGATATATTTACTTGTTGTTTAACCGAAAATTTCGGTTAAACAACAATATCAATTCACCATTTTCGGTAAAGATTAATTATTGCATGAAACACAAGATGATCATGAGAAACATCATATTAAGTATTTGGATTGTTATTCTATTTGTTGGGTGTTCTTCTTCACAAAAGAAAAATAACATGCATTCAATACATTTTGGATTGGAATCTGGGATCTTGCATGCACCGGTATTGTTATATTATGAAGCTGGAATCTACCACCTTTATTACAAAAACAAAGAGACAAGTGGTGCTTCTGTAAATATTGCACATGCATTCAGTAAGGATCTGTTAATCTGGAAAAAAAAGGAAACTTCTATATTTCCAAAAAGAGAGAATATTTTGGGTGCCGCCATTGTGCAGGACAAACAGCATTGTCTTCCTATCGGAACAAAGACTGGAGTTCCATTGCTTGCCTTGTTGATTGAAAACAATGAAAACAACCAAATGGATGCCATTCTGAAATATAGCCTTGATAATGGCCTGAATTGGACAATTTTTAAGGGAAAACCAGAGGTTCCAAATTCATTGTTGGAAAATCCTCAGGACCCTTCTGTTTTTTGGTCTGATTCAGAAAAGAAATGGATGATGAGTATTTCTGTTAGAGATCATGTTGAATTTTATTCATCAAAAGATTTTGTTTCCTGGGAATATGCAAGTGAATTTTGGTCAGATCATTTTCCTAAAAATTCGGTTCTGAATAATAATGTGATATTTCCTTTGGGTGATGGATCAAGTTATTGCCTGATTACTTTTTCGTCAGGAAAACAAGTGACATTGGAACCAGAAATGCAATATTATATCGGAAGTTTCGAGGAGAATAATTTTATAGAAGAAACAACTCAGCATCATTTTGTTGATTTTGGAAAGAATGTTTGTGGAGCAGTAGCTTTTTCTCAAGAAAATAAGTCCCCAATTCTTATTGGATTTGTTGAGGGAGAAAATAAGTCTAAAAGCAAATATACAGTACCTCGAACCGTTCGTATTACTGAAATCTACAACGAGTTAATGATTGAGTTGTATCCCAAATTGGACTATAATCAGCCTCAGAATAAAAAGGTGATTTTGGATTCAGTTAAACTCTCAGGAAGGATGAATTTATCCGGTTATTTACCGAAAAATAAAGAACCTTTATATCTAAAATTGAAATTTAAAACCGAACACATGACTCGAATTTCCTTTCCAGGCAAATTGGGGATAGAGTTTATGAATAAGGATGGAGAACATTTGGTATTTGGATATGAAAACTTCTGGAAAAATTACTTTCTATTATCAACAGTAAATGAGGAAAAGAAAAGAGCAGTTGAAATGCCTTGCATTCATCGAGATTCTACTTTAGAAATAAATGTTCTTATTGATTCTGGGATTATTGAATTTTATACGGAAACGGGAAAACGTGTTTTGTCAAGTCTTGTGTCAGATTCGAGTGAATTTGATCAGATATTTCTTTTCACTGAGAAAGGAAATATAGAAATTCTTGAAGCATCGTATTTTTATTTTCAAAACTAAGTTTAAGCTAAAATTAATTTCATGAAAAAAATATATCAAAAATTATTCGCAGCAATGTGTGTTTTATGCATGTTGACATCTAGTGCTTGTGATGACACAGAATCACCATCTCTTGATTTTTCAGGAGACGTTGATATTCATTCTTTTATAGTAAATGGTGTAGAGGGTACTATTAATGAGGAAAATTCATCCATTTCAGTAATCCTTCCTGCTGGTTCAGATTTAACTGCATTGACACCACAAATAACACTAGGAGATGGTGCGGTGATTGTTCCAGCTAGTGATGAGCCAGTCGATTTTTCGGATTTTAATGGAAATCTGCTTAATGTGACTTATACCGTGACTAACCTAAATCTATATCAAAAGTATAATGTATTAGTAGATGTTGCGAGAGCTGATATTACAAGTTTTAAAATTGGTTCGGTAGAAGGTGATATTGATCAAACAAACAAGACGATTGTAATTTATTTGCCGGAAGGTACCGATATCACGTCTCTAATTCCAATTGTTGCATGTACCGAAGGAGCTGCTTTAACTCCTGAATCAGGGGCTGTTGTTGATTTTACAAGCCCAGTAACCTTTACACTTGACTATTTAGGTTCTTTGTTTAAATATGAGGTCACCGTAATCTTAGGAGAAGCTCCTAAACCTGCTCTTGTTATTTACAACGGAGAAGATGTATCTCCAATTTGGGCATCAATTGCCAGTACAATCAATAACGGATATGCTAATCCAAAAAGGGATGCTGTTAATTCCACATCAACATGTGTTGCAATAATGAGAAATAAGGAAGATACTGATGATGGAGGAAAACCATGGTCGGGTGGTGCATTATGGGGTACATATAAAGTGGATATTGATCCGGCAGAGTATAGTAAAATTAGTTTAATGGTATTAAAAGAAGCTGCCGGGGATGTACAGATAGAGATACAATCGGATGGTGAGCAAAATAAAGATTGGTTAAAAGTTTTCTATTCTGCAGAAGCAATTGGTGAATGGCAGGAATTAATATTTGAAATTCCGGAAAGCAGAACCGCAGTTATAAACAATATCTTGGTTGCTCCGCATGTAAATGAAACAGCAGATGATCAAGCTTTCACTTCTCACATGATATATTGGGACGAATTAAAAGCCTATCCAAAGGAATAATATTAAACCAAAGCGAACGGAATTTATTTCCGTTCGCTAAATAATCATTCAAATGAGATTTCAACTATTATTACTTACGTATATTCTTCTCTTATTTAATTCAAGTTGTTCAAAAGACAACAATATTGAGAATGCAACGCCTCCGCAAGTTGACACAACAACAAGTTGCAGGTCGGTTGTTGAAAGTGGTGCATATTCAACATTCTACAAACCTCAAAACGGTTATGTGGGCGATCCAATGCCATATTATAATGTGGATGATAATGTGTGTTACCTGTTTTATTTGCAGGATTGGAGAAATGGGGCTGGTACAGACCATCCAATCTATTGTACTACAACTAAAGACTACAGCAGTTTTTCAGGGCTTACTCAATCAATAGGCAACGGAGAATCAAATTCGCAGGAGGCTTATTTAGGAACAGGAAGTTTTATAAAAAATTCGGAAGGGAAATTATTCGGTTTTTATACAGGACATAATGGTAATTTGTACCCTGCAGAAAAAATAATGTTGGCTACTTCAACCGATATGAGAACTTTTACAAAAGTTCCATCATTCACATTTGAGGCACCTGACGGCTATAATAAAAATACCTTTAGAGATCCTTGTGTGTATTATGATCCAACAAAATCTGCCTATGTAATGCTGGTTACCACAGTTAAAGATGGAAAAGGTATATTGGCACGTTATACATCAGTTGATCTCGAGAACTGGAATCTAATAGCTCCTCTTACAGATTTTGATTCGGATGCAGAAATCCTTGAATGTCCTGATGTTTTTAAAATGGGTGATAAATGGTATCTATTGTTTTCTCGTATTAATAGAGATGAGCATCGAAAAACATTTTATAGAATAGCTGATAGTCCAGATGGTCCGTGGAAACGTTGTGAAGATGAAAAAGGTCATCACGAAACCTTTGATGGTCTGTATTTTTATGCTGGAAAAACAGCTTCAAATGGAACCGAACGTTATCTATCCGGATGGTGTTCAACAGGACAGGAAGTTAATGGAAATAACGAACTTGATTGGGCAGGTAGTTTAATAACGCATAAACTAGTTCAACAACCCAGTGGTAAGTTATATACTACAATTTCGGAAGGAGTAGACAATAAGTTTAATACTCCGGCAGATTATTTAATGGTTAAGTCGAAGGGGGATGTATCGGGGGAAGATGGAACATACTTAATGAGATATAAAGATGGAAGATCTTATGGCCTATTTAATCGGAATACAGTTCCTGTAAAAATAGAGCTCAGTATAGATGCTTCTCAGTCTTCCAGATTTGGATTTTCATTTGGAGCTTGTGATGATTTGTCCGAAGTTTATTCTGTAACTTTTGATTTAACATCTTCTAATAAATGGTCAGTGCCGGCTTTATTTCTTTATAAGGAGTCCATTTATTCAAATGGTTCATATAATGAATTAAATTTCACTCCTTTAATTGTTCCAGATGATAATATTTTCGATGTCAAAATTGTTATTGAGAAATCTATCTGTGTAGTCTATGTTAATAATAATGTTGCTTTTACAAATCGCATATACAAAATGAACAAAAACCCATGGACAATATTTGTGGATGATGGTCAAATTGAGGTTTCTGATCTATCTATTTATAAAATAACAAATTAGTATTGAAATGGAAAAATACATAGTAACTATAATAATATTAAGTTTTTTAGGGTGCTCTTGTACTTCAACAAGAAAAGAGAAGCTGGATAAGTCCGAAAAAATATATACTGAGCAATACCGTCCACAGTTTCATTTCACACCTGAAGTCAATTGGATGAACGATCCAAACGGAATGGTTTATTATGAGGGCGAATATCACTTGTTTTATCAGTATCACCCCGAAAGTTCGGTGTGGGGACCAATGCATTGGGGGCATGCTGTAAGTAAGGATTTAGTGCATTGGGAACATTTGCCAATAGCATTGTATCCTGATTCTTTGGGATACATATTTTCTGGTTCAGCAGTGATAGATTATCAAAATACTTCAGGATTTGGATCAAAAGATAAGCCGGCAATGGTTGCGATTTATACATACCACAATATGGAGGGAGAAAAGGCCGGACGGAATGATTTTCAATCGCAGGGAATTGCTTATAGCTTAGACAAAGGGAGAACATGGACCAAGTATGAAAAGAACCCTGTATTAAAAAACCCTGGAATTAGAGATTTCAGAGATCCTAAAGTAATTTGGCATAAAGAATCTAAGAAATGGATTATGACTCTTGCAGTACAGGATCATACAAGTTTTTACTCTTCCACAAACCTTATTGATTGGACCTTTGAAAGTGATTTTGGAAAAGAACTTGGTTCACATGGCGGTGTTTGGGAATGTCCTGATTTATTTCCAATAAAAGTTGAAGGAACCGATGAGGAGAAATGGATTTTAATTGTCAGCATTGGTGCCGGAGGACCTAATGGTGGCAGCACTACTCAGTATTTTGTCGGCGATTTTAATGGAAAAGAATTTGTCAGTATTGGAAACGATACCAAATGGCTCGATTATGGAAGAGATAATTATGCAGGAGTAACCTGGTCGAATGTGCCGGAAGAGGATGGAAGGGTGCTGTTTATAGGTTGGATGAGTAACTGGCAATATGCCACTGTAGTTCCTACTTACAAGTGGAGAAGTGCGAATACCTTTCCAAGAGAATTGGTACTTAAAAAAGAGGATAACAATTACCATTTAAATTCTGTTCCGGTTAAAGAGCTGGAATTAATTCGGGAGGAATGTTATATCATTCCGAATCAGGATATAAAAGGAAATTTTGATGTGACCAATACCATTCCTTTTAAGGCAATCCCATTGGAAATAGATTTGGAAATAGCATGGGATGAACAACCACAAAAGTTTGGTGTTAAGCTTAGCAACTCGGCGGGTGAAGAATTGGAAGCCTTTTATTCCGGAGTAAATGAAAGCTTTACTATTGATAGAACGAAGCTTAAGAATATTTCCTTCTCAGATGTTTTCGCAAGCATTGATAAAGCAAAGATAAGTTGTAAAACAGGAATAAAATTACAGATACTTATTGATGAATCTTCCATCGAGGTTTTTGTAAATGATGGAGAGTTGGTTATGACAGATCAATTTTTTTCTGCTGAAAAGTTTGATAAAATAGATGTAGTTAGTAGTGGTGATAACATTTCGTTTAAAGAAGCCAAATTCTACAAATTGAAATCAGTTTGGTAGAAAAAGGATGTTATTAATAAGGAAAAATCCGGAGTCTGTATGACCCGGATTTTTTTTGATTACCCAATCAGACTAATGAAAAAAAACGAAGCCAACTACTCCAAAATGGGATGTGCTGTTATTTTTATCAGGTATCAATTTATTTTGATTTTTTATGTAAGCTTCTGCCTTACTTTTTTTGTTGAATGTATTCTTTGGGAGACATTTTAAATTTCTCTTTAAAACATTTGCTAAAATAAGATGGACTCGCAAACCCTGTTTGATAAGCAATTTGAGAAATACTTAAGTCTCCTTCCAAAAGTAGCGATGAGGCTTTTTTCAACTTTACATTTCGGATAAACTCACTGGCCGACAAATCGGTTAAGTTCTTTATTTTACGGTACAGATGAACTCTCGATAAATTAATATCCTTGCTCAATTCTTCAACACCGTAATCGTAATTCTGATAATTGGTTTCAATGGCTTCGCAAGCTCTCTTCAAAAACTGCTGATCCAATCTGTTAATGCCATCGTTTTGTTCCGTGAAATCGATGCTTTCGCGATAATGAATTCGAACTCTTTTTTTGCTTTCGATTAA
Source organism: Labilibaculum manganireducens (assembly GCF_002843385.1). GTDB lineage: Bacteria > Bacteroidota > Bacteroidia > Bacteroidales > Marinifilaceae > Labilibaculum > Labilibaculum manganireducens. The sequence continues at coordinate 217,761 of NZ_MVDE01000002.1, forward strand.
TTTCCGCACCCTAACCTGCAAATGTTTCCTGTTAAAAGGTTTTGGAATGTAGGAATCAGCACCAACTTCCAGCCCTTCAATTTTATGTTCTTGTGAAGCTTTTGCGGTGAGCATGATGATTGGAATGTGACAGGTTTTTAAATCCGATTTTACAATGTTTGTCAATTCCAATCCATCCATCACTGGCATCATTAGGTCGGTAATGATCAATTCCGGATTCTCTGCTTCAATCACTTTTAAAGCTTGTTTTCCATTCTCGGCTCTCAAAATTTTATAGTTTCCTTTTAGCGATTCTGCGATATGCTCCGAAACGTCCGGGTTGTCCTCAACAATAAGAATCCGAATTTCTCTGTTGGTTAAGAAGGAAGGATTTTCTTCTTCGTTTGACTCAGTAAGCTGGGGAATAAAGTCCATTTCATCTAATTCTGATGGAATCTGCCTCGAAGTATCTTTTTCTTTAGAGTCGGCAAAAATTAAATCAGCATCATTAAAATGTGATTTACCCTTCTGCAAATAGACTGTTAATACTGTCCCTTTCCCTAAACTACTCTCAACATTTATAATTCCTGAGTGCAATTCAACCAAAGCTTTGGTTAAGGACAAGCCAACTCCGGTTCCAGGAAATGAAGCATTGGTTTTGGCTTGATAGAATCGTTGAAAGACGTTTTTAAGATCCGGTTCTGAAATTCCACAACCAGAATCAACTACGCTAATCTTTACACAATCCTTCATCTCTTTATTAAATTCATGACTTGAATTCTCCAAATGAACAGCAATTTCACCTTGTTCGGGCGTAAATTTAAAGGCATTCGATAAAAGATTGAATAGAATTTTATCAAGTTTATCTGTATCAAAATACAAGTCTTCTTTTTGAATGGTCGACAAATATGAATAGTTAATATGCTTTTTATTTGCCAATTCTTGAAACGAATCAGATATCTCCTTAACGAACTGATTGATGTCATTCCTGGAAATCTTCATCTGCATTTTTTCATTCTCTATTTTTCGAAAATCCATCAGCTGATTGATTAAGCGAAGCAGTCGATTGGCATTTCTGTGCATTACATTTAACTGTTGATACGATTCTTTGTCTTTAATTTTTTGATCTAAAAGATTCTCAATAGATCCAAGAATTAGAGTTAAAGGAGTTCTGAATTCATGCGAAACATTGGTAAAAAATCTTAGTTTTGTTTGAGTTGCTTCTTCCAATTGAGCTGAAATCAAAATGAGCCTTTCATGTTGATCTTCGATTTGTTCTTTTTGTTCCTCTAATTTTCGATTGGCTTTAATCTTATTTTTGAATGCTTGAAACAAGAGTACGGCCAAAAGAATGACAATAAGAAGAAAACTAAGCGAAATAATCAGCCACATTCTCTGACTTTTGTATTTAATAATTTGAGAGTCAAGAATAGTTTTTGCCGTGGATATTTTTCCCTGAAGGGAAAGAATCTGATCGGTTTGCAGTTTCTGGATTTCTGCGTTGTCAGAATCAATAACAACTGTTTTTAGAATGATATTTTTCTTAAATGGTTTTTTATTTAAAATTTTAAAGGCTAACTGTATCGCTTCCGCACCACCGGTTGGGTATAAAAAAGTAGCATTAATTTTCTTCTGAATTACAGCATTAACGCCGTCATTTGGTCCTGGCAAACCATCAATCCCAAGTAAAAAAGGTTTGTGTTCGCCAAATTTCGATTGCAGTACTTCATATGCGCCAATAGCCATGTAGTCATTATGAGCAAAAACCAAATCGATATTATCATGTTGTTCAATGGCTAGCTTCATCATTTTGGCACCACCCTGTTTGAACCATTCTCCTGTTTCTGAGAAAATAATTTTGATACCAGGATATTTGCTGATGACTTCAGAGAATCCTTTGTGTCGTTCAATGGCAGGACTGGAACCTTTTAGTCCCCAAATTTCAGCAATGTTACCTTTGCCATTTAATAATCTGGCAGCATATTTTCCAGCCTCCCTCCCAATCAAATAATTGTCGGCACTAATTTGAGCTGTATAGTTTTCACTTTCAATTTTTCGATCGAGAACAATTACTGGAATTCCCTTGCGAAAAACTTCCTCAACAATATGAGTTATTGGGGCCGACTCGTTGGGAGAAACGATTAGTAAATCAATACCGCTTTTAACTAGTTCCCTAATATCCCTAATTTGGTTTTCATTATTGTCATGTGCATCAGTTATTACTAATTCCATATTTTGAAATAGAATCAATTCATTTTGCATTTCACTTTGCATCGCTTTTCGCCAGCTGTCTACCGATGTACATTGCGAAAAACCGATTTTGAATTGATCCTCTGCAAATCCCTTTTCGGAGAATACTAAAATGAAAATAATGAGTAATAGGGAGTATTTTTTTCTTGTAATAGTCATAGTTTCAAATTTACTCAAAAAAGGTTTTGTGTAGTAGCACGAAACATGAAAAATAAAAGAATATTTACAGTTTTCAGCCAAAGAAATTAGAAAAGCTTTTTAGGTATCCTTTTGGTTGATACCGGCAGTTTATTTCAACTTGTTTTCATCATCTCTGTATGGTAAGTAGGCGCGGTGGAATTATTGACAATCAACGGAATAAAAATTGAAGCCTTACACTTCTTATATTCGGAGATATTTCTGTAAGCAAATCAGTCGTTATTTTTTGACATGTAATTGATTTTCACTCGTGAGATGGTTTTATTTCTGAAAAACAGACTATTACTCAAGTGTATGGTGTTTTTTATTTAAGAAATTAACTTCCATTCAAGTAGAGGAGTTCTTTTTTAGCAGGATATTATCTTCTTGAATTTTGGATACTAATTTCAATGTGATATTTATATATTGTTTAAAGGTTCTTTGAAAGTGGCATAATTGTCTGCTAATAAATTCAAAGTTTAACTTGGACTAATCACATAAGAGAATTACTTTAGATGAGGAAACAAAGATCTTGGGCTTATTTTAAAGCCACCATTTTATTAAAAATGAGAGAGTTTTTTTTCAAAGCTGGAATAAAGAATATCCAGCAACCATTAAGTGTAAAAAAGTTAAAGAAAGAATAGATGATTACATTATTAACAGTAGGTATACAATCAGGTATATTGTTTTTCTTTGGAGTTGTGGTTGTATTAATCATTTTTTGGATTTTCTGGCCCAAAAAAGGATTGATAGCCCTTTTTTCAAAGATAAAAATGAACAATCAAAGGGTTCAATTGGAGGATGCCCTTAAGTACTTGTTTGATTGTGAGTACAACAAGAATTTATGCAATATGAATAGTATTGCGGGCAATCTGAATATTTCAGATGATAGCGCAAGTCAACTGATTGAGCGGCTGCTTGTTTTGGGTTTGGTAACTATGGATGATAACACCATATCTTTAACAGATACCGGAAGATCTTATTCACTTCGGGTAATTCGGGTACATCGTATATGGGAAAGGTATCTTGCCGATGAAACAAGTGTAGCTCAAGCTGATTGGCATAACGAGGCTGATCGGATAGAGCATTTTGTTACACAGGAAGATACGGAAAAATTAGCTGCCCAAATGGGCAATCCTGTATTTGATCCGCATGGAGATCCGATACCTTCAATTGACGGGGAGTTGCCTGAACCTAAAGGGAAACTACTAAGTAACCTAAAAAAAGGTGTGACTGGCCGGATTATTCATATCGAAGATGAACCGCGAAGCATTTATGAGCAATTGGTGGTAGAAGGATTATATCCTGGCATGCAAGTGTATGTAACAGATGTAGATAAAGGAAAAACCACTTTTATTGCCAATGGAGATGAATGTACTTTAACTCCACTTTTTGCTTCCCAGATAACTGTTGAATTGCTGTCCGGAACTGTGCCCTTAGCTCCAAAATACGAATTGTTGTCATCTCTGGCCATAGGAGAAAAGGCTGAAATTGCCGGAATTTCGCCCAATTGCAGAGGACAACAGCGAAGAAGACTGATGGATTTAGGAGTGGTTGCAGGTAGTTTGGTATCAGCAGAAATGAAAAGCGCTTCCGGTGATCCGATTGGATACCGGGTAATGGGAGCAACAATCGGAATCAGAAAAACACAAGCTGATTTAATTTTTGTCCACAAAAAAAATGACACAAATGAGTAACTCAAATAATTGTGACAATTGCCCTGTTCACAACAAAGAAAACCTGATTAAACTTGGGTTAAATATGGAACAGGTTGATTATGTAATAACGATGGCAGGCAATCCAAATACAGGGAAAAGTACTGTTTTTAATAACCTTACAGGATTGCATCAGCATACCGGCAACTGGCCGGGAAAAACGGTAAGCCGGGCTGAGGGCGGTTTTATATACAACGAGAAACGTTACAAAGTAGTCGATTTGCCAGGTACCTATTCACTGCTCTCAACAAGTACAGATGAAGAGGTGGCGCGTAATTTTATTTTGTTTGGGCAACCTGATGTAACCGTAATTGTTGTTGATGCAACGCGGCTGGAACGTAACTTGAATCTGGCATTGCAAATACTCGAAATTACAGATCGGGCAGTGCTTTGCCTTAACTTAATGGACGAAGCCAAACGCAATAACATCGAAATAGATGAAAGAGCTTTATCAAAGGAATTGGGGATACCTGTTATTCCAGCGTCTGCACGCAGAAAAGAGGGTATGAAAGAACTTCTTGCTGCTATCGAAGAAGTGGCTGCAGGAAAATATGTTTGCAAACCGCATAAAATTAAAAGCCGTTCAATTAAGCTTAATAATGCTATTTCAAGCTTAGCATCAAAACTTGCAGAACAGTTTCCTAATCTTCCTAATTTGAATTGGGTTGCTTTGCGATTACTCGAAGGTGATAATAGTATTATTGAAGCAGTTCAATCGGGCGAACTGGGAAGTATAAATGCCGGAGATTCAACTGTTCAACTTTAAATTTAGTAAAACGATGAATGATAATCATTTAAAAGAAAGAGAAAATATATTATCAGAGGCCAATAAAGCCCGATGGGATCTTGGGATTGATCTTCATGATACCGTTATTGAATCCATTTATGAAGATGCTTCCCGAATTGCCAGAAAAACGGTGAAGCAGAAAGGAGAAAAAGCAGCATATGCTCTGGATTTGAGAATTGATAAAATTGTAACAAGCAGATGGCTTGGTTTTCCGATCATGTTTTTGTTGTTGGCTTTGGTTTTTTGGCTAACTGTAACAGGAGCCAATTACCCTTCCGGCTTGTTAGCCTCATTCTTAATTGATTATATGCACCCGATCTTAAAAGGCGCAGCAGCTTCCATTCATATGCCTTGGTGGCTCGATGGTGTTTTAATCGACGGAGCTTACCTTGCAATGGCTTGGGTGATTGCTGTGATGCTGCCTCCTATGGCGATATTTTTTCCACTTTTTACTTTGCTTGAAGACCTTGGTTATTTGCCAAGGGTGGCATTTAACATGGATAGTCTTTTTCGCAAGGCTGGTGCACATGGCAAACAGGCATTAACAATGAGTATGGGATTTGGTTGTAATGCGGCAGGGGTAATTGCTGCAAGGGTAATAGATAGTCCCCGGGAACGATTAATTGCCATTATTACGAATAATTTTTCCTTATGCAACGGACGATGGCCTACCCAAATACTAATAGCTTCTATTTTTATTGGTGGACTTGTGCCAGCCCAACTGGCAAGTGTTGTTTCTGCTGGTGCAGTGGTTGGTATCGCTGTTTTGGGAATCTTTTTCAGTTTGGTTGTTTCGTGGGGATTAAGCAAATCAGTTTTGAGGGGGGAAGCGTCGGCTTTTAGCCTTGAATTACCACCATACCGCCCGCCAAGAATTTGGCAAACACTCTACACCTCGTTGATTGATCGTACCATTATTGTTCTTTGGCGTGCTGTTATTTTTGCTGTTCCTGCCGGAATTGTAATTTGGTTGGTGGCTAATGTACATATTGGAGAACTAAGTCTGGCAGAATATTTTATTCAGTGGTCCAATCCATTTGCATTTGTTTTTGGTCTTAACGGTGTTATTTTGCTCGCCTATATCATTGCTATACCTGCTAATGAAATTGTAATTCCTACAATACTGATGTTAACAGTTCTTATTACCGGAGCCAGCGGTGTGGGAGCAGGAACAGGTGTAATATTTGAACTCAACTCTGTAGGCGATACTGCAAACATTCTTCATGCAGGAGGATGGACTTTACTTACCGGATTGAACTTGATGCTTTTTAGTTTGTTGCATAACCCATGTTCAACAACAATTTATACCATTTTTAAGGAAACAAGGAGTGTGAAATGGACAGTGGTTTCAACCTTTCTGCCTATTGTGTTAGGCTTTATGGTTTGTTTTTTCACCACACAAATCTGGTATTTATTTTTTGTGTAAAACGAAACTGTATTCCTGTTATTTAGTGTATGCAGGAAATTAGGTTTTTTTTTAAAAGCTTCTGAAAATGAAAGTTTTAAAAACAAGAGTAACTAAATACAAAAGACCAATTCATATGAATTGGTCTTTCTTTTTTGTTTTCTGATTTTCCTTTTCAGGAGATATTTACTGCAATCTAATCTTGCAGTTATTTGCTCTGATATTCAGTTTCGAGAATGCTTTTTTGTCTCCAACACGGCCTTTTGCCACAAAAGTCTTTTTATCAGCAGTTTCTTTGTTCGCTAAGATGAAGTCTTTCGAATTATCGAATTTTACTGACTTGTGATTGATTTCATAATCAATCTGAGCACCTTCCATAAAACTAAGGCCAACATCTCCGTATTTCGAGTCTATTTTTATGAACGAAAACATGTTGTTGATGTTGAAGATATTGATGTGTCCAAATTTCTGATCGTAGTCAACTTCACCTCCCAATTGGCTAATTTCAATTTTGCTGAAGTTTGATGATCCGTACAGGTATTCCAATTCTTTAATGTCGAATTTATCGCGGGCAGAAGTCATGCTAATGTTATCGGCAACACCAATCGTAAATTCAGAATCGCGGCTCTCACCGGTTAATTTGCCGGCATTTTCGATATTTACTTTAGAGTTGGCCACGTTTAATTTGGAATCACTCAGTTGTTCAACTTTAAAAGTACATCCTGTAATTGTAAAGCTGTTTTCACCATATAAGCTCTCTGCAGTAAAATTCCCATTTGTTAAATCAAGAATTAGGTTGCCATCATGACTATCCATAAAAACATCTCCATCTTTCTGGATAATTTCTAATTTAACGTTGGAAGGTAACTGTACGGTGTAACTGATCTTTATTTCTCCCTTGTTAAAAAGAGAATTGGTGAGTTTTTTTAGTGTGAAAAAATCTCCAAATACGGTTTCAGCAGATAGTTGAGCTTCTCCTTCTGTAAAATCGATATTGATATCATCGGTCATCCTTTTTGTTTTCTCATCATCCGACCCCTCTACACTAATAAGTACCTCGAATTTAATTTCAGGATTGTCCCAGTGTTTAATCTGAATTTTACTGTATTTTGATTCAATTTTAAGATTTTCTCCGGCTTTAAACGTCTTCTCAATTTTTTTGTGTTTGGTTACTGCATTTGCTGATCCAACAAAAAGGCAGATGCCAAAAAGTGCAAATAGTAATCGTCTCATAGTATTTGTATTTATTATTTTAAATGAACTGTTTACAATGTTTAATCTGATAGTAAATGTAAAATATTTAACTACTTCCTGAAGTATTAGATTGTGTTGCAATACGAATTTTAACAAAGATTAATAAAAGAGTGGCTATAAACAGACAAATCCGGCCTATGTAATCTCCATGCTCGGAGTAAAAGGTTTTATTTTCCCGTAATTTTAACCTGCCGGTCAGCACCTCTTTTTTCCACCATGTACTCTTAGCAATAATTATGCCTTTTGAGTTGATGTGAGCAGAAATTCCATTGTTGGCAACCCGAATATAGTCTCTGCGGGTTTCAATGGCTCTTAAGCGGCTAAAATTGAAATGATGTTTGTATCCCGGAGTTGTTTTCCACCATCCGTCATTGGTAATCATACAAAGAAAACCAGGAAGTTCCGGAACTCTTTGAGCACAATAATCTCCAAAAATTGATTCGAAGCAGACAACAGGAACTAATGCCATGGAATCAGATAAGAAATAGTCAATATCATTCCTGCTGCTATAGGTTCCCTGGTATCCACCAATTTCAATTGAATAGTCTTTTAAAAAGCTAAGGTATTTATCGAACGGCACTCGTTCAAATAAAGGAACAAGCTTTGTTTTGTGGTAAAACTGAGGAGTTATTGTGTCGGTTAAAAATAATGCTGAATTGAATGATTCTGATTCAATTTTGCTGTGAGTTCCAACTAGTATTTTCGTTTTAGGATATTTCTTTTTTAAATCGAGTAATCGTAAATAGTTGTAAGATTGTTTTGGATTATTTTCATCGATATATTTTAAAATTACGGTTTCCGGCGCCAATAAAAAATCGGGATGGTGAATGCCGCACACCGAATCTGCTGTGGTCATAAAATCCGCAAAGTGTTTTTCTTCATTTTCGGGAACAAATTTTTCGTTGTACGGATCTAAATTTGGCTGAATTAGTACGAAGCTTTTGGTTCCGATTCCATTTTCCTTTTGGTGATACAGAAAAATGGAGTAGAGGAAAGGAATACCAATTAAAAGAAACATTCCAACAGATCTAAAAACGATGTTCTTTTTTTGATTTTTTATCAGAGAAAAGAATCCGATATTTATTGAGATCACCCATAAACTTCCGCCTCTTGTGCCTGTAATTTCGTACCACTGTATCCATTTCGGTGCTGAAGCAAAAGCATTCCCCAAATTCAACCAGGGCCAGGCTAAATCCCACCAGGTATCGAAATATTCAAAGCCCAGCCAAATAAGCAGGAAGGGAAAGAGAATAGAAATTTTCAAGTGCTTTCTCGATCGGCTAATCAGCCATAAAATCAGCGCAAATAAAAGAGAATTAATAAGTATGATGAGGATTACACCTGTGATTTGAGCTTTGCCCACCCACCAATATGCCAGAATGTTCCACACTAAAAAACTCAGAAAAGCATAGTTGAAAAGTGTGTAAGGATTGTGGTGATTAATTGTTTTTTCCTCCAGCCATAAAAGAGGAATCCATGCAAAAAAAATGAGCGGAAAAAGTTGTGGTATGCAAAAAGGCATGCCCAGCAAAAGACCTGATGCAATGGCAAATAATATGTTTTTTTTCACGTTATCGATGAGTTAGATGAACTCCAACTAAGATAATAAATATGGATGCGGTTTGAGCAATAGAAATATGATCCCCGCCAATTACAATGCCCCAAAAGATGGCAATAATGGGAATAATGTAGGCTATTGATGCGGCAAAAACATGCGAGGATTTTTTGATTAGCTGATTGTATAAAATAACTCCTGCGAAAGTTAATACAGCCAGCAAACCAAGCATTAATGCACTTTTCGATAAGCTTTTTGATAGCAAAGGTGCACTTAAATCGGTGAAAGCCAGAAAAATTCCAGCCATGGGGCCAACAAATAGAAATGCCAGAGAAGCTATTTCTGTTCCGGTAAGTTTAGGCAATGAAAAACTGACAATGTTTATGCTGATTGCTACCGATAAAATGGCCATAAATACGTAAAAAACACCCCAGAAATACGATGATCCGAAAGAATCTCCGGAAAAGCTAATGATAAGTGTTCCTGCAAATCCCAGTAAAATTCCGACCAGCACTTTTTTATTCGTACCTGCTTTAAAAAAAAGAATGGCAATCAGCAATGTAATCATTGGTAGCATAGCATTTAGCATGCCTGCCACCGAAGAGTTGATTTGGGTTTGCGCTTTGGCGAAAAAGTAGGCCGGGCCAATATTTCCTGTGATTCCTGAAAGTAGTAACGGAAGTATGTTTTCTTTCGAAAGTTTTCTGGTGTTTTTAATAATCAGAGGAATAAATAGCAGGAATGAAAAAAATACCTGAAAAGCAGCCACTTGATTGTGGCTGAAACTTTCCAATGCAATCTCCCTCAAAATATATGGACTTCCCCAAATAAAAGAAACTAAAATCAGTAATAGCCAATTGTTATATTTTTGGGGCAGTATCATTATCTTGGGGTGTTGTGTAATTATTCGTTTTCTTCTTCGAAAGCCTTGTATTTCGCAGTTAATTCAGAAATCATTTGGCTGAAAGTAGTAATTGCCGAGAGGGTGTCTTTCGAGATTTCTTTTCCTTGAAGTTTAAGCATTAAAATACCATACAAAGCAGTAAGGCATACCTCAATGTCGTTGTTTTCCTGGGTTGCTTTCGATTTTTCGCGAAATTCGGTTATGTTGCCAAGAGCCTGCTGATAATGGCTGTTGTAGGCTGAATCTTTGCCTTTTGTTAGTAGATAAACATGGAAATCGTAAAGTTCGTTTATGTTGTTCTTAAGGATTTGAAGATGTCCTGTTTCTTCCACCTTTTCAATCTTCATCATTTCAATCAGATTTTCGTACCAGTCTCTAATTTCGTTTTGAGCAGCTTCCGGCTGATTGAATTGTTTGATGATGTTTTCGTCAATTTTATCGATGTTGAATTGATAAGCTCTGATGATATCCTCAACTTGCCACATGTAAAGGATGTATTCTGCTAAATTCGTTTTCTTTTTATCCTGTGCTATTATCATATTTTTTTCTTGTCGGTTCCTGATGTGTTTATTCCTTCTTAAGCTTATCAATTAATCTGCGATCTAATTTTGTTGGTCTTCCAATACCTCTGTCCCGTGATTCAAAACCACGAGTATTGGTTGCTTCCAATAAATCCAATTGATCCTGAGCAGTTATGTCTTTTACAAAGTCAACGGCCAATTTTGCTCCCATCCGTTTGCCGGATATAGCTGTAACCAAATAACTGCGGGTAATAGGTGGTACACGCACATCAATTTGTTCGTTTAACCTTACTTCGCGCGATGGTTTCACGTGTACACCACCAATGGTAACTTTTCCTTTTTTACAAGCTTCGGCCGCCATACTTCTGGTTTTGAAAATACGTACAGCCCACAGCCATTTGTCTACTCTAACCTTATCATCCATGGCTTCTTATTTTTTAACTGCCTGATTTTTTTGTATTGTATGCTGTCATGGTTCTCTGGATACCAATGGTACTCATTCCTTTTATCATGTTGATACAGATTTTAAAGAGTTCAGGTAGTTTTTCCAGCTCTTCAGGCGACCATTCACCTAAAACGTAGTCTACTTGCTGTCCTTTGCTAAAATCGGAACCAATTCCAAAACGCAGGCGGTTATAGTTTTGGTGTCCCAGTATCTCATTGATGTGTTTTAATCCGTTATGACCGGCATCACTTCCTTTCGGACGCAATCGTAAAGTTTCAAACGGCAAGGCAAGGTCATCAACCAAAACCATCATGTTTTCAACGGGTATTTTTTCTTTCTGAAGCCAGTAATTAACCGATTTTCCACTTAAATTCATGTAAGTGTTTGGCTTTACAAGTACAAAGATCCGGCCTTTAAACTTGTATTCAGCAACAGCTCCATATCTTGCTTCTTTGAATTCTATATTAGCTGTCTCGGCAAGAGCATCCAAAATACGAAATCCTATATTGTGTCTTGTGTTTGCGTATTCAGCACCAATGTTGCCAAGTCCGACAATCAGATATTTCATCTCAATATTATTTTCTTGCAGCGGATGTTTAGTCTGCCCAAATAGTTTTTTTAGAAATTGTATCATAACAAATCCAAAGTTAGAATATTCACGGCATTTTCCATGAAAACTTTGCATTCATTCCATCCTTCATTTTAGGAACGAAGGATATTAAAAAAACCTCCCATTCTTCAATAAATGGGAGGTTATATTTATTTGCTTCATTGTGCTGAGCAAAATAGTGTTGAAATCTATTTTGCAGCCATAGCAGCAGCACGGGCAGCTCTTGTAAGCTTAACTTGAACAACTACTGATTTCTTAGAATTAAGAAGTTCTAAGTTATCATAAGTGAGTTCTCCAACCTGAATACTTTTTCCAAGTCCAAGGTGGCTGACTTTAACAAGAAGATTTTCCGGAAGATCAGCCATTAGACCTTTTACCTTAAGTTTTCTTGAGATAACTGCTAATTTACCACCAGACTGAACACCGATTGCGAATCCTTCAACTCGAATTGGCAATTCAACTTCGAATGCTTTGTCTTCAAATACCTGATAGAAATCAGCATGTAAAGCTTTGTCATTAACCGGGTGATACTGAACATCTCTTAATACACAAGAGAATTTTTTTCCTTCAATATCTGCATTGATAACGTAAACATCTGGCGTAAAAAGTAATTTACCCAATACTTTTTCGTTAATAGCAAAGTGAATATTTTCACCACCACCATATACTTCACATGGTACCATTTCTTCTCTGCGAAGAGCTTTGTTTGCTTTTTTTCCTAAATCTGTTCTTAAAGAACCTTTTAATTCAAAAACTTTCATTTCCTTGAAATTATGTGCTACTCAAAATAAACGTCATCACCCGGTAAAAAAGCTCCGTTTACTTCCCATTACACGTTTATAAAATATTTTACCGAAAAAATCTGCGCAAAGATATAAATTATAATATGAAATTGGAACTGATTGATTCGCAATTATAAACATTAAGAATTGTTTTTGCGAAAATATCAGCAATAGTCAATTCTTTAATTTTTGAACATTCGCTTTTTAAAGGTATCGAGTCTGTGAAAACAACCTCTTCCAAAGCCGATTCTTCAATTCTTTCATAGGCAGGACCGGATAGAACAGCATGTGTTGCAATAGCACGTACACTAAGAGCACCTTTCTCTTTTAACATGTTGGCGGCTTTTGTAATTGTGCCTGCCGTATCAATCATGTCATCAACAATTACCACATGTCTGCCATCAACATCGCCAATTGCAGTCATTTCACCAACAACATTCGCTTTTTCGCGGGATTTGTGGCAGATAGCCAAACCTGCATTTAAATATTTTGCGTAAGTATTCGCTCTTTTACTACCACCCATATCAGGAGAAGCAACAACCAGATTATCCAATTTTAAATTTTCGATGTAAGGAAGAAGTACAGAGGAACCATACAAGTGATCAACAGGAATGTCAAAAAATCCTTGAATTTGGTCAGCATGAAGATCCATTGTCATTACACGGTCAACGCCTGCAGCCATAAGTAAATTGGCAACTAATTTGGCTCCAATCGCAACTCTGGGACGGTCTTTTCGATCCTGACGGGCAAATCCAAAATAAGGGATTACTGCAATAACTTTGTAAGCAGATGCTCTTTTGGCCGCATCAATCATTAGCAATAACTCCATCAAGTTATCAGTTGGGGGATAAGTTGATTGGATAATGAATACTTGAGCACCTCTTACAGTTTCTTCGTAACAGACTTCAAATTCACCATCACTAAATCTTGTGATGCTTGATTTTCCTAACTGCAATCCTGCTGCTTTTGCAATTTCACCTGCTAAATACTCACTGTTCGAACCAGAAAAGATTTTAATCGGGGCTTTCATTAAAATATTATTTGTTTATAAATCAGATAACTATTGTACTGTGCAAATTTATGAATTATTGCGTCAAAAAACTGATTTTAGTCAAGGTGCCGCAATTTATTTTATCCATTTTAAAGGATAATTTATTTTGTTTAAATAAAAAAGAAGATGTCTTTACGAGATCTTCCTTTATTGTTATTTTCGCTTTTGAAGCAAAACCGTTTTGTTGGTTTCATCAATAGAATTTAATATTTCGTCTTTCCCTAATCCACTTGATGCCGAACTAATGAAGTAAGGGGGCATTTCTTCCCATGTATTCAATAACTCAGTTTTGTAGGCTTTAATGTTCTCCGATAATTTTTGTTTGCCAAGCTTATCAGCCTTTGTGAATATAATAGAGAAAGGGATTCCGTTTACACCTAACCATTCCATAAAATCAACATCTTTGGCTTGAGGTTCGTGTCTGCAATCCACAAGTACAAATAAGTTGATAAGATTGGGACGGCTTTCAATAAAGCTGAAAATTAACTTGGAAAACCGTTGTTTGGTATTCTTTGCAACTTTAGCAAAACCATATCCCGGTAAATCTACCAAATACCATTCATCATTAATTAAGAAATGATTAACCAATTGTGTCTTACCAGGCTTGGTAGAAATTTTTGCCAAACCTTTATGATTGGTCAGCATGTTTATAAGTGAAGACTTTCCAACATTCGAACGTCCGATAAAAGCATATTCTGCTTTATTATCGGTCGGACATTTTCTTATATCCGAATTGGACATCACAAATTTAGCACTAGTAATATTCATGGAGTATTTTGTTTTACGTTGCAAAGTTATACAGATTCTTATCTTTTCCGAAAAATGATTCAACTTTATTGACTGATCATCCCATATTGTATGGGAATAAAAAAATCCTCTTTTTAATTGTCTAAAAAGAGGATCGTATAATTTATTATCAGTCTATTTTATATAGACTTCAAGAATTTTTGTTTTTGCTTTCGGAGTAAGAGTCAAATTATTAATAATTGCTGGAATTAAAACGCTTTCTCCCTTTGCAACAGGTAAAGAATCTTCACCGCAGGTAATAATCATATCACCTTCCAAACACATATAAATCACAAATGAATCTAATTCTATGTAGTCTTTTTCCTGTGGTTTGTCAAATTCCAGAATATTCGTTGTAAAATAGGGACAACGAACAAGTTCTGAGGTTTTATTAATTTCAGTTTGGTAACTGGTTTCATATTTTTTCTCAAAACTATAGTCGATGGCATCAACAGCAAGTTCTGTATGAAGTTCCCTTGGGTTGCCGGCATCATCAGTTCTGTTAAAATCGTACATCCGGTAAGTAACATCAGATGTTTGCTGAATTTCGGCCAACAGAATTCCTTTTCCAATTGCATGAACACGGCCGGCAGGGATATAAAAACAACTTCCTTCTTTTACCGGTGCATTGTTTAAAATATCTTCCAGTCTGCCTTCCTTCAACTTCGCTAAATATTGTTCTTTGGTGATGTTTTGATTAAACCCAACAATCAGTTCAGATCCTTTGTCGGCTTCAATAACATACCACATTTCTGTTTTGCCATATGCATTGTGTCTTTCTTTCGAAAGTTCATCATCAGGATGTACTTGAATGGAAAGGACATCATTGGCATCAATAAATTTTATCAGTAAAGGAAATTCAACCCCGAAATTTTCATAAACATGATCTCCAACAAGGTCACCCATATAAATTTCAATGAGTTCTTCCAGATCATTTCCAGCTAAAAAACCATTGCTAACAACCGAAATATCTCCTTCTACACCTGAAATTTCCCAACTCTCACCAGCATTAGGCAGTGGCGAAAAATCTTTATTCAATACTGTTTTTAATTTGCTTCCACCCCAAATTTTATCTTTAAGGATGGGCGTAAATTTCAATGGATACAAACTCATTTTTGTACAATTTATTAATTTGATTGCTATATTGGCTTTTGGCTAATCTTAAAATTCGTAGTCAATTACTTTGCGTTCTGCGGCCATTTCTTTTACAACCGATGCTGCTGTTAAATGTTCAGGATGGTTAGCGTATAAAGGTAAGGCGTCTATGTTTTCTAAATCAACATTCACTACAAAATCGAATGAAGCATCAGAATGAAGTTGGTCAAAACCAATTTGTAAAAATTTAATTTCAGGAATTCTTTCATCCAATCCGTCAAATGCCTTTTTTAATCTGTTAAAGTAATTCTCTGTTGCTTCAGCCGATTCGAAAGCTTTAAACTTAAACATTGCAATGTGCTTGATCATTTTAATTCTTTTTTAAATTATTAGTAACTTTCCAGCCGAAGTTAATGCAAAATTAGCATTTTTGAATCAAACATCTAAATATCATACAACATGTTGATTATTGGAATTGCGGGAGGAACAGGCTCTGGCAAAACTACAGTGGTTAGAAAAATCATTGAAAGGTTAAATCATGGAGACGTTGCCGTTTTACCGCAGGATTCATATTACAGGTCGAATGAAGAGCTTACACTGGAAGAACGTCAGGAAATAAATTTTGATCATCCAAGATCAATAGAGTTTGAATTGTTAATTGAGCATGTAAAGAATTTAAAACAAGGTGTCTCAATAAGTCAACCTATTTATTCGTATATCACTTGCCTGCGTTCCGATGAAACGATTAAAGTTGAACCCAAAGGGGTAATTATTGTAGAAGGACTTTTGATTTTAACCGACCCGGTTCTTCGGGATTTAATGGATTTAAAGGTATTTGTTGATTGCGATGCTGATGATCGTTTAAACCGGGTAATTAAAAGAGATATTGTTGAACGGGGCAGGTCTGTTGAAAAAGTATTGGATCGTTACGAAAAAACGGTAAAACCAATGCACCTGCAGTTTATAGAACCAAGCAAGCGTTATGCTGATATTATTGTACCACAAGGAGGTAATAATATTGTGGCTATAGATATTTTAACCCATTTTATTCAGAAAAACCTGATCGAGCATCAGTAAGTTGTTTATTTTTATTTCTGAATAAGAAAATTTAGAATGGAGACTTTGTTACTGTCTCCTTTTTTTATAACTTTTCGTTTTTATTTATGATAAGTCTTTTGTTATGCTGAATCAAATTAAAGTAGAAAACTTACTTTTTGTAGATATCGAGACAGTTTCAGGAAATGCAGCTTTTGAGGAAATGTCGCCTAAGTTGCAGGAGCTGTGGGAGAAAAAATCTGATTATTTTCGAAAAGAGGAAGAGTCGCCATCTGATGTATATGGAAGGGCAGGAATTTATGCCGAATTTGGTAAAATTGTTTGTATTTCAACGGGTTTGGTGACTAAAAAAAATGGAGAGAAAAAGTTTGTTGCGAAATCATATTATGGTGACGATGAAAAGCAATTGTTAGAGGAATTTGCTTTGATGTTGGATCGTTTTTGCAGCAAACCGAATCGCAACCTGTGTGCACACAATGGAAAGGAATTCGATTTTCCGTACATAGCCCGAAGAATGCTGATAAAAGGCGTTGTGTTACCTTCAGTTCTGGATATTGCAGGGAAAAAACCTTGGGAAGTACAGTTTTTAGATACCATGGAACTTTGGAAATTCGGTGATTATAAGCATTACACATCTTTGGCTTTGCTTTGTGAGATTTTCGGTATCCCTACACCAAAAGATGATATTGACGGATCGATGGTGGGGAAAGTATATTGGCAGGATAATGATTTGGAACGCATTGCTGTATATTGTGAGAAAGATATTCTGGCCACAGCGCAGGTGTTTTTGCGTTATCAGGGAGAGGATTTAATTCCGGAAACCAATTTTGAACGGGTATTGTTATAATTGTCTTGCTATTGTACAATAGTTTCGCTTTTTTCGTGTTTGTATATCAGGATGTAAATCCTAATTTTATTCAAAAAAATTTTAAAACCTAAAAGATACTAAACTGATGAATACTTCATTTTATAATAAATTGTCCTTTGCAATATTGATTGCTGGAAGCCTGTTTTTAACCTCCTGCGGAAGCAGTAGTGGAGGTGGAGAAGAGGACGTTTTTGAATTCAAATCTTCCGATTTAACCAATAAATACTGGTACTCAAGTACGTTTATTGATGATAGTTATTCAAAAAACGATATAGTTCTGGTGTATAAATTTAATGGTGGTGGTGATTTGTACAAGCAAGAATTTAGTGGACGCCGGGATGTTAAGGTAGGCAGTTGGAGTCTGGGGGATGATAATACATTGATAATAGATGACGAGACCATAATTAATTCTCAGGAGTGGAAAATTGACAAGTCATCAACAAGAGATCATATATTCTTAAAAAGTACCATCGGAAACAGAGATTTCTATACTCAAATAAATGAACTTAATGATGTAACTGCTGATGCCTCCATTGTAAAGGAAGTTTATTTAAAGAATGATGATTTTGTTAGTGGTTACCGATATGATTTTGAGGTGAAGGGAGATAATATTAAAAGTGCTGTTGCAAAAATATCGTCAAATGAAAGTTTTACTTTAATTAAATCGCAAAATTCAAATGATGAAACTGTTTGGAGAATTAACGAAGTTGATGCAAATAAGTATCTTGAAAATTTCCCTGGAGAAAAACTTGTCAAATTTGTACTGACAATGAATTCGGGTGAAGAGTATAAGTTAGAGGAGAAAATTTATAATATGGATATTGCTGCATTGAATTATCAATCTGTAAAATCAGAACACAATACGGGGACAGGGCCTCTTGCTCTGAGCGTTGAGTGGAAGGCTATCGCAGATCCTAATGTGTATTATTATGTGCAAATCTTGAATTCTGAAAAAGACGAAAATAACCCGTTGTTTACATCAAATTGGCAACCGGCATCAACGGATGATTTGCAATTATTGACGGTTCAAGAAGATATTGCAGGTGACTTTGGACTTGCGTTAGGAGAGCAGTTTTATGTGAAACTAGTGGCTTTCCTATTTGAAGAAGGTATTAATCCATTTCAGGGAGATATTCAGGATTTTAATATTCAAGCTCGCTCACAATTTATTAGATCTGGAGGCGAATGGTAATAGAGGTTGATAAAATATTTAAACCCCGGGACTGATTTTGAACTGCACCCCAAAAGTTAGACGTAACTTTTGGGGTGCTTTTTTATTAATCCAACGCAAAACAATCTACTGTTTTTACAAAAGGTTTTGTTGTTTTGCTTGCACCCAGTGTGTGGCATCAGGGAAAATACTAAGTTAATCGATGAATAAATGTTTCGAAATCTGAAAAGTTAGCTAAGTAATCCTGCAAGGCATACTTTGTAAAATAATAATAGTGTATGTAAGCTTACAAAGTATATTTTTCAAAATCGAAATGCCTTTTGTTGGCTTGCAAGGCATATTTTTCAAAATCGAAATGCTCAATGTAATCTTGCAAAGTATACTTTTCAAAACAGCAATGGTGATTGTAAGCCAGCAAAGAATACTTTTAAAAATCCAAACAGTCTTTGTAATGCTGCAAGCTATACTTTTAAAAATAAAAATAGTCTTTGTAAGCTTACAAGACATACTTTCCAAAAAAAAAAGAGGCACTTTCAAACTTGCACTTAATGTTGTACACATTCGGGCAAAGTACGCAAGTTGTTACCGATAAGTACAAATAATTAATCCAACGCAAAATATTCTACCGTTTTAACCAGTAGTTTTGGTTGTTCGGCATGTACCCAGTGTCCGGCATTGGGAATGGTTGCTATTTCTGCTTTTGGAAATATCGTTCGTATTAAATTGTGGTCGTTATCGCTTATGTAATTCGATTTTTCGCCACGGATAAATAGAACAGGAAATGCTGTAATTCCTTTGCCTTCTGCAAAACGATCACCATCAATACCGTCCATTATTTGAGGTAAGTATTCGTTAATGGTTTTAATATTTAGTTTCCAGATAAACTGTTTGTTCTCGTCTCTTTTCAAATTTTTAAGAAGAAATTGTCTGACACGTTTACTGGTTATGCTTTCTGTTAATTTTGCATCAATTTCGGTTCTGTTTTTGTAAAGCGATAAATCCAAATTAAGCATGGCTTTAACGATGCAGGAGTGATCGATTGTTTGTGGGGCGTAATCGGAAATCCTGCTGTAGTTTTTGGGAGCAATATCCACAACAAGCAGACTGATTACTCTTTCGGGATGATCGGCAGCAAAAAACATAACTGTTTTCCCGCCCATCGAATGCCCAAGTAAAATGGCCTTTTCAATTTTGTGATCGTTCATAAATTCCAGAAGATCTTCTTTTAAATCCTGATAAGTATGTGAATTGGCATGAGGAGAGTCTCCATGATTTCTTTGATCGATGATATAAACTTCGAAGTTCTCCGAAAGCTCTTTGGCAATAGTCAGCCAATTATCCGATGCGCCGTAAAGACCATGAAGAATTAATAAAGGATAACCTTTGCCAAGTTTTTTGTAATTGAGTTTCATTTACGTGAGATTAATTTCGGAAATAATACCAATTTAATTTCAAAATTATCTTTAAATAAAATGGAATAATTTTCTGCTGTATCAAGGCAAAAAAGTAAAAGATAGCCGAGTTACCTTACATCTTTTTTAACGAAGATATAGCTGAAAAGAAACATTTTAAAAGATGCGTTTTGATGTTAATTTGGTATAAAGATAAGAACCAAATCAATAAAGTGATTGGTTAAGTTGAGTTTTTTAAGAAGATTCAGAAATAGAAAAAGGATGCCTTGAGAGCATCCTTTTGAAAATATATAACGAGTTCAGACTTATTTCAAACACCTAAGATACATCTGAATGGTATTTTCCAAACCATAGTACAATGAATCAGAAATAAGGGCATGCCCAATTGACACTTCAGTTAAATTTGGAATGTTATCGTTAAAATATTTAAGATTTTCCAAACTCAAATCGTGTCCGGCATTAATTTCCAAGCCTAATTCATGAGCCTTTTTTGCTGCAATTACAAAAGGACGAATGGCCTCCTCTTTATTTTTAGGATAATTTGTCGCATACGGTTCTGTGTATAATTCTATACGATCTGTTCCAGTGGCAACAGCACCTTCTATATTTGCCAGGTTAGTATCAACGAAAATGGAAGTTCTGATGCCAACATCTTTAAATTCCTTTATAATTTCGATTAAAATGTCACGATTTTTAACTGTATCCCATCCAGCATTAGAAGTTAATGCCTCCGGAGGATCAGGAACAAGAGTAACCTGCGTAGGTTTTGCTTTTACAACCAAATCAATAAAATCACGGGTTGGATATCCTTCAATATTAAATTCTGTGGTAACTAAAGATTCTAAATCCCTAACATCCTGATAACGAATATGTCTTTGGTCAGGACGAGGATGTACTGTAATGCCTTCAGCTCCAAATCTTTCACAATCTAAAGCTACCTTGCAAACATTAGGAGTATTCCCTCCCCGGGCATTTCTAATTGTCGCAATTTTGTTTATATTTACACTAAGTCTGGTCATTTTATATAACTTTATTGATAGAATAAATAGGTGAAAATAAGTACAAATTTTCTTTGTGTAATTAAATTCTCCTTAAGGCAAAATTAAAAGTAATTCCTAGAAAACAGGTATGTATGATAGCAAAAGATTTAATTTCTGATGTAGTTCCGGTATTACGGGAAACAGATACGGGGATTCAAGCTCTTAACTGGATGGAGATTTTCAGAGTTTCTCATTTGCCAATAGTAAAGGGGGATCAGTTTCTGGGCTTAATTTCAGACAACGATATCTACGACTTAAACAAGGCGGAAGAACCTATCGGCGATCAAAAATTATCCCTGTTTAGTCCCTATGTAAACGAAAATCATCATATCTACGAAGTAATAGAGATAATTTCAAGGCTTAAATTGACTGTGATACCGGTTTTGGAAGATGAGAAAACCTATGTAGGTCTTATAACTTTAAATGATTTGATGCAATACATTGAAAGAATTTTTTCCGTTCGCGAACCTGGAGGTATCGTTGTGTTAGAACTTAATTCTGTAGATTATTCTTTAAGCGAAATATCAAGAATTGTAGAGAGTAATGATGCAAAAATTCTCAGTCTGTATGTGACATCATCTACGGATTCAAGAAAAATTGAATTAACAATTAAAATAAACCGAACCAATATTACTTCAATAATACAAACTTTTTTGCGTTACGATTACACCATTAAAACTACCTATGTTCGTGAAGATGACATGAAAGATATGATGGAGGATCGATACAATTCGTTCATGAGGTTTCTAAATATCTAAAAAGCTTAAGTTTCGGCTTCTTTTTCTGCATAGAATTCTTGCCACTAATCAGATTACTCTATATTTGTGCTAAACATTACTTAAATAGACATACCAAGCCAATCTTATGGTTTTATTGGATTTTAAGAGAATGTAAATTTAAAAAGGTTTTAGAATTTTTTGGATTCTGTTACACAAGCAAATAAACAAAACACAAATTTGTGAAGTATGAAAGTTGCACTTTTTGGCAGATCATTTAACGAAAGCTTTACCGAAAGTTTTATTATGATGTTTGACGTTTTTACCAGTCATAATATCGAAGTAATCATTTATGAACCTTTTTATGATTTTCTAATCAGGGAAATTAATTTTAAACCTCCTGTTCAGTCCTATTTTCATAGTAATAAGGATTTGGATAAGAAAGTGGATTTCTTCTTTAGTATTGGCGGCGATGGTACTTTCTTGGATGCGGTGACATTTGTGCGCGATTCGGGGATTCCATTGGTGGGGATTAATAGTGGTCGCTTAGGTTTTATGGCCGATATCGCTCAGGATGAAATACCGCAGGCATTGGCCGATATTGTGGCCGGAGAATATAGTTTTGAGGAGCGGAACTTACTACGGTTGGAAACATCAAGGAATGGCTTGTTTGAGGAATTTAATTATGCTTTAAACGAATTTACCGTTCATAAAACAGACTCGGCTTCGATGATCACGATTCATACCTATCTGAATAATGAGTATTTGAATTCTTATTGGGCCGATGGTTTAATTATAGCGACTCCAACCGGATCTACAGCATATTCGTTAAGTGTTGGCGGGCCAATATTAATCCCCAATACACAAAATTTTATCATTTCGCCTATTTCTCCGCACAACCTTACAGTTCGACCGATTGTTGTGCCCAATCATCATGAAATAACACTTCGGGTTGAAGGTCGAAGTGATAGTTATTTGGCTTCGCTTGATTCCCGATCATGTACTTTTGAATCATCAATTGAACTGAAAATCAGGAGGGCTGATTTTCAGATTAAGGTATTAAAACTAAAAACACATAGTTTTTACGGAACCTTGAGAAACAAGCTCATGTGGGGTGTTGATAAACGTAACTAGAGAACAATTTTATTTGGGTTTTCATTTTAACAAAATTTAACGACGGGTTGGCGTTATTTTTTTTCATTGATAAGGTTTTTTAAGATTATATGTTACTTTTGTAGCTTGTGAATAAATTGAGCTGGAATACATCCTCTTCAAACCAACGGTTTTAGGAGCTTAAGCAACAACTTCTCTTTGTTTGCAAGAAGGAAAACACAAACTTGATTTCATGTATAAACTGATATTGGGAATACTGTTTTTTGCGATAGGAAATTCAGCTTTTTCGCAGACTAAAGCAGAGTTAGGCTTCTTTGGCGGAGTCTCCTATTATATGGGTGATATTAATCCTCAAAAGCAGTTTTATTCAAATTCAGTTGCCTTGGGAGGAATTTACCGGTATAATTTTAATTCACGGTATGCTTTAAGGGCTGGCATGTTGTTTTCAGGTTTAAAAGCAGAGGATAGGGATTTTAATAATTCATATCAACAAGCAAGAGGTGCATCATTCAAAACAGATTTAGTTGATCTATCCCTGCAGGTAGAATTTAACTTTCAGTCTTTTTGGTCACCTAAAAAAACGAAAAGCCAGACTCTGGTTCCTTATGTTACAGGAGGGATTGGATACATTGCTCCAAGCAGTACCAGCTCTTCATTCACAATTCCAATGGGAGTTGGTGTGAAAACGAACTTAACAGGCCGATGGACAGCAGCTTTGGAATGGAGTTTTAGAAAGAGTTTTACCGATGATCTGGATCATCTTGATGATCCAAATGATCTTAATAAAAGTAGTTTAGTACACAATAACGATTGGGCATCTTTTTTTGGAGTAATGATAAGTTATAAATTATTCCCTGATAATGAAGAATGCCATTCATACGATCGCTTTGTAAAATAAGATATGTCATTTAAAAATAAAATAGTAAAGGAAAAGCTGCCAACTCATCTTGCCATTATAATGGATGGGAATGGGCGATGGGCAAAAATGCGGGGAGAACATCGTATTGTAGGTCATCAGAACGGCGTTGAAGCAGTAAGGCAAACTGTTGAAGCTGCCGGTGAGCTTGGAATTTCTTATTTAACCCTGTACGCGTTTTCTACCGAGAATTGGAATCGACCTCAGGATGAGGTTTTAGGATTAATGTCCTTGTTGGTTGAAGCAATAGAAAATGAGACTCCTACTTTAATGAAGAACAACGTTCGCCTGCAGGCAATTGGCGATCTGGCAAGTTTGCCGCTTGAGGTAAGGGAGAAATTACAGGGAACAATTTCCAATACATCCGGGAATTCAGGTTTGACTTTAGTTTTAGCCTTAAGTTATAGCTCCAGGTGGGAAATTGTGAATGCAGTTAAAAATATTGCAAGTCAGGTTCAAAACGGAGATATATCTCTGGATGAAATTAATTCGGACTTGTTCTCTAATCAACTTACCACCAAAGGTATCCCTGATCCGGAACTTTTGATAAGAACGAGCGGAGAAAACAGAATAAGCAATTTTCTTTTGTGGCAAATAGCTTATTCTGAATTGTATTTTACTGAATTGTTCTGGCCTGATTTTAATAAAGAAGAGCTTTATAAAGCACTTTTTGATTATCAGAACAGAGAGCGTCGATTTGGTAAGATTAGTGAACAAATTAAAGATAAATAAGCATTAACCATTATAATTCAAGTAATGATTAAAAGATTAACTTTCATTTTTACTCTATTTTTAAGTTTTAGTGCGTTAGCGCAGGAAACCGATACAATTTATAATCCGGTAACTCATTATTCTTCTCCAAAAAGTTATGAATTGGGTGGCGTTACAGTAACAGGAGTAAAACATTTGGAAAATAATGTTTTGGTGCAAATTTCAGGTCTTCGTGTTGGTACTACCATTGAAGTTCCTGGCGAAAAGGTGACAAACGCAATTAATAAATTGTATAAACAAGGTCTCTTTTCGGACATTCAAATTACAGCAACCAAGGAAATAGGAAACAAGATTTACCTTAATATCCAACTACAGGAACGTCCTCGATTGTCTTTGGTAAATTATAACGGAACATCTAAAAGTGAGACAACAAAGCTGAAAGAGAAATTAAAGCTGATGAAAGGAACTCAGGTTACCGATTATCTGGTTACAAACATAAAAACTATAGTTGAAGGATACTTTAAAGAAAAGGGTTTTTACAATACTAGTGTTTCCGTTATTCAAAGGGATGATTCAGCAGAGGAAAATAGTGTGATACTCGATATTAATATTGATCGAAACAATAAAATTAAGATTAAGCATATTTTTGTTGAGGGAAATACAGCTTTTTCCGATAAAAAGGTGAAAAAAGCAATCAAGGATTCAAAAGAGAAAACATTCAGAAATTTCTTAAAATCTTCTAAGTATATTGAAGAAAAATGGAACGAGGATAAATTGACTTTAATTGAGAAGTACAACGAAAAAGGTTATAGGGATGCGCTTGTTTTGTCAGATAGCATTGAACAGGTATCTGAGGATAGAGTGAATATTCATGTGAAAGTGAAAGAAGGGAATCAGTATTTTTTCAATAATATTGATTGGGTCGGTAATACAGTGTATACCGGTTATTGGCTGCAACGGGTTTTGCAGATAAAAAAAGGTGATGTTTACAATCAGACTTTACTTGACAAGAGATTGAGCAGTGATGATGATGCTGTTAGTAATCAGTATCTTGACAAAGGATATTTATTCTTCAATGTGAATCCGGTAGAAACAGTTATTGGTAAGGATTCTATTAATCTTGAAATGAGAATTGTTGAAGGAAAACAGGCAACCATAGATAGAGTAAATATTATTGGAAATACAAAAACTCATGAGCATGTTGCCCGTAGGGAGTTGTATACATATCCTGGAGAATTGTTTAGCAAGTCGGATATCATTCGAAGTGTAAGGGAATTGGCTCAGTTAGGTCATTTTGATCCGGAAACTATTAGCCCGGATGTGAAGCCTCACCCTGAAAGTGGAACTGTGGATATTAATTATAAGTTAGAGGAAAAAGCGAATGACCAGATAGAACTCTCAGGAGGATGGGGTGCTGGAATGATTATTGGTACCGTTGGTTTGAAATTTTCTAATTTCTCGATTAGAAATATATTTAATAAAGAGGCTTGGAGTCCTTTGCCAACGGGAGACGGGCAAACATTGAGTATACGTGCTCAAACGAATGGTTCATACTACAATTCTTATAGTATGTCATTTACCGAGCCTTGGTTAGGAGGTAAAAAACCAACTTCATTAAGTACTTCAATTTATTATTCTCAGCAAACCGGATATAGTCGCTCTTATAGTAACAGCTATAGCTATGCAAGCTCATCAGGGAATTCAGATCAAAGTCAGAAAGTGTTTGGAGCAAGTGTAGGATTGGCTCGTCGTTTAAAATGGCCTGATAATTATTTTTCTTTGTATAATGAGGTTAGTTATCAGAACTACAGATTAAAAGATTGGCAGTATTATTTAATCTCTGACGGAACATCCAATAATTTCAGTTTTACAACTACTTTATCAAGGAGTTCTATAGATAATCCATTATATACCAGAAGAGGTTCCTCATTTTCTTTAAGTGTTAAATTGACACCACCATTTTCATTTTTCGATAATGTTAACTACTCGAGTGGAAATACAAGCGATCAGGAAAGATATAAATGGATTGAATATCACAAATGGGTATTTAAAGGAAAAATGTATACATCCTTATTGAATAGTACTGATAAACTGGTTTTATATACAGGAACTGAGTTTG
The DNA here is from genome assembly GCF_002843385.1 of Labilibaculum manganireducens. Classification (GTDB taxonomy): domain Bacteria; phylum Bacteroidota; class Bacteroidia; order Bacteroidales; family Marinifilaceae; genus Labilibaculum; species Labilibaculum manganireducens. Next base: position 244,199 of record NZ_MVDE01000002.1, read on the forward strand.
GATATTTGGGGTATTATAATAAAGATAAAAGATCACCTTTCGAAGGATTTGAAGTAGGAGGTGATGGTATGTCGGGATACAGCATGTACGGAAGTGACAATATTGGACTAAGAGGATATGAAAATGGATCTTTGACCCCGGTAAGTACGACAGGCAGACGATTGGGAGGTAATATTTATTCTAAATTTACTGCAGAAGTTCGTTATCCGCTATCTTTAAGCCAGTCTGCAACTATTTATGCATTGGCATTTGCCGAAGCAGGAAATGCCTGGTATGATTTTGAACAATTTCAACCATTCAATTTGAAGCGTTCTGCAGGTGTTGGGCTTAGAATATTCCTTCCTATGTTTGGATTATTAGGAATTGATTACGGATATGGATTTGATGAAGCGAATCAGGCAGGACAGAACGGTGGTCAATTCCATTTTGTAATTGGTCAACAATTTTAGCATATTTTATGTCACTCGTCTTTGGAGCTATTATAATTTAAGTTATTTTAGATTTTAATTCTAAATAAGAATCGAATGAAGCGTTTAGTATTAATAATTGGATGTGTATGTATATTGATAGGGAATTTGTATTCTCAGCAACGTTACGGATTTGTTGACACAGAATATATTCTCGATAAAATGCCTGATTATAAGAATGCTCAGGAACAATTGGATCAGATTTCAAGCAATTGGCAAATAGAAATTGAGAAAATAGCTTCTGAAATTAAAGAATTGCAAGCGAAGTTTAGAGCTGATGAAGTGTTTTTGTCCTCAGAAATGAGAGAAAAAAGGGAAAAAGAGATTTTTGACAAGGAAATTTTAGCTCAAAAATTGCAGCAAAAGTATTTTGGAATAAATGGAGATCTTTATAAAAAGCGTCAGGAATTAATAAAGCCAATTCAGGATGATATTTATGAAGCAATAAAAGAAATTGCAAAAGACGGAACTTATGGTATGATTATTGATCGTGCTAACGGGCCAACAATTATATACAGTAATCAAAAGTTTGATTTAAGTGATAAGGTACTGTATAAGTTAGGTATTAGAACTAATTAAAATTAAAATAAAAACTAACTGAGTGATATTATGAGACATTTTTTAAAAGTAACTTTATTAGCCATTATCCTATCTGCAGGTTCAAGTACATTTGCGCAAACCTTAAAATTTGGCCATATCGACTCGAATAAATTACTGTCGATTATGCCTGAAAAAGAGCAGGCACAAAAACAAATTCAAGCTGCGGCAGCGGAGTATGATGCTCAAATTAAAGCAATGAGAGAAGAGTATCAAACTTTGGTAAATGCTTATGTAGAGAAAAGAGAAACTCTTTCGGAGGCTGTAAGAGCCAATAAAGAAAAAGAAATTCAGGATTTGCAAAATCGTATGCAGACATTTGATGGATTTGCTCAGCAAGAACTTCAAAAAAAGCAAAATGAATTGTTAAAGCCTATTTTCGATAAAGCTTCAGCTGCAATAAAGGCTGTTGGTGCTGAGAATGGATTCATTTATGTTTTTGATATTAGTACTGGTGTTATCTTGTTCAACTCAAATAACAGTGTTGATATTATGCCATTGGTAAAAACAAAATTAGGAATACTGTAGATATTTTTCAGGATATTGTGAAAAGGTGGTATTTTTAATACCACCTTTTCTTATTTTTACGAGAATGATAAAAAATAGTCAGCCCATTGGTGTTTTCGATTCAGGATATGGAGGTTTAACCGTATTAAATGAACTGCTTAAGAGCTTACCTGAATATGATTTTATTTATCTGGGAGATAATGCCAGAAGCCCTTATGGTACCCGCTCATATGATGTTGTATATGATTATACGCTCGAGGCGGTTGAGCAACTTTTTTCAATGGGCTGTGAGTTGGTAATACTTGCGTGTAATACAGCTTCGGCCAAAGCGCTTCGTACCATTCAGCAAAATGATTTACCAAAAATAAATTCCAACAGGAGGGTTCTTGGAGTTATTCGCCCTAGTGCTGAAGAGGTTTCCAAAATTACGAGGACCAAACATATTGGTGTAATGGGAACTGTAGGCACAATTCGTTCTAATTCGTATCCATTGGAGATAGCTAAATTATTCCCGGATGTTGTTGTTGTCCAGGAAGCTTGTCCAATGTGGGTTCCTTTGGTTGAAAATAATGAGATTAACACGGAAGGTGGAAGGTATTTCATTAAAAAGAACATTGATAGTTTATTGGCTAAAGACCCTCTTATCGATTCGATAATATTGGGTTGTACTCACTATCCTTTGATGCAGTCGGAGATTAAGAAAATGCTTCCTGATCACATTCAGTTGATTTCTCAGGGAGAGATCGTTGCCCGAAGTTTAAAAGATTACCTTTTTAGACATCCCGAAATGGATGTTAGATGCAGTAAAAACTCAAATTGTGAGTTTTTTACTACAGAATTTGTAGATAGTTTTGAGGAAAAAGCCAGTCGATTTCTTAATATTACTTTAAAGGCCCGGCATATTAGCTATTAACTGTGGCAAGTGTAATAGTATAAAAAACAAAGTCTTTCAATATAAAATTGAAAGACTTTGTTTTTTTAAGCTGAATTACTTTTTGATGGTTTCTTCATCTTCTTTGTACCAGCTGGCATACATTGCATAACTATTTGCAATTCGATTGATTTCACCTTCTAATAATTCCGGACTTAGTTCTTTTATTTTTTTTGCCGGAGATCCTGCATATACACTTCCTGATTCAACATGCGTACCTTTTGTAACAACTGATCCTGCTGCAATAATCGCATTGCTTTCAATAATCGCATCATCAAGAACTACAGCAGCCATGCCTATAAGAACGTTATCTTTAATTGTGCAACCATGCACTACTGCATTGTGGGCAATAGATACATTATTTCCAATTGTGGTTGGTGATTTTTTATAGGTTGCATGAATAGTCGCATTATCCTGAACATTTACATTGTTCCCAAGACGAATAGAATGAACATCACCGCGTAAAACAGCACTGTACCAGATACTACAATCATTACCCATCTCCACATCACCAATTACGGCAGCGGTTTCTGCTAAAAAGCAATTATCTCCGAATACCGGAGTTTTTCCATTTAATTCTCTAATAAATGCCATTCTTATTTAGTTTGATTATAAATACAAAGATAATTAAAAAAATATTCGAGAGATTTTTTATAAATATGTTGTAAAAAAAGTTACGCAAACGTTAACGTGAATGAAATTGAAAATGAGAGCAATAGCATAGTGTTAATTTGAAAGCAAAATGTATTGCATATTGGTAATTTGTTAGTTTTGAAGTCTATTTCAACTTAAATTTAAAAGGTTTACGATAAAAAAGGTTTGAAAATTTAAGTTTTTTTCACACTTTTGATGACGCAGATATAAATAGGGGTATTTTGAAATCTGCAATTTGAGAAGTTATTTTTTAGTGACTAAACTAAAGTTTCTTCTTGAAAACAATTCTAAAGGGTGCATTTTATTGCTTTCATCTCATTGTTATGGGATGAATGAATTTATATATAAATGTGTATTAATGTTAATTAACCACTAACTAAAGGTTTATGAAAAAAAGTTTGTTTTCGATGTTAATCCTGTGTGTTATAGGATTACAGAGCGTTCTAGCTCAAAGTCGAGAAGTTTCAGGGGTGGTTACTTCAGCCGATGATGGGCTGTCTATCCCGGGAGTTTCCGTAATTGTTAAAGGTACAACCATCGGTACCACTACTGATTTCGATGGTAACTACTCCTTAAATGTTCCAGCTGATGGAAAGGTTTTGGTCTTTTCTTTTGTTGGAATGACTATGCAGGAGTTAGAGATCACCTCTTCTACAATCAATGTTGTAATGGAAACGGAATCTATTGGTGTGGATGAGGTTGTTGTTACTGCATTAGGAATTAAGAGATCAAAAAAAGCTCTTGGATATGCTGTTCAGGATGTGAAAGCGGAAGATCTTCAAAAGACAGGTACTCCTGATTTAGCTAAAGCTCTTCAAGGAAAAGTAGCTGGTGTTGACATTAAGATGTCAAGTGGTATGCCAGGTGCTTCTTCTCAAATTGTTATTAGAGGTTCAAGGTCATTTTCAGGAAATAATACTCCATTATATGTGATTGACGGTATGCCAGTTGCTAGTACTGCAGCTTATAGTACAGGTAATAGTACTGCTGGAGCAGACGTTTCTAATAGAGCATTGGATATCAATCCTAATGACATTGAATCTATTAACGTGCTGAAAGGACAGGCAGCCGCGGCATTGTATGGCCTTAGAGCTTCGAATGGTGTAGTTATTATTACTACAAAATCAGGAAAAGGTGGAGCAATAGGAAAAGCTGTTGTTTCGATCAATCAAACGACTAGTTTTGATGTTGTTTCCCGTACGCCAGATTATCAAAAAAAATGGTCGCAAGGTTCTGCAGGTAAATATAGCCCCAGAACTTCAATGTCTTGGGGAGGTAAAATTTCAGAATTGCCTAATGATCCAACTTATGGAGGTAATGGGAATGGACATGAAGGAATGTACAGAGTACCTCAATTAGAAGATGCAGGATTAGATCCATGGGTAACGCCACAAGTATATAATAACTGGGATGATTATTTTGAAACTGGTTTTACTTCAACTACAGGTATTAACGTGAGCCAGGCTACTGAAAAAGGAAATTTTTCGGTAGGTGTAGGATATACTGACCAAGAAGGTATTGCTTTGAATACAGGAATGCAACGTTGGAATGCTAAAGCTGCTGCAGAGAGTAAACTTAACGAAAACTTCACTGTTGGTTTTTCATCTAACTTTGCAAAAACAACTGTTGATAAATTATCTGCCGGAAATGATGCTTCTATAGCAGGTGCTCTTTCTGCTCCAGCGAGTTACAATTTGAAAGGTATTCCTAATCATGCGCAGGGAGATCCATACAAGCAAATTTATTATCGCTCTCTTACTTTTGATAATCCTTATTGGGTTCAGAATAACAATACATTTAATGAAGAAACAAATCGTTTCTATGGAAATGGGTTTGTCCAATATGCAAAGTCACTAGGTGACGGAATGGATTTAACGGTTAAGTATCAATTAGGTATGGATACATATACCACACATTATCAGGATATATTCGGATTTGGAAGTAAAGGAAAAACTGGTGAGATTAGTAATTATGGTGTTACGGATATGACTTACAATTCACTGCTGACTGCAAATTTCGATTGGACTATTAATGACGATTTTAGATTGAATGTAATCGTTGGAAATGAGTTGAATCATAACAGAACAAAACAATACGATCAGTATGGTCAAGAATTCAACTTTGGAGGTTGGAATCATGTTCAAAATGCAAATACAGTTACTGCAGGAGAGAAAAAATATAAAGACCGTACTGTTGGTGTTTTCTCAAGTGTTTCCTTGTCTTGGAAAGATATGATGTTCTTGAATGTAACAGGTCGTAATGATGTTACTTCATCTATGCCAAGAGGTAATCGTTCATTCTTTTATCCTTCAGTTTCCTTAGGATTTGTAGCCTCGGAATTGGATGTTGTTAAAAATATCGATTGGTTAACATTTGCAAAAATCAGAGGATCTTATGCAGAGGTTGGACAAGCTGGAACTTACAAGGAGAATTTCTATGAAAAGCCTGGATACAGTGGTGGATTTTGGTCAGGAGAACCAATAACATACCCAATGGGAGGCGTAAGTTCTTATATTGCAAGTGATGTTTTGTACGATCCAAAGTTAAAGCCTCAGAATACCAAATCATATGAGTTAGGTATAAATCTAAAATTTGCGAAGAACAGAATTGGTATTGATTATACCTATTCAAGACAGAATGTTGAAGATCAGATTTTCTCTGTTCCATTGGCAGGTTCAACCGGCGCAAGTAGTGTAATGATGAATGGTGGTCAAGTTCATACCAATGGTCATGAAGTAATGCTTTATTTGACACCTATCTCAACAAAGGATTTTACATGGGATATTAATGTTAACTATTCAAAAATCACAAATGTTGTTGATAAATTGGCACCGGGTGTTGAGAGTATTCAATTGGGGGGGTTTGTTACTCCACAAGTGAGAGCAGGAATTGCTGACACTTACCCTGTAATTTATGGTTCTCAGTATAAGAGAAATGAAAATGGTCAAATACTTGTTGATGAAAACCCTTCTTCTACTACTTATGGTATGCCAATGGCTGGTGAACCTGGAGTAATTGGTTCTGTCTCTCCTGATTTTATTGTTGGAGGTTCTACTACTTTCACTTACAAGAATTTCTCATTAGGGGCTACTTTTGAATGGAAAAATGGTGGTCAGATGTATTCAGGATCTAATGGTTTATTAGATTTATATGGAATGTCTAAGAGAACTGAAGATCGTGAATCTACTTTTATTTACAATGGCTACAAAGCAGATGGCTCTAGAAATGATATAGTTCGTGGAGGAGCAAGTGATTCGGGAGCCTATCAAACACTATTTTCAGATGTTCTAACAAATATTGACGAATACTATATTCATGGGAATTCTTTTGTTAAACTAAGAGAATTGTCATTTAAATATCGATTGCCTAAAGGCTTGATTCCTAACATAGATGTGGCGGTTTCTACTTTTGCACGTAATATTTTACTTTGGACAGAGCTTGATAATTTTGATCCGGAATCTTCTCAAGGAAATAATAATATGTCGGGAGGTTTTGAACGATTTTCACTACCTCAAACAACTAGCTATGGATTTAGTATAGATGTTAAATTCTAAATGAATAAAAGTATGAAAAAATATATTTACAGTATTGCAATTGCGGTTTGTGCAATTACAATGAGTTCTTGTTCTGAAGATTTGATGGATGATATCAACAAGAACGTAAATGATCCATCAGATGTAGCATCAAACTTGATTATCTCTGATGTGATGACAAAATCGGCCTTTAGTGTTACAGGTTCAGATCTTGCATTATATGCATCATGTTATGTAGAGCATAATGTTGGTGTATATAGCCAGATGTATAATGCTGAAATTAGATCAGGAGAACCAACAAGTAGTACTACCTACAATAATTCGTGGAATTCAGTTTATCGAAATCTATTAAATCTTAAGGATATAATTACAAAATGTTCTGAAGGTGGGAAAGAAGAAGGTAATTATTATACCTTAGGTATCGCTCAAATTTTGGCAGCATATAACTTGGCAATTTTAACTGATGTAATGGGTGATGTGCCTTGGACTGAAGCTCTTCAACCAGGTGTTGTTTTTACCCCAAACTTGGATACTCAGGAGAAAATATATACTGATATCTTTAAATTTTTGGACGATGCAATTGTAAATTTATCTAAGGAAACAGCTTTTTCTCTTTTAGGAAAGCAGGATTTTATTTACGGTGGTGAAGACGGAAGTATAGAAAAATGGGTGAAATTTGCTTATGGGTTAAAGGCTCGTTATACTATGAGATTATCTTTAAGATCTCCAAATTACGCCGACGTGATTGATTTTGCAAACAAGTCTTTCACAAGTCCTGCAGAACAAAGTCAATTTGTTTACAATGGTACTACATCTAAAAGTCCTTTTGAAATGTTCTTTTTAGACCGTAATTATTTTGGAGCTAGTACAAGCTTTCATAATAAATTGCTTTCCAGAAATGATCCACGTGAGGCAAAATTATTTAAAGCTTTTTCTGAGGATTTAGATCTTGTATTTGCGCCAAATGGTACGCCTGAGCAAGCTCAAGGTAAATATGGAATCTCTGCTATTAGTTCTTTAACTGCACCAACTTATTTATTGAGTTATCACGAAGTTGAATTCCTAAAAGCTGAGGCATATGCCCGAAACAATGATTTGGTAAATGCTAAGATTGCATTGAAAAAAGCAATTGTTGCAGCTTGTGGAAAAACGAATATTGCTATTTCGGCTGCAGATGCTGAAGCTTACTATACAGATGAAGTTGAACCTGTATTGCTTGATCAAAGTTCAACATTGAAGGAAATTATGGTTCAAAAATACATTTCATTCTTCGAAGAAGAGGCTCTTGAGGCTTATAACGATATCAGAAGATTGAATGCGATGGGAAATAATTTTATTAAATTGGATAACCCATTGAATAGTTCTAAATTCCCATTGCGTTTCACTTACGGTGCAGAAGATGTTACTGCAAATGTGAATGTTCGTGAAGCTTATGGTGATGGATCGTATGTATATAGTGAAAATGTATGGTGGGCTGGAGGTTCACGATAGTTTGATTTTTATATTAAAAAATGAAAACAATGAAAATATTTAAAATACTAAGCCTAATCGTGGCACTGGGTTTCTTCTTTAGTGCTTGCGAAGACACAAATGAGAATTTGGTGGCTACTAGAGGAATCGCTGTAGTTCCAACGATTACTAGTCTTACACCGGAATCCCCTCTTTTTACAGATCTTACCGAAGCAAGTTTTATCACTTTTACAGCTAGCTTAGCTGAGGGAGATATGGCTGACGCTGCGGAAATTCAGGTTGTGTACGAAGGAAAAGTAGGTGTCGTGAAAGCAATAGAGTCATTTCCTATTGACACTAAAATTACTGCCCCTGAAATCCTAAGCAGTTTGGAAATTACTGAAGCTGATGTAAAATTAGGAACTTCTTTCTTTCTTTACGTAATTACAACATCTGAAGGTATAAGTTCACGTTCTCAGGCTGCAGTGGAAATTAAAATGCCTTGTGAATTTGACAGTGAATTATCATTTGGAAGTTATGCTGCTGTAAGTGGTGATTGGGGTGTTGATTCAAACGTTAAGATTCTTACAGATGAGAATGATCCTTATACGTTATATGTATCAGGACTAGCTGAGGCTGATGCTTGTACAGGTAATGGAAATACTGTTACTGTTTATATCGATCCGGTGACATTCCAATTAACTGGTGATACAGAAAGAACTATTGTTGCTGCCGATTGTGGTGGATGGGGAGCTGGTTATGAAGATTATACCAATTATTCGTATACAGTATCTTCTGGTTTTTTCAATTCTTGTGATGGAACTTACAATATTGCTTTCAAGTTGGAATATCTTCCTGTAGGAGGAACAGAGTATACCTCTTGGGGTGATAATGGTTTTACATTTACAAGAAACTAACTAAATGTAGAATTAGGAATAATGTTCATAATGGTGTCTCATTAATTTGAGACACCTTTTTTCTTTAAATCACTTTTTGTTGCGATGACTTTTCGCAAAGATTATCAACTCTCCCAGTTCTCTTCAAAAATCACTATTCCTTCTCCTTTCCTTCCCCTTATTAAGACTTAATCAACTCTTAATCAAGCCAGTTTTTAACTGTGAGTGAGATGTAACTTTTTAGAATACAAACGTTTGCAAAAAATCAATAATTTTATTTGTCTTTACTTGTCTAAAAACTGGGAAACGCTACCTTTACCATGCTATGTAACATGATTTTAGCACAGTGTTGTATAGAAATAAAAACAACGAACTAAACAAAGGAATTAATTTCAAGCTTAATTCAAAATAGTCATGAGTCAAAAGACAAAAGTCATTGAAAAGGAAGAAGTTGTCATAAGATTTTCCGGCGATTCCGGAGATGGGATGCAGCTAACAGGAACGCAATTTTCGGATACTTCCGCATTGTTTGGGAATGATGTTGCTACTTTTCCTGATTATCCAGCTGAGATTAGGGCTCCACAGGGAACTGTAGGTGGAGTATCAGGTTTTCAACTGCATTTCGGTCAGATGGAGGTAAATACTCCCGGCGATTTTGCAGATGTACTGGTTGCAATGAATCCGGCAGCATTAAAAGCAAATTTGAAATGGGTTAAACCTAGTGGGACTATCATTGTAAATGAAGATAGTTTTACGGATAAGAACCTTGAAAAAGCTGGCTATGATTCTAACCCATTAGACGATGAGAATCTTTCCGATTACAATCTGATTAAAGCAAGGGTAACTTCACTGACGAAAGAATGTTTGAAGGATACAGAACTGGATCAGAAAAGTATCCTTAGGAGTAAAAACATGTTTACTCTGGGAATGGTTTATTGGATGTTCGATCGTCCGTTGGAGCATACAGAAGAGTTTATTGAGAAGAAATTCAAAAAGTATCCATTGGTTGTTGAGGGCAACAAGATGGTATTGCGGGCGGGTTATAATTTTGCAAGAACAATTGAAGCTTTGCCATATAATTTCAGTGTGGCTCCTGCAAAAATTAAGAAAGGTATCTACCGTAATGTTACAGGAAATAAAGCTACAGCCTGGGGATTAATTGCAGTGGCTGAAAAAGCGGGTTTGGAATTGTTTTGTGGATCGTATCCAATTACACCGGCAACAGAAATTCTGCAGGAGCTGGCTGCCCGTAAGGATCTTGGTGTAAAAACTTTTCAGGCAGAAGATGAGATTGCAGGAATCTGTACATCGATCGGAGCAAGTTTTGCAGGGAATTTTGCTGTAACAACCACTTCGGGACCGGGTTTGGCTCTTAAAACAGAAGCGGCAGGTTTGGCTGTAATGACAGAACTCCCTTTGGTAATTGTGAATGTTCAGCGTGGGGGGCCATCAACAGGTCTTCCAACTAAAACAGAACAATCAGATTTAATGCAGGCAATTCACGGACGCAGTGGAGAATGCCCTATGCCGGTAATTGCGGCAAGTACACCTTCAAATTGTTTTGAATACGCCTATAGTGCCGGTAAAATTGCTTTGGAGCATATGACCCCTGTTATCTTGCTTACGGATGGTTTTATTGCTAATGGAGCTGAACCGTGGCGAATTCCTAAAATGGCCGATCTCTCACCTATAGAGGTGCCATTCGCTAAGGAGGGAGATAACTATCAACCATATGCAAGAGATACAGAGAAACTGGCTAGAAAATGGGCTGTTCCAGGTACAAAAGGTTTGGAGCATCGAATAGGAGGTTTAGAGAAGATGGATATTACGGGTACTGTGTCGTATGTGCCGGAAAATCATCAGGTAATGACAGATATTCGATCGGAAAGAATTAGACGGGTTGCTAATTTTATTCCAGATGTTCCTGTAAAAGGGAATGATGACGCTGAAGTTTTGGTTGTAGGTTGGGGAGGAACATATGGTCACTTAACAACAGCGGTTCGGGAACTTCAGGCTGAAGGAAAGAGCATTGCTTTGGCACATTTTCATTATATTTTCCCTCTGCCAAAGAATACAAAAGAGGTTTTACAACGTCATAAAAAGGTAATTGTTTGTGAGTTGAATGAAGGACAATTTGCTGAGTATTTACGGGCAGGTTTTCAGGATGTTAAATTCAATCAATACAATAAATTACAAGGATTGCCTTTTACTGTGTTGGAATTAAAAGAGAGGTTTAACCAATTATTGGAGGAGAAATAATCATGACAGATACAATTCTTAAATCACATAGTCCTGTTAATCTGACTCCAAAAGATTTTAAAAGTGATCAGGAAGTAAGATGGTGTCCCGGGTGTGGAGACCATGGTGTATTGAATTCGGTTCAAAAGGCAATGGCTGCAATGAACATTCCAAAGGAAAAATTTGCAGTTATCTCGGGTATTGGATGTTCTTCCCGTTTTCCGTATTATATGGATACCTATGGTTTTCATACAATTCACGGAAGAGCAGCAGCGGTTGCTTCGGGAGTGAAATCAGCGAATCCTGATCTTGAAATAATACAAGTCTCTGGAGATGGGGATGCTTTGGCAATTGGAGGTAACCATTTTATCCATGCTATTCGTCGTAATATTGATATGACAATTCTTCTTTTTAATAATGAGATTTACGGGCTTACCAAGGGGCAATATTCACCAACATCTAAGCAGGGAATGGTCACCAAGACCTCTCCATTCGGAACAATTGAACAACCATTCCAGCCAGCAGAGTTAGCTTTAGGGGCTCAATCGAAGTTTTATGCGAGATCTATTGATACTAATATTAAACTGACCACAGAGTTGATTTTGGCTGGAGCAAAACACAAAGGAACATCTATTATTGAAGTTCTTCAAAATTGTGTGATTTATAATGATGGAGCACATACTCTGATTACTGATAAGGAAACGAAGGATGACTTCCAGTTGATTTTGCATCACGGAGAGCGAATGATTTTCGGAAAGAATAGAAACAAAGGATTAGTTTTAGGAGGTAATGGTAAACTAATTGTTGTTACAATTGGTGAATTTGGGATTACTGAGCAGGATATTTTAGTTCATGATGCCCATAACCCTGATCCTCATATGGCTTGGCTGTTGTCAAATATGTCAGCTCCTGAGTATCCTGTTGCACTTGGTGTAATAAGAGACGTTGCAGCGCTTTCTTATGAAGAAAAAATGGTGCAGCAAATTAAAGATGTACAAGCTGTATCATCAATTAAGTGTATGGATGATCTGCTTAATAGTGGTGATACCTGGGAAGTTAAATAATAAGATTGAAATATTTAATTCATCAATACCTAAAAGAGGAAACCATAAGTTTCCTCTTTGTTTTTTATCCCTTATTTTTATTATTTTCGGCACCATTTTTTAGGGAATAATGAATACTAAAAGATATTTTTCCTTTTCATTAATTGATTTTAAATGAAATCAGTACTTGTTTGTAAAAGGTTGATATCAAACCAGAAATTTATATTATTTTGTATTTCTGAATACAAGACAACAAAAAACATAAATAGCAATTGACATGGAAGAAGTTTCGATTTCCAAGATATACAAACGGAAAAAGAGTGATAGAGATATTTTTCAGGAATTGATGCCTTTTAAAGTGAAAGAAATTCTTCTTATCGCGACTTATTACGATGCTTATACTATTGTAAGGGAAGGACAGTTTTCTGATAAAATTGTTGGGGAATATCTACAATTAAATTTATATGCGGCACCACGTTTTACGAGTGTAGCCACTAATGATGAAGCCTTGGATGCTTTAAAAAACAGAAATTACGATGTGGTCATTTTAATGGCTGGTTTGGATAAACAATCCCCTTTGGAATTAAGTCAGGAAATAAAAAGGGTTCAGCCCGAGATTCCTGTTTTGGTTTTGGTAAATAACAATAGCGACCTGGCTTATTTTGACAGAGCTGCAGATAAGATTAAGAATAATATTGATCGGGTTTTTGTTTGGAATGGTTCCACCAAAATTTTTATGGCCATGACCAAGTATATTGAGGATAGAATGAATCTGGAACCCGATACAAAAAGTGGAGATGTAAGAGTCATTTTGTTAGTTGAAGATTCAGTAAAGTATTATTCCAGATATCTTCCGTTGCTGTATACATCAGTAATGACTCAAACCCAAAAAGTGATTTCGGATGAAGGAGATATTGACGAAATGCATAAGATTTTGAAAATGCGGGCCAGACCTAAAGTCATTTTGGTGAGCACTTATGAAGATGCAGTTGAAGTTATCGATAATTATTTGGAAAACTTGCTTTGTGTAATTTCTGATGTTCGTTTTGCGCGGGATGGTAAATTGGATGATGATTCAGGTGTAGATCTGATTAAATACGTGCAGGAAAAAAACATGAAAATTCCATGTTTAATGCAATCGCATGATACCGATAATGCAATTCGTGCCATGCAGGTTGAAGCCGATTTTATTAACAAGAACAGTGATACTTTGGCTTTGGATATCTATAACTTCATCTACACTAAACTGGGTTTTGGTGATTTTGTATTCAGAAACCAAAGTGGAACTAAGGTTGCAATAGCGAAGTCCCTTGAAGAATTTGAAGAAAAATTGAAATATGTTCCGGATGAATCACTTCTTTTTCATTCGAAAAGAAATGGAATTTCGACATGGTTAATGGCCAGAGGTGAAATTAATATTGCTAAAAAGTTAAGAAGATATCAGATAGAGGATTTTAAATCAGTAAAGGATTTACGTAAATTTTGTTTGGATGTATTTGAAGCCTCACGTATAAAACAGTTGCGGGGCAGGATTATTAAATTCAGGCCTAATATTGTTAATTCGAATCATTATGTGGTTCGTTTGGGACGTGGATCTTTAGGAGGGAAAGGCCGTGGCCTGGCTTTCCTGAGTAACTTTATAGAGAATATTTACTTCGCAAAGCTGATTAAGGACATTAATATTTCGATTCCTAAAACAGCTGTTATTGGTGTTGATGAATACGATAATTTTATTGAGAAGAATAATCTTTACAATAAGATTTATCTGGATAAGAACTATAAAAAGGTACGTGATTTATTTGCGAAAGGTGAGTTGTCTGATAAATTACGGGAAAGGCTTCTGGATTATCTTGAGGAAATGACATGTCCGTTGGCTGTGCGTTCATCCGGTTTGTTTGAGGATTCTTTAATGCAGCCATTTGCAGGGGTTTATGCGACTTATTTGCTTCCAAATAATCATCCGGATATTGGGGAGCGGTTTCGTCAATTGGTAACGGCAATCAAGCTTATTTATGCTTCTATTTTTTCACCCGAAGCTCAATCGTATTTTAGTGCGGTTGATTATAAAATTGAAGAGGAGAAAATGGCTGTAATTATTCAGGAAGTGGTAGGACAGGAAACCAACGGCAGGTATTATCCAAATATCAGTGGTGTAGCCCAATCATACAACTACTATCCTTTTTCTTACATGAAACCTGAGGATGGTTTTGCAGTGATAGCTGTTGGACTGGGTAAATATGTTGTGGGAGGGGAAAAAACACATCGTTTTTGCCCGGAACACCCAAAATTGCAATTGGCATCAATTGAAGATCAGATGAAAGATTCGCAGAAGTATTTTTATGCGATCAATATGGAAAAGAAAGATGTTAATCTTTTAAAGGATGGAGAGGATGCTGTTACGATTAAATATGAACTTGCAGATGCCGAAAAGGATGGGAATCTACTGCATTGTGCTTCAGTTTACGATTACCAGAATGACAGATTGGAACCGGATTTGAATTTGCGGGGACCTAGGGTGGTAAACTTTGCAAATATTCTGAAATACAATCAAGTCCCTGTTGCTCATGCTTTGAGTGTACTGCTGAATATTTTTAAACAAGCAATGGGTGCTCCTGTTGAAATTGAGTTTGCCGTTGATCTTTCAAAAGGAAAAAATGATTTGCCTACTTTCCAGCTCCTTCAGATTAAACCTCTGATTCGTCAGGAGATGAGCATTGATATAGATATGACTAAGGTTGATAAGGATAAGCTTGTTTTATTGGCAAGTAAAGGTATGGGTAACGGAAAAATAGACCATGTTCGTGATGTAATTTACATGGATATTGAGAAATTTGATCGGACCAAAACTGAAGAAATGGCTCTTGAAATTGAGAAATTGAATCAGAAAATGAGAGAGCAGGATCGTCAATATGTGTTGATTGGTCCAGGCCGTTGGGGAACAAGAGATAAGTTTACCGGTATCCCTGTACTTTGGTCTCAAATATCCAATGCAAAGGTAATTGTAGAGCAAGGTTTGGAAGATTTTCCTTTAGATGCTTCCTTGGGGTCTCATTTCTTTCACAATGTAACTTCAATGAATGTAGGGTATTTCTCGGTAAGGAGCAACACTGAACAAAGTTTTGTGAATACTGAAATTCTTGACAAGCAAAAACTCGAAGAGCAGATTCATTATTTTAAACATGTTCGGTTTAAAGAACCGCTGGATATTTTAATGGATGGTAAAAAACAAACCAGTGTTATAAGTTATAAATAGCAAAAAGCCGTTTCAATAAGTTTTGAAACGGCTTTTTTTATCAGTTGTAATTTTTTATCCTTGAAATGAATCTACTCCCGCAGTTTCCATTTTTCTGTCAACTTTTTTCACCAATCCCTGAATTACTTTTCCAGGACCAACCTCAGTGAACAATGTTGCACCATCAGCAATCATATTAACCATGGTTTGTGTAAAACGTACCGGAGCAGTTAACTGCGAAACCAAATTTTTCTTGATCTCATCAGGATTGGATATTGGCATGGCATTCACGTTTTGATATACAGGACAAATTGGAGTTGAGAAAGTTGTGTTCTCAATAGCTTCTTCCAACTCAACACGTGCAGGCTCCATTAATGGAGAGTGAAATGCACCGCCAACTTTTAAAGGAAGAGCTCTTTTAGCACCAGCGTCCAATAATTTTTCACATGCAATTTCGATCCCTTTCATGCTGCCCGAAATAACCAATTGACCCGGACAGTTGAAATTAGCTGGAACTACAATTTCGTTAATTTCCTCGCATATTTTCACTACAGTTTCATCATCTAATCCAATGATTGCAGCCATAGTAGAAGGCTCAATTTCGCAAGCTTTTTGCATTGCTGAAGCACGTTGAGAAACCAATTTAAGACCATCTTCGAAAGACAATGATCCGTTGGCAACCAAAGCCGAAAATTCTCCTAAAGAGTGACCCGCTACCATTTCTGGTTTAAAATCATCGCCAAGAGTTTTGGCTAAGATTACTGAGTGCAGGAAAATTGCTGGTTGCGTAACATTTGTTTGTCTTAAATCTTCATCAGTACCTTCAAACATTAGGTCAGTAATTCTAAAACCTAAAATATCGTTGGCTTTTTCAAAAAGCTCTTTAGCAAGGTCTGAATTTTCGTACAGGTCTTTTCCCATACCAACAAATTGGGCTCCTTGCCCTGGAAATACATATGCTTTCATGTGTTTATAATTTTAAGTTTTTGCCATATAGCCTGTCCCGAACTTGTTTCGGGAGAACTTTCCATGCTGGAATAATCATCCTCCTGTGTGCCATAATTACCTGGCATGGACGTTTCAAATTCTTCTACAATTAATAAATTTCAATTCATTCGTATTTTTTTAATAGCAATGAATTGATTATTAGGATAAGATTTAAAAAATATTCCGGGCACAAAGATATCTATTCAATTTACAATGTGCAATTTTCATAAGTACAATGTAAATTGGTAATTCTTTGACTCCTATAATTAACTAATTAGTAGTTTGATTTGTTTGCAATTAAACGAATAAACTCTTCTCTTGTAGCTACTTTTTCAAAAGCACCGGTAAAATCAGAGGTCGTTGTAATTGCATTTTGTTTTTGAATTCCACGCATCGACATACACATGTGCTGAGCTTCAATAACCACAGCTACACCTAGTGGATTCAGAGTATTTTGTATGCAGTCTTTAATTTGAGTGGTTAAACGTTCCTGAACCTGAAGGCGACGGGCAAAAGCATCCACAACCCGGGCAAGTTTACTTAGTCCGGTAATGGTACCATTGGGAATGTAAGCAACATGTGCTCTGCCCACAAACGGCAGCATATGATGTTCGCACATTGAATAAACTTCAATGTCCTTAACAATTACCATTTGACGATAGTCTTCCTGAAACATGGCAGATCTTAATATATCTTCAGGATTGTTGTGATATCCCTGCGTTAAAAACTGCATTGCTTTGGCAACCCGTAAGGGGGTTTTTAAAAGACCTTCGCGTTCGGCATCTTCACCTAATAATTCAAGTACTTTTTTATAGTGAAACATTAACTGTTCAGTAGTATCCTGATTGTATTTTTCTATTTTTGTAAAACCTTTATTATTGTCTCCGTTGGTTGAAAATTCCATCTGTATTTAGTGTTTTAATTTAAGTCGCAATTTTGACTTGCAAAATAAGTATAAATTTCACCTATATAACAAACTTTTCGAAGCTTTTGTTTAGGCTAAGTTCTTGCATCAATGGAGATTTTGATAATTGCCGGCGCATTTTCAGCCATGCAAAATTTTATTAGTCAACTGGTTTTGGTTGAAAATTTAGGGAAAAACTATGCTCGTTTTAAGTATCAGGATAAAGACCTGGATATACTTATTTCGGGTACGGGAGGGAGTGTTACCTCCTATTATTTGTGTAAAGCTTTAAATTTAAAGAAATATGATGTTGTAATTCATTTGGGAAGGTGCTTTTCATTAAAAGATCAACTTGAATCAGGCATTGTAATCAATTTAATTGATGATTACTTTGGCGATCTGGGTTTTGAAACTGATGAAGCGTTTTCTTCTGTATTTGATTTGGGGATACGGAATAAGAATGAATATCCGTTTACAAATGAAATTCTTGAAAACAATCTGCTGTTGCCTGAATTTCATATTGAATATCGGAAAGTAAGTGGTATTAGTTGTAATTCAATCCCTAATAACCTGTTTTCAATATCCAGTATGTATCAAAAAAATCAGCCCGATGTAATTAGTCGGGACGGCGCCAGTGTTTTGTATGTTTGTCTGGAAGAGAAAGTGAAATTAATTCAGCTTTTCTACGTGGTTGACCGGCTCGAAAATGCAAGTGAAAAATATAAAATAGAGGAAGAGGAAGTCTCTAAATTAACGGAAGCATTGCAAGTAACTTTAGGTGAGATCTTGATTGTGAATTAATTAAATTTCAGAAGTATTGCCTTTTTGTAATAAATAGTTTGAAATATTCCCCGGGCCAGCATAAATCCAAGCATGGCAATCCATAATCCATGATTTTGGAAACTTTCACTCAGAAAATAGTAACAAGGCATAAATACAAGTAGAGTTGAGGCCATCATTGTTTTTCTCATGTACTTAGAGGCTGTGGCACCAATAAAAATTCCATCGAGCAGAAAAGAGCCGAAGCTTAATATTGGTAATAATACAATCCATTTTATGTAGGCTTGTGCTTCTAATATTGTCGATTTATTATTTGTTAATGCAGATAATATCCAATTGCTGCTTGTAGCATAAAAAAATGTGAAGGCCAGGCTGATTCCAATTCCCCAAATAAAAAGAAGACGAATTACACTTCTCAATCCGGTCTGATTTTTAGCTCCAATAAATTTTCCCACTAATGCCTCAGCGGCAAAGGCAAAGCCATCCATAAAGTAGGAAAAGATGAATAAAAATTGAAGAAGCAGTGAATTTACTGCCAATATATTCTTGTTGGTGCTTGCTGATTCAGTTGTAAAAAATGTGAAAACGAATATAATGCAGAGTGTTCGAATGAAAATGTCTTTATTAATGGCAATGAAGTTCTTCAATTCTTTAATTTTCATCATTCCTTGAATGCTCCAGTAACGAAACAGCCGACGGTAAAAACGAAAGATAAAAAACAAAGCCAGAAACAAACCGCAGTATTGGGCAATAACAGTTCCTAATGCAACTCCTCGAGCATCTAAATTCATTCCGTAAACAAAGAAGGCCGACAAAGCAATATTGATAATATTACTGATAATGGCAATCACCATTGGAATTTTAGAATTCTGCATTCCAATAAACCATCCTGTTAAGGCGTACAAACCGATAGTTGCCGGAGCCGCCCAAACTCTAACGTAATAGTATGATTTTGCGATTGTTTCAACCGATTCTTCCGAGTCAATTACATAAAAACTTAAATCAGCAATTGGTTTTTGGAGAATTAATATGAAAATACTGCCAATTAATGCTACAAGAAGAGCTCTCGATAAGGATAGAATAGTTTCGTTTAGATTTCTTGCACCATATGCTTGCGCCGTAATTCCTGAAGTTCCCATTCGTAAAAAAGCAAATCCCCAATAAAGAAAATTAAATATGGTTCCACCAAGGGCTATTGCACCTATGAAATCGACTTTTCCCAAATGGCCCATTAGAGCCAGGTCAACAATACCAAGCAGAGGAATAGTAATATTACTGACAATATTTGGAAGCGCTATTTTTAGAATCCGTTTGTTCACGAAAGAATTTTGAGAATAGTTGAAGACACGAAAGTAACTAAAAATCTTTTATCTGACAGGCTTTGGTGAGTGTTGAAAATAAAAAGACAAAAAAGTCTTTAATTTATTTGGATCTAATCCAGATAAAAATTAGCTTTGTTTTAGTGTTAAAAAAACAGATAGTAATTACAATTAAAATAAATACAAAATATGGCATTTGAATTACCAAAGTTACCATATGCTTACGATGCTCTTGAGCCACATATTGATGCAAGAACAATGGAGATCCATCATTCGAAACATCATGCAGGATATACAAATAACTTGAATGCTGCGGTTTCAGGAACAGATATCGAAGAGCAAAGTATAGAGAATATATTAGCGAACATTTCAAAGCAATCAGTTGCTGTACGAAATAATGGAGGAGGGTTTTTTAACCACGATTTATTTTGGCAGGTAATGTCTCCTAAGGGAGGAGGAAAACCTTCAGGTTCATTATTAGCTGCAATTGAAAAAGATTTTGGATCGTTTGATTCGTTTAAAGAAGAATTTTCCAAAGCTGCGGCTACTCGTTTTGGTTCAGGTTGGGCTTGGTTGGTGAAGCAGCCAAATGGCAAACTTGTTGTGAGTTCAACACCAAATCAGGATAATCCGTTAATGGATGTAGCAGAAGTAAAAGGAACTCCAATTTTAGGATTGGATGTTTGGGAACACGCATATTATCTGAAGTTTCAGAATAAACGACCTGATTACATTTCGGAGTTCTGGAATGTAGTTAATTGGGAGGAAGTGGCTAAACGCTTTCAGGATTAGTTTTGTTTATTGTTTTTTTGATTTTGGGACCGGCTTTCTTTGGAAAGCCGGTCTTTTAGTTTAGTATTGTTAATTATTGGTTTTGTGAAGAATTATTGTGAAATTGTATAGTAAATCAAAAAAACGAAATTATGATACACGAACTACCCGAATTGCCTTATGCTTTAAATGAACTTGAACCTTCAATTAGTCAAAAAACATTAGAGTTTCATTACGGAAAGCATCATCAGGCCTATGTTACCAATTTGAACAATTTAATTAAAGGAACTGCTTTTGAAAAAGCTGGTTTGGAAGAAATTGTCCGGCATTCCGAAGGTGGAATTTTCAATAATGGAGCTCAGGTTTACAACCACACCTTTTACTTTATGGCCTTAAGTCCAAAAGGAGGAGGAGAACCTAAAGGTGCACTTGCTAGTGCGATTGCAGAGACATTTGGATCGTTTGCTGCATTTAAAGAAGAATTTTCGAATGCCGGAGCAACTTTGTTTGGATCGGGTTGGGTTTGGTTGGTTGCCGATTCTCATAATAAGCTTAGAATTATGAAGAAAAACAATGCAGGCAACCCTATTACCGATGGAATGACCCCGATATTAACAATGGATGTTTGGGAACATGCTTATTATTTGGACACACAAAATGCACGTCCGAAATACATTGAGAACTTTTGGAATTTGGTAAATTGGAAAGTGATTGAAAAACGATATGATGAATTGTAAAAAAAAGTGAATAATAAATAAAGCGGTGATATACTGAGTAGTTGTCACCGCTTTTATATTGCAGTAATTTGACCTTTTTGTTGAATGTCTATGTCGGCAATGCTTCCAACAAGTATCTTCAAGAGAAATTTTCTTTCTTTTTATTAGTAGGTGGTTGCCTTCAAAATTAATTTTGTTCCAAAAATTATGTAGTTTTAATGAATTGTTTAAATCCTAAAATGATTTTTGTTTTCCTTGATTGATAAGGAAAAATCCCTTAATTTAAGGAGAATGGAAGTTATTAATTGAGTAATAAAACTTAATTGAATCATAGTTACAATTATCAAATGTTAAAAGAACTTATTTTACGTAACAGAAGCTACCGAAGATTTTATGAGGAAGAGAAAATATCTTTAGAAAATATTCGGCATTGGATTGATCTGGCAAGGATGGGTGCATCCGGTCGGAATGGACAAACGCTTAAATATCAAATCGTTTTAAGTGAGAAGAAACGAAAAGAAGTATTTGAGACTTTAGCATGGGCTGGTTACCTGTCAGATTGGGCTGGACCTGTTGAAGGAGAGAGGCCAGCAGCTTATGTAATCATGCTGAACGATGAAGAGTTAGGAAAGAATTATTTTAGCGATGATGGAATTGCTGTTCAGAACTTACTGCTTGGAGCTGTAGAGATGGGGTTTGGCGGTTGTATTATTCGTGCTTTTAAAGAAAAGGAATTACGGGAAGTGTTGCAAATTCCTTCGAATTACAAAATTATACAAGTAGTAGCTTTAGGGAAGCCTAAGGAGGTGATTGTGATTGATGAGATGAAGAATGAAGATATAAAATATTGGCGGGACGAAAATCAGGTTCATCATGTTCCAAAACGAAAATTAGAGGATCTGATAATAGGAGACTTATAGAGAGAAAAATTTTGAGATATGAAACGTACATGTATAAAGCTTTCTACACACAGGGAGATGATTATATGGTAAGTTCTCCCGAAACAAGTTCGGGACAGGCTATATGACAAAAACATACAATTATAATCATATGAAAAAAAACTTAGTTAGTTGGCTTGTTGTGCTTCTGTTTCTGCTTATAATAGAAGATGTAAGTGCTCAGAAAATAAGAACTGATTCAATCTTTTTTACCGGTGCTGTAATGGATCAGGAAGAATTAGCCCCTCTGCCTTATTCTCATTTTCGGGTAAATGATAAAAGAGCCGGAACTACCAATTCTTTTGGAAGGTTTTCATTTTGGGTGAACTCCGGCGATACCATTCAATATACCTATGTAGGATATCATGATGTAAAGATTATTGTGAGCGACAGCTTAAAACAGAATGCTTACTTGTTTGGCGTGTTTATGGCAAAGGATACAATAGCTTTGCAGGAAGTTCTTATTTTGCCGCGATTTGGTGATTTTAGAGAAGCATTCATCAATGCAAAGGTAAATACTCCGGAATATGTTCGGGCTAAAAACAATATCAATTCGGCCACTTACGAAGCTCTTACCAAGGCGCCCGAAAAGATGGATGCAAAGGCGAATACAGACATGTTGGTAAAACATCATGTTATTATGAATGAGCACCATGTGATGGTGCCTCCGGATATGATGGTTGGTGTTAGTGTCGCAAGAACTTTGCCTGAGGTGCAGCGGATGAAGAGAAAAAGAGAATTGAAGATTCCCGATAACTTGATTACAGATAAGGAGATAACGACCTTAAAGCAAATGTATAAGTATGGTGTAAAGAAAAAGGAATAAAAAAAGCGGTGAAATATCACCGCTTTTTCATTGCCAAAACTCAGAGTGATACTACCCTCTGTTAAATAAAGCTTTTATAATTAGCATAGCCATTTTAGGATTTTCCTTCAATCTTCTGGTAGAATATCCAAACCAATCTTTTCCGAATGGAACGTAAACCCTCATGGTGTGACCTTTGTCTGTAATCATTTTTCTAAGTTCAGGAGTAACCCCATAAAGCATTTGGAATTCATATTTGTCCTTAGGAACATTGTATTTTTTTATTAATTCAAAAGCCGGTTCAACTACATTTTTATCGTGAGTAGCAATTCCAGGATAAACATCGTTTTGGAACATGAATTCCAACCCCTTAATAAAGTTTTCATTTACCTTTTCATACTTTTTGTAGGCTATTTCTGCCGGTTCCACATAAATTCCTTTGCAAAGACGATAATTCAATTTCGAACTGCCGTTTTGCATGTCCATCATATTACTTAAATCATCTAAAGTTCTTTTTAGATAAGCTTGAACTACTAAACCAACATTGTTCGGGAATTCTGCTTTTAATCTTCTGAAAAGTTTAATTTCTCTGTCCACACAAAGAGAATCTTCCATGTCTACGCGAACAAAGTTGTTATATTCTGCGGCTTTAGCCACAACAGTTCGGATGTTTTGATAGCAAACCTCTTCATCAATCAGCAAACCAAAAAAGGTAGGCTTCACCGAATAGTTGCCATCAATTTTATTTTCCTGAAAAGCCTCAATAATATTAATGTAAGCCTCCGTGTTTTCAGTTGCCTGACTTAAATCTTCTATAAATTCACCCAAAAGGTCTACAGTAACTTTAATACCTTCTTTATTCAGTTCTTTTGAAGCATTAATGGCTTCTTCGATGGTTTCGCCGGCAATGTATCTTTTAGAAAAGATCCAAACCAGCTTTTTAGGCATATATGGCAGGGTAGCTGCTATTAATTTATTAAACATTGGGATAGGTTTTAAATTGTTTATTCGGGTTTATTTATGGGGTCAATGTAAATAGTATTCCAAAATAAAAGAATGATGTTTATCAGCAATTATTATTTCCGGATTTTAAGTCTGTCAAGGATTCCCTAATGTGAATTTTGATGTTACAGTATTTTTTAGTCTCCATTTTAAGCTTATATTTGTTAGGCAAAATCAAAAAAATAAATATTACCGGCAATGGCTGTTGTGTTTCAATTGACCGGGAAATAATCTTGAATAATTAAATCTTAAAATACCTATGAAAAATTTATCTATTGTTTTAAATGCGGTACTAATTGTAGCAGTTGGTATTCTTTATGTACTTCATTTTTCTAATTCGTCAGCAGATTCTAAAAAGGTGAAGTCGGTGGCAGGTGAAGGTGCAGTTGTTTATATTAACACCGATTCATTGTTAACTAATTATAATTTTTCCCGTGATTTGAATGAGGAATTTCTTAAAAAGCAGGAAGATTCAAGAACTGATTTCAACTTCAAGGCTCAGAAGTTAGAGAAAGAAGCAGGTGAATTTCAACGTAAAGTTCAAAATGGAGGATTCCTAAGTCGCGAGAGAGCTGAAGAAGCTCAGCGTGTATTGATTGGAAAACAACAGAATTTACAGCAATTGGATCGTGAGCTTTCAAACCAATTGATGGGTGAACAACAGGCAAACAGCAAAAGATTATTCGATAGTGTTACCAACTATTTGAAAGAATACAATGCTGCTCATAATTACAGCTTAATTTTAAGTACAACAAAAGGAGGAAATGTTCTTCTTTCTCAGGATGGATTAGATATTACAGCGGAAATAATTACTGGTTTAAACAGCAGATACACACCTGCAGCTAAGTAAATTCCAAGAACAATATATTTTAAGGGCAGATCAGCTATGTAAGCTATCTGCCCTTTTTTATATCTTTGTTTTTTTGGATCTGAGATGTCAGAAATGAGATTATAGATTAAAAGAGAATACTTGAATTTAAAATTATTATTTATTGAGGTATGGACATTAAAAGTGAAGGGAGAAGTCTCAAATCCAAATGCTCAGATCTCAAATCTGAAATAAGAATATGGCTTTTGCTGATAAATATCTAAAAAAACAACGTCTGTATCCCGATTATATTAAAGATATAGCTTCGGAACAACTAAATATCATTGTGACTATTCCGTGTTTTAATGAGCCGGATTTGATTCCAGGTTTAGAAGCTTTGTGGAATTGCGAACGTCCGGATTGCAATGCGGAGGTAATCGTAATGGTGAATTCAGGAGAGTTGGCCGGTAAGGAAATACTTGCACAAAATGAGAAAACCATTGCTGATGCAGCGAACTGGATGGCTGATCATCAGGATGAGAAGTTGAAATTCTATTTAATTCATCAGCCAAATTTGCCTAAGAAATTTGCAGGAGTTGGTTTGGCGCGAAAAATTGCGATGGATGAGGCGGTAAGTCGTTTCAATAAAATTGACAAACCAAATGGAATTATTACTGGTTTTGATGCCGATTCGGGATGTGATGCCAATTATTTTGTTGAGATTGAGAAGATGTTCAAAAAGCATCCAAAGGCGAATGGAGCTAACATATTTTACGAACATCCTTTGGAGGGAACAGAATTCGATCAGCCAATTTATGATGCCATTGCTCAGTACGAACTTTACCTGCGGTATTACATGTTGGCCATGCGGTATGCCGGTCATCCGCACGCCTTTCATACGGTAGGTTCCAGTTTTGCTGTTACGGCGAAAGCTTATATCATGCAAGGTGGAATGAATCGCCGGCAGGCAGGTGAAGATTTTTATTTTCTGCAGAAAATTATTGCTTTGGGTAAGTTCTATGAGATTAAAACCACCAGAGTTATTCCTTCACCAAGAGAGTCAGACCGGGTTCCATTTGGAACAGGCAAAGCCATTTCCACCTTTATGGAAAAAGGAATTATCGATTACAAAACCTACAATTACTCTGCTTTTAAGGATGTGAAAAAGTTCTTCGATCGTGCCGATGATTTTTTTGGTGTTGATTACGATACCTATTTAAATAAATTGATTGTTGATCTTCCCGGTCCCGTACGTTCCTATTTAAAAGAGGATAATTTCTTTGAAAGTTTGGATGAAATTAACCGAAACTGTTCCAGTGTTGAATCATTTCGAAAGAAATTCTTTGGGGCTTTTAATGCTTTTAAAGTACTGAAATACCTGAATAATGTTCACGAACAATTTATTGACGAGGAGAGCATTGTTGTTTGTGCCAAACAACTACTCATCGATCTTGGTATCGAAACCAAAGGGATTTATTCTGCTAAAGAGTTGCTGGAGATTTACAGGGAGTACGAAAAAAACCATGAATAATAGAAAAGACGTTGCCTGCAACGTCTTTATTCTTCTATCATTATAAATATATCTTCGCCTTTTTTCTTCATTAAATATTGTTCGCGGGCAAATTTTTCAAGATTTTTCCGATTGGTTTTCAGTTCGTGAATCCGATTCTTGTCAGTTTCAATTTTCTCAATAAAGTAAGCCTTTTCTTTTTCAAGAGATTCAATAGTATCTTCATTTCCTTTTCGTTCCCAAACAGAGTGTTGGTCGAAAAAGAAAAGCCAAAAATAAAATATCAGAAAAGTGATTACGTATTTGTTACGTACAATTCTGAGAATTATAATTTGTGCTTTTTTCTGATTCATTTTGTTTCTATTTGCTTGCTAAATTACAAAGAATAAGTGAAAGTTTGAAAGTAGGAGGGGCGAAATGTAAAAGAGTAAGAAGTTTGATTTGTTGAAAGCTAAGTAAAAGGAAAACGACCGAAGAGAACCCCGGTCGTTTTATTCTATTTTGTTATATTTTGATATCAAAAGATTGATTTTCTTATTCTCAAATCTCACATTTGATATATCAGAACTCTAAGATTAATCCTCTAAAAAGTTAGGATACATATAATCTGTAGCTGAAACAAAAGTTTCTTTAATTGTACGTGGAGAAACCCAACGCAATAGGTTGATCATAGAACCCGCTTTATCGTTGGTTCCGGATCCTCTTCCACCGCCAAATGGCTGTTGTCCAACAACAGCACCTGTTGGTTTGTCGTTAATATAGAAGTTACCTGCTGTGTGAGTCAAACGTTTCACCAATTTTTCAATAGCGTAACGACAGTCAGCAAAGATAGCACCGGTAAGGGCATACATTGAACCTTTATCCAAAATATCCAAAGTCTCATCTACCTTGTCATCTTCGTATACAAAAATGGTAAGGATAGGGCCAAACAGCTCTTCTTCCATAGTTATATAATCGTGTTTTAAAGCTCTGATAATAGTTGGAGCAATAAAATAACCTACCGACTTGTCGTAAGTACCACCTGCAACAATTTCTGCATCAGGAGAAGCTTTCGCAGCGTCGATAGCTGAAGATAATTTGTTGAAAGAAGCTTCGTCAATTACAGCATTCACAAAATTGGTGAAGTCTTCAGTTCCACCCATTTTAATTTTTTTCAAATCTTCTTTTACAAATGCCATAACAGCATCATACTTGCTGGCAGGAATGTAAGCACGGGATGCAGCAGAACATTTTTGTCCTTGATATTCGAATGCTCCACGGGTAATTGCAGTCGCTACTTCTTTAGCAGGAGCAGTCGGGTGCATGAAAATATAATCTTTACCACCGGTTTCACCTACGATACGTGGATACGATTTGAATTTATGGATGTTTTCACCAATATTTTTCCAAATGTCCTGGAATACTCCAGTCGATCCTGTAAAGTGAATACCTGCAAAATCAGGAGAACTGAATAGTACTTCAGAAGCAGCAGGACCTGATACATATACCAAGTTGATAACCCCGGCAGGAACACCGGCTTTCATAAAGATTTCCATTAAAACCTGAGCTGAATAAACAGCAGTTTTAGATGGTTTCCAAACAATACAGTTACCCATCATAGCAGGAGCTGTTGGCAGGTTACCGGCAATAGCTGTAAAGTTGAAAGGAGTCAAAGCAAATACAAATCCTTCAAGCGGACGTTGCTCAACGCGATTCCAAATTCCTTTTGAAGATATAGGTTGTTGTTTGTAAATATCAGTCATATACTGAACGTTGAAACGAAGGAAATCAGCAATTTCGCAAGCAGAATCAATCTCAGCCTGAAATGCATTTTTCGATTGTCCCAACATGGTAGCAGCGTTTAATTTCTGACGGTAAGGACCCGAAATTAACTCAGCAGCTTTCAAGAAAATAGAAGCGCGGTGCTCCCAGGCCATAGCTTCCCAAGCTGGTTTTGCAGCTAAAGCAGCATCAATAGCCATTTGTATATGTTTTTTCTCACCTTGGTGATAATGCCCCAACACATGCTGATGATCGTGAGGAGGAGTCATTGCAAATAAATTGCCCGTACGAACCTCTTCACCACCAATGTACATAGGCACATCGATCACTTCGGAACGCATTTTTTTAATTGTAGCTTGTAATTCAGCTCTTTCTGGAGATCCAGGAGCGTAGGATAAAATTGGCTCGTTAGTTACGGCAGGAACGTTGTATATACCTTTGGGCATAATGATGTGGTTTTAAGGGTTATTTATTATTTTCTTTCTTTGCAAATTTAAAGAAAACACAAAGCATCAGTAATGAGTATTGTCATACTTTTAAAAAAGAAAAGAAACTTTTTTAGGGTAAGAATTTCACAAGTTTTTAAATAGGTTAATAAATCTGCACTTATGCTGATTTTACAGCAGGATCAGTTGTTTTTCTAATCTTAATATTTAGGTAAGCAACAGCTATGGTCATAATAGGACTAATGATGTTGAAAAAACAAAAAGGGGCAAAAGCAACAGTAGCTACACCTAATGCACCAGCCTGCGCAGCTCCGCAGGTATTCCATGGAACTAACACAGAGGTAACAGTTCCTGCATCTTCAAGGGTTCGGCTCAAAACTTCAGGTTTTAAATGCTGATCTTTGTACGATTCCGAAAACATTCTTCCTGTAACTACAATAGAAATATATTGATCCGAAGCAGTAAGGTTCAAAAATCCACAACTGGCCACTGTAGTTGTTACCAACGATCCGGTGGAACTAACCGCTTTCAGCATGGTTTCGGTGATTTTGTGCAATATGCCTGCTGTTTCCAGAACACCGCTAAATACCATTGCTGTTAAAATCAGCCAAATGGTATTGAGCATACCCGCCATTCCACCAGTCGATAATAAGTCCTGAATATTTTTATTTTGAACAGGAATACTAATATCCGTAAAGATGGATTGCATTACCGTATGATAACAAGCCTGCATATAAGAACCGCTTCCCGAAATTTGCTGAATAATTTGTGGCTGAAAAATAATGGCAAATACGCCTCCTATTAATGTGCCGGCAAAAATTGCAGGCAGGGCGGGCACTTTTTTGCTGATAATCACAAAAAGCAATATAGGAACCAAAAACAGCCAGGGAGTAATTGTAAATGTTGCTTTTATAGCTGTTTGAACTTCACGAATGCTTTCCGGATTAATTTCTCCTTCTTTATTAAAACCAATGGCCAGAAAAATCAAAAGAGTAATAATGATGGAAGGTACCGTTGTATACATCATGTAACGGATGTGCACAAACAAATCAACTTCAGCCATTGCCGAAGCCAGATTGGTTGTATCCGATAAAGGCGAAATTTTATCACCAAAGTACGCTCCCGATATAATTGCTCCGGCTACAATGGCGTTATTGTATTCCATTGCATTGCCCACTCCTAAAAGTGCAACTCCAATGGTTGCAATGGTGGACCATGAACTTCCGGTTACGACAGAAACGATGGCACAAATCACTACCGAGAGCATTAAAAACAACTTCGGATTTAAGAATTCCAAACCGTAGTAAATCATTGCTGGAACCACTCCGCTTATCATCCATGTTCCCGCTAAAGACCCAATTAACAGCAATATCAACATCGATGGCATTGCCGTACCAATGCTTTCCACAATCCCTTTCTGAAGATCATCCCAGTTTTTTCCATATCGGAGAGCAATTAATCCACCTATAGCCGCAGCAATTAAAAGTGAAAACTGATTGGCTCCTTCAATGGCTCCATCTCCAAAAACAATTGCATTTACACTTAGCAGAATAATTAGCAGAAAAATAGGAATAAGGGATTCCCAAAGGGAGATGGTCTTGCTTTTTGTATTCATTTGTGGTTTAGGGTCGGTTAATACAGGGGGTGAACTTACGAAAAAACAATTGGAAAAGAAATGTCATGTTTTAATTATTGCTTTCTTACTATTGAGCTTAATTATTTTTCAAACTATTTTTCCTTTGATCGGTTTTTTAGACCGGTAATAAGTTTTTTTATTGCCCATTGGGCTTTCCACAAAGCCCAATGGTCGCAATTGCAATTACTATTGGATATTTTGATATGTCTATTGCTAATTTTATGAGCCTATTGGAACAATTACTATTCCTATTGTAGTAATTTGATTCCTATTGCCATAATATATAATCATATTGGAAAATAATGAGTGCTATTGGCAGATTGATTATCCTATTGTAAAACAAGTCAACTATTGTGGGCTTTTAGCTTGTTTTTTGTCGCTTTTTCCTGCGTGTATTTTTTGTAAAATTTTCTTTGATATTCGCTCGAATACCTCTTTAGTTTTTCTTCATCGTTCCAGTAGGTATATTTTCCATAGGTGCGAATTTCGTCGACCAATTGTTTAAGGTAGGTATAGGCTCTGTCGCGCAACTGTTTTTCTGGTCTGTTTTTACTGTTTTTCACACCATCTACTTTATTCAGCAAATAGAGAAGTTCCTGAGAAAGTTGACTGGCACGGTCAATTTTAGCGGTGTTAAAATTAATGGCTTTCAATGGATCAGGATATTGTTTTGCAAAAGCAGGGTAGTCGCTCATGTCCTGAATCAAATCCATATTGCCATTGCCACCAAGTATGTTTTTTAGCGTCTTTAAAATTTCAGGATGGTTTCTGAAGGCAAACTGAAAATCGTGTTTTAATTCTTGTTGCAGCTGGCTGGCTTCATTTATTTTCACACTCCATTCCTTAGTGTTGGTTAAAGCCTTTTGATAAACCGCAGTCCATTCCGATTGTTTGTCTTGCAGAAATTTAGCTCTTGGTGTAAGATCATTAATTAAATCTTCGCTTAATCCTTTTGTCAAAAGGTCTTCTTTATCTTCCATTGCATATTGATGAAGTTTTCCAGCCTCGCCAACACAAACTGCGGCTGGAATTGTTGGCAAAACAATTTTGTCTTCAGGAATTTCAAGAACCAATTCTTTAATCGTTTTTGTGGCTGTTATATTCGTCATTTTTGCTGATTTTTTTTGATTGATTTAATAATCAGATTCATCGTTTTATTTCATTTTGGCGATTAAATGTATAAAACATATGTTAAAGTATGGAGCAATTTTAAGAGAAAATTTAGAATGAAAAAAAAAAGGGACATGCAAAAAGCATATCCCTTCTAAATTATAATGTATAGGTATATTTCTATCCCTCCAAAGTAGTCAGCTCCTGATAACGGGTTGGTATCATTCCAATGGTATCCAGTAAATGCTGATCTTCGTTAACGGTCATGTTTTTTACGGTAAGCAGTTTATCTCCGAAAAAGATGGAGTTTGCTCCGGCAAGAAAACAAAGCGCTTGTCCTTCCTGACTGTAATGTGTGCGGCCGGCAGCAAAAGCGATTACTGCTTTTGGCATTAGAATACGGGCAGTTGCAACGGCACGCACCATTTCAAAAATACCGATGGTTTCTTTTCCGAAAAAGGGAGTTCCCTCAACCGGCACCAGTGAATTCAACGGAACGTTGTAAGGGTGTTTTTCCTGATTCGAAAGCGTGCGAAGCATTTCAATTCTATCTTCGTCGGTTTCGCCCATCCCCAAAATACCGCCGGAACAGTAAGAGATACCCGCTTCCTGCAAATTGGCAAGAGTTTCGAGTCTTTCACTGTAGGTTCTGGTTGTGGTAATGTTTGGATAGTGACGCTCCGAAGTATCGATGTTGTGATTTACGGCAGTAATTCCCAAATCAGCTAATTTTGCAGCTTTTTCTTTGTTGATCATTCCCATGGTACAACAAACCTCAAGTCCAAGCTTTTTCACTTCGGTAATCATCTCAGCCATTTCGTCGAAACGGTCATCACGATTTCCATCTCTGCCGGCAGAACTCAAACAAACACGTTTTACACCGTTTTCTTTGGCAATTTTGGCTTCTTCCAGAACCTGTTCCAAGCTTAATTTTACAGGTTTTACATGTGTGTTGTAACGGGCCGACTGGGCACAATATCTGCAATCTTGCGAACATGCTCCGGTACGAACCGAAATTAAGGTGTTCATGTTCATCTTTGTAGAATCGTGGTGCTTGCGGTGGATGTTGGCTGCTTTGTTCACCAAATCCAGTAATGGCAGGTCGTAAATTTCTTTAACCTCTTTGTAGGTCCAATTGTTTCTGATATCACTCATAACTTAGGTTCTTTTTTAGTTTCTAAAATTGCTGGAATAAGAAATAGTAGAAAGAACCTTATTCGTTTGTTGATGAGGTTCAGTCTGACTGGTTTTGGCTGCATTTTGGTTTTGCAGCAGCATAACTTGCATGAGTTCGAAGCACAAGGCTTCCAATTCATCAGTCTCATTCTTATCCCTGCTGTTTAATGGTACATAGCAAAATCCGGAAAAGCCGCACTCAGTTGATGGAACCAGTAAATTATAACTGGTGTTGATACAGGAAATTGTAATTTCCTTGTTCATGCTGGCAAAAGCAGCATAGCCTTTTCGGCTCCATCGTCTGAATACCTGCGGGTCCGATTTGTATCGACCTTTGTTTGTAACAGGGTTCATATTTTATATTTTTTTTTATTAAAGAGAAAACAAGATAGTGATTCTCTCTATTTCGGAGTCAAAAGTATTCTTTTTTTTTAAGATCGAAATGCTTTTACAACATAAACAGATTTGTGGGGTAGGGACATTGCAATTTATGCTTTAAAATTTGGCAGTTGAATTAAGCGTTTGGCAGCCAATCAGCATATCGTAATTCAGGGCGATATCATGGTAGTAAACGTAAATCACATAGTTGTTTTCTGTTTCCCAATGCGAGCCTTCCATATAAGTCAGG
Organism: Labilibaculum manganireducens; assembly: GCF_002843385.1. GTDB lineage: Bacteria > Bacteroidota > Bacteroidia > Bacteroidales > Marinifilaceae > Labilibaculum > Labilibaculum manganireducens. The sequence goes on from NZ_MVDE01000002.1 coordinate 277,043, forward strand.
TCAGGTGTCTTTTTTCCATTTTCAAGTAAGGCGTACTGATAATTGTAGTATCCTTGTTTTAAGAAAATTGTTTTGCGGTAGCTGCCGGTATCAAAATCGTACTCCATTTTGTTTTTATCAGAACAAGTCCAATTACAGAAGTTGCCGTACACATAAAGGTCTCCATGTTTAATTTCATTATCGAACGGCAGCCAAAATGTGACATTGCAATAGTCTGCTTCGGTGGATGGTTCGTCTCTTTCCTGAACATCAATTAAAAACCGGCCGTTTAAATCCTGCTCGTAAATGTACTGTTTAAAATGACGGTTGTTTCCGGCTGTCAGCAGAACATTTGTTTGTTCATTCTCTTTGGTAATTTCTTTGATATAGCGGGTTTGGTATCTCAGACTTTTCAAATCAAAATTTCGAAATTCGTTGCCTCCCGGAAAAACATTTTCCATTTCGTAATCAAAAACCAATTCATTTTTACGGATAAAAAGAGGTTTTAGGTTTTTCTCACTTCCATCCAATCTTCCGTTTTGAGTTAGTACAACTTGTAAATCAGCATGAGGATTATCAATATTAAAATTTGGATGAAGAATACTAAAATCGACCTCCTGATGTGTTTCTCTTAAATCAATTGCAATTGGATGTTTTACATCTCCTTTAATTTCAACTTTCGAATCCAAAAGCATAAACCGTTGCCGGATAATTACTTTTTCAGGATCGAAATCTTCATAAATTTCAAGGATGTAATTGCCTGATAGTTTTAATTGTATCTCGTTATTGGGGATTTTCAGGGAATAATGAATAAAACCAATATTGGTAGTAAAGGAATGTTCGTAATCCTGAATCTGGTTTTCTGTAAAACCATCAATAAAATCGAATTCACTTAAGCCGGAATTGTGCCAATCTGATGTGCAATGGATAATTTTGTAGGAGTAATCCTGAATATTTTCTGTAATGTCATCAAAAGAAAAAAGGAGTTGATTATCTCCATTAAGTTCTATAATTGGTTCTGTTAGTTCCCAGTTAACCGGATGCATCTGAACAGTATGGATGCTTTTTTTTATTATTTCATTAAAATAAACAGTCTCAGATTCAGAATTGTAAGCAAACAATCCCTTTGGCAGGATAAGAAATACAATGCTTATGTAAACAACTAGATTTTTATGCATTTGAATATGTATATATGCTGGTTAAAAATAGAACAAATGACTTCAAAAATACAAAATTGCTTTATATATTTGTGTTCGAAAATTTTACGACTCCTTAAAAATGATGTGCATAGCGTTCAATAACATATAGTGTATCAGAGTAAAGATTGTGAATTAGAGATTAAATTAGTTATTTTTGATGCAAATTAATAAATTCAAATAGTTTAACATGTCTGAAGTTAAAAAGATCAAAAAAGGCTTAGATATTAAGCTGGCAGGAAAGGCTGAAAAGGTACTTGAAAAAGCTGATCGTTCTGAGACATACGCCATTAAACCATCCAATTTTCCCGGATTAACACCTAAATTAAAAGTTAAGGTAGATGCTGAAGTAAAAGCAGGAGATTCTCTGTTTTTCGATAAGTACTGTCCTGAAATTAATTTTGCTTCTCCGGTTAGTGGTAAGGTTATTGCCGTAAATCGTGGAGAGCGAAGAAAGATTTTAGAGGTAGTGATTCAAGCAGATGCTGAGATTCAATACCAGGAGTTTAAAAAGGCTGACCCTAACGTACTTTCCCGTGAGGAGATAAAGGAAGAGTTATTGAAAAGTGGTCTTTGGGCATTTGTTCGTCAACGTCCTTACGATGTGATTGCGAAACCTGAAGATACTCCGAAAGCAATTTTTGTTTCAGCTTTCGATACGGCTCCATTGGCCGCGGATATTGACTTCCTTTTGGAGAGTGAAGCCGCAGCATTTCAGGCGGGTCTTGATGCTTTGGCAAAATTGACTGATGGAAAGTTATATTTAAATACGAATCCTAATCTGAACCAAAGTAAAACTTTTTCGGGAGCTAAAAATGTAGAAATACGACAATTTACAGGTGTTCATCCTGCAGGAAATGTTGGTGTTCAGATTCACCACATTAGCCCGATGAATAAAGGTGAAGTGGCTTGGGTTATTCGTCCGCAGGAAGTTGTTTTCATCGGAAGATTATTCACAAAAGGCATCTACGATGTAAGTCGTAAAATTGCACTTTGCGGATCTGAAGTGAAAACCCCATGTTATTTTGAAACAATTTTGGGAGCATCTGTACGAAATATCTTAAAAGGTAAATTGAAAGATGATGAGAAAATCCGCGTTATTTCAGGAAATGTTTTAACAGGAGAACAAATCTCTGAAGATGGATTTCTTAACTTTTACGACTCACAAATTACCGTTATTCCAGAAGGAGATAAATTCGAATTTTTAGGTTGGGCATTACCTGGTTTACAGAAATTCTCAATGTCGAAAACATTCTTCTCTTGGTTAACACCAAATAAAGAATACCGTTTGGATGCTAATCTTCATGGGGAGCATCGTGCTTTCGTAATGACAGGTGAGTACGACAAGGTATTACCTATGGATGTGCTTCCACAACAATTGGTTAAATCTATTATGATTGAGGATATCGATCAAATGGAACAATTGGGAATATACGAAGTTGCTCCGGAGGATCTTGCCTTATGCGAATTCGTTTGTACATCGAAAATTAATGTACAGGATTTGGTTCGTAAAGGAATTGATCTGATGATTAAAGAAATGAGCTAAGAAAAAACGGATAATATTATATAATGAAAGCACTAAGAAAATTTCTTGATAAAAAGAAGCCTTTATTTCAAAAGGGTGGGAAGTTTGCAAAGTTGCAGTCGTCTTTCGAGGCATTTGAAACTTTTCTATTCGTTCCCAATATTACATCCCATACCGGTACACATATAAAAGATGCCATTGATTTAAAGCGTACAATGTCGATTGTTGTTATGGCTTTAATTCCAGCATTACTATTTGGGATTTACAATACAGGATACCAGCATTTTCTATCTGTTGGCGAGCTTGCGAATACTGATTTTTTAGATATTTGCGTTTATGGTTTGATTAAAATCCTTCCGATTATCGTTGTTTCATACGTGGTTGGTTTGGGTATTGAATTTGCATTTGCACAAATGCGGGGTCATCAGGTAAACGAGGGTTTCCTTGTTTCCGGTATGCTGATACCTTTAATAATGCCGGTTGAAGCACCTCTTTGGATGGTGGCCGTATCCACTGCATTTGCTGTAGTAATTGGCAAAGAAGTATTCGGGGGAACCGGAATGAATATTTGGAACCCAGCTTTGGTTGCCCGTGCATTCTTCTTCTTTGCTTACCCATCAAAAATGTCTGGTGAATCAGTCTGGATTGCAGAAAAAGCGGATAGCTTTTCAGGAGCAACACCATTGGCACATGCTGCCAATTTGGTTGATGTAAAAGGTGACGCTGCAGTTACTCTTTATCAACAACATCTTTCAAATGTTTGGGATATGTTTGTTGGTTTCATTCCAGGATCAATAGGAGAAACATCTACGATAGCTATTCTAATTGGAGCAGTCATTTTAATTGCAACAGGAATTGGCAGCTGGAAAATTATCGTTTCGGTATTTGCCGGAGGATATGTAATGGGAATGCTTTTCAACCTAATTGGCGGTAATGCTTATATGGAGTTAATTCCTGCATGGCAGCATCTAATTATGGGTGGTTTTGCTTTTGGAGCTGTATTTATGGCTACTGATCCGGTATCGGGGGCGCAAACAGCCAGAGGTAAATATATTTATGGCTTCCTAATTGGTTTCCTTGCTGTTTTGATTCGCGTATTGAATGCAGGTTTCCCGGAAGCCATGATGTTATCGATTCTACTGATGAATACTTTTGCGCCGCTAATTGATCATTATGTGGTTCAAGGAAATATCAAAAGAAGATTGAAACGGGTTAAGGTGAGTGCTTAAACAAATAATCAATTAGAAAATGAAACGAGCCATGACTGAAATTTTATCGGAACAAGTACAGGTAAAATATGGCGAGTTCCATGTGGCAATTAAAAATATAAATTATTAATCACATGAATACTCAAAGCAATACATATACATTTCTTTATGCCTCCATTATGGTGGTGTTAGTTGCGGCGGTTCTTTCTTTTGCTGCTTTGCAACTTAAGCCACGCCAAACGAGGAATATCGAAATAGAGAAAAAGCAAGACATTTTAAAAGCTGTCAATATTGCTTCCACTCCTGAAAATGCAGAAGAGTTATACAATCAATTTATTGTACAATCTTTTACTGTTAATGCGAATGGAGATATTACTTCGGAAGATAAGAACGCAACTTTTGCTGTGGACTTGAAAATTGAGAACAAAAAGAAATTGGAAGAAAGAAAATTACCGGTTTTCATTTTTAAGAAAGAGGGAATTGGGGAGAAAATGATTATTCCAATTAGAGGTAGAGGAATGTGGGGACCTATTTGGGGCTTTGTTTCTATGGAGCCGGATGGAAAAACCATTTATGGCGCTACATTCGGAAACAAAGGGGAAACTCCTGGTTTAGGTGCTGAAATTTCAAAACCTGAATTTCAGAAACCATTTTCCGGAAAACAAATTTTTGATGAGACAGGAAAGTTTACTTCTTTAGCTTTGGTTAAAGGTGGTGGTGCTGTTGGTCATCCTCACGAATTTGATGCAGTATCCGGTGGAACTGTTACTTCAAAAGGTTTAGAGGCAATGCTTCGCGAAAACCTAAGCAGTTATGAAATGTATTTAAAATCTTCAAAATAAGCACGAGATGAGCGATAAAGAACCATTATTCTCCGCTAAAAATCGGAAATTGCTGAAAAATCCATTGAGTAGCGACAACCCGATTACCGTACAGGTATTAGGAATTTGTTCAGCTCTGGCAGTTACAGCAAAGTTGGAGCCAGCAGTGGTGATGAGCCTGTCTGTTATGGCTGTGACTGCATTTGCTAATGTTATTATATCATTATTAAGAAATACAATTCCTTCACGTATTCGTATTATTGTTCAGCTTGTAGTTGTAGCTGCATTGGTAATCGTGGTCGATCAGGTATTGAAAGCTTTTGCCTACGAAGTTAGCAAGCAACTTTCAGTATTTGTAGGTTTGATTATTACCAACTGTATTATTATGGGACGTTTGGAAGCTTTTGCTCTTGGTAATAAGCCATGGCCAGCCTTTCTGGATGGAATTGGTAACGGTGCCGGTTATGGTGTAATTTTAATAATTGTAGCTTTCTTCCGTGAATTGTTGGGATCAGGTGCAATTTATGGATTTCAAGTGGTACCGAAAGCCTTTTATGATATGGGATATCAAAACAACGGTTTAATAATTCTTCCTCCAATGGCATTAATTACTGTAGGAATTATTATTTGGGTTCAAAGATCCAGAGATAAATCTTTAATTGAGTCGAACTAATCGTAAAGAAAAATCGAAACATGGAAAATCTGATTAATATATTTATCAAGTCGATTTTTATCGACAACATGGTGTTCGCATTCTTCTTAGGAATGTGTTCGTATCTGGCTGTTTCAAAAACAGTAAAAACTTCAGTGGGTCTTGGTATCGCTGTAATTTTTGTTTTGGGAATAACAGTTCCTTTAAATTACCTGCTAAACAAATACATTCTGGTTAGCGGAGCTCTTACCTGGGTAGATCCTTCATTTAAAGATGTTGATTTAAGCTTTTTAAGTTTTATCATGTTTATAGCAGTAATTGCTTCTTTGGTGCAGTTGGTTGAAATGATTGTAGAAAAATTTGCTCCGGCTCTTTATTCTTCTTTGGGTATCTTTCTTCCCTTAATTGCGGTTAACTGTGCAATTTTAGGAGGATCTCTTTTCATGCAGGAAAGAGACTACGGAACTTTAGCAGAAGCAACTTCATTTGGTCTTGGATCAGGTATTGGTTGGTTTCTTGCTATTATTGGTATCGCTGCAATTCGTGAAAAAATCCGCTACTCAAATATTCCTGCTCCATTACGTGGACTTGGAATTACATTTATTGTAACAGGTTTAATGGGAATTGCATTTATGAGCTTTATGGGGATCAAACTCTAAGCTTTTAACTAATTATGAATTATAATTTATGAGTTATAATTGTAAATTATAGAATACAGGTTATTTGTTTGATTTGAAAATCAATATCATTTGTACAGATAAGCCCTAATTCTTAATTAATAATTAATCATTCATAATTTTAAAAACTGGAATAGAGATGATATTATTAACAACACAGGGAACAGTTATTGCCACAAGTATTGTGATCTTCCTACTTGTGATCCTGGTACTGGTTTCTATCCTTTTGTATGCAAAAAAGAAACTGACTCCATCGGGAGAGGTTACTATTGATATTAATGAAGGAAACCTAAAATTGGTTGTAGAGCCAGGCAATACCCTATTGGGAACTTTAGGAGCTCAAAAAATATTCTTACCATCAGCTTGCGGTGGTGGTGGAACCTGCGCAATGTGTAAGTGTCAGGTTCATGACGGAGCAGGTAGTATATTACCAACAGAAACAGGCTATTTTACCCGCAAAGAAGCTCAGAACGACTGGCGTTTGGCTTGTCAGGTAAAAGTAAAAGAAGACATGAGCATGTCGATTCCTCAGGAAATTATGGGAATCAAGAAGTGGGAGTGTACTGTGGTTTCAAATGGTAACGTAGCTACTTTTATTAAAGAGTTTGTAGTTAGATTGCCGGAAGGTGAAATTCTTGATTTCAAATCAGGAGGGTACATTCAAATTGATGTTCCTAAAATCGATGTTGACTTTAAGGATATGATTATTGAAGATAAGTATCGTGGAGAGTGGGAGCAATTTAAGATGTTTGATCTTAAAATGAAAAACCCGGAACCTACATATCGTGCTTATTCAATGGCTAACCATCCTGCCGAAGGAAATATTGTAATGTTGAACATTCGTATTGCAACTCCTCCGTTCGATCGTGTAAACGGTGGTTGGATGAATGTGAATCCGGGTATTTGTTCTTCTTTTATTTTCTCTCGTAAACCAGGTGATAAAGTTACTGTTTCAGGACCTTACGGTGAGTTCTTTATCAAGGAGACTAACAACGAGATGATGTTTATTGGTGGTGGTGCTGGTATGGCTCCAATGCGTTCTCATATCTTTCACTTGTTTCATACAGTGAAAACGGGTCGTAAGGCTACTTTCTGGTATGGTGCACGTTCATTAAAAGAAGTGTTCTACGCAGATCAGTTCGATGCTATCGCTGCTGATTTCCCTAATTTCGAGTGGCACTTAGCTCTATCTGAGCCTCAGCCGGAAGATAATTGGGAAGGACCAACTGGATTTATTCACCAGGTGATTTACGACAACTACCTATGCAAACATGAGGAGCCGGAAGATGTTGAGTATTACCTTTGCGGACCTCCAATGATGAATTCAGCTGTTACAAACATGCTGTATGAATTAGGAGTACCAGACGAAATGGTTGAATTTGACGATTTCGGATCGTAATTTATAATATAACAAGCCTCGGATTCTTCGAGGCTTGTTTGTTTTTATAAGCTTGATTACTTTTGTTTCACTAATATCCTTTAAAATACGAACTATTCTTCAGTCATGAGAAATTTATTTAATTCATTCGTTCTTGTCGGTATCCTGATCTTATCATCTTGCCAAAACAATAGTAAAAATTACTATTTCGATGAAGGGCAGATATTTGGCACTTTTTATCACATCACTTACGAGTACACAGGCGACGAGAGTCTTCATGATAACATAATGGCTAAGTTAGAAGAATTCGACCTGTCTCTGTCCACTTATAAGCCTCAGTCGGTCATTTCGAGGGTAAACACTAACGATACAAGTGTAGTGCTGGATCACTATTTTCTAACAACCTTTAAAAGAGGAGAAGAAATTTCGGGGATTACGAATGGTGCATTTGATATGACTGTTGCACCTTTGGTTAATGCCTGGGGTTTTGGATTTAAGAATAAGCTCGATCCTGATATGATTCCTGTTGATAGTTTGCTGGAAATTGTTGGCTATGAAAAAGTACGTTTGATAAATGGGAAAGTTGTAAAGGACGATCCCAGAATAATGTTCGATGCTAGTGCTATTGCAAAAGGATATGGTGTTGATGTTGTTGCCGATCTTTTGGAATTAAATGGTGTTAGTAATTATATGGTTGAAATCGGAGGTGAAATTCGCGCTAAAGGTAAAAATGATAAAGGCAGAATCTGGCGTGTGGGTATTGATAAGCCAATTGATGATCCATCTACTATGTCAAGAGAAATACAAGAAGTAGTTCAAATGGAAAACGGAGCTTTGGCAACCTCAGGAAACTACCGCCAATTTTACATTAAGGATGGGAAAAAATACGCTCATACAATTGATCCCCGCATAGGATATCCGGTTCAGCACAGTCTTCTTTCGGCCTCAGTATTTGCACCGGATTGTATGTCAGCCGATGCATATGCAACCAGTTTTATGGTATTGGGATTGGAAAAAAGCATTGAAATTGTTGAAAAAGATTCACTATTGGAAGCTTATTTTATTTATGCGGATTCTTTGGGCAATTATAAAACCTATGTAAGCGAAAAGTTAAAGGATTCACTCATAAAGTAAATTGAATTGATGATAAGGAGGGGGCAAAAAATTATCGGTTTTCGATTTCCGCAGCTTGGAAAATAAGTAGTTGTTATGAAATAATACAAACAACGGGAAATAAAAAACCGATAACTCAATTCCTTATTGTGTATCACAATTTTCCTTGTCCGGATCGGTGCAGTTACAAGAACCACAGCTACCACCGGTAAACTTTGCATTTTTATCGAATAACAACTTAATGCCAATTCCGATAAAAGCAAGCAGCAATAGAAATAGTGATAGTAGTAATATCTTAAAAAACACTGCCATTTTAAATTAGATTTAAGGATACTCCGGTTAAGGATACGATTGTAAGATTAGATGGTTCTATATCTAATGTTAAAAATTAAATTTATTTTCGGCTTATAGAGATTTTAATTCTTTCTCTAAAAGTGTTAATTGTTTGAATTGAAGCGATTTTTTGGCTTTAGCTTGCTCCATTTTATCTTGTGAAGTGGCACATCCAATTCCTCTTTTCTTCAAATCTTTATTATTTCCAATATGGAGTTCTGGAAATTTACCATTCTTTTTAACCAATATAGTAATAGCAAAACCTGCAAAGCCAATTGCCAGAAGAAAGCTTGTTATAAGTACGACTGTAATCATTTGAATAGTTCTTAATTTTTTATAAAAAAGAGCTGTAAAAGCCTTTAAATTATTTTCGTATAATACCAATTTATTATTTGTTGACAACAACAAGAGTATTACATTAGTAATACAAATAAATTAATAATAAGTAGTTATTATTCACTAACAAAGATATCATTTCGGTATTGTTCTTCCAAACAAAAACAGATTTAAAGGTCTGTAAATACTTGGATGAAATCTTCTTATTTAGAATAATTCTTGCTAAATTTGATCTAAATTTAACTGATGGATATTCTGTTAAATAAACACACTAACACATCTTTGTTTGCAATTGCAAGGGGGAAAAGCTTTGCAGACTAATAACGCAAAATTATATGTCGGAAATGGTAAAAGAAGACAAGGAGACAAAAAAAGAAAATTTGTCATTCAACGATTTTACAACTGAGGTACTGGAAGATTATCGAATTGCCAATGTTAGCCGCCAGTTAAGTATATGGGGGCGTAAGGAAGTATTAACAGGTAAGGCGAAATTTGGAATATTTGGGGATGGAAAAGAAGTTGCTCAGATAGCTATGGCCAAGGCCTATAATAATGGCGATTGGCGCTCTGGATATTATCGCGATCAAACTTTTATGCTTGCCTCCGGTATGTTATCAAGTGAGGAATTTTTTGCTCAATTATTTGGTGAGACCAGACTGGATAAAAATCCGGCTAATGGTGGGCGTTTAATGAATAATCATTATGCATCCCGAAGTTTAAATGAGGATGGAAGCTGGAAAAATTTAACAAATCAGAAAAATTCATCCGCTGATATTTCACCAACAGCGGGTCAAATGCCAAGATTACTTGGCTTGGCTTACGCATCAAAAATGTTTCGGCAGAACAAAGAATTACACAATTTTCCTGAGTTTTCAGATAAAGGAAATGAAGTGGCTTTCGGTACAATAGGAGATTCAAGTACTTCCGAAGGTCATTTTTGGGAAACCATTAATGCTGCCGGTGTTCTGCAAGTGCCTATGGCTATGAGTGTCTGGGATGATGGCTGGGGGATTTCAGTTCCGAATAAATATCAAACAACAAAATCGAATATATCAGAAGTTCTTAAGGGGTTTGAAAAGGATGAAAATGGAGATGGTTATTTAATTTATAAGGCGAAGGGATGGGATTATGCTTCGCTTTGTAAAATGTATATGGAAGGTGTTGAACTTTGCAGGAAAAACCATGTTCCGGTATTATTTCATGTGACAGAAATGACTCAACCCTTAGGGCATTCAACCTCGGGTTCGCACGAGCGTTACAAAACTAAGGAACGTCTTGATTGGGAAAATGAATACGATCCAATTAAAAAAATGAGAGAGTGGATTCTTTCCCTTGAATTAGCGACAGAGGAAAGCTTAGACGAAATTGAAAATGCAGCTCTGGAAGAAGTAAAAATGGCAAGAAAAGCTGCTTGGAAGTCTTTTTCTGATCCAATATTAGAAGAAAGAGATGCATTGATTGAATTGGTTAAGAATGCCGGTTGCGATTGTAAAAAAACGGAGCGAATTGATAAAATTGTAAATGATCTCAAAAAGCTTATTCATCCGGTTCGAAAGGATAATTTTACGGCAGCAAAGAAAATACTGCGTTTTATTTGTAGTTCATGCGAAAGCTTCAAACCTTTAAAATCGCAGTTGCAGTTGTGGCTTAAAAATTCTCTTGAGGAAAATCATGAACGATACAGCAGTCATTTATACAGCGAGACTGATTTAAGAGTGCAAAATATCAAAACTTGTGCTCCTGTTTACTCCGAAGAATCAAAAATGGCAAACGGACGTGAAGTGCTTCGCGATAATTTCGATAAACTTTTTAGTAAATATCCTTTACTGTTGACTTTTGGAGAAGATACCGGCTTTATTGGCGGCGTAAATCAGAGTTTAGAAGGAATGCAGAAAAAATACGGCGATCTTAGGGTTACAGATACAGGAATTAGAGAGTCTACAATTTTAGGTCAGGGAATTGGTTTGGCACTAAGAGGCCTGCGTCCAATTGCAGAGATACAGTATTTCGACTATCTGCTATATGCCCTGCAAACCATGAGTGATGATTTGGCTACATTGCAATACAGAACCAAAGGAGGTCAAAAAGCTCCGGTAATTATTCGTACCCGCGGTCATCGTTTGGAAGGAATTTGGCATTCGGGTTCACCTCTAAGTATGGTGATTAACTCAATCAGAGGAATTCATGTGTGTGTGCCAAGAGATATGACTAAGGCGGCAGGCTTTTACAATACGCTTTTGGAATCGGATGAGCCGGCGTTAGTAATTGAGCCACTAAACGGCTACAGATTAAAGGAAAAAATGCCTGATAATTTAGGCGAGTTTAATACTCCATTAGGGATACCTGAAGTTTTAGAAGAAGGAACTGATATCACATTGGTTACTTATGGATCATGCGTGCGAATTGCAGAAGATGCAGTTAAGCAATTGAAAGATTTTAATATTTCAGTTGAACTGATTGATGTTCAGACTTTATTACCATTTGACATTAATAGTCGAATTCTTGAATCGGTAAAGAAAACCAACCGGATTGTATTTTTCGATGAGGATGTACCTGGAGGTGCTACTGCCTTTATGATGCAGAAGGTGTTGGAGGATCAGAATGCTTATTATTATTTGGATTCAGAACCGAGAACTATTACTGCTAAGGATCACCGGCCAGCATATGGTACCGATGGAGATTATTTCTCAAATCCTAATGCCGAGGATGTATTTGAGATAATTTATGACATCATGAGAGAATCAAATCCTCAGAAGTTTCCACCTATTTATACGAATTAAGAAATTATTTTTTTAATTGAAGAGACTGGATTATTAACCGATTCAGTCTCTTTTTTTGTTAAAAATTGTTAATTATGAGATTATTCTCATAATGATGTCACCCTTTTTTTTGATCAACCTGTTATAGTATTGTTCGAGAGGATCTATAGGGGAGATTCTCGAATATTTTAGTTAGTGATTGTTGGATACAATGTGGTAATTCTAGACAACAAACCAATTCTAAAAGGGCTCCAAAATATATGGGGTAACAGCTATCCCGAAAGGGATAGCTTCTCTTTTTCGAAATAACTATAGATTTTCACGCAACCTTTTTTATTATTTTGATCATTATATTATTTGGGTGTTTTTATCATTCGCTCAAGAACCTTTCTTGGTTATTTTAGGGGTATTCCAAGATTTCTGGAAATAATTGATTGTATGTGGTAGTTCAATTAATTATTAATTCTAAAGGGCTCCAAAATATATTGGAGTTGCAGCCATCCCGAAAGGGATGGCTGTTTTTAGTATGTCGGGCATGGTAACGTGCTATCAAGATGAAACGTTCTTGAGTTCGCCGAGTTGACAGGAAGAACTAGCAATTGGCAAGGGTGTTGGGGGCGACCCCAAATCTGAAGGAAGCCATCAGCAAAGTCATCGTTCTAACGAACAGAAACTTGATATAAGGCTTATTAGTGTGGGTAACCGAGCTATGGATTGGGAAAACCCAAAAGTCAACCGTAACCACTAAGAGTAAATCAAGTAGGACGTGACGAAAGTACGTTATCTTATCCCGAGAGATCTCATAACCTGTTGTCCAAAACAACAAA
>NZ_MVDE01000003.1 GCF_002843385.1 Labilibaculum manganireducens
TTTTGCAAACTATTAAAGACAATAAGCTGAGAAATACACAAATAAAAAAAGGGTCGAATATTTATTCGACCCTGTTAATAACTTGTTACTATTTTATTCAGCAGAAACAGACTGACTCACTGCTTTTTTTTGTACTTTTTCTTTTCTGTTTTTCTTCTTCTTATTTCTATCCCAAATCTTATCAAAATAGAAGTTTAAGCCGATTTTCCCTTCCCAAAAATAATCATTAAAATTTCCTTGTTTTAATCCATCTATATTATCATTAAATATGTAATGATTCAACACAGAGAAATTCAAACCTATATGATCATTAAATAAAAATTCTACACCTGCTCCATATATTGCCTGAGTATATATCGAATTTGAAAGATCAATAGTATATATGGACTTTTCATGTTCTGAAAAAACACCTAAGCCACCTTCAATATAAGGAGTCCAATCTTTATAAGGCAGTAAACGATATTTAGCTGTTAAATCAAGAGAATTATAAGTTTTTTGAAAATAATTTGTAGTTGCAAGATCTCCCCGGCTAAAATTAAGTCCAAACTGCAATGCTGTTTGAGTATCGTACAATAAAGATACTCCAGCCATAGCTTTCATCTCCGTATGCTTATAATCTCCCATATACAACCATGATCCGCCATTAAAGCCTAAACCAAATTTACGGCGGCGCGGAGTAATTAACTGATCAAAGAAATCTGCCCCCTGATTATCCTCTTTTCCTTCAACATATTTTGTTATTACATCTGAATTAACATCTTCCGGATTCTTCAAATCCCAGAGTCCTTCAATAACACCTTCTATAATCAATGACTCAACGGCTTTCTCTATTGCTTCTTTCACAGCCATTTCAGACGGTTCATTATAGGTGAAACCAACCTCAGCCTCAAGCAGACGTTTAAACTTAACATATCGGAAGATACTGGCGTCCAATTTTTGAGAAAGAATCATTTTTGAAGTGTACACAGTCTTTAGAATTCGACCATTACTTGTAGAAATAGCACGAAGATAAACAGTTACCCTGTCTTGCCGGTACTGACCAGAAGCCCCAGCACCAAAATACTTTAATCCAGCACCGCCAGTCAAAACATTGGCATCGTAACTAATAACGCCGCCTTCCAATACCAAACCGGCAAACAAAAGAGGAGGCAATAATTGAGAACTTTCATTTTGACCTGCGTAATTTGCACGGCTTGATCGTATAATTTTTCGCTCATTCAGTAAATTAGATAAGCCTTCTCTTTCAATAGGAATAAACCAACCCGATTCTTCAATTGCTTTTAAGAGTATTGATGTGGTTCCCTGAGTAACCGCTGTCGACCAATTGGCTCCATTATCAGAAGGCTTATATTGTCCGGTCTGATCACGGAATTTATACACTGCCGCAACTATCTTTTCTTTTGGCTCAGGCAAACCAACCAAACTTTTCCTTGCAGGTGTTTCAGCTCCAATTTCGGCTCTTTGCTCACTTAAAGGTTGATTAAAATATGGAACACATCCATTTAAGAGAGGTAGTAAAATTAAAACACTATAGTAGTGGCGTATACATTTAAACATATATAGGGAATTAGCGAATAACTATTTATTAATAACTGGGAATAACAATATTTGTAAAATTTCCATTTGTAATATCACTGACATTCACAGTAACACCACTTGCATCTTCAGAAATATCTACCTTGTAATTCCCTAGATTATACGAACCGGTTTCAAGCTGATTATTGTCTCCAAAAATAGAATTAACCAATTTACTTGATAGTTGATTCAATATTTGTCGGTTCAGGTTATCCTGAAAATCATCCAACGGATCTTTATTTAATGCACTATCAGCATTTGGATCTTCAATTCTATTTTGCTGTGTTGCGGAATTCAATAACCAATTGTAATTGTACTGATCACCCCCAAAAGATGAATTTATTGGTTTATACACAAAATCCTGAGCCATAGATTCGGTTGGCAATAACAAACTCAGAAAAAACAAGACAAATACTATTTTTATAATATTCATGGTTCACAGTTTAAAGTTCAAAACATTCCCGTTCCCTGTTGATCTTCATCTTCAAGTTGGGCATTCATTTTTTCATAATTATTTAAAAATTGCATCGCCATTTGGTTTGCGTATTGGGACATTTGTTCCAATACTTCATAGCGTGGCTGCACTCTTTGTTTAAATACTTCATTATCATTTACCAAAACAATAATCTGAGTTGCTAAGCCCGGTAAAACCATTTCTTTAATAGTAATGGTGAAATTTTTTGCTTTTTGAGGCGCAACCCAGACGGAAAAAAACATATCATAGAAATCACGTCCTACTTTGGTCATTGTTTCATCCATAACCAAACCATCAACTTCCATCTCGGAACCTACATTTTCATAGGCTGTATTTTTTTCAACAATATCATCAAGTGTTTGTTGAAGAATCTTTAATGTTTTTATTGAGTCACTCACATCTTCAGTTTCCTGTCCCTTCATTTCCGGAAGTGAAACAAAAAACATAAAAAAAAAGATTAATAGTAAAACTCTATAAAAAATTTTCATTTGAATTTCAATAAAATCAATGATTATCACAACATAAATATATCATTTCTAAATTTAATATCATAGCAATACCAAATTCAATAGACTTCTCTTAAGGAATCTTAACTTTTGTTAACCGGTTAATAATAATTAAACTTCAACACTCTATAATTCAATAACATTCAACCTGTTTATTTTAAAATTTCGGACATCGAATTGCACGTATCCTTCTTTTTTTTCTTAAAAAATAAGTTCCGGAACAAGAAGATTTTGCCTTTCCCAATAAATAGCTAAGCGATATCTCGTGAGCTCCTGAATTTGTTTTCACCAAATTAGACACCACATAATCATAGGAATAGCCAATTCTAATTTTATCAGTTTGGTAACCAATCAAAATAATGAATGCATCAAAATCGAAGGAAAGATTATGACGAAACCAAGCACCAACCACCCAGTTATTTCTGGATAAATACATTCCATAATTTATTTGCTCAAAATCCAATTGTCGTTGATACAATATATTTGGGGAAATGGTAAAATTGCTCTTCATTAATCCACGGGAATATCCCATTGGAATATTTGCACCTGCATGCACTGTATATTTACGAGGTAAAACCGCTATATTCTGTTCTGAATTGAATGCCTCATTGGGTTCTGAGAGATGATCAATTACACCTCCAAAATAAAGACTTTTATAATTTACGATGATCCCCATGGAAAAGTCCCAGTACGATTTACTCAAATTATTTGGCTGAACTTCTCTGGAAGGATAAATCACTCCATACAATGGATCTATCATATCTGAAAACACAAATGAACTCCAATCCAATTTTCTTTGAATATAACCAGCCTTGAATCCAACATTCATTGATAAATTTCGATTAATATCCAAGGAGTACGAGTACATTCCCGAGGCAGTTGTTGTTTTAATTGCTCCTTGTCCCTGATTATCCTGAAGAATTAATATTCCCAGTCCGCCATTCATCAAATCAACGAATTGATCGTAAGAAGCACTATAGGTGACAAAAGGACGATTATTCTGAGGCCACTGATTTCGATAAGACATTCCTAAAGTTGGAACGTACTCTGATCCGGCAAACGCAGGATTAAGATAAAGCCGGTTTGCGTAAAACTGAGAGAACTCAACGTCCTGAGCCTTGACCAATGAAGTCCAAAGCAAACAACAGACAATACAAATAAATCTCCATTTTACCATTTTATCGAATTAAAGAAACATTGCCATCCTGACGGGCTTTCCCATTAACAATCAGGATCCAAACATATACTCCCACATTTGCGTTTTTCCCTTTATAGGTGCCATCCCATCCCTGCCCCAAATCAGTATATGTATAGATTAGTTCACCCCAACGATTGTATATATACATCTCAATATCTTCACCTGCAATATCACCTGTGATTGATGGTCCAAAAGTATCATTAACACCATTTCCGTCAGGGGTAAAAGCATTTGGAACAAATATCCGATACCTATCGACATAAACCATGATGGAATCCATCCCAACACAACCGTTCATATCTGTATATTCCAAAAAGTACTTTCCTTCTTCGGTAACCGTATAGGTTGAAGCCGTTGTACCGTCCTGCCATAGATAATTGCCTGGTAAAAACCGAATATCTATTGAAGGAGATAATATTTTTGATTCGGTGTAAAATATTGTTGTATCCATTCCTAAATCAAAAAAAGGCCTGTCATGAACGGTAAAATCAATCACCGAGGAATTAACACATCCATTTTCTATTTTAGCGAAATAACTTTCACCGGAACGAAGTGAAATTTTAAGCGGATTTAAGACAGGAATGAGTAAATCAACATCTTCATACCAACTCACTGTAACAGAGGCATCAGGTGTTATCTGATTATTAAGCGCAGTCAGGTTATAATTCACAACCTCTCCTGTTCCCAAAACATCCTCACATAATTCTATACTTAGATTATTTGCTTCCGGCAGTGGATCGACTAAGAAATTTAATCGTCCGGTATTTTCACAAGAACTCGCATTAGTGGCAAGGGCATAATATGAGCTTTGATTAAAGACAGTTACACCCGAAGGATTCGCTACAGGAATATTCAATTGGTCATCTTCGAACCATTGCACATTTGCAGCAGGATGGTTACTCACCTGCAGATTATAATCGGTAAGGTTTATTCCAGACAATGAGGACGATCCAAAACTCTCTTCACAAACTACCTCGTTTACTGTTGAGGTTTGAGGTAATGATAAAATATCAAATGACAGCTCTGCAAAATTCTCGCAGACACCATTCCAAACTCTGGCGTAATATACATCTCCGTCCGAAACAAGAACATTTCGAGTATTTAAAACAGCATTGGAATAAGTTGCTTCATAATACCAAATAATAGTACTGCTTACTGATGTTGTAATGTCAGAATAGTAATTATTCAAATTCTCTCCTCTCACCTGCCCGGAATTGAAACTATCTTCGCATAACAAGACCTGATGGTTTTGAGCATCAGGCAACGAATTGATTGTAAAATCAATTCTTCCAACATTACTCTCCGCGCCAAAACTTACGCGAACAAAAAAACTATCTCCGTTAGAAATGGCTGCGTTCATAGGATTTGGAACCGGCAAACTCAAGGCCATATCAAAAAACCATTCTTTAACTGTTCCCGGATCATTGTTTACTGCCGGCTCTAATTTTGAAAGATCGTAGGATGTCAATGAACCACTTCCCGATACATATTCACATAACTCAACCTGCAAATCATTTGCTTCGGGCAGATTTCGAACAGTAAATGTTAAAACTGCAGAGTTTTGACAACTGCCATCATCTACCAAGGCATAATAACTGTCTCCTGTTGTTACATTTACATTATCAGGAGTTAATACAGAAATTGTATGCAAAGCATCTTCATACCACGATATTGAATTGCTTGAAATAATTGAATTATAAGCCAATAAATTTATCCCTGTTGCCAGACCTGTTCCAAAAGTATCTTCCCAAACCTCAACAGTTTGATTAACAGCACCGGGTAATGAATTAACGGTATAAGTAAGGGCGGCAACATTCGTATTAAAGGCATCGCTTACTGATGCAAAAAAACGATCGCCATTTGCAGCAATTACATTTGCAGGGTCAGGAATTGCATTCGTTGGTAATCCATTGGGTTCTGTTGGCCAATCACTATACCATGCAAAAGCATCTCCATTCCCTTCATTAATCTGATTTTCAAACAAACTTAAATCAACCAAAGCATTGCCTGTTCCCGCAACATCTTCACAAACAACGGGAAATACATTTCTGGCAATTGGTGTGTTAACCACTGAAAAATCAACAGTTGCAACATTCGAACAAACTCCGTTTGATACAAGGACATAAAAAACATCACCATCCGCAACATCTTGATTTGTTGGATCAGGAACCAAATTTGTAAGACCAGCATCTAAGTACCAATCAATTGAGTTTGATTGCCCGCCAAGTATCATATTATTGTAAAAACTTAAATCTACGCCAAGAGAAATCATAGATCCGGGCACATCTTCAAATTCAACAACACTTTGGTTATTCGCAATTGGTGAGGAAAGAACCGTATAGATAACTGTGGCCGTATTCGACTCACCGGCACTTTGAACCAAAACATAAAACACTTGCCCGTTGGTTACACTTACATTTGAAGGGGTTGCCACAGGAGTTAACAATGCTGCATCGGTAAACCAACTGACACTACTGGTTGTTCCCCCGTTAATGGCACCATTAAGCAACAATAAATCAATATTAGATGCAATTCCACCTCCAAACACATCCTCGCACACATCTATATTTAAATCATTTGCAATTGGCGATGATCGTACTGTGAACTTGATACTTCCACGATTTAAACATGATCCATTGTCAATATATGCGTAAAAAACATCCTGATCATTCACAACAAGGTTAGTTGTATTTACAATTGGATTTGTTAATGCTGCATCAAAATACCATACGATATTATTTGATCCCGCAACCTGTATATTATAGGATGTTAAATCAACACCTGAAGCTGTTCCTGAACCAAAACTATCTTCCCAAATTTGAACTGAAACATCATTCCCCACAGGAAGTGTTTCGATGGTGTAAGTAACAGTGGCAACACTTGTCTCGGTACCTGTTGATACCTGAGCATAAAACACTTCTCCATTGGAAACTATCCTATTGTTAGGATTTATTACCGGCTGTGTTAAAGCAAGATCGTGGAACCATGTTACTGTGAAACCATTATTATTTGTGATTGCTGCTTCGAGCAATGTTAAGTCGATATTGGAAACAATACCCGTATTATAATTGTCCTCACATAGAGTAATATTTTGATCCAAAGCTTTCGGCAAAGTGTTCACCGTATAAGTTACCACAGCAACATTACTGCAAAAACCATCATTCACCTCAACCCAGAATTGTTGTCCGTTGGTAACGGTTACATTGGTGGCATCAGGCACAACCGATGTTAGGGTGACATCAGAATACCATGTAAAAGTTGATCCTGCCACACTATTTACAGCAGTTTCCAAAATAGTCAAATCTACACCTGTTGCTATTCCCGTGCCTTGAACATCTTCCCAAACAGATTGCGATTGATTATTAACTATTGGCAAAGAACGTATTGCTACAGCTTGAGTAACATTATCTGTTCCTCCTGAAATCAGACTAACTTCTAAATTAACATTGTAAGTGTTTGCTGTTCCGTAAATATGATTTACTGTGAAAGGACTGATATTAGAAGTTAATACAGTTCCATCGCCAAAATTCCAGGTTGCACTTGAAATATTTGTCAGATCGGAACTGATTGTAAACTCAGTATTGTCTCCCCTACAGTCAAACTGATAGGCAAACTCAAGAGTGAAAATACTAGTCACAAAATTTGGCAAACCTAACCGACATCTTCTTCCAGATAAATTTTTCGAATCAGCAACAAAATTTGCTCCAGCCCCAGCTACATCCGGATTATTAATCACATCCAGATTAAGACTTCCGGTTGTTCCGTCCGTATTGGTTTTGGCCATGTAAATTCTATTATCCGGAGCTAATTGCAATGCACCATACAACCACGATCCGTTTCCGATAATTTGAGCAGATCCGTTTATAGTGGCCTGATTATTAGATGAAATATTAAACTGATACAAATTGCCACCTAAGAATGAACTTAGATATAAAAATTCCCCCGAAGGAGAAAACTCAATACCATAAGGAGTGCTGTAATTATTCAGCTGAATTGGATTTGAAACAACTCCTGAGGCAGTATTAAAATCGAACAACTCAGCCCGATCCTGAGTATAAATTGCAACAGCCAATTTCGATCCGCCAGGAGAAGTTTTCATATATCCAATAGCAGATTTCCGATCACTATTATGCCGTACTCCAACCGTACTGATTACAGGAGTTGAAATACCTGTGGCTGTAAATTGATAAGCATAAAAATCACGACTGTCCCATGGATGCATAAGAACCCAAAAATCAGTACCATTAGCATGTTTCACCGCGGTTACTTTTTCGCAAACCTCACTGCCATACAATACCGTATTTTTAACTGTTACAACTCCAAGTCCACCATTTTGCGACAAATCAACAATCGAATAATTTAAACCATTTCGAAGAGCATTTTGATGAGCATCAACAGTAAATATATAATAGAGTATCGCACTTCCCGGCTGCTGCACAATTATTGAAGATTGGGTTGCTGAAGAATTGCCATCCAAGCCTGTTCCATTAGCCATTACTGCATGGGTTTTATTATACACAGTAACTCCATCTGTATAAAATAACAGGTCTCCTTGCGCAGTACAAACAGTTGAACAACCTTCCTCTGTATTTAAACTACCATCAGTTAACGCAACGGAAGGGGTTACATTGAAATCCAAACCTGCATTTTCACCAAAATACCATATCCCAGCCTGTCCCTGACCAAATGCTAAATTTGAAGACAAAAAGAGATAAAAAAGCACTATTCGAAATACAGATTTCATACTTGACTGATATTAAAAAATGGAAAGCAAATAAACTGTTTAAAATTGCTTAAACCCTGATGTTCTATCACTTACATACAATTTACAAAATATATCCAATCAATTAATCAGATGCTGATTGTAATTAAATAAAAATCAGGTAATCCTTCCATGAGTCATGAATAATTACCTGATTATTAATATTAGTTAAACGGCATTGGTCAAAAAAATTAACTAAGGCCTAAGTAATCAAAGAGTTTTGACTTAACTGTTGTAGTCAATGGTCGTTTTCCATTAAGAATATAAGACAAATACACATCTGTTACACCAATAATCTTGGCAACTTTCTTCTTCTTGTCATCAAGAATTCTGAGTCTGTCTTTAATTCTAACTAAATCATCCTGAACTTCCTGCTTCATAACTTCAGTTTTATAATTTAACAATTGAGATTAAGGTTTCTTTTTTAAAATTTGAACCGGAAGCAAATGAAACTTTCATTTGCTTCCGAGATTCAAATTCAATTTTTGTAAATTTTTAATCAATCTACATGGTTGGTTGAAAAGTGAATAGAGCAAAATATCAGTTCGGACTATAATCAAGACCGGAACCAATAGCTTTTTTTAAGTCGAATAAACGAAGTTGCTTCTGCAGCAGTTCGTAATTCATATAGAGTGCTTTTCGGTTTTCCAATTTGGAATTCTGTTCCTCACGGTCAACCGTAATCACAACTTTGGTTTCCTTAAAATTATCATTAATGTATTTTAGCATATCCGAATTGGATAAAGCCTTCAACGGCAAAATTACCAAATCAATTGTCGTCTGATTTAAAATAATTTCCATCTCGACCGGATCATCAGCAAAATACGCTCTGGCATCTAAGCTCTGAATGTATTCTTTCAGCTCATCAATAAGTGATCTATTTTCTTTGACAAAAAGGATATTCATAGGTTCATCTGATGAAGGAATAATTTTCAATAAGTTGCCTTCCAATATTAACAAATCCATACACTAATAATTGATAATAACATACTTCCTTTATCAATCGACATACCACAAAACATATATATCTAAAATACAGATAGTTATATTAATAACAATTATTAATCTGTATTGAAAAAATTATCCGTTTACGGATATATATGTTTAAGAAAAGTAAAACCATCACCTTAACTGCCTGATCTACTTGCAAACAAGTCATTTTTCAATATTTTATCCATTATCGGATACAATAAAAATCGGATACAATAGAAAACCTGAAAAATCTTGATTCTATATGCCTTTACTAAAAAATAGAGCTAATCGTGAATGCAACTCACCAATTTTGGAGGAAAAAAAATATCTGATCGGAATCAGATATTAAACTTCAATTTTATATTTTTTTATTCGCCTATCGAGAGATTGCCAGGTAATATTTAGGAGGTCGGCAGCTTTAGATTTATTATTATTGGATCTTTCCAGTGCTTTACGGATACAATCCATTTCAACCAATTCCAGATCCAGATTTTCATCAGTAGAAAAATCGATTCTTCGTTTTTCTTCTTTCGGGTGGGTAAGTTGGAAATGCGATAAGCTTAATCGATTTGCATCACAAATAATAACAGCTCGTTCCACCATGTTTTTTAGTTCCCGCACGTTGCCAGGAAATTCATAAGCAAGTAATCGCCTAATAACGGCACCATCAATCTCGCTAATGCTTTTCCCCATTACACGGTTAAAGTATTTCACAAAATAATCCAGAAGTAAGGGAATATCTTCTTTTCTGTTTCGCAAAGGCTCTAAATGGATAATAAAAGAACTGATTCGGTGATACAGATCCAAACGAAATCCTTTTTCGGAATGAAGTCCTTCAATGTTTTGATTCGTGGCTGCAATAATTCTTGTGTCAAATGGAATTTCGATATTAGAACCAACTTTCATGATTTTCCGATCTTCTAAAACCCTTAAAAATTTGGTTTGAAGATTAAGTTGCATGTCACCAATTTCATCCAAAAAAAGAGTTCCTTTATTAGCAGCTTCAAACCATCCTACTTTAGATGCGGAAGCTCCGGTAAACGCTCCTTTAGTGTGTCCGAAAAATTCACTTTCAAAAAGTGACTCCGGAATAGCACTGCAGTTTACGGCATAAAAATAATTTTCCTTTCTACTGCTCAGATAATGAATAGCTCTGGCAACTAACTCTTTACCCGTTCCACTTTCACCTGTTATGAGCACCGAAGTATTCTCAGTTTTAGCAACTTTCCCAATAAGATTAATTAAATTCTTCATCTGAGGACTATCTCCGATAATTTCGTATCCCATAGCCTTGTAAAACTCTTCTGAAATTATAGAGTAGTTTCGTTTAACCTCTACTAAACTTTTCTTTAGGTGAACAAACTTTTTGGTTCGTTCGATTGCACTTTCGACATCACGCAGACGAAAAGGTTTTGTGAAAAAATCTGAGGCTCCCAAACGCATCGAATGAATAACAGAATCCATCTCACTGTATCCGCTAATCATAATCACTTCAATTTCAGGAAAATCGTGCTTCACTTTTTCCAGAACATCCAAGCCATTCATCTCAGGTAAATTAATATCAATAATGGCTATATGGATCTCGTTCTTATCCATAATATTGAACGCTTCTGACGGGCTTCCTGCTTTAAATATTCTAAAATTAGGATCATTTAAAAATTCCTCCAATTCATCCCGAACCAGCTTCTCATCATCTAAAATCAATATTCTTAAATTACTTATAGACACCATACTAAGCAGACTTTACTGATGATTAATTATTTTCAAATTTGATTGCTTTTTTTGAATTCTCGAATTCAAAAGGCAATATCAATTTCATTTCCGTGAATTCGTTCTTTTTACTGCTAACTGAAATTTGCCCATTCATCTTCTGCACAATTCCTTTGCTAATATACAACCCGAGTCCTGAGCCAATACCTGATTGTTTGGTCGTAAAAAATGGTTCGAAAATATAATTGAGGTTATCCGGATCGATTCCACAGCCATTATCTTTAATTGCTATTACTACAGTTTTATCCACTAATTCAGCAGTAATTTTTATCCATTCAACTTTTTTCTTTGCATCTGAAGATTGTTGTTTGTACTCAATAGATTCGTAAGCATTGTTTAATATATCAACAATAACCTTCTGAAACTTATACTTATTACCTGTTACGTATAAATCATCAGAACATGCATCAAACGAAACCTCAACAGTTCGTGTCTTATATTGTTTCTTAATCAGGTTTAAAGAATCATGAACAAGACTTTTCACATCAATTAGCTCCTGCGTATTTTCCTTTTGAGAAGAGTTATAAATGCCAATTTGAGACAAATACTTCTTGATGCGGTCGATGTCTGCAAATACCTGCGAACATTTTTCCCGGATGTACCCCTCATCAATATTATTCGTCGACAAACGCAAAAGAATATTATCCATAATCATCGAAATTCCAGTTAAGGGCTGATTGATCTCATTCACCATTGAGCCTGCCATTTTTCCAAGGGATTCAAGCTCCGATTTCTTCAATAATAACTGACGATGAAAATCATTGATTCTAAGCTCTTGTTCAACTTTCTCTTTTAGCTTATTGGTTTTATCTTCAAATTCCTGCTCCTGCCGTTTCAAACCGGTTATAATATCCTTATAATCAAAAGAATTATTTTCAACTTCACCATTTGTAACTATTTCCATCATTATGCCACGCACACCTTTTTCATTATTTACCAAGGTTGAATGAGCTGCTAAAACAATTCGTTTCAGTGAATGTTTTTTGGTAACAATTGACAATAATTCAAACACAAAGCCTTTTTTAGAACTCGACAGATTCAATATCTTCTTAATTCTCTTAGTGTCCTCCCCCTTAAAAAACTGTGTAAATTCCATTCCCTTAGAGTCTTTTAGCGCTTTACACTCCAGGAATTTACATGCGTAATCATTCAAATAGCTGATTTGATTTTTTGCATTCAACTCAAAAATGGCCTTGTCACTGTACGCATCATTTTCAAGACTTAAACTCTCTTTAAATGTCAACTCCAAAGCTTTCTTCTGAGAAATATCCGAAACAAGACCATACAGATGAAATATGTCCTCTGCTTCACGGTATTCACTGTACATCTCAATTTTGAAATGTTTAACCTCTCCGCTGTTATATATATATCGATGTTCAAATTCAATTTTTTGATTTTTTTCAGGAAGATTTAAAAGCATGCGTTCAATTGCCTCCTTATCATCAATATGGGTTTTCAACTTAATTTCCTCAAAAATATTTTCTTTATCAATTGAAGAAATATCATAGAGTCGTAAAAATTCATCTGAACCACGAATAATTTTAGAATAGGAATCCCATTCAAAACTTCCTATTTTGGCTTTCTTTTGAATCTTTCTTAAAACACTTTCTTTCTTAACTAATGTATCTTTTAATTGTTTCCGTTCCGAAACATCACGGCCAATTGCCAAATAGTGCGTATCATCAAATTCTATCTCCTTAAAAACAGTCCATTCCAGGCAAACATTATTTCCAGCAGAATTGACGATATGACCTTCAAAAGTTGTGAATTTATTCTTGCCATTCAGCTTCTTAATTCCTTGAATCAATTGCTCCTGCAAAACTAAATTAACAGAAGCCAAAGAATCTCTGGAAATTCCATCCAAGATATAATTGAAAAAATCTGTAAATGCCTTGTTCGCAAATTCCACCCTATGGAGACTATCCATTTTCAAAATGAGTTCCGATTGTCCTTCCAAAATAGATCGGTAATTGGATGCAAGGTTTCGTAAACGTCCCTCCAACAAATCCTTCTCGTTAAGAGCGACAGTCAACTTCTTATTCTGAGATTCAATCAATCTCCGGTTTTTATATAGTTCCAAAAAGATATTGATCTTAT
This sequence comes from Labilibaculum manganireducens, assembly GCF_002843385.1. Classification (GTDB taxonomy): domain Bacteria; phylum Bacteroidota; class Bacteroidia; order Bacteroidales; family Marinifilaceae; genus Labilibaculum; species Labilibaculum manganireducens. The sequence continues at coordinate 13,356 of NZ_MVDE01000003.1, forward strand.
TAATTAAGATCGTATTATCAAATGGTTTCATAATAAAATCAACACCACCGCATTCATACGCCTTTGATTCACTTTGTTTATCCAAAAATATTGCTGTTAAAAAAATAATCGGAGTTGATTTATTCACATAACCACTTCTAATTTTTTGAGCAAGTAAAAACCCATCCATCTGTGGCATTTGAACGTCGAGAATGATAAGAGCATACTCCTTATTCTCGATATCCTGTAAAGCTTTTATTGGTGATTGAATTAACTCTAAACCAACATGTAACTTCCCTAACAAGGCTTTTAGTAATTCCAAGTTTTCAGCACGGTCATCAACAATCAATAATTGGGGAGTAAAATCCAATTCCATAGGTTTCGAGTTAGTGGTTTACACACTTTAAAAAGAAAAAAAATACCCTTACAGGGCACTATTTATTTCATACTAAGGTTGTTTAATCAAAATTAAAACTAATGCATCACAAAATCAACCCCTTTATGATAAAAGGTAACTTAATTTCCTTAGGAATACATATAACAGCGACTAACTATCCGAAAACGGCTATTAAGAATTTGATGATTTATGACTTGAAAATGAATTAAGAGTCGCATGCAAAGTTTGAAAAACAAACTGAAACCCAGCACTTAAAAGACGTTCAGGCACAACTCGCTGGCCTGAAAGAAGAACATTTGCACCTTCCCCAAAAAGGACTCTGAGAATTAATACAGGAACATGGAAAAATGCAGGTCTATTTAAAAAAGCACTAAGTGCTTTGGTATAGTCCCGATTCGTAATTAATTCAGGTGCAATTAAATTGTAAGCCCCTTCCATTTCCTTATTTAAAATAACATAAGAATAAGCATTCATAAGATCTTTTATATGAATAAACGGAAATGCCTGACTTCCATTTCCCAATTTACCGCCTAAGGCATAGCGAAAAATAGGCAGAACTTTTGCGAAAGCTCCTCCTTTGTCGCTCAAAACAACACCTAATCTAAAAATAACAGTTCGAACACCTTGCCTTTTTATCTCATTAGCAGCATTTTCCCAATCAATACAAAGTTCACCCAAGAAATCATCCGAAAAATTTTTACTATACTCGTTGTGTGTATGTTTGTTGTCGTAAATACCAACTGCTGAAGTTGAAATGAATAGCTTTGGTTTAATTTCCATCAAAGCAATAGCACAATTAAGATTTCTAGTTGTAGTAATCCGGCTATTGCGCAGAACCTGTTTATTTTTGGAATTCCACCTGCATAGTACAGGGGCGCCGGAAAGGTGAATTATGACTTCACAATACTTAATAAATTCGGAAAGATCCTGAACATTACCATAAAGAAGTTTTCTTGGAATCAAAAGAATATCAGCATTTAAATCTCCTGCCAATTTTTCTGTTAGATGAGTACCAATCAAACCAGATCCTCCGGTAATTCCAATTTTCATTTCTTTGGTTTTAAATGATAAAACTTGAAAAATCGCCTTCCAAAAATGTTCGTAATTCGTTTGTCGTAATCCTTACCTTAATATTTCCTCCCATAATATAGGAGATATTTCCAGTTTCCTCGGAAACCGTAATTACATGAGAGTCGGTCGCCTGAGTCATTCCAATCGCCGCCCGATGTCTTAATCCGAGGCTGCCCGGAATATTCGTATCGTCCGTAACAGGCAATATGCAGCGTGCAGCAAGTATTCTACTATTTGACCAAATCACAGCACCATCATGAAGAGGTGAATTCTTAAAAAATATGGTTTCCAAGAGGTTTTTAGATACTCTTGCTTTTAAAATTTGTCCTGTATCTGCATAACTTTGCAAATCCATGTTTTTTGCGATTACAATGAGAGCACCCGTTTTCGTTTTTGACATGTGTTCACATGCGCTAACAACTGATCTGATTTCAATATCCGGAATTCCTCTTTCATCAAGAGCGAACCAATTATTCAATGTAAATTTTTGACTTAAGTTGTATTTAGTTCCAAGTAATAGAAAAAATCTCCTGATTTCTGGTTGAAATACAACAATTAATGCAATTACACCAACCCCCATAAACTGACCAAGAATACCACTTAACAATTCCATGTTAAGTGCCCGAACCAACAACCACATTAGGTAAAAAAGAGACAACCCAACAAATATGTTGATGGCAACAGTCCCCTTAATTAACATGTAAATCTGGTAAAGCAGGAAGGCTACAAGTAATATATCAAGAATATCAAAAAGTCCAAGTGTAATAAATGCTGTGGTCATTCTTTTCTATTAAATTCAGTATGTTAACAAAATTACAATTTTATTGGACATATTACTGCAATGAGGATTTGATCTTTGAATACAGCTTTACGCATTCAACAGCTTCTTTCACATCGTGTACTCTTAGAATATTTGCTCCCTGATCCAATGCCATCATATTCAACGCAGTAGTGCCATTTAAACTCATAGATGGATCCCCACCTAAAAATTTATAAATCATCGACTTACGAGACACTCCAATCAATATTGGCAAGTCAAGCTGATTAAATTCCTGTAAATTAGCTATAATTTCATAATTGTGATCCAATGTTTTCCCAAATCCAAATCCGGGATCAATAATAATATCTTTGGCTCCAAATTCATTCAGTCTTTTAATCTGCAATCGAAAAAAAGCAAGCATGTCATTCATTAAATGATGATAAACCGGATTTTGCTGCATTGTTTGGGGCGTTCCCTTGATATGCATCATGATATATGGAACTTTTAATTCGCCAATAACCGAGAACATTTTATCATCCATGGTTCCTCCTGAGATATCATTAATAATGCAGGCTCCAAAATCGGCGACAATTCTTTTAGCTACTTCGGCTCTAAATGTATCGATAGATAATATCGCATCGGGGAATTCCTTTCGAATACATTCTACTGCCGGAATCAATCTGAGAATTTCCTGCTCAGCTGAAACATCTGCAGCACCAGGACGAGTAGAGTAAGCTCCAAGATCAATAATTTCAGCTCCTTCGGACAGAATTTGCTCGCTTCGTTTCAAAATGGCTGCTTTATTAAGATAAGAACCTCCATCATAAAATGAGTCGGGAGTCAGATTCAGAATCCCCATAACCAAAGGCTTTTCAAAATTTATTGACCGATCCCCGCACTTAATAGAAAGATTATCGCTGTTAAAACAATTTGTTTTGTAATTTTGCATCACCGTTTTTTTTGAACAAATTTCGAAGCAAAAGTAAAATAAAATACCATGTCTTAAGCTATTTTCTTACTTTTACAAAGGAAATTTCTAACACTAATTATGAATAAAACAGACCAACAGTACAATTCGATTATTAAAATCTGTACGGATATCTTCACAAAAAAAATGCACGATTACGGAACCGCCTGGAGAATTCTTCGCCCAAGTTCCATAACCGATCAAATATACATTAAAGCACAGCGAATAAGAAGTCTTGAGACCAAAGGAGTAAGCAAGATCGAGGATAATATTCGGGATGAGTTTATCGGAATTGTAAACTATGCCGTCATGGGTATTATACAACTGAAACTTGGCCCCTCAGAAAATGAACTCCCTAATGAAAAAGCTCTTGAGTTGTATTCAAAATATTTTGCTGAGGCTAAAGAATTAATGGAAGCCAAAAATCACGATTATGATGAAGCATGGCGAAGTATGAGGGTAAGCTCTTATACCGACTTGATCCTGATGAAAATTAACAGAACCAAACAAATTGAAGATCTTCGGGGAAAAACATTAATATCGGAAGGTATTGATGCCAACTATTTCGATATGATTAACTATGCAGTTTTTGGTTTAATTAAAATTGAGTTCGAAAACGCCTGATAAGATTGCTGAATTATGAGAATATTACAATTTGTTAGTCGTCTTTTTGTTGGTCTAATTTTTATCTTCTCCGGATTTGTAAAAGCTGTTGACCCAATGGGATCAACCTTCAAATTCACAGATTATTTTTTGGCCTTTGGCATGGATGCTTTAAAGGAGACTGCATTTCCTCTTGCAATTCTTTTATCTGCTCTCGAATTTACTGTTGGAATGGCCTTGATTTTCAACAGTAGAAAAAATATTACTGCATGGTTGGCACTCCTGTTTATGCTTTTTTTCACACCTCTTACATTTGTTTTAGCAATTAGTAATCCGGTAACCGACTGCGGATGTTTTGGAGATGCGTTGGTTCTTAGCAATTGGGAAACTTTCTGGAAAAACATTGTAATTCTTGCTTTCACTTTAGTGATCTTTTTGAGGAGGAAAAAAGATGAAAATCAGCATCCGGTTTGGGAACAAAATTTACTGGTTGGATTCGCCCTTGCTGTTTCCATATGGATCTCAACCTACTCATATCGTCATTTGCCTCTTATCGATTTTAGACCGTATCATATTGGCGCCAATATTTCTGATGGAATGAAAATTCCGGAAGGAGCTCCTGCTGACGAATACCGAAGTCTTTTTAAATATGAAAAAAATGGCGTAGTAAAGGAGTTTGACGAAACCAATTATCCCTGGCAGGATACAACCTGGAAATATGTAGATTCTGAACAAATAAAAATAAAAGAAGGATACACTCCTCCGATTCATGATTTTTCAATCTCGAATGAGACAGAAGGAGACATTACCAATATGGTTTTATCCGACAATGGATATACATTCCTTTTGGTTTCGAAAAATCTTAGTGAAATCAACGAAAGTGCTTTACTAAAAATTAAAGAACTTGCATTTTACGCTCTTGAAAACAACATACAGTTTATTGGCCTGACTGCTTCGGGTGAAGATGCTATGCAAAGTTTTAAAACTACTAATGAATTGCCTTTTGAATTTTACAATACCGATGAAATTCAATTAAAAACAATCATTCGTTCGAATCCAGGTTTGCTTTTACTTAAAAAAGGAACTATCCTTGACAAATGGCATTTTAAAGATTTTCCTGAAGCAAAGCAACTTCAAGGCGATCTTGCAGCTTACTCTATTACAAAACATCAAACACTAAATATCAATCTATTAATTATTAGTATTACATCAACTTTGCTATTGCTTCTTGTTCTTTTCTGTTTGATAAGAATTCGATTTGCAGAAGCAAAAAACAGATTACGATTATGAGAAAGAAAATTGTTGCAGGAAACTGGAAAATGAACAATACACTTGAAGAAGGTATTGTATTGGCGGGACAAATCAATGATTTAGTTGAAAAGACTGAGCTTAATGGTGTAGATGTTGTTATTGGTACTCCTTTTATTCACCTAACTGAAGTAAATAAACTTGTTAGTGGTAAAATTGGTGTTGCTGCTCAAAACTGTGCAGATGAAGTTAGCGGAGCTTATACCGGAGAGATTTCGGCTTCGATGATTAAATCAACCGGCAGTAAATACGTAATTCTAGGTCATTCGGAACGCAGAGAATACTATGGCGAAACCAGTGAGAAGTTAGTTAAAAAGGTAGCTCTAAGTCTTGCTAACGGTTTAACTCCAATTTTCTGTTTTGGTGAGGTTTTGGAAGAACGTCAGTCAGAAAAGCATTTTGATGTTGTAAAAAGCCAGATTGCAGAAGGATTATTCCATTTATCAGCAGAAGAATTTGGAAAAATTGTTTTGGCTTACGAACCAGTTTGGGCTATTGGAACAGGTGTAACTGCTTCTTCAGCTCAGGCACAGGAAATGCACGCATTTATCCGTCAGACTTTGGTTGCTCAATACGGACAAGAAGTTGCAGACAATACATCTATCCTTTACGGAGGAAGTTGTAAACCTTCCAATGCTAAAGAATTATTCGAAAACCCTGATGTAGACGGAGGTTTAATTGGCGGAGCTTCTCTTAATGCAGAAGATTTCATGGGAATTATTACCGCTTTTTAATAGCGTAAACACATATAATTAAAGCCGATACACTTGTGTCGGCTTTTGTTTTTTGATCAGGATTAAATTAACTTGTTGCCTTATATTATTAGACAAATAAAATGGATTATATCGAACTGAAATGTCAGATCCAACCTTTCTCGGAAGAAATTGCAGAAATATTAATTGCAGAACTTGGCGAATTGGATTACGAGAGTTTTACACAAAGTGAAGATGCTGTTGAGGCATACATACAGGCGCCTCTGTTTGATATGAAAGAGGTAGAGCAACTTAGCATTAATCAGTTGCCGAATGCTCCTTTTAAATTGAGCTACTCGAACAAAACAATTGAATCTCAGGATTGGAATGCGCTTTGGGAATCCAATTTCAGTCCGGTTATCATCTCAGATCAGGTTGTGATCAGAGCCTCTTTCCATACCGACACTCCAAAAGTTCCTTACGATATTGTAATTGATCCAAAAATGTCGTTTGGAACAGGACACCACTCTACCACTTCGTTAATGGTTCAGAGTATTCTTGAATTGGATCTGGACGGAAAATCAGTCTTGGATATGGGCTGTGGTACCAGTCTGCTTGCAATTTTGGCATCGAAACGAAACGCTGAAAAAGTAGATGCAATTGACATCGACGAATGGCCTTATACCAACTCACTGGAAAATATCAAAAACAATAAGGCTGATAATGTATCCGTTTTTTTGGGTGATGCCACTTTATTGGAAGGAAAACAATATGATGTTGTTTTGGCCAACATTAACAGAAATATCTTGCTTAATGACATGAAACATTACGTTGCCTGTCTTCCGAAAAACGGAGAATTGGTGATGAGTGGATTCTATACCGAAGATTTAAAATACATTAAAGAGGAAGCTGAAAAAAACAACATGGAATACATCAGCCACAAAGTGGATCTGAATTGGGTTGCTGTTCGTTTCATAAAAAAGTAAAACACACTATTTTTGCTGGTATCTGTTATTCTATACAGAAGACAGAGAACCGGCGTTTTACTTTCCAGATCCCATCAAATTTGTTAAATTGCCTTTGCAAATATACCCATATCCGAAACTTCATTTACAATGAATAAGCTTCTCTTCCCCGTTATTCTTTTTTTTGGAATAGTAATTTCAACCCAATCCATTTTAGCACAAAGTATCAAGTCATTTTCCCACGACTCGATCATTTTTCAAGATGAATTTTTGAAGTTCATGGATCATCCAACCAAAAAAAAAGAAAGCAAAGAGTTTAAAGAGCAATTCCCGGCTTTCTGGTTTTCGCCGGAAATGACAAAAGACAGACGACAGAACATCTACCGGATATGTGATATTTTCCTTGCCAAAAAGGCCAGATCTTTTCCGGATTTTTATAACTATTTCGAAACACTAATGTTGTTTCAGCAACAAAATCGTGACGAAAAAGATTACTCCAATTGGGAGAAGGGGTTAATCCATCAGATCAGTGATAAAAAGAATAAGTTAAGTGCAACACAAGACTTTCTAATTCAAACACAAAACCTTTTAAAGGATACAATAATAAATGAATCGTACGCTACCAAATGGAAATGTGAGAATGCAAAATTCAAGTTTCTATTCGATAAAGTACTATGCATCCAGTTCGATCAGGCAGACCTATATTGCATCGCACAACGAGACAGTTCATGCATTTACAGCACAAGTGGAATTTATCATCCTTTTGAAAAGATTTGGATAGGAAAAAAAGGAAAAGTAACATGGACCAGAGCCGGGAAAAGCGATACTGAAGAATACGCCGTATTTGATTCTTACACTGTTGACACCCAAAAATCATCTTTCCAGGTTGACACCGTCAGCTATTACAACAAGGAACTGTTTGATCATAAAATTGAGGGCAGTCTTTCTGAAAAGATGAACTCGGTGAAAGATCCATCTTTGGCAATTTATCCTCGTTTTGAATCCTTCGAGAAAGAAATCGAGATTAAAAATCTATTCGAAAATCTTAATTACAAAGGAGGTGTTGCCATTCACGGGGCAAAATTTTTGGGAAAAGGAAGTCCCGAAATCCCATCTGTAATAGAGTTATCCAGACATGACACTTTATTTTTAAGGGCACGATCGGAACATTTCTCATTTAACAACAATCGTGTTGTTGGAAAAGATACCGAAATTGAAATCCTGATCGATACCTGCCAAATTTATCACCCCGGATTGTTGTTTCAATACTACCCAGACAAAAAAGAAGTCAATTTAATCCGAGAAGGAGAAGGAATTGCCTTGAGTCCCTACTTCAACACCTATCACAATCTGATTATGGATTTTGGAATGTTGATATGGAATATGGATGAAAATTTAATGCACTTTGGAAGTATGAAAGGCGCTACCAGTCGTCAGGCACACTTTGAGTCCATGAATTATTTTAGTCTCAACCGATTCATGAAAATTCAGGGCATGGATCAGGAGAATCCGCTGGTTTTACTGCGTAAATATGCCGATTATTCTTACGTAGAAACATTTACCGCAATGGAATATGCCAACTTCATTAAAAAACCGGTTAACCATGTGCGCCAGCAAATTATTGGCTTATCGTTTCAAGGCTTTGTAATCTACAATAGAAACACCGATGAAGTTACATTACAGCAACGACTTACCGATTACATTAAATCGGGAATGGGACGACAGGATTACGATGTAATTCGTTTCACTACGCAAACAGAAAATAATGAAGATGATGCTACTCTTCGAATGGGAAGTTACAATTTGGATATTAACGGTGTAAAACACATTGCTGTAAGTGATTCGCAGAATGTGGTGATCTTTCCGAAGCATCAGAAAATAACCCTTAAAAAGAATCGTGACTTCCAGTTCGACGGAAAAATAATGGCCGGATTACTGGATATGTACGGGAAAGATTTTAATTTCTCTTACGAAAAGTTCAAAATTGACCTCGATCTGATTGATTCTCTGCAAATAAACATTGTAACTGACTCACTTTCTAACTATGGCAGAAGATACACAACACAATTGGGAAGTGTATTGGAAAAAATAACAGGAAATCTATTAATTGATGATCCCAACAACAAGTCGGGATTGAAAAACTACGCGGAATATCCGATTTTTAATAGTTCTGATTCTTGTTTTGTGTACTACGACAGCAAAAAAATACAGGATGGAGCTTATAAAAAGGAAGAATTCTATTTCAAGGTTGATCCATACACAATCAACAATATAAACGACTTTAAAAAGGAAGACATTTCGTTAAAAGGAACTTTTGTTTCCGACAGCATATTCCCAACATTTAGAGAAACTCTAAGTATTAATGATGATAATTCGCTGGGATTCTACCACATAACACCTAAAGAAGGATTGCCAGTTTATGGGAAAGGAACTTTTACTGATACCATACACCTTTCTAACGAAGGATTAATTGGTGATGGAACACTGAACTACCTTACCTCTATTACAAAATCTGAAAAATTAGTATTCAGACCGGAAATTATGACCACTCAGGCCGAAAGTTTCGAATTAAAGGAACTTGCTTCGCATATGAACAATCCTGAGGTAAACGGCGAGAAAATTTTTGCAACATGGTATCCGTACAAAGAAGAACTTTACGTGAAGAGTACGGCCTTACCTATCGACATGTATAAAAAGCTGGCAACCCTTGCCGGAACGCTGAAAATTACTCCAACAGAAATTACAGGAGTTGGCGACATGGAATTGGTTAATGCGGAACTTCAATCGGATTATTTTACCTACACGCCTAAAACCATTGTTGCTGATACAGCTGTTTTTAAGCTGAAGAATACAGATTCGGAAAGTTATGCCTTCGAAAGTAAAGATGTTAGAGCACATATCGACTTTATCAACAGAACCGGACAATTTACAAGCACAACAGGAGGAAGCAACAGTGAGTTTCCATCGAACAAATACATGGCCTACATCAATAGTTTTGGTTGGGAAATGGATCAACAGGAGCTTTTATTCGGAAACGAGGATGAAAATACACTTGCCTCTTTGTGGGACCAGAATAAAATGGAAAGCTTACCTAAAACAGCCTATAACAAATTTATTTCGACAAGTTTAAAACAGGATTCCCTTAGCTTTTTCACCCCATTGGCCAAATACAGTTCCATTGATCATACGATTAAAGCACAATTTGTAAAAGATCTGGCCGTTGCTGATGCAAAAATTTATCCTGATAAGGGTGATGTGAACATTGAAGAGGAAGGGCAGATGCAAACGCTTCGTAACTCGACAGTACTTGCCGACACTCTTAATTCATTTCACAACATTTTTAATGCTGCCATAAATGTTCACAGCAAAATCTCCTATTCCGGATCGGGTAGTTACACTTATTTAGATGCCGAAGAAAATGAGCAGGAACTGTTTTTTGATGTAATAGATGTGGACAGCCTCGGACAAACCATTGCCATGGGAAATTTACCGGAAGAAAAATCGTTTAGCTTAAGTCCCGATTTTGATTACAAAGGAAAAGTTAGGTTAGAAGCACGCGAGAAATCACTTTTCTTTCATGGTCAGACCAAAATTCATAACAAATGCGAAAGTATTGGCGACAAATGGCTTGATTTCAATTCACAGATTGATCCGAAAGAAATTTACATCCCTGTTGATTTGCACGTAACCGATGATGAAAGCCTGATGCTTTACAATAGTTTTTTCTTAACGAATGATTCCATTCATATCTATTCATCGTTTTTATCTCGTAGAATATTTTACACGGACAACGTGCTATTGGAAGCCAGAGGATTTCTTACCTACAAGCCAAATTTGCAGGCCTATCAAATTGCACCGAAAGACAAATTACAAGATATGGACGCAACCGGAAATATCCTTTCTTTCTATCCTGGCAATTGTAATATGAGAGGAGAAGGTTTAATTAATTTAGGTGCCGAATTAGGACAAATAAAACAGATTTCAGCCGGAGCTATCGAACACGATTTGTCGAGTGATCTTGTGACCCTTGACTTAATTTTTGGTGTTGATTTCTTTATGAACGATCAGGCCATGAAGATTATGGAAACAGCATTTACGCAGGCAAATTTAAAACACACGAACATCAACAAACAGAACTACACCAGAAAACTGGCTGAAATAATGGGGCGCAAAAAAGCCGAATTAGCCGTGCGGGAAATGGACGACAACGGCACTTTTAAAACCCTGCCCAATGAACTTTTGCATACCCTGTATTTCAATAATCTAGATTTTATCTGGGACAAAGAAGCTAAGGCATATCAATCAATTGGAGAGATTGGGATTGGAAATATTAACGACAAACAAATCAATAAAAGCATAAAAGGTAAAATTGAACTGGACAAAAAACGAAGTGGTAACCGTCTTACTATGTATCTTGAAATTGATAAATCTACATGGTTCTTTTTCGAATATCACCATGGAGTGATGTTTGTAAGATCATCGAACGAGGAATTTAATACCATATTGCACGAAACCAAAGAAGACAAACGTGAATTTAAAGATCCGTTAAAGAAAAATCCTTATTCATATATTATCTGTCCGAGATCTCAGAAAACGAAGTTCCTGAAACGATTTAATTTGTAGAACTTAAATTCATTAGAGGGGCAGCACGCTGCGCCTCTAATATTATAATATTGCTATTCTATTATTTCCTTTACACGGCCAACCTGCCCGTCTTCAAGCATTACCTTTATGCCATGCGGATGTAAATGCGAATTGGTTAATAACTTTTTTACAGTCCCCTCTGTCAACTTTCCTGACCGCTGATCTGCTTTCAGCACAATTCGAACCTCAAGTCCTGGATGAATATCTGCCCTCTTTGTTCCGTCTTTCATTTCATTTTTTTTTTATTTATCGTTACTACAAATATACAGGCTTTTGGGGATTTTGTATTCTTATATTAAGTAAATCATTGGTTAAACAAACAAGACCAGTTTATTTAAGTATCTTTCCAATCAAAATTCAACACCATTGTTACAATCAACCTAAAAAGGATCCCTAACTCTTCTCCATAAAAATTTAGTTTGAGAAAACCCACAAAAAAAATGTATCTTCTAATAATCAGATAGTTTGCATGTAACATTAAAAAAAAACAAACAATCAGAAATAAATACAAAACACACTATAACTAATTCCATATTGTAAAATTTTTATATATTTACATGAACATAACACAAAACCCAATTACGTTTCATAATCAGGCAGAAGAATGAACACCACTAATCATCAGTCCGTAAAAGCAAAGTTCTCATTTAACGGTCATATTTTTTTCTCTTACACCAAACTAAGTTTCCAAAAGAATCTTTTTAGTTTTGCTGTACCTGTTATTCTTATTCCAATATTAATCGTATCAAATTCGCTAAATCTTTACAGTGCATACAAAGATGAGGCAAATTACGAAATGATTTTTTTCTTATCGATCCTAATAATCAGCCTAGGTCTTACGATTGTCACAATTTTCAAATATAAAGAGGTTAAAGCAATGGATGGCAAGGAGTTCACATTCCGAGAGATAAAAATGGTCCGCATTAGAGAATCGAGAACGAATGCCAAATTAGCCTTTGAATTTACAAATGGTATAAAGCATAAAATGTCGATTAAAAAGGACGATGCCTATTCCAATTTCTTCAAGAACCTGAGCTATGCCAATGTAAAAATTTCAACAACTAAAAGTTAGTAAACCCGAACTGCCTTTAGCATACAAAAAGCACCCAATTCTTCAAAATCTCCTTGTATTAGCTGAGATTGATTGCTGTGGAAACAAAAAATTGATTAATTTTATCTTACTAGTTAAACAGTCCATAGTCAATCATCATATGCAAAAATATCAGTTCTTAAATAGAGATTTAAGTTGGTTATCCTTCAATAAAAGAGTACTACAAGAGGCTTCGAATACAAGATTGCCATTATACGAGAGAATTAAATTTTTAGCTATATATTCTTCAAACCTCGATGAATTTTATAGGGTACGCTTGGGCACCTACAAACGGTTTACCGAATTGCCTGCCGAAGACAAAGATATTTTGAGAGAGAATCCTGATGCAATATTAAAAAATATCAATGCTGAAGTTGATCGTCAGCAGAATGAATTTGGGAACATTTTTACGCAGGAAATTATTCCGGCATTGGAAGAGGAAGATATTATTCTGATTCGGGACCAATCCCTATGCGAAGAACATCATCAGTTCGTAAAAGATTTTTTTCTTGATAATTTGTTGCCTCATGTTCAACCCATACTATTATTAAAAAAGCAGATTCAGCCTTTTCTTCAAAATAACGTGATTTATATTGCGGTTAAATTGTTTAAAAAAAGAAAAAAAGAAGAGGAAGAAGGTACTCCCAAATCCCGTCGTTCCAGATATGCGATTATAAAAGTTCCGAGTCATCGTTTTCCACGCTTTATTGAATTGCCTGATAGGGATGGCAAGCACTTCATCATGTTTTTAGACGACATCATTAAATTGAGGATGAAACTCTTGTTTCCCGGTTACAAGATCGATTCCAGCTACAGTTTTAAGCTTAGCCGCGATGCGGATTTACTGATTGAAGATGAGTATTCGGGCGATTTAATTAAAATGATCGAGAACAGTTTAAAAAAACGGGAAACAGGTTCTCCTTCGCGTTTTTTATATGATGCATCGATCCCTAAGGATTTTCTGAAATTTTTAAAAGACTCTTTTAACCTGCAAAACAATGACATGGTGAAAGGAGCCCGATATCATAATTTTCAGGATTTTTTCGGTTTTCCAAATCCAAAATATCCTGAACTGGAACCCGAATCGTTTCACCCCTTAAAGGTGGATGATTTGCAGGGCAATAAATCTGTTTTTAAAACCATTCGGCTAAAAGATCAGATTCTTCATTTTCCTTATCAGTCGTACGAATATGTAATTCGCTTTTTAAACGAAGCGGCAGTTGACCCGAAAGTTGTAGAAATTAAAGCGACCCAATATCGGGTTGCTGATAATTCGGCCGTTGTAAATGCATTAATTAACGCAGCATTAAACGGTAAAAAAGTGACTGTCTTTGTTGAAGTAAAAGCGCGCTTTGATGAAGAAGCCAATCTTAGATCGGCAAATGAGATGCGAAAAGCCGGCGTAAAGATTATTGACAGTATTCCCGGCCTGAAAGTTCATGCAAAACTAGCTTTGGTATTGCGTAAAGGAGATAAAAAAGATTATGCCTTTTTAAGTACCGGAAATTTCAACGAAAAAACAGCCAAAATTTATTCCGACCATGGTTTACTAACTTCAAATGAAGTAATTATTACTGAGTTGAAACAGCTCTTCGATTATCTTGAAAATCAAACCGAGGGATATGAGTTCCGAAAACTTTTGGTTGGCCGATTTAATTTGAGAAGAAGCTTAATTGAATTAATTGATCAGGAAATTCAAAATGTAAAAAAAGGACACAAAGGCTATATTATTCTGAAAATGAATGGCCTTCAGGAACGCGACATGATCACTAAATTATATGAAGCCAGTGAAAACGGGGTGAAAATTGACCTTATTATTCGCGGAATTTGTTGTTTGAAACCGAATAAAACATACGCAAAAAACATTCGGATTATTCGTATTGTCGATCAATTTCTGGAGCACGGAAGAATCTTTTATTTTCACAATTTAGGAGAAGAACTTCTGTACCTGTCTTCGGCCGATTGGATGAATCGGAATTTGCACCGACGAATTGAATGTGCCTTCCCGATTCAGGATAAGAAAATAAAAAAAGAATTGATTGATATCTTAAACATACAGCTTAATGATAATGTTAGTGCCCGAATATTAGACGGAAAGTTGAATAACCTGCCTATTCCAATCAATGGAAAAGTAAAGAAAATTCAATCGCAGAAGGAAATTTTCGCATACTTAAACAAAAAAGAAACAGCGAGCAAATCGAGAAAAAACCGGGCCGCAAAAGATTCCGTGTAAATTTGTATTGTTCTAACCCAAACTAAAGCCCAATGAAACGACTTATTCTTGTAAGACATGCTAAAACAGAAGTTATTCGATACGACATTTCAGACTATCAGCGCAGCTTGGTTAACAGAGGAATAAATGATTCCAAATTGATTGCCAACAAGCTGTTTTTAAAGAATATCATTCCTGATTTGATGATTTCGAGTCCGGCTAACAGGGCTATTCAGACTGCTTTGCTTTTTGCAGATGTGTTGCAATACCCAATTGATAAAATTGAACAGAATGACGATTTATACGATGGTTTCACCACTCACGAATTTCTAGGCTTACTCGATAAACTGGGAAAAGAAAATGAAACAGTTATGGTGGTTGGGCACAACCCCAGCATTGAATATTTAGCCTTTAACCTAACCGAAGAGTTCTATCACAATGTTCCAACCTGCACAGTAATTGGTATCGATTTCCAAATAGACAAATGGTCTGATATTGAAGCTAGAACAGGCAAGTTGGCTTTTTACGAGTATCCAAAGAAATATAAGGAGGTAAAGTAGGTGTAATATTTTCAAACTGATTATTACAAGAACACTATGATTCAACATTTCAAAATACTTACATCAATTTTAATAATTCAATTATTACTTGCATGTTCATATTCTTCAAATAAGGAAAATAATAAAATCAAGGATTCATCTAATATTTCTTTTGCGGATAGTTTATGGATGAAATTTGCCGCTGCTATTGAAGAAGGCAATTTAGAATTTTTAGTGAATAATTCATTTGATACAATTCAGTGTGTCGATTGTATTTCTGAGAATAATGATGAAAAAGAATTCTATCAATCAAAAATTATTTTTCAAAATTATCTTGATAAATTAATGCATCTGGACAACCTAACGAACAAGGAATTTTCAACATTTATGAATGATAGTATTATTCGAGTCAGCTATAATATTAAATGGAAAACAGCACCTGAAGGAGCTTACGGACTTGTATTCTCTTTTGCCAAGAAAAATGAAAAATTCTATTTTGATGGAATGTTTACAATACCATAAATACTCTTAAATTGCACCTTTAGAATTTTCAGCTAAAATAAAAATACGTGTTAATTACTGCTTCCCAAAAATAATCTGTCCCTGATTATCCAAGATTAATTTGCCATCAACAGTTTCCTGCGATTGTGGATCTTTAAAACCTTTAATCAGAGGTGTTTTTCCTTTAGTTGCCAACGATTTTATTTGAGCTTCGCTCAATTTTTTCTCCATAAAAACAAAAGGAACAATAAACTTGCAGCCATTTCGGTAATTGGAGCAACCATAAGCAGCATTCCCCTTTAAGAGTGTGCCTGTTTTGCAAACCGGACAAGTCCATGATTCTGCTTCCCCGGCTATAAACTCGATACTGAAATCGGGTGTTAAGCCTAATTGTCCATTTTGCTTTTTCCCATCAATTTCGAATCCCTTAATTTTGGGCGTTATTTTTTTCAGCACCAATGCCTCAACCTGTTTATCGGTTAATTTCTTTCCTTCAAATTCAAAAGGAATAAGAATTTTACATCCATTTCCCCAATTGGAGCATCCCCAGGCATTATTGCCTTTTAAAATCTTCCCTTCTCCGCATTTAGGACAAGTTAATTCTTTCTTGATTGCTGGTTTTACCTTCGCTTTTTGCTTTTCCTTTTCTTTTTCCTTCTCCTCATCAATCACTTCTATTTGATTGATGTTTTTCCGCGATTTTACATCCCAAACAATTCCTACAACCATATTTTTCAATTCGGCCATAAACTGATTTACTTCGTAGTTGCCCAGCTCAATTTCCCGAAGTTTCTTTTCCCATTGTCCGGTTAGTTCTGCCGATTTTAGCAGCTCATTCTGAATCGTATCAATTAGCTGAACACCTGTAACCGTAGCCTCAAGTCGCTTTTTATCTCTTCTGATGTATTTTCTTTTAAACAGAGTCTCAATAATATTCGCCCGGGTGGAAGGACGGCCAATTCCGTTCTCTTTCATTAAATCCCTTAACTCATCATCATCGACCTGTTTGCCGGCGGTTTCCATGGCACGAAGCAAAGTTGCTTCTGAATAATATTTAGGAGCCTGCGTCTGTTTCTCGGCCAAATCGGGCGTATGTTCTCCACTCTCCCCTTTCACAAAATCAGGAAGAATAACTCCATCGCCAATATTACCGTCTTTAGCATATAAAACACGCCATCCTGGTTCCAAAATCTGTTTTCCCGTTGCCTTAAAATCTATAGTAGTCACCTTTCCTAAAACGGTGGTGTTACTCACTTTACAATCCGGATAAAATACCGAAATAAACCGTCGTGTAACAATATCGTAAACCTGCTTCTCATCATACGACAAAGTACCCGGCACAACACCTGTAGGAATAATGGCGTGGTGATCGGTCACCTTCTTATCATCAAAAACCTTTTTCGATTTTTTAATTTTTGCTTTTAAAAGCGGCTCTGTAAACTCGCTGAATGCTGTTAGCTTTTGAAGAATTCCCGGTATTTTTTTATACAAATCATCCGTAAGATAAGTCGTATCAACTCTTGGGTAAGTGGTTAATTTCTTCTCGTACAAACTTTGAATCATTCGCAGTGTATCTTCTGCCGAAAAACCCAGTTTCCGGTTACAATCTACCTGCAACGAGGTTAAATCATATAATCTGGGAGGTAGTTCTGTTCCACTCTTTTTCTCAACAGAAACAATTTCGAATGGCTCCGAATTAATTTTATCAAGGAACTCAATTCCTTGCTCTTTTTGTTCAAACCGCCCATGAGTTGCAGCAAAACTCACATCACGATAAGTGGTTTTTAGCTCCCAATAAGTTTGAGGAATAAAATTATCAATCTCTTTTTGACGATTTACAATTAAAGCCAAAGTAGGCGTTTGCACACGGCCAATGGAAAGTACCGACTTACCGTTTGCGTATTTTAGTGTGTAAAGTCGTGTTGCATTAATTCCCAACAGCCAGTCGCCAATCGATCTTGATGATCCTGCAGCATATAATTTATCAAACTCCTTACTATCACGTAAATTATTAAAGCCGTCACGAATAGCCTCTTCGGTTAGAGATGAAATCCAAAGTCTTTTAACGGGAACCTTACACTTAGCTTTGTGCAAAACCCATCGTTGAATTACTTCCCCTTCTATTCCGGCATCACCACAGTTTATCACTTCGGTGGCATTGGCAATTAGCTTTTTAAGAGTATCGAATTGTTTCTGAACGCCTTTATCGGGAATTACCCGAATTCCAAAACGCGGAGGAATAATTGGCAAATCATTTAAATGCCAGTATTTCCAATTAAGATTGTATTCATGAGGTTCTTTCAAGCCGCACAGATGACCAAAAGTCCATGATATTTGATATCCGTTTCCTTCGTAATATCCATCTTTTTTATTTTTGGCACCCAATATTAGGGCAATTTCACGTGCTACACTTGGTTTCTCAGCTATACAAACTATCATGCTTTACTCCTCTTGTTTTAAGGCAATATATTCTTAAACATTTCACAAAAAATCAGATTCCTGATTCTAAGGAACCAAACAATTTATTCTGTAATATAATTTTTATTTCTTTCTTTCCCGCTTCATCCACTTTTCAACCATCATGAACAACTCCATTTTTGAAACTGGTTTCATAATAAAATCGTCCATACCTGCTTCAGCAGATTTCACATGGTCATCCGAAAAAGCATTTGCTGTCATAGCAATAATCGGCCTGTTGAACCCATTCTTACGCAATGCAACGGTTGCCTGATAACCGTCTATTATTGGCATTTGCAAATCCATAAACACCATCAAAACACATTCTTTATTTTCCTGACAAAAATCGAGAGCTTCCCGGCCATTTTTCACCCAATGGGTAGGAATATTATCCATTTCCAACAGACGGGATATGATTTTACCATTCACAAAATCGTCCTCTACCAACAGTACTCTCCCATTACTAAACTCAGGCTTTTCTTCCTCCATTATTCTGATTTATTATTTTCAATGTAAATATGTATTGTTTTATCCAATTATCATATTAAATCACTAAAACAAGTATTTAAATTCGATAGAAAGAATATCATCTTCAATTGAATGGCTAAAATTAGCAGTAATTACCATTAATTTATAAGGTGCGAGCCAAATTCCTCCTCCATATCCATGGTGCCATTTGTTAGAGCTCTCATTATCAACCCAGACCTTGCCAAAATCATTAAAACCTAAAATACCCACTTCACCTCCCAAAAAATAAGATTTAAAACGAGCAATCCTAAGTCTCAAATCAGTATTTTGAAATACAATATCATCCCCTGCGAATCGATCCTGACGATATCCTCTTAGATTTGATTTTAAACCTAATTTATTCGCCTGAAAAAATGAATATCCACTGCTGTTATGACTGGCACCGGCACGCAATGCCAATATTGTTCTTTGAGGTCTGCCAAAACTAACATACATTCGCATATCAGTCTCCATTTTATGAAAATTATTATCATTCCTCTCCAATCCCTTATAGTATTTCCAACTGGATGACCAATAAATTCCTCTTGAAGGAAGTACCTTATTATCCCGTGAATCCCACAAATAATTAGCACTAAGGCCTAAATATCTTCTGGTATTAAAATCGGTTAAAGGATTCAAATCATTGTCAGGATTGGTAAAATCGGTTACAAAACGATCCGGTGTAGCTTTCAACTCCAGCTGCTGATAAAATGAACCAATTGAAATAAAATGTTTCTCCCCAACTTGTTGTCTTAATTGCGGATGAATAAAAAACTGAGCCATTCGAATCCTGTTGTAAGCATCATCATCGATTTTAGAATTTTCTGTTTCATTTCCCAATCCGTAAAAGTAGCCCTGAAAATTAGGTGTATTGTAATGAATATCTGTTAGAAAATCAGTTTTTCGAAACACCTGCTTGAACTCACCGGAATATTTTAACTCTACCGATGGATATGCAAATGCATAATTAACAATGAATTTATGAGATGATCCGTATGGTTCTTTCCTAAATCCTTGGGTTTTAACATTTACACCTGCACCTAAAACCAAACCATCATCACTAACAAAATTAAGGTTCGCACCAGGGCTTACAACATTATACTTAAATGCTTTTCTATCGTATGAATTTACTTCAGAACTTTTCCCAAATCTCTTTTTGTAAGCTCCATCGCCCTTAATTCTGGTTTTTGATTTATCGTAAATAAGCAGATTTTGTTTCCCTGTATCTGCCAGTTTAAACTTATCTTTTCCTTTTCCTCCAATAATCCGAAGCTTTATTCCATTTTTGTTATTTCCATTTACCTCAAACTTATCTTTTCCATCCAGTCCAAAAATTCTCACCTCATTGGTTTCATCCTTACTAAAAGTTCTGCGATACAACAGTTCCTTTTTATTCCCTTTACTGCTTAACCGATGGCTTTCAACAATTAATTTTCCATTTCCAATCCAGTTGATATCGAAACTCTCGTTATCATTTGTACCTACAACATCAACTTCTTTCGCCAAAAATTCATAAAACTCCTCTGCCAATGTTGGTAGCTGATCTCTTCGAGCCTTTAGCTTTTGTGTAATTTCGTCACCCGAAATTGCATAGACTTCCCTTGGCAAAGCTTTCACTGATTCTTGAATAATACTATCGCTTAACTTGCTTTGAAGTTCCTTTGCCATTTCAATCCAATCATTTCTATCCTTGGATTGTAAAAAGTTTCGATCAAAATAACGGGCATTAAAACCAAGTCCTACCACATTTTCGACAATTGAATCGAATGATTGAAATTTAGGCATAGCCCATTTTCTTCGAATCAACCAGGGGATTGCTCCATCGCTAAAGAAAAAAGCCTGATCGCGGTCTCTTG
This sequence comes from Labilibaculum manganireducens, assembly GCF_002843385.1. Taxonomy (GTDB): domain Bacteria; phylum Bacteroidota; class Bacteroidia; order Bacteroidales; family Marinifilaceae; genus Labilibaculum; species Labilibaculum manganireducens. The sequence continues at coordinate 33,904 of NZ_MVDE01000003.1, forward strand.
GAATCGGCCTCGCAATAGTTTTGCCATCTTTTTTGAAGGTTGCCCACCTCCACTGATCATCGTGCCGATCCCAGTCATTTAAGAAAATATCGAATAAACGGGCACGCAGCACAGCAGTTTCATCAATCTGAAGGTCTGAATTTTTGAATCTCTTTTTAAGCAACTTATCTGTTCCTAAAATATCATGGGAGTTCCCAAAATTATCCATATCAGATACATCGCCGTTGGGGCGCTCTTCGAAAAGAAACAATTCATTCTTAAAACCATCCTGATAAATTCCAAAGCGAGGATCATTGGGAACGTAAACAATTTTTGGATTGGTATGATAGACACCCACTGCTTTTGCCATTTTGGGAACGGCTAAAGCCGCATACGGGTAGGATTCTGAAATTCCATCCTGTACAATTTTGGCCGCAAAGCTTCCTTCCAACCCTGGAGGAATTGCTTTTTCGGTATACTTTTCTACCGACCGCAACACAAATTGCTTTCCATCTTTGGCCTCTAGCCGCAATGATCTGGTTTGCTGTCCTCCTCCTCTTTTCAGAATTTTTAATCCGCCTTTTTCTGTTGCAATATCAAAAACCGGGACTATGATAGGAGTAGCCCAATCTTTTCGATAGTTCTGCCCTAAAATTTTTGTTTTTAATTTTCCATCTGTTTCATAAAATGTGCTTGCAGCAACTGAAATAGTACTATCCGAATAATTGATCTCTTTGTATTTGCTAATTAAATCTTCCTTAGAAGGAACTTGCTTAGTATAAAGTTTTTCCCGAAATGCCAAATGAGGCTCTTCCACTCCTTCAGCTCCCACCGACCAAAATTCCAGCCAAACCTCATCATTCGAGTAAAAGTTGATTCTCGAGAAACCAACCTCACGCATAGCAATATCCATTTTATTTTTTGACACATAGTCGCTCTTGCTCCCCGATCCTGAAACAACAAAAAATGAATTGTCCTTTTTAGTAAACTGCAAGCTATTATCGTGAGCCGCAACAACAATAATGTTATCGTATCCCACTCCTACTTTTCGGGACATATACCTCATTTGCTTGTAAAAAGGATAAGCGAAATCCTGCGGTGTGCCAAAAAGTTTCCGATACAACTCTACAGGACCCGGAAAAGCAAAATTTCCGCCATGCTTTCCTGCACTGTAAATAGGATGATGTGTGGCAAAAACAATTTTCTTATTCTTATTCCTCTTTATGGCATCATTTAATAGAATTAAAAAATCATCATTGCTTTCCAGATCACATTCCGTTTCCGGTTTATCTCCCAAATGAAGCCACCATTGTGAATCTACAATCAGTAAAACCACTTCATCCGTTAAATCTATCTCAACTGGGCCGGGACAACCTCCCGAAGGAAGAAAAACATCTCCCCGATCCAAATAATCCTCTATAAATGTCTCAGTATTCAGTAAAGCTTCCCATCCATGACGTCGTCCCTCGTTCCATTCTTTTTCGCCCGGAATAAAAATAAGTTCACCCTTAAAATCCTTTATCGAATGCAAAAGTTTCATTAAATCAGGATTCTCTGCGTCTATGTCCTCCATTTCATCCTCTAAATATCCTTTCGGGAAAGTGTTGCCTAAAAATACGAGTGTCCCTTTCTTCCCAACTTCATTCATTTGACCTTTTAGCATGTCGATATTTGAATCAACAATAGCCGATTCACCAACATCACCAATAAAAAAAATGGAATGATCGAGCAATATTGATGCAGGAGCTTCCGGCAACTTGGTGTTTTGTGCAAATACAGTATTTATTGAAATAAAAACACCGATATAAAGTAAAATCCTCTTCATCGTATTATCAAAATTAAGATACAATCACATTCGTCAACTGCAGTTTATTTGTGGTAGCTGAACCTGTAAATATTAGCAGTTCTTCCTTTTCCTTCATTAGAAATATACATAGTCCCGTCAGGAGAAAAACAGATTCCCTCCGGCTGTCTGAACATCTTTCGTTTCAATTTCACAATAGCCAAAACATCGCCTTCCGGATTAAGCACCAGTAATAATTTACCAACGGATCCTAATACATATAAGTTATTGGTAATAGGATGCGTTGCCACCGCCGATGGTTGAAATGTAAAATCTCCTTGTGATGGATTAATACTTTCCACCAAGGTCACAGAAAAACTTGTATATCCGTCAAAATCAAGAATTCTCCTTATTTGTTCCTGATCAATTAAAAAAGCAGGAGAATCAGACAATTTATTCGTTGTGAGAGAATACTTATAAATTGCTCTTTTCCCTTTAAAATCATTATTAATGCCCGGATTTCCTTTGCATGCAACAAGAAGACTATTGCTTTGGAAATCATAACCTAAACCTTCCGTATTGTTTCCTGCATTCAATTGTGTTTTGGTTTTCACAGATAAAATATCCTCATTCTTCATATGATCAACTGCAAAAATATTTCCATCAGACCGCAGTACAAAAACCTGATCACCTACAACTTCAATACCTTCATAATCTCCTGGTTTATCAAACACATATTTTTTTGTAATCTCTTTCTTCTTTAAACTGAATTTGTAAATAATTCCTTTCTCATCGTTCACACAAAGCAAACTGTGATCATTATAATAAGATAATCCGGAAATCTCTCTTAACTCATCTTTCAAATCATATTTTTCATCAGCCTCCAATATAGAGTAAGGAAATTGATAGGTAGAATCCAATTCATATACCAACTTAGTATCAGCTGATTTCTGCTTACACGATTCAAAAAAAACTAGAAAACTTAAAAGAACAATATAGGAAATTAAAAATCTGTTCATTATATGAGTGTATCTTTTTCGGATTTAATTAGGAACTTAAAATTACATAAATAAGGCTCAATTCCCAACAAAAAAGAGGAACCCAAGGCATTATTATAGAATTTTCAAATCGTTTTCCACTATAATGACTATATTTATTCATTACAATTTTATTTAGCCAACATTAGAAAAAAGAAGAGAAATGAATATCATCCATGAAGCGGAAACATTTGTTACTAATTTAATCGAAAGTACCCACCAGCCAATCTTTACCTATCACAATTTGGAACACACTCAAAATGTGGTTAAACAAGCAAAAAAAATTGGTTTGGAAACAGGATTGTCTCCCGACGAAATGGAAAATCTTATTCTGGCAGCCTGGTTTCATGACACCGGTTACTATGAAAACTTTGCTAAACATGAAGAAATAAGTGCTGCGCATGCCAGAAAATTTCTCGAAGAAAAAAATTACCCTGAGGAAAAAATACAACAAATAACTGAAGCTATTTTACACACAAAGATGCCGCATCTTCCTTGTGATGAAAAAATATGTAATGTGCTGTGCGATGCAGATCTGCACCACTTATCAACAAAGGATTACATAAAAATATCCGAAAAGCTGAGAGAAGAAAGAAGTGGAATTCTTCATCATGACATTCACCCCAAATTGTATTGGGAAGAAACCTTGCGTTTTTTAAAAGATCATCATTATCATACCAATTACGGTAAAAAAACTTTGGCTAAAAAGAAAGAGGTGAATTATCAAAAAGTAGTTGATAAAGTGGCTGGTTTTCAGACTAAAGAAATAAAGAAGCTTACCGAAATGGTAAGTAAACTGGAGCAACAGAACACAAAGCTAAAAACTCCGCAGCGTGGCATTGAAACCATGTTTAAAGTAACTTCAAGGAATCAGATTAATTTAAGTTCCATTGCCGATAAAAAAGCCAACTTAATGATCTCTGTCAATTCAATCATCATCTCGGCCATCTTCTTTATTTTCAAAAATATAATGGATGTTCCTCATTTCATTATCCCTTGTGTTATTCTTTTGATAGTATGTTTGTTCACCATTACTTATTCTGTATTGGCAACCCGGCCTATTGTTACGTCAGGAACATTCTCGCAGGAAGACATCAAAAAGAAGAGAGTAAATTTAATGTTTTTCGGAAATTTTCATAAAATGGCTCTTGCCGATTATTCAGACGCATTAAAAGGAATGATGTCGGACTACGATGAATTGTATGACAGTTTAATTAGAGATCAGTATTTTCTTGGAAAAGTTCTGGGTAGAAAATATCGTTTTTTACGAATTTCTTATACCATATTTATGTTTGGCCTCATCTTTTCTGTTCTAACATTTATTCTGGCTGCAATTTACCAGCCTATGGTTTGGTAAATTTTTATTTCAAATTAATCCCTGAAAAGAAATACATAAGCTAACTTTGCAACATCATGTTTTTTTTTACTTGTGAAAGCTTATGAACTTATTTTATACACCAGATATCCAGAATCGATTTTATCAATTGGATGAAATTGAATCAAAACATTGCATTAGAGTACTTCGGTTAAAAGAGGAAGATATTATTCATCTGATTGATGGCAAAGGCTCTCTTTACAAAGCAAAAATAATTGACGCTCATCCTAAAAGATGCACTGTTGAATGTATCGAGACTCAAACGGAATTTGGGAAACTGAATTACCAATTACACATTGCTCTGGCACCAACAAAAAATATGGATAGAACAGAATGGTTCATGGAAAAATGTACCGAAATTGGTATTCATGAATTCACTCCTCTTCTATGTCAGCACTCCGAGAGGAAAGTAGTGAAACATGAGCGTTTGTTTAAAGTAATTACCTCAGCAGTTAAACAATCGCTTAAAGCTTACCATCCAATTTTAAATGAACAAACCAAATTTTCCGATTTGGTAACGTCCCCATTCGATGGAGAAAAATACATAGCTCATTGCAACGAAGGTGATAAAACGCATCTAAAAAACCTTTACCGGGCAAAACAAAATGCACTAATCTTGATTGGTCCTGAAGGAGATTTTAGTATTGAAGAAGTAAATCTGGCTAAAGAAAATGGCTTTAAAGAAATTAGTCTGGGAGAAAGCCGTTTGAGAACAGAAACAGCAGGAGTTGTTGCATGTAATATCATTAGTTTAGAAAACCAATAATCATTTGATGAGTAAAATAATTCATACTGCGCTTTTTTTGCTCATTAGTTTGTGCTCCTTTTCACAAAACACAACGGTTCGAATCGGTTTACTAAAATACAATGGCGGTGGTGACTGGTATGCAAATCCAGGATCACTTCCCAATCTCATCGAATTTTGCAATCGCAACAATATTGCAAGCATCTATAAAGATGCCAATATTGTTGAAGTGGGAAGTCCTGAGCTATTCTCCTATCCATTTGTTCACCTAACCGGGCACGGAAATATTGTTTTGAACAATCAGGAAGTTACAAATTTAAGGAAGTACCTTGAAGGTGGAGGCTTTCTTCATGTTGATGACAATTATGGTTTAAATGCCTATTTCAGACGCGAGATAAAAAAAGTGTTTCCGAACGAAAAAATGATTGAATTACCCTTTTCTCATCCAATTTATCATCAAGTGTACGAATTCCCAAACGGACTACCGAAAATACATGAACACGATGGAAAACCGCCTCAGGGCTTTGGTATTTTTCACAAAGGCAGATTGGTTTGTTTTTACACTTACGAAACAGATTTGGGCGATGGCTGGGAAGATACTTCTGTTCACAACGATACAGAAATTAATCATCAAAAAGCACTAAAGATGGGTGCAAATATTATTTCTTACTCGTTTAGTAATTAGAATTATTCTTAATTACCTTATTCTCTTCCCATAAACGAATCTTCATCTTATTTTGGCTTGAATTTCCCTTAACAAAATGATATCTTATACTGATATTACATTGTTTTCAGTTACTTAAGATATTTACTATGGCAAAATCAACGAAAGGAATTATTGGAATTCTAACTGGTGGTGGTGATGTTCCCGGTTTAAATCCCGCTATTCGTGCTGTCACAATTAGAGCAATAAGGGAAGGTTATCAGGTAATCGGCATTCGCAAAGGCTGGAGAGGTTTAATTGATATTATCCGTGATAAAAAAGCAGATAACAGCGAGAACTATATTTCATTAAGTGAAGAACTGGTAAACAAAGTTGGTAGGACCGGCGGTACATTTCTTCACACTTCCAGAGTAAATCCTTCAAAAACATCAAGAGATAGAATTCCAACTCATCTAAAAGAAAAATACAATGAAGAGGTTAATGATTTAACGGAAGAGGTTCTTGCCAATCTGGCTTTTCTGAACATTGACTATTTAATTCCAATAGGAGGTGACGACACTCTTAGCTATGGTGTGCGATTGTACAAAGAAGGATTTAAAGTTATTGCCATACCTAAAACCATGGATAACGATGTTCCCGGAACTGACTACTGTATCGGATTTAGTACATGTATCACACGTACCATTTCATTAACACACAGCCTAAGAACATCAGCTGGTTCGCATGAAAGATTACTGGTATTGGAAGTTTTCGGTCGTTATGCGGGATTTACAGCAATTTTACCAACGCTGGCCGGTGCCGCAAATAGATGTGTAATTCCAGAATACAATTTTGACATAGAACGCTTAACCGAGTTAATGATACAGGATCGATTCTCAAATCCAAGTCATTATTCCGTTGTGTTAATTTCTGAAGGAGCTAGTTTCTCAGGCGGGGATATGATTTTCCAGGATGATGTCAGAGACGATTACGGACATAGAAAATTAGGTGGCATTGGTGACCGTGTATCCGAACATCTGAAACAATTATCTCCAAAATACAACAATTCAAAACCGATTAATGTTATCAATCAAAAGTTAGGTTATCTGGTTCGTTGCGGTGATCCGGATGCTATTGATTCCATAGTTCCTATGGCATTTGGAAATCTGGCTTTGGATTTAATCATTAAAGGAGTTCATGGCAGATTAATAACACTCCGAAATGGAAGATATGATAATGCTCCGATAGATATTGTTACAAGCTCTAAAAAATTGGTGGATGTTGACCGATATTATAATACCGATCGGTTAAGACCAAAATACAACAGCTTCGAAATGCAGCCATTATTTTTAATGACCGGATTGTAAGAAAAAAATGTTTAGTATATTTGAGAAACCTTTCGTTACCGAAAGGTTTCTGCTTTTATCAGAATATCCAAACCATTTTTGAACCCTCTTCAGAATTTATTTTTTCACTATTAAATTTATTATGCTGGAATATAACATCTTAGGCATTCAATTACTTGAATGGATTGGCTATGCTGCCTCGGTATTGGTTTTGATTTCTTTAACAATGACTTCGATTGTAAAATTAAGATGGTACAATTTGACTGGAGCTATTCTTTTTTCTGCTTACGGATTTTTAATTGGCTCCTTACCTGTTGGAATCATGAATTTTCTTATTGTTTGCGCAAACCTATACAATCTGCAGAAAATGTATAAGCGAAAAGAAGACTTTAAAATCATTGAGATAAAAGAAAATGACGAGCTGTTAACGCATTTTCTTGACTTTTATAAAAAGGACATTAAGAGTTTCTTTCCGGATTATAAGATGGAAAAAGGACAATTGGGAATGTTTGTACTAAGAGATATGGCAGTTGCAGGAATTTTTATCGGATCTAAAGATCAAACAGAACTAAGAATTGAAATGGATTATGCATTACCTCAGTACCGCGACTTTAAAGTTGGTGCTTATTTGTACAATCAATTAAGTGATATTTTACAGAAACACGATATCAATTCCGTTTATTTCGACACGGGAATAAATCTAAAATATATGGAGAAAATGGGATTTGAAGCATCCAATAAAGATGGCAATTCCATCATGCAAAAATCACTAAAAAAATCCTCTTAATAACTTAAGAGGATGTCCAAAAAGTTCAATCTTATTGTCATTCTGAGCTTGTCGAAGAATCTTTATCTTTGAAAAACAGATGTTTCGACTTCGCTCAACATGACATTTTCGAGTGAAACTTTACTTTTTGGACACCCTCTTTTTTTATTCTTCTAATTTGTTGGCATCTTCGGAGCCATTATCTTTTTTTCGTCCTGCTTCATTCAAGGCTTTATTCAAAATCCATTCAATTTGTCCATTCGTACTACGAAATTCATCAACAGCCCACCTTTCCAACTTTTTGTACATCTCAGGATCAAGACGCAGAACAAATGATTTCTTTTTTGCCATAGTTAATTAATTATTGATACAAAGTTCCGGTATTTACAACAGGAGTTACATCTTTATCGGAACAAAGCACAACCATCAAATTACTAACCATTGTTGCTTTTTTATCCTCATCAAGATCAACAATGTTTTTTTGTGCCAATTGCTCCAATGCCATATCAACCATACTAACAGCACCTTCAACAATTTTAAAACGCGCAGCAACCACCGCCGTTGCCTGCTGACGACGCAACATTGCACCCGCAATTTCAGAGGCGTACGCAAGATAGTTAATTCTTGCTTCCATCACTTCAATTCCGGCAATTTCCAATCGTTCAGTCAACTCTCTTTCCAATAATTCACTTACATTATTTCCTCCCGAACGCAAGGTAATCTCAGCCTGTTCATCCTCAAAATTATCATACGGATACGAACCAGCCATATGTCGAATAGCAGCCTCAGACTGAATATTCACAAAATGTTCGAAGTTATCTACATCAAAAGCAGCTTTGTAGGTATCTCTTACCCTCCATACCAAAACAACCCCAATCATAATCGGATTTCCAATTTTGTCATTCACCTTTATAGGATCACTATCCAGATTCCGGGCTCTCAAACTCACTTTCTTTTTTACCATAAATGGATTTACCCAAAAGAATCCATTAGTCATTATGGTTCCTTTATATGCTCCAAACAGCACCAAAACTGAGGTTTCATTTGGATTAACGATTGTAAACCCCGGAATAAAAGCTATTACCAAAGGTATAAAAATAACGAAAAACGGATTCCTTACCATTACCAATCCTACTATGCCAATTACCAGCATAGCCAGAACAATGAAAACCATTAAAAATCCTGACTTTCCAGAATAACTTTTTTCTTCTCTCATAATAATTTAGTTTGATATCATTTTGATATCAAATATACATCTTTATTTTAAAATTGGAAATTTTAGAACAAAAAAAACCGGAGTACAAATACTCCGGCTATTTCTTAGTTTAATGCTATTTCTGCAATATCTGGCAATTTCAGATTCACATTTTTTGTGGACTGACGAAATCCTAAAACACGATGAAGAAGATTTGATTGAGACTTCACTTTGAATCTGTCCAGATATTCAACGAGTTCAACAGATTCGAAAACATCAGAATTTGCAATCCGATCCATAAGTGAAATCATTTCTTGTCCTGTATTTTTACGGGCAAAATTTAAAAGAGTATAAACATCATTCATAGGCAAATAATTATTTCTATTTTCCTATTAACGATTAAAATTTCCTTTTAGTATCCGGAATCAAAAAAGACTGGAAAACGTACATCTTCCAGTCAATTTATTTTTAGATAAAATATTCCTGCTAAAGAGTAAGACTCATATTTTTTTCTTCAATTGTTTTCCGCATATTGATTAAGGCATATCTCATACGCCCCAGAGCAGTATTGATACTAACATCAGTATGTTCGGCAATCTCTTTAAAACTTAAACCTTTATAATGCCGCAAAATAACAACTTCCCTCTGATCCTCAGGAAGTTCATCAACCAATTTACGAACATCATCATGAATCTGATTTTGAATAAGTTCATCTTCATAGTTTCCTTCACAATATTTGGAAGAATTGAAAATATCCAATTCATAATCATCTTTCGAGAACGTGTTATTCTGTTTCTCTTTTCTAAAATGATCTATAATTAAATTATGAGCTATTCTCAGCACCCAAGCCAAAAATTTCCCATTGTCTTGATATTTCCCCATACGGAGCGATCGGATTACCTTAATAAAGGTATCCTGAAATAAGTCCTCGGAAAGCTGATGATTTTTTACAATTAGATAGATATACGTATATACTCTGTCCCTATGTCGGGTTACAAGAGTGTCAATACTATCATGATTACCATCAATGAATTGCTTAACGAGATCATAATCGGTAGGATTAATTTTTCTCAATTTCACAGCTATTTAATAAAACAGTGTAAAAATTATTCTATAAGCAATGTCTCCTTTTTTATTGATGGTTAATAAATATCCCTAACAAGATGCAATAAACTAATTTTTAATGAGATTTGAAAATGTTTAGAAGTTAAATATCTTTGTAGATTAGATTTTAGTAAACTTATAAGAAACCTAATTCAGGGTCGAATAATAAATATGGCGGACAAGAATTCAGAAAAGTACATTTATATAAAAGGGGCAAAAGTTCATAATCTAAAGAACATCGACCTTAAGATTCCCAGAAATAAGTTTATTGTAATCACAGGACTTTCAGGATCAGGGAAATCATCATTGGCATTTGACACCCTTTACGCTGAAGGACAACGAAGGTATGTGGAAAGTTTATCTTCCTATGCAAGACAATTTTTAGGACGAATTGACAAACCTGAGGTTGATTTTATTAAAGGGATACCTCCTGCCATCGCAATTGAACAGAAGGTAAATACCCGGAATCCACGCTCAACAGTTGGCACATCAACAGAGATTTACGATTATCTTAAACTTCTTTTTGCAAGAATAGGGAAAACGTACTCGCCCATTTCAAATACCCTGGTTAAGAGGCACTCCATTACTGACGTTGTGAAGTATATCCTTAGTCAGGAAGAAGGTGTTCCGGTAATGATTTTAGCAGAAATGCTTAATGGCGACCGAAGTAAAAAAGAGCAACTGGAAGTTTTATCTCAACAAGGATTTTCAAGAGTAGAAAATAAAGGAGAAATCCATAAGATTTTTGACGCAATTGAGAATCCGGGTCTTCTTCAGGATGATGAGCCAATTCATATCGTAATTGATCGAATAAGAGTTTCTTCAGATGAAGATACTCAAAACAGAATAGCTGATTCCCTGCAAACTGCATTTTACGAAGGAAAAGGTGAATGCCTGCTTTCTATTAATGGAAGTGCAGATTACCAAGCTTTCTCGAATCGTTTCGAGGCCGATGGAATTGTATTTGAAGATCCAAATGTTCACACATTCAGCTTTAACAATCCACTTGGAGCATGTCCAACCTGCGAAGGCTTTGGAAAGGTAATTGGTATTGATGAAGATCTGGTTATCCCAAACAAAACACTAAGCATCTACGACGATGCTGTTGTTTGCTGGAAAGGTGAGAAAATGCAGGAATGGAAAAATAAATTAATCTATTCTGCCGATAAGTTTGATTTTCCTATACATCGCTCCTATTTTGAATTGAGCAAAGAAGAAAAACTTTTACTATGGACTGGAAATAAACACTTTAAGGGTTTAAATGATTTTTTTAAATATCTGGAAGCAAAACAATATAAGATTCAATACCGGGTCATGCTATCCCGATACAGAGGAAAAACAGTTTGTCCGGACTGTAGAGGAACCCGGTTGAAAAAAGAGGCCGGCTATGTAAAAGTAAATGATAAAAACATTCAGGACTTGGTGTTAATGCCATTGAATGAGCTCAACGTTTTTTTTCAGAATTTAAATTTGGATAAAACCGATGAGAAAATTGCCAGTCGCTTACTTGTAGATATTAGAAACCGCATTAATTTCCTATCTGATGTCGGATTGGGTTACCTAACCCTTAATCGATTATCCAGCAGTCTGTCCGGTGGAGAATCGCAGCGAATCAATTTAGCAACCTCATTAGGAAGCAGTCTTGTTGGTTCGCTTTACATTCTGGATGAACCAAGTATCGGACTTCATTCGCGGGACACCGAATTGCTCATAAAAGTTTTGAGGGAATTGCGCGATTTGGGAAATACGGTTATTGTTGTTGAGCACGATGAAGATATAATTTTGGCCGCTGATGAACTTATCGATATCGGGCCATACGCCGGCCGGCTTGGCGGTGAAGTCGTATTCCAAGGAAATATTGATCAGTTAAAAAAGTCATCGGAAAGTTTAACTTCTCAATACATTTCCGGAAAAATGATGATCCCTGTGCCCACCACACGAAAAAAATGGAACAATTTCATTGAAATAATTGGTGCAAGGGAGAATAATCTAAAAGGCTTAAACATTAAATTCCCATTAAATATCATGTCAGTTATCACTGGTGTGAGTGGATCCGGAAAATCTTCTCTTGTGAAAACGATCCTGTATCCGGCCTTAAAGAAACATTACGGCGGGTACTCCGATAAAAGTGGTCATTTCGATGCTCTTAAAGGAGATCTTCATCTTATTAAAGACATCGAATTTGTCGATCAGAATCCAATTGGGAAATCATCCCGGTCGAATCCTGTTACCTACTTAAAAGCATATGACGAAATCCGAAAACTATTTGCCGATCAAAAAGCATCTAAATATAGTGGTTTTAAGCCTTCACATTTTTCCTTTAATATTGACGGAGGCAGATGCGATGAATGTCAGGGGGAAGGAATAATTAAGGTTGAAATGCAGTTTATGGCTGATATTTACCTGCAATGCGAAAGTTGTAAGGGAAAAAGATTCAAAGATGATATTCTGCAAATTAGATACAATCAGAAAAACATTCATGACGTATTGGAAATGACTGTAAACGAATCGGTTGAATTCTTTTCTCAGGGTAAAAGCACAACAGAAAAGAAAATTGTTCAACGATTACAACCACTGGTTGATGTAGGATTAGGTTACGTGAAATTAGGTCAATCATCAAGCACCTTAAGTGGTGGTGAAAGCCAAAGAGTAAAACTAGCTTCCTTTTTGGCGAAAGAAAAAGCAGAACCTTGCCTGTTTGTTTTTGATGAACCAACAACTGGCTTGCATTTTCACGATATCAATAAATTAATGGATGCATTTAATGCCCTAATATCAAGAGGACATACGCTAATTATTATTGAACACAATATGGAAATAATTAAATGTGCCGATTGGTTAATTGATTTAGGTCCTGAAGGTGGAATTAATGGAGGGCAGATTGTTTTTGAGGGAGTTCCCGAAGATGCTGTTCATTGTTCAGCTTCCTATACAGGACGATATTTAAATGAAAAAATAGATAAAAAAGGTTCTTAAAGGAACCTTTTTTTACTTATAATTTCAAACCAAACAAAATAGAGACACAACCGCTTTTCTCTTCGGATTCAATATCTTCATTTTTGACAAAATCCAAAGATATGATTAGTGTTTTAGCCTCATCCAATTCAAAATCAAAGAAATCAGTGTAATTACTATCCTCGTTATCAAAAATCACATTCAGATCCGAATCGGTAATTTTAAAATGTATTGTTGGCATGTTATCTTCACAACCAACTACTACACGATATTTTTGTCCGCTAAAAAAGGCTTTATGCAATTCAACTTCCTCGTCTTGATTTAGTACTGCTCCGTTGTAATTACCATCATGAATATAATTTTCAAGTTTAGGTTTACAATGTTCTTTTGCAAAATCCCGGCATTGAGAAAATACAAGATTAACAGAAAAAAAGAATGCAAGTAAGGCTGACAATAAATAATACTTCATATTAAAAATGCTGTATGTGTAATTCTTAAATTATTTTCACACTAATGAACTAAATAATCCCTCATATCACCTATTTTCGCAACTAATTGTACAAATACCAATTCATCAACAGAATCAATAAAATCAGCCCCCTCTTTCATATCTGAAGTTTTAATACTCATTTCAAATAATTTCTCAAGCTGTAATACGTTCTGGTAAATGGGTTTAATAATTGGATCAGCCTGATTGTCCTGCAACACCGTTTTTATACTTTCAAGAGACAATTTCTGATCTAAAATTTGTTTGATTAACTCCTCATGTGATTTCTCATTGGGGTTAACACTTTGAGTTGCTATATACATGCACTCCACCCATCCTCCAATTAACATCAAAGCAGACAGTGAATACCTGTCCTGCTCTCGTAATTGTTGATTCGATTCCATATAAATCTCCGATACAATATCAACAATCAATTCCTTATTTGTCACATTGCTTTCAAGCAAACGAACCTTGTCCTGTCCAACTGTTCTAAGAATCCCTAACGATTCTGCGAGACTTCTGGACACATTCATATACTCAATTGAGATCTGATATTGTTCATTCAAGCTTGCATAGCTTAAATCTGCACAATAAACCCCCAGCGCTATCGCCCTTGACGAGCTTGTTGAATATCCCGGTAAATTCTCCATGCTGTTCAGCAAATCTTCCCTAAAATGAACTCCTGATTTTTTAATTAATAATGAAATTTCAATTGGGCTGGGAAGTACAAAAAAAATTCTCTTCATCTTATCCGCATTTTCCTTCATCAACTGATACTCCAGCAATTCTCCCTCAGAAACCTGCTCTTTATTTTTTTTTGATGAAAACAAATTGCATGAATTGAACAGTAGTATAATTTCTAAACTCCAAATAATTTTTCTCATTGAACTCATTCTGAAGATTAACATCTATCTTTCAACGAACTTAAATTACAATTTTTCAAGAAAATAACATCTTTTTTTCAAGAATATTTCACAATCCAAAATGAAATGGAAAAAGATCATTTTGCTGTTAAAATGAATGTTCTCCGCACAAAACTATCCATTCCTAATCATTAAACATAAAATTGCCACTTAACTTCTTGCAATTAAAATAAGCATATGCAGATATACAACTTTTGAGTTTTTGTAAAAAAAAAAGCAACTCAAGACTATCCTTTCAATTATTAAGTTCCAATCAATTAGCCATAAATTAATGAAAATGCAATTAGTAAACAGATGATATTGAGAGGGGCTAAAAACAAATAAAAATTACTAGTTTTGCATCGAATAAAAAGAACAATTTAATGAGCAATATTAGTAAAAAGGATTTACACAACTCCATAATCTTAGGACTTAGTTCTTTGGATAATAAAGTGGTACTTGATTCAATCAATCAATTACGTGAAGAAGGAAAACCAGAAGATATTACACCTCTGTTAGAACTGATGATTTCTAATTCCAGTAAGGAAATACAATCAGCAATCCATAGTTTTCTTGCTGATCTAAAAAATCAGGATTCGGATAAAATTATTATAGAGGCAATCGCTGATGAAAAGTATCTGACAATTAGAAAAATTTTAATTTCAATTTGCTGGGAAACCAGTATTGATTTTTCAAAATACATATCAACTTTTGTTGATTTGTTAATTGTGTCGGATTTTGAAACTTCCTTTGAAGCATTTACAGTAATAGAAAATCTTACCGAAAAAATATCAGAAGAAAGTAAGCCTGTGGAGATGGCGAAACTTAAAGATGCCATTTCAGGAGCATCTCCCGAAAAAAAGGGAATTCTTCACGAAGCCATTCATATAATAGATCAACTATAAGAAAAAAGAAAGCCGCTTAAAAGCGGCTTTTGTTTTTTATATTAAAACGTCCTTTTCATTATTTGAAAAGTATTTCATAAACTGCGCTCTTTCATACAAACCAGGATCTTGAATACTGCCATAATTAAGACTGCCGCGAAATTCATCAACAGTTTTAAATCCTTTTTTGGTCATCCAACTGGTTAAGTCTCCCAATATATTGGTAATTTGATCGAAACCATGCTCATATACAGTAGAACAAATCTGTACTGTTTTAGCACCTGCCAACAATTGCTTGATTGCAGCCTCGCCATTATGAATACCTGTTGAAGCTGCAATATCAATTCCTTTAATTTTATCAGACAACATACCAACCCAACGAAGAGATTTACGAATATCACTTGCTGAACTCAACACTTCGGCACTGGTAATTTTCATTTTCTCAATATCGATATCCGGCTCATAAAAACGATTAAACAGCACCAATGCATCTGCTCCGTCAGCATTTAAACGATTAGCAACTGAAAATAAATTGGTAAAGTATATTCCAATTTTCATTGATATTGGAATATTTACTTCCTTTTTAACGGCATTAAATATGTCGAAGTATAAATTTTCGTATTGCGCAGAACTCATGTTTCTGTCGTTTGGAACGATAAACACATTTAACTCAATAGCATCGGCTCCGGCTTTTTCAATTTCTTTAGCAAAAGAAGTCCAATCCGATGAAGAAACACAATTAATACTTGCAATTACAGGAATAGAAACAGCCTTCTTAGCTTCCTTAATAAGTGTCAAATAATTCGAAACGGAATTTCCTTTGATGTAGGTCTGAATATAATCTTCAGCTTCAGGATAACTTGTATTTGAAGGATCTTTACCAATCAAATTTTTAGCTTCGTTGCGAATTTGTTCTTCGAATAAAGACTTTAAAACAACAGCTCCTGCCCCTTTTTCTTCAATAATTTTAATTTTTCTTACAGAATTTGTAAGCCCGGAACTGCTGACAATTAAAGGATTCTTTAACTGCAATCCCATATAGGTGGTTTCAAGATTAATCATGCTATTTGATTTTTTAATATTTTTCAATCGATAACGAACAAATATAGTAAATTCAAAAGAGATATTTACATCCTTAGTACTGACTTAGCCTATAAAAAACCCAGAATTTAATATCTCGATCCGAATATTGTGCTTCCTACTCTAATTATTGTACTGCCCTCACTTATTGCCAGCATATAATCACCCGACATTCCCATTGAAATTTCTTTAAATTCAGGACTGTCAATAAAAAAATCTGATTTTAAACTTTCAAATATAGATTTAAGATTACCAAACTCATTTCTGATCCGGACTTCATTATTGGTGTATGTGGCCATTCCCATTACGCCGGCAATTTGAATCGCTTTTAATGATTTAAAATCCTCCGAAGTAAGCAATTCTTTTGCCTCATCGATAGTAAGACCAAATTTAGTTTCCTCCGAAGCGATATGAAATTGCAGCAAGCAACTGATAACTCTGTTATTCTTCTCTGCCTGCTTGTTAATTTCTTTCAGTAATTTAATACTGTCAACAGCATGAATAAGCTGCACGAACGGCGCTATATACTTCACCTTATTGGTTTGAAGATGACCAATAAAATGCCATTCTATATCCTTGGGAAGATCGTTATATTTTTGTGCCAGCTCCTGTGGTTTATTTTCACCAAAAATCCGGTATCCTCCTTCGTAGGCTTCAATTATATCCTCTTTGGGTTTGGTTTTAGATACTGCTACCAATTTTACGTTAGCAGGAATTTTCGCTAGAATAGTGTCAATTATTTGAGGTATGCTCATGGCAAATTGCAGATTTTAAATTTCAGATTCAAAATTACAACTTTTATGGATTTTGATGTGTTGTTTGGGATTTTAATTATTTTCTGATAAAATAAAACCAACTCCATGCACATTTTCAATTTTTATGGTAGAATCCAATTTTAAGTGCTTCCTTAATTTAGTGATAAAGACATCCAGGCTGCGTCCCATAAAATAATCATTTTCGCCCCACACATTTACCAGTATATCTTCTCTTCGCAATACATTATTTTTATTCTGAAGCAAAAGATACAATACATCACCCTCTTTTTGAGTGATCCGAAAAATTTCTCCATTTAAAGTCAAAGTAAGATTTGCATGATCGTATACAAATTTACCCACATTAAATATTTGTTCTTTTATTTCAGGTGCTGTATTTACACGCTTTAGCACGGCATTAATTCTTCGGACCAACTCATCCTCATCAAAAGGTTTCGTGATATAATCATCTCCTCCCAAATCAAAACCTTTTAACTTATCCTCCTTTAGCGATTTTGCAGTTAAAAAGATAATGGGAATCTCTTGATTAATTTCACGAATCTTTTTCCCCAAAGTAAAACCATCCATTTTTGGCATCATGCAATCCAATAAACAAAGGTCAAACTTAGAATTAGAGAAAGACTCGAATCCTTTCTCCCCATCTCGGGCTAAACATACCGAAAAGCCCTCCATTTTTAGAAATTCATTTAAAACAAGACCTAAATTAGGATCATCCTCAACTAGCAATATATTTTTAGAATTGGTCATAAAATAATTTTAGATTGATGGCAAAACAATAGTAAAGGTACTGCCGGAGTTTCTTTTGCTCAAAACATTTATTGAACCTTTATGAGAATCAATAATCATTTTTGAATAGGACAAGCCAATGCCAAAACCTTTCACATCATGCAGGTCGCCGGTTGGAGCTCTGTAATATCTATCGAATACATGCTTCTGTTCCTCTTTAGTCATTCCAATTCCTTTATCAGTTACCGCAATATAAAGATGTCCATTCGTATTTTTAGTCTCAACTTCTATTTCTGGTTTAGATTCGGAATACTTCACTGCATTATCCAGAAGATTTAACAATACATTCTGCAGCAAATCTTTATCACCACAAACCATATCATTTTCCGCATTCAGCTTGTACGCTATGGTTCCTTCACGCTCTGCCAATTGCACGGAAATAAAATCGGAACACTCTTTTAACAAGGAGTGCAAATTTATTTGATCTGAATTTAACTGCAATTCTCCGCGTTCCATACAAGCCAGTTTTAACAACTGATCTACTTGACTTTTCAAGCGATTATTCTCTGAAAAAATCATGCTTGAATAATGAACTACTTGATTGGGATCGGCATAAACCTTATTTCGTTTTAACATTCCACTGGCCAGCGAAATTGTTGCCATCGGTGTCTTAAACTCGTGTGCTATATTATTAATCAGATCAGTAGTTCTACCCAAAATCTTTTTATCATTTATCAATGAAAAAACGGTTATCCCGAAAAATGTACAAAGAATTAAAATAAGAATTAATGAGCAAATAAACATACTCCCCATACTATCCATTAAATTTTTCTCTCTTTTTTGGAAATAGACATTTAATATTGCCTTATCGTGACTTAATGCTTTACGCAAACTATAGTAAAAACATTTACTTTTAGGCTGCTCGTCAGCAGTACTTAATACTTCAATGGTATATGGCGATTGAATCTGATAATTTTTAAATTGCTGATGAATAATTGAATCCAGGCGGCTCACCTCCATCTTTAAAAGCTCACTATCCGAAGCATTGTATTTCGATTTAGACATGCACTCCCGCATCTTCTCACAACTCTCCTGATCTTTTGTAAACTCATCGACAGACTCATGCAAAGCCAAGCCAACACGATGATTGAATTGCTCTTCGTTTAAGCTTCTGGCTCTGCTTATCCATCTAATTTGAATTAAAAGTAGAAGAAGCAGAACAATTATTGATATAACAATAAATATCTGGATTCTATAAACCTTAAATTTTCGCATTGTATTTTTAAACAACAAACTCATAGACTAATACTTCCTTAACATCTAGATCTTATGATCTTTTTAACGACTCAAAATTAGTGTAAATTTTAAGAGTTTTTGATGCTTTAACAATTCATTAACAAGAGATAAAAAGATCTTTTACGTTCTTGTAGTATTCAATTCAAAATTAAACTAAAACGGATTAATTAACATTTTAATAAAAAAAACATGAAAAAGTTATTATTTGGACTCTTATTTGTATTTGCGATAAATGTAGTAAGTTTTGCTGCTCAACCGGTAATTTCAATCTTTGATAATCAAATTTCTTTGTCTCAGGATCAAGATCAAAAACAGGATCAGGAGAAGAAAAAAGTTGAAAAGAAAAAATGTGAAAAAGACTGTAAAAAAGCCTGCTGCACCAAAGACGCTAAGGCTGAAAAATGTGATAAGGCAAAAAAATGCACAAAGGAAGCTAAAGCAGAAAAATGTGAAAAAGACTGTAAAAAAGCTTGTTGTACTAAAGAAGCCAAGGCAGAAACTAAATGTCCTAAAGACTGCAAAAAAGAATGTTGTAAGAAATCATAAGGATATCTTCTATATCTGCAAACCCTTCAATAAAATTGGAGGGTTTTTTTATGCAGTTTGGTACAATTTATGTTCTTACTTAAGAGTTAATTCAATAGAACGTAAACTGTTTTACAATGAAAAATCTGCTGTTTTTATTTATTGGTGTTTTCGGTTTTTCCGGAGTATTTTCACAGAATGTAGAAAGATACATGGAATATCATGACAATGGAAGAACTCTGATATTGCAGGGGGAATATGAAAAAGCCATCCTTTACTTAGACACTGCCATTACTATTATGCCTTACTATTCCACCATTTTTCAAGATCGCGGATACGCAAAAATGCAGTTAAAAAAATACGACGAAGCAATTCTTGATTTTGACCATGTGCTGAGTAAAAAACCTTATCTATCGGAAGTACGACTACAAAGAGGCATGGCACTTTACCACCTGAATCGTTTAAACGAATCTGAATCTGACTTAATAGAAGTATTAAACAGTAATCCAAATAAAAGCCGTGAGGTAATTATTTATCTTGATAACATTCAAAGGGAAAGGGATATAACAGCACAACAAAATTATGATGCGATGTTGCAATCAATGCGGTTTCAAGTCGAAAATGAACGAATTTACCGGGCCCGCCATCGGGAAGAAGTTATCTGGAATACTGTCGTTCCTTTGGCATTCTGGACTACCGTATTTTTAACCTGGTAAATCCGGATCTGTCTTGATTGACTTTCTTTTTAATGAAATTGATTTTCCCATAAAACGAGCTTTATTATAACCGGGCAAGTCTGTGTCTTCCATTTTTAAACGAACCTTTTCCAGACTTTCCACAGATCCAACAACAGTTAACACATCACCCAACCGAAGTCGTGTATATCCGGTAGAAATTAAGGTGTTATTATTACGTTTGGTAGCCAAAATAATAACATCGGTAGGAATTTGTAAATCCCTTAAAGTGATGCCGTGCAATTCTTTATTTTGCATTTCAATGTCCACAGTATCCTGATCTTTTTCCATACCAAGCAACAATGAAGTGGCAATTGGTGATCGCACCAGATGATCCATTAAGCTTACCATTACTGTGGAGGGTTCAACAATCAGAGCTCCCAACTCGTGAAATTTACTTACATAACTCCTCTCATTTACCCTAACAACAATATCCCTTGTACCAAATTTTTCATAAGCTAATTCACAAAATTTAAGATTGTCTTCATCCTGATTCAAGAGCACTATCGCATCCGCATTATCCACTTCAAGTCTCTTTAATTCAACCATACTTAATTCTTTCACATGAGTCACATTAACACCATGATACTCTAAATTTGCTCTCTCCTCACTACGGGTTACTAATTTAACCTCCCAGCCATGTTCCTTTAATTGCCGTGCTAAAGCAAGCGATTGTCCTTCCAGACCAAAAATAATAGCTTTCTGAATTTTGTTTTCATGCAATAGTTCTTTCTTTTTATGACTCTCCCCAACCATTAATATAAACCATTTAAAAAGTGGCGGACCACATATCTCATTGAGTACAATAACTCCAATTAATATCGCTCCGAATTGAGGTCCCCAATCGGGATATTTCACTGCCACCACAGATACCAATCCAATAGCAACTCCGGCCTGAGTAACATACGGCATCCAAGAAATTCTGTTTACCCTGAAAGGATCACCTCCTAAAGTTCCTCCAATAAAAGCGCCAATAGCCATACTGATCAGCCTAATTGCAAAGAACAACAGTGCCACACCCCAGGTTTGAGCCAGGATATCCAAAGAAACTGATGCACCTGTAAGGGTATAAAAAATAATGTAAATAGTAGGAACAACCAATTCTATAATTTTAACAAACTCCCGGCGGTAACTTCCAAAATTAACAACAACAAAACTTCCAATAATACAAATCAACAAAGGTTCAATATACACCCTAAATCCAAGCAAATTTTGACTTTGTTCACCTACCAAATGAGCAAAAAGATAGATACTATATCCTATTGCTACCAAAAAAACCGCTTTTTGCATTGTAGTAATTCCGCGAGCCAAAATCCAATTAATAGTTTGCCCCAGCAAAAAACCAATTAAAATTGAAAAACATAATTCTCCAATTAGAATAACAATTAACCAAATATCAAACGGAACTTTAGAAATTAAAGCACCTGCGATGGCAAAACATATCGTAAATAAAATGATTACCAAAACATCCTTTATCACCGTAACCCCAATAGCAGTTTGTGTGTAAGGTCCTTTCGCCCTCATCTCATTAATTACAGCAATTGCAGATGCTGGAGAGCGGGTAATAAAGATGGTTCCAACCAGCAAGGCAATGGCAAGCTTCACCTGCCAATCGAGTTGTGCCATAAATAACAATCTGGCAGATAAAAAGAATATCGCCAACACACTCAAACCAAAGGTGAAAAAAAGTTGACTGAAAGTCATCCATTTGATACTTTTCATCCTGCCTTTTAATTCCTTCAGGTAAAGTTCTGCCCCTGCGGCAAAAGCGATAAAAGCCAAACATATTTCGTTTATAAAATGCAATTGGGTAATGGCCTTTCGTGGAACAAAATTTAAAATAAAAGGTCCGCAAAGAATTCCAATGAAAAGAAGACCTGTTATAATGGGTAATTTAACTTTAGGAAAATACCTTGAGATTCTATTTGCAGCAATTGCAACTATCAGAAATCCCACAACTAAAATAAATATTTCAAGGTAATTATTCATTTAATTCGATTAAGGTTACTTGTATTTATCTTACTTATTCCAATTTTAAGATACAGAATTATATCAATCAAAGCAACGCAATAAGTTGATTAGCCATTTCTTTGAAAAAATTTGGAATGCCAATTCATTCAAATAATTCTGATTAATGATAAAAACAGGTTCACTATTTTGGTTCTATTTCACAAACATTTAAATTGTTCATATCCGAACACCAACTGTACGATACCCAACACTATTAAGACTCTGTAAAAATAGCTTAAGCCAACATTACACACTGACATACATACAATTAGGGTTGATGGCACAAATACTGATGTATAAAAAGTGCAAAACCACTGTGATTCGATACGGGTCATAATTCTATTAATAATCAGACAATTAACTAATTAACCAACTCGAATGAAAAAATATAGTTTTATATGGATTTTCCTGTTTCTAGGCATAGAATTAATGTCCTGTTCATTGAGTATGGCAGAATCATATGACATTAAAGATATTGAGACTATCCTAAGAGAAACCAAAGCGTTATGTCTTAAGGACAATGGCATGCTTTGGGGAAGAACTCTCGATGTTCCTATTCTTTTGGTTGATAAAGAAAATGGACGAATCTACTCAAATAACAATAGCAAAAAGTTAGGTTTAGACTCCTATAATGAAATTTACACCGGTATTCTCCCCAATTTTGTTGATGTGATAAAAGGACCAGCCAAAATCGGCAATCAAATTTGGGCCGTTATCCCACTGCCCTTGCCTGAAGATAAAATTGAAAGACAATGTATTATTCTTCATGAAGCTTTTCATTGTGTTCAACCTGAAATGGATTTAAAACCCGAACCTTATAACAACAAACATATGGACGAAATGGAAGCTCGTTTTTGGTTGAAACTTGAATGGAAAGCTCTTGAGCTGGCTCTGCAAAGTGAAGGGGAAAATAAAAAACAGGCAATTACTGATGCACTCTGTTTTCGCCATTACCGCAGAGCTTTGTATGGTAAATGTGACGGCTGTGAAAATCGATTTGAGATTCATGAAGGCATGGCCGAATATACAGCTCAAAAATTATGCAGAAACGATAAAGATTTAAAGACATATTTGCAAAATAAGCTGCACTCAATGTGGAAATCTCCATCTTTTGTAAACTGTTTCGCTTATTTTTCCGGTCCCGTTTATGCATACCTTCTTGACAAAACGGAAACTAACTGGAGAACACACTTAGGTGCCAAAGATGATATTGCAGCTATAGTTCAATCGGCCTATGAAATATCCTTACCGTTCGATATTTATATGGAAGCAGAAGAAAGATCAGTGCTTTACAGCGGCGCCCAGATAATGGGCGAAGAATTGGATCGTGAGCTCGCATTATAAGAATACTTTATCAAACTTTCAATTAAGAAATCAGATACGGGGCAACTTAATTAAGTTGTCCCGTTTTTTCTATTTACTTTGGTTTAGACTTTATGTATCTTTAACTACTAAATGAAAATATCATGGATATATTATTGGATCAAGGTTGGAGCGAAATAGACAGTAAATTGGTTAAAAATTATGAATTGCCGAACTTCATTGAAGCAATCAATTTTATAAATTTAGTAGCTGCAGAAGCCGAAAATATGGATCATCATCCAGATATCAAACTGTACAATTATAAAAATGTACGCCTAATTTTAACCACCCACTCCAAAGGTAAAATCACAAAAAAAGACATTGTTCTTGCCAAAAGCATCGACAAAGTTTTTAACTCGATGTAAGTCTTTTAAGTGATCACAATACCTTTGTTGTAAGTACCCAATACTTTCATTCCTTTCGTATAAGCTGATATTTTATCCAACGCATCCCTAAACTGCCGGGGTCCCTGAAATTCCAAATCGACATGAAAAAAGTACTGCCAGTTGATACCGGGAATTGGCAGAGATTGAATCTTCGAAAGATTAATGTTCTCCTTGGCAAAACAATCCAAAATATAAGACAAGCTCCCCGCTTTATGACTGGTACTAAAATATAATGATGCTTTATTGTATCCTCCGTTTGGAACAACATCTTTCTGTCTCTTTAAAAGAAAAAACCGGGTTTGATTGTCTTTTATGCTTTCAATTTCCTCAGCTATAATTTCCAAGCCATACAATTCTGCCGGATAATCACCGGCAATAGCTCCCACACCCATCAATTGATTGTCTCTTACATTCTTAGCACTTAAGGCCGTATCCTCCATTTCCACCAATTTAATATCTGGATAATCGTGAAAGAAAGCACGACACTGATGAATTGCCATTGGATGGGAATGAACTTCTTTTAAATCTTCAATTTTCTGCCCGGGCAAAGCCATTAAATTTTGCTTGATTCTCAGAAATATCTCCCCTTCGATTACAAGACCGGAATCCTGAAGGAGCCCGTAATTCTGCAGAATACTTCCGGCAATAGAGTTTTCAATCGCCATAATTCCTCCATCGCATACTGATTCGTCTTGAATCAATTCAACAAGTGTGGCGAAATTACCGGCAGGAATAATTTCAACATCTTCTCCGTAATAAGCATTAGCTGCCAAATGGTGAAAACACCCCTCAACTCCTTGAATAACAATTTTTCTTTTCTCCATGGTTATAGTTAGATTTTGTATCACAAAAAAGAGTCCCAATTAATCAGGACTCTTTGTAAATAATATTATATTTTATTTCATTAGAATCCTGTTCCTCTCTCCGTTAAAAAAGAAAAAAATAAAAAACCAATTATTAAAAAATACTGTTTTCATTCGTAATTATTTTAAGTTTTTGCCATATAGCCTGTCCCGAACTTGTTTCGGGAGAACTTACCATGCTGGAATAATCTTTTCCTGTGTTTCAAAATCGCTTTGACATGGACGTTTCATATAGTCAAAAAAAAAGAGCCCTTACAGAGGCTCATCATCAATTAAATAGTACGTGAATCCTCTTCTAACAACAGCTGCTAAAAAAGAAAAATCGCCCGATATGGATATTGTTATTCATATTTTCTGTACTAATTCCTTCCAAAGGTAAAAAAATATTTCATACAACCTTACAATTATCATTCTCATGCACAAAGTTGTGCTGTTAAACCACTCAATTTTACCTTATGCTGTCTGGTAATTCTTCTCAACCCCTGCTATCCTCTTGCAAACCTAAATTTTAACAGATCAATAACAAGTAAGCCTGTACTTTTTCAACGAATAGTAGTATATTTAATACTTCGATGTCTTTATATATAGAAAATGAAATTTAGATACCAGTTATTACTACTTAGCTCACTTATTATTTCAATAAAATCAGTGAGCGCTCAGGAAATTAAATCCCATAATTTTAATGAATTAGAACCTATTCTCCATTATCAGAATGATACCACCTACGTGATTAACTTTTGGGCGATGTGGTGCAAACCATGCGTTGAAGAACTCCCCGAATTTGAAGATATCCGTAAAGACTATACAGATAAAAAGGTGAAAGTAATACTGGTCAGTCTCGATTTTGGAAAAAATACAGAAGATCGCTTACTCGGCTTTTTAAAGAAAAAGAATATAAATGCTGAAGTTGTTTTGCTTGATGATCCGGATGCAAACAGCTGGATTGGAAAAGTGGATAAAAACTGGGATGGTGCTCTTCCTGCAACTCTTATTTATAGAAAAGATGAAAGAATAGTTTTCACCCGCCAGATTTCGTACGACAAATTGGCGGACTCAATTGATAAATTAAATAATCAACCGAATTAAAATTTATAATTATGAAGAAAGTATTGATTCTTGGCCTTTTTATATTGGCCGCAATGGGAATACAAGCTCAAGGCTACCAGATAGGTGACAAGGCGAAAGATTTTAAACTGAAAAATGTTGATGGAAAACAGATTTCGCTCGCCGATTACAAGGATGCCAAAGGATTCATTGTGATTTTCACATGCAATCATTGTCCGTATGCTGTAGCTTATGAAGATCGAATTATCGAAATTGACAAAAAATACAAGGAAAAAGGATTCCCTGTAATTGCGATCAATCCAAACGATCCGGAATTGTATGAAAGCGATTCTTTTGACAATATGATTGTACGGGCTAAGGAAAAAAGATTTACATTCCCTTATTTGATGGATGAAACACAGGAAGTATTTAAGAGATTTGGAGCGACCAAAACTCCTCACGTTTTTATCTTAAGCAATAATAGCGAAGAATACACCGTGGAATATATTGGTGCGATCGATAACAATTACAAAGACGAAACTCAGGTTACAAGTACATATGTTGAAGATGCTTTAGATGCACTCTTACAAAATAAAAAGCCGGAAATTACTTCGACAAAAGCAATTGGTTGTGGAATTAAAACCAAAGGATAAGAATCATCAAGGAAAAGATCCGGGTATCAAATGATGCCCGGATCTTTACTAAAATTCAATTACATTCTAATCTGTGGATTTGAATCCTGTTTATTCGGCAATTTTTAAAGAGAGCTTTCCAACCACCCTACCCGTTTCACTGTACTGATGAGCTTTGGCAACATCCATTAAATCGTAGGATTTATCGATGTAAGTTTTTAAAAGACCTGCATCAACAAAATCAGCCAATAATTCGAGATCTGCCTTATTTTCCTGTACAAAGATCTTCTTCATTTTTTTGGAACTAAGCAGGTTATGAACAGACCCGAGCAAAAGAATGTTGAAAGAAGGGAGAGTTGTCACAAAAATTCCTCCCCGCTGCAAAATGTGTTTTACTTTTGAATATTCCTGATTTCCTACCACATCGAAAAAAATGTCGTACTCTTCCTGAAGCGAAACAATATCCTGTTTGATATAGTCAACAACCCGGTCAGCACCTAAATCTTTTGCAAACTGCACATTTCTGCTGCTGCAAACTCCTGTAACTTCACAGCCATAAGCTTTTGCAATTTGAACTGCAAAAGACCCAACACCTCCCGAGCAACCATTCACCATTACATTCATTCCTTTCCGAATTCCACCCATATCCCGAAGTGCCTGCAAAGCTGTTAATCCTGCCAAAGGCAAAGTGGCAGCCTCTTCAAAATTCATATTTTGCGGTTTTAATGCCAGATGGCTTGCTGTGGTAGCAACATATTCAGCATACGCACCATTCTTAGTAATATCAATTTTCCCAAACACCTCGTCGCCAACCCGAAAAAACTGTACTTTTTTGCCGATTTCGACCACCCGTCCGGCTATATCACCTCCTAAAATACAGGGTAGTTTCTTTCTCATGAATAGTCTTAAGCTGCCTTTACGGATTTTCCAATCGACCGGATTTACTGATGAAGCATAAACCTCAACCAAAACCTCTGTGTCATTTATCTGCGGACGGGAAAGATTGGCAATCTCCAAAACATCCGGCGTCCCGTATTTTTTCATTACTACCGCTTTCATCTGTCTAAATTTGTTTAAAGATGTCACATGGAACTCCCAAATTACACTCATTCTCCTGTGTGTAATACTTTTTACATGGTTGTTTCACATCCTAAAAGTTTAATGATACAAAACTCTCATAATGAATTTCTTGTACATAAATCAAGTTACAACAAGTTTCCAATATTTTCAAAATAAAAAGGCTTACCCTTAAGGATAAGCCCAGTCTGTATTCCAAATACATTTTATTTCATATCGTCCCAATCGCCATCAAACAGAATTTTATCCAAAGAGCGCCGCTCCCTTTTACTCGATTCCATTTCCCTGATATTTTCGGGCAATTGCATTGGATCACCTATATAACCAACAGCAATCATTGTTACAATATCAAAATCGAAAGGAATTTCAAACATCTCCCGGGCCTTTTCAGCACTAAAACCAGCCATTTGATGCATATATAACCCCATACCCGTTGCTTGAACAGACATGTTTCCAATGGCCAAACCCAAATCATGACGTGCATGATGATTCTCTTTTTGACTCTGAGCAAACTTTTTTGAAGCCAGTGTCAAAATAATCATAGGTGCAGTTTTTACCCACATCTGATTAAACTCTACCAAACAAGACATCAGTTGATCATACCGCTCCGGATAATCCTTTGTTGCATAAATAAACCGCCAAGGCTGTTCGTTAAAACAAGACGCGGCAAATGATGCTGCCTCGAATAATTTTTCAATCTTGGTTGGTTCAATTTCCTGATCCGAAAAGGCTCTTGGACTCCATCGTTTATCAATCAATTCATGAATTTTCGCACTCATTGCTCTATAGGTTTGTAGTGAATAAATGTCCTGACATCAGTAAAACCGGGATACTGAAGTAGGTTTTAGTGATGGGGTTATAATGCTTTGAAGATAAGCATATTTTAACAAAAATTAAGGACTTGCTTGTATTTTATTGTCTATATTTGAGGCTATTTAATAATCAATGAACCACTTATAAAAACTTGGATGAAAGCAAGTGTATATTTATTGATTCCTCTGTTACTATTTATGCTGTTGGTAGATATTTATACCTACCGTGGCGTGAAACCTCTGATTGCCCGAATAAAATATTCGCTGGCAAGACAATCATTAACCATGCTGTTTTGGGGTATTTCCGTTTTAATTTTTGCTGGTTTTGTCCTGTTTATATTCGGGATCAAGCATGTGCGGCAATCTGAAGCCTACATCTATGTTGGATATCTGGTAGCTGGTTTTTCATTGTTTTACATTCCAAAGTTTGTATTTATACTTTTCGTTCTGTTAAAAGATATACTAGGGGCGATTGCAGGAATCATTAATTGGTTCGGGGAGAGAAAGAAAAAGAGTGTACCACAATTTAATTCGAAGAGAAAAATGGAGAGATCCGAGTTTTTATATCAAATGGGATTGGTTTTAGCAGCCATCCCGTTTGCATCCATATTGTATGGAGTAACCAAAGGGAAATTTAACTACAGGGTAATGCGCGAAAAGATCGGTTTCGATCACCTTCCCAAATCATTTAAAGGACTGAAAATCGTTCAAATATCAGACATGCACCTGGGCAGTTTCAATAAGAATTTTGAGAAAATTGCCAAGGCTGTTGAACTGATCAACGAACAGGAACCGGACCTGATTCTATTCACAGGCGATTTGGTAAATAACTTTGCGGAAGAAACAGAAGGATGGGCTCCTATACTATCCAAAATGAATGCTAAAATTGGAAAATATTCCATCATGGGAAATCACGACTACGGTGATTATTCGTACTGGAAATCTTCTGGCGACAAAGCTGAAAATTTACAGGCAATTAAGGATTTCCATAAAGATATGGGCTTTAAGCTGCTTTTAAATGAATCGGAAACCATATCAGTAAACGGGGAAGAAATTGCACTGCTTGGTGTCGAAAATTGGGGCAAACCTCCTTTTCCGCAACACGGCGACTTACAAAAAGCAATCAACGGATCAGCCAATATCCCCTTTAAAATTCTGATGAGTCACGATCCTTCGCATTGGGATGCGCAGGTTTTGGATACGGATATCGCCCTTACCTTCTCGGGTCATACGCATGGCATGCAGTTTGGACTCGAACGGGCTGGCATAAAATGGAGTCCGGTGCAGTACAAATATCCTCGCTGGGGCGGATTGTATCAGCAAGGAGATCAATACCTTTATGTGAACCGCGGCTTTGGTTACATCGGATTCCCCGGCCGGATTGGTATGCCTCCGGAAATTACGTTGGTGGAACTGGCCTAATTAAAAGCTGGCTGATGCTAACACATCTAATTTTAATGAGATTCTAAAATTATACATGAGGATTCGCACTGTGCGTATCCTTTTTTTATTCCACACCTCAACCTTGGCTGAAGAATACCACACAGGCATTCTGTTTTTGGGCAACTGTTAACTGCGTTTTTAAAATCTCTGTGAACCTCAGCGTTCTCAGCAGTGAAAATCGTTTTACCACAAAGTACACGAAAGGATTGCACAAAGTAACACGAAGGAGATAGGCTTACCCAATAATGGTTGATGCACTATCACTCAATACTGTTTTCTCCTCTCCTGAAGGAGAGGGATAGGTTGAGGTATTTTTATTTTACACCTCATCCCCGACCCAACTCCTTACATAGAAATAAGAATCGTTAACAAACAAAATCTTCCCATCTTAAAGGGAACACTACGCTCCTGTACTATCTGGTTTTAGAATCAACACTGAAAGAACCCGAAAGAGTCTTTTTTTATTTTGGTATTCATTGATCTCCCCGAGTAATCCCACTCAACATCGAAACATTGTGCAGTTCCTTACCTCTGGTCAGGATCACAAATCAACTTTTCCTTTTCCATATCCACGACCACAACGGTCGTGGTGCTACGACCACAACGGTCGTGGTG
Organism: Labilibaculum manganireducens; assembly: GCF_002843385.1. Taxonomy (GTDB): domain Bacteria; phylum Bacteroidota; class Bacteroidia; order Bacteroidales; family Marinifilaceae; genus Labilibaculum; species Labilibaculum manganireducens. The sequence goes on from NZ_MVDE01000003.1 coordinate 64,483, forward strand.
TTACGACCACAACGGTCGTGGTGCTACGACTACAACAGTCGTGGTACTACGACTACAACAGTCGTGGTGCTACGACCACAACGGTCGTGGTACTACGACCATAACAGTCGTGAAAAAACAAGAGCCGATTCAAAACTATAATTGGCAAAACAGATCCATTTTTATGCTAATAAAAACACTTCAACCCGCGGCATACGTTCTGTTTACAGGGTTTTGAGGAAAAATGTAAAGAATGTTAAATTTATCAGATGCACCAAAATACAAACAAGCGCCAATCGCAAATAAACAGGCATTTATTCCTGACGAACAACACTAAATCCCAACTAAATCAATTCTCTTTAGTAAAACCAAGCAGACAACACAAAGCACAAACCACTGACTGCGAGTCCTTTCTTTACTATTTACATTGATAATTAATAAGCGAATCTACTTCCCTGTTTTTATTTTATACTTATTTTTAGGGGGCAAATGTAAAAAGCAAGTGAAATTTAGATTCATCTGATTAAAAAACCTCTTCCATAATTAAAAAGTCCATTGGATGTAATTTTAACGGATAAGAATAACATCAAATTATAAAAACAGCTGGTAGGTGATATAAAGTGCACTTTTACTTTCACTTTAGGGCACATAAAGGCAGAGATTTATGACAATAGATTTGACAATAAATGAGCGTAATATTGATTCTGATTTTCAAAGAATCGCCTTTGACTTAATGAATCATTGGATTCTCAAAGTGCAATCAAAAGCATATCGGATTACAGAGATTGAATTTTATTTTAAAAGTGATTCTCATAATGACAAATATATTCATGGGCATAAGTTGCAAATGGAGAAAGAAAGATGGTATTTTCATGGTTCAGGGGTTGATATAACGTTTGGCACGAATAGATCCTACGGCAGCATTCTGATTAGGGCAATATATGACTATACAAATGACAGTTATATTTATGGGCCACTCAATTGTGTGACAGAGTTGTTTAGTAATATTGATTTCGTTTATGAGACAAATATATCGTTTGGATTAGTCAATGCAGAACCACCGGATTTTGAAATTGAAAAACCGATTTCTGCTCCACGAGTAGGCTTAAATCCACAAAAAGACAAGGAAAATTTTGATGCTTTTTACCGTTACTTAATAATGCCTAAAAAAAGACATGCTGAGAAATCAAAAATTGCACAAGGAATGAAACAGCAGAAATATTTGGAAGAACAAATTAAGGAAATATGGGGATAACAGTTCTATTAACTACAAAATAGACTGTTATTAGAAAAATTAGTTTAGTGCCTTTTTTTGATGTTTATTAATTTATGTTTAAAAAAACAGAGCAGTACTTGTGGACAAATTCCTCATAAAAACCACCCGTCTGCAAAGCTGGGCTTACTGGGTAAACATAGCCTATTTTGTTACCATCTGTACCGCAAACAGCAAACTACAAAACAGTCGGCTGCTGCTCTTATACTAAACGTCAGACTGTCTAAAAAGCAAAGCTTGACAGTGATTTATATAAGTAGTAGTCTGTAAAAATGAATAAATAGGAGAATCTAAGCAAGTTAGTTTAGGTTATTAGACAGACTGACGTTGGACATAATTGTATAAAAGACTATGGAATTAAAAGATGTTATCGAAAAAAGAAGAACCATTCGGGATTTTCAAAGTAATAAAATATCTAAGGACATTATTGATTACGCGATAGAAAACGGATTTAAAGCACCGACATATAACCATCTTAGGGATTGGGATTTTATTATTTTAAATCATCTTGAATCCAAATTAAAACTGATTGAATCGGAGAATCTTGATAAATCAATTGATAGCAAAGAACTTGAGCATCAATTCAAGAATGAGGAAAAGATAATGAAGGAAATGTATCTTGATGCAATCCCTAAACAGAAAAAAATGATTCTTGAAGCGCCAACAGTTATTATTGTTGCATTTAAACCTAAAACAAGAGTTGCAGAAGCTAAAAAAATATACGACTTAAATTGTTTAGCATCAATATGGACTTGTATTGAAAATTTCTTGTTAAGCCTTGCAGAGTATAATGTTTATGGAGTAACATTCATTCCTCAAAATATAGAAACCATTAAGAAAAAATTGGAAATTCCTGATGAACTTGAAATTGCATCAATAATTCCGATTGGCTATATGGCTGATAATGCAAGAATCTTAAAGCAGAAAACTATCAATATTTCTGAGAGAAAACATTACGAAAAATGGTAAAACAACTATAACCAACACTCGTACCTCTTGCACAACCAAATAATATTCCCATAAAATAAAAGCTTTAAAAGTTCGCTAATTAGCGAACTTTTAAGGTTTCTTTTTTAGATTAATAATCTTGAAACTTTAAATTATCGAAGGATTAAAATGGATTTAAATACACCTTTAGTTGTGATATGGTTTCGAAAGCTTTCGAGATTACCATACTGGAATAATCATCCCCCTGTGTGTCACAAATACCTTTCATGCACGTTTCATATTAAGTATTTTATTATTTAATTTTGTAGCAAAAAAAGGATGATTTGTAATTTAGAGAAGAAAAATATTGAAGAATTTAAGACCACAAATATATTACCTCAAACTCCTTTCTGGGCACGCGTAAAAAGAAATCAAGGATTTATTCCAAAGGGGTTTGAGTTGACAATCTCAAAGGATTTATTATTTAGCACAGCTAACTCTTTGGAGAAAAAAAGTGAAGATTTATTGGTTTTAATCAAGTACGTAGATAATGTTAATTGTTTTGCATATATCCCATACGGGCCGAAATTAGAACCTGCATTTGAAAATCAAGGATTATTTTTAGAACAATTATCTGAATCGATAAAAGCATTTCTTCCACCAAACTGCATTTTTATTCGTTACGATTTAATTTGGGAGAATCAGTGGGCACTTGAAGAGGAGTATTTTGACAAAAATGGAAATTGGATAGGACCACCGCCAAGTGCAACTCAAGAATACCGGCTAAATTTTAATACGGCTAATTGGAATTTACACAAAAGCATAGAGGACAATTTGCCAAAAAATACCTTTTTTCTTGATTTGACTTTAAAAGAGCAGGATTTGCTCAATAATATGAGATACAATACACGGTATAACGTAAAAAAAGCGAATAAGAAAGGTATTAGGGTACTTGAATATGGTATTGACCATATTGGGCAATGGTATAAATTGTATCAAGAAACAGCTGTACGCCATAACATGCCATTGCAAAATCAAGAATACTTTGCGGCCATATTAAAAAATCAGGACAACGGTAAAAAAGGAGTAAGCGTTAAAATGCTAATGGCTGATTTTGGCGGTAGTTTTCTTTCATCAATGTTTTTGGTTTTGTCAAAAAAACGGGGAACATATTTATATGGAGCATCCACATCCTGTAAAAATAATTTAATGGCAAGCTATTCTTTGCAATGGGAATCGATACGAATTGCAAAAGAATGGGGATGTTCTGAATATGATATGTTTGGTTCTGCTCCTAACTTAAATCAGGCTCATCCTTTACATGGAGTTCATATTTACAAAAAAGGATTTGGTGGAAATATTTACCATAGAATGGGATGTTGGGATTATCCGTACAATAAAAAGTTGTATAATTTATATCGGGTACAAGAGATCAAAAAATAATTTGTGTTTATGTATTTTCTCAGCTATGTATACTAAGAATAGTTGCCAAGCTTAGTACGTGTGAGCGTGCAGGTAATTGTCTTAAGATAGTGAAAGCAAAGATTAACATGCTTACGACATCTACATTAAACCAAATCACAATGAATACAAACAGCCTTGCCCTCATCCTGTTCTTTCTGCTAACGGGATGTGCACATCAGGGAATCTATAATATCAAACAATTAAACGTAAGGCCGATAAGCCGGGAATCGGAAGGAACCATACTGCAAAGCGATTCGCACGAATTACAAATGACTCCTGATGGAATGTTTCAACGGCAAATGGTGTTCGATGTGCAATTCAAAAACACCTCTGCCGACAGCCTGATTATTGATCCCTCACAATTTAGATATTGTCCGGCTTTTCCAAAAAATTATACTCCTGAAGATCAAAAGTATGTGCAATGTGTCAATCCGGATGCAACACTTGAACAAATGAGGGAAAACAAGACAAACTTAATCGCTGCAAAAAATCCATATAGCTTAAAAGATAAGAGTATTGGAGATATACTAACAGATGGACTAATTGAAGGTTCAATTAATCTTATTTTTGGGATCGATACAGATGATGAAAATTATGAAACCCCTGAAGAGAAAGAACTTAACTGGAACAAAGAAAAGGAAAGTGAATTAAAATCTATTGCTGCGAATATGGATTTTTTGGAGAACAAGGCATTGCTGAAAACCACCTTGCCTCCCAATAAAACCATTGCTGGCAAAATACTTTTCCCAATTGAAACAAAGGCAATTCAAATACAAGTAATTTTGCCTGTTGGAAACCAATCGGATACAGTTAGTTTTAAGCAAGCCATTGATTGGTATTGACCGGAACAATTACTCACGTTTACAACCGTATTTGCACCTACACTTATTCATGTTCAACCATTCCGGATTACCCTCTGCTAAAACGCACTCAACGAAAAGGATATTAACAAATTCGCAAACATGCTGCCTGTTTGATCCTCATATCCGACACGAATACCCAAATCAACAGGAGCCGAAAAGCGAAGTACATGCAAATCGGTGCTTAGCTCAGCACCAAAAGATGTGAATGCATCATCATAGGCAAATAGATTCTGATTTACATCTGATACTTTTCCTTTCTGATATCCGTAATCTATAAAAGTATTCATTTTCACTCGTTTAAAATAGGCCAATGGTCCCAAATTCCAATCGGGATAAAACAAAGGCAATGCATAATCAAAGCCAGTCGAAAAAATATCTTCCCCATAAATATCAGTCATTCCCCGCGGACTTTTAATCATATTTGAAAAACGGGAATTGCAGCTGGAACGGTTTTGGTATCCGCCATACATTTTAATGCCATGATGCTTCACAAATCCGGGGAAATACAAGTGACCTTCGGCCGACCATGTTTCACCCAGTTTTGAATCGCCAAATGGTGTGTGGCGATAGTTCAATTCCAACACCTGTGCCCATTGATACTGCACATCGCGTGGAGCCTTTTTTGCAATGTTATAGGCAAAAATCTGATACTCCATAATCTCCTGAGTAATATTTTTGTCGCCAAAATCATACTCCCCCAATCCTAATGGATTTGTTTGTGTAGCAGCCAATGGAGTATATTTTATATTGGCCAGCTTTGCCAAACTGTAGGTTATCTTAGGGATAATGCGTGTGGAATATTTTCCTCCTGAAAGATCGAACGGCAACTTGATACTATTCTCCCATTCCCACTGTTTTAAAGCGCGGTGAACCAATATGGTATCAACCTGAACCGGCGAAATTCGATCGGCAAGGGTCGCAAACTGCGCTTCCTTATTTCCCACAGTCAGTTTTGAGTCGATAATCGGAAACCATCCCTGATAAGATAGGTTCACATAAAACTGTCCGTTTTTATAGCCCTGTTCTTTCTTATATCCTACGGTGGTCAATAAAGTACTCAGCTTATTTTGCGAGGCGACCGACACACCTATATCGGATTTTTGATCCAACCCATCGATAAACAGAGGTGCCCAGGAATGAAAATTGAACAAATGTCCCAATTTTGAGTAATTCTTCACCTCGAAACGAGCCAGATTTGTTGTATCAGGAGCCAATTTTTCACCCAATTGCTCAGATAGACTTTCCGCCAATTGGAATGACGAATAGTCACCCTCCCACTCTTTCCAATTACTAACCCGGTAATCTGTCTTTACAGGCAAATAGCCATCGGATGTGTAATCGGAATAATAAAGTTGATTACCATTCGCATGAAGATCGCGTGCACCAAACCTCGATGATGTGGCCTGATACACTTTCCCACTCGATTTATCAAAAGCAAACACATTATCGATTCCCGTGAAACCGGCTGTAAAAAAGATATGTTCATGGCTTACCTCCAGCTGAGAGATTTCCTGTTTCCCGGAAAAAAACAAGCAGGTTCTGTTTCCAGTATTTACATCGAGAGATACCAATTGCTTTCCTTTTTTATTCAATAAAATGTGTACTATCGATTGGTTTCCATCCCACTTTGGTGATAAAATAAACTCACCTTTTCCAGCATCAATTCGTTGCTCTGTCAGCTTACTTTCAGCATTAATGATTACCAGATGATTATCGCCCAGTTCATCTGTTTCCACCGCTGCAATTTGCTTCCCATCCTCTGAAAATGCCGGTGCAAACAAAGAGTTTTTGTTTTTAATTTTGCTTCTTCTTTTCGATTTGGTATCATACATCACCAATACACTTTTATCGGCTTTTTCCCAACGCAGATGATCCTTTCGTTCCGACCAAATCAGTTTCCCGTTTTTGCAATCGAAACCAGTATTAAAATCGTATCCGGGAACGAACAGTTTCTCTTGTTTTCCTTCTTTACTGATTTTCTCAAAATAAGCAGCATCAGCCAAGCCTTCTTTCAATACAATTACTTCGCCCGATTCGTTAACATGGGGAAAGCGTTTGTTGGTATAGATTCCCTCACGATTTGCCAATGGTTCAAAATCTGTCAAATTCAATTGAGCATCCTGAACTTCCCATTCCCATTGCAATTCCTTCATGGTATCGTAATACAACATCAGCTTGCCGTCGGCCCGGGTATTTTTCTCTTTTACCTGTTCCCAATCAATATCCTCTATCTTTATTCCTTGGGCAAGAATCTCTTTTTGCTTTTCGGATAACGAATCGAATACAGCATCTCGTTTCCCATTCATTCCCTGCTTAATTCCATCAGCAAAACTGGTAATCCCTAAAGGTCTTCGCCCAACCCGATTCAATGTATTTTCCCACAATTCATCTCCGTAATGTATTCTTGCTTTGCCAACCAAATAGTAACCCAATTTGTAGCGATCGGCTGCATAATCCTGATACGATCCGTTGATTGCCTTATCGTAAGAATAGTTTCCTTTTTCAATCAATTGAGCCCGCAGTTCCTGCTCAAAAAACGGCAGGCGTCCCCGCCCCGATTCGCTTAAAGCTGTTTCAGTACAAACCGCATCGCCTTCCAAAAACCAGGGAGGTAAATACAGCCCAACCACAACAACAGTAGCTTGCTGGCCAAATACATAGTTAAAAAAGCGCGTAAATCCTTGTTCTAATTTATCCATCTGAATAACATGCCGGTATTCATGAGTGGTTACATGATCAATCCAAACCTGAGCATCATTATCGGGTGCCGAAGTATTATAAATCTCCATTCGCTTCGGAGCCCAAGCCACCATACCATTACTTGCAGCGCTTTGGGTATGCACAACTACTGAAAATTTCTTAGGTTTATGATTGAGATCTTTTCCACCTTTTTGAAGTAAATCCTGAAAAACAGCAGCCATGTATTTGGCCTTTTGTTCGTACCCTTCAGGAAATATAATTTGAAAATCCTTCGTATTAATTTGTTTCCAGTTTATGGAAGCAGGGTCTTGTCCCGTACTAAAATATTGTCCTTTAGCAAGGCTGTAAGTTGTTATCAAAAAGGAGAAAACAAAACATATTCTAACAAATTTCATCATATCAAAAGAGTAATAATATTGATTGTACTTTTAAAATAATATCGGGAAAATTTATAATATTGATCCATAGGAACAAAGCCATGCTCAAAGAATAACAATTAAACTGGATACCATCAAAACAGTGCAAGTATGCTAGCAATTCCAAATAAATATTAATTTTATAAGCCACTAAAAATACTTATTTTTAATTGAATATAAACTTCCCTATGAATATCGATCAATATAAAATCTCGAAAAAAATAAGCTTAGCAAAAACAGACACGTTCAAAGAAATTGAAAATGCTAAAGAAAAGCTAAAACACATCCGCAGAAAAATCAGCGAATTGCAGGACACCATGTATGCGCACGGCAAATACAATATGCTTATTTGCCTGCAGGGAATGGACACATCCGGAAAGGATAGTTTGGTGAGAGAAGTGTTTAAAGATGTAAACGCCAGAGGTGTTGTGGTACATAGTTTTAAAGCTCCTACTTCTGCAGAATTGAAACATGATTTTTTGTGGCGGCATTACATTGCGTTGCCGCAAAGGGGCAAAATTTGTGTTTTTAACCGCACCCATTACGAAAATGTTTTGGTTACACGGGTACACCCGGAATATATTTTGGGTGAAAACATTCCTTCGGTGACCAGCCTTAACGATTTGGACGATGCCTTTTATCACAAGCGCATGGAGCGGATCGTGAATTTTGAAGAGCACATTGCAGAGAGTGGTACCATTATTTTAAAATTCTTTTTGCACCTTTCAAAGGATGAACAGAAAAAGAGATTGTTTCGAAGACTTCGCCGAAAAGAAAAAAACTGGAAGTTTTCCAAAGATGATTTAAAAGAACGAAAGTCGTGGAATGCTTATCAGGAATGTTACGAAGATGCCATTAATCGTACATCGAAAGATTGTGCTCCCTGGTACGTTGTTCCTGCTGACGATAAAGCAACTGCCAGATTGATTGTAGCTGAAACAATACTTCAAAGTCTGCAATCATACAAAGATATGGTGGAACCAAGCCTCGACGAAGAAACATTATCTCATTTAGATGAATTTAAAAAACAGCTTGAAATTGATTAGGGAGCAGAGAACAAGGGGCAAAGGAAGAAGGAAAAAGGTATTGTCATCCCGAGGAACCGAGGGATCTCATTCATAAGGTTTCGGAAGAATAAGGAAAAAGGGGCAAGGGAAAAAGGAAGAAGGAAAAAGGAGAAAGGACAAAGGACAAAGGTATTGTCATCCCGAGGAACCGAGGGATCTCATTCATAAGGTTTCGGAAGAAAAGGAAAAAGGGGCAAGGGAAAAAGGAAGAAGGAAAAAGGTTAAAGGAGAAAGGACAAAGGTATTGTCATCCCGAGGAACCGAGGGATCTCATTCCTTAGGTTTCGGAAGAAAAGGAACAAGGGACAAGGGACAAGGAAAAAGGGAATAGTTATCGGTGACTGGTTATGTTAGTAAATGCGTTAACTCCAATATATCTTCAACCCGTTAGAATGAATAAAATCTCCTGAAATTTGAGTCTTATTTGATTTGCATAATTCGATTTCTATGCAGACCTTTGCCTTTCTAAATATGCAAAACAATCAGGTTTTTGCGAACACAAAATTATGAGTAAAATTATTATTAAAACTCCGGAGCAAATTGAGGGGATTCGAAAAAGTGCTCAGCTAGCCGGAAATACTCTAAAATATATTAGCGATTTCGTTAAAGAAGGAGTTAGCACAGAATACTTAAATCAGTTGATTGAAGACTACATTCGAAACAATGGTGCAATACCTGCGCCTCTGAATTATCATGGTTTTCCAAAATCATGTTGTATTTCTTTAAATGATGTGATCTGCCACGGTATTCCGGATGAAAAAACCATTCTTAAAAATGGTGATATTTTAAATATTGATGTAACTACAATTCTGGATGGTTACTATGGCGATACAAGCTCCATGTTTACTATAGGTGAAATTTCTGAACAAGTGGCAAAATTGGTTGAAGATACAGAGCATGCTTTGTATTTGGGAATTGAGCAAGTGAAACCGGGCAACTACTTTGGCAATATCGGATTTATGATCGGAAGATTTGCGAAAGGAAAAAAATATAGTGTTGTTTACGAATTTTGTGGTCATGGTGTTGGTATCGACTTTCACGAAGCACCTCAGGTTGAGCATATCGCTCCCAAAAATTCCGGACCAAAGATGAAAGCAGGAATGATTTTCACCATTGAGCCAATGATTAATCTCGGAAAACCAAGAGCCGTTGTTGATGAAAAAGATGGATGGACAGCGCGCACGATTGACAAGAAATTATCTGCTCAATTTGAACATACCGTTTTAGTAACTGAAGATGGATATGAAATTCTTTCGGATGTTGGAGAATACGATATTTTTAAATAGACTTTAGAAATTAGACCTTAAAGAGCACTTCCAGTAAAATACAATTCTCCTGCTCTACTAAAAAAATAAACCGCTTCATTTGGAGCGGTTCTTTTTTGCTTTTTAAAACGCCGATTTAATTGTAATTTCGATGCGTTAATTTAAATCAGAAAAATGAAACGTCCATGTAAAAAGTGTTACACACAGGAAGATAAGTGTAATTGGGGAGTTCTCCCGAAACAAGTTCGGGACAGGCTATATGGCAAAAGTTTAAAATTATAATCATATGAAAAATACAGCTGTTATATTGGCCGGAGGAAGCGGAAAACGGATGGGAGGATCGTTACCTAAACAATTCATGATTCTTGGCGGAAAACCAATCATTCAGCATTCTATTGAAGCGTTTGAAAATCATCCTCAAACCGACGAAATCTGCATCATTATTCATGCCGATTTTATTCATGAAGTTGAATGCATTGTGAGAGAGAATAACTTCAAAAAAGTGAGATACATTTTACCGGGAGGTAAAGAAAGAAGTGATTCAAGTCTCGCCGCTATTCGTGCATATCAAGAAGAACAAAATATCAACTTAATCTTTCATGATGCTGTACGCCCCTTTATTTCCAGCGAAATTATTTCTAATGTAATTCGAGAACTTAATGCTGGAAAATCAGTTGCTGTTGCTATAGCAACTGTTGATACCATTTTTGAAGTTGACGAGAAAAACAAAATCGTTTCTGTTCCTCAAAGAAGTTTTTTAAGAAGAGCACAAACGCCACAGGCCTTCTCTTATCATACAATTAAATCAGCTTATGAAATTGCTTTAAAAGATCCTGATTTTTTGGCAACAGATGATTGCGGTGTTGTATTGAAATATCTGCCAACAGAAGCCATCTTCATTGTTGAAGGTGATAAATCCAACATCAAAATTACTTTTGAAGGGGATTTAGTGTTGGGGGAGGAGATTCTAAATAAATAGAATACCACTTTAGTTGTTTCTTCAAATGCAAATATACCATTGGCTAGATTCTCTAATTTAAAAATAAGGCTACCTTTGGAGCTCTGATCCACTTAATAAAATTTACGAAATGAATATTTGCTTTGATGTATTAAACATATACTACATCCCTCAATATTTTCCAGTTTGGAGAGAACTAAAAAAAAGAGGTCACAATTGTTCCCTTGTAGTCTACTCCAAAAAGAACGACAAAAATTTACTTACCTATACTCTGGAAAATTTGGATATTTCGTATACATGGGTTTATGATGACAATGAAGCAAAGGATTTATACCTGACTAAAAAACCTGATTGGATTTTCTTTGGCAATGAATTTGCTTTTCTTGATGAAATCCACAAGAACTCGAAAACGGTTCAAATGGGACACGGAGTTGGACCTAAACCAAGTTATTATCGAAAATCGGATAGTCCAATGACTGTTCGCTTCATGGAAGGGAAATTAAGGTTAAAGAAAATTGAGGAAATGTATCCTAACGATAAGTTTGTTCAGGTTGGATTTAGTAAGCTTGATCCTATTTTTGATGAAACGGAACAAGGTTTAGATCTTGCGAATTTGGGATTGGATCCAAATAAAAAAACAATTTTATATGCTCCTACATTTAATCCTACTTCATTAGGATGTTTCCCTAAAAATTGGCCAAGCGAATTCTCTGAATATAATATTTTAATAAAAGTTCATTCACTTACTCTTTCTCGTAACCGTTATAAAATAGATCAAGAAAGAATTCAGGCATGGAAACAGTACTCTAATGTTTATGTTGCTGGAGTTGATGAATTTTCATTAGTCCCATTTCTTAAAACTGCAGATATTTTGGTGAGTGAAGCCTCTTCGACTCTATTTGAATTTGCGGCTCTAGATAAACCTGTAGTTATATGTGACTTTTATGATTTAAAGTGGTCTTATAAAGGCATCTTTAAATATCGTTTTGAAAAAAGATTTGGTAAAGACTCAGCAATATATAAAGACTTAGGAGCACATGCCACTAACTATAAAAAACTTAACACGGTAATTAAGGATGAAATTGAAAATCCTGAAAACTTTAAAAATAGCAGACTCAAATACAATATTGATCATGTTGGCCCTACAGATGGTAATGCTTCGATTAGAATTGCAAATTATTTAGAAAGTAAGTAAAAGGCTATTTTTATGAAACAGCCTTTACTTTTAATTATTTTATCAATTTTAAAGTATCTTTTAAAATCGTAGAACTCACACTTGGTGTGTAAGGGAAATAAACCATTTCACAACTAACGGAAGGGTATTTACCTTTCCAATCATCTCCTACAGAAATAGCATCAATATGATGTTCATCTACAACTTTTTGTTTGTTTTTATCTCCTTGAGGAATCACTTCATCTACAAATCTTATTGAGGATATAATTTTTGCACGTTCCGCGTATGGAATTACAGGTTTTTTACCTTTTGATTTGAAAATTAATTCATCAGTTGATACTCCAACTATAAGATGTTCACACAGCTTTTTAGAATTCTCCAAGATGTTTAAATGTCCGTAATGAAACAAGTCAAAACATCCCGAGGTATAAATTCTTTTGTATTTCTTTTGTGGAGATGATTCTCCTAATTCAGACTGTACTTTCTTTTGAAGAAAACTAAACATTTCTGAACTAACCAAATTATTATTTACTGCAAAATTTACTGGCCCTGGCCAGAATGCATCAATAAACTCCTGATTATTGACTGTAACAGATTTCTCATAACGAGGAATTACATGAAAATGAACCTCCGGATCAACCATCATCAGCATCAAATAATTAATTTTCTGATTGCCAAAAGCTTTATTTATTCCTATCTCAACATCTTTAGTAATAAACGATAATTCACTCATTGCATTAGAAGAAATAGACTGAAAACTAGTTTTCTCTTCTTTGCAAATTAAAATCATTGAACCTAAAGTTACCTGATCCTTCCGCAACAACAACAACCAATATTTATATTCCTTTATTAAAGATTGAGGGTAATAAAATTTTGTCAAAGTATCATTAAGCATTTTTAATCTCCTATTATTTTCATATAATCCAAACTAATCTTTAGTTACAATAATACTACTTAGCTATTTGAATGAAGAGACCAAATTAATTAATAGTTCCCATTATCAACAAAAGAAGCAATATTAAATGGAATCTTTTATGCTGGTATTCTTCTATTAAATTAAAAAAAACACATCGACCTCCATAATTAACTCCATCGAAATCTCCATGTAAAAAACCTTGGTAGACTTCCTCTTATTTTCATTTCAATTTGTATTTAATTCAAAAGACAAAGATAAGGATTAAAAATTGGGGTTCTTAAAAATATTGTGACTTATCAAACGCTATCGAGAGTATAATTTAGAGGGAATTGGGTATATACTTTAGAATATCCCTTTTTCAAATACTATCAAAACATAGCAGTAAGCTATTCTCAAGAAACTCCTGTGCCATTCTTTATTGTTAGAAGTAAAAGGATACTAAAAAAAATAAATAATAAGGGCGAAAATTTTGAAATTTATAGTCAGTAATAAAATAAGTATCTATTATCACAAATTTCTCTAATACGAGGAAGGTTATCAAAATATTCGACAACCCTATTTTATTTTTCAGCCTGTCTTGTCAATATCTAAATATTCATAATAAAAAAGCTAATTAGGGTTTACTGAAAAACGGATAAAGCAAACTTTGTCGGTTTTTCATATCCTAACATTTTTATGAGCATGATTTTTCCATATTGAGTAGATATTTATCAAACTTATACTCATTTGAGCAAGAGGCATAAAAATTTGCTCCAATCGAAGCAAATTAAGAACAAATATGATATAGCTCAACCATGACTGCGATGTATCAAGTCTTTTAGCTCTAATGTTATTCATGTTGTATCCTCTTTTGGCTTGTCCGAATTTTCCTTCAACATGCCTCTGTTTTTAGGATTTCCCTTTTCATCCCTGTTTCTTTTGTTGTGTCCATGATCTTTCCTGGCCTCAGCACATTTAATAATCTCCTGATTGAACTGATCAAATAATTCTGCTGACATCCTCCTTCTTATTGTAACAAACAAAGATGAATCAAAGACTGGTGCTTCTTGAAATTCACTCAAACCAAGCATGAACTGCATGTATGGATTTTCTTTAATGGTCTCAATGGTTTCAACATCACTAAGCTTGAGCTTATGTTTTATTATCATTGCTCCAATCACTGTTTGTGGTGAAACGCCTGTACGACCAGTCTCAGTGCTCATTGTTTTCATGTAGTAAACAGCCAAATGATCCCATGGAATAACTTCGCTTAATTTTACCCAACGATTCTCTTTTGACAGATTAGTTTCGAAAGGTGTTTTGAATTCTTCGATCGTTAATTGAGAATGAAATGAATATTTTATCATAAGTGCATGACTTTAAGACCTTAAGATAATAAAAACCATGCACACTTACTAGTTGAAAATAGATTAATTTACTGAACATCAGGAGATTGAATGTTTTTCAGCAAGCCCTAATTAAACTTGCCTAGTGTAATTTTCATTGATACTCATTAACTTTCTCCTTAAACGTAGATTTATTTCTAAAAAAAGATTAAATCTGTTCAATAATCTCAAAAGGCCTTAACTGAGCAATAAATAAACTATCATCAAGTAAATTATTTTCTCTTAAAAAAATTTCCTCATAAGTTTCAATATTTACTGTCCTTTAAACCATTTCTTAGATGTTGCCTTCAAAAATTTTTTTTGTTTAATTTTGGATTTATGAGCAATATCAAATTTAATTAACAATTGAAAAGCCTCATCTTCATTCCTGTTATTAATACGTGCATACTCCCTGGCTACAATTTCTAATTCATCTTCGCTAGCCCATATTTGAGAAAAATTTTTTAATCCTTTCAAGTAGCCCATTTTCTCAAATTTTAGTCGGTTAATATCAACTATAGAAAAATCGTATTTACCGTTTCCTTTTTTGGTAATTAATATATTACCCCGAGAATAATCTAAATGATGAATACCATTTTTATGGAGTTTCTCATAAGTAAAAACAGCAAATTGCTTTAGAATATTCTCTTTATCTGGAAATTCAAAGCCTATTAAATCACGAATGGTAAAATCATAATTATTATGAACTGAAACATAATAGCTTTTATTAAATAATCCATTCTTTAACACTTCCACAACAGCTATTGGTTTCGGTGTATTCGCCCCTCTTCTAAGGATTTCCATTCCGTACTCGTAAGAATGTTTCGCTTTAGACCCCCTAAACCATGCATAGGCTATCTTATTAATGAAATGCGGCACTTTAAACGATTTAACATTAATTAATAAACCTTTATGCTTAAACGTTTTAATTGTATTTCTACCCGTATAAATACAATCCCCCTCTTTTTCAAAAACACTAGGTAATTTTTTAACAAAATCAGTGAGAATTGAATAATCCTCATTTACTAAATAGCGCATTTTTCTTTCAGACATCGTCTTTTCCTCCTTCTTATCAAGCTCAGGCAAAACTTCCATTATTTTATTTGCAACGCGTTCCCCTGCCCGGCCATCCAGCGTTTCAAACATTCTTCTATTGGCAATCTCGCGTTCTTTTTTTTTGAGTCCTGAATTTGCATGTGCATACGCCAGCATTTCATTCAATTCCTCTTCCGTTTCAATTTGAAAACTAATCGAACTGATTATTTCCCGTACTTCCGGTACTGTTCTCTTCATTACAGGCACTTTAAATGTCACAATTGGTTTATGTAAAGCACACATTTCAGAAAGAATTGAACTTGTATCACCAACACAAATATCTGAAATCATTATATATGGTGTTATATCTTGTGTTTCGACGTAGCGAACACCTTCCGTATTCTTAATTACATTTTTATATTTTTCTGAAGTCCAAATATGAAGTGTAACCAGAACATTGTATTTCTCAGTGTAACTTGATAGTTTATCATACCAATGATGCACTGCGGACATTTGCGAACTATCCCAAGTAGCTGAGAACAAAACAGTTCTTTTATTACTGTCAAGATTTAATTCTGCTCTTATTTTTGAAAGAACCTCTTCAGAATAAGTTCCGTTAAAAGCATCGTCTATTTTTGGAAAACCTAAGCCAACTCCAGATGTAATTCCGATCAATCGGGCTTCCTCCACCTCTTTTGAACTGGTAAAATGAAATTGATTAAACATATTGTGTCCATTTACATTGGCAAAAGGTTTAAAATGATATGCTCCATGCGCAATCCCAATTCTAATAATTTTTGATTCCGGAAATAAATAACATGCCTGACGGCACATTATCACTGCCGTGGGAAACACGGGCATCACCCTTGCTTTTATTCCTTTTTCAAGCAATTTTTTCTGAAGACTGCGATTTTTAACAACGATTGGAATTGGCTTTAAATGCCTCTGTACATTTTTAAAAATCTCTAAATCAAGCTCATTTGCACAGTAAAATACAACTGCCCTTCTTCTTTTTATCACATTGAGAAGATTCCATATCACCTTATAAGGAAACTTTATAACATAGTATGTTAGAACCATTTTCCAGAATTATTTATTGGTTAATTTTTTCTTCCCTGATAAAATTCCTGTTTTAACCAACTTTATTTGAAAACCAATATTATTGTCTAAATATTTACCGCGATCAACGGCAATACTTGTTGATACTTCAAATGGTACTGCTTTCCATCTTGGAAAAATTACCTCCATTAAATAAGATTGTTGAGAAAGACCATTCGGGTACGTATAACTTTTTGAATAATTTTCTTCCTGATTTCCTTGTCCATCATTTACAAGCAGTGCCCGACCGTAATTCTCTGAAAAAGTCAGTAAGGTTTTGTACTTAAACTTCCCAACGACACCCGTAATACCAAAATGATGAGCAACAACAGCATTATTTGAAATTCCTCCCACAACACCATCATTTATAGAAGCTGTGAACAAAGGCAAACCAATTATTCGTTGATGATTAGTCCAACCTGACTGAAAAATGCCATTAGAAAAGTACCCATCAAATCCAATTACTGGTTCAATCGGATGATTGGGACGAATACTGTAGCCTCCCTGATCTTTAGTGTAGTAGTACTCATACAGAAAGGATGAAATCAATTTTTTGTTTTTCATCTTCACGAATAGACTAACATTCCAATCGTTTACTTTATTGATATGCTTAAAATCACCTGATTTATCCTCATAAATATTTTTAAAACTCAACACTGATTCTATTTTCGAAGTTGAATATGAAAACTCAAACATATTTTGTCCGATATGATTTCCAGATTTATTATAACTCTCGCTTATTGACTCATTCCCATTTTCATCAATTAATACTTTTCCTCCTCTTACAAGCACTGCATCTGCAAAAGCATCAAAACCGCCTAAGTTACCCCACTTAGGCGAGGTTCCTCCCCATTGAGCATAATGATCCAACCCAATAGTAAATGACAAGCCCTTCTTTTTACCAATTCTTAAAAACGCATTCTTGTGATGGACATTAGTTTTGTCAACATATCTATCATCACACATAATTCCATTCCCAAAGCTTCCTTTTACCCACAACCAATTATTTGAGAAAGGTAGAGGAATAAATTCTTTTAATTGAAATTTTAATTCCGGATACATCCTGGCATTACCTGAATAAAGCAAATCATTATTAGTTACAGACAAACCATCAAATTGGACATCCCGATGTTGCATACCTAAATTAATGCTGATTTTTTTCCATTCCGCAGAAACATATAGTTCATCAATAAAAAATTTAGACTCACTGGCTCGGCTTCCAACTAAAGAAGCTCCATAATTAAAATCTATACCCTTTATATTCTTAGCCGGAGTACTGTATATTTTAAAATTTGCAATACCACTATTTTCATCAGGAACAATACCATACTTATTGGTAACCATCCAAAACGGAAGGTTGCTTTTAGAAGAAACCTGTGCTGAAATTTCAGTTTCATAATTCACTTTCTTCTTTTGTCCGAAAAGAGTTTGACCCGATGCAAAGAGCAATATCAGTAAATAAAGATTTTTTTTGTACATTTTAATTATTTCATTTTTTTCACAAAAGATTTAACAATTTTCTTCATTGAAATGGATCCGATTTCCTGATACGGAATAAATTCAGGCTCATAAAACTCAAATCCTGATATGTCATCCTTTGCATCAATTTCTTTAAAAGATTTTATTTTGCAAATATAGACCAAATCCAATGTAAATACAGATAATCCACCAAAAACATATTCGTTTGGATAAGACATAAAATAGGACAATTCTGAAACTTCTAAATTCAACTCTTCTTTAATTTCACGACAAAGTGCCTGTTCTGCTGTTTCCATTACATCCACAAAGCCTCCTGGTAAATCGAGCATTCCTTTCTGGGGCTCAACAGCTCGTTTAGCAAGTAACAACTCTCCTTTTTCGTTAACTATTAAAGCAGCAACTGCTGCAGAGGCATTTACATACAAATGAAAATTACAGTTCTCACACAAAAATGAATTATCACTTTTGTAAAGAAACTCTGCTCCACCACATTTGGGACAATATTTAATTACTTTTTGAGGGAATGTTGGACTCATCTTCAACTTTTTTTTATGAACAACAAATCTACGTGAATGAAATTTGTTTCACAATAATCAAACGACATTTTTAGCTGAATATTGGCATTACATTTATTTGGATTGACAAAAAATAAGCCTGTGATTTCTATTTAGCTGTTTGATATTTTGAAAAAGTTATTACTTTTAAAACGAAGCAAATTACTAATGGGACGAGCCAACCTCGTTTCTATCCTGACACTTT
Organism: Labilibaculum manganireducens; assembly: GCF_002843385.1. Classification (GTDB taxonomy): domain Bacteria; phylum Bacteroidota; class Bacteroidia; order Bacteroidales; family Marinifilaceae; genus Labilibaculum; species Labilibaculum manganireducens. The sequence goes on from NZ_MVDE01000003.1 coordinate 83,220, forward strand.
TTGGGGGTTTATCTTTTTCATGTTTCATTAAGTCGCTATTACTGATTAAGAAAAGATATCCTGGCCTCCCATTATTTTTTTTGCTGTTTAAACAGGAATAAATTTCTAACCCAACTACCATAAAATCAAAAAAGGCAAATTTCATTTGAAATTTGCCTTTTTTACTAATAGCCAGACGCCCGGCTGTCCTTATGTCTTTTAGTATCTGCAACACCAATGTATTCTCCCGAGTCCGAAACAAAAATATCGGCCATCATTCCAATTTTCGATTGAGGTTTTACTATATGTTTCAGATCTTTAAGTTTATTTACAACTTCCTTCGATGGAAAATCCGTTTCTACATATATTTCATCGGGCAACCATTGTGAATGAACGCGAGGTGCGTCAACAACCTCCTTCGGATCCATATTAAAATCAATTTTATTAATTATATTTTGAAAGACTGAGGTTATTATTGTCGATCCTCCGGGAGAACCCAACACCATAAACAGTTTTCCATCTTTCTCAACAATTGTTGGTGTCATACTGCTCAGCATTCTTTTTCCGGGCTGAATGGCATTCGCCTCACCGCCAACCAATCCGAACTGATTTGGGAAGCCTGGTTTACTACTAAAATCATCCATTTCATTATTCAGAAAAAAACCGCCTTCTTCCACCACTACTTTACTACCGTAATTCCCATTTAACGTAGTGGTTACAGCAATTGCATTTCCTTCTGAATCGGCGATTGAAAAATGAGTGGTTTCAAAACTCTCTATCAGCTCAACGCTTCCGGCTTTTATATCCTGCGAATTTGTTTTCTTATCCATTTCAATATCAGCAAATCGATTCTCTAAATACTCATCGTCAACTAATCGATTAACAGGAACTTCGTAATAATCGGGATCGCCAAGCCATGCAGCCCGATCGGCATACACTCTTCTCTCTAATTCTACCATTAAATGAATGTGCTCAAAAGATCCAAAACTATACTTATTCATTTTATACATCCCGGCTCCTTTCAGCAACTGAACCAATGCTACACCTCCACTTGATGGCGGAGGCATTGAAATGATCTTATGCCCCCGGTATTCACCTAACAATGGCTTACGCCAGACAGATTGATAATCCTGTAAATCCTTAGCTGTAATAATACCGCCATGTTTTTCCATCTCCGAAACAATCAAGCCAGCAGTTTCCCCTTCATAAAATCCATTGCGTCCACTTGCTTTTATTCGTGACAATGTTCTTGCCAATGCAATATTGCTCAAGGTATCTCCCTCGCTAAAAAGACCTTCCCTTAAATAAGGAACTAAACTCTTCCCTTTGTTTTGCTTTTGTATTTGATCGTGGTAATCATTTAATTTATTTGCTTCCAACAAACTTAAAGCAACACCATTCTCAGCCAGTTTAATTGCTGGTTCTAACAATGCCTTCCAATCCATTTTCCCATACTTCTGATGTAACTTTACCATTCCATCTACGGTACCTGGAACTCCAACAGCCAGATCTCCATTTTGACTCAAATCAGAATTAACTTCCCCATCCTCATCACAATACATCTGTTCATATGCAGCTTTTGGTGCTGTTTCCCGAAAATCAAGAGAATTATAATCTCCGCCAGAAGTTCTGATAACGGCAAAACCTCCTCCGGCAATATTTCCAGCTCTTGGGTAAACAACTGCCAATGCAAATTGTACGGCAACAGCCGCATCAAAAGCATTTCCACCTTTTTGTAATATCTCCTTTCCAACTTCAGAAGCCAAATAATGAGCCGTTACCACAACCCCGTTTTTATAAGATTGGGCATTTTGAGGTTTACTGCATGAAGAAACCAGAAGAATAAAGGCTAAAAGAATTGAGGTTAATTTTGTTTTGCACATGTTAAATTTGCTAAATGATTCAGAATTCTAAAGATAAATAGGATTTATTCAGTACCATATATTTAATACAAAAAAAGATGCCCTTTTTGGACACCCTCAAATTTTCTTATTCACTCCATATCTTACTTTCGTGATCGATATACCAAGTTTTCCCTGATTTTCCTTTGGCATAAATTAAAAATTGCTTTTTCGTTACTTCCACCTGAATTGCAAAAGGTGATTTCAATTCTTTTTCGAAACACGCCTTATCCTTATAGTATTGTTTCTGCTTATTATACAATCTAATAAGCTCCATTTTCAATGAATAATCTTCATCCATTTTAAACACATCACTTCCCTCGCCTGACTTTGTTGTTGAAAACTGTACATACCCCCATGTTTCAGGCTGATGCATTGCAATAACTCCTTGTGGAGACCATACCCAATTGTGTTCCGGAAAGGGGTTTCCAGTTTCTGGATCAATACATTTTAAGTACGTCCCCTGATCTGCTTTCACATCCCAATTGACCCTTGAAAAATTGACCCTCCATTGTTCTCCGTTTTTCGGCTTTCGCTGTTCAGGAGCACACTCCTTCAATACTTCCCAAGGGAAAGCAATTTCCAATGTCCACTTCTCATCTTTGTCCGAAGAATCATTTATTGTTCCGTAAATGGCTGTTGCCGATTTTAATCCTTTTATATCCCATGCATTAATTGCAGGAGCACCATCACGATATGGTTTTGCCAGCATCAAATCCCAAATGGTATTGAAAGCATTCATTTCAAACTCATAATATCTGTGATTATCCCCTTGAGGATCAATAAATACCTCGAAATCATTATCGTAAAATATTACTGTATCCCGTTGTTTTAACTTTGCCCAAACATGTGGTTCTTCCAATTCTGCGGCCACATAAAAATAATCCTCATCCCATGCCATTTTAACATTAGTTTTATAGGCAGGCAAAGGTTTTTTATCTCCTTCTATATCTACAAAATATTCTGACCAATTTATATCTCCCCACTCCGAATCACTTAAAACTCCATCTATATTTATTGGATTAGACGTTTTACAGCACATATATGATCTTGCCTGATCCTGAGCTTTTCCCAAAGCAATAACAGTTAGCATCAAAACGATTAGCAATGTTGTTCTCATATCAAGCAGTGTATTTATTTTTATTTAAAATTAAGTAACAAAATAAGCATTTAACTAATTTCAAATCTAAGGATAATTTTCAGCATTAAAATCCGAACTTTGCAACATTTTCGGGAGTTTAAAAAGGAATTCCGCTACATCATCAGTACTAATCTGGTTTAGTAGGATGAAAAAAAAACATTTATTCCTACTTTTGGAACGAAGCTAAAAATCAAACTCATGTTAGAATTATTTTACCAACGACGAAGCATTCGAAAATTTACCGACAAACCTATCGAAACAGAAAAATTGGACCGTATTATGCAAGCCGCCTTATTGGCTCCTTCATCAAAAAGTGCATATCCATGTGAATTTGTAGTTGTTGAGCAAAAGGAAATCAATGAAAAACTTTCTGCCTGCAAACCACTTGGAGCTGGATTCCTAAAAAATGCAGCTTGTTCCATAATAGTGGCAGGCGATGCTGACAAAAGTGATGTTTGGATAGAAGATTGTGCCATTGCATCCACTTTTATTCAGTTACAAGCGGAAAAGGAAGGATTGGGAACCTGTTGGATTCAGATAAGAGAAAGAGAATACAATGATAAGCAATCAGCAGAATCTTATATTCAGGAAGTGGTAAACATGCCTGCAAATATTAAAATTCTGGCCATTATTGCTATCGGTTATAAGGATGGTGAAAAAGCAGGCCGTGATGAAAGCTTTCTCAAAAAAGAAAAAATCCATATTAATTCATTCTAAAATACGACTAAGAAGGTGTCCAAAAAGGAATATTTTGTAATGGATTGTCATGTTAACCGATCCCAATGGCTATCGGGACGAAACATCTGTTTTCTAAAGTGAAAGATTCTTCGTCCCGATTCATCGGGATCAGAATGACAATAGAACAACTTTTTAGACACCCTCTTTTCTTTGTTCAAATAAATTTTTATTTGCTGTGGCGCTCTACCAAAAGATTAACAACTTCTTCCAACTTATAATCCTTCGCTGCAAGGAGCACCAGGTAATGAAACATCAGATCAGCAGCTTCACCCATAAATAAATCTTTATTATCATCCTTGGCTTCAATCACGAGCTCAACGGCCTCTTCACCTACTTTTTGAGCAATTTTATTGATTCCTTTGTTGAAAAGACTTGCGGTATAAGATTTCTCAGACAAATTCTTCTTTCTCTCAGTAATTACCTGCTGCAACTGCAATAAAAAATCAATGGATGATGCTTTGTTCTCTTCCTGCCAGCAAGTGTCCGTGCCTTTGTGACAAACCGGACCTACCGGAGCCACTTTTATCAGTAAAGTGTCATTATCACAATCTAAGCTTAAATCTTTCAACTCAAGAAAATTACCGCTTTCTTCTCCTTTGGTCCAAAGTCTTTGCTTACTCCGGCTGTAAAATGTCACTTTTCCGGACTCTATTGTTTTTTCATACGATTCCTTATTCATGTATCCCAGCATCAACACCTTTTGTGTTTTTACATCTTGAATAATAGCTGGAACAAGTCCTTCTCCTTTTTCGAAATCAATTTGGTTTGTCAGATCTTTAAAATTCATCTTTTATAATTGTGGTTCGTTTATATTCTAACTGGTATATTTTTACTTTTTAGATAATTTTTCAAATTGGGAATTTCTATTTCCTTAAAATGAAAAACACTTGCCGCCAAAGCAGCATCAGCCTTCCCTTCGGTAAATGTATCGGCAAAATGTTCCATATTTCCTGCTCCACCCGAGGCTATAATAGGAATATTGATCATCTCAGATAGCTTTGCCAAAGTCTCATTTGCGAATCCATTTTTGGTTCCATCGTGATTCATTGAGGTAAACAAGATTTCTCCTGCGCCTAATCTCTCCGCCTCCAAAATCCAATCGAACAGGTCAATTCCTGTTGCAAGTCTTCCGCCATTCAAATAGACTTCCCATTTGCCATCAGCAAAGCGGGCATCTACAGCAACAACAACGCACTGACTTCCGAATCGGGAAGCCAAATCTGAGATTAACTTCGGATTTCGAACTGCAGAAGAATTTATCGAAACCTTATCAGCTCCGGCATTCAACAGAACGCCAACATCCTCCGGAGTGGAAATGCCTCCCCCAACCGTAAAAGGTATATTTAGTTCTTTGGCTACTTTTTGCACCAAATCAACAAGCGTTTTCCTCTTTTCATGAGTGGCCGTAATGTCTAAAAAAACTAACTCATCGGCTCCTTGCTCTGCATAATATGCAGCCAGCTCAACAGCATCACCCGCATCTCTTAAGTCAACAAAATTAACTCCCTTAACTGTTCTTCCGTCTTTTACATCCAAACAGGGTATTATTCGTTTCGATAGCATATTTACAGGATAAATTCGTTAACCAATTCATTCATGTCAATTCGTTTTTCGTAAATTGCTTTGCCGATAATCACTCCCCAACAACCAATTTCATTCAAAATACGAACATCTTCAATATTACCAACACCTCCGCTTGCAACCAGTTCTAAACCAGGAAACTCTTTCATTACCGATTGATACAACTCAACAGCTGGTCCCTGCAGCATTCCATCTTTCGAAATATCTGTACAGATTACTGTTTTAACGCCTTTTCTCTGATAATTCTCTAAAAATTTGAACAAGTGATAATCCGAATCTTCTTTCCAACCAGAAATTGAAACCATTTCGTTTCGAACATCAGCTCCCAAAATCATTTTTTCAGATCCGTATTTACCCATCCATTTTTCGAACAGTTCAGGATTCGAAACGGCAATACTGCCACCTGTAACCTGATTCGCTCCGCACTGAAAAGCCAATTCAATATCTTCATCAGATTTTACTCCTCCGCCAAAATCGATTTTCAGATTGGTTCCGGAAGCCACTCTCCGCAACACTTCCGAATTGCAAATATGTCCTGATTTTGCACCTTCCAAATCGACCAAATGCAAACGGGTTATTCCCAATTCTTCAAAACCTTTAGCTATCTGTAATGGATCTTCGCTATATACTTTTTCGGTATCGTAATCACCTTTTGTTAATCGCACACATCGTCCGTTTATGGTATCGATGGCTGGTATTATTTTTATTTTGGTCATTTTTTTTAGATATAAGACATGAGACATGAGATATGAGATTTGCCCCCCACAACAGCTAAAGCAGTTGGCAGCGCAGAAAACCTTTCTCCTTTTTCCTTTCACCTTTTCCCTTTTTCCTTTTTCCTTTCTCCTTTCTCCTTTCTCCTTTCTCCTTTCACCCTTTACCTTAAAAATCCCCACAACAACGAAAGAAGCTGGCAAAACAGAAAACCTTTTCCCTTTACAGATTGATAAAATTTTCGAGTATCCTAACTCCTACTTCTCCCGATTTTTCGGGATGAAACTGACAGGCATAAAAATTATCTTTCTGAAGAGATGCGCTAAAATTTAAAATATAGTCACAAGATGCAACAGTTTCTTCCGAACAAGGCACATAGTAAGAATGTACAAAATAGGCAAATTCCATTTCAGAGACTCCTTTAAACAAACTGCCTTTTAGTTCCTCCAACTGATTCCAGCCCATGTGCGGCACTTTGCGTTCATTGGTAAAGCGTTTTACTTGCAGCGGAAAAATACCCAATCCTTTTGTATTACTTTCCTCGGAGCTTTCGCACATCAGCTGCATTCCCAAACAAATACCCAGCACAGGCTGTGTTAATTGAGGAATCAATTGATCCAAGCCATTCTTCCGAAGCGAATTCATAGCCCAGGCGGCTTCACCAACTCCGGGAAATATCACTTTATCTGCACTGCGAATCACTTCTTCATCATTTGAAACAACAGGTGTAATTCCCAGACGCTCAAAAGCATATTTTACAGATTGAATATTTCCTGCATCATAATCGATGATAACAATTTTCTGATCTTTCATTTTATTTAGACTAAGATGAGAGTCCCGAATTCCCGGGATTAGATAAATCACTTCCCTTACCCATTTATTTAAAGTTTCCCCTTAGTGGACGGCAACTGCAAACAATTTGCGTCTCTTCGAATCGCCATGCTGATGGCTCTGGCCAAAGCTTTAAAAATGCCTTCTATTTTATGATGCTCATTTTGTCCTTCGGCCTTGATGTTCAGATTGCATGAAGCTCCATCGGAGAATGACTTAAAAAAGTGGAAAAACATCTCTGTTGGCATTCCTCCAATCATTTCGCGATTGAATTCAGCCTCCCAAACCAACCAGTTTCTACCTCCAAAATCAATAGCAACCTGCGCCAAACAGTCATCCATCGGCAAACAAAATCCATAACGATCCAATCCCAATTTATTGCCAAGAGCTAACTTAAATGCTTCTCCCAAAGCAATTGCAGTATCTTCTATGGTGTGATGTTCGTCAACTTCCAAATCGCCTTTTACGGTAACGCTCAAATTAACTCCGGAGTGTTTGGCAATCTGATCGAGCATGTGATCAAAAAATCCGATTCCTGTATCAAATGTGCCTTTTCCTTCTCCATCCAGATCTAAAACAATTCTAATCTTTGTTTCGTTCGTATTCCTTTCAACCGTTGCGGTTCGTTCACTTAAGCGCAAAAACTCATATATTTTCTCCCACGATTCTGTGCGTAATTCAATACAAGCTTCCAATTCCTGTTTCGATTCCGACAACTCATCATCACCAATATTTCCACTTGATGAAATAAAAATTGCTTTTGCATTCAAATTCTTAGCCAATTCAACATCAGTCCAACGATCACCAATCACAAACGAATTTTCCAAATCATACTCTTCCGAGAAATACTTTGTTAACAAAGCGATACCTGGTTTTCTTGTTGGTGCATTTTCATGCGGAAACGTTTTATCGATACATATATCAGCAAATTCGATTCCTTCGCTCAAAAAAGCCTGTATCATTTTATTCTGAGCCGGCCAAAAGGTATCCTCAGGATATGAATCGGTTCCCAAACCATCTTGATTGGTAACCATCACCAATTCAAAATCGAGTTGCTTTACAATTTTTGCCAGTCCATTAAAAACACCAGGATAATACTCCAGTTTCTCCAGACTATCCACCTGATAATCAACAGGAGGCTCCAGAATCAATGTTCCATCTCTATCAATAAACAGAACTTTCTTTTTTGTAGTTGTATCCTTCATGATTTCAATTCAAATTTTGTTAATGTATTTTTCAAAATCTCATTTTCCTCCCTTGTACCAATACTAATGCGAACACAGTTTCCCAGACTTTGAATTTTTGACCGGTCCCGAATAATGATTTCATCGGTAAGCAAATAATCATATAAGCCTCTTGCATCATTCACAAGAATCAAAATAAAATTAGCATCAGTAGGATATACTTTCTCAACAAAAGACAAATCACTCAAAAAAGTGATCAAAACTTCTCTTTCTGTGATGATATTCTTCACCTGTTCTTCATACAAATCATCAGCTTCCAATAATTCAAGAGCTTTGGTCTGAGTCAGGCAATTCACATTATAAGGTGGCTTTATTCGATTCAATATATTGATGATTTCCTTTGATGCCAAACCAATACCCAAACGAATTCCTGCCATTCCCCATGCTTTTGACAATGTTTGCAGGATCACCAAGTTAGGATAGCTTTCCAGCCTGTCCAACAGACTTTTACCCGGAGAAAAATCGATATACGCTTCATCAACAATTACAAGTCCAGAAAAACTCTCAAGCAATTCAACAACCTTACTCTCATCCAACAAATTAGCCGTTGGATTATTCGGCGAACACAGAAACAACAGTTTCGATTTCTCATCTACAATTGAAAGTACGTCATTTACTTCCGGTTGAAAATCCTTATCAAGCGGTACTTCGCGATTCTCAATCGCATTGATTCCTGCTGCAACTTCATACATCCCATAGGTTGGCGTACAAATAATTACATTATCGATATTCGGCTCACAAAATGCTCTAAACAAAAGATCAATAACCTCATCACTGCCATTTCCAAGAATCATATTTTCAGGATTCACAGCTTTCAATTCTCCCAAACGTGCTTTTAATGTTCTTTGCATAGGATCCGGATAACGATTTACTCCATTTTCATACGGATTTTCGTTGGCATCCAAAAAGACAGATCCCTTTCCTGAAAATTCATCTCTTGCAGAAGAATACGGCACCAGTCTTTTCACGTTCTCCCGAACCAATTTGTTCAAGTCTATGCTTGATTTTATTTTTGCTCCCATCATGAATTCAATTTTATCTTATTCAAACGAACCGTTACTGCATTACTGTGAGCATCCAATTGTTCGGCTTTTGCCATAACTTCGATTACAGGCCCCAAATTCAGCAAGCCCTTCTCACTTATTTTTTGGAAACTGATACTCTTCATAAAAGAGTCCAGACTCACACCGGAATATGCCTTTGCGGCTCCGTTTGTTGGTAAGGTGTGATTGGTTCCAGATGCATAATCGCCTGCACTTTCCGGAGTATAATTTCCTAAAAAAACAGAACCTGCGTTTTTGATTTCATCAATCAACAAATCTTCATTTTTTACTGATACAATAAGATGTTCCGGCGCATACGAATTGCTTAATTCAAGAGCTTCTTCCTTTGATTTCACCAAAACAATTTTCGAGTTCTCCAAAGCTTTGGCAGCAACATCTTTTCTCGAAAGAGCCTGCAATTGTTTTTCAAGTTCTTGTTCAACTCCTTCTATTAGCTGCTCAGCCCAAGTCACTAATACCACCTGACTATCAGCACCATGCTCTGCCTGAGACAATAAATCTGCGGCAACAAATTCCGGCTCTGCTGTTTCATCAGCCAAAATCATTACCTCCGAAGGTCCCGCCGGCATATCAATTGCTACTCCTATTCTATTTGCCCGTTGTTTGGCCGCAGTCACATACTGATTTCCCGGTCCGAATATTTTATGAACTTTTGGTATCGATTCGGTTCCATAAGCCATTCCTCCGATTGCCTGAATGCCGCCGACCTGAAAAACCCGATCGATTCCTACCAACTTGCAGGCATATAGAATTGCCGGATTAATTTTTCCATTCTTCCCTGGAGGTGTACAAAGAACAACCTCTCCACAACCAGCCAATTTTGCAGGAATCCCCAACATTAACACCGTTGAAAACAAAGGAGCACTTCCACCAGGAACATACAAACCAACCTTTTCGATTGCTGTTGATTTCCTCCAGCAACAAACTCCTTCACTTGTCTCAATCACCTCAGAATCCTGAAATTGAGCCTCATGAAATGTTCGTATATTCTTTGCCGCAATTACCAAAGCTTGTTTTAATTCATCATCAAGCATACTCTCCGATGCATCAATATCTGCTCGGTTAACTTCCGTTTTATTAATATTTACGCCATCATACTGCAGGGTATATTTAAACAATGCTTTATCGCCATCCCGTTTTATTTCTCCAAAAACCAGATTTACGGCATCCTCCAACTCATCCACATTAAAGATAGGACGGGTTAATACACTATTCCAAGATTCTTTCGCCGGGTATTTTATTACTTGCATTTTCGTAGGAATTAAACTTACAACACCATTTTCTGAATTGGAATAATCAATATTCCTTCTGCACCATTCAATTTTAACTGATCAATGACTCCCCAAAAATCATTCTCATTTATAACAGAGTGAATAGAACTCCATCCTTCCTGTGCCAAAGGCAATACAGTTGGACTTTTCATTCCAGGCAGCACCTTAATAATATCCTCCACTTTATCATTAGGAGCATTCAGCAAAATATATTTGTTGTTTTTTGCGGCTAAAACCGATCTCATCCGAAACAGTAATCGTTCCAATATTGCACTCTTCAAATTGCTGATATTTTTATTCGCAACCAAACAGGCCTCCGAAACCAAAACCTCTTCCACTTCAACCAGTCCATTCTTAAACAATGTACTACCAGAACTCACCAAATCGCAAATTCCATCGGCTAAACCAATATTAGGCGCAATTTCAACAGAACCGGAAATTACGTGAATTTCACAATCTAAATTATTGGCATCTAAAAACTGCTGCAAGGAATTTGGATAGGAAGTGGCTAATTTTTTTCCGTTAAAATATTCCAATCCGGTATACTCCACATCTTTCGGCAAAGCCATTGCCAACCGGCACTTCGAAAATCCCAGTTTCTGCAGAACCTCAAGTTCCTTTTGTTTTTCAATAATTACATTCTCTCCTACGATAGCAATATCTGCAACCCCATCCTGAACGTACTGAGGAATATCAGAATTTCTTAGGTATAAAACTTCGAGCGGAAAGTTGGAAGCGTTTGCTTTTAACTGATCTTTTCCATTATCGATGGAAATACCACACTCTTTCAAAATCCGCAATGAATCTTCCTGCAGTCTTCCTGATTTTTGTACTGCAATTGTTAATTTTTCTCCCATGGTTAAAATTTTTGGTGCCTTACGGTATCTGTTTCAGGCATAAAAAAACGCCCGACTGTTACCAGCGGGCGTTTAAATGTTAGTTAAAATATCTTTAGAAATACTGCATAACATCCTCAGCTCACCGGTTGGTAAGTATAATGATGATGATGATGAATTGCAGTAAATTTCATTTTTTCTTTTTTGATACGCCACAAAGATTAGTAAAATATTTTAAGCATCCAAATTCAGACTCAAAGAATTACAATAATATAAACTTAAATTAACAACACCTGATTTAGGCTGTATGCAATAAATTACATGACATTTTACGACACAAAACCACACCTTACATGGGGGTCATCTCAAAAAAAAAAACAATTTTTCTTCTTTATACCCCTTATCGTAATCGTTATAAATACTAAAAACATCATTTTTTATAAATTACCCCCTATTTTTCTGTTGTAGTTTTGATTTTTTTAATACTTTTACAAAATCAAACTATTAAATATAGGGGTCACATTAAAAAAAAACCACATTTTACAAACCGATACCCCCACATTACGAATGGTCTGATTGAAATAAACCATTTTTACTAACTATTGTAGAAAACCTAAATTTTTACCACATGCAAAAACATTATTTAGCTCTTCGAAACAAAGCCACATTGCATTCCGAAGATAAAAAAGAGCAATCCCTTTCTTCAAATTTTCGACAACGGTCGAATTTACGCTTGGTCTAAACCCGAAACCCGAGATTCCTTAATCCGGGGAATCTCGGTGTTTCAATTAGCCGAAAATGAAAGAGTATGATTTGAGAAACTATTAAAACAATTAGCTCATGAAAAAGATCGAAGCAATTATTCGTAAAACAAAATTTGAAGAAGTAAAAAAAGGCCTGCACAATATCGGAATTGACTACTTGTCATTCTGGGATGTAAGAGGTGTAGGAAAATCAGTAGAAGAGAGAGTTTATCGAGGTGTAATCTACGACACCAGCAGTATCGAAAGAACATTAATTTCTTTCATTGTGCGGGATAAATATGTTGATAACTGTATTGTAAGCATTCGTGAAAATGCTTTCACCGGAGAAATTGGAGACGGTAGAATCTTCGTTTACAATGTTGAGGATGCTTACCGTATTCGAACAGGAGATTCGGGTGATCGTTCCTTATACGACGAAGAGTAATCAACAAGCATTTTTCACTATTTAAATTACCTATCATGGAAGAAACACTTACTTTAAATACTTTACAAGCAGCCGTTACCGAAACGGGACACTCAATTGATATTGTCTGGGTTTTAATAGCAACAGCACTTGTTATGTTTATGCAGCCAGGATTTGCCATGGCTGAAGCTGGTTTTACAAGATCAAAAAACACAGCCAACATCCTAATGAAAAATCTTGTTGATTTTGCTGTTGGATCCATTGCATTTTTCCTAATTGGATACGCCCTGATGTTTGGCACAGATATAGGAGGATTGATTGGAAAACTGCCTTTTATGGAAGATATCAGACCTGATATTGACCTGTCATTTTTAATGTTCCAAACCGTTTTTGCGGCAACAGCGGCTACCATTGTATCCGGTGCCGTAGCTGAACGAACCGAATTTAAAGCCTATATTCTTTTTAGTATTGTAACTACAGCTATTGTTTACCCAATATCAGGACACTGGATTTGGGGCGGCGGATGGTTAAGCGATCTTGGCTTTCACGATTTTGCCGGATCAACTGTTGTTCACTCCGTTGGAGCATGGATGGGACTTGTAGGAGCAGCTATAATTGGCCCCAGAATAGGAAAGTATAATGGCAAAGTCAACGCAATTCCCGGTCACAACCTTACCTTTGCTGCACTTGGTGTATTTATTCTTTGGTTTGGATGGTTTGGTTTTAATGCAGGCTCTCAATTAGCTGCCAACGGAACAGCAAACACTGTTGCAATATCTCACATATTTCTGACAACCAATTTATCCGGAGCTGCGGGTACTTTAGCAGCACTGGTAATTAGCTGGATTCGCTATAAACGTCCTACTCTTTCATTAAGTCTGAACGGTTCATTAGCCGGCTTGGTAGCAATTACTGCCGGTTGTGATATTGTATCGCCTGAATCTGCTATTATTATTGGTTTAATTGCTGGTACAGCCCTTGTATTTGGAGTAGAATTTATTGACAAAGTTTTACGAATTGACGATCCGGTAGGTGCTGTAACCGTACACGGAATTAATGGTGCTCTGGGAACAATATTAGTAGGATTTTTCGCTAAAGAAGGCGGTGTATTCTACGGAGGTGGTTTCAGTTTACTGGGAGTTCAGGTTTTAGGTGTTGTTGCTGTTGCAGCATGGGCCTTGGGAACAGCATTTATTATTTTTAAAGTACTAAAAGTAACTGTTGGACTAAGAGTATCGGCCCGTATAGAAGAAGAAGGTCTTGACATCTACGAACATGGAGAAAAAGCATATCACTAACACTTTCTCATAAACTCGTTTCTCATAAATGGCAAGGTACAATATTTGTTCCTTGCCATTTTTTTTGCTTATCCATGTTTTATTGCAAGATACTTTGTAATTTCATGTGAAATTCTGCGTTAGGTTAGAATGAATAATCACAAATTTTTTAACCAAATAAAATTAAATCAAATGAAGAAAGTAAATGTATTTTTATTAGCTTGTTTTTTTCTAGTGCTAAGCATTGGACAATCCGGTTGTTACGGACCATTCCGCCTGACAAAAAATTTGCACGAATGGAACAGTACTGTAGGTGACAAATTTATTAACGCACTGGTATTTTTTGCCTTTATTGTAATTCCAGTTTACGAAGTTGCTGTTTTTGTTGACGGTGTTGTACTGAATACCATTGAATTTTGGACCGGAGATAATCCTGTTACAATGGGCGAAAATGATAAAGATGTTCAAATTGTAAAAAAAGACGGTAATAAATACCGTATCACAGCCACGCAAAATAAATTTCATATAGAACAACTTCAAGGTGACAACAAAGGTGATACAGCAGAATTAATCTTCAATCCTGAAAATAACTCATGGAGTTTAAAAGATGGTAATAAAGAACTTCAGAAACTTGTTGATCTAAACGTTGAAGCGAATCTGATTCACATCTACAAACCTGATGGTCAGGCTGTAACTTTTGATCAGAATACAAATAATATGGCATCTATTGAAGCCCAACTAAAAACAGAATCAGTAAACTGGGCCCGAAAATAAACGATAAACCCAGCCAAAATGAATGAAACCCCAATTGTTGTGTCTGACTTTTGGGGTTTCCTTCAATTGCATTGACCCCAACTCTAAAATTATATAGTCTAAAAATTTTTTCCTTGAACTGATAGATGTAACTTTATTTAGTAATGATTCAACTTTAGGACAATATGAACGCAAAAGTAACTGAACCTATCAAAAGTGCTTTTTCAAGGTATTTTTTTGTCCTTCTTTTCCTTTTATCACACTTATACTCTTTCAGTTTACCTCTCAGCAAATCTCCCGAAAACAAAAAAATCACCCTACAGCTTAAATACTTCCATCAATTTCAATTTGCGGGCTATTATGCAGCTCTTCACAAAGGGTTTTATGAAGATGCAGGATTAACAGTTGAATTAATTGAAGGGGGTGCAATAAACTCAATAAGTAAGGTATTAAACGGCGAGGCTGATTACGGTATCGCTGCCAATGATTTACTAATAGAACGACTTAACAACAAACCAATAGTTTTATTAGCCTCCATATTCCAAAGCTCTCCGTCCATATTTATCTGCCTGAAAGAATCAAACATTCATACGGCGCATGATCTTATCAACAAAAGAATAATGTTGCTGGATGAATACAGAGATCCGGAACTAATGGCTATTTTTTATAAGGAAGGAATTCAAATAAATGACATCAACCGAATTAGCACAACCTACAATATTAATGATTTGATTGATGGAAAAACTGATGCATTAAATGCGTACTCTACCAACGAAGCCTTTTATCTGGAGGAAAAAAACATTCCATACACAATTATATCACCCAAAACCTACGGTATCGATTTTTATGGTGACTGCCTGTTCACAAGCGAAAAAGAAATCAAAAATCATCCAAAAAGAGTTAAGGCATTTCTCGAGGCAAGCAAAAAAGGCTGGGAATACGCACTGAAGAATCAAGATGAAATTATCGATTTAATTCTTGAAAAATATTCAGCAAATAAAACCCGGGAGCATTTAGAATTTGAAGCAAATGAAATTCAAAAGCTAATTCTGAATGAGTATGTTGAGATCGGTCATATCAACCCCGGCAGATGGGAAAACATTGCCGAAACATGCTCTAAGATGGGAATGATCTCAAAAAACTACGACTTAAACGGTTTTATATACCAACAAGAAACATACAACACTCCTGCATGGCTAAAATGGGTACTGGGAATTGCTGTATCACTTAGTGCTATCGTAATTGCCATATCTTATTATCTGTATTTTTTTAACAAACAATTGCAAAAAGCCGTTTCGAAACAAACATCAAACCTACGCCAAAAAAACATCGAATTGCAAAATGAAATATCAGAAAGAATAAGAACTGTAGCTGCACTAAAGCAATCTGAAAAGAGATTTCGAGAGATGATTGAAAACCTGCCCTCAGGTGCTATTTTAGTAGAAGAAGATGAAAGTTTGTTCTCCAATAAAAAAGCATTTGAAATTACCGGTTACACCAATTCCGAACTGCAGGATATCAACTCATGGTTTTCAACCCTTTATCCAAAAAGCAGGGAGGAAAACATTCAATTGTATTTGGAAAATAAGATCAACAACTTTAAGAGTGCTTCGATCTCAAGCATAACATGCAAAAATGGTGATCGCAGGCATATTGAATTTCACGCCTACAAGTTTGACAACAAGGAAATTTGGCTGATAAATGATATAACAGAAAGATTAAAAACTGAAAATGATTTAATCTCCAGCGAAAATAAACTCAGAACTTATATTGAAGAATCTCCAAACGGTCTGGTTATTTTCAATTCAAACACAAAGGTAAAATTTGCCAACCAGGCATTTACAGACCTTATGGAAATTTCTGAATCCAAATTAGATGATATTTGTATTACTGATTTTTTTGCTCCCACACATCTTCAACAAAATAAAAAACTATTCAATCAGCTTTTAAACAAAGGAAAAACTCAAGGCGAAATATTCATTCAAACAACATCCGGCAAAAACATTCCGGTATACATCAGCGCTGTTCAATTAATCAATCAGGAATTTTTAGCTTTTATTGTCGATATTTCAGCAATAAAAGAAGCAGAGAACAAATTAAGCCTGGCATTAAAACATGCAGAAGAAAGCGACCGTTTAAAATCTGCATTTCTAGCCAATATGAGTCATGAAATACGAACTCCTATGAATGGAATTTTAGGATTTAGTCAACTACTGCTAAAAGAGGATCTAAGTCAGGAAAAAAAAGAAAGATACATTGATATACTAACACAAAACGGGAAACAGCTTTTAGTAATTATCGACAACATTATTGATATTTCCTATCTGGAAGTAAATCAACTTAAAATAAATTCTTCTGTTTTTCAGGTTCAACAATTATTCGATAATCTGCAGCTTTTTTTTTCTGTTGATAAAAACAGATACAAAAAAGATCATTTGGAAATTCGTTTCAACAATACCATCTCCGTTGAACATGATCAAATAAGTTCTGACTATGAAAAAATCAATCAGATACTCATTAATTTAATAAACAACGCTTTAAAATTTACCGAAAAGGGAACAATAGCCATATCATCAAGAATTGAGAAATCCTTGCTTTACATCACTGTTGAAGACAGCGGGATTGGCATCCCCAAGGAAAAACAGGATATAATTTTTGAACGTTTCGGTCAGGTAGAAAACGCCTACACCCGTCAATTTGGTGGTGCCGGTCTCGGCCTGCCTATTTCGAAAGGTTTAATCGAACTTTTAGGCGGTGAAATATTTTTCGAATCCAATGTCGGAATTGGTTCAAAATTCGAATTTTACATCCCTATCAACAAAAAAAGAAGATGACAAAAAATTAGCCTTGAAAGTAGAATACACAAACTAATTTAGGACTTGAATCAATTCTTTTTAATTTTTTCCTTTTGGTGTAGAAATCCTTTTCGCTCCATTTTACCCCAACTTCTGTTTCCCATTAAATATTCTATATTTCCCTTAACTGCGAAAAATAAACTTATTGGATGAAGAATAAATGGCTCTAACAAGGCCGCAATCCACAAGCGAAAAACGTCCATTTTTCGTTCGTAACGATGAAAAGTTAATTCCTCGTACAAAATTGCCCATGTAGAAAAAAACACCGCAAAAGTATATACAAACAAAGACGTAACCAGTATAAAACTCAGGCTTAAATTATCTGTAAAAAACAACACAATCATATAGATTATACCCACCACTTCCACCAGAGGTGCTAACCACTCAAATAAAAACCAGAAAGGATAACCCAGCAAACCCATGGCACCATATTGTGGTGAAAGAAATATTTTTGAATGATCAGTCAGTGTTTCAATCGTACCACGGGTCCACCTACTCCTCTGTCTTCCAAACACTTTCAAACTTACAGGAGCTTCTGTCCAACACAAAGGATCAGGAACATATTCGATCTTATACTTCTCGCGATTCTCGGACATGTATCGTCGAATTCGAACAACCAATTCCATATCCTCACCAATCGAATGTGCATAACCACCACTTTGAACCACCACTTCTCTGTCGAACATTCCCATTGCACCTGAAATAATAATCAGCCCATCGAGCTGAGCCCAAGCCATTCTGCCCATTAGAAATGAACGCGTATATTCCAAAACCTGCATTCTGGCTAAAATATTCCGCGGGACTTTCACGTTGGTTATTCGTCCGTTTTCAACCAAACACGAGTTGGCTATCCGCACAACGCCCCCGGCAGCAATTACTCTTCTGTCGGTTCTTTCCAGGAATGGCTTAACTAATTTCAAAACGGCATCCGGCTCCAAAATAGAATCAGCATCAATCGCCATAAATAAAGCTTTATCTGATACATTAATTCCTGCATTCAAGGCATCTGCTTTCCCTCCGTTTTCTTTGTCGATAACCACTAAATTGGAATATGTAGAAAGAATCGATTTGTACACTCCTCTCACCTCTTTAGTTGGAATCTCCATATTAACTGCAAAATCGACCTTCTCTAATTTAAATGCAGTTTGCAAATCCTCAAATGTCGAATCCGTACTCCCATCATTAATAACGATAACATCAAAATTATTGTAATGAATCGTATAAATAGACTCAACATTATCTACAATAGTTTTGGACTCATTAAATGCCGGCACAAGCACCGAAACAGAAGGAGCCAAAGGAGAATCAAGAATTACATTGTAATCTACAAAGCTATTCTTCTTCAAATAATAATTCAAAGCAACTCCCGAAATAATACTCAACGTTGTATAACTAAAGATCAAAAGAAATGCATAGGAGATAAAAATCCCATCCAAAAAATAACTTATAAATCTTATAAACTCATCGTAATTCATATTCTTGGATCTAAAACATGACTGATTATCCTCTTCAATTCTTCATCCCCGTTTTCGGAAAGTGATTGCAGCTTCACAATACCAGGTACGCCAACAAGTGCCAGAGACTTACAGCATTCCATTCTAATCTTAAACTCTTCATTGTTGATATTTTCAATAAGGAAATTCATCTCACTCTCCAAACGCAACTGACCAATCGATCTTATAATATTAATCTGATTAGGAAGCTCCTCTAATAAAAAAAGCTTTTTCAACTTACCAACAGCCTCCTCACTCTCCAAATCAACCAGAGTTTTAATAACCTTTCCTTTCACCAAATCATTGTCATGATACAGTAATTCCATCACTTTTGGAGCTGCTTCCCTTTGTTTTAAAACGCGTATCATGTCCAAACAAAACATCACCACAGAGTCATTCCAGTGATCAAGCCACAAATGAAATTCTGGTATTTCAATTCTCTTTTTGCGAATTAAATCGAAAACATTAATCTGCTCCCAAACAGTAAACGGTTTTTCCTGAGAATCCAGAAAAGCAAAGGGTACAAAAGGCAGCAACTTAATTAATCCCATCTGAGATTCAATTCGAAGAATTTCATTTGGTCTTTTAAGAAACTCCATAATATTTTTATTCTCACTCTTCACTCTCATGTGACTGAGTTCACGAATCCCCCTAATTTTATGGTGCCATCTCTTACGAAGTTTTCCTACGGAATCTTCATTTAATTTCATATCCAGATACAACTTTCTAATTTCACTGCTTACCAACTTACTCTCTGCCGTATCAATTGAAATTAAAACCGCCGTCAATATCTTTCTATGAAATTTAGACTTGACATTTTTCAAATCTGACAATTCTTTCTCCGACAAATCATCGATCAAAAAGCGAACAATAATTTTAGAATACTTTTGATACAACAATTCTGTTTTCTTCTTCCGATAAGAAAGGTATAACTTAGAAAAAAGAATTGATGGAAGAAGAAAAACCAATGCAACAAAGAAAACAATGATCATGGAAATGATCAATCCATTCAGTGCATTGTATGGCAGCCTTTCAAATGCATAATTTACAATTGACTGAGTTTTCTCTATAAATGTCTTTAAAAAATCAAAAAACACGAGTAGTACCCCCTGAACATGACCAGCATATTCTAACAGCTCAATTAAAATTATATATATAAACTTTATCTGCATCCTACTTCCTGCCCTCCTCCTTAATTTCCAATTCTTTTTTCACAGCCTTTATTTGTTACACAATAAATGATTCCTGTCCAGAAACATAAGCTCCAATATTCTCCACACTCCCAACCGCTGAATGAACATTTGTCCAGAACTCTTTGTTGGCATACATTTTAATGAATTATTAACTGGAATAATCCATTCCTAATATTTAAAATTGATAAGACAACTTCACCGAGAAAGAAAACGCTTTCCTCTTTTCATTAACCCTATACTCTTCCCGTTCATAACCAAATTTCAGGAGATAAAGCAAGCGATCGGTCCCTAATCGGTCCTGATAGGACAATCTTAATTTTCTACTTTTGTATTTGTATACATCCGGTGACGAAAAATTCCCTCTGGGTTCATCAGGCGAAATACCTGTGGCTAATTCAAGACCTATATAATTCTTCGAATCTCTTAAATACCTTCTTGCTTCCAACCAATACACCTGTGAGACATTACCATTTTCGGGGGTCAGGTATGTTCGAAAAGAAAACCAGTATTTCCTGTAGTATTTTTCCAGCGAAGCTGTGTAAATGAAAATATTTTTATTCCCTGCATCAGAATTGAACTGAAGAAACCGCATGCCTGCCGACACACCAAATTCCTCTGGTAATTTATGATACAATTCAGCTCCTGCACGATGTTTAGGAAACAAATTATTGGGAGAATATCCATAATTTAAATAAGCATAACTCATTTTAGTTACCCGTGGGTAGGCATCTATTTCAAATTGTTTCGCCACCTCCCTGGACCAAAAACTTTCACCATCAGAAATTAAATCACCCAAATTTATCTTCCCAATAACAGTACCCCAACTATTGCGCCGGGCCAACTGAAACGAACTTAAATGCCACTTTCTATTGTAAGGCTCTTTGAAATACTCATAATCATGCTGATAAATCGCTTTATAAACCATTTTAGATGATCTGTATTTTTTCATCAGAGCCAACCCCTCTTCACTGCCGGGATTCAACTCTAACAGTTCATCAAGAACAAGTAATGATTTACTTTCCTCACCAATATCCTGCAGCAGCTTAACTTTCTGAACTAAAAAGGCCTCTTCATTAGGAAAAAACGACAAACCATACTCACAATAAAAAATTGCCTTATTAGGATCTCCTGCCCATTTTTCCATATCAATCATAGCAAAAATGGCATCACTATTATCAAAATCTTCATCCAAAACCAGTTGTAACTCCGCTCTTCCCGGTTTAAAATTTTTATCCCAGCCATAAGTTCTCCCAATTAGTATTCTCGCATCATAAAACTTTGGATTTTGATTCAAAATTTCAGAACAGATACTTCTGGCTTCTTCACGATTCCCTGCAAAAGCCAATTCCCTTGCCCGATTAAATTCATCTAAACTATTTTGCTTAGGCACAGAAGTTTCCTGAGCAAACCCTTGCCCAATCATGCAAAATAATAAAAGTGTTAAGAGAGATAAAAATTTCACCATCCAAAATACATTGTTTATGTTTATTTAAAATAATCAATTAAAGTAAAACAAAGCACAAATGTCCAACTTATACTTGACAATATCAAATTAGTTTAAGTTTAATCCACACACATCACCTTTCGAGCCTTTCTTGCTGATATACTATCCATTACAGTCCCCATAAATGGCCGGTAATACTTCCAGAAAAACATTTTCCTATCTTTAACCTGATTCGCATTGTAAAATGCACCACTCAATCTATTAATTCCATTAAAGTAGGAAGAATAAATTCCCATTTCGTTGTTTGAAAAATCACAGGCAAAATAAATAAACCGATAATCCTGATCGTGTTCCAAAATTGCCGGAAACTTTTTTGGCAAATTAAACTGATCCAACAAAGCCTTTCCTTCTTCATTCACATCTAAATTAAACCACGCCAAAACATGATTGCGTGAATCGGTTGAATTGATGTCAAACCAAAATGGATAATATATTGATTCAGGTACATTATATTGCAATTGTGTACTCAATTCACTTTCCAAAACGGGAAAATGTCTGTTTAAATGTTTTTTAGCATCCAGAATAACAATTCTCTCTTTATTATCAACCAAAACGATTCCGGCATTTTTAAAATCATACTTCTTCTTATAATTCTTTTTATACAAATCCGGCAACCAGCTGGGAATTTCCGGATCAAGCACTGTATCTAAAGTATGGTAATATTTACCAACCCATCCACTCCATTTTAGTCCCAGCAATTGTTCTGTTTGATTTCTAACCAATTCCGAAGTAGGCGCTGCAATAAAATTAAACTCTGCAATGATCGTTTTGCCTTTTCTCTTCATCTCTCTTATCAGGTTGAACTCTGCCGGTTGTAATCCACCATAAAATAAGGATATTGTATCCTTTCCATAATCCGGATGATCTTTCCAGTTGGAATTATAAATTCCATATGTATCGGCAAAAAATGCGAGATCCAAAGAATCAGCAAGTGCAGACAACCCCTGCTTTTCTAAAATGCGCAGATCCTTTATTATATACCTGCCATCACCTCCGGGATGAAAGCCGTAAAAATCCTCCGCAAAGTTATATTCCTCTCCATTCGATTTTACCCAACGCTTTTGATTGGCAACCCAAAAAAAAGACAGGTGCTCAGAATAATTGCCGTTTGGAACTGTTTTATCAACAACTAACAGATTCATTTGAACCTTATCTTTAAACTTCCAACAGATCCAGGAAATAACAGGAATCATCAGAAGCAAGAGAATTATTATTCGTAGTAATTTCCACATTCGCTCTTTTTATTTTAAATTACTTGCAATATTCATCTTTATAACGGATTTAGTCAATATTAAGTTTGTTTTTTTTGATAAGTAATTTTTATTCAAGGATGTAAGGCTCTTTTTTTGACTTGACTGATTTCATCCTCCTTTTAATAAAAATAAATTTCATAGCCGAAACCATGATATTCATCTATTAATTAAAAGTATTTTTCCATGAAAAACATTCTTGCCGCAACATTTTCCGCTTTCAGGAAATCTGTTTCAATTCAACGGATTCTTATTGTCAGACCCCCAATACTCATGAACAAGATATGAAACCAAACAGAAAACAAAAATTAGCAGTTGTCTGGACAAGCGGAGACCGGGATGTGGCTCTTAAAATGGTATTTATGTACACCTACAATGCTAAGAAAATGGGCTGGTGGGACGAAATTAACCTTATCGTTTGGGGACCATCCTCAAAACTGTTATGTGAAGATGCAGAGCTTCAAGAATACATTGAAAGAATGCTGCAAGAAGGAATATCCATTTTTGCATGCAAAGCCTGCGCTGATATGTATGATGTTACTCCTCAACTTGAAAAATTAAATATTGATGTCAAATTCATGGGTGAAGCACTAAGCGAAACTCTTCAAAAAGACTATAAAGTAATTACCTTTTAACATTACAACATGCTAAGCAATAGTATTTACGAGTTTTTACTCGAACTAAGAGAGAATAACAACAGAGATTGGTTTCATGCGAATAAAAAAAAGTACGATAAGGCCAAAAAGGATTTTGAACTTTTCGTTGAACTAAGTATCGAACAAATCAAAGTTATTGATCCGGATCTATCAGGACTAAATGCCAAAGACTGCATTTTTAGAATATTCCGGGATGTTCGGTTTTCTGAAAACAAACAACCCTACAAAACACATTTTGGAGCTTTTCTGTCAAAAAATGGTCGGAAAAGCAAATATGGAGGTTATTACATCCATATTGAACCCGGAGGAAGCTTTTTGGGAGGCGGTTGCTACATGCCTGCACCAAATGTTCTTAAGGCCATTCGTGAAGAAATATTTCACAACCCACTGGAATTTCAAGAAATCATCACGAATAAAGAATTCTCATCTCATTTTCCTGAAATGTACGGTGAAAAACTAAAGACTGCTCCACGTGGTTATCCTAAAGATTTTGAATACATCGACCTGCTAAATTTCAAGAATTATGCGGTAGGGAAAATGGTGCCCGATCGAATCGTGTTATCAGAGCAATTTTCTGATGAGATTTTAGAATGCTTCACCAGTTTACGAACGCTAAATACATATCTAAACGAAATACTGGCAGATTTATAAAACGAAATTCTCTTTTCATGATGAAATTTCCTTACTAATATTAGCGGAGGAAACCGTAAAACAAAACCTTTTCTTAGTTGGAGCAGATCACTCTTAACCTCCTAAAAGAAAAGGTTTTCTACTGATGGCTGTCGATACAATTTAAATTACCTGTTCAATTTAAGTTGATAAAACCATGTATCCTGAGATTTAGATTCATTCTTTTATGTTCGTTTACTATATTAGACGAGCTATACAAAAATTTACCTGATTAAGTACAATTGAGATTGAAAACGAACAAAATGAAATGTTCATGCCAAAGATATTATAACACACAGGGGGATGATTATTCCAGCATGGTAAGTTGCATATGGCAAAAACTTAAAATTATAATCATATGAAGCAAATCACACTACTAAGTCTAATTGCTTTCTTTTTAGTTCTTACGCCTGCCTTTGCAAAAAAAGAAACATTTAAATATCCTGCATTTACCATCCCTGCCGAACTTAAAAAAAATGCCAATGCCGTAGTTCGTTTGGATGAAGCCGAATTTACGGTACACTCAAGAAAAAGCTCCAGTCTGACACAAAAAATGGTGATTACAATTCTAAATAAAAAGGGAGAAGTTTACGCATCAATTCCATTTGGATACAGCAAATTTGAAACTTTGGAGAGTTTAAAGATCACCATCTATAATTCCCTTGGCATAGTGATTAAAAAAGTAAAGGAATCAGAAATTAAAGATTACAGCTATAGTTCTGCGGGTGAGTTGATAGGAGATTCGCGTTTCAAAATTTACGAACCTGTTCAAAAGCAATATCCATATACTATTGAATACGAATCGGTATCAGACTACAAAGGTCTTTTTGTTTATCCAAGCTGGAAAGCCTATCCCGGCTATCTGATAGGTGTTGAAAAATCCATCATGAAAGTCATTATTCCTTCGGAGGAAAAATTACGATACAAATGCATTAATTTTAAAGATTCAATCAGTACTACAACAATAAATGACCAAAATATCTACCAATGGGGTATCGATAGTTTGCCTGCCTTAAAAAGCGAAGCTTACTCTACCGGCGTACTCTCACAATCACCTCAAATTCTTTTGGCTCCTCTCGATTTTGAAATGGATAATTACCCAGGCAGTTTAGAAAGCTGGAATAGTCTGGGGAAATGGTCGGCCGTTTTAAATCAAGGACGCGATCAGATTCCTGAAGAAGAACAGGCTCATATCCTGGAACTTACCAAAGACTGCCAGACAGATATTGAAAAAGTAAAAATATTGTATGAATACATGCAATCGAAAACACGTTATGTTGGTATACAATTGGGAATAGGTGGCTGGCAAAGTTTTCCGGCCGAAATGGTTTCGGAAAAAGGCTACGGTGATTGCAAAGCATTGTCGAACTACATGAAGTCCCTGCTTAAAGTCGTTCATATTCCATCTAATTACACTTTAGTGAAAGCAGGGGAAAGCAATAATTTACAACATACAGATTTTGTACACAGCTATTTTAATCATGTTATTTTACGGGTTCCGCTGCAGAAGGACACCATTTGGCTCGAATGCACAAGTCAGAAGATGCCTTTTGGCTATCTGGGAACCTTTACCGACGACCGCGATGTGCTGTGTGTAAATGATGATGGCGGAGAACTATGCCATACTCCTTTATATACCATAGAACAAAACCAGCAGATTCAAAATGGTACTTTTACCCTATTGGAAAATGGAAACGCGCATGCTGAAATCTCGACTGTTTACACTGGAATTCAATACGAAAACATTGAAACTCTTTACCATAGAAGCAGTGTGGATGATCAAAAGAAATTCCTTTACGAAGAACACATCAACCTACCCGATTTTACAATTAATGATTATCATTTTCAGGAGGATAAAAAACAAATTCCATCGTCAGTTTTAAGTGTAAACCTTGATGTAAGAAACTATGCTTCGCAAACAGGGGATCGTTTATTCATCCCATTAAATAAAATCAACAGAATTACTTACATTCCTCCCAAATTGGAAAACAGACTCACCGACATTCGCTATATCAGATCAACTGAAGATAAAGACAGCATCTGTTTTATACTACCTGAAGGATACAAAATTGAAAGTCTTCCTGAGGAAAAAATTATTGAATCGGACTTTGGATACTATCAAAGCAATGCTGAATTGGTTGACAGTAAAGTTTACTACATACGAATTTTCCGTAAAAATAAAAACACATTCAATGCATCCCGCTACGAAGAGTTTCGGTCATTTAGGAAAGAACTCGCAAAAGCCGATAAAGCAAGTTTGGTACTAAAAAAGATTACGAAATCCTGAAGGGGCTGAATAAAGTCTTGAAGGGTCTTGAAGGGTCTGGAAAAGTCTAAAAGCCAGAATAATCAAAGAGGCTGGAAAGATCGAAGGGGCTGAATAAAGTCTGGAAAAGTCTTGAAGGGTCTGGAAAGGTCAAAAGGTCTGGAAAAGTCTAAAAGCCAGAATAATCCAAGAGGCTGGAAAGGTCGAAGGGGCAGGAAAAATCCAGGAGTTTAAAAGAGTAAAAAAATACGAAATAATTATATGAGTACAATTAAAAAATTTGAAGAACTGGTGATTTGGCAAAATGCCCGGAAATTGATTAATGAGATATACAAAGAAATGAATGGGATTAAAGATTTTGGATTCAAAGACCAAATTCAACGAGCTTCAGTTTCTATCATGAATAATATAGCCGAAGGTTTTGAAAGATATTCAGACACTGAATTCAGACGTTTTTTGGACATTTCGAAAGCTTCATGCGGTGAGGTTCGAAGTATGCTTTATTTAGCCGAAGATCTCCATTATCTTGATAATAATACAGCTGAAAATTTACGGAAAGATTGCAGGCTAATATCAGGTAGTATTCAGAATTTAATTAACAGCTTAAAATCCTAATCATTCAATCATAAGCCACTTCCATACTATTTTAACCTTTCGACCTTTGGACTCTTCAAAACTGTTTGACGCTTCGACATTTCAAGACTCTTCGACCTTTCCAGACTTTAGTTAGTACACCGGAAGCTGAAATGAAACCCGAACACCACCTTCGCTAAGATTCTCCACATCAACAATGGCCTTGTGTAAATCCATAACCAATTTCACAACTACCAAACCAGCGGTAAAGCGTTTAAAATCCTGTCTTCGGTCTTCTTTGCTTAGTTCAAAAAAGTGGAATGTGTAATTCACTTCGGATGGAGTAAACTGCACTCCTAAATCCTGAACAAAAACCTTGACACTTTGACCTTCCAACGAAGCGCCAACCAAAACTTCGGAACGCGAAGGTGCATTGGTAACTGCATTTTCAATTACTTTCTCCATGCTGATGCCAAACAATTTCTCATCACCACGAATGATATAATTCTTAGGGATCTCTACCTTTACTTTAATCTTTCGCTCAGCGATCAATGGTTTTAATTTTTCGATGCTGTCTTTGACTACCTCGTAAACAGAAATTCCCAAAATTTTCATTTCATAACGATCAAAACGCAAAGCAGAAAGAAGTAAGGCCATATCCGAAACACCAGTCAGTTTTTCACAAGCCTGAATAATGTAACGCACATATTTTAAATTGGTTTTATTTTTAATGGAAAATTCCAACATTTCAGCAAAACCCACAATACCATTTAGCGGCTCTCTCAGTTCTGTTGACATGAGTGACAGAAAATCGTTTTTAGCATCTTCGAGAGTTGAAAGCTGATGGTTTGCATGCTCAAGACTTTGGTTTGACTCAACCAACTCCATGGTTCGGGCAGCAACCCTCTCCTCCAATTCCAGATTCATCATTTTCAGCTCCTGATTTTTACTTTTTAAATCAAGATGCGTATTCACTCTGACAACTAATTCCTGTGGATTGAATGGTTTGGTGACATAATCCTGAGCTCCTGCTTCAAAACCTTTAATTATGGATTCTTCATCAACTCTCGCAGTGAGGAAAATTACAGGTATATCTTTTGTTTTTTCTTTTGATTTAAAATACTCACAAACCTCATAACCATCCATTTCCGGCATCATGATGTCCAGTAAAATCAAATCAAAACTTTTTGCAACACACAGCATTATCGCATCTTTACCATTTAATGCGTAACTAATTTCGTAGGAGTCGTCGGAAAGAATGGATTGTAATACTTTAATGTTATCTGGTATATCATCAACGATTAAAATCTGGTATTTCTTCATTTCCGGTAAATTATATAAGTAGTCAGTAGTCATTGAAACAGAAAATGTAAGAATCAGAATATTTAACATTCATGCACTCTCACAATATTAACGCATAAATATAACACATAATTCTTTACATAGAAACCTAAAAACTGTTTTTTTTTGAATGCTTGTTTTTTAGATTGGATCGTCGAACATTCTAAAAGTAAAAAGTCAAAAAGTCTGGAAAGGTTGAATGGTCAAAACAAATACCTTTTTTTGACTATTGGATCTTGTGGCGCAGAAGAAGATTCTCTTTTTATTTTAAAGGCACCCCTCTGCCTGTCGGCATCTCCCCTTAAGATGGGAGAATTATTTCATTAGGCATTCGGCTTTTAATCCACTGGCTGAAGCCAAGTGGCAAAGCAAAGTTATCCTTATTCTATACCATGGGCCAAAGTCACATGACAATCCAATCCTCTACCTCTTTTGATTACAATGGACTTTTAGACTCTTTGACCTTTCAAGACTGTTCCAGATTTTTTTCATCAAACACCCCTCTGCCTGTCGGCATCTCCCCTTAAAAAAGGGAGAATTATTACATTAGGCATTCGGCTTTTAATCCACTGGCTGAAGCCAAGTGGCAAAGCAAAGTCATCCTTATTTTATACCGTGAGCCAAAGTCACATGAAAATCCAATCCTCTACCTCTTTTGATTACAATGGACTTTTGGACTCTTTGACCTTTCGAGACTCTTCAAGACTTTTTATCAAACACCCCTCTGCCTGTCGGCATCTCCCCTTAAAATGGGAGAAATATTACATTAGGCATTCGGCTTTGAATCCACTGGCTAAAGCCAAGTGGCAAAGCAAAGTTATCCTTATTTTATACCATGAGCCAAAGTCACATAGTAATCCAATCCTCTACCTCTTTTGATTACAATGGACTTTTGGACTCTTTGACCTTTCGAGAGTGTTCCAGATTTTTTAACTTTTGGACTTTTCAACCACCATAATGATAGATTAAAAGACTAATTATCCTGACAAACAGACTGATTTTAATGATTATTAACATTTATTTTGATTTTTAATTAAACATCCGAAAGGATTATATAAATATTTTTATTTACATTTATTTTAGAATTATGTTACAGCTGTTTTAATTCTTTGTTTGCAGGTTGATATGCGAAGAAAAATATCAATTTGAATGTGATGCCGTATCGAAAGAGATGCTTCTCCGGTAAGAATCCGGACAACTATCGTCTCCTGATCAGTATGGGAAATCAGGAACCAGGCGGATGTCTCCCGGTACCAGATCCAATTACTCTCTGGGTTATTTGCCAAGCAATTCGTGCAAATCAACCCGCATCATCTGCACAAAGCGATTTCTGCAAATGACTTACTTTCAACAATTGTTTTTATCCATCAATACTCAATTCTATTTCAACAACAATTAAAACAGCTTTATTTCCTTCAATAGATCGTTAGATATCAGACATGAAGTATTAGATTGATTTACAATACGCTTATTTTCGAATGTTTGCATCGAAACACATACCCGTTCAAAAAATCACTCTAAAAAATCAAGCACTTACAAAACCTTAACGAACTATTGTCATTTATTTTCAGTTATAAATTTAGTTATAAATCATTGGTAGATTACAGGAACGAAAGTGCTCCGGACAAAGGTGAATCCTCCGCAAGGAATAATATTTCTCTGTGGCACCATTTCTGATCAGTGAATTAACAGAAGTAAATTCCGGCATCATTTGATGACCTGATGAAGTTCTGGATTGACTTTGTTTTTTCATCTGATCAGTTGATGAAGTTCAGGAATCACTTGGTGAAGTCCGGGAATCACATTGTATTTTCATTTGATGACCTGATGAAGTTCTGGATTGACTTTGTTTTTTCATCTGATCAGTTGATGAAGTTCAGGAATCACTTGATGAAGTCTGGGAATCACATTGTATTTTCATTTGATCACCTGGTGAAGTTCTGGATTGACTTTGTTTTTTCATTTGATCAGTTGATGAAGTTCAGGAATCACTTGGTGAAGTCCGGGAATCACATTGTATTTTCATTTGATCACCTGGTGAAGTTCTGGATTGACTTTGTTTTTTCATTGAATCAAGCTCTGTTTCATTTTTGAGCTGTACTTCGCTCAAGTACCCGAAGTTATGTTCCTGTTTTCTAACATTTAAAACAAAAAATTATGCAAAAATCATTAGAGTCTCAAAAAGAAATGCAAAGAACATTTCGAGGTTTTATAAGTGGTAATCAAGTTAAACTGGATGCAGTCCCTGTTGTGAAGGAAATCACTGATTTGCAGGTGGCTAAAATGGATCGGTTCGATGTTCTGTGGGAGCTTACTCAAACGAATAACAGCGGCACCACCATTACCAAACACAACACAAAGGCATTGGCAGCCAATTATCTGAACCGCATTAATCTTCTTTTCTACAATTATTGCCTGAAAAGCAACAAACTGGAAGATCTTCCCAATTTAAAGGGCAGTGTTTCGTTTTACCTGAATTTGTCCGATGAAAAATTCATCAGTAAACTGGACTTTACCTGCAGATTTGGTGACAACTTGGGCGATCAACTGGCCGAAACAGCTGTGAGTACAGAAGAATTGGCAGATCTTAAGGTGCTTCGCTCGGGCTATATCGATCTGGCTCCAAGACCCAGGGAAATAAAGAGCAATACAAAAATTTCGAATCAGGAACTGAAAGATGTGGGGGCAGAAATTCTCAACATTAACAAAATCAGACTGGACAATGTGATGCAATCTCTCTTTGCCGGTTCCGATCCAGAATTGTATCAAAGTTATCTGGAAGCTACCAACATGATGAAAGTGGGGCGTCGAAAAACTGCCGTATCCGGAAGCATTACCGATAAGGTAAGCAAACTAGCGGTTCTTCAGGCGCACATCCTGATTCCTGAAGCGGGAATTGATCACATCTGTACCAGTAAAAAAGGCGGGTTCCGAATTGATAAACTGAACCCGGGCACCTATCAAATTCAAATTAAAGCCGTAACCTATAAAACAATCAGCATGGAATTGGTACACCGTTACGGTGAAACCAATGTGCTTGAGGTGGAAATGGAGACCGAGAACGGGTTATAATAGTCATTGGGAACTGGTCATTCGGAATCCCAAAAATGGAAACATTCCTGCAAGCTTTAAAATGCAAAACCCAAAGAATTGAATTTCTTTGGGTTTTGTTCTGCTGTTAATTCCTCATAAATAGTTTAGCCCCGAAATGGAAATGCTGCGCATGTGGTCATCCTGAACGGAGGAACGAAGTGAAGGATCCCATCCATTTTGGCTTTTCGTCAGTGCTTGTTGAAACACCTCTCCCCGGCCTTTCCTCTTTTAAACAACTCTATTAAACACCTCTCCCCAGCCCTCTCCTGAAGGCGAGGGAGTTAGCCCCGAAATGGAAATACTGCGCATGTCGTCATCCTGAACGGAGAAACGCAGTGAAGGATCTCATCCATTTTGGCTTTTCGTCAGTGCTTGTTGAAACACCTCTCCCCGGCCTTTCCTCTTTTAAACACCTTTATTAAACACCTAACCCCGGCCCTCTCCTGAAGGTGAGGGAGTTAGCCCCGAAATGGAAATACTGCGCTGTGGTCATCCTGAACGGAGAAACGCAGTGAAGGATCTCATCCATTTTGGCTTTTCGTCAGTGCTTGTTGAAACACCTCTCCCTAGCCTTTCCTCTATTAAACACCTTTATTAAACACCTCACCCCAACCCTCTCCTGAAGGCGAGGGAGTTAGCCCGAAATGAAAATACTGCGCTGTGGTCATCCTGAACGGAGGAACGCAGTGAAGGATCTCATCCATTTTGATTTTTCGTCAGTGCTTGTTGAAACACCTCTCCCTAGCCTTTCCTCTATTAAACACCTTTATTAAACACCTCACCCCAACCCTCTCCTGAAGGCGAGGGAGTTAGCCCGAAATGAAAATACTGCGCTGTGGTCATCCTGAACGGAGGAACGCAGTGAAGGATCTCATCCATTTTGATTTTTCGTCAGTGCTTGTTGAAACACCTCTCCCTAGCCTTTCCTCTATTAAACACCTTTATTAAACACCTCACCCCAACCCTCTCCTGAAGGCGAGGGAGTTAGCCCGAAATGAAAATACTGCGCTGTGGTCATCCTGAACGGAGAAACGCAGTGAAGAATCCCATCCATTTTGGCTTTTCGTCAGTGCTTGTTGAAACTGAAGGTGAGGGAGTTCAAATGTGCAATCAGAGGAATCTCCCTTTCTACTTTAGCTACTTTTTATACACAAATATTCGCTTTCCCAGACAATTGTTTAATTGTAAACATAAACACCCCTCTGCCTGTCGGCATCTCCCCTTAAAATGGGAGAATTCACTTCTTTAACTTTTGCATGTATTTTCAATCGGCTTCGTTGCCGAGCTTGCGGGATCACTGAAAGTAAAGACAGCATTGAATTGTATTGAAACAGATCCCTCTCCCGATTCTCGGGAGAGGGATGACAGCCCGACGGATGGAAGAATCTGAAGTTTGAGTCCACTCCGAAAAGTCTAAAACCCCTAAATCCCCTGAAGGGGACTTTGAGGAGCAGACTCAACTTTGATCCTTGGAATTTAGAATTTGGTTGTTGGTGGTAAATGGTCAGTGGTAAATGGTCAATGGTCAATGGACAATAGTCAGTGGTTGGGCTTTGGATTTTAGAATTTGGTTCCTTGAAATTTGGAATTTCTCCTTTCTCCTTGGAATTTAAGCACCCAACACCGCCGCCCGAAACTCTTTAATTCTTTGCTCTTCTTCCTTTTTACAAATCAACAAAACCTCATTATCTTCCACTACAATATAGTCGTCTAAGCCTTGAATGACCACTTTTTTATCCTTTGGCATGTTCACAATACAATTGTTCGATTCAAATACATGAACCCTATCGCCTACCACAGTATTCCCCTGTTCACAGCGTTCGCGTTTTTCCCAAAGTGAGCCCCAGGTTCCCAAATCGGACCATCCAAAATCAGCCGGCTGCACATAGATATTATCTGCCTTTTCCATCACCGCATAGTCAATGGAAATGTTGGTGCAAGTGGGGAACATTTCATCAATAAAGGCCTGTTCTTTTTCTGTATTGTAGAAGACCTCTCCTTTTTGAAAGATACCTGCGACTTCAGGAACAAAAGATTCAAATGCAGAAAGAATACTCTTAAGAGACCACAAGAAAATTCCTGAATTCCAGAAATAGTTTCCTTCTGACAAATATGTTTTTGCCGTTTCCAGATTTGGCTTCTCTCTAAACGAAGCAACTTTACAGATACCCCCTTCGGTTCCCTCTGAAGGGGAGAAGTTGCCACACTGATCATCAGAAATACCCCTCTCGGTCTCCCCTGAAGGGGAGAAGTTGGTAGGCACATCGGTCATTTTCACATAAGAATTACCTTCAGAACCAATTTGAGCTGAACTATTAATTCTTTCCCGATAGCTATCGGGATCATCATTATTAATTAAAGGTGAAGCCGATTGAATGTATCCATAACCCGTTTCCGGGCGATGAGGTTGTATCCCCAAAGTGAGTAAAGTGTCATTAGCAACAGTGAAATCCAAGCCATTTTCGATGATGCGAATAAACTCCGCCTCATTGGTAATCAAATGATCCGAAGGAGCGACTACCATATTGGCATTCGGATTTAATCCTTTTATTTTATAAGCTGCATACGCAATACAGGGCGCGGTATTTCGCATGCATGGCTCCAGCAAAATATTGCTTTCCAGAAGCTCAGGGCACTGAGCTATTACTAGTTCCTTATATTTCGAAGATGTTACGATCAGAATGTTTTCAGCCGGAGCAATTGTTTTGAAACGGGCTACGGTTTGCTGCAACAGCGTTTTGCCAATTCCCAAAACATCTAAAAACTGCTTTGGCTTTTCTTCTGTACTCATGGGCCAAAAACGGGAACCGACTCCCCCGGCCATTATTACGATGTAGTTGTTGTTGTTCATTGTCTGTTGCTGTTATTACTTTTTGAGACTTCTGTCTTTTTTAACCACGAGCTAAAGCATCTTGCAAGGAATCAATTTTCAACCACGAGCTAAAGCACGTGGCAATTGCTAGGCTGCAGTTCTCTTTTTTGTTTACTTTCTACTTTATCCTTGTTCCTTGTTCCTTGGAATTTGGAATCTTGTCCTTGTTCTTTGTATCCACGAGCTAAAGCACGTGGCAAAGGATCAGCTGCGGATTTCTTTCTTGTTACTTGATACTTTTTACTTGATTTTCTCACCTCACCCCAACCCTCTCCTGAAGGAGAGGGAGCCGGCTCCCGCACCAACTGCAGTGTTCCTTTTTATCTGTCTTTGCGAGGGAGCCTCCGCCAGTTTTTCTGGTTCCGAAAATCGGGAACTGAAGCAATTTGTCAACTATTGGTAGCCCCCTCCTTTTTTTGTTTGCCTGTATGCGAACAGATTGCCACGGCTTTCCCGATTCTCGGGACAGGCTGTACCTCAGACTCGCAATGACAGCATTGAATAGGGTAGTACGCCGAAGGTTTTATTTTTCACTCAATTTGAGCACCTGTTTTTTCAAACTTGCAAGATATAACTCACAAGCATCACTCTCTGAATGTTCCGGTGCCCAGGGAGCAAATTCCATACCTGCATTTGGTATGTAGGGTCCTTGCTTTATCTCGTAAATTACCGATCCTGACTCCTCTGCTAAAATGGTGTGCCAAACTCCTGTTGGAATTTCTACGCCATGGTTTCCAACTAATGGATCCAATTTCTGTGTTTCAATAATATTCCCAAAATCATCAAAAAATACCACTGTAAGCTTCCCTCTCAACAAAAGAAAAATTTCTACTTGTTTTGTATGCCTATGAGGAGGCAAATAAGTTTCAGGCTCCAAAGCATTGAGCATTCGTTGTAATAATTCATCACCAGTTTTGTGAAAATTGTAATTCATTCGCTTTCGGGGACTGTTTTTTGCCTCCGCAGTTAGCGTATTCAGTAAATCGGTATTGATGTATTTCATTCTAAAATAAGATGTATATCCAATAAAACCACGGAAGAAGTAAAAATTTCATCTCTCCCTCTTGTTGGCATTTTATCGGCTGATTAGTCCCTTTACGACAATTGGTGCAAATGAAAGTACTTTCGCTTTACTGCAGTATATACAAATGCCAGTAACAGAAGAATTCCAATCACAATTAGAACTGTTGTGACAGCAGAAAAATCAGATTGCAACAAATACAATGCTAAAAAATTTAAGCCTATCTGCACAAGCATATAGCCTGCAGAAACTATCAAGTGCGGAACTTTTGCCTCATTTGCCAGTATTTGATACAAATGTTTACGATGTGCCTGAAATATATTTTCTCTTAAAATCAATCGATGTACAATGGTTAAAACAGAATCCACGCCATATACGGCTAAAAGTAACAGCACAACAAAAGAAGGTTCCAACAAGATCAACTTCCCGATCATAAACAAGAGAATAAAGGCGATGGCGATGGATCCAACATCTCCGGCAAAACATTTTGCCTTTTTTCTGAAATTGTAGAAATTAAAAACCAAAAGCCCCAAAGCCGTACAGTAAATCAGTTCGTTCTCCACAAAATTTACATGATAGTTATTAATCATCCACAAACCAGAAAGAACAGCCAAACTGTAAGCTCCTGTTATGCCATTGATCCCATCCATAAAGTTGTAAGCATTGGTGATACCAATAAACAGAATGAAAGCGATTATAATCCAAACCCATTGCAAGTCAAACAAGTTCAACTGATAAAATAACAAGCCCATAGACACCAAATGGACAGTTAGGCGCAATTTATTGGAAAGCGTTATTACATCATCCAAAAAACTTACTAAAGTGATTAGTGTTAATCCCATAAAAAACCAGGGATAAACAAAACCTGAAGAAATAAAAAAGGCCAAAGCACCAAAATAAAAGATAATCCCTCCACCACGCAAAGTGATTGAAGTGTGAGAACTTCTTTGATTGGGTTTATCGATGATATTGAAGTGATCGGCAAGCTTAAAATAAAATACAATAATTATGAATAAGCTTATTAAAACAAGAAGATACTGAGAATAACACATTTGAGATTCAATTACGGTTTATGAACTTAAAGCTATTTTAGAAAATGTAAAAAATAGCTCTAAGTCACCCAATTACTTTCTATTTGGAATACATCTCTTCGTAGTACTTTTCGTACTCACCGCTGGTGATGTTCTCCATCCATTCCTTATTTTCCAAATACCATTTTACAGTTTTCTCAATTCCTTCTTCAAACTGAAGTGATGGCTCCCAGCCCAATTCATTCTTTAATTTGGTAGAGTCAATCGCATAACGCAAATCATGGCCGGCACGATCGGTAACATAGGTAATCAATTTTTCAGAAGCACCTTCTTCCCGACCCAATAATCGGTCAACGGTTTTAATCATCACCTTAATCAAGTCGATATTTGTCCATTCGTTAAAACCACCAATATTATAGGTATCTCCTTGCTTTCCCTTGTGGAAAATCACATCAATGGCACGCGCATGATCTTCTACATACAACCAATCGCGAACATTCTCCCCTTTCCCATAAACCGGAAGAGCTTTGTTGTTGCAAATATTGTTGATAAATAATGGA
The DNA here is from genome assembly GCF_002843385.1 of Labilibaculum manganireducens. Taxonomy (GTDB): domain Bacteria; phylum Bacteroidota; class Bacteroidia; order Bacteroidales; family Marinifilaceae; genus Labilibaculum; species Labilibaculum manganireducens. Next base: position 120,094 of record NZ_MVDE01000003.1, read on the forward strand.
ATTAATTTCTCAGGAAACTGAAAGGAACCATAGTTATTGGAGCAATTGGAAATTACGGTTGGTAATCCAAAAGTATCCTGAAAAGCTCTCACAAAGTGATCCGAAGAAGCTTTGGATGCAGAATAAGGTGAATGAGGATCGTAAGCTGTCGTTTCCAAAAAGAAACCTTCTCCCCCTAAAGAGCCATATACTTCATCTGTAGATACATGATAAAACAATTTTCCTTCGTAATTACCTTCCCAGGCAAATTTTGCAGCTTGTAATAGACTCAATGTTCCCATTACATTGGTTTGAGCAAAGGAAAACGGATCTTTTATGGAACGGTCAACATGAGATTCTGCCGCCAAATGAATAACACTTTCGATCTGATAATCTAAAAATACTTTTTGAACCTTTTCAAAATCACAAATGTCACATTTTACGAATTCGTAATTTTCTTTATTTTCAATATCTGTCAAATTAGCAAGATTTCCTGCATAAGTCAAAACATCCATGTTTACGATTCTATAATCAGGATATTTATTAACCAGCAAACGAACTAAGTGAGATCCGATAAACCCGGCGCCACCTGTAACTAATATACTTTTCATTGTTTATGTGTTTTTTATAGTTTAAATATTGTAGATGAAACATGGGTAAAGTTATAATAAGGATAAAGGAAAACAAGATGAAAGATGAAAGGAAAGACAAGGTTAAAAACCAAATTAACTGCACTTTATACTTATTCCTTTACACTTTCTACTTTACACTTTATACTTTTCTCCTTTAGACTTCCTCCTTTATCCTTGAGATACATTCCTTTAAAGAATCTCTCCAGTAAGGAACCTCTATTCCAAAATCAGCTTTAATTTTCGCCTTATTCATCACTGAATAATGAGGACGCTGAGCTGGTGTTGGATAATCTTTTGTTTCGATTGGCTTCACAAGACAATCCACCATCCCAATCTCCATAATAGCCTTCGAAAAGTCGTACCAGGAAGCCACCCCTTCGTTCGAGAAATGATAGATTTTCCCTTTTTGGTCTAATTTTTCTTCTTTAGAAAAAATTTCCAGACAAGCTTGTGCCAAATCTCTCGCATAAGTTGGCGTTCCCACCTGATCGAAAATAACGCCCAACTCATCTCGCTCCTTCCCCAAACGTAACATCGTTTTCACAAAATTGTTTCCAAAAGAAGAATACAACCAGGAAGTACGAATTACAATGGATTCTGATTCCGAATTAATCACATACTCCTCCCCTTTTCGTTTCGTAGCCCCATATACTCCAATTGGAGAAACCTCATAATCTTCTGTATAAGGAAAATGAGCAGTTCCATCAAAAACGTAATCAGTAGAAATGTGAATCAACTTCAAATTCTGCTCTTCAGCTACAAACACCAAATTACCAACTGCCGTAGCGTTCACTAATTCTGCCGTTTCAAAATCTTCTTCTGCTTTGTCCACAGCAGTGTAAGCAGCACAATTGATGATTGCTTCGATTTTATTTTCGCTTACGAACTGAGATAGTTTCTCTTTATTACAAATATCCAATTCCGGCAAATCAGAAAACACAAAATCCAAATTTGAATAAGAATCGGCTAGTCCATTTATTTCTGAGCCCAACTGCCCATTGGCTCCTGTTACTAATATTTTCATTTCCTTATTTTTTTCCACAAATTACTCAAATGACACAAATTTAAAAGTTTAACTGGGAGGTTAAGACCTTTAGATTATCATCATAAATAATTAGTGGTCATTAGTGAAAATTAGTGGTTCCTTATAATTTAGAAAGGGTTTTCAGTTTGTGACAATGGCTTCAGCTCCTTATCTTTTCCAGACAATTGAACTTCATTAATAGCAATTTGCCAATCCACAGCAATCTCTTCATCATTCCAGACAATGCCGGAATCATGATCGGGAGCATACCAATTGTCCACCTTATAGGCAAATGTTGCTTTTTCACTCAATACCACAAAACCATGTGCAAACCCTCGTGGCACAAACAATTGCCGTTTATTATCTCCGCTTAAGTTTACCGCCACATATTTTTTATAGGTAGTAGAACCTTTTCGAAGATCCACTGCTATATCCAAAACTTCACCTTCAATACAACGCACCAGTTTGGCTTGATTGAAAGGTGGTTTTTGAAAATGAAGACCTCGAAGCACTCCTCTTGAAGACTTCGATTCATTGTCCTGAACAAAATCGACTTTCCCAATGTTTTCTTCGAATTCCTTCTGATTGAAAGATTCAAAAAAGTAGCCCCTGTCATCCCCAAATACTTTTGGTTCAATGATGACTACTTCGGGTATTTCTGTTTTTATAAATTGCATTAATTATATTTTATTAACCACAGATGACACAGATTTTCACAGATTAAATTACAAAACGTTTATATTCTAGGCTTGTTGCTCCAAAATTGATCAGATAACCGACTTGCATTCCTGTCGCCTTTAAATAATTCATCAACTGTGCGATATGAACATCTTCAATTGCTTTAACTGATTTTAACTCTAAAATGATCTTATCATGACATATAAAATCGGCATAGTACTTCTTATCCAAGATAATTCCCTTATAATTGATATCAATTTGAGCTTCTCGTTCATAAGAAATACATTTTCGCGAAAACTCATACTCTAAAGCCTCTTGATATACTGCTTCTAGAAAACCACAACCTAATTCAGAATGTACTGCCATACAACAACCTAAAATAGCATAGCATTCATCTTTAAATAAGAAATTATCATAGCTCATCGCGATCATCTTTTATTTAAAATTATTAATCTGTGCAAATCTGTGTCATCTGTGGTTTTAATTTTTTTCTCCAATAAGATTTAACAAATACTGACCATATCCATTCTTCTTCAACGGCTCCGCCAATTTTTTCACCTGTTCGGCATTAATGTAGCCTTTAGCATAGGCAATTTCCTCTAGACAAGCCACTTTCAATCCCTGACGGGTTTCAATGGTCTCAATAAAACTTCCGGCAGCCAATAAAGATTCATGTGTACCCGTATCCAACCAAGCATAACCTCGGCCCATCAATTCGACTTTCAAGCGTCCTTGCGCCAAATATTCCTGATTTACCGTAGTAATTTCCAATTCTCCACGATGTGATGGTTTCACATTCTTTGCTACTTGAACCACATCGTTCGAATAGAAATACAAACCTACCACGGCATAATTGGATGCTGGATTCTCAGGTTTTTCCTCAATCGAAGTTACAGTTCCATTTTCATCAAAAGCAGCTACACCATAACGTTCCGGATCATTCACATAGTACCCAAAAACGGTAGCTTTTCCTTCCTCTTCCACATTTTTACGGGCATTTTTCAACATGCCGGTAAGGTTGTGTCCGTAGAAAATATTGTCACCCAAAACCAAACAAACCGAATCATCACCAATAAATTCATCCCCAATAATAAAAGCCTGAGCCAATCCGTCAGGACTTGGCTGCTCTTTATAAGATAATTTCAGTCCCAATTCTTCCCCTGTTCCCAATAATTTCTCAAAATTAGGAAGATCCTCAGGAGTCGAGATGATTAATATTTCCTGAATCCCTGCCAACATCAATACTGACAATGGATAATAAATCATGGGTTTATCGTAAACCGGTAATAGCTGCTTCGAAACTCCTTTGGTAATGGGATACAAACGGGTTCCGCTGCCTCCTGCTAAGATTATTCCTTTCATATTTTTCAAGGTAATTACCTGTATTTAGGTAAATTAAAAACTCATTTATAAACACATCCAATTTCTTTAACCAATCGATATACAATCAACCAATTATAAACAACATATTCGTTAAAGAAATATGCAATAATTAACGTAATCAATGCTTAACAGATTTCAATATCCTTTCTAGCTGATCAAATAACATTTTTTTGTCAAAAAAATCATTATAATGACTCAAAGCATTTTTCTCAAATATTTTCTTTTCCTGAGAAGAAAGTGACGCTAAAAATATAGCCTTCTCTGCCAATTGAATAAAATTACCAGCAGGTACTGAAAATCCACATTTTGATATTTTTATTAATTCAGCCCCTTCTCCATTCAACATTCCTAAAATAATCTTCCCGGAAGCCATATAAGCTTGAATTTTTGCAGGAACTGTTAAACTAAATATAGGTTCATCTTTCAAAGAAACTAACATAACATCCGCTTTTTTGAAGAAAGAAGGCATCATTTCTATTGGATGACGTCCTAGAAGGTAAACGTTAGATAATTGTTTCTCCTTTATTTCTTGTTTTACCCAAGACGTTTTTCTGCCCTCTCCTATAATTATCCAATTAACACCGGCAGTTTCTGTTATTTTTGCAGCCTTTAAGATTGATTCGAAGTCTTGCGATTCCCCCACATTACCAGCAAACATAATATTAAACCCAGAAGACAAACCTGAAATATTAGTTAACACTCCATTTTTGTTCGTAAATAGATCTTCTGCCCAATTGGGAAAATAGGTTATATCAATATTCTTTTTTACTTTTTCCTTAATGGATTTTTCAAAATTACGAGAACTTATTAATATATGATCTGAAGACGAATAAACTTTTTTAACTATACTATTAATCCAGTCTAATAATATGCCAGATTTAAAATTACTCGCCGCAGAAATACTTTCTGGCCACAAATCTAATACCCATAAAACCATTGGAATCTTATATTTTTTTTTCATCCAAACTCCAGGCAATGCAGAAAAAATTGGGGATAATTGTTGTACAAGTATTATATCATAATTATTTTTCAACTTAAATAAAAAAATGATAAAACTAAAAAAGACAAACGAAAAATAATTTAAAGCTAAATGAATTGCATTTCCATTTTTCCTTGGTATGATTGGAGTACGAATAATACGAACACCATTTACAATTTCTTCATTGGGCTTGAAAAATCCATACCCTTCGTAAAAATTTCCTTCTGGATAATTTGGCTTAGCAGTCAATACAGTAATCTCATGGCCTTTTTTTGCCAATTCAAAAACAATATCATTACCTTTAAAAGTCTCTGGCCAAAAATATTGAGAAACAAAAAGAATTTTCATATATAACTATTTACTCCAAACAACTCTGTTGATATAATCCGTATAGGATAAAATTATTCTCACAACTTTATCTGAAACATTGGGCATTGAATAATCAGATACAGGGCGCAAATTACGTTCCTCTCCTCGCTTTTGAGTATCAATTACAGCCAAGCCCTGCATGATTCTTTCAGGATTTAAACCGACCATCATTACCGAAGCTTCTTCCATTGCTTCAGGACGCTCGTGAGCTTCTCGAATGTTCAATGCCGGAAAATTCATGATAGACGATTCCTCTGAAATAGTTCCGCTATCAGATAGTACAGCTCTGGCATTTTTCTGCAAATGATTGTAATCATGAAAACCCAATGGCTTCATTAGTTGAATCAATGAATTAAATTCAGCTCCAGTTTCTTCAATACGATTGCGGGTCCGGGGATGAGTTGAAACAATAACCGGCAATTGATATTTTTCAGCTACCGCATTTAAAGAAATCACTAAATTCATGAAGTTATCTGAATTGATGTTCTCCTCACGATGCGCTGAAACAACAAAATATTCTCCCTTCTTCAAATGTAATCTTTCCAATACGTCCGATCCATCTATTTGCCCCTGATAGGCATGAACTACCTCGAATATAGGCGATCCTGTTTTTATAATGCGATCTGCAGGTAAACCTTCACGCAACAAATATTCCCTGGCAATATCACTATAAGTCAGGTTAATATCAGATATATGATCCACAATTTTACGGTTGGTTTCCTCCGGAACCCGTTGATCAAAACAACGGTTTCCTGCTTCCATATGGAAAATCGGAATTTTACGCTTTTTCGCTGCTATGGCACACAAACAAGAGTTGGTATCCCCCAATACCAAAAACGCATCAGGTTGTATCTCTTCTAATACAGGATCAATATTCATTAATATCTTACCAGCCGTAGTTGTCGCATTTCCTCCCGCAGCATTTAAAAAGTAATCCGGTTTACGCAAACCAAGATCTTTAAAAAATACTTCATTTAATTCGTAATCGTAATTCTGGCCCGTATGCACCAGAATGTGCTCGATACTTTCAGTTTCATCCAATTTCAACAAAACACGTGACAAACGTATAATCTCTGGACGGGTACCAACTACGGTAAGGACCTTTAGTTTAGTCATTGGTGATTTGTTATTGGTAACTGGTATGTTTTTATTTGACATTGTGTTATATCTATTTTTTTATTGATTTGATCAAACCTTGTAACATTTTGGAGATCGTATTTAGTTCTGATAAAAGTTTTTGTTGACTTTCTTTTTCTATAAAAGTCAAATTGCCAGCAATAATTAATTGTGTATCAACTTCTGCTGCACTTGATAAGGAAATATAGAGAAACTGAATAAATTCTGCCTTATGATTTCGACATGCTCCTTCAGCAATATTAGAAGGGATGGAAATTGATGCTCTTCGAATTTGTGATGTTAATCCGTATAATTCGGACTTTGGAAACTTACTGCTCACACTGTAGATCGCAGTAACAAAATCAATAGCTTTATTCCAAACCTCTAAATCTTTATGAGTTTTTACCATTTCAATTAATTTTCAGATAATGGTGACTTGTTATTAGTAAATAGTGATTAGATATTTTTGATTTGAAAACTAATTACTGCTCTACACCTATAAGTTACAAATAACCATTTACAGCTTACGAATCACAAACTACCAATCACTAACTACACTTCTAAATAAAATGTATCGGGAAATTCAGGATCAAACGGTTCATTCACCCACATCACGGTTACCATATCGGTTGCTGCCAAATTTTCTATATTATGCGTATATCCAACAGGAATATCAACGACCTCTAGTTGATCTCCTGAAACAAAATACTCATATACCTTTTCTTCATCTATTTTACGAAAGCGGATCACGCCTTTTCCACTCACCACCAAAAACTTTTCATTCTTGCTGTGATGCCAATGATTCCCTTTCACAATCCCAGGTTTGGATATATTCACAGACACCTGCCCCCTATCCTTACTTTTTAGCATTTCTGTGAAGGAACCACGAGGATCAACATTCATTTTTAATAAATAGGAAAACTTATCGCATGGCAGGTAGCTTAAATAGGTCGAATATAATTTTTTGGCAAAAGGATCATTCATATTGGCCACTGAAAGATCATTACGGCTATCTTTAAAGGAATAAAGTAGATCAGCAATTTCTCCAAGCGTTTTATGATGAACGATAGGAACTGCACAAAAATTCCCTTCTCTGTTTTCCTTTCCTTGCAAAGCAAAAATTAATTCTTTGACAAGATCATCAATATAAATCAGAGTCATTTTGTAGTTTCTATCCGAAATGCTAATATCCAAGTCATTGGCTATGTTATTGCAAAAAGTAGCAATCGCTGAGTTATAATTTGGCCTGCACCATTTTCCAAAAACATTTGGAAAACGATACACCATCACCTTTGCCCCGGTTTTATTCGCATATTGAAATAATAGGTCTTCCCCTGCTTTCTTTGATCTCCCATAGGGGTTATCCAAACTGGCCTGAGCAGATGAAGAAAGCATAATTGGACAGGTATTCTGATATTTTTGCAGTAAATCCAAAAGATCAGAAGCAAAATCATAATTTCCCTCCATGAACTCAGATTCTTTCTCCGGACGATTGATTCCTGCCAAATTGTAAATAAAATCAGCTTCCTGGCTGTATTGTTCCAATATCGCAGCATCCGTATCAATATCGCACTCTAATATTTCGAAATTTGGATCAAGAGTATAGGTTTTATCCTTCCCTTCTTGGATATTTCTCAAATGACTTACCAAGTTTTTACCTATAAATCCCTTTGCACCTGTTATTAATATCTTCATTACATTTTCTATTATATTTTTACAGGCTCACACTTCTCATCCAGTATATCCTTACTAATAAAATCTAATTTCAAAAGTAATTGTTTCATCCCCTTCACATCTAATGGAGTTGTATTGTGAGAATGATAATCTTCTATCCTTGATAATTTTTCATCTCCTTCATTAAAAAACTTATCGTAATTCAAATCTCTATTATCACAAGGAATTCGATAATACTCACCCATATCAATCGCTTTCGCCATTTCTTCCCGGGTTACTAAAGTTTCATATAATTTTTCACCATGACGGGTTCCAATTGTTTTTACTTCAGTATCTGCCTGGTATAATTGTTTCAGAGATTCGGACAAAACAGACAAAGTGGCAGCTGGAGCTTTCTGCACAAAGAGATCTCCATTTTCCCCATTTTGAAATGCATAAATTACCAAATCCACAGCATCATCCAGAGTCATCATGAAACGAGTCATATTCGGATCGGTAATAGTAATGGAATTTCCAGCCTTGATTTGATCCACCCACAAAGGAATCACTGAACCCCTGCTAGCCATTACATTTCCATAACGGGTACAGCAAATAATTGTTTTAGCATCTGCTCCTAATGCTCTACCGTGAGCAATGGCAACTTTCTCCATCATGGCTTTACTAATTCCCATGGCATTAATAGGATATGCCGCTTTATCAGTTGACAGAACTACTACATTTTTTACGCCATAAGCAATTGCCGATTGAATCACATTATCGGTTCCATCCACATTTGTTTTAACGGCTTGCATGGGAAAAAATTCACAAGAAGGAACTTGTTTTAAAGCAGCAGCAGAAAATACGTAATCCACCCCCCTCATTGCCATATCCACCGAACGCTTATCTCTTACATCTCCAATATAAAATTTCACCTTTGGATTTTGCAAACGGTGACGCATGTCATCCTGCTTTTTCTCATCCCGGGAAAAAATACGGATTTCTTTTATATTAGAATCTAAAAAACGATTTAAAACAGCATTTCCAAAGGATCCTGTTCCTCCCGTAATTAAAAGAATTTTATCTTTAAACATTATTTATTTATTTTTAATATATTGTTTCAAATCTAAAGGGTTTATAAGCAAAGAGGACATTATTTTAAACCTTTTAAATTTCGTATCACTAGATGTTTCAAAAGCAAGCAAATTCCCCTTTACCATGTATCTAGCAGTTTTTATAGAAACTGTGCAATAATAGAAGAAAATAACGGGCTCAAGAAAGAATAAAAAAACGCGCCATAAAAAAAACACATTAGGTATATTTTTATTTATTACATATCTTCTATTTCTAAAAATCCTGATTTGATAATCTCTAGATTTAGATATTAAAGATTTATTCTCATTATCAGAACCAGAGCCTACATGCCAAGCTTTGGCATCTGGAATAAAATAAGTTTTCCAATTTCTAAAAAAAAGCCTAAATCGAACATCAGTATCTTCCCAACCTGTTTCAAATGCTTCATCGAAAAAATGACCAGAAACATCAACTAAATCGTCTATAGCTGCTCTTCTAAAAATGGGAAAACTACCCGAGACACCAAAACATTCTTGAAGTTCATTAGCATGACCCATTTCCTTTAATTGCAATCGATACTTGATAAATAGAACACCCTGTGAAACTTTAATATTAGTTAATTCAGATTTATTCCATAAAAATTCTGAACCTGCAACACATCCAACATTAGAGTATTCTGGTTTCTCAAGAAATTCAACACATTGACTAACATAAGAACTGTCTAGATAAACATCATTATTCAAAAGCAATATATATTTCCCTGTAGAAACAGAAATTCCTAAATTCATACCCCCCGTAAAACCTAAATTAACATCAGATTCACAAAATATCGCATCAGAACATAAAACTTTAGCTTTATTTAAAGAATCATCGGTAGAATTATTATCAACTATAACAGTTTCCAAATTAGAATAATCCTGACACAATACAGACTTAAGACAATCATTTATATACTTATCTCCATTCCAGTTTAATAATACGATACTAACTATGGGTAAACTCATAAGGCAATTTTTGATGATTTTTAACTAAATAAACTAAAACGATACTTAGAAGAAGCATACCATTAGAAGAAAAAAAGAAGGGATTTGTATTAATCATTATTAAATAACAAAAATAAGAACATAAAATCCACGCTGTCCGTTTATTAATATACACAAACGGAATAAACAACATTAAGATATACACAAAACCGATAATAATTCCAAATCGTCGTAGTAACTCAAAGTAGCTTAATTCCGTATTATCAACCCAATCGCTATGCACATTCACATAGAATCTTGATCCAAGCCCTTGTCCAAAAATTAGATTATTCACATCATCAAAAACTTTTACATAGTCAGGGATATAGGCTAGTTTCGTTTGATTTGAAACTTCTTTTTTTGATAATAACTCAGAAATAACTCCAGAATTTACAAGAAAAAGTAATGAACTAAAGCAGGCTAATAAAATGCCTAATTTTATCTTTCTTGAACCATAATATAAGAATACAAGTGCAATACTAAATATACTCATAAACATATTATTACGAGTTCCAGATAAAAATAAACCCAAAACATTCAGTAACAAAAACAATAAATCACGTTTTTTTCTTTCCTCAATAAACTTATATCCATAGAAAGTTGTCGCAAAAACTATCAAAGGAGAAGTGTGAAAATACATCGAAAATAATTTAAGAGATCCGAAACTTCTATCTTGAATTGTAAAAATCCCATATTTATTTCCAAATAAATACAATGCAGATGTATTTAAATCAAACAACTTACATAAAAGAAATACAAAAACAATTATCCCGGATAAAACAGAAAGAACCTCGAAAAGTATTTTAACTACATCTATTTTAATATTATATAACGAAAATGTTAAAAAAAGAAACAAAAATGGTTTAATCCAAAAAATTCCATTAGAAATATCCAGTTTATCGTAGGAAAAAATCACAGATAATGTGATTGACAACAATGGTAATAATAGACTAAATACTAGAACATATATTAATATCTTCTTTTCAAAAATAATTCTTCCTCTTTGCAAAAAAAGAAGAATCATTATAAGAATAAAAAGAGGCATCTTTAATCCCAATAATTTATTCGCTGGATCAAAAATACAACTTCCAATAAACAATACATATGCATACTTTGTTAAATTATCCATAATCACTTGTAAGGCGAAAAAATCTTTATATCACTCATATACACTATAGTACTTTTGTTAATGAAAGAAATGTTAATTTTCCATACTCTTTATTATCTAAGAATAATAACTGATACAGTCCTCTAAAAATTAATCGTATTACAAAAACGATATTACTCAAATAATGTGAGTAGTTTTTATGAAATCTGATTTCTGAATTAATTATATTCTCATATCTACCAACACTCATTTCCGAATCATAATTATATATCGACAAGCTATGCTCAATAAAAACATCTAAAATAAATATTTTTTTCTGTTGTTTATTAATCATATTGAAATACCAATGATCCAACATGTCTAAGTGGAAACTCTCTTCAAACCCACCTAGAGACTCAATATAGCTAACAAGTAGCATTGTACATGAATTAATACCTGTTAATTTATCAACATAAGTAAAAGTTCCTTTTGTACTTAGATCAATATACCTTTGGACACCTCCTAAGAAGCTCCTTGTTGGAGAAACAATTCTATTTTGACATCTCACTTTTGGAACAATAGCAACAATGTCATCTAGATTATCCTGCTCTACAAAAAATGACATTTCTCTGAAATATTCTTCTGTAAGTTCAGTATCCTGATCAAGCAACATTAACCATCTAGAAGATGTTTGCACAGCATATTTGAGTGCAACATTATAAGGTTTAGCAATCCCTGGATTTTTTAAATCGTGACAATAACGTATACTAAAAGGAAGATTAGATTCAATATTCTGCCTTATTTCGCTGTTATCGTAAACAATTAAATTGAGGTTTTTAAACAGATCTGTATTCTCATAGTAAATTGCACTTAAACTCGTTAAAGTCTTAGAGCAAAATACGTCAGAATTATAAAGAACAATTACTACCGTTATCTTATTCATGCTTTTGTAGAACTTTAAAACCATTCTGCATTAAATATCGATCCTTTTTCATTAATTCAACATCAGAAGATATCATGTCTTTTATAAGGCCATCTAAATCGTACTCAGGAGTCCACTTTAGTAATTTATTCGCTTTTGCAGGATCACCAATAAGCAAGTCAACCTCTGTAGGCCTAAAATACTCTGGATCAACAACAACAACTTCTGTTCCCTCAGCTACAGAATATTCATTATTATTACATTTAGAAATGTAACCTTTTTCATTTACTCCCTCACCTCTAAATTCAATTTCGATACCCAATTCGAAAAAAGTCTTGGTTACAAAATCTCTAACTGAAGTCGTAACACCCGTGGATATAACAAAATCCTGGGGTTCATCTTGTTGTAACATAAGATACATTGCTCTGACGTAATCCTTAGCGTGCCCCCAGTCCCTTTTTGATGATAAATTTCCAAGATATAACTTTGGTTGTAAACCAAGTGCAATTCTGGCAACAGCTTTGGTAATTTTTCTAGTTACAAAAGTCTCGCCACGTCTAGGTGATTCATGATTAAATAAAATCCCGTTACAAGCAAACATATTATATGCTTCTCTATAATTAACTGTTATCCAATAAGCATATAGTTTAGCACAAGCGTATGGAGAACGTGGATAAAACGGAGTCGTTTCTCTTTGTGGTATTTCTTGTACCAGTCCATATAGTTCACTAGTAGAAGCTTGATAAATTTTGGTTTTTTTTGTTAATCCCAAAATTCTTACTGCTTCAAGTAATCTTAGAGTGCCTATACCATCAGTATCAGCAACATATTCAGGGGTTAAAAAACTAACGTGAACATGACTCATTGCTGCCAAATTATATATTTCATCAGGCTGAACTTCCTGAATTATACGAATCATATTTGTCGAGTCAGAAAGATCCCCATAATGCAGAATCAAACTTCGATCAGCAATATGTTTATCTTCATACAAATGATCAATTCTATCTGTATTGAACATAGAGCTTCTACGTCTAACTCCATGAACTACATAACCTTTATCAATTAACAATTCAGCTAAATAACTACCATCTTGTCCGGTTATTCCGGTTATTAATGCAACTTTCGATTTTTTCATAAACTAAGTACCTATTGTTTTTTTAATAAATAATCATTCACTAATTCAAGTCTCTTGATATTATTTTCAGGAGTTAATAGAGCCGTGTATTTAATACCATTCTCACCAAAGCGACTACACAAGTCACTATTATTTAATAGCTGATAGAGTTTGGTTCTTATTTCCAGCTTATTTTTACCATCAATAATATAACCTGTTTTCTGATCCAATATTGCATCACGAACACCTCCTGATTTACCTCCAATAACTGGTAAACCATGAGAACTGGCCTCCAAAAACACAGTGGGACACCCCTCTGTGTCGCCATTATCCAACTCACGATGTGGCATAATAAATAATTTTGCCATACTGTAGAGTGCCGCGAGGTCGGCATTATCAATTCGCCCTGTCATAATAACATGATCCTCAATTCCATTTTTAGTGATACATGCTCTTATTTCATTCTCGTAATTTCCTGTGCCTACAATGACATATACCAGATTCTTATTACAAGTAATTAACTCTGGCATTGTATTTAAAACAGCAACATGACCTTTTCGTTCTTCTAAACGACCAACAGTTAATATAATTTCTTTACCTTCCAAGTCATACTTAAGCTTTAGCATCTCAACAACGTCTCTACCAACTACAAGCTTATTAGAACTTACAGATGGTAATATTTTAAAAATTGTTTCCTGCTTCCCACCTAGGTCAATTAAAAGACTTTTAGTATAATCTGAAACAGTAATTATGGCATCAGACTTACGTATCGTATATCTCAATAATTTACTATGCCAAGATGTATTTATTAGCTGTGTTATTTCTTCTGCATAAGTAAATAATACAAGAGGAATCTTAAAAAACCTCTTAACAAGCCAAACTCCCAATAAAGATATATTGTATTCGCCTACATAGATTATCTTCGGCCTAAGTTTTAAAATGATCCAAATAGAATAAAGAGGCCATAATAAATTACAAACTATCTTTTTTAATACATTAACTCTTGCACCTTCTAATACATGAATAATAAACCTTTTCCTAATTAGTTTTTGAGAAAACTCATCATCAAACTTCTTACAATCATCTTTTGACAAGTGCGAAGTGTTAATTACGACAGTATCCTTTGGAAAACACTTTATCAAATTATGAAGATATTCTACAGACCCTCCTGCAAAAGGAGGAGGGAAACTTCCTGTGAATAATAATATTTTGTTTTTATAATCCATTAATAATTTTTTCTAATCCTTTTTCTAGTGAGAATCTTGGCAAGAAACCTAATTCTTTTAATTTCGACGTATCAGCATACATGCTAGTTACTTCACCAGCATTTGCAATATTGTTAGGAGAAATAATAATTTCATTTTTATTTAACAACTCAGTAAGTAGTTGAGCCAATTCAATAATTTTAATTGGTCTTCCATTTGCTAAATTATAATCTTCACCAATTATCCCTTTATCGGCAATAAATATTAAACCATTAACAATATCTTGAATATAGGTAAAATCTCTAATTTGTTTTCCGTCCCCAAAAAGCTCGATTACCTTGGGATTTGCCTTAATTTTTTGAATTAGATCGTAAATAACAAACCTATTTAAATCATCACCATAAATACTGAAAATTCTAGCGATTTTAATATCTAAATTATATGACCTAGCATAGGCCATACAATATGCCTCACAAGCTAATTTAGAAGCCCCATAGGGTGATGTTGGCTTCTTGTACGATTTTTCAGTTAAAGGTGCTTTATTAGACAAATCGAAAACAGAGGACGTTGATGCAAATACCATACTGCCATTTTTCTTTCTTAACGACTCCAAAACATTGATCGTTGAAACTACATTTGCATTAAAATCGTTAAGGGGATCAATTAGTGACTCACCAACATTTGCATGAGCAGCAAGATGAATAACAATACTGTTTTCATCAATTAAATAATCCAAAGCTCCAATACGATTAAGGTCTTTCTGATAGAATTCACATTTAAAATCATCTTTTTTAACATCTACCGCAATAACTTTTTCACCCTTAGAAATAAGTTTCTCAACCACTTTTTTTCCAATATAACCACAAGCTCCTGTTACAATATATTTCCTTCTAGTCATTCTCAATAATCATTCTTTATAATCAAATTATGTTGATCTAAACAAAAGGGTAAAGCCAAAATAATAACAATTATTATTATTAGCAAAACCTACAATTTATTTTGTAATATCTTCAATATTAGCCTTAACAATTTTTGCAGGATTACCAGCAACAATAGACCAAGCTGGCACATCTTTAGTAACAACGCTACCAGCCCCAACTATAGCACCTTCTCCAATTGTAACCCCCTTAAGAATTATACAGTTCATACCAATCCAAGCGTTTTTCTTAACTGTTATAGGAACACTATCAACAACATCCCATTTTTTGCTTTCAATAAAACTACTTCTGCCATTTCTAATATCATCTAATTGCCTTTTTTGATCATTTATTCTTTCTTTAAAATCTAAAGAATGTGAATTATGATCATAAAAATACGTACCCCAAGCAACTGTAACATTATCTTCAAAAATAATTTTAGAACGACAAATAATCTTACTTCCACCAATATAGACTCCATCTCCAATAGATACGTTGCCTTCTGAAGATTCAAAAACAATAGAGCACGATAATATACAATCATCTCCTATTGTTAAATACTTTCTATGAGGTTCTGGATTAATTAAACACAAATTAAATTCAGACATCAAAATACTATTTTCAGAGATGCACCCAAATTTTCCTAAATTAAGGTTTAATCTATATTTCTGATAATGTCTTTTAATATTAAAAAAGTAATATAGTTGTTTTATAAATTTCATAATCCTCATAAATTTAAGCTATCGTTTTTATTAACTTAGCTGGAACCCCACCTACAATAGAGTAATCAGGTACATCTTTAGTAACGACAGCATTAGCAGCAACAACAGAATTCAAACCAATGGTTACCCCTGGCAGTATTACAACTCCACATCCAATCCAAGCCCCCTCTTTAATGACAATATCACCTTCATAACGGCAATCTTGTTTAATGATAGGTAAATCGTTATTCTCATAAACATGTGTTGTATCGCTAATGTACACTCTATCAGCAATCAGAACATTACTATGTATATAAACATTAATTTTTGCATTAATATGACAAAAACGACCGATATATACTCCATCCCCAATAGTCAATGCATTGCCTTCTTTATTTTCAAATACATTTAACCAGCAATGCTCCTTGATAACAACATTTTCGCCAATCTTAATCATTTTTGGATTGAGAATAGTTGAAGGATAATTTATTCTCAAGCCAATAGCTTTATTGGCGAATAAATCGCCAATTATTAGAGAGTATACTCTCACCCATATACGGTTAAGTAATTGAAACAAGCTATACATTAATTTCTATTTAATTTAAGTGAGCCTAATAATAACTTTATCTTTTTCTTTTCTTCTATCTCCAAGAAAAAAAACATTGGTAAAAGCAAACAAGTTAAAGATAAGGCCGCAAATAATATAAAACTCATCCAATTATTAAAATCTAAATAAAAGTTACTAACTGTATACAATAATAAAAACAAAGGTGTGGATGCCAAAACAATCTTGTAAGATGTAAAAAACATATCTCTCCAATGCAAATTCAATATCTTACAATAATGAAAGAAAGAAGGTATAGTAACAGTAATACTAGAAATTAAAGTCCCCAATATAGGACCTCCAATACCATATTTTGGAATCAATAGAATACTCAATGTTACATTTATAATAACACTAAGCATAAAATAAGAATTAACTTTCTTTGTATGCCCCAAAGCAAAAACAATATTAGATATAACCCCAAAACCAGGAGCTATAATATAAATCAGCATATATATTTGAGCCCAAACTACCAAATTTGTATATTCGCTACCAACCCATAATAAAAAAAAAGGCTTAGTAAGTACAATACCAGCTAAAGCCATGGGTACACTACAAATAGCAAAGTATTTAACGCCTATTATGGCCATCCTATTTATTAAAGCTCTATTATTATTAGCATCAGCAGCAAAAATAGTTGGCATAATAACACCTGATATCATACCTAAAAACGATTCGGACATAATAAAAGGTGTCGAAGTGATTTTATAGTGCGAAACTTCTCTTACTGATAGCAAACGCCCAATAATGAGATTATCGAGCTGTACACTTAGCATTCTCATCAATTGTAGGAAGAACATTCCCATACTAAATGAAAATATTTCTTTAAAAACAGATTTTCTTACAAACGAAAACTTGCACTGAATATAATTGACCGATTTTCTAACAGAAAATATTGTTGGTAGCCACATAAGAACACCGACCATGTTATAGATTAGGGCAATTGTAACTATATCCAATGAAATATAGACAGACAAAAGAAGAACTAATGTTTTAGTAAATGAGACATACGCTTTTAACTTACTGTCTAATTTATAATCTAATATAGCAGGAAATACAGAACTAACCATCTTCATTGGCCAAATAAGAACAGAAAATATTCCAGCAATCAGAAGAACTTGTTGAGCCTGTACAAGTAAAGTAGCCTCAATATTAAAAAAAGAAACAATATTGTGATTAAAATAAACAACCAAAATGGCTATTAAAATACCAATAAATAGATGTAAAGCTATTCCTGTACTAAATACTTGATTAAAATATAATTTTTGATTTCCAATATATGCTTTTGATAAATATTTTTGAACACCTATACCAAAACCAAAATCCAGAACTCCCATATACCCAATAATAATATTGGATAATATCCAAATACCATATAATTCAGCTCCTATATTATTTATAAAAAGGGGAAGAATAAATAGATTTAGTAACTGTGTAATCACTAAAAAGAACACATTATAAAAAGTATTCTTAAAAAAAAGCTTCCTTTGGGACATTATTTACATTTTTCTGATTGAAAATGCTCATGCATGACGTATGCGTAAGGCTTATTCTCATCTAAAGATTCCAACAATTTAGAAACTTCAACTTCCTCGCTTAAGACCATAAAGTCTTTAACAACCCATTTTTCAAAATCAACAAATAGTGGTGTAAAATCAGTCCATGCTCGATTACATATTTGAGTTAAATAGTACGTAACCCAAGCATTCCTTTCTTGAAATTCAAAATTATTTAATTTATCATTCAATGCTTCTTCAATTTTTTGAAAATATTCATCTTTGGTTTCAGAATGATGTAAAAATCCAAGATTTTGATAGTAACAATTACCAGCGATTATTACACTTTTACCCATTGCAGCAGCTTCTATTGCCATTGTTGAAGTATAAGCTAACACAATCTTACATTTGTCCATCAAATCATAAGTGTTAACTTTATCATAAGCTGATATAAATTTAAATCTCGGATTCTCACCAAACTTTTCATCCAAGATAGTCTTCAATGAATAATTTGATTTGTCACTATCACACCTCTCCGCTGGATGTTGCCTAATTGCAATTTTGTAAGTTGAATGACCTAAAATATACTGAACAGTTTCAGTTATCCAATCTATCGTATTCTCAAATTTATTATGCAAACCAACAGCAGATGAGTCCCAATCGATATTAAGAATAAAAACGACTTCAAAATCGTAACTTTTCCCAGTTTTCTTTACAAGTTGATAATTAAATATATCTTCGCCACGCTGTCTTAGAAAAAATTCTTTTTTTGCTCTATTATATATTGAATCTATTTCTGATTCATCATTAGACATTAATAAATCAAATGCTTCTTCAATATCCTGTTGTTGTGATGCAATACCATTACGAGTAAACGTAATGCATCCATATGTTGAATCAAATGTAAAAAAAGGAATTTGATGTTTCTTTGATTCGATTACGAAAATTGAACTATAAGCCCAGACACCACCAGGTGTAATTAATTTATCGATATCAATTGTTTCAAATAGTTTTATTGCCCGTCTCTGTACAGTCTCAAGATGCTTTTCAATCTCAGCATAAAGTATATCATTCTCTTCAATGAAACATTTAGCTTTTGTATAGTGAGTCATATTATTCTTAACAAACTGATCAAGGTGATCAATCTCACCTTCAAACTCGTGAACATCGCTTAATGTAATAACATTAAAGTTTTTATTTATTAATTTTAATAACTTACTAATAAAATACTGGTCAATAAAATAAGCATAATCATACTTAGGAAATGGTATATCCACATAAATAAAAGAAATATTACACTTTTTCTTAAACAACATTAAAAAACTTAATGTAATAGTAAACCAAGGAGTACTCGTCCCTCCCCATGGCCCTATAATAAAACAAATTTTCTCCCCTTCTTTGTTATTTTTAAACTTCGACAAATTATCTTTAAAATATTTACTATAGTCATAATATGAATTTCGCATATTATTATTACTAATACTCACCTTTAAAAAGTATGCTATTTTGCGCATACTCAAAGGTAAAATATCAATAATCTTATTTGTGATAAAACTTTTCATAATCTGTAATTAAATTGATCAACGCAAAAATTCTTTTTTAATGAAGTAAAAGGTATAACTGTACTAGCCTTCACCTAAAATTATTTCTGCAATCATCTTATCAATATTAGTATCAATATCAATAGATCTCTCATTAGACATAAGATATGCATAAGAATTAGTATTAAAGCTAAACATTTTTTCTTCAAGTAATCTATCTACCTGTGTAATATAAATTGCACCATTGTATTGATAATAAGTAGGCAAATCTTGAGATCGGACATTTTTAAGTTCATCTCTTTCAAAATTATTAATACTATTATCTTCTGGTAGTATATTAGTCCATAATGGAGAATGTTTACACTCACACATTGAAATAACAGAATCTGCCTTCTTCTCCAGAAGCAATTCAACAGCACCATTAATATCTTCAACAGTCCTCAACGGAGATGTAGGTTGTAAAAGCATAATGTAGCTGTACTCTTTCCCCATCTGTTTGTAAAAATCGATACTGTGTTTAACTACATCAACAGAAGTTGCAGTATCGTTGGACAAATAATCAGGGCGCACAAATGGAACTTCGGCACCATATTCTTTCGAAATTTTAGCTATCTCATCATCATCTGTACTAACAACAATATCAGTTATATATTTTGATTGTTTTGCAGCTTCAATAGTCCATGCGATTAGAGGTTTTCCAGCCAAATTCATTATGTTTTTTCCTGGTAAGCGTTTACTCCCACCTCTTGCTGGAATGATAGCTAATATCCTTTTATTAATGATCATCTATCTCGGTATGAATTAATTGTTTTATTAATATCACTAACTACACCATTATTAACTGTAATCTTAACAATAATATTATTGCCATAATTATCATTTGAAGAAACACATATTGTATCTACCAAGTGTAAAGGAACTGTTAGTCGATCAAATGTATAATAATAGTTTTCCTTAAATTTTCCAAAATCAAAATTATCATGATAATATTTACCGTATACTGTTTTAATCGCAAGATAAGGTTGTGGTCCAAAAAAAGCACCATTAGTTCTTTTTATATCTAAAACATTTTCTCTAAAAGAAGCCTCAAAGTCCAGATTATCATTTTCAATATCTTTTGTTTCAAAACCAATTACATCTCTAAAAGCTTTTATTGAGGTACTGTTCTTTACTTTAACATTTGGATATTTTTTTCTTATAATATTCAATTTTGACTGAAATTCATCAATTTCTAACTCCATATCACGAAAGTCATGATTGGTAATTCCGAGATAAGTATTACCTGTTTTATCAGCAGTTAAAAATGCTTTATCAATTTCTTCAAGACTTACATTTCTAAATCGTGTTTTCATATTCAACACTCTTGAAATATATCTATTTGAATTACCTTTTTTTCTCCAATCGTATATATCAGGATTATAAATAGTCCAATCAGATGGAGCTCCTGCCCAATCTCCATATCTTCCATTAATAGCATCAACCTGAGTAGATATATTATCATCTAATACAGATTGATTAGATGCGTCAAACGGCATCCACTGCTCTAGGAAAAATGCAGAATCAGGACGTACAGTATGAAACCCAGCCCGATTAACAACAGGAAACCAGTTTTTATCAATCAACCTTCTTGATAATATTTGGTGAAGCTCATACATAGAGTTATCATACGAGGTCGCAGTTATATGAGCCTCTTTAAAAAAGGAAATCGGATGAAAATGCCATTGAATATCATCTTTTGAATTAGTTTCTTTTAATATTTGCTCGTAATGATTAAAAATATTCAAGTATCCAATATCTCTTCTTCTCTCATTTGTTTCAAAACCAACATGATCTATTATATGCCAATTGTAAATCAATCCATTACCAAAATCATCTAAATACAGATTTCGATACTCTTTAGATAGTATTTTATACAACATTACATCTATGCTATCCCAAGTAGACTTAAAGTTAATCAAATGCGGATCGAGAACTTTAGCGATATCATTCTTAAGTTTACTATCACAAAATTCTATTTTACGTTCTTGTAATTTTATTAAATTCTTTATAGAAGGAATAATGTCTAATTTAATTCCAAATGTATTTTCTATACGATTAAACACTTCACAAACAGGCTCATGTAATGGACCTTCGGTATCTATATGATGAACAATATGAACAATTTTCTCCATAGCTTAATATTTTATATGCTTAACAAATTCCTGAGCTTTTTTATAATCTTCATGTTTTCCGATGTCTATCCAATAACCATAAATGGGATTCTGTATCACCTTACCTCCTTGATCTAAGACATTCTGAATTAAATCCGTAATATTATAAAATTCATTTGAAGGTATTCGTTCAATCAATTCTCTTTTGATAATATAAATACCCGCATTGGCATAATGTGTATTATTAGGCTTTTCTTTAAAAGATAAGACTCTGTTATCTTCTCTTTCTAAAATAGCGTAGGGAATATTAACCGTATATGGTATTGATGCAATTCCAATTTCAGCATCAGCATTAAGTGTATTCAAGTATAAATCTTCAAAGTCAACATCAGTAAACAAATCACTATTCATAATAAGAATATGTTCAGACTCAAATTTTTCCACTAATCTAATAGCCCCACCTGTACCCAAAAACTTTTCTTCTTCAATGTATTCAATCAAAATGCCTTTTGCTGAACCATCTCCAAAATAATCCTTTATTTGTTCACCTAAATATTTAATAGATATGTAAATTTTTTCTATTCCATATTGAATCAAACGATCAATATTGTGTTCAATAATTGGCTTATCAGCCAATTTCAACATAGGCTTAGGCGTATTATCTGTTAATGGTCGTAGTCTCTCCCCTTTTCCACCAGCCATGATCATACATTCCAATGGCAATACAGATTTAAGGCGAACTAAATCATAAACTTTGCTAATCTTACCTTCATTTGTGAGACATGGTAACAATTTCACACCTTTTTTTCTAAACTTTTTTATTTCAAAAACATCTACCCCATGAGAATTTACAAAGGAAAAATCTTTAGCCATAAATTGAGATACAGCAACACTAGTATCAAGGCCTTTAAGCAATCCTCTTCGCACGTCGCCATCGGTAAGAGTTCCAAACATCCTATCATCTTGGTCACACACAAATAGAGTTAGATTTTCAGAAGAAATAATATCTAATTTAGCTATCGCTTCTAATATTGAAGCAGTTTTTTGAATTATATGTTTACTGAAATTCTTCATCTAAAAGGAAATATTATAAAATTGTTTTTTTAAAGAAATAGTTGCAGACCCCTTAATTACCTCAAAGATTCTTTCTGATGCTTTCCCATCTCCATAAGGATTAACTGTTGCAGTATAATCTTTTAATAAAGATTTATTAATCGCATCAAAAATCTTATCAGACTGATTTCCACAATGGATGACTGATTGAGCAGCAACACGTCCTTTTTGTCTGTCACCTATATTTATAGTTGGAATACCAAAAGATGGCACCTCAATAATACCACTGGAAGAATTCCCAACAACAGCATCAACATATTGTAGAGCTGACAAGTAACGTAATTGACCCAGTGAGATAAAAGCAATTGACTTCTCTGTATTTTGAGCAACATAGTCATCAATCATTCTAATAATTACTCTACCATTTTTATCCGAATTGGGCTTGGTAAAGATTAGTAAAGTATTCTCCAACTTATCTAATGTGGTTAATAAGTATTGAAATTGCTCTTCTGCTGATGAATCTTCCAGAGTCACAGGGTGAAAAGTAATCAAAAGATTTTTTTTCAATAATTTTCGTTCAATAGAAACTTCAAATTCTTCTTTCGAAAGCAAGTTCATTAAACGAATGTTATCTAATCCCGGTGCACCTACATTGTAAACTGTAGATGGCTGTTCTCCTAACTGTATAACCCTTTTTCGATATTCTTCAGTTGAAACAAAGTGAAGATGACTCATTTTTGTAATTGAATGTCGAATCGCATCGTCATATGCACCTTCAGTCAATTCACCACCGTGAATATGCGCAATTGGAATACCAGCAATTAGTGCCACATTGGCAAGAGCAAAAATCTCAGTTCTATCTCCCAACACGACTATCATATCCGGTGACAAATCATCAATCGCTTCAGCAAAAGAAATATGAGCCAGTCCAATCGTTTTTGAAATTCCTACAGCTGTATCTGAAGATAAGAGTATCTCCACTTTTTTATCGATCCTAAATCCGTCAGCTTCAATTTGCTGGTAGGTCAAACCAAACTCAGGTGATAAGTGCATACCGGATGCAATAATTTGCAATTGCAATTCATCATCTGCTTGAATCATTTTCATCAGTTGAAAAAGCAAACCATATTCGGCTCTAGTACCAGTTACTACACAAATTCGCTTCATAAACTCCTAAATTAAATCATCAGCCTTATAATCCCGATCAGCTGTTTTTCCTAATATTTCATTCCACAACATTGGACTAATCCCGTTACCAGGTCTTTTTACAGATAAATTAGTTTCACTAAAAACATCACCTTTCTTAATAGCGCAATCAGCAACAATACTTTTTCTAGCTGCTATCTTATTTTTCATTTCGCTTGCCGAAGGTCTTTTCACCCCATCACCCATAGCGTTCTCGATATTTCGTATACACTTTACCATTTGTTTCAACTCGTCAGGCTCTAAAGAAGCTTTATGATCAGGTCCCTCTAAGTTTCGATCCAAAGTAAAATGCTTTTCAATAACAGTAGCACCCAAAGCTACCGCAGCAATAGCGACTTCTATACCTAATGTATGATCCGAATAGCCAATTTTAGTTTTAAAAGCTTCTTGAATAGTAATCATTGCTTTTAGGTTAACATCACACATAGGCGTAGGATATTCAGTATTACAATGTAAAATTGTCATGCGCGATCGATCAGAACCATTTTTTTCTAAAACATTTATTGCAGCTTCAATTTCTGATAAATCTGCCATTCCTGTTGATAAAACGATGTCTTTATCAAGGCTTGCTATTTTCTGCAAATAAGGCAGATTAGTCAATTCGCCTGAAGGTATTTTCCAAAAAGGAATATTAAGACTATTTAAGTAATCTAAACTCATCATATCGAAAGCTGTTGAAAGAAAACCCACACCCTTTTGATGGCAATATTCTATTAACTCATCATGATTTGTTTCACTCAACTCCAAAGCCTTTAACATCTCATATTGTGAATCATTCTTTCCACCCAAATTTTTAGTCTGGTATTCAGCTTGTTTGGCACCTTTAGAAACTAAAGCTTCAGCCTTAAATGTTTGAAACTTGATATAATCAACACCAGCTATAGCTGCCACATCAACCATCCTCTTAGCCCTCTCCAAGGATCCGTTGTGATTAACACCAGCTTCAGCTATGATAAGAGTTCTATTCATATCCATTAATATTTACTTTAATACAGCAGGATTTCCAAAATAAATCCCTTTTTCCTTAAGATTTTTATTAACTGTTGTACCAACAGCCACAACACAATCAGAAGTAATTGTAATATTGTTTGCAAGTACCGACTGACTACCTATAAATGATTTGTTCCCTATGACACAAGATCCATTGACCATAACACCAGTCGAAATATGGCAAAAATCACCAATTATAGAATCATGTTCAACATTTGCAAAACTATTAATAATGCAAGCCTCACCAATTTTAACATCCGCATTTACAAATGCATTGTGCATAATAACCGTTCCTTGTCCTATAACAGAATATTTTGAAACATAAGCTGTAGAAGCAATGATTGTTGCTAATTTTCCACCAGCAGCTAATATTTTATCATGTAATCTAATTCTTAAACTAACATCCTTAATTTGTCCTACAGTTACAAGGAATTCAGCTTCATCAACATATTTAACAATATCATCATCATTTCCTATAACTTCATATGAGAGTACTTTATTCCCTATTTGTTCAGGAGTATCCAAAATTCCAAGAATATTGTAGCCTGAACTTTCAGCAACATCAATAACTGATTTGCAATGACCTCCACCTCCGACAAGTACTAAATTCCTTTTCATATGTTTATAATTTGTTTTTCATTTGCCATATGGAACTTACCATGAACTGATAATCATACCCCTGTGTGTCACTATTGTTTGTCTTGGACGTTTCATAATTAGATAACACTACTCGGTATATTAACAACTCTTTCTTCAAACCAAATCGAATTAATCAAACCATCTGTCTGACAATTTGTAAACATTGGTAAGCGATTCATCAATTGCCATATAGGTCTTGTCATTACTCCATTATCATTTGTATATTTTAAGAATTCATCACGTTCTTCCTTACTACGCAATAGAACTGCATTTAGCCAATAATTTGATTTACAATCTTTAGGCTCAGTAAAATATTTTATTACAGTATCAGCAAAATACTCTTGATAAGCTTTAGCTGTTTTGTGTTTACTTTCTAAAATGACATCGATTTTCTCTAACTGAGCACAGCCAAGAGCCGCATTCAAGTTTGGCATTCTAAAGTTATAACCAATATCATCATGAGCAAATTCCCATACATGCGGTATCTTAGCCTGAGTTGTCAAATGTTTGGCACGTTTCGCTAAATCCTCATCATTAAATAGCAACATCCCCCCACCTCCGGTAGTAATGGTTTTATTACCATTGAAACTCAAGATACCAATCCTAGCAAAGGTTCCTGTATGTTTCCCTTTGTAAAAACTACCTAAACTCTCAGCTGCATCCTCAACCAATTCAATCTGATATTTTTCACAAACTGTGATCAATTCATCAATACGCACTGGATGACCAAAAGTATGCATAGGCACACAGGCCTTAATTCTTCGCCCTGTCGTTTTATTATAACAAACTCCGTCCTTCAAAACTGCATGACTCTCAAGCCACTTTTCAACAGAATCAGGCGAAAGCCCCATAGTTTCTTTATCAACATCTAAAAAAACAGGGTGAGCTCCACAATATGATATAGCATTGGCTGTAGCTATAAATGTTAAGGCTTGTGTAATTATTTCATCCTCCCTTTCTACACCAACCAAAAGCAGAGCCATCTGTAAGGCATTCGTTCCATTCACACAGACTACCGCTTTTTTCGCACCCGTATAATCAGCCATCATCTCCTCAAAACGATCTACAAATTGACCAACACTCGAAACGAATGTTGAATCGATACATTCTTCGAGATACTTTTTCTCATTTCCGAAGAACACAGGAGCGTGCAAAGGAATAAATTCTTTTGTTTGATAAAGCT
Organism: Labilibaculum manganireducens; assembly: GCF_002843385.1. Lineage (GTDB taxonomy): Bacteria > Bacteroidota > Bacteroidia > Bacteroidales > Marinifilaceae > Labilibaculum > Labilibaculum manganireducens. The sequence continues at coordinate 146,808 of NZ_MVDE01000003.1, forward strand.
CTTTTATAAAATCTACAGTTTTCTTATACATTACATTTTAGAATCTAAAGTTTTACCCATTTCAACATGGTCAAAATTCACCAAGAATTTCTTCATAATATTCACTATTTCGGCTTTCGTTGTTAACGAATTATCAAAAGCTTGTACCAAGGAATCCAACAAAATTTTCAACTCTTCTTTCGGTCTAGGCTTTAGATTAGTAACAACGCCTAAAGAAGTGTATCTAACCATATCGGTAGATTCTTCCTCCGTATAGAATTCTTCGTAAGCTTTTTCACCAGTTGTATCACTCCCTGAATAATAAACCGGGTATTTTTTATAATTACTAACTAATTTTTGAGCTTTACAAATTGCCTCTTCATCAGACTCACATCTCTCGACTTCATAACCTAAATCTTTCAAAAGCAGATCAGCCATTTCAGAAAAAGTCATCACCTGCTCTTTCTGCAGCTTAGGAAAATATATCTCACCACTATTACCCAAAATACATGCCAATAAGCAAATCTGTCCACTCTCTTCCGGAGAAACAAAATAACGTGTCACATCAGATGGTGCTGAAATAGGTTGCTGCTTTGCCAATCGTTCTAAAAAACCCGCTGGTAACGAACCGTTTGAAAAAGCCACATTTGCAAATCTAGCTGTCGTTACAGGATAAGAAGTCGAATAAGTCATAATCATGTCTTCCATAATCTTCTTACTCCCTCCCATGATGTTTACAGGATTAGCCGCTTTATCGGTAGATACGCAGAAAAAATGTTTGGGCTTATAATCTTCCAGTAAATCAAGCAAGGCTTTTGCATTAATAACATTGTTTCGAATCAGTGCCTCAACTGAAAAGCGATCTTTCTCACTACGAACATGTTTGTGTGCAGAAAAGTTAGCAACAATATCAAAGCCCTCATTTGCCACAAACATCTTAGTAAATACAGAGTCTGCATAATTCATAGGATAAGTCACAAACTCACTGGGGACAAACATCCCTTTTGTACTTCTCAAATCTCTCGTCAATTCGGTTAATCCATTCTCGTTGATATCAACAACAGTCAAAGATTTTGGGTGAAATGGCAACAAGGCTCGAATAAACGAACTACCAATCGTACCCGCTCCTCCAATTACTAAAACCGATTTATCCTTAATCTCATCTTGTAATTGAATTTTATTTTTTTCAATATCATCATTAAACATGCTTGTCTCACGTTTAGTAACATATTTCGATATAAAATCATTAATATTTATCATCATTTTTCTAATAATCAAGTATTACAAATTTAGACAAGGTCTTTAGAAAATTAAACTTGCTTCCACTGCCTCTTTATCACACCTAGAAACTCGCGCCCAAACACCATTCCCACACCCACAATTCCCCCTAAGAAAGTCCAAATCACTAAAATCATTGGTCGTTGGGGTTTTGATTTATCCATTGGTATTGAAACCGGTTCGATGATGGTGAAAACAGGGGTATCTTCTTTTACTTGTATTTTTTGAGTTTCCAACTGTTTGGCCAATTCGGTGTAGACCGATGAAGCCATGGAAAAATCGGATTGCAGACGTTCCAATTGGGTTTGAGCCACAGCGGTGCTTACGTTCTTGTTTTGATCGCGAAACTGGGCCAATTTATCCTGTACTGCGTTAAAAACAGCTTCTTTTTCGGCATAACGCTCCTCAACAAAGACCAATTGATCTTTTGCCTTTTGAATTTTAAAAGCCGTAATGGCTTCCTGTAATAATTCCTGAGCCTTTTTTGCCAATTGAGCGGCTGCTTTGGCCTCGGGCATACTCGCTGATAGGGATACATAGCCATCTTTGTCGTTTACTTCCAGAGATAATTGAGCTGATAGGATGCTAATTAGTTGCTTTTCGTCTTGAGTGATGCTTAGCAATTGGTCATTGCTTTGAGACGCAAGCATAACGTCTGTACGTTCGCCTTTAATGGCTTTGATGGTGGCTCCAATAATAACACCTGGTAATCCTATGGTATATCTTTTAATATAGCCCAATAAATTTGGCTTTTTGATTTCCAAATAGTAGTCTGCAAATGTAATTGGTTGCTCTTGCCCTTCAATATCCAAAGGCGTTTGCATCAGCTCTTTTTGAAAGGGAATGCTGCTGATTATTTTAGGATACAATGATGGGGGAATGGTAGAACCACCACTCATGCTTCCCAGATTGATTCCTGCCATAGCGGCGAGTCCGCCCAGACTACCCCCCAGTTTAGATCCTCCTTCGGATGACTGTGGCACCATGGTGGTTGATGCGGTGTATTCTTTCGCTGAAAAAATGGCGATGAACAAACCCAGCACCATAAAAATAAGGGTGGTTCGGATTACGGTGCGGCGGCCGTTCCAGAGGGTCTTTGCGAGGGCGATTAAGTCTATTTCGTCGTCGGTGTGTTGTATATCAGTGTCTTTTATTTCTTTCATTGCTCTATTAATAATGACGCTAATTAAGGCCAATTACGCTAATGCGTCTATTTGCACTTCATCAGCTATTGTGATGTTCTTTTATTTCATTTTAATTTTCACTAATTATAACTAATTATAACTAATTACACTATTACTCCATTTTATTGAGATCCCTCGACAAGCTCGGGATGACCTGCAAAATAAAGCTGTCATTCTGAACGCAGTGAAGAATCTGTCCCTCTACGGTTAAGATCCCTCGACGAGCTCGGGATGACACTCCCTTATTTTTGAGATCCCTCGACAAGCTCGGGATGACGTTCAACTGTAAGGATCTGTTCAAACAAAGAACTCACCCTCTAAAAACTTCCATTCTGGATTGAATTCCGAAATTAAGATATTCTTTTTCTCTCGTCGCCATCCTTTTAATTTCTTTTCTCTCTCAATCGCCAAATTCACATCATCGTGCTCTTCAAAATAAATCAAATGATGACAATTATAGCGTTTTGTAAAAGCGTTTATGTGGTCTACATGACTCACATGCTCACTTAATCGTCTTTGTAAATTATTCGTAACACCTACATATAAAACAGTTTTGTTTTTGTTTGTTAATATGTAGACGTAATATGTTTTCACATTCTCTTTTTATTGTTTAGATCCCTCGACAAGCTCGGGATGACGTTCCGTTATTGTTGAGATCCTTCATTGTGGTCATCCTGAACGGAGGAACGTAGTGAAGGATCTGTTCACTTTCATTGCTTACCTTTATTGCTGAGATCCTTCTCCCGATTCTCGGGATCGGGATGACAATCCTCCAACCTGTCATCCTGAACGGAGGAACGCAGTGAAGGATCTCCTCCTAACAATTTCGTCCCTTTTATCATGAGATCCCTCTCCCGATTCTCGGGATCGGGATGACAATCCTCAAAACCGTCATCCTGAACGGAGGAACGCAGTGAAGGATCTGTTCCTTTTTGTACGGCTCCTTTTGAATGAGATCCTTCGACAAGCTAAGGATGACAATGCTCAAAACTGTCATCCTGAACGAAGGAACGCAGTGAAGGATCTGTTCACTCATATAATTAGATCCTTCGACAAGCTCAGGATGACGTGCATCCTTTGGCATAACTATTGACATCGAAAAACTACACTCACAATCTCTTCCCTTTTTCATCAATATGCTTTTTCAATTCTTCATTCGTAATTTTCTCATAATGAATTACGTCAAAAAAATAGGGTAGTGAATACTCTTCCTCTAATAATTCCCGCAAAAATAGTACTATTTGACTATTTATCTTCTCCCCTTTGATGCACAGATCGACATCAGAAGCTGTTTTATAATTTCCAATTGCTCGAGAACCAAACAAAATAGTTTCCTGAATTTCGGGCAATTTCATTACGGCCTCTTTAATCCATTTCATATCTTGTTCTGTTAGTCCGTACATACAATTTATTTACCAATTACATTTCACTTTAAATATCCTCTTCCGAACTTTTGGAAGGACAATCCTTTTTGATGAGATCCCTCAATCATTGCTGTCATCCTGAACGGAGGAACGTAGTGAAGGATCTCCTCCCTAACAACTTCGTTCCTTTTATTATGAGATCCCTCTCCCGATTCTCGGGATCGGGATGACATCTTCTAGTGAACTACAGCCACTCTTTCATTTTTACATATAAGCTTTGAATAGCCGGATAATAGTTATTTTTTATTTTTAGTCCCATTTCCTTTGCAAAGGCCTCATCGTAGGTATGCACAGTTAAATTTCTATCTTTTAAAGCATCCATCCAAACATGACCATCCTCCACCAGTTTTACCTGAAAAGCATGTTTTATCGTTTCACGGGGAGATTTCGGGTCAAAGCCTTCCGACTCCAGATAATCCTTCATCACCTTCCATGCCAATTCAAAACTCAATTCGAAGGCCTGAATAATCGCCATGATCTCTATATCCGAAGGAGAAATAATCTTCATGGTTTTGTCCAGCACGGTATACGCTTTTTCAAAATTCTGAAAACGCTGCCTCCATCGTATGTCTTTTTCCTGGTTCATTATCTGTTTTTCTTTTTTTACTTCATCTTTTTTTTGAGATCCCGATCTCGATTCTCGGGATCGGGATGACAAATCCTGCTCGGGATGACAATGCTCAAAACTGTCATCCTGAACGGAGGAACGCAGTGAAGGATCTCCTCCCTAACTCACTGAGATCCTTCTCCCGATTCTCGGGATCAGGATGACCTGCAAAATAAAGCTGTCATTCTGAACGCAGTGAAGAATCTGTTCAAACAAAGAACTCACTCTCTAAAAACTTCCATTCCGGATTGAATTCCGAAATTAAGATGTTCTTTTTCTCCCGTCGCCATCCTTTCAATTTCTTTTCTCTCTCAATCGCCAAATTCACATCATCGTGCTCTTCAAAATAAATCAAATGATGACAATTATAGCGTTTTGTAAAAGCGTTTATGTGGTCTGCATGACTCACATGCTCACTCAATCGTCTTTGTAAATTATTTGTAACACCTACATATAAAACAGTTTTGTTTTTATTTGTTAATATGTAGACGTAATAAGTTTTCACATTCTCTTTTTATTGTTTAGATCCTTCGACAAGCTCAGGATGACTACCCACACCCGGGATGAGGTTCTTCATTTATAATGACAATGCTCAAAACTGTCATCCTGAACGGAGGAACGTAGTGAAGGATCTCCTCCCTAACTCACTGAGATCCCTCGACAAGCTCGGGATGACACTCCTTCATTGTTGAGATCCCTCTCCCGATTCTCGGGATCGGGATGACTACCCTCACTCGGGATGACGCCTACCTCGTAGCCACCGCAATGGCGGTAATTAATGTTGCAAAGGTAGATGCTATAGCCAGCCATTTGCTTGCCTGTCCGGCTTTGTCAACCTCTGGTTTTTCGGGCACAATGATCTCGCAACCCGGTTCTACCTTCGGAAAACGACGGCCGAATAGTCCTCCTTTTGTTGCCTGAGTGGTTCCATTGGCATACAGAACATATACCTTTCCTTTTTTTGCCCGTTCGGCGAAACCACCACTGCTGTACACGTAATCTTTTAATTTTTTCTTCTTTGTAAAAGTATGCGCCACCGGACTCAATACAGAGCCGGATACCATTACCGTCTCTAATTTAGAGGGAACCAAGATCTGATCTCCTGCTTTTACCTGCAAATCTTCCACGCCACCGGGATGACCTAAAATGGCTGTCAAATCGATTCCAACAATCTGATAAGCTACCTTTTCAATATCCGCTTCGGTCATGGTGGTATCCTGAGCCGCAATGGCCACTTTGGCCTGATATTCAGCTTCGCTCAATTCTATTCTTCGGCGCAAGGAAGCCCCTTTCACATAAGCCTCTGAAGTGATCCCTCCTGCTCTTCGAATGATATCTGATATTTTTTCGTTCTTATGAATAATCCCGTAATCCCCCGAATATTTAACCTCTCCCTGAATGTTGGCAGCTCCCTGCGGACGAAAACCCGGAGCGCGGCGCACATATACTTTATCGAAAGGTTTCAATAAAAAGGCTTCATCTTCCAAATTCAATTTTAAATTCCGGTCCAACGAAAACTGAAAGGTATGCAGCAACGACTTTGTCAACTGGCTGGTTTCGTTGTAATCCAGCACGCGGCTCACTTCCAAACCTGCCACTTCAGCATCCTCTTTGAAGCCTCCTGCCTGAAAAATCAGATCTCCTATCCGTAAATTTTCTGCCCAGGCATAAGTTCCTTCGAACTGAACTTCTCCCACAATTTCAACCGTTCTGGCTTCGCGCATATCAAATATGGATGAAATCTGAATCCGGTCTTCTTTCTGAAGCTCAAAATCTATTTTTCCATTCACCACATCCCGGACCGAAAAGGAAATGGCTTTCAAGCTCATGTCCTCCAGCTTTCTTGTAATGACTGCCCGTTCCATAAATGCTTCTTCTTTGAGTCCTTCCGCTTTTTGAATCAATTGGGACAATTGTAAGCCTTCCGTCAATTCGTAATTGCCCGGACGGTACACCGCGCCATCTATGCTTACCCTGTTTTCGAAACGTTCGGTGAGCATTCCTGCAACCAATGAGTCACCGTTCATCAGTTGAACCTGATCGTATTGATCAGCAGCAACCCCTTTAAAACTAAGAGTTCTGGTATTGTTGCGATACAATTCCAAACGATGAGTATAAGCTTTATCCGTAAAGCCTCCGGCAAAGCGCAGTAAATCAGCCACTGTTTCATCGGCCTGAGCCTCAAACAATCCGGTCCGTTTAAATTCTCCTGCTACTTTCACTCTTTTTGCGTAAGGACGCACCAAGACCACATCCTGATCGCGCAACTGTATGTTGTTTTGCGTTTTTCCATCAATCAGATAAGCGTAAACATCTATACTGCACACCAATTTACCATCTCGCTGCACGTCGATACTTCGGAAAGATCCATTTTCATTGGGTCCCCCTGCAAGGTATAAGGCATTAAAAGCCGAAGCCGTTGCCGGTAAAGAATAAGTACCCGGCAAATTCACCTCCCCAATCACATTCACTTTAATCCCTTTTAAGCTTCCCATACTTACATCAGCAAAGGTATTTGGCCGATCGCCACCCATGCCATTGTAAATGGAAAGCAATCTGCTTTTAATTTTTGCCTGTGCTTTGGCAAACGAAATGCCATACACGTGAACCGGCCCTAAATCAGGAATGGTTATGGCTCCGCTTTTTTGAACTGTTAACTGATAATTTTGCTGAGAAGCACCATAAACGGATATATTAACTTCATCGCCTATTCCTAAAGAGTAAGATTCTGACACAGGCACATCGATTGCCGGTTCGAAACTTAAATTTTTTGAGTTGAAAAATTGAAACCCAAAAATCTCTTTGTTTTTTTCTGTGGCTTTAAATTCCTCTTTCTCAGTGAACACTTCCTCCTTTGGAGCTTTTAAACCTTCCTTCAGGTCTTTCTCCTGAGCTTCCCCGTTTCGTTTACCGCTTTTGTACTCGTTGATTTTTTTCACCATTTGATCGATCTGCAACTGAGAAGCTCCTCTGGCCCGTGCCAGTGCCATTGCCTCTTCCAGACTCATGCCGTTTTTTTCCATTTCGGAAATCAGCTTTTCAATCTGAGCATCACTCAAGGCTTCCACATTTACACTCGCTGGATTGATATTTGTGTTTTGAGAGTTTGCTGTCCCGATGAATAAAACCGCAAACAAACAAACCAGAAACATTTTTTTTACCGACCAAATCATAATTTCAATAACATTTATATAGTATGTACCTTTATTCCTATCATCTATACCCGTTTTGTTGTGACAAAACCCTATTTCAATAAGACGAAAGATTTTTTTCGCAGCACAAAAATAAGGAACGAATTCACAATTCCCTAATTTCAGAGCATTTTACTTCCCTTATTTTATGAACACATTGCATACAGAACTGCAATTCCCTGCAATAGTACAATTTCTCAATCATTTATTTGCCTGTCAAACCTGCCAAATAAAAAAACCGTGTCAATAAATTCGATACGGTCTCCTTATAATAATAGATCGTTAGATTTTAGCTGTGAGATATTAGACTGATTAACAATGCGCTTATTTTCAAACCTTAGGTCAGGATGCCCATTAATGAAATCTCTCTAAAAATAAAGCACTTACAAGAATTTAACAAGCTGTTGTATAATAATTTCCATTTCTCCGGATAATTATCGCAGCATCTCTTTGATTTCGGCCAAATCAATCAATCCAATCTGCTCTTTCCTGCGGATAATTTTTGCATCCAACTGTTCATAGATTGAATTCATTGATTTAAATTCAGGTACAATAGCCTTCATATGCGCAACAATCTTAAAATTATCATTTTCATCAAGCAATTCACAAAAATGGTTAATCAATAGTTCAACCTCTTCCCGTTCATAAGCCCGGACTTTTGCAATCATAATTCTAGGATGTTTAGTAGGTACTGTATTCTCTTTCACATTCAACAATTCCTCATACAATTTTTCACCCGGACGCAAACCGGTAAACTGAACATTTACATCAACACCTACCTTCAGTCCGCTTAATTTGATCATTTTGTAGGCCAAATCAACAATTTTCACAGAACGACCCATATCAAAAATAAAGATTTTCCCTCCTTTACCTATTGCACCAGCCTGCATCACCAACTGACAAGCTTCAGGAATCGTCATAAAATATCTGGTAATATCAGGATGAGTAACCGTAATAGGGCCACCTTTTTCAATCTGAGACTTAAACCGGGGAATTACAGAGCCATTTGAGCCCAGCACATTCCCAAATCTTGTTGTAATAAAATGTGTTTGTCCACCCGGGAAATTCATGCTTTGAGTATAAATCTCAGCAATTCTTTTCGATGCACCCATTACATTGGTTGGGTTCACAGCCTTATCGGTCGAAACCATTACAAAACGCTCCACACCATATTCCAATGATAAATCAGCAATGTTCCTGGTTCCAAACACATTTGTTTTTATGGCCTCGGAAGGATTGTTCTCCATCATTGGCACATGCTTATAAGCCGCTGCATGATAAACCAATTGAGGCTTGAAGATTTCAAACATTTTACGCGTTCGTTCCAAATCACGCACGTCTCCAATAACAATCTCAAAATCATAAAAATTGAACTCTTCCTTTAATGACAATTCAATATCGTATAAGGGTGATTCTGCCTGATCAAACAAAATAATGCTCTTGGGACGAAAACGTGCTACCTGACGCACCATTTCACTCCCAATAGATCCGGCAGCACCGGTTACCAAAACCGTTTTGCCACTCACCTGACTGTCTATTTCATCCCAGTCTAATTTTATGGGTTCACGCTCCAACAAATCCTCTATTTTAATGGCCCGGATCTGCTTCACACTCAACTCGCCGTTCACCCAGCTTTCAAATTTAGGAACCTCCCAAACTTTCACATTTTTATTCAGGCATTTTTCAATCACATCCTGACGTTCATCAACACTTAAATCTTTTTTGGCAATAATAACCTTATCGATTTCCTGCTTTTCCAACAATCTATCTAAGTCATTCGGACTATAAATTTTTATGTTTTCTAATTTACTCCCGACTTTTTTGTTGTTGTGATCGATAAATCCAACAATTGTACTATTGATATCTTTTCCACTATCCAGTGCGTGTTTTGCCATAATACCAAACTCATCGCTGCCATAAATCAGTATGTTTTCCCGAATTTTAGAATAAGTTAAGTATCTAAAATAAAGAGCCTTAAAAATAATACGACTGCTGGTCATCAAAAAAACCATTGATATGTATTCTATAATCAAAATAGAAAACGGAAGCAGGTAAACGCCGTTCAGAAAATAGTAGCTCAATCCGTTTGTAAGAACAAACAGTAAAGATCCCAGGGAAATCACCATGAAAATACGTTCGGCATCTTTAGCACTTGTGTACCGGACAATTCCTGCATAAGTTCCCCCAATCAGAAAACTAATAGCTCTCACCAACAAAACCAAAGGAATAACAAACTTCGCGGAACTCAGATTAACACTCTCAATATTAAAGTTGAAACGTAATAAGTAAGCGGCAGAAATTGAAGCCAGCCCGATAAACAAATCAATTAGAAAAACGATCCAACGAGGAGTGTTGTGATCGAAGACACTAATTTTAGATAAATTCATAGATATTGGTTTTATATGTAGTAGTGTGTACAATAAATACTGAGTACAAAAATACTTCCTTATTTTACTAAAAGCAACTGTCAAAGTTGCCATTTTTACTTTTTATCATTTTTTACAGCCCATTCACATGCAATTATAATCTTTTAATCCATAGCCCCTCAAAACTATATGATTACATAAAACGCAAAGGGTTGCGTAAAAGTTTCAAAAAAAAACGCAATACATTCATTTTAAATCCGTTAAAACAACACCCGGTAATATTTACAACATGACGATTGTACCATCCCTTCTTTTGACCGTTTTGCCATTCATTTTCCCTGCTTCACCTTCCCTGCAACAGCTAAAGCAGTTGACAATGCATTCGATTAACATGGACAAAAGCCACATAACATTTAAAACCATAAAACTGCAATTGGCTTTTTTTGACCTTTCAAGACCTTTCCAGACTTTTGAGACCCTTCCAGACTTTTCAATCCTCAGACACCCCTCTCCCTGTCGGGATCTCCCCTTAAAATGGGAGAATTGCTGCAATAAACCTTTTCAGACAACATTGGGATACTGTCCTCTTTTTTATTTAATCTAAATGGTATACTTTTCAATTGAAATAAACAACTAAAACCATAAAACTGCAATTGACTTTTTTTTGACTTTTCGCCCCTTCTACTTTTCAAGATACTTCTTCTCCAACCGCAAAATCCGAGAGGTAATTCAATCCCATGCTTCTTTTTACATTACATCTTGTGGCGCAGAATAAGATCTTGTTTCAAAGAATGATTTTCACCTGCGCCAATTTGTTATGTCCCATTCTTATCCCGGGGTGGCATTCGCTTCGGTCATTTACCCCGGGCTATTCATATTTGAGCCCTTCAGGCTCCGATAAAATAAGCAATCTCTTTATCTATCTCACTCTTGTTGACCTTTTTCACTTTTCAAGACTTTTGAGACCTTTCCAGACTCTTCCAGACTTTTTCAATCCTCAAACACCCCTCTCCCTGTCGGGATCTCCCCTGAAAATGGGAGAATTGCTGCAATAAATCTTTTCACACCACAGCTAAAGCAGTTGGCAATACATGAATTCACAAAGCACATATCTTCCCAAACGGTGGATCAAAGCCACACAGCATTTAAAACCATAAAACTGCAATTGACTTTTTTTCGACTTTTCGACCTTCGACTTTTCAAGATACTTCTTCTCCAACGGCAAAATCCGAGAGGTAATTCAATCCCATGCTTCTTTTTACATTACATCTTGCGGCGCAGAATAAGATCTTGTTTCAAAGAATGATTTTCACCTGCGCCAATTTGTTATGTCCCATTCTTATCCCGGGGTGGCATTCGCTTCGCTCATTTACCCCGGGCTATTCATATTTGAGCCCTTCAGGCTCCGATAAAATAAGCAATCTCTTTATCTATCTCTTGTTGACCTTTTTGACTTTTCAAGACTTTTGAGACTCTTCTATCCCCTCATCAGTAGCGAGCTGTCACCATAACTCAGGAAACGAAAATCATTATCCAGCGCGTACTGATATATTTCCTTCCATTTATCACCAACAAGCGCCGAAATTAAAAGAAGCAAGGTACTTTGTGGTTGATGAAAGTTTGTCACCAAACCCGAAATAACTTTAAATTCATATCCCGGAGCGATAATAATCTGAGTCGCGACATTAAATAAAGTCAAACCTTTCTCCTGCATATAGCTGCAAATTGCCTGATACGATTCCTGCCTGCTGTAATTAGCCGGTAACTGATAAGCCTCCCACTGTCCCAGCAAATGAGGATTTTCCTTTTGGGTCAGAATTTTAACACCCATCCAATACAAACTCTCCAAACTTCGCACAGATGTTGTGCCCACCGCAATAATTTGTCCGCTAAGCTTTATTATATTTTGAATACTCTCAAGGGTAACCTGAATATGTTCTGTGTGCATTTCATGATCGCCTATCTGCTCCGATTTTACAGGCTTAAACGTTCCGGCTCCAACATGCAGTGTCAATTCTTCCCGATTTATTTTTTTTGCTTCCAGGTGGGAAAACACATCCTCAGTAAAATGCAGTCCTGCTGTTGGCGCCGCCACCGAGCCTTCGTATTTTGAATAAACGGTCTGGTAGCGAAGCAAATCTGTTGCTTCCGTGTCACGATTTAAATAGGGGGGAATTGGAATTTTACCGGTTTGTTCCAACACTTCACTAAAACTCAGATCCGGATGATTCCACGAAAAAAAGATCTCCTGAGCTCCTTCCAATGCCTCCTGCTTCTCTGCTTTCAGAAAATACTCCTTATCCTCAACATAGAAAGGCATTTTTAATACCCCGGACTTCCATTTTCGCGCATTTCCTACTATACATTTCCAGGATGAAGAACCACATGCCTGAAAAGCCAGGTTGTAATCAGCCGGCTTCAAGGGCTCCAGGCAGAATATTTCAATTCGTGCTCCTGTTTCCTTATGAAATATCAATCGGGCCTGAATCACTTTGGTATTATTAAATACCATCGTAGTTCCAGAGGCAATCTCCGAAGGTAAATTCTCAAATACAGATTCCGAAATCAATCCGTTTTTGTAAATCAGTAATTTTGACAAATCCCTGTTCGCTAAAGGGTGTTTGGCAATTCTTTGATCGGGAAGATCGTAAGTGAAATCTGAAATTTGAATTTGCCTGGCATCCAAACTATTTATATTGATATTACAATCCATCTATTTCTTAATTAATCAAGCTTTATTCCTAATAAAAAGGGGGCTTTGCCTTTTGATCGGCAAAAATAGCTAACTTTGTCGGGAATCAAAAACCTGTTGACTATTTTAGATTTCTAAAGTCGAAACGAATGCTCAAACAGTCAACTCAAATTAGATAATCTGATGCAAATAAATACAGGAGATAAAGTCCGGTTTTTAAATGAAACAGGTGGTGGTATTGTCACCCGAATAATTGATGCTAAAACTGTTATGGTTTTAAACGACGAGGATGAATTTGAGATTCCAAGTCTGAAAACCAATTTGGTTGTGATTGAATCGGTAAATACAGGAACTTCCCCTCAATCCAAACAAAGTAATTCTTCAAGTTCAGGTTCCTCATTACCATCAAAGAAACAAGCACTATTTGTTGAAAAAGAGGAAGTTTACGCTGCTTTTGCCCCCAAGGAACCGGCCACCCAATCGGAAAGCCCGTTGGAACTATTTTTAATTAACGATACCAATCAAATTCTTTTGTACACTTTCTGTGATGAAAAAGGAAATGGACTGGAAGGGATAACCGCCGGAACTCTTGATCCTAAATCAAAAATTCTTTTATCAGAATACGAAATAAAAGACCTGAACGTATTGACCTGCTGTCATTTTCAAATCATTTTTTATCAGCAAGGAAAATGCTCTCCTAAAAAACCTTTGGATCGTACGCTCAAAATTCAGGCTGTAAAATTCCACAAATCTTCAAGCTATAAGGATACTGCATACTTTCATCAGGAAGTGATACTTTACAAACTTACAGGTGAAAATCTGGAGCAAAAAATAAAAGAACTAAGCAATAAAGATTTCCAACAGGCAATTCGTGAAAAAGAAGATTCAGAAAAAGTAAAACCAACACCAAAAAACAATAATTCTGATGATAATTTAATCGAAGTTGACTTACACATTAATGCATTAATTGACTCTGTAACAGGATTATCAAATGCTGACATCCTTGAATTTCAACTTAATAAATTTCATGAGGTATTGCGTCAGAACCAATATGAGAAAGGCAAAAAAATTGTATTTATTCATGGTATCGGCAATGGTACATTAAAGCAGCATGTTCATAATGAACTCAAAAGAAAATACAGAAAACATTATTCTCAAGATGCCTCTTTTAAAGAATATGGATGGGGAGCAACCATGGTTACAATAAGATAAAAAGTCTTAAAAGGTCTGGAAAATCCGAAAGATCGAAAAGTCTTGAAACCAAAAGCTTATTGTAATAATAAGCTCAGAATTAAATTGCCGCGTGGCTTTAGCGGGGATAGTATTGAAAGGGAAAATATTTTTTCACTGCCTCTTTACCTGTGGATTAAAAAAAGAACTAAATAAAAAAAAAGACGCAAATGCGTCTTTTTTTTATATTCTGATACCGCCTTGAGTAATTTTAAGTATGTATAAAGGATTTGATTGGCTCGAAACAGGCCAGAAAAGCAAGAAATCCTAATGCCGCAATTACAATTCCCGAAATTTTATTGATCCAAAATAATTGTTTTAACCTGAATTTCTTGCGGAAAATATTAATAATGGTCGACAAGGTATACCACCACAAAGCTCCTCCCAACAGCACACCTAAAATCAAGAACAATTCAATTCTCAAAGTCGGATTGCTTCCAAAGATAGATGCTCCGGCAAAAACTGCAACAAAAACAAAAACTGCAATCGGGTTCGATGCTGTAAGAAAAAATATAGAAACAAAGTCACCCAACATTCCCTTTTTACCCGTTTTCTTTGCCCCTCTAATCTGCTTTATAGGGTTTGTAAGGAAGATTCGCAACCCTACATACACCAGAAAAATACTACCGATTAACTGCAGGTAGAATTCCTGTGTTTTAATAAAACTAAGCACCATTCCCAAACCAAAAGCGGCAACTGTAGCATAAAACATATCTGCAACAGCAGCACCCAGACCCGAAATAAAACCGGCCAAGCGACCTTTCTGAATGGTTTTTTGAATAATTAACACCCCTATCGGGCCTAATGGTATCGAAACCATTAATCCCACAACTATTCCTTTAAATAAATATTGAAAATCCAACTACTAAATCTTTTTCAGTTAACAAAATTGCTTGCAAAGGTGGTAAAATATATGCTAAAATCTGACATCTTCCGATGAAAATCTTTTCATAATGGTGTCATCATTGAATTCCTTCGACAATGATTCAATCACTTTAATTGGCACATCAAACAAATCAACTACGATTAAACCATCCAGACAATCATTAAAATTTGGGTCTATATTAAACCCCACAATCCTGGCGTTCAGAGAAATATATTTTTTAAGAAGTACCGGCAATTTATCATTCGTTATCTCAAAATCACCAATTAACTTATCTAGCTTATTAATATCATTCTTAGCCATTTCCAATAAAATATCCACATCCAGATCTTTTATTTTGACCTTAAACTTCTTTCTTGATTTAATGTACTGTCCTAAATCGTAATTGAAATAATTCCGCATAATAAATTTAATGATCAAATCTTTCGACAAATCAGAATACTTATTGCTGATACTCACAGGTCCTATCAAATAACGTGACTGAGGATTCTTGAGTAAGAAATACAAAATCCCTTTCCAAAGCAAAAATAAAGGCATTGGCTTTTTTTGATATTCCTTCACAATAAATGAACGCCCCAACTCCAATGATTCATGAAGAATAGGCTGGAATTTTTTGCTCATACGGAACAGGCTCTGCAAATAAAAGCCTTTCAATCCATACTCCGAAAGAATTTCATTTCCCTTGCCAACACGATAGGCACCTACTATCTTTTTCAGTTCCTCATCCCAAATAAAAAGCTGATGATAATACAAATCATACTCATCAACATCAATCCCCAGATTTGTTCCTTCACCAACTTCCCGAAAGGTAATTTCCCTTAATCGCCCAAGTTCGGTCAACACATGTGGCAACTTAGAAGAAGGTGCACAATACACAGTAAAATTACTGCTTTTAAACAGCAAGTATTCCTGAGGAAGACTCTCCACCTCACTTTGAATAATCTCCGGGTTTACAGGAGGTACAATATCTTCAACCTTTGCAATTTTTTCCTTGCGTTTGAATTGATAAAACTTTTTTACCTCAATTGGAGTCCCCAGCATATAAGTCTTTGCGCGCAAAAACCGACCATACTGATTGATATCTGTAAATCCTTTCTGATCTTTTACCGAAATTGGATTTCCAATACGGATCCGAACCGTTTTATTCTTTTTATTTAATAACTCTGATGGCAATTTCACTGTTCGAAGTGTAGGATGAATCATTCCCAGCAAATGGAATATCAAACTATTGCTTCCCTGAAAATAAATAGGCACAACAGGTACTTCAGCTTTCTTAATAAACTTAAGAATAGATGGCTGCCATTGCTTATCGGTAATATTATTTGTGTGGGACTGATAAGACGAAACCTCTCCTGCAGGAAATATTCCCAATGGAAAACCACCGCTTAGATGACGAAGCCCTTCTTTAATACCTCCGGTACTGGAAGCTACACCCTTTCTTTCCTCAAAAGGATTTACACCCAAAAAATAATCTTTTATGGGCTCAATCTTTTTCAGTAAGAAATTAGCCATTGCCTTAAACTCAGGGCGTACCATACAAATCAGCTTAATCAGAATTAAGCCGTCAATTCCTCCAAACGGATGATTTGATATTGTAATGAACGGACCTTCTTTGGGAATACGCTTTAATTCTTCCTCGTCAAATTCGAATTTAATCCCTAAATCGTCTAGCAACGCATCAATAAAATCAATGCCATCCTTACCACAATTTGCCGAATACAAATCATTCAATTTATTCAATCGAAGAATATACATCAACAATTTGGCAAAACTTTCCCCACCAAACCAGCTAAGGCTCTCATTTGCCTTTAATAAATCTTTTGGATCAACCAACTTCATATGTCAATACGTTCTAAAAAGGTTGTCCCGACAAATATCGGGAGTGACAAACTAAATCAATTAACATCTTTAACAAGACTGTATCATGAATCAGTATTTATCTATGTTTTTTTGTTTCAAAGTCATTACTGTTTTCGAAAAAGCCCGCATTATTCAGACCCGCTAACCAAACCAAAAGTATCAGACCTTTTCAACCGGATAAAAATAGTATTATTTATCAATACTCCAGTCCTATATTCAATTAAAAAACTTAATAATTACTGTTAATTACAAAGTCTGATCGAACCAGCCCCCATTAACAAAAACACGAACCGACTCAAATCCAATATCTTTGAGCAGACTCACAGCTAAATCGAATCCTGAAACTAATTCATCCACATGATGAGCATCGGTACTGATTGTAACAGGTACCGCATATTTTTTACATTCTCTCAAAAAATACAAACCGGGAAAAAATGAATCACACTTTTTCTTGTAAATCCCTCTGGTATTGACTTCAACAATAGTACCGGAATTCTTAATCACTTTAATTGTCTCATCCAGTAAATCAACATACCATTTTTCATTTTCAGAAAAAAAACGGCCTTTATTGTTCATTTTTACCTTATCTACATGCCCAACAATGTCCGGCTTTTGAGTTTCAATCATTTCAATTACCTGATTGTAATAGGCAGTAACTGCTTTTTGCGCATCCCCGTCAAACAAAACCTCAATACCATGAATATAATTTGTATCCGGTCCATCGAGAAACCAATATTCAGAATCAGATTTAGCTTTCACCAAATGTACTGAACCGATTGTATAATCTAACCCAGCCTCTTTTTTCAGCTCCTTAAAAGATTTTATCACTTCAGGAATATAGTCAATCTCCAGAGACAGGTAAATTTGTATTTTAGACCGGTACTTTTGCTTCAATCCCTCCACTTCAGCTGAATACTTCTTTAAGCTTTGCAATGGCATACTCCATGGTTCATTTTGCACCAATGGCGCATGAGAAGAAAAACCAACTGCACTCAACCCAAGATCTATAGCTCGTTCAACAAATTCTTCCGCTGTGTTTTTACCATCGCAAAAGATCGTATGAGTGTGGTATGAAAAATAATTCATTTGTCAGATTTTAGTAAGGCAAAGATACTTCAAGACACCAATATCACAAAATCCCTTTTCAAATATGCATCAATTGTCCGGCTTTAATCAAACAACAAAAGAAGCTTTTTATTATCCGTTGAAAATTTATTATTTATTGGGATGAGAATCCTTCTTTAAAATCTTTATAAATAATACTATCTTTGCAATAATTTAAGACATATGACTGAGAGCAACAAATTACACATAGATAAATGGCTTCCTACATCAGCTAAGGAAGTAAAAGAAAGAGGTTGGGAAGAATTGGATGTAATTCTATTCAGCGGTGATGCCTATATTGATCATCCTTCGTTTGGAGCGTCTGTTATAGGAAGAGTTCTGGAAAACGAAGGCTTGAAAGTTGCCATCGTACCACAACCAAACTGGCGTGATGATTTGCGCGACTTTAAAAAACTGGGACAGCCTAAATTATTCTTCGGTGTAACCGCGGGGAATATGGATTCGATGGTGAATCATTATACTGCCAACAGAAGATTACGGCATGATGATGCGTATACTCCCGATGGCAGACACGGCCAAAGGCCTGATCGTCCCACAATAGTTTATTCTCAGATTCTGAAAAAACTATACCCTGACACCCCCATATTAATTGGAGGAATTGAAGCTTCGTTAAGGAGAGTAACTCATTACGATTACTGGGATAACGAACTGAAACCAAGCATCCTTTGCGAAAGCAATGCCGATTTACTGGTTTATGGAATGGGCGAAAAGCCATTAAAGGAAATTGTTCGCCTGACAAAAAAAGGTGTACCATTTTATTCTTTGACTAATATTCCACAAACGTCTTTTCTTGTTGCCCAGGATGAAGTTTATCCTACAAAAAAAACATGGCAGGATCAGAAACTCTATTCACATGAAGATTGCCTGAACGACAAGAAAAAATTCGCAAGTAACTTTCGCTACATTGAGATGGAATCGAATGCTATGATGGCAAAGAAACTCACTCAGGACTATAAAGATCAGACCATTGTTGTGAATCCTCCGTACCCGGTGATGAACGAAAAGGAAATGGATGAAGTTTACGATCTTCCCTATACCCGATTGCCGCATCCGCGATACAAAGACAAAAAGATTCCTGCTTTTGATATGATTAAATTCTCGGTAAACATGCACAGAGGATGTTTTGGAGGCTGTTCATTCTGTACCATATCTGCTCATCAGGGAAAATTTATTGCCAACCGATCTGAAAAATCGATATTGAAAGAGGTTGAAAACATTACAAAGATGCCCGATTTCAAAGGTTATCTTTCTGATTTAGGAGGCCCTTCTGCCAATATGTACCAAATGAAGGGGATTTTCGAATCTATTTGCAAAACCTGCAGAAGACCTTCGTGCATCCACCCGGATGTTTGTCCAAACCTGAACACCAATCATCAGGCAATGCTTGACATTTACAAAAAGGTTGATCAAGTTCCAGGAGTTAAGAAATCGTTCGTTGGCAGCGGAATTCGTTATGATCTTATTCTACATCAAACTAAAGATGATAAAATAAATAAATCGAACCGGGAATATGCCACCGAATTGATTAAAAATCATGTGTCGGGAAGATTAAAAGTTGCTCCGGAGCATACTTCCGATGATGTTTTGAATATGATGAGAAAACCATCCTTTAATTTATTTTACAAACTGAAGGCTTTGTTCGATGACATCAACAAAAAAGAAGGTTTGAACCAACAATTAATTCCATACTTCATTTCAAGTCACCCGGGAAGTCAACCAACCGATATGGCCGACCTTGCCGTGAAAACAAAAGAACTTGATTTTAAACTGGAACAAGTTCAGGATTTCACCCCTACACCAATGACGGTTGCTACAGTAATCTACTACTCGGGTTATCACCCTTATACTTTAAAGAAAGTATTTACGGCAAAAAGTGAAAAGGAGAAGTTATCGCAGCGGAAATTTCTATTCTGGTATAAAAAAGAGTATCGGGAAGCTATAAAAACTGAATTAATAAAAATGGGCAAAAAAGATATGCTGACCAAACTTTTCAAATAGTTAAGCAACTATTAACAGATATTCATAACAAATATGAAGAGGTTTGAAAACCTCTTCTATTTATTTGCGTATATTGGAGAAACCAACTCTAACTACTTTGCATGACTAAATTTTACTTACGAACTACTGCAGTTGTCATTCTGGTCATTCTCGTTTTTATTGTCTTCGGATGCAACAAAAACAGGGAAGACAGAGCTAATGAGAATGCCATTGAATTAATGGGAAAACAGAAATACGCCGAAGCAATTAAAGAATTTTCCACAATTGTTAAAGGCGATAAAAACTACCTTCCAGCCTATTACAACAGAGCAATATGTTACTCTTTTCTTAATAAGAACAGAGAAGCAATTAATGATTTGAATTTTGTAATCTCGAAACAAAAATTCGATGAGGAGGCCTATTTAAACAGAGCAATTCTCTTTGAAAACCAAAAGAAATATGAGGATGCTATTAAAGACTACACTCATCTGCTCACCATAAATCCCCGAAATAGTAAAGCACTGCATTTTCGAGGCATTTGCAAGTACTACATTAAAGATTACTCCGGAGCAGTAACTGACTATAATCTAGCAATAAAGTACGGACTAAACTCTTCGGGTGTTTACTACAACATAGCTGTTGCGCTTGATTGTTTGGAACAATACCCTAAGGCAATAAAATATTACGACAAAGCAATAAAAATTGACGCAAAATTGGAGCGGGCCTACTTCGCCCGGGGAATTGCCAATTTGAAAAACGGCAACAAAGAAGCAGCTATCGCCGACATTAAACAATCAGAAAAATTAGGTTTCAAGAAAGCTGCTCACGTGCTCAAGGAAATTATTGGTTGATTATTCAATCTCCTTAAATAATTTTCCCTGCCAAGAATCTCTTTCCACCAATCTCTTGTCCAGTTTATCTACAAATTCGAAATTTTTGACCCCCCATTTAGGCGCGATCAGCCATCCTTTTGGTGCCTGATTTATAAATCGTTCCAAACTCACTCCTGGATTGATTCTCTCAATTACATCGACAATAAAATCCAAATACTCTTCCATTTCGAACAAGTGGAATTTCTCAGGTTCCACTTCATATTCTTTGGCCATTATTGTATTATTTAGAATTTGCAGCTGATGCATTTTAAGCGTATCAACCGGTAAATTTGACAACTTCACAGCATGCTCAATCATCATCTGAGGTGTATCGAACGGAAGGCCGTTTACCAAATGAGCACCAATGTGAATTCCACGACCCGAAGTTCTCATTATGGTTTTCTCTGCCTCCTGATAGGAATGTCCGCGATTTATAGCTTCCAAAGCACGGTTATTCAACGATTCGACACCATACTCAATACTGATATAATTATCTTTTGCCAATTCTTCCAAATAACTTAAAAGAGAATCAGAAACACAGTCGGGACGGGTACCAATAACCAAACCAACTACTTTCTCGTGAGACAAAGCCTCCTCATAAATTTGTTTTAAATGATCAAGTGATCCGTAGGTATTTGAATAAGCCTGAAAATAAGCCAGATAATACTGAGCTTTGTATTTGGTATTGAAGAAGTCTATTCCCAGTAAAATCTGCTCTGTAACTGTTTTTTTAGGACTACAGTAAGCTGGATTAAAACTATTGTTATTGCAATATGTACAACCACCTACACCTTTGCTCCCGTCGCGGTTGGGACAAGTAAAACCAGCATCTATTGATATTTTTTGAATTCGTTCCGAAAACCGTCTTTTAAATGAACTTGGGAAATCATTATATCTCTTATTGTTTCCCCACTTAAATTGCTTATTTGTCATACCTCTTCGAATTTATCGTAAAAATACAAAAGAAATTGATTCCAGTAAATTGATTGACATTAATTGGAATTCATCAAGATAAGCTGCAGACTTAAAAATCAAACAGAAAACAAAGTTAAAATGCAGTTGTATAGGTTTTTTACAAATATTACTATAATATTGAAACAGTAAATCTCCCACTATATTTGTATTTTTACATGCAAAACTGCAAAGCATTGCATAAGTATTTTTTTTATTTAATAGAATGAGCATTTCATTTATTGAAAGTATTCTTTATATTGCCTTTGACACTTTATTAAAACTTTAAACATGTTTTCAAAACAAGACCAATCTCAATTCAAGGCCAAAGCCATTGATATTAAAACCATTGAAGAACAATTAAATAACTTCAAAACTGGTTTTCCTAAAATGAAATTGAAGAAGCCTGCCACAATTGATGACGGAATAATGCAAATTTGTGATGATGAACAGGATATTTATCAAGAAGTATTTACGGCACATGCCAAAAGCCTTTCATTGCTAAAATTTGTTCCTGCTTCGGGTGCAGCTACAAGAATGTTTAAATCGCTGTACGATTTTTTGAACACTTATCAGGACACGGAAGACGAATATCTAAAATTCCTTTGTAACAAGGGACCGGAAACCATGTTTAACTTCTTTGACAGAATTGAAGATTTTGCTTTCTATGGAGATCTTCGAAATATTGTTTCGGAAAACAATATGGATTTGGAAAAGATGATTGATAAAAATCAATTCAAACAAATCCTGGCCATGCTCCTAACAAAAAAAGGGCTTAATTATGCCAGTCTTCCTAAGGGACTGCTGAAATTCCACAGGTACAAACATTTTTCCAGAACAGCTTTTGAGGAACATTTGGTTGAGGCGCTAAATTACGCTAAAAACTCCAAAGGAGATGCCCAAATTCATCTTACCGTATCAGAAGATCACAAAGAACTATTTGAAGATCGTTTAGACAAAACCAAGGAAACTTTTGAAGAAAAATATAACGGCAAACTAAATGTTGCTTACTCTGTTCAGAAATCCTCTACCGACACCATTGCTGTTGATACAAACAATGAACCTTTCCGAAACGAAGATGGTACAATACTATTCCGTCCGGGTGGACATGGTGCTTTAATTGAAAATTTAAACGAGCTGAATGCTGATATTGTTTTCATTAAAAACATTGATAATGTTGTTCCTGATCGTTTAAAGGAAATTACTTACAAATTCAAGAAGGTTTTAGCAGGTATTTTATTGGAACGCCAGTCATTTATTTTTGACTATTTAAAAATTTTGGAAGAAGACAAAGACATTTCGCAAAATACTCTTGATGAAATGCTTGCCTTTTTAGAAGATAAACTTTGCACAAAAGCGCCTGCAAGTCTTAAAATTGAAGATCCTGAAAAACTGAAGAAATACCTGTTTTCCAAATTCAACCGTCCTATTCGTGTCTGCGGAATGGTTAAGAACGAAGGTGAACCTGGTGGAGGACCATTTTGGTCAAGAAATTCAGATGGATCTGTATCTCTTCAAATTGTTGAAGGATCGCAAATTGACAAACAAGACGTTCGACAAACAAATATTTTTGAACGTTCTACGCACTTTAATCCGGTAGATTTGATATGCGGTATTAAAGACTATAAAGGAAATAAATTTGATCTTCCTTTGTTTGTTGATAAGCAAACTGGTTTCATCTCTCAAAAATCACACAATGGCAGTGATCTGAAAGCAATGGAATTACCAGGTTTGTGGAATGGTGCCATGTCTGATTGGAATTCTGTATTTGTTGAAGTCCCAATTGCAACTTTTAATCCTGTGAAAACAGTATTTGACTTACTTAGAATTGAACACCGCAATTTATAATTAACAACGGCCTCCTTGCAAGAGGCCGTTTGTTTTGGGCAAAACCCAATAAAAACAGAAATAAGGATTAACTTTTGTTAATATCTTACATCTTGAATATTTTAAAATTAATCCTATTTTTGCAGTGCAATAATCATTTTAATTTGATAGATGATAGAGAATACAGAAAACTATCTTGATGATGATGCGCTTACTTTGGTAGGCCGGTTCGAAGAAATGATTAAAGCTGAGACGCTTTACTACTTCGATGTTCATGAATTTGAAAGCATTATTGATCACTATATTGAGAAGGGCAATCTGTTGGAAGCTGTTAAAGTTTCTAACATTGCTAACAGACAGCACCCCGGTGCTATTTCTCTCCAAATTAAAAAAGCTCAGATTTTAGTTGATCGGGAACAGCATCTCGAAGCACTTTCCATTTTAAAGAATATACAGGGTATTGAATCTTCAAACAAGGAGATTCTTCTACTTAAAGGGAACATATATAACCATATTGGAAAACCTGAGCTTGCAAAAAAACAATTCGATAAAGCTCTGCAGGTCAGTTACGAAAATCGTGAAGATTTACTTTTCAGAATTGCGCTTGCTTTCGAGCAATTGAGTCAATTCGGCCTTGCGATAGAATATTTGGAAGAAGCACTGGAATTAGATGAAGAAGATTCGGAAGTTCTTTTTGAATTGGGTTATTGTTATGAGAAAATTGGCGAGGATGATCAAAGTATCATGGCTTATGAGCAATTTTTAGAGCTAAACCCATTCTCCGACAACGCCTGGTACAATCTGGGAATCATTTTTAACCGCATGGGGAATTTCCCAAAAGCTGTTGAGGCCTACGAATTCACACTGGCAGTAAATGATCAACATAGTAAAGCCTATTTTAACAAAGCCAATGCTCTGGCTAATCAGGGACTTTTCGAAGAAGCAATAAAATGCTACACCGAATATCTTGAGTTTGATGATGATCATGCTTCAACCTATTCCTATATTGGCGAATGTTTTGAGAAAATGGACGAATACGAACAAGCCTTAATCAATTACGAAACAGCCATTAAAACGGATGAGAATTTAGCAGATCCCTGGTTTGGAATGGGATTAATTCTCATGTATCAGGATAAAATTGATGAGTGTTTGGTTTATCTTGAAAAAGCTAAAAATCTGGACGATACAAATTCAGACTATTGGTTTGCCTTGGGATCGGCTTACGCCAGAGCCAATTCGCCTCAAAAAGCAGTTCAGGCATTTAGAGAGGCTATTGATCTGGATCCTTACGATACCACTTATCCAATAACTCTCGCTGAATATTATCATCAAAATGAAAATGAAGAAACCGCTATTGATGTGTTGTTGGAAAGTCTTGCCCAGACCCCAAACTGTCCTCAATTACTAAGTAATTTAGCTGCTTACTATGCAATTACGGGTGACATCAAATCTTCGGAACATTATATCAGACAAGCCATCGATATCGATTCTGAAAACATTAACGACATCTTTATTCAGTTTCCTGAATTGAAGAAAAATAAAATCTTCACCAAACTAATCAAAGCAAATCAATAATTGTATTTGAAACCAGTAAAGTAAGCGCAACAAAATTATACTATGCCCAGAAAAATGAAAGACTACCTTCTTATTGCCTTTAAAGGAATGGGAATGGGAGCAGCAGATGTTGTACCAGGAGTTTCCGGTGGCACAATCGCATTTATTACCGGTATTTACGAGGAATTAATTAACAGCATAAAATCCATTAACGGAAATGCGGTAAAACTTCTCTTTCAATTTAAATTCAAAGAATTCTGGCAGGCAATTAACGGAAACTTTCTATTGGCATTGATCTTCGGAATTTTCCTAAGCTTTTTATCATTGGCTAAGCTGATTAAGTATTTTCTCGCCGAACAGCCTATTTTAATCTGGTCTTTCTTCTTTGGGTTGATTGTTGCATCTGCAATTGTTATTGCCCGTAAAATAACGGAGTGGAAACTACGCACTATTATAGCAATGCTTATTGGTATCGGAATTGCCTACATGGTAACTGTTGTTACTCCGGCAGAAACACCCACTTCCTACTGGTTTCTTTTTCTTTCGGGAGCATTGGCAATTTGTGCGATGATTTTACCTGGAATATCAGGCGCCTTCATATTGCTCCTTTTGGGAAAATATGAATACATCCTAAATGCCATCAGTTCTTTTAAACTGGATGTTGTTGCAGTGGTTGGTGCGGGAGCTGTGATAGGCCTCTTAAGTTTCTCAAATCTGCTAAGCTGGCTGTTAAAAAAATACCACAACATGACTATCGGTTTGCTTTCCGGATTCATGATCGGATCTTTAAATAAAGTTTGGCCTTGGAAAAACACAATCTCCACCTTTATTGACCGGCACGGAATTGAAAAACCATTGCTGCAGGAAAATATACTGCCAAATACATTCGCAAATATTTCTGAACAAGATTCACAATTGATATTTGCAGTTCTTTTGGCCATTGCCGGATTTCTATTAATTTGGATGATGGAAAAATTTTCTCCGGAATCTAAAACAGAATAATATGGATACATTCGGAATTCTTGGTTTCCCTTTGGGACATTCTTTTTCAAAAAAATACTTTACGGATAAATTTACGGAAGAAAACATAGATGCTTCTTTTTTAAATTTCGAACTTTCCAATATTCAAGATTTCCCTGCTATATTGGAGCAACATTCCGACTTAAAAGGATTCTGTGTTACCATTCCTTACAAACAGGATGTAATTCAATTCCTCGATGATATTGATCCTTTGGCAGAAAGAATTGGTGCTGTAAATTCCGTACAAATTATCCGTGAAAATGATCAGTTTAAATTAGTTGGTTACAACACCGACATACACGGATTTACTGAATCGTTGCGTGTTTTTTTGGATGGAGCGAAACCAAAAGCATTAATTTTAGGAACTGGCGGGGTTTCAAAAGCTGCAGCCACAGCATTGGAAGAAATGGATATTGAATACCAATTTGTATCCAGAACTGCTTCTGACAAATGCATAAGCTACGAGATGCTTTCCCCCGAAATCATAAACAATTGTCATTTGATAGTGAATTGTACTCCGTTGGGAACTTTCCCAAAAGATGATACCTGTCCGGATATCCCATACGAACACCTTACAAAAGATCATTTTCTGTACGATGTTGTTTACAATCCTGCAGAGACTCTTTTCATGAAAAAAGGAGCAGAAAAAGGAGCTAAAACTCATAATGGTTTAAAAATGCTTCACTTACAAGCCGAAAAAAGCTGGGAAATTTGGAATAGATAACTCAAAAAATATCACATTCCATTCCTTGGCATTGTAAATTCACAAAACAATTCGTCATAATATTATTTGATCAAATATTGGGTTTGTGCGACAGCTGCATTAAAACATACATTTTGTTTATGTAGAATGCTTTTCATAAATTCACGAGCTAAAGTAAACAATTCCTTAATCAGGCAAACTAAAAATTTCCAATTTTGGATATTTACAATTCAACAAGGAATTATATTTGCAATACTTATGTAAGTAGATCATATGTCAGACAATAAAGACAAAATAAATCAGCTTTTCGAGATACAAGAAAAGCTTCATAAAAAACAAGAGGCTCTGTCGAATGAAATTAGTGAATTACGACATGAATTAATTCGATTAAAGAGTGCTGAAGCAAAACCTCTTGCAGATAAAGAAGAGACGCAGATTTTGAATGAAAATCTTCTTGATGATCTGAAAAACATCGCATCTCCAGCAACGCAGGAGAAACCCAAAATTGAGACTGCAAAAACAATTGTCACCCCTCCTGCAACCAATCAACCTCCAAAATCGAAATCCGATCTTGAGAAATTTATTGGTGAAAATCTGATCAATAAAATTGGGATTGCCATTACCATTATCGGTGTGGCGATAGGTGCCAAGTACTCCATCGACAATGATCTTATCAGCCCTTTAACAAGAATAATCCTGGCTTATTTAACCGGAATTGGTCTGTTGGGTTTTGGAATAAAACTAAAAGCGAAATATGAAAATTACAGCGCCGTTCTGGTGAGTGGTGCCATAGCAATTCTATATTTTATTACCTATATGGCCTACAGTCTGTACGATCTGTTTCCGCAGGCATTTGCTTTTATTCTGATGCTGATTTTCACCGTATTCACAGTTGTTGCTGCGATTAATTACAACAAGCAGGTAATTGCTCATATTGGTTTGGTGGGAGCATACGCAGTTCCCTTCCTGCTAAGTGACGGCTCAGGAAAAGTGGCTGTACTTTTTACCTACATGACCATTATTAACATTGGCATTCTTTTCATAGCATTCAGGAAGTACTGGAAGGCATTGCATTATTCTTCTTTCGTGCTTACCTGGTTGATTTTCTATTCCTGGTTCCTGGGAAAATACGAAACCAGTGAACACTTTGTACTGGGAAGCAGCTTTCTAACCGTATTCTTCGCGATCTTTTATTTGTTGTTCCTTGCTTACAAATTGGTTCGGAAAGAGAAATTCAACAAAGGCAATTCTCTGCTTCTTGTATCCAACTCCCTTATCTTTTTTGGTCTGGGATATTCTATATTATCGCTTCACGAAACAGGACAACATTTATTAGGATTATTCACTCTTATCAATGCTGTTGTTCACAGTATTGTCAGTGTAATTATCTACAAACAAAAGCTTGACGACAAAAATGTTTTCTATTTGATATCAGGTTTAGTTCTCACATTTATCACCATCGCATTTCCTATTCAGCTAGACGGAAATTGGGTAACTTTATTATGGGTCAGTGAAGCCGCTCTGCTCTTTTGGATTGGCCGAACTAAAAAAGTTTCTATTTACGAAGCAATGTCTTACCCTTTAATGACACTTGCCTTCTGTAGTATTTTGCAGGATTGGACCACCATGTATAACACCTACCTTGTGGCTGATCCGGAAACCAAAATCACTCTGTTTCTTAATGTTAATTTTTTGAGTTCATTGCTTTTTATTATTTCATTTGGGTTTATCAACAGATTGAACAGCAATATCAAGTATCCGACTTTATTAGGCTCATGGCTAAAGGTCACCAAACTATTATCCTATGCCATTCCTGTTATTCTCGTATTTACGCTTTACTATTCAATCCGATTGGAAATTGGCAATTACTGGAATCAACTAATTAAGGAATCGGCATTAAGCATTCAGGCAACCGGAGAGGAATATGCCAGCTACTATAACAACTACGATTTAAAAGAATTTAAAACGATCTGGATCATCAATTATTCCTTACTGTTTTTTTCAGTTCTTTCTTTTGTGAATATCAGGAAATTAAAAAACAAAAATTTAGCTTATGCCGGTATTGGATTAACAACGATAACTTTGGTCGTATTTTTAACCCAAGGATTGTACTCCCTAAGTGAATTAAGAGAAAGTTATCTTACTCAAAGTTTATCTGAATATTATCACCGGGGAACATTCAATATCATTATCAGATACATCTCATTAGCCTTTGCTGCAATTGCACTGACAAGTATATTTCTTCATGTAAAGGAAGAATTTAATGCAAAAAGGTACAGAATAGCATTTGAATACCTGCTTAGCACCTCCATTCTATGGATATTTAGCAGCGAGTTGCTTAATTGGATGGACATAAGCGGATCAACTCAATCCTATAAACTTGGCTTAAGCATACTTTGGGGTTCCTATTCATTACTCCTGATTGCCTACGGCATCTGGAAAAACAAGAAACATTTGCGAATTGGCGCTATCGGATTGTTTGCACTTACATTGGTAAAGCTCTTCTTTTACGACATCTCGCAATTGAGTACAATAGCAAAAACCATCGCATTTGTTTTATTGGGAATACTTCTTTTGATTATTTCGTTCCTGTACAACAAATACAAGAGCAATATGACTGAGGAAGAAATCTAAAGCAAAGAACACAATTTATTTCAGCTGGTTTTACTCAGACATACTAATAAACTTACACTCCCATGAAAATTAAGATCTGTTTCCTTCTGTTACTTTTTGCATTCTCCAATTCCTTTGGCCAGCAGAATAATTTCAACTACAAAAGAGAAATTATTGGTACAAACGATCAATGGCACAAACTGGAACTACCGAATGAAATTTTCGGGAAGATTTCCCCAAACCTGAACGATATTAGAATTATTGGCATCTCTGAGCAAAATGACACGCTCGAAGCACCGTACATTATACATTCCACCGAAGATCAAATAAAAAATGTAAATGTTGACTTTAAATTATTGAATCAATCGAGGGATAAAAACGGCTATTACTTCACCTTTAAAGTTCCCACCTCCAATTCAATAAATCAAATTCAGTTAAATTTCGAACAGGAAAATTTCGATTGGAAAACAACTCTTGAAGGAAGTCAGGATCAACAAAATTGGTATACTCTTGTCGAGGATTACAGAATACTATCCATTAACAATGCACACACCAATTATCAGTTTTCGAAACTTAATTTTCCAAATGCCAATTATGGTTTTTACAGAATAGGAATCAAAAGCGGGGAAAAACCTAAGCTGGAAAGTGCGGCATTATTTCTTAAAGAGATTGTAAAAGGAAAATCCCGCAATTACCAAATAAAGAAAATCAACACCATTGAGAATAAAAAGCGCAAACAGACTGAGCTTGATATCGATTTGGGTTCTCCTGTTTTGATAAATAATCTTAAAGTAAATATTCTCGAATCATTTGATTATTACAGACCCGTTCACATTCAGTATGTAACGGATAGTACCAAAACTGAACTTGGATGGAAATACAACTATCAAACCCTTGCTTCGGGCACGCTCAACTCCATTGAAAAAAATGAGTTCAAATTCAGCAATACAGTTGCTCAGCATGTAAAAATCATCATCAAAAATTCAGACAATGAAGCGCTTACCATTAGCAATGTTGAAATAGGAGGCTCTGTTTATGAGTTACTGGTTCGATTTTCGAAACCCGCGAAGTATTTCCTTTATTATGGAAATACCAATGCCCGAAGACCAAATTATGACATTTCCCGATTTTCAGACAACATCCCTAAATCGATAACAACACTTGCCCTTGGTGATGAAAAAATAATTACAAAATCGGAAACACCTAAATCGGAACCACTTTTTGCCGATGAAAAATGGTTGTGGGCGGTTATGGCTCTAATCATACTAATTCTTGGAGGCTTCACTCTAAAAATGATTAAAAAAACGGACGAAAGAGAAGTTTAAATTTCACTTGATAGCTAATAGAAAAAATTACAATTGAACGGAAAGAAAACCACCATACCCGCGAAACGTTTTTAAAACAACAGAATGTCCAAACTTAAAAATATAAGAGAACAGCAAAATCTTACTCAAGAAGAATTATCGAAGAAATCCGGTATTTCAGTAAGGACAATTCAGAGAATTGAAGCAGGAACAGATCCAAAAGGATACACACTTCGAGTTTTAGGAGAAGCATTAGGCGTCCAGGAAAAAGAATTGCGAAGCAAACAACCCGGAATTGAAAACAAAGAAGATAGTAACGAAAAAACAACACCAAAGGAAGAAGACAATTTATTAAATTACTCATCAATAAAGTTAGTCAACCTTTCTTCCTTGCCATTCATAATTCTTCCTCCTTTAAATATTCTTGTTCCGCTTATATTAATGTTTGCAATGAAATTGAAGAACCCCATAACAAAACAAATTATTTCGCTACAAATAATGTGGACAATCATAGCCCCCATTGTGTTTATGTTAGGTATTTTCACAAAGTCCGGACATAACTTTACTTTAATACTTTTGATTCTTTTGATTCTTTCAAATGTTTATTTCGTTCTTAGAAATGCAGTTGAAATAGACAAAAGAA
Organism: Labilibaculum manganireducens; assembly: GCF_002843385.1. Lineage (GTDB taxonomy): Bacteria > Bacteroidota > Bacteroidia > Bacteroidales > Marinifilaceae > Labilibaculum > Labilibaculum manganireducens. Next base: position 178,091 of record NZ_MVDE01000003.1, read on the forward strand.
AAAAGCTGTATTACAGCCTGCATTTCAATATGATATAAAATTGTCGGGTTTTTGACAGGTTATTGTCAGGGAGATTTTAATGACAGAATAAATTTGCTTTTGATCTTTGTGATAAAAAACAGACATGGCAAAATATATTTTATTAAGCTTCATTTTTACGATCACTTTCATTGTAAAGACCCAGGCACAGGTTGCTAAAAATTCAGACCTATACAAAATCATCCTCTCAAAGGACAGTTTGCTTTTTAATGTAGGCTTCAACACTTGCGACATTTCACAGTTTGAAAACCTGCTAAGTGAAAAGTTTGAATTCTTCCACGACAAAGACGGGATTTCCGATAAAAAGAAATTTCTCAATGATTTACAAAATGGATTGTGTGGAAATCCATCCAACTATCAGGCAAGAAGAAAACTCTTGCCCAAAAGCACTGAAATTTATGCTCTTTACAACAAAGGAAATCTTTATGGCGCAATTCAAGAGGGTGTGCATCAGTTCTTTGAAAAACAACTAAATAAACCTGAGCAATTTGGGAGTTCAGCTAAATTTACTCACGTTTGGCTTATAGAAAATGACGAATGGAAACTCACAAAATCGTTGAGTTACGAACATCAGGTAAAACAGCTTTCCTCTTCAAAATCAATTTTTGATAATGACAAAGAAATAGAAAAATGCTTAGCGGAAAACAAAGTTCCTACCCTGGGGATCGGCGTAATTAAAAACGGAAAACTTCAACAGGTAAAAGTGTTTGGAGAACTCAATAAAGGAACAGCAGCACCATACAATACTATATTTAATGTGGCTTCACTGACCAAACCTATAACTGCAATGGTTACTTTAAAATTAGTGAGTTTAGGCAAGTGGAATTTAGATGAACCGATTCATATATATTGGACAGACCCAGATGTTTCAAAAGACCCAAATAGCAAATTGCTTACTACCAGACATATTTTAAGCCACCAAACAGGTTTTACCAATTGGCGTGGAAATAACAAAGATGGAAAATTACATTTTGAATTTACACCAGGAACGAAATATCAATATTCAGGAGAAGGTTTTGAATATTTGAGAAAAGCGTTGGAAGCAAAATTCCATAAATCACTTAACCAATTAGCAAGCGAATTAATTTTTACTCCTTTGCAAATGACCGACACCAAATATTTTTGGGACAATGAAACAGACAGTTTAAGATTTGCAACAGGTTATAACAATAAAGGAGTTGCTTATGAAACAGAAAAAAATAAAACTGCAAATGGTGCAGACAATTTATTGACAACCATTGAAGATTATGGAAAGTTTTTGACCAGTGTAATGAATAGCGAAGGATTGACCCAAAAAGTTTTTGACGATATGACTACAAATCAAGTCGAAACCAAAAACAGCAAGCATTTTGGCTTGGGTTTTGAAATTTACGATTTAGGAAATGGAGAATATGCTTTGTCTCACGGAGGTGCTGACAAAGGTGTTCAAACTATTGTGTTTATCTTCCCTAAAACAAAACAAGGTCTTTTAATTTTTACGAATGTGGATGATGGCTATAAAATTTATCAAAAACTTTTAACTCACTATTTGGGTGAAAACGGACAAAAAATAATTGATATCGAAACAAAATAAAACTATAACAAACATAAAAAATAATGAAATACTTTAAGACTATAATTATACCGCTGTTAACACTTATCACACTATTGGCAAGTTGTAGTACAACAAAAAAACCAATGTATCGTTTGACAAAAAATTATAAGCCAGACAACCAACAACTATACGACACTATAGTTAAATTAGACAGTATTTTTTTTGAGGCTTATAATACCTGCAATTTGAATCTTGACAAGTATGGTACTTTCTTTTCAGAAAATATTGAATTTTATCATGACCAAGGAGGAGTAATGACATCAAAACAAGACATAATTTCTGCAACCAAAAAAAATATTTGTGGAAAAGTAACAAGAGAACTAGTTAAAGGAAGCATAGAAGTTTATCCTGTTAAAGACTTTGGAGCAATTGAAATAGGTTTGCAAAAATTTCATAATAATCAAGAACCAATTGGGACACCTTCAAAAGTAGGACGTTTTTTAATTGTGTGGGAAAACAAAAATAATGAATGGAAAATAAAGCGGGTTGTAAGCTTGCATTAGGTTTGGAAATGGAGAATATGATTTATCTAACGGAGGTGCTGACAAAGGTTGTCAAACAAAACAGCACAGCACCCCTACATTCAAAAATTTGTTAACTCCCATAAATAAAGAGGACGATAAGGACAAAATTATTAATTCTCCCGCAACGCCACTCTCGAAGCTCTATTCACCAATGTAAACAATTGATCAACCTGATCTTTCTGACCCGAAACTTTGTGTCCTTTCACTCTTACAAATTTGCTGAGCTTGCTGTTACCCCTTCTCTCCTTTTGGGATTTCAACAAAAAAATAAGCTCCTTCCTCAGCAGTTCTTACAAAACACAACGGTTTACTTTTTATTTTTCTGAGAGCAAACTTTACTGCGGGTATTTTTGTTAATCTGTTTACTTTTCATAACTTCGAAAACGCTTTTGATTTTCCCTTGCGGAGAATCAATATCTCCGCTAAAAAATTACTTTTAACAAAATGAAAGCCTTTCCAAAAGAAAAAATTTTAAAGAACAAAAATCTATTGTTCGCGAAATGGAAAACGAATACGATTTCAACAAAACAATCAATTTTAATGCAGGAAAATGCATTCGTTTTTATTCTGAAAGGCAAAAAGATTATCATCCAAGACAACAATACGATCGAAGTCGATCAGCATCAATTATTGTTATTGAAAAAAGGCATTCATGAAATGACCGAATACATTCCTAAAAACGGAGAATTCGAGGCATTGGTCATTTATTTTAAGAACACTTTTATTAAATATCCCAAGGATATTTCGCTGGGGAAACATCCACAAATGCCCTTTGTGATCCTCAACAGGGATAAAATGATTGATGACTACATATTGCATTATCTTTCTTACATCAATGAAAATGAAAACAACCCTGCTTTAATGGAGCTAAAAATAAACGAATTGGTTATTTTACTTACCGAAAGATCAGTACAGGCAAAAGTTTTTTTCAACTCGCTATCGGACAATTACAATGATCTGAAACTATTGATGGAAAAAACCTTCAAAAAAAAATATACGGTAGAGCAATTAGCAAGATTATCAAATAGGAGTGTTTCCAAATTCAAACGGGATTTTATGCTCTTATTCAAAAACACGCCCGCCAAATGGATACTGCAAAAAAAACTGGATTGTGCCCGATTTCAACTTGTCAATTCAGACAAATACATATCAGATATTGCTTTTAACTGTGGCTTCGAAAGTGTTTCTCACTTCAACAAAGTTTTTAAGAAAAACTTTAACATCACCCCTGCTGCCTTCAGAAAATTCAATATGGACTAAATGGACAATCAATAGAACTTATTGAACAATCTGGCTTTACACCTGAATACTACATTTGTCCTTTTAATTTAAAACGATGAAAGGAGAAATATGAAAAATTACAGTCTAACGAAAGTAAATTATTTAAGTGATGGTTTAAAAATCTGTGCATTACAATACATTCCTCACAAAAACAGCAAATGTCCGGCTATTGTTATGGCGCATGGATTTGGCCTTCCCAAAGAAGCTTATATAAACAAGTTTGCCGAATTATTTGCAGAAAACGGCTTTGCTGTGATTCTGTTCGATTACAGAAATCTTGGCGAAAGCGAAGGAACACCAAGAGGAGAAATCAATCCCTTTATGCAAATAGACGATTACAAAAACAGCATTAGCTATGCTGCTTCATTAGAAAAAGTGGATGCCAATAGAATCGGCATATGGGGAACAAGTTATTCTGGTGGTCATGTTATTGTTACAGCAGCAACCGACAGGAGAGTTAAATGTGTCGTATCTCAGGTTCCTACCATTAGCGGATCTCAAAGCAGCTCGAGAAGAATGCCTGCCCAAAAAGATGATGGGTATTGGAAACTAGTAAGTAAAGACCGAATAAACCGCCTCAAAGGAAAAGAGCCGATGATGAAAAAATTGGTTGGTGAAGCTAATCTTAACCCACTATATCCTATGGAAGAAGCCAGGGAATACTATACAAAAGCACAAGCATTATCAACATCAGCCAGTAATGAGGTTACCTTCCGAAGTACCGAATACGCCAGGATGTATGAACCAGGCATTTATGCAAGCATGGTAAGCCCTACTCCTATTTTATTTGTAGTCGCTTTAAAAGACATTGTTACCCCCACAGACCTTTGCCTAAAAAGCTATCAGGAAAGTCTGCAGCCAAAAGAGCTCATCACCCTTCCAGGCGGACATTTCACACCTTATATCGAACAGTTCGATATCGTGGCAAAAGCAGCAATAAATTGGTTTTTGAATCATTTGTATTAAAAACAAAAATGCCAGCAAATTCGAAAGAATAGCTGGCATTTTTTTATGCAAGCTTAATTATTGCTGTCTGTTTCAACGCATCATGAAAAATACAAATGCAGCTGCTATTTTACTATTGATAAACGCAATTTCCGGCTGCCCGCCCAAAAGTTTGAGAATTCGCCCGCCAATAATTACAGTAATCTCATTTTTTTTCTGAAAGCAAACTTTACTGCGGGTATTTTTGTTAATCTGCGTACCTTTCATAACTTTGGAAACGCAGTATAAAAAATTCCCCAAAGACTAACGACCATGGCAGATAACAATAAACCTCATTTACTACTAAAAAACCAAATACGAACAATTGAAAGGTTTCCTAAAAGAGGAATGGTTGTATCGAAGAAGAAAAATGATGAAGAGGAAGAAGAAATTGAGATAAAACCCTATGAATCCAAGAAAAAAACGTTACGAAACAACCTTCGAAGTTTTAATAGACATATTTTAGAAAGGCATCAGAATCGAACGATCGATATTCCAGCGCATATTGATTACGTAAAATTATACACTCATGGTGTATTCAATCCTAATCTTCAAAAAAAAATCAGAACCACCTATGGTTTATCTGCTGTTAAATTTGAATATTTTAATAAGGTTGTCCTTTGTGCAATTGTAGATGAAGATGCATTTGAAATATTTAAAGAACATATTAGATTCTTTATTGACACAGAAGCCAATTTCAATCCCCTTCAGACAGATTATTATTTATTAGTTCACATTGATCAATTTGAATTACTAAGTTCTGATAGAATACTTGAATTTACACGCAATGAAGAAGCTGTTGCTGAAATTATTAGCAATACTGAGCTCCCAAATAAATCAGACAATATAGAAAAAGCTCTAAATGAATTCCTTAGACAAGAAAAGTTGTTAAGAATTGAATTTGATTATGAAATTAAACTTGATTATTCACTTTTAGTCTTAAAAAACACGACTGAAGAATTAAACAAACAAATTGTCGACAACTTTGATGTAATATACAAAGTTCAAAGTCACACCTACAAAACAGGTCCTAATCGATATGGTTGGCAAAAAAGAAGACCCGATTTTGAGATATTCCCAATTGAAAATACAACGTTAGTAGGAATAATTGATACAGGAATTCATCAAAATTCACCTCTACGGAATATTATTGAAAATCATCAATTCGACATTATAAATGTCGGTGATCCTTCTCCATACATTGATACTGATGGACATGGAACAGGTATTGCTATGTTAGCAGCATTGGGAACAGAATACTATGAAAACGAAACAAATAATTTTCATTCTCCAATAAAACTTGTTCCAATTAAGGTATTAGAAAATTCAAACGGAAACTATAGCCTTATTGATTTTGAGAAAGTAATAAGAGAAGCCAGTGCGATTGGAGTTCGTGTTTTCAACTTATCAATTACTGATTCTAATTGCAAGTTATATAATGAAACTGTATCTAAACAAGCTTTTCTTCTTGATAAATTGTCATTTGAACTAGATATCTTATTCATTATAGCAACAGGCAATTTGAGTCCTGATGATATCGAATATATGAGAGATAATCCGAATAGCTTACATGATTATCCCAATCATTTTTTTAATCCATATAAGGAGTCGGAACAACATTGTTGTGTTGGAACTAATATACATTCACCGTCAGAATCATATAACAATATCGCTGTTGGAGCAATAGCTGAAAATCTAAATGATAATGAAAGTGATTTAACGTATGCCAAAGAATTACCTGCTTATTACTCGAAGAAATTTCATTTGAATTTCGCTGAAAAGGTAAATAGTGTATTCCTTTCGCAGTCTATTATGAATAAAAACTTTTTTAAACCTGATTTGGTAGCTCCTGGAGGTGATGCGATCGCAAGTTCAGCAGGCATGGAAGTGCTTTCAACAAGAGCTGGTCAATTAACAGAATTATCACACGGCACCAGTAATGCCGCACCATTGGTTACAAATATTGCTGCTCGTATCTTGAATAAATATCCAGAGTTAAAAGCTCAATCCATAAAGGCTCTGTTAATTAATTCGGCGGGTTTATCTTATAACTCAAACTTTCTGGATGAACTTATTATTAATATAAAAGATGATTTTGCAAGAGAGGAATTTAAAAAGTTAATAGAAGAACTAAACAACTCCGAGAAAAACAAATTATCGCGAATTATTAGTAAAGACAGATTATTTAAATACCTAACTGGTAACGGTTTACCAGATCAAACAAAAGCACTCTATTCAAATGAAAACTCTGCCACTCTAGTGGTAGAAGAATCGATTAAAGTAGATTCCCATAAGGGACTAATTTTAAAAATTCCGAAATATCTCAATAAGCTTTCAAATCAAGAAAAAAAATCAGTTGCAAACATTACTGCAACTTTATGTTATAGTTTCGATCCAATTTTCAATAATTTCCTGGCCTATAATCCAATCCATATAAGCTTTGCATTTTTTAATCCTGTTGATGATGACTTATCAAAAAGTATAGATTTAATCGCAGGTTACACAAGTCAACAAAAAGATCGAGATCCAAAACTAAAGAACCGTGTGGAAGAAGCAGACACTAACCGTAAATTTAAAACTGGAATAACCTGGTCAGAAGACTATTCTCCAATTGGTTCAAAAATGTTTTCTAATACCCAAAAACTATCCATACCATTTCGAATTAAAGATTTAAACGAAATCAAAAACGAGTTGAATATTGTGGTTCGATGCACCTGTAAAAAAGATATAGATCCAGAAATATTAAACCGAATTAAATTAAATCCACATCCATTTTCATTAGTAATAAGAATTGAGGAGAAAAAAGTTAACAACACCCTATCTGGACAACTTTACCATAAACTTGATGCAATAAATACCCTCGAAATAATAGCAGAAGCCGACCTTGAAGCAGAAGTTTAGACTTTTTCTTTTAAGATTAACTCTTTTAAAATTGCAGAATCAAGGTATAGATTAGGTTTTTCTAAATCCTTTAAACCAAACAGTGTTCTTTTGATAGCTGTTATGATTGATCTTTGAATCAAATAAAAGGATAATCCTTCTGATAATTTAATAATTTCAGACAGTTCCTTTTTGGTGCGAAATTTAAAGGGTGATTTAGCCAAAGTTTTTTCAATCAGCTCTTGAATTTGAGCATTGGTAGGTAAGCCCAAATTAATTTTCATATCAAACCTGCGCAATAAAGCTTCATCAATCATTTGCATCTGATTGGTCGCAGCAATAACAATACTATTCTGAGGTAAATAATCAAAGAGCTGAAGAATAGTGTTAACTACACGTTTCATTTCGCCATGATCCTGACTATAATCCCTTACTTTACCAATAGAATCAAACTCATCGAAGAAAATAATGCAATTTTCACTGGCCGCTTGTCTGAATAATTTCGATAGATTCTTACTGGTTTCACCCAATTTTGAAGAAACAATGGCTCCTAAATTCACCACATACATCATCATATCCAACTCGCCGGCTAGTACGTATGAAGCCAATGTTTTTCCACAACCCGATGGGCCATGAAAAAGAATACGGTTTGAAACAGGTAAATCGAATTTGTTTAGCAATTCAATATCACGATGCTCTTGAACGAAATAAGTTAATTCCTCTTTGATGCCAGCAGAACAAACTAAATTTTCAAAAGAATAATCTGAAGTAAGTTTTTCAATGATCAATTCATTTAATGCACGATCATCTTCTTTTAAATAATATTTTTTGGATCCTACAGTCGCTAAACCCTTAGTTTGTTGTGCGCGTAACCCTTCCTTTAGTATCGATTGTAACTGTAAAGCCAAGTTCACTTTTTTAGTTTGCCGTGAATGCTCTATCAATTTACTCAATACTTCCAAAAGTTGATCTTGATCATTCTCAAGACCAAACCTTGCAATATCCTTTATGTAATCAGCTTGACTCATTTTGTTCTTCTATCAGCAAATTTAGTCAATTATCTTGATTCTGGAAATCCTAATCCAATAAAACTATGATACTATCGTCGGCATGGAAAAATAGTTTAAGTTCGTAAAAAATATGATTAAAATTTACCATAACTAAAAATTAAAAAACACTTTGATGAATAAAGCCTAATCAAGCAAACTCCCACCAGTTACTTCACCTACCGCACATTCTAGTCGGTAAAATTAGAAACATTACTCATTTTTTGGAAGACTAGCCAAGACCAAAGACCACCCCAAGTGGTCTTTTTTTGTTACTTCTTCTCACCTACCCATAAACACCAGTTCGTAACATGCTTTAAATCTTTCAACCAAATACTTTTACCATTCAAATTTTATCAAACACCTTCAGCAAGCTTACAAAGCCTGTTTTTATTTTGAAAAGTATGCTGTGTTATCTTACAAAGCCTGTTTTCGTTTTGAAAAGTATGCCATGTTATCTTACACAGCCTGTTTTTATTTTTAGAAATAGGCTATGTTATCTTACATGGACTATTTTTTGTTTTAGAAATAGGCTATGTAATGTTACATGAGCCATTTTTATTTTGGAAAGTATGCCGTGCAAGTTTACAAAGCCTGTTTTCGTTTTGAAAAGTATGCCATGTAAACTTACACAGCATACTTTTCTTTTTTTTGAGAGCTTATGCTTCAGCAGCAAGCAATTCTGCCTCAATTTTTTTCTTCGAAACAGTTTGCGGGAGCAAGCGGTTGGCAAAAGTTTTGCCAAATATCTTTATAGCATCCAGGTAATTAAATTCGTATTGCTTTCGCAAATTTGCCTGAGCCACTTCTTCGTTGGCAACTCCCGTTCGCACTCTGGTTTTCAAAAATTTGCTGGCTCCTATAAATGAAGAGGACGATAAGTACAAAAATAATAATTCATAATTATCATCCCCTCAACGCAACTCTCGAAGCTCGATCCACCAATGTAAACAATTGATCAACCTGATCTTTCTGACCCGAAACCTTGTGCCCTTTCACCTTTACAAATTCACATTGCAAACTATCGGTCAGTCCGTAAAATTCCTGATACAATTGATGATTCGCAATGAGCCTTCCATTTTTGGAACAATAGCCATTTTTTTCAAAACGCTCTCTCCTCGCAGGCAAACCAATAATATTCTGAGAATCGGTATACACAATTACATGGCAATTGTCCGAATCAATTTCATTCAGAGCCAACAGTAAAACCTGCAGTTCCAGTTTTGTAGAAGAAGTATTTTCGAAACGATTCAGTTTTACCAGAGTTTTAGCTTCATTCAGAGAGACATTCAAATCCTGTAAAAGAAGAATGGCTCCAAAACCAATTTTAGATTGCGGATTTACACTTCCATCGGTAAATAAAAACAGCGGCTTACACATCTTCTATTCTTAAACCATCCGGATACTCAATTTTAGCTAGAAACAAGCCATGGCCTGGCACCGAAGAACCCGCATTCGATCGATTCCTGCTTTCAATCACCTCACGAAAACCAGCCAAATCCATTTTTCCACGTCCTACCTCAACCAAAGTCCCAACAATGGCACGAACCATGTTACGAAGAAACCGATCAGCCTTAATCTTAAATACCAATTCATCATCAGTTTCAGTCCATTCTGCTTTTGCTATCCTGCAGTTATTGGTTTTCACATCGGTATGCAACTTGCTAAAGCTTGTAAAATCGATGTATTCGAACAGAATTTTAGCCGCCTCGTTCATCTCTGCAACATCCAACTCATGCTGATTTTTCCAGTGCGACTCCATTCGAAACGGATTTTTATGCTTGGTAATTTTATAATAATAAGTTCTGGAAATAGCATCGAAACGGGTATGCGCATCAGCTTTCACCCGAAACACTTCGCGAATGGCAATATCATGAGGCAAAAAGCGATTCAGCTTAAAAGCCAGTTTTTCACAATCGAACCGACAGTTTTCATCCACCTCGAAATGAGCCATAAAATCGCTGGCATGCACACCTGTATCCGTTCTTCCGCAGCCAACCACATTTATTGGCTGATTTAAAATAGTAGACAAGGCCTTATTCAGTTCCTCCTGAACAGAACTTGCATTCGGCTGAATCTGCCAACCATGATAGTTTGTTCCTTTATAACTTAGGCGAATAAAATATCGTTTCTTCAATTTAAATAGTATTTTCTGATTCTCCCCAAAAGTAAGCATTTTTAGCAAGTCCGAAAATGAAAGAACAAAGGAACGGAATAATGAACAATTGGATTCCTTGTCCCTTGGAGCTTGTTCCTTGTTACTTGTTACTTGTCACTTGATACTTGTTCCTTGGAGCTTGTCACTTGTTGCTTGCTAAAACCATTAACAATTTTTAACGGGCATGCATTTTCATAAAACGCTCAAAGGTTTATCTTTGTAAAGGTTTTCTGAAAAATCAGATTCTTTTTATGTAAATTTTTCAAGTAATTAAATATATTTCTAATGATCCAAACAGTTGATATCAAAGAACTAAATGAACGTATCCAAAGAGAAAGTTCCTTTGTGGATATGATTTCTATGGAAATGAACAAAGTTATTGTTGGTCAAAAGCACCTTGTTGAAAGCTTATTGATAGGATTACTTTCGAATGGTCATATATTACTGGAAGGGGTTCCCGGACTGGCAAAAACACTTGCAATCAGCACACTTGCAACTACCATAGAAGCTGAATTTAGTCGTATTCAGTTTACTCCTGACCTGTTACCTGCCGATTTGTTGGGTACCATGATTTACAGTCAGAAAAAAGAAGAATTTGTAGTAAAAAAAGGACCTCTTTTCGCCAACTTTATTCTTGCAGATGAGATTAACCGTGCTCCGGCAAAAGTACAGGCTGCTTTATTGGAAGCCATGCAGGAGCGACAAATCACCATTGGTGACACCACCTATAAATTAAAAGAACCGTTTTTGGTTATGGCCACTCAAAATCCGATTGAGCAGGAAGGAACTTATCCTCTGCCGGAAGCACAGGTTGACCGTTTTATGCTGAAAGTGGTGATCAATTACCCTAAAAAAGATGAAGAGCAGCTAATTATGCGTCAGAATCTTTTGAAGGTATTTCCAAAAGCAGCTCAAATCTTAAAACCGGAAGACATCAACAAGGCGCGTGACGTAGTGAAAGATGTTTATATGGATGAAAAGATTGAAAAATACATTGTAGACATCATTTTTGCAACCCGTTTCCCTGCCGATTACGGATTGGAACAATTCAAGGATATGATCGCATTTGGCGGATCGCCACGTGCCAGTATCAGTTTGGCTTCAGCGGCTAAAGCTTATGCTTTTATTAAACGAAGAGGTTACGTAATTCCTGAAGATATCCGTGCAGTTTGCCATGATGTACTTCGTCACAGAATTGGATTGACTTACGAAGCTGAAGCAAACAATATCACTAGTGAGAACATTATTAGTGAAATACTGAATACCGTTGAAGTACCGTAACAATTATGAATTATGAATTACAAATTAGGTTCTCAATTTGTAATTCATGATTACCACGATTTAATTATTAATTCGTAATTCTCAATTCGTAATTAGCTATGGAAACTAGTGAATTATTAAAACGCGTCAGGCAAATAGAGATCAAAACCAGAGGTCTTTCCCGAAATATTTTTGCCGGCGAGTATCATTCTGCGTTCAAAGGACGCGGTATGACCTTCAGCGAAGTCCGGGAATACCAATATGGTGATGACATCAGAAATATTGACTGGAATGTAACCGCCCGCTACAATCAACCTTACGTAAAACTTTTCGAAGAAGAGCGTGAACTGACCGTAATGCTGATGATTGATGTGAGTGGTTCCCGTGAATTTGGAACCATCTCCAAACTAAAGAAAAATCAGATTACAGAAATTGCCGCTGTGCTTGCCTTTTCGGCCATTCAAAACAACGATAAAATTGGGATGATTTTCTTTTCGGATAAAATTGAAAAGTTTATTCCGCCTAAAAAAGGTAAGTCTCATATACTACGAATCATTCGTGAACTGATCGATTTTAAACCGGAACATCGGAATACTGATATTGGCAATGCTTTACGCTACCTTACACAGGTTATTAAAAAACGCTGCACCACTTTCGTGATATCAGATTTTATTGATGAAGATTTTGAAAATGCATTAACGATTGCCAATAAAAAACATGATCTTGTAGCTCTTAAAATATTCGATAAACGCGAACAGGAAATCCCATCAATTGGATTGATTAAAATTAAGGATGCGGAAACAGGCGAATACAGTTGGATAGACACTTCGAATAAAAAGGTAAGAGAAAACTACGCCAAATGGTGGCGTGAGAAAGACACTCTGCTTACCGAAACATTTAAAAAGTCTGGTGTAGATGTGGCAAATATTCGAACCGATCAGGATTATGTGAGATCCTTAATTGCCTTATTTAAACGAAGAGGACAATAATTTTAGAAGCAGACGACTATGACAAATAGAATGAACATCCCAAATAAACTATTGACAAAAGCACTTGTCGCATTTGCAATTGTATTGGGAGCTACTTTTTCCTCCTTCTCGTCTTTTGCTCAGGAAGAAGAAAAAGGGATTAACTACAGCGCACAACTCGATACCAATGTTATTGTTATTGGTGATCAAATAAACCTTTTACTTTCCATAGAACAGCCAAAAAGTCTTCGGGTAGAGTTTCCGGTATTTATGGACAGCATTGGTTCGGGAGTCGAGATCATAAAACAATCTCCTCAGGATACTATCCCGTTAGAAAATGGAAATATTAAAGTGAATAAAAACTTTTTGATTACCTCTTTTAATGATGGTGTTCACAAAATGAATCCTTTTGAATTCAAGATTCATGACGAAAATCTGATGAATATCATTCGAACGGATACAATGTTATTGGGCGTAAAAACCTTCGATATTGATACCAGCAAGGCTAATTTTGACATTGTAATGCCAATACATACACCAATCGCTTTTGCGGAAATTGCTCCCTGGATATTTGGTGGATTGATTGTTGCAGCATTAATTGTTTTATTGATTTTGTATCTGCGTAAGCGGAAGAAAAACCAACCTTTATTCGTTAAAGCAAAACCAGCCGAACCGGCTCATATTATTGCCTTACGCAAGTTGGATGAGATCAAAAAACAAAAGCTTTGGGAAACCGGAAAGGTGAAACAGTTTCATTCTGACCTTACTGATACAATCCGGTATTATTTGGATGAACGCTTCCAACTATCAACTCAGGAATCAACTACTGATGAGATATTAAAAGCAGTAAATGCTATGGAGGTAAATTCAGACTGGCATGCCAAACTGAAGGACATTCTTGAACGTGCCGATTTAGCCAAATTCGCTAAATTCACCCCCCTTCAGGATGAAAATGAACTAAGTTTGAAATTTGCCTACAAAATTATTGAAACCACCATTGTAGAAGAAGCTCCTGCTAAAGAGGAAAAAGAATCTATTGCAGTGGAAGAAACAAAAAAGGAAGAAAAGTAAACTTTGAAAATACAAAGTATGAGTTCTATAGAATTTGCAAATCCTGAATATTTTTACTTGCTGATCCTTTTGATACCATTAATTGCATGGTACATCTTAAAGGACAAGAATGCTCATGCAAGTATTCAGGTGTCAACATCAAAAAGCTTTCATTCAAGTGCCAAAACCTACAAATATTACTTGCGGCATGCTTTATTTGTATTTCGGGTTTTAGCAATAGTATTTTTAGTGCTTGCTATTGCCCGCCCGCAATCGAGCAATAGCCGAAGAGATGTAACTACGGAAGGAATTGACATCGTTATGTCGCTTGATATTTCGAGTAGTATGCTTGCCCGCGATTTTGAACCGGACAGATTGGAAGCGGCAAAAGAAGTGGCAGTGAACTTTATTACCGGCCGCGAAGATGATAAAATTGGATTGGTAATTTTTAGTGGCGAGAGTTTCACTCAATGTCCTTTAACAACCGATCATGCTGTTTTAATCAACCTTTTCAACGACATCCAAAGTGGAATGATTGAAGATGGTACAGCAATCGGGCTTGGGTTAGCCAATGCGGTGAATCGTTTAAAGGACAGCAAATCAAAATCGAAAGTTGTTATTCTCTTAACCGACGGAGTAAACAATCAGGGAGAGATTGCTCCTATTACGGCTGCAGAATTAGCAAAAACCTTTGGAATAAGAGTTTACACAATTGGTATCGGCACCATGGGAATGGCTCCCTACCCTATTCAAACGGCTTTTGGTATTAGTATGAGAAACATGCCTGTAAAAATTGACGAAGAAGTATTGCAGCAAATTGCTGATATGACAGGTGGTCAATACTTTCGGGCAACTGACAACAATAAATTAAAAGCAATTTACGAACAAATTGATAAGTTGGAGAAAAGTAAAATTGAGGTGAAACAATACATTACAAAAAGCGAGGAATACTTAATTTTTGCGTTGCTTGCCGCTTTATTCTTACTTCTTGAAATTGCTTTGCGTAATTCAATATTGCGGAACATTCCGTAATTGATATTAATTGAACACAGAAAATCATTGAACAATGAATCAATTTCGACTTGATCATCCGGATCTTCTATACTTATTTCTGATACTTCCAATTCTTGTAATTATATATTGGATCAGTTATTCAAGAAAAAAGAAAGCTCTTGAAGAGTTTGGTGAGATGAATATTATCTCGCAGCTAATGCCATACGCTTCCTTTACCCGACCGTTTTACAAGTTCGGTATTCTGTTGCTGGCTTTAAGTTTTATCATTTTTGGTCTTGCGGGACCCCAATTTGGTTCAAAACTACAAACCATTAAAAGAAAAGGAGTAGAAATTATCATTGCGCTGGATGTATCCAATTCGATGATGGCACAAGACATTCAACCCAATAGATTGGAACGCGCAAAACGAGCTGTTTCCAAAATGGTTGACAAACTGAATAATGATAAAATTGGCTTGGTCGTTTTTGCCGGCGAGGCATATACTCAATTGCCGATAACAACAGATTATGCATCTGCAAAATTGTTCTTGTCCTCCATTAGTACTGATATTGTTCCCATACAAGGAACTGCAATTGGTGCGGCAATAAACTTAGCTGCAAACAGTTTTACTCCCGATAGTGAGGCCAGCAAAGCTATTATTGTAATTACTGATGGTGAAAACCATGAGGATGATGCAATTTCGGCGGCAAAAGCAGCTTTCGATAAAGGAATTACAGTACATACTATTGCCATGGGATTACCGGAAGGTGCTCCAATTCCTGTAAGTCCCGGATCCCGGGATTTCAGACGGGATGAAAAGGGTAATATTGTAATATCAAAATTGGATCAGCAAATGGTTGAACAAATTGCTACTGCCGGGGGAGGAAAACCGGTGATAGCCAACAATACTACAACTGGTTTAAATGCCCTTTTTAGTGAAATAAATAAAATGAACAAAACGGAACTGGAGCAGAGAGTATATGCTGCTTACGACGAAAAATTCCAATTGTTTATTGCCATAGGATTGTTGCTGCTCTTTCTGGAATTTTTAGTTCTGGAACGTAAAAACCGCCATTTAAAAGATATCAATTTGTTTAAACCATCGAAATAGAACTCAATTCTGATTATTATGAACAAATATATAGCATTATTCATCGGTCTGCTTTGCCTCTTTAGTTTGGATGCATTGGCACAAAAGGAGCGAAAATTTATCCGCAAGGGCAATGGATTGTTCGAGGGGAATGAATATGAAAACTCGGAAGTAGAATATCGAAAAGCGCTTGATAAAAAAATCAATTCGTATGAGGCCGGCTTTAATTTGGGAGATGCCTTGTACAAACAAAAGAAGTATGATGAAGCATTAAAGCAGTACCAGGCACTAACGGCCACTGAAAAGGATCCTAAAAAACTCGGAGAAATTTACCACAACATTGGAAATACTCTTCTGATGAACCGGAAAATTGATGAAAGTATTGAGGCTTACAAAGAATCCCTTCGTAACTTTCCAAATTCGAAAGAAACCAAATACAATTTGGAATATGCAAAAAAAATGAAACAGAAAGAGGAAGAAAAGAAGAAGAAACAGGATCAAAATAAGGACCAGAACAAAAATCAGGATAAAAAAGACCAGAATAAGGATCAAGACAAAAAAGATCAAAACAAGGATCAGGATAAAAAAGATCAGGACAAGAAAGATCAGAAAAATAAACCTGAAGATCAGAATAAAAAGAAAAGTGATCCTGAGGAACAGCAAAATAAGATATCTGAACAGGATGCCAACCGCTTGTTGGAAGCTCTTGAAAATGATGAAAAGAAGGTTCAGGAAAAGGTACAAAAAGCTAAAGCGGTTGCTCAAAAAGCAAAAAGAACCAAAATCAAAAAGGATTGGTAATTGATCTTTCAAATTGACTATTCCTAATTGATTAATCAGTAAATTTGCGAATCTGTTTAACCAACTATTTAATTGAATTTATAACATCTGAAATACAATATGATACAGATGAAGAAACTACTTCTCTCATTAGTAACAGTCATTTTAATTACAACATCGGTATTTGCCGATGAAATTAAATTTACTGCTTCGGCTCCAAATGTAGTGGAACTTGGCGAACAATTTCGTTTAACCTATTCCCTTAACAGCAAGGGTAAAAACATTCAAATTCCAGAACTTGATGGATTTAGGGTTCTTATGGGGCCTTCTACTTCAAGCAGCATGAGTACGCAAATTATTAATGGAAAAGTTACTTCCAGCTCATCCTATTCGTACACCTATGTTCTTTTGGCTGAAGAAGAAGGTAAATTTGAGATAAAACCTGCAGCAATTACTGTTGATGGTGAGAAAAAAACATCAAATTCACTAACCATTGAAGTCGTTAAGGTCGATAAAACACGGCAGGATACCGGTTCAAAACAATCACAAAACTCTGCATCAAGCCAAAAAATCACAGAAGACAATTTATTTGTTAAAGTAAAATTAGATCGGAATAATGTTTATATGGGTGAGCACGTTGTTGCAACCATTAAAGTATACACACGACTTACCATTGCTGGATTTGGTGATTCTAAATTCCCTTCGTTTGACGGTTTTTTAAGTCAGGAAGTACCAACCCCAGGGCAAATTTCTTTAGAAAGAGAAAACATCAATGGTACCATTTACAATACAGGAATCATCCGTAAATTAATTCTTTTTCCTCAGCACACCGGTGAAATTACAATTGATCCTTTTGAATTAGAGGTTATCATTCGTCAGCGTCAGGCAAACAAACGAAGTGGTTTCTTCGATGATTTCTTTGATAATTATCAGGACATTAGAGTGCCCCGTAAAAGCAAACCTATAAAAATCAAGGTGAAAGACTTTCCATCCAACAAACCTGCAAGTTTTGATGGTGCCGTTGGAAATTTCACTTTGTCTACAACTATCGATAAAGATTCAGTGAAAGCGAATGATGCGATTACCATGCGGGTAAAAGTAGAAGGCAACGGAAACCTGAAGTTGATTAAACCTTTGGAATTTAACTTTCCTGCCGATTTCGAAGTTTACGACCCAAAAACATCGCAGAATTTAAAAAGCTCAGAAGCAGGAATGAGTGGCTCAACCACATTTGAATATTTAATTATTCCCCGGCATGCTGGTGAATATGAGATTCCGTCAGTTGATTTCAGCTTCTTCGATCCCAAAGCAAAAATATTCAGAACACGTTCTACCAAAAAATTTACCGTTAAAGTAGCAAAGGGAGACGGAGATAATTCAGGAACTATCATTAGCTCCTTTACAAAAGAAAAGGTGAAGTTTCTCGGAAAAGATATCCGCTATATTAAAACCAACGATTTCACACCTCAATTAAAAGGCGAGGTTTTCTTTGGAACCACAAATTTCTATTTGGCGTATATCATTCCTTTCTTCCTGTTTGTTTTAGCATTTGTATTCAACAGAAAACGAATAAAAGAAAATGCCGACACCGCTAAATTAAAAAACAAACGCGCCAACCGCGTTGCGATGAAAAGATTAAAAATGGCTTCGGCAAGTCTAAAAGCAAAACAGAAGGATCAGTTTTACGATGAAATTCTAAAAGCAATTTGGGGATATACTTCCGATAAGCTGAATTTACCATTGGAGAATCTGAATAAAGAAAATATTAGTGAAATTTTGCTTAGTAAAGGAGTTGAATTGGAACTTAAGGATGAATTTCTAAGCATACTGGACACCTGCGAGTTTGCAAGGTATTCTCCCTCGGCCGGATCGTCGGAAATGGATGAGTTGTATCAGACAAGCATGGATACAATCACCAAGTTAGAGAAAAATATAAAATAGATTGATTGTGTAATATCGAATTAAGCATGAAACGTCCATGATTAAATAATTATTAACTCATACATGAGAATGATTATTTAATCAAGGTAAGTTACATCTGACAATTGCATAAAAATTATAAACAGATGAAAAAAGCATTACAATTTATACTCGCCATATTTCTAAGCACTCAGGTTTGGGCTCAGGTCAACCCAATTGCTGAGGCCAACGAGATGTATAAAAACGGAGAATACGAGAAAGCAATTCAAGCTTACGAATTTGTTTTAGATACTCATTTAGAAGCTCCGGAAATTTATTTTAACCTGGGAAATGCTTACTACAAAACAGGGGAAATCTCTTCTTCCATTTTAAACTATGAACGGGCTTTATTATTCTCTCCTAACGACAAGGATATTCAGTACAATTTAGACTTAGCCCGTAAACATGTATTAGATAAGTTTGATGTTTTGCCCGAAATATTTATAAAAAGATGGTTTTCCGGAATTCGAAATAGTTTTTCGGCTGATATATGGTCTTACTTTTCAATTTTATTTTTCTTACTGACGCTTACTTTTGCCTGTTTTTATCTGTACAGCAATAAATCAGGACTAAAAAAGCTGGGTTTTTTCTTCGCTTTTTTTGCCTTTGGCATTTCAATCATGACTTATTCTTTTGCATCAAAAAAAACGGATGAAATCAATATTCGTGAGCATGCAATTATTGTTAGCCCTAGTGTTACTATTAAAGGTTCTCCTGATAAAAGCGGCACCGAATTGTTCTTACTGCACGAAGGCACAAAAGTTAAAGTAATTGGAGAGTTGCAGGATTGGCGAAACATTCTTCTCAGCGATGGCAATGAAGGTTGGCTGAAAAAAGAAGACATTGAAATGATATAATACAATCCAATAATATCAAAGGATTTCGGTTTCGAAATCCTTTTTTAATATTAGTAAACGCACAAAACAGAATAGCGAAATGAAATACAGCATACAAAACGAATTCTTTAAAATTGAGGTAATTGAAAAGGGAGCTGAACTTTGCAGCATCAAATCGATTTCTACAAATCAAGAATTTATGTGGCAAGCCGATCCTGAAATTTGGGGAAGCCACGCTCCTAACCTATTCCCGGTTATCGGCTGTCTGAAAGAAGATGGATTCATTCATGAAGGCAAAGAGTATCCAATGCCCAAGCATGGATTCGTTCGAAACAATGAAGATGTTCAATTGCACAGCAAATCAGAGAATGAGCTTTGTTTTGTATTAAAATCAAATGAAAACACGAGCAAACTTTATCCTTTCAAATTTGGATTCTACATTCATTATATATTGGATGGTAAGAAATTACATGTAAAACATGATGTTGTAAACACAGGCTCGAAGGGTATGCTTTTCTGTCTGGGTGGACACCCGGCTTTTGCATGTCCGTTAAAGGAAGGTGAAAGGTACTCGGATTACTATCTTGAATTTGAGCGAAAAGAAACTGCGCACACTTGGATGATCGTCGACAATGGACTTATTGGCCAGGAAGGAAAATTGATTTTAGATGAAAATGATCGAATCGAACTTGCACCAGATCTTTTCGCAAAGGATGCTCTGATTTTTAAAAATCTAAAATCCTCCTTTGTGAAATTAAGAAGTAAGAATTCAAATTTCTCCTTAAAAGTCAGCCTTGATGATTTCCCATATCTTGGACTTTGGGCCAAACCAAATGCACCCTATGTTTGCATTGAACCTTGGATTGGAATCGCCGACAGCTATGATTCAAGCCGGGAATTTTCTGAAAAAGAAATCATTCAATCTCTTGATTCGGGCAAAACATTTAGTGCTGCATATTCGATAGAAATCACAGAATAAAACAGAAGAGCCCAAAGGCTCTTTTTTTTATCTCCAATCAAAATTAAAGACAAATACATCTTTTTTTTGCTTTTCAGAAGCAATTCTTCATCCGAAAAGTTAAATTTGTGATAAGCTTTTAAATTTCCTGCTGCAACCACAATAAAAACAAGCAAGTTTTTTTGAATAAAAAGCCGATAACTATTAATCAATTTTTCACGAATGCATATTGAAACTTTACTTGCTCATTTGGCTGAGGAGGGTGGCGTATACGATCCATACGGAGCCTCGCACCTGCCCATTTATCAAACAGCTACCTTTGATCTGAAAAAACAATCCGGATCTAAAATTTACGATTACACCCGTTCTGATAACCCAACAAGAGATGCTTTGGAAACGGTTTTTGCCAAGGCTGAAAATGGGGCATCTTGTTCGTGCACTCATACCGGGATTGGAGCAATTGCCTTGCTTTTTGAAACTGTATTGAGAGCAAACAGTAAAATTTTGGTTGAAAAAGATTGTTATGGTGGCACTTACCGACTTTTACAGGTATATAAAGACAAATACAATGTAGAAGTTTTCTTTGCTGATTTTACTGATCTTTCGGAAATTCAAAACTTACTGGAAACAGAAAAATTTGATTTAGTTCTTTGTGAATCGCCCACCAATCCGGGAATGAAAATTATTGATTTAAGAGAATTGGCGAGACTTGCCAAAAATAATGGAAGCAAATTTGCCGTTGATAACAGTCTCGCAACATTTGCATCTCAGAAACCACTCGATCTGGGAGCTGATTTTTCTGTTTTCAGCGCTACAAAGTACATTTCAGGACATGGAAGTACTGTTGCTGGTGCCTTGGTCTCTAAATCGGAGGAAGATGGCGAAAAGGTTGCCTACTTTGCCAATGCCGAAGGCCGTTCCCAAAATCCCTTTGATGTATTTTTAATCTCATTGGGAATACCTACTCTCCCCTTACGACTCAAGCATCATGAACAAAGTGCAATTCAGGTTGCTGACTATTTGGAGAAACACCCAAAAGTGAATAAGCTGGTGTATCCGGGTTCCAAAAATCATCCGCAGCATGAATTGGCAAAATCTCAAATGAAAATTTTCCCCGGCGTACTCACTGTTCACATGCAGAATGTTGAAACGGCTGAAAAATTGGTCGCTTCCACTCGCTGGTTTGGAGAAAAAGCCTCGTTCGGAACTGCAGATTCACGAATTGAAATTCCCGCTAAAATTAGTCACGCATCCTTTTCTAAAGAGGATCTGCAAGCAATTGGAATCTTCCCATCCACAGTTCGATTATCCATTGGTTTGGAACACATCGATGATCTGCTTGAAGATTTAGAAAACGCACTTAAATAATTTAATGGAAAAATGCATGGCTAAAAACCCATTCCGAAACATAGCTTGCGGAAAATCGATTCCACCGAACAATGTTCACGCTATTTCCGTTAGTCTTCCAACTATTCAGGATGTCTATTCCTATGAAGAAAATAAGAATAACTGGCGGAATTGCATGGAAACAGGCTATCCCCGCTTTTTTTGTCATCCCTACGAAACAATGGTTATTGAATATTTTAAGGCTCATTTTTCAATTAGCGAAGAGAAACATGTCTTCCTGTTTCCATCAAAATCTTCCTGTCAGCTTGTAAGCAGTTTTTTTGAACTTGATTTGAGGGAATATGAATTAAATGGAATCTTCACCATTTCTGTTGATTCGCAAAATCCTGCTTTTAAAAAAGCATGCGACTTTATTCAACATACCGGGCACAAAGTTTTTTCAAGACAATTAGAAGATTTCTTACTCAAGCTAAAACTCATAAACAATCCGCATCAAGAGGAAATTCTTTCTACTAATCCGGAACAGCACGTTAAACAAGAACTCCAAAAACAGTTCCTGCTAGATAAGAATCAAAACATTGAACTATTTTCGAGTGGAATGAATGCGATATATTCTCTTTTTGAGGGCATTAATCAAATTCAAAAGCTAAAAAAAGCCACTGTTTTCATCCAATATGGTTGGTTATACACCGATACCATAGATATTTTGAGAAAGTACAGTGAATCTTATTTTGAGGTAATCTCTGTTTATGACGAGAAAGAATTACTGTTGGTAATTGAAGCTAACAAAGAGAGAATTGCCGCAGTATTTACCGAAATTCCAACCAATCCTTTTCTTCATACTCCCAATTTGCCTTTTCTATATACGAATTTAAGCAAGCTCAATATCCCTTTAATTGTGGATGGAACCATTGGAACATGCGTGAATATGAATTATCTGCCTTACTGCGATTTTGCCGTAGAAAGCCTCACAAAATTTGCATCTGGAATGGCTGATGTTATGGCTGGTTGTGTTGTTCCAAATCCCAATTCGAACTGGACAAAGAACAATTTGGTTGATTTAAAGCCCTACCAACAAGAATTATACAGAAGAGATTTGGAAAGAATTGCATTTCAAATTTCAGGTATGGAATCGAGAGTTAAATCCATTCGAAAAAATGCATTCGAATTGGCTCTTTTTTTCGAATCCCATCCTGCAGTAAAAACCGTTAATTGGTCGCACAATAAAAAAAACGCAGCAAACTATTCGAAAATTGAGAAAGAGGAAAACAACTATGCCGGATTAATTTCTATTGAATTTGATGGCTCGATTGAAAAATTTTATGATGCTCTTGAACTTCCAAAAGGTCCAAGTCTTGGCACAGAATTCACTTTGGTAATGCCTTATTTTTACTTGGCTCATTTCGATTTAATTAAGACCAAAGAAGGACGAAAACTACTTGCCGAAAAGGGAATCAACTGGGAATTGGTTCGGATATCAGTCGGCACTGAACCAATCGAAGAATTAATCAGCATTTTCGAAAAAGCCTTGAATCAAATCTAAAAAAGGGTGTCCGAAAAGTAAAGTTTTATTTGAAAATGTCATGTTGAGCGAAGTGGAAACATCTGTTATTCAAAGATAAAGATTCTTCAACAAGCTCAGAATGACAATAAGATTGACCTTTTTAGACACCCTCTTAATTTTAAAATCTATACAAGAGCCGGATAGTCGGTATATCCAACTTCGTTACCCCCGTAAAAAGTTTCTTTATTAGCTGCATTCAATCCAGCACCTTGTTCAAATCGTTTTTCTAAATCCGGATTGGCTAAATAGGGTACTCCGAAAGAAACCAATTCTGCTTTTTTCGAAGCAATTGCTTCATGACCTGTTTCTTTCGTAAATCCTCCATTCACCATTCGAACGCCCCTGTACTGTTTCCCGTAATAACCGGCTACATCTTTAATCAATTGCGGATGGTTATCAAGAGGAATCAATGATTCAATCAAATGCAAATAAGAAAGATCATATGCATTCAATTTATCAATCACATAATTAAAAATTGATGTTGGATTCGAATCTCCCATATCATTAAACAAACCACTGGGAGAAAGACGAATACCTACCGATGAAGAATCCCAAACCTGCAGTGTTGCGTCTAAAACCTCAAACAGAAAACGAGCTCGATTCTCTACCGTTCCACCATATTTATCGGTTCGGTGATTTGTTTTATCTTCTAAAAACTGATCGATTAAGTAACCATTTGCTGCATGAATTTCAACGCCGTCAAAACCTGCATCCTTCGCATTTTTAGCTGCCATTTTATAATCTTCCACAATGGCTGCAATCTCCTCTGTTTCCAAAGCTCTCGGAGTCACAAAATCTTTCAGTCCCTCATACGTAAATGCCTGTCCTTCCGGACGAATAGCGGAAGGTGATACCGGCAATTCTCCATTGTGAAAATCGGGATGCGAAATCCGCCCAACATGCCATAGTTGAATAAATATCTTCCCGCCTTTATCGTGAACAGCTTTTGTAATTTGTTTCCAACCATCCACTTGTTCTTTACTGTAAATTCCAGGCGTTGCCGGATAACCCATTCCCTGAGGTGATATTTGACTCGCCTCTGATATGATTAAACCTGCTCCTGCTCTTTGTTTGTAGTACTCTGCCATCAATTTTGTCGGAACATTTCCTTCTCCGGCTCTGTTTCTGGTCATTGGAGCCATTACCATTCTATTTTCCAATTCGATTCTACCAATCGCAAAAGGAGTCAATAATGTATTTTTATTCATCTTCTTTTTCGTTATTTTTATTTAATCAAGATATAAATAAGATTCTGATTTCTAAAAAAAGAAATATTAGAGATAAGTATAAATGAATTTATAGTTGCTATTTATCACTAAGCAAGAAAACAATCAAGTTGAATTTCTATTGATCTCAAGATTGGTTCGTATCTTCGCTAAAAATTTGAAAAGAATGAAACGTCCGTAATTTAATAATTGTTAACTCATACTTGAGCATGATTATTTAATCAAGATAAGTTCCTTCTGACATCTTTAAACAATTTCAGACACATGAAACAAATAGAACTATTAGCTCCAGCCAAAAATCTGGAAACAGGAATGGCTGCCATTAATTACGGAGCTGATGCTATATATATTGGTGCACCTAAATTTGGTGCCCGATCCGCCGCAGGAAATACTCTCGAAGATATTGGGGAGTTGATTAAATATGCTCATAAATACCGGGCGAAAGTATTCATCACGATGAATACGATTCTATATGACCATGAATTAAAAGAAGCTGAAGAGCTGATTCATCAACTTTATAAACTTGGGGCTGATGCTCTGATTGTTCAGGATATGGGAGTTCTGGAAATGAATCTTCCACCTATCGAACTTCATGCCAGCACACAAACTCATAATTACGATCTCGATCGGATTAAATTTTTGGAGCAAGTCGGATTTAAAAGAATTATTCTTGCCCGGGAGCTTTCCCTGGATCAGATTAAAGAAATCCGCAAAAATACCACGGCAGAACTTGAATATTTTATTCACGGCGCATTATGTGTTTCTCTAAGTGGTCAATGTTACTTCTCTCATGCTATTGGCGGACGCTCTGCAAATCGCGGAGAATGCAGTCAGGCTTGCCGGATGAAATACGATTTGGTTGACGGAGAAGGAAAAGTAATTGCGAAAGACAAACACCTGCTCTCTCTAAAAGATCTGAATCTCTCCGCTCATATGAAAGAATTGGTGGAAAGCGGAATTTGCTCTCTGAAAATTGAGGGGCGTTTAAAAGACAGCTCCTATCTAAAGAATGTTACAAGCTATTACAGAAAAGAATTAGATGATGTTTTTGCAAAGAAACAAGAGTTTGAAAAAGCATCGTCGGGGACAGTCAATCCAAACTTTGAACCGGATTTAGAGAGAACTTTTAACCGGGGATTTACAAACTACTTTTTTACAGGTAGAATTCCCGAAATTGCAAATTTCCATACGCCAAAATCATTAGGAAAAGAAATTGGTAAGATTGTTGACATCCGTAAAGATCATTTTATAATTGACAGCAAATTTGAAATTCACAATGGTGATGGTCTTTGCTTTTTTAATCACAATAAGCTGTTAAAAGGAATTCTTGTAAATGGAGTAAAAGGGAAACAGATATTTCCAAATGAAATGAGCATGCTGGTTAAAGGTGCTGTTTTGTATCGTAATAACGATCATGAATTTGCCAAAACTCTTAAAAGAGACAACTCTATCAGAAGAATTTCAGCAGATCTTTTTCTGGAATTTAAAGAAAATATTCTGACCTTATTTGCTGCAGATGAAGACGGCATTAGTGCTTCGGTTCAATTTAAGGAAGAGTTTGAATTGGCCCGAAATGCTGAAATGGCAATTACTAATCTTAAAAATCAATTATCGAAATCGGGAGATTCAATCTACTCGATCAATTCCATTGAAACCAACTTTACCGAAGCACCCTTTGTTCAGGCCAAAGTGCTTAATGAGTTGCGCCGGCAGGTTCTTGATTCTTTAACTGAGAATCGGCTTAATGCATTTCAACAACCCAAAACGAAAGCGTTAATCTCGCATCCCAAATATCATACAAAAAACCTGAATTATATGGGTAATGTGGTCAATTGTAAGGCCGAAGAGTTTTATCACAAGTGTGGGGTCGAAAAAATCGAAAAAGGTTTTGAACTGCAATCCAATTTCAAAGGGAAAACAATCATGACCACAAAGCATTGTTTGCGTCATGAATTTGGTATGTGCAACAAGGAGGTTAGTACCGGACAAAAAACAAATCAACCATTGTATCTTGTTGATAATAAAAATCGCTACAAACTTGAATTTCAGTGCCAGCGATGCGAAATGAAAATCATTTTTGAATAGAACAAACCGAAATTCGAACCCTATTTAAGAATATTAGCTATGGTTCACTATATAGAAAAATTAATTCGTGAGGGAGAACATCAGCAGCAGGATTTTAAATTCTGCATTACTGATTCCCGAAAAATTGCCAGATCATTATCTGCTTTTGCCAACACCGACGGGGGAAAATTACTTATTGGAGTAAAAGACAATGGGAAAATTGCCGGAGCAAAAGTAGAAGAAGAATTCCACATGATAAAAGCGGCTGCTGATATGTACAGTCGTCCTAAAATTACTTTCGAGAGCAAAGTCTGGCAAATAAGCGGAAAAAATGTTTTGGAAATCACTGTACCACCTTCCGAAAAAATGCCTCATTATGCCGAAAATGAAAAAGGAAAATGGTTGGCATACCTGCGAAAAGACGATGAAAATATTCTGGTAAACAAAGTTCTTCTTGAAGTTTGGAAACGAAAATCAAAACCAATCGGAACCTATTTAAAATACACCGAAACAGAAGCCGTTTTAATGGAATACCTTAATCGTAATCAAGAGATTAGTCTCAATCAATATTGCAGAATTGCAAAAATTAGTCGCTACAAGGCAGAACGGATATTAGTGAAACTAATTTGCTGGAATGTTATTGAATTAAACTTTTATGCAGGAGGTACCAAATACCTCATAAAACGAGAAAAAACTTCAAAAATATAAAACACTTCAGTCAAAGACTATTGAGTTACATCAACTTGATTATGTGTGGATTTGCACAATTAAAACATAAAAAAAAAGCACAAAAAAACCGCACTAATTAATAGGATTTTAAACTCCTTAATGACAGGATTTGAGTGCCAGCCTGATCAAGTATCCCCTGTGCCGAAACAACCCGAAGGTTGGGG
Organism: Labilibaculum manganireducens; assembly: GCF_002843385.1. Classification (GTDB taxonomy): domain Bacteria; phylum Bacteroidota; class Bacteroidia; order Bacteroidales; family Marinifilaceae; genus Labilibaculum; species Labilibaculum manganireducens. Next base: position 205,585 of record NZ_MVDE01000003.1, read on the forward strand.
CCCGCTTTAGCAAGCATGTAGCTTTCTCGGTATCTTATAAATGTTGAGTTTAACAATCGATAATTAATGCGGTATGCTATTATCTTATTTCCAAAGAACGTTCTCTTATTACTCGCAAGCTAAGGAAGAATCTCTGCTTTTGCAAGGCTTACGGTGTATTTTTTATTCTAAATTAAACAAATTCACACTTCCTATTACTCAAAGCACAAGTTATTAAAACGTTATACTATCGAGACTGCCTGCTTAAAGCACGAAATTTGGATCAATCAGCAATATTTGTATTTTTGCCAAAAAAATGACTTTGTCAATGGTGCCTTATATCGACATCCATACGCATAACTGTAGTTATCAGTCCAATGTTTGTTCTATCCTATCAATTCAGCAGGAAGAACAACTGTTAGACAGCCAAACGGTATATTATTCTGCAGGAATTCATCCATGGGCAATTAAGTCAGTAAACATTCCTTCGGCATTGAATGAAATGAAAAATCTGGCTTCATACCCGTCAGTTTTAGCAATAGGAGAAATAGGGCTCGATCGAATGACCGAAACGGCTCTTTCCATTCAGGAAGAAGTATTTTGGAAACAATTGCAGATAGCGGATCAATTTAATAAACCGGTAATTATTCATTGTGTAAAGTGTTATTCCGAAATAATCAACATACGTAAAAAAACAAATACTAAACTTCCATGGATCATTCATGGATTTGTTAAGAACTTGCAGATTGCCGAGGATTTAATAGAATTGGGATGTTATATTTCATTTGGAAAGGCTTTACTGATTAATGAGAATCTGCGGCACATTTTCAAAATGCTTCCTGCAAAAAAAATATTTCTCGAAACGGATGATAGCGATACAGATATTGAAGAATTATACAAAAAAGCAGCAACGATAAAAAACCTTGAAATAGAGGATCTGAAAAAAGAATTACTATCAAATTTTACGACCTGTTTTAATCGATTATGAATAAAGAATGGCTTAGCAGAACAGAACTGCTTCTTGGTAATGACAAATTGGACAAGTTGAAAAATGCACATGTTCTTGTTGTTGGACTGGGTGGTGTTGGAGCTTACGCGGCTGAACAAATATGCCGTGCCGGAGTTGGAGAAATGACCATTGTTGACGGCGATGATATTGAAATTACAAATCTTAATCGTCAACTTCCGGCAAGTATCAGCAATCTTGGAAAAGATAAGGCAAAAATAATGGGCGAACGTCTTTTGGATATCAATCCAAATTTAAAACTCAACATCCTTAACGAATACCTGCGGGACGAGAGAATGATTGAAGTTTTGCGAGAAAAAAAGTACGACTATGTTTTGGATGCAATAGATACTTTAGCTCCAAAAATTTTTCTCATCTACCACAGTTTACAGAACAATCTGAAAATTGTGAGTGCAATGGGTGCAGGAGGAAAAATGGATCCAACGAAAATTCAAATTACTGATATCTCAAAATCATATAACTGCAAATTGGCTAGAATGCTTCGTAAAAAACTTCACCAATTAGGAGTGCACGAAGGCGTACAGGTCGTTTTTTCCCCGGAAGATGTATCTAAAAATGCAGTTATACTCGCTGAAAGCAAAAATAAAAGATCAAATGTAGGTACCATTTCCTATATGCCTCCTCTATTCGGATGCTTCTGCTCTTCAGTAGTAATAAATGGTTTATTATCAGATTAATTATTTTTACAGCACAGAAAGCAACATTCCGTGTTGTTCTTTATAATATTTAGTACATTGACAAGAACTAATACATCATTATTTTCTAAATCAACTGATATGATCTACTACGATATTCTTCCTTCTCCTGTGGGTAATTTGTTGCTTGTTGCAGATGATAATGGTTTAAAACAGATTCAGTTTGATGAAGGGAATCAATCAAATGGAATAAAACCAAATTGGATTAAAGATTCCAATAAATTGAAAACGGTTGCCGATCAATTAATTTCCTACTTTGCCAATGAGCGAACCACATTTGATGTGAAACTCTCACCTGACGGAACCGCTTTTCAAAAACAAATATGGAATCAACTTCTGAAGATTCCATATGGGAAAACGTGTTCTTATCTGGATATTGCCTTGGCTATAAATAAACCTTCTGCGTGCAGAGCAATCGGAATGGCAAATTCTAAAAACCCTATTCCTATAATAATTCCTTGTCATCGGGTTATTGGAAAAAACGGGAAACTTACCGGTTATGCCGGAGGACTATCCAATAAGGCTAAACTGCTGGAAATAGAAAACATTGATCTTACGCCCTCGAAAGATCAATATCTGCTGTTTTAAATGCCACTTACCCTTTATCTATCAGGCTTTTCTATCTTATTCATGTTTTAAGCGTTTTTCCTGAATAAGAAATATAAATACCCAAAATAGCTTTGATATCATTGACAAATAGGCTAACTTGCGCAAGGCAATTTTGTAGCTAAATGCTGTTTTTTCAGCTAATGAAATTTGCCAAAAAAATCATAAAAATCAATATCCAATTACATGAGTAAAATTTTAGGACATAGTTTCCATATCCCAGTTATGGGAACCGGATTTACGGTGGACACTCCTGTAAAAGTGGCTCATTTAGGAATTTCATCTGTTGTTTCAATTGTTGATGATATTCTACTTGAGAAAATGAGAGAATTGTATTGCAATAAACTCAGCTTGCCATTTTTACCAATTTCGGAGAAGACTAAAGATTTTCGTGCAGAAAGAATCACCTCTTACCTCAATTTAATAGATAAGATCGTAAAAGAGAAATTTGAGAATCTAAAAGCATCCGTACAAGAAAAGAAAGAAAATCTAGAGGAATATCTTGATTTACTTCCTGATTTTTCTGAAGTAAAAAAAGAATTTAAAGAAAAATTTGAAGGCAGTTCTTACGTAAAGGAAGCGAAAGAATGGTTGGTGAAAAACCTTCCTCTTGGTTCTATTGATGTAAACATCATGACCAAGCTAGACAAAGATAACTTTTATGAAGGTGAGCAATTACCTGCAGAATATAACGATGCACATGCAGCTCTTCGTGGATTTGCCATGAGTAACCTGGAGAGCTCCATGGTTTTATCTGCCGGAATGAACCCACGCTTATATGGTTATTTAGAGCAATTTGAAGACTTTTATCCGGATGAAAATGGCTATATAAAGAAGAAAATTGTTCTGAAAGTCAGTGATTACCGCTCTGCCTTAATACAAGGTAAATTCCTTGCAAAAAAAGGAATCTGGATTTCGGAGTTCCGAATTGAATCCGGTTTGAATTGCGGCGGTCATGCTTTTGCAACCGAAGGCTTTTTAATGGGGCCGATTCTTGAAGAATTCAAGAATAACAGAGAGGAATTAAGAATAACTCTTAGCGAGATTTTATTTCAAGCTCTAAAGGGAAAAGAAAGAGTCTGCCCAAAATCAAATTTAGACATAAGAATCACCGCACAAGGTGGAGTTGGTACAGCTGAAGAACAAGAGTTTTTGATGAACCATTACAATCTTGATTCTATTGGCTGGGGAACTCCGTTTCTTTTGGTTCCTGAAGCCTGCGACGTTGATGAAAATACTTTACACCTACTTGAGGAAGCTCAGGAAAAAGATTTAAAGCTTAGCCATGCTTCTCCTTTAGGTGTTCGTTACAACAATCTTGTTGCAAACACCAGAGACAGAGATGTTCTTAAGAAATTTGCAGAAAACAAGCCAGGAAGCGCGTGTACAAAAAAATACATGTTAGCCAATACTGAATTTACTGAAAAACCAATTTGTACCGCGTCAGTTCAATACCAAAAGTTAAAACTGGCTGATTTAAAAGAGAAAAATCTTTCGGAAAAAGAATATGAAAAAGAAGTTAGTTTGCTTCTTGAAAAAACATGTTTGTGTAAAGGTTTGTCGGCATCTTCTTTTTTGGTAAATCATATCGATACAAAAGCAGATGGTGATGGAGTTTCGATTTGTCCTGGACCAAATCTGGCATATTTTTCGAAAAAGGCTAAATTGAAGGAAATGGTTGATCACATTTACAATCGAACAAATTTGATTGTTAGAACAGACCGGCCTCATATGTTCATAAAAGAAATGAGTCTGTATATTGACTATTTAAAAGAACAAATTGATGAGCTTCATAATCCTGTAGCGAAACAACTTAAATCTCTTGAAAAGTACAAAGACAACCTTTTAAACGGGGTTGACTACTATAAAAATTTATCGAATAATATAACCGATAAATTTAAAAACATGAAAAACCAGGTTGGTAAAGATCTGGAGAAATTAGAACTCGAAATTCGGGGATTACTTATTTCCTCTGAAAAATAATCAACATGTAAAGCCAATCGAATATCGATTGGCTTTTCTCTTTCTATCTACCAGCCACCAATCCATTACGCAATACAAAAAATTAAAATGGCGTAAAACACCCATTTTTTTTGAGTGTTTCTATCCTTCACATTGGGTAAAACCAATGGTTTTTCTCTCTAAAAAAACATCCATATTTGTAAGGTGAAAGGGATATCACAATAAGGTTATTAACCAAATTGTGAAATGAGAGTGATTAGCAGCATGTGCTTCTGCTGCGAGGATACTTTAAATCCTGCAAGGTTTAGGTTAGGGTTAGAATTGTGCAGCAGGATTTAAAGTGATTCTCTTTTCTTTAGTAATTGAATTCATTGGAACGTTTTCCATATTGTTAGTTTTTGCGCAAAACTGTATAAAAGTCTTCACCAACTTTTATGCAGTTTTTTTTGCTGTAAAAAAAGCTGATTTCCTTTCAGAAATCAGCTCAGTCTTTTTATATCACAAATTGTTTTTATTCTTCAGCTTCCACCATTTTCTTAATACCCGCAATTTTCTCCAGCATATCAGTTGTGATTGATTTTGGTCTTTCCAAAGGATACCCTAATGCCCTGTCCCAAATCACATTGGCACAAATACCAATTGAACGGCCAATACCGAACAGAACGGTATAAAAATCGTATTCAGTAACTCCGTAATGCCACTGAATTACACCAGATTGCGCATCAACGTTTGGCCAGGGATTCTTCGCCTTTCCATGCTCTTTAAGAATATCAGGCACTACCTGATACAGCATATCCGCATATTTAAAAATAGGATCCTCAGGCAGATGTTTCAAACTAAATTCGCGCTGAAGCATATATCTTGGATCAGTCTTACGCAATACAGCATGACCAAAACCAGGAATCACCTGACCCGAGTTTAGTGTATCCCATACAAACTGGGTCATCTCTTCTTTAGTAGGAATCCGATTGTCCATTTTATCCATTACCTCTTGCAGCCATCTTAAAACTTCCTGATTGGCAAGACCATGCAATGGACCGGCCAAACCATTAATCATTGCAGATGTAGAAAGATAAATGTCTGATAATGAACTAGCTACCAAATGGCCTGTATGCGCACTCACATTACCACTTTCATGATCACTATGGATGATGAAATGCAGACGGGACACATCGTCGTAAGGCTTTGCAACGCCCATCATGTGAGCAAAATTGGCTCCCATATCCAAATTAGGATTGGATTGGATTCTTGGTCCCTGACGATACAATTTATTATAAATGTAAGAAGCTATCTCGGGAAGTTTAGCAAGCAGGTTTAATGCATCTTCATAAGTTGCATCCCAATACTCCTTCTTATTTAATCCTGCATGGTACTGTCTGTTAAAAACAGATTCCCTGTTTAACGTAAGAATGGCCGTTGAAAAGATGGCCATAGGATGACTACAGCATGGAAATGAATCAATTACCTCGTAAACATAGCGAGGTACAATTCTACGCTTGCTAAATTCATCAACAACCTGCATTACCTCTTCCTGATTTGGGAAATCTCCGGTAAGGAGCAAATAAAACAATCCCTCAACGTAAGGCATGTCGCCTCCTTTAGGTTTTGGTAAGCCTTTAATTACTTCATTCAATGTAAATCCTCTGTAACGTATCCCTTCATCCGGATCAAGATAAGAGATATCTGTAACCAAAGATTTCAGTCCTCTCATTCCTCCAATTATCTGGGATATTGTAACCTGATCAACAACTACATCCCCGTATTCTTCCAATAATCTTTTTGTTCTAGGTCTATGTTCCTTAATTTTTTTGAACAAAGTTTGCTTTAGTGTTTTTTTCATATGGTCTAAACTTTATGTTTGGAAACCAACCGGGGAGACTGATTTCACGTTAGGAAATGTTTATTGTTTATTTTGCGTTTTGTATTCTGATTAAATTTAAAGCACTTCCTGCTTTAAACCACTCAATTTGAACATCGTTATAGGTATGGTTCGCTACAATTGTATCTTTTGAACCATCTTCATGCGTAACAATTAATTTCAATGGTTTTCCAGGAGCGAAATCTGTTAATCCGGTAACATCAAATTTATCCTTCTCCTGAATTTTATCGTAATCAGCTTTGTTTGCAAATGTCAATCCCAAAACACCTTGTTTTTTTAGGTTTGTTTCATGGATCCTGGCGAAAGAACGAACGATTACCACTTTAACACCTAAATGTCGTGGTTCCATTGCCGCATGTTCTCTTGATGAGCCTTCGCCGTAATTTTCATCTCCAACCACAACAGAGCCCAATCCGATGGCTTTTAAATCTCTTGCTGTAACAGGCACTTCTTCATATTTGCCGTTTACCGGATTAAATATCGAATTGGTTTCCTCATTGAAATAATTAACGGCACCAATCAACATGTTATTAGAAATATTATCCAAATGTCCTCTGTATCTTAACCATGGTCCTGCCATAGAAATATGATCGGTTGTACATTTTCCTTTTGCCTTAATCAATAAATTCAACCCAGTCCAGTCTTTACCATCCCAGGCTTGAAATGGGGCAAGCAGCTGCAGGCGCTCCGAACTCTCATTCACATTAATGGCAATCGCACTTCCATCAGCGCCGGGAGCCAAATAACCGGAATCCTTCATATCGAAACCATTCGGTGGAAATTCCAAACCTTTTGGTTCATCCAATCTCACTTCAACACCATCTTCATTAATCAAAGTGTCAGTCATTGGATTAAAACAAAGATCTCCCGCAATAGCCAGGGCAGTAACCAATTCCGGTGATGCTACAAAACCATGAGTATTTGGATTGCCGTCATTTCGTTTGGCAAAATTTCTATTGAATGAAGTTATAATAGAATTCTTACGGGTTGGATCTTCGGTATGACGTTTCCACTGTCCGATGCAAGGTCCGCAGGCATTGGCCATAATTACTCCGCCGATGTCTTCAAACTCCTTTAAAATACCATCACGTTCCGTTGTATATCTTACCAATTCAGAACCCGGAGTCACCACAAATTCTGCTTTTACTTTCAGGTTTTTATCCTTAGCCTGCCTGGCCAAAGATGCTGCTCTTGAAAGATCTTCGTAAGAAGAATTGGTACACGATCCAATTAGTCCAACCTCCAATGTTTGAGGGTAATTATTTTCTTTAACAGCCTTTCCAAATTCGCTTAAACTATGAGCCAAATCAGGAGTAAAAGGACCGTTAATATATGGCTGCATTTCGGATAAGTTGATTTCGATTACCTGATCGTAATATTTTTCAGGATTCTCATACACTTCCTCATCCGAACGAAGATGATCCATTACCACATCTGCTAAATCAGCAACATCTTCACGTCCTGTGTGACGAAGATAATTGCTCATATTTTGATCGTAACCGAAAATTGATGTAGTTGCACCAATTTCGGCTCCCATATTACAGATGGTTCCTTTACCGGTACAAGACATCGCATCAGCGCCTTCGCCAAAATATTCAACAATAGCGCCTGTTCCCCCTTTAACGGTAAGAATTCCGGCAACTTTTAATATTACATCTTTAGGAGAAACCCAACCACTTAATTTTCCGGTCAACTTCACTCCTATTAATTTAGGCATTTTTAATTCCCATGGCATTCCTGCCATTACATCTACTGCATCAGCACCTCCTACTCCAATAGCAACCATTCCAAGACCACCTGCATTCACAGTATGAGAATCGGTTCCAATCATCATTCCACCAGGAAAGGCATAATTTTCCAATACAACCTGATGAATAATACCAGCACCTGGCTTCCAAAATCCAATTCCATATTTCTGAGAAACAGACTCTAAGAAATCGTACACTTCGTTGTTTTGTTGTTTTGCATCAGCCAAATCTTTCTCTGCACCAATTGATGCCTGAATTAAATGGTCGCAATGAACCGTTGATGGTACAGCAACTTTAGTCTTCCCGGCATTCATAAACTGCAAAAGTGCCATTTGCGCTGTCGCATCCTGCATGGCAACTCTATCGGGAGCAAAATTCACGTAATCTTCTCCTCTTGTAAACTTATTCCCTTTTTCCTCAACAGATAAATGGGAGTATAAAATTTTCTCGCTTAAGGTAAGCGGTTTGCCTAAATTTTTACGGGCATTTTTCACCCTTTCAGGCATTTGTTCGTAAACAGATTTTATCAATTTAAAATCAAATAGCATAGTTTGATGAATTTTTGATTTATATATATTTTCATTGGTATTTATTTCGAATTCGAAAAAGTCTACAAAATAAATAAATTATTATCGGATTTCCCGATCTTTTTATGCATTTTATTGTGCGTCTTACTCAAACACCTGCGTTCTGGCTTACAGCTGTTTATAAGGCTTTCAGTAAAAAACTGATCTGCTAAGTATAATTAAATTTAAATATCTAAATATAACAAAAACTTGGTATATTAAAAAGCATGTACTAAAAATCTTCATGAGTTTTCAGACCGCTTAAAAAGGAACATAATTATTCCTTCCTTCCAATAAATTCCCCCTTGATGAAACAGACTTTTCAGGTATTTCTGAACTTCGGTAAGTTAGGTGCTTTTACTTGCCCTTACTCCCAAATTCCACAACTTGAAGATCTTTAATTTCCTTTGCTTCGATTGTGAATTTGACCATAGTCTGCACTTTGTGATAACCATGAACTCCAGATGCTCCCGGATTTATATGCAAAAGATTCAATTCTTTATCGAAAATAACCTTAAGAATATGCGAATGACCTGAAATAAATAATTGCGGAGCATTCTCAAAAATTTCGGGTTTTACATTCCGATCGTAATTTTTTGGATAACCCCCAATGTGTGTGATCCAGACATCAACCTCCTCGCAAACGAAGCGTTGGTGTTTTGGGTAAACCAAGCGAACATTATGGTCATCTATATTTCCATGAACGGCTCTAAGTGGTGCAATTTCAGCTAATTTATCAGCAATTTCAATTCCTCCGATATCTCCGGCATGCCATATTTCATCGCATTCTTTAAGATGTTTTACCACAACCGGGTCAAGCCATCCATGAGTATCAGAAAGTAATCCTATTCGCTTCATAAATTTTTTATTATCCGCAATTTTGAAGCGTAAATCTACAAAAAGAAAATGAAAGAAAATGCAGAAATAATCAAATTGAATTAAGCAATCGTTAGCGCTTTAAAGCACCATATCCCAGGGCAACCGCCCTTGCATGGGGTTCATTAGGCTGCTAGAGGGCAAGCTATTTAATCGGCAGCTAAACACCTATAATCAGCAAAAAATGATTACTTTTGCATGCTTTTATTTTTAAAGAAAATACTATCAATGGGGTTTAAAGACGAGATAAAAAGACGAAGAACATTTGGGATTATTTCTCATCCGGATGCGGGAAAAACAACACTAACTGAAAAATTACTTTTATTTGGTGGTGCTATTCATGTTGCTGGTGCTGTAAAATCAAACAAAATAAAAAAAACGGCTACTTCCGATTTCATGGAAATTGAACGACAAAGAGGAATCTCTGTTGCAACTTCCGTTATGGGATTTGAATACAAGGGTCACAAAATAAATATTCTTGACACACCTGGTCACCAGGATTTTGCTGAAGATACCTTCCGAACACTTACAGCATGTGATAGTGTAATTATCGTTATTGATGTTGCAAAAGGAGTTGAGGCACAAACCAGAAAATTAATGCAGGTTTGCAGAATGCGAAAAACTCCGGTTATTGTTTTCATTAACAAAATGGACCGAAGCGGAAAAGACGCGTTCGATTTGCTTGATGAGATTGAAACCGAATTGCAAATCAGTGTGAATCCTTTAAGCTGGCCAATTAACATGGGACCTGATTTTAAGGGTGTTTACAATATCTACCAGAAGAATTTGAGTTTGTTTACACCGGCAACTCAAACAATTCAGGAGACCATTGAATTTGACGATCTCTCCAATCCTAAATTGGAAGAATACATTGGGGATGATGCCGAAATACTCAGAGAAGAACTTGATCTAGTTTCAGGTGTTTATCCTGAATTGGATATTCAGGAATATCTGGATGCAAAAATTGCTCCTGTTTTCTTCGGTTCGGCTTTAAATAATTTTGGTGTTCGGGAACTTTTGGATGCTTTTATTCAGATTGCACCTTCTCCCCGTCCTTGCCAAACTGTTGAGCGTGTAATTGAACCTACAGAAGAAAAATTTTCAGGCTTTGTTTTTAAGATTCATGCGAATATGGATCCAAATCACCGCGACCGCATTGCCTTTGTGAAAATTGTGTCGGGTGTATTTAGAAGAAATACTGCTTATTTGCATGTACGAAACGGAAAAAGAATAAAGTTTTCGAGTCCAACTGCATTTATGGCCGAGAAAAAATCGATTATTGAGGAAGCCTATCCGGGTGATATTGTTGGTTTGCACGATACGGGAAACTTTAAAATTGGTGATACTTTAACGGAAGGTGAAAAAATCCACTTCAAAGGAATTCCGAGCTTCTCTCCTGAGTTGTTTAAATACATCGAGAATGCTGATCCGATGAAATCGAAACAACTGGCAAAAGGTGTTGACCAATTAATGGATGAAGGAGTTGCTCAGCTTTTCACTTCTGAATTTAATGGCCGCAAGGTTATTGGTACAGTGGGTGCACTTCAGTTCGAAGTTATTGAATATCGTTTACTACACGAATATACTGCCTCATGCCGCTGGGAACATATCAACCTTCACAAAGCTTGCTGGATTAAGTCCAACGATGATGAACAGCTGAAAGAGTTTAAAAAAGCCAAATATCAATACATCGCAAAAGATAAACACGGTAGAGATGTTTTCCTTGCTGATTCTGGCTATATGCTGCAAATGGCACAAAGCAATTACCCCAAATTGGAATTCCATTTCACATCGGAATTTTAATCATCTAACTACGATATTAACAATTATTTATATGGCATTAAAAGAAGGATTATCTGTAACACAAACAATGACTGTCAGCAAAACAGATACAGCAATACATCATGGCTCCGGGAAACTGGAAGTGTTTGCCACACCGGCCATGGTGGCTTTCATGGAAAATACGGCAGTTGCCTGTATTGATCCGGAAATGGAAAAAGGCACCGATAGTGTCGGCATTCAAATTGACACCAAACACAGCAAAGCCAGTAAAGTTGGAGCTTTAATTACCTGCACCGCTAAATTGGTAAAAGTAGATGGCAAGAAACTAAGTTTCGAAATTGAAGCTTCTGACGAGGGAGGAAACATCGGAAACGCATCTCATATTCGATACATCATCGATCCTGTGAAATTTATGAGCAGACTCTAAACCCTGCTTTCAAAATATGAGAAAAGCCTGCAAATCTTTATGAATTGCAGGCTTTTTAAAGTTTATCCACCAGCAGGACTTGTTCTTCTTTGATCAATAACAGAAAACAATACACCTCAGAGAAACACAGAGAATTTAATATTTGGCATCTATCCTTTGTAACTATTCTTAATCCATCAAGCGTTTTTCGCCATCCAGTCTGCGGATATCAGTTACATCCTGGCTGACTTCAATACAGCCTTTGTAAGCATTATCCTCATCGCGTAAAGCGAAATACTGAATCAAAACGAATTTCCCCTTCATCTGAATCCAAAACGATTCGCTGTCCTTTTCACCACTTTTAAACGCCTTCACCAAATCGTCAACCACATGAACGCTCTCGGGTGGATGACAATTCTGTACCGTTCTTCCAATGATCGCTTTCGAGCGGGGGAAAAAGCGTTCTTTCGGATTGGAAAAGAAACACACCCGGTCATTTTCATCAATCATGGTAATATCAACCGGCAAATGATTCAGCAACATCATCGCTTGTTTCAAAGTCATTAGTCCCGTTTCAAAGTTAAGTACTGCATCTCCCAATTGATCTATATTTAATTTATCTCCTGCCATTTCGCGCTTGTTTGTTTCTTGTTTTTTTCCCTTTTTCACCAGTTTGGGAGCTTCAATAAAACTGAAGCCAATTTCATGACTTTGTTCGTTCATTTCCTCCCACAATTCCTCCGAAACGGCATTTAATGCCACCGGAAACAATAAATATTCCTCTCTTGAAATAATGGCATACATGAAAAAGAACAAATCACCCAACAATTTATTAATCAATTGCAGATTGATAAAGCTGGATGTAAGCTCTGCAGTCAATTGCTTTTGAACTCTTCGGATATCATCGTGAATGGACCACATTACACCCAAACATTTGTAATCGGGAAACTGATTTTCGAAATAAGGAAAGAAAATATTTTCTTTGCGCTGGAAATGCTTATCCATCTCAGCCAAGGCTTCTATCTTAGTTTTCAGGAAAGACAATTCATCAGCCAATTTCACCTCATCTTTTATGGTATTGATGCTTTTTGCCAATGGTTTAATTTCCTTCAGGCGAGTATCCAGCTCAGCATTTTCCTGCATCATAATGCCCAAAAAATGAGTCGGGTCCACATCAGGCTTTGGATGATTATGTATCTGCCTGTGAAATACGTTGAGTGCTTTATTGATCCCAATCTTAAGATCTTCCATCGGAAGTTTTGCCTCAACCAAACGATGCACTACCAAAACAATATCGTTTGGTGTTAATTGGTCGATAGCCGTTTGATGTTTTTTGATTAATCCGGTACCTTTTGCTCCATTTATCAGCTGAAAGCAAAAGTCATATAACGAATTAACTCTTGCCTGATTGTTATTTATAAATTCGGACATATGGTAATTTTTATTGTTCCTAATTCGGGAAAAATACAATAAAAAGCCCATGAAACCAATATATTTGAAAGTTCTGTTCTATCAATTAAACAGAAATAAAATGCTTAATATGAACAGAAAACCTAAATATTTACCGTGAAATGATTCATTAGATGTTTGATTACATTTCGTGCGTTATCGGGGTAATTTATACGAACAGACTTTTCTTTTTCTTTTAACCAATGCCCAATTAATTTAATACTGTATTCCTCCAAATCATAAAAAACGGGAACTCCTAATTCTTCCAATGCATAGGCATTACAAACCTGCTCGAATTGATTCTTCATTGGAATTACCGCCAACTTCTTGCCCAAATGCATGGTTTCGGCAGGTGTTTCGAAACCGGCGCCACAAAGAACACCTTCACAATCTTTTAATCCTTCAATAAATTCTTCGGAATTAACCGCCCTTACGCTTATATTATTTTTCTGATATGCCTGCTTGCTGTGTTTTGAGAAAACCAACCACTTTGTAGATGAAAACTGCGACAGCACTGAGATTATTTTCTCATCGGAATAAGCCGGCAGATACACCACATAAAAGCCCTTGTTCTGCACCTCCAATTTGCGGATTTCCCTTCGTATTATCGGTGTAAACATGTTGTGCCCGTATTCTTTAAAATGAAAACTTAAATTTTGTGAGCAAGGAGCATAGTATTTTAAGATTTTAAATCCGAATGCATCTATGTTTCCGGGCAAAGGAGTTCTGCTGTTCAGCATTGCTGACTGATGACTAAGCCCTAAACAGAATACCTTTTTCAGTTTGCATGCCCATGCTGTAACCGGTTCAAAATCGCTGATTACCAAATCGTACTCTTCAACCGGAAGTGATTTTATATCCCGGATAAAACGGTAAACATTAAATTTTCGAATGGTTTTCCAAATATCAACACCTCCGCTTTTACCAAAAAAGAAGCCCAGTCCCTGCTTTTTATATTTGATTGGATGTTTAAATTCCAAATCGTGATGAAGACCGGAAATTAAAATGTCGACTTCGGCCTCTTCTTTTAAATGAGGTATTAATTCAATTGCCCGGCTTAAATGTCCATTGCCGGTACCTTGAATTCCGTATAGTATTTTCATTGATTCAGTATAATATAGAAAAGAGAAAGCTTGTAATAACGAACTAGGATGCAATAAGCTTATTATTGGATGTAAATTCAGTGAGCATCTCCTTGAATATTTTATCGTAATCATCCAGCTTGTAACTATCCAAATCAGGAACTGCATCTCTGGCATTTTCATCTTCATTATACTCATAAATACTCCATTTCCCCTGGTGATATTCCAGAGCACTCAAACTTTCAATCCAATCTCCTGAATTAAGATACATTGTTGCCCCTTCTTTATTACTTATTTCCTTCATTTCAGGGTGATGAATGTGCCCGCAAACTACATAATCGTAGCCTTTTGTTATGGCAATATCTCCGGCAATTTCCTCGAAATTATTAATGTATTTCACAGCCGACTTCACACTGTTCTTGATCTTCTTAGATAGAGACACCTTCTCCTTGCCCAACATTTTAGCAAAAAAGTTAACAGCCGAATTAATCAGAATCAGCAGATCATAACCAATAGATCCTAACTTGGTCAGCCATTTGGCATACTGCATGGTAACATCGAAAACATCGCCATGAAATATCCACGCCTTTTTTCCATCGAGATTCAAAACGATTTTATTCACGATACTTAAACCTCCCAAGGTAAAGCCTTCAAATTTCCGAAGCAATTCATCATGATTTCCGGTAACGTAATAAACAGGAATCCCTTTGGATAAAAAAGAGGTAAAATGCTTGATGATGCGCATGTGTGATTTTGGCCAGAATCGTTTGCTAAACTGCCAGATATCAACAATGTCTCCATTCAAAATTACTTTCTTAGGCTGAATCGAACTTAGGTACTTCAACAGTTCTTCGGCCCGACATCCCATGGTTCCCAAATGAATATCAGAAAGAACCAAAACATCTACTTCGCGTTTGCTTTTAGGCATAAATAACAGATTAATTTATACAATAAATATATACTGCGCCTGTTAACTTATGGCCTAACCTATTTTATGAAATAATAAAAAAACACAGCTTTATTGTTAAGAAATTGTTACAAGCCCAAAACAGAAATGCATGATGGGGAAAAGGAGAATGGCGAAAAAATAAATGTGGTGAAAGATTTCCGAATCGAGCTGAGACTGTCCTATTTTGGGCGGACATTCCGCAAATCGGGCGGACAGTCCCGAAAAGATTGTAAAGGCATTCCGGACTGTTTTACCCTTCACCCGTTTTATTTCCTGTTTATTTCATAAGTTGTTTAAAGAAACCCGGAGTATTGGTTTCAAATGTCATCTCTTTTTTAGTAAAAGGATGTTGTATGGTAAGCGATGCAGAATGAAGAGCCAAGCGCTTCACTCCCTTTCCCTTTATTCCATACACTTTGTCGCCCGCCACCGGATGTCCATGTTCGGAGAAATGAACGCGAATCTGATTTTTACGGCCTGTAAACAGATTTATTTCAAGCATACTAAAGTATTTTGATTCCCTGATGACCTTATAACCGGTTTTTGCATACTTCCCTTTGTTCGGATTTTTAACAGAAAAAACCCTGTGAATGCTGTTCTCGGTCAGGTACGATTCTATAATGCCCTCCTTTTTGTCCAGCTTTCCTTCAACAACGGCAATGTATGTTTTACTGAAACTTTGCCACTCGGTTTGCAGAAATATTTTTGCCGCTTCTGTTTTGGCAAATACCAATACGCCTGAAGTATCCTTATCCAGACGATGCACAATAAAAATTCTGTTTTTCGATCGCGGATTTCCTTTTTTTACGTAATGCGTTACATGCTGATAAGCTGTTTTCGTGCGCTCACGATCGCTTCCCATGGTTAGCAAACCACTTACTTTCTCAACAACAATTATATCCTGATCTTCGTGAAGAATGGCACAACCTCTGGGTTGAAATCTAGGCTTTACTTTATGCTGTGGTTTTTGACTCTCTTCCATTATTTCTATCTGCGGATATCGGATTAAGGCTATGTTTTTTTGATTGTGCAAAGATTGCTCTTTCCTTTTAAGGATACAACTAAATTCCCTTTTTGTATTGTCGGTTGGTGGTATATTGAATCACTTCCTTCACTTTCGTTTCAGAATCTGCTTTTCCGTCAAGCAGATTTTCAAAAAGCTGAATGACTTCTGATTTCGATGCCAATAGCTTGCTCTCGGTTTTTACATCTCGTAAATCAATAAGTAAAGAAGAAAAAACAGCTGGCAAATCATTTAGAATGTCTGTATTCAGGAAATTGTTCTGATTGTAGATGGTATGATAGTTTCCTTCTGATTTTTCAATTAAAAACGAATCGTTTTTCAGATTGGTGATGGATGATAATTTCCCGCATTGCTGAATGCATGTATCATCCACCCGGTTTTTCTCACAACCAGTTACCTGATGAAACAAACATTGTCTGCTGATCATTAGTACAATGTGATGATAAATGCTGTAGTGAAGTTTAAAATTTACCGGCTTTTTTATGTTTTTAATCTGATTTTGGTTCAACTCATTCGAGATAAACGCCCCGGAGCAATTCAATTCCTCTTTTAAAGCCAGCAGGCCATACGAATTCGCAATATTAATTTGCGGACCTGCAATCCAATCTATTCCCAACGGATAAGCTTCGTAAGCTATGCCGGTGTTATTGGTGACAATCAATTTTGGTTTTAGCTGTTTCAGAAATTCGACCGCCGCAGTATAATCTTCCCCAATAATCACCGAAGGAAAGTAAGGAATCAAGTTTTTGTTCTTTGCAAAGAAATCTACAAAGTGAGAACATTGGCCCTTAAAACTATTGGGCAGCTGAAAATAGATGTCGGCTTTGGTTTCATTAACAAGAAACTCATCTTTTTCAGAAGAAATCAATACTGAAAGCCTCGGTTTATCAATCTCCTTTTCAGGATTCTTTATGGCAGGAAGAGTAACCGGAGCAACAGTTTCTTTCGATCCATTTAAAATGAACAGGATTTTTTTCTTAAGTGAAGTAAGCTCTTTAAAAGAAATATAAACCTCAGCCTTTATGCCTTCCAAATTCAACTCCTCTATAAAATATTCGGTGTCGTTAAAAGCTTTGAATCGCTTTAAAACTATAGCCTCAGTCAACACCTCTGTGCCCTTGTTGAACAGATTGCTTTCCGAAAATATATCAAAGCCTGCCTCCGGTGTTTTTACAGAAACTTTTAATGGAGAGCCACATTCTCCGGAAAGATGAATTTGTAAAGGTGCTTTTTCAGCACTCACCTGATTGATCTTAGCTTCAACCATTGCTTTTATCTCTTCCTTTTCCTGATATAATTTTAACTGCCCAACTTCTGCCTCATCAGCGGAAGCGTACAAATTAATTTCGGAAAGATGCTTGATGGAATGATCGCGGGGATTATCGATGAACATGCTTTTGCTGATCTCCCCTTTTAGCAAAGTATTTGAAAAGCTGCGGTTAAATACCTTGTACAAAAGGCTATCATCCGTGCCAATTTTGCTTTGTGAGTAAAAAGTATCGAGTTGCTTTCTCCAGGCATCCACCACCGTGTACACATAATCGCACTTTTTAATTCTTCCTTCAATTTTTAGGGAATCAACACCGGCATCGTACAATTCCTTCAGATCGAAAAAGGCCGAATTGTCTTTTAAATTCAGCGGGTATTCTTTGCCTGCTGCAGTAGTCTTGTACTGATCGCGGCAAGGTTGACTGCAACGACCGCGGTTGCCCGAATTCCCACTTAAAACAGAACTAATATAGCAGAGTCCCGAAAAGGAGATGCAATTGGAACCATGCACAAACACCTCTGTTAAAACATTGTCCTTATGCGCTGCGGATGTCAGATGCTTTATTTCATGGATATTCAACTCGCGGGATAGATTTACCCGGGTTGCAGAAAGTTTGCTCAGGAATTTTATCTGCCCTTCGTTATGAGTGGTCAACTGAGTAGAAGCATGAACATTGAGTGATTTAAAATACTTTTTGAGCAGATAAAGCATTCCCAGATCCTGCACAATTACACCATCTATACTGGTATTTACCAACTTGTTCAGCAAACTAATCAGAGCCGGAATTTCACGTTCTATGATAATGATATTGAGTGTAAGAAAAACTTCACAATTGTGGCTGTGAGCCAAATGCAAAATGCCCTGCAGATCTTGAAAACCAATATTGACAGCTCTATTCCGGGCATTGAACTGATCCAGTCCGCAATACACCGCATTTGCACCGGCCAATATCGCTGCTTTTATGGAATCAACATCTCCGCCCGGCGCTAATAATTCAATCTTTCTTTTCGTCACCATCCTACTCTTTATTAAGATGCCAAAAGTAAAGCTTTTTTAGTTGGATTCTCTAAATGGGTTTTCGATTCAAACATTAACGGTTTGATTTGTCTCCCTCAATTCTGACTCCCCCGTTTTAGAATAAAGAAATTTTGCCCGATCTAAATCAACAGGCTGATCAATATCAACGGACAAAAAGTATTTTAACTGCCATTTTTGTGTTTTTTCTGCCTGCTTGCTATTTGCCTTATCCCAAGGTGGATAAACGCGGAATCCTCTTTTTCCATCCTTTCGGTCAGTTGCAATAATGCCTTGTTTTACCAATTCTGATTTAGGGAAAATAAATTGTCCAAAATAGCTGCCTGAGCGAGTGTTTATGATGAAAAAATCGATTCCATCGGAGATACTAAAAGCTTGTGTCAGCCCATTTGTATCCCTTTTCCATACGGTAACAAATTGTCCTGTTTTTGCAGGAGTAATTTTTGCTTTTCTTGCTATCGCCAAAAAATTATTGATTTTGAATGCGCAGGCATTATATTCCTTGCTTTCCTTTTCCAAAACAAAGTTCGTGATTTCGAAAGCACATTTGTCGTAAACATGCTCCTTTACTATTGAAAAATCGAAGTTTGATGTCATCATTTAGCCTCTTCTTTTTTCTTTTCTACAATTCTTTGCACTTCATTTAACAGCAAAGGGAAAGCTGGTTCAGTCATTCCGTGTCCATAACCATTCAATTCATAAAGTTTAGTTTCTTTATGGCCAACAACCTTCATCATTCGCATTAAATATGCATTCTCTTCATACCGTCCCAATAATTCCAGTTCCCGGTCGCCGGTAATTAGAAGTAAAGGCGGAGCATCCGGTCTTACATGAAAAAGTGGTGCCAAATCATCAACAACTGGTTGCGTTCCTGCTATTCCCCGTTCTTCACGAACCGTAAAATGGGTAATGGCCTGACCGCTAAATGGAATCAGACCTGCAATTTGATTCGCATCTATCCCATAGGGTTTCAGCCACCTCTTATCCAAACCAATCATACTGGTAAGATATCCACCGGCAGAATGTCCGGAAACAAAAATCAGGTTTGAATCCCCGCCAAAACTGTTTATATTTTTGAAAACCCATGCTACCGATGCCGCCGCATCTTCGATGTATTTTGGCGCATTTACTTTTGGATATAAACGGTAATTAACCGCAACAATACAAACGCCTTTCTCTTTTAATGCTGCAGGAAACTCCTTATTACCAGCCTTTAATCCTCCTCCGTGAAACCAGACTACAGTCGCAAAATCTTTTACATTTACCGGATAGTAAATGTCTAAAACACAACGCTCTTTTATGTAAGCATCGCCCGAATTTATGGAATCGCTGTAGTAATTAATGTCTGTTTTTAATTCATATGTGGTTTTCTGGCCAAATGCCATGCATCCATAAACTATGAATACAATTGACAGTAGTAAATTTTTCATTTTTTCTTATTTGGTTTAATATCGGTAAGCATTTTAAGTGGTTTCTAGTTCTCAAAATTCAATAGTGTTCCTTTAATTGCATCCCGAAGTTTAAAATCAACACTTACTTCATCGGCATAATTATTCCAATTTTGCACTTTACTGTTTATTTCAGCAATAATTTTTTCTGCTTTTTTAATGTTCATTGCTTTTGCAAAGCTGACTAAATCTTCTCTTGTAATATCTTTCCTTTTGCCATTAATACTTAAGGCATGCTGACTCACCCAAATACTGTCGGGCCTGTAGGCATGGCAAATATCGTATGCGGGTGCCAGCTCCCAACTTTCTCCTTTTTTCAATCTAAAAGCAAAATTCTTGGTATGATCATCACAATTTCGTGCAATCACATTAAATACCATTCTTCGATACATCTGTTCTGCTTGAGGATATGGCAAGCGCAGTGTTCTCATGGTCTGAAACAATTGCTCGTAACTAAAACTTCCTACCTCATTAAAATCGTAATGCTGCATTGCACAGAAAGTTTGAATGTGGTGTTTTTGAGAACCATTTTCCCGATCGAATCGTTTGGTCATGAAGTGTGCCCTGCCATTTTCTTCCAATAAGTCAGATTCCATCATCTCTATTCCACAGTCCCTTGCCATGTTGTAATAGGCCATTTCGATTCTTCCATAACCAATGGTTTTTCCAAATTGAGCATCACTTACACCATCGAGCTTTATTAACCAATGCTCAAACCCTTTTGGAGCATTCGCTTGTCCGGAGCGAACCTGACCCGTTTTTTTGTTGTAGGCAATAATGGCTTTGGGTCTTGCTCCACCAGCTGATGTTCCAATTTTTAGGATCTCCATCATTGCCTGCTGTTCATCTTCACTCAAATTGGCTTCAAAATCTTCCCGCTTTCCGAGCATTTTTTGTGCAATATCAACCAAACCATTGATCTCAACCTGAAAAGAGTTTTTATTAGAATTGAGTTGTGTGGGTTCAAATTCCAGCGCTCCCATTCCTCTTGTTCCAATAAAACAGAGTTGTTCTATTGGATTCATACTGTTAGCCGGGCGACCATTTTGTGCCAACCAAACATTAATCAGCTGATTTCCATATTTATCGGGTAACACATCGGCCAATAAACCAGGTAAACCTTTAAATGTATCGTGTTCGCTGTTTTTTGAAGGCCTGAGTTCAGGAAATGAAAATATGCGTTGACTGGATTGAACCGGCATTTTGACTGGTGCTAAATCAATTCCTTTCGATTTAAATTTAGGTTCATATTCGAAACTGGCCAACCCCTGATTCTCATCCCAGGCTACAGCCCCAACAGTCTGTCCCCAAATTTTTACATATGCCGTTCTTATTTCTACCATTCGCTTTCATTTTGCTTGTTATCATCCTTGCCTCTGGCTCTTTGCCTTTTTTGCTTATCCAACTTAGCCAGTTCCAATGGACTTAACTTAGTTTCAAGCTTAAAATTGTCGAGTACATGCAGTAAGTCAAGAGCCCGCAGAATTTGGAGTAATGAAATCAATGAAACAGCTTCCCCTTTCTCCAGTTGACTCACGGTCCAGCGATTAACTCCAGCCGCTTCAGCAATTTTTGCCTGTGTTTTATTTTGAAGCAAACGTTGCTCTTTTACATACCTGCCAATTGTAGAAATAATTGCCTTGTCACTCATCGAAACCCAATTATTGTTGGTATTTTCCATCACTAATGTTTTTATATATATTTAATGTTGGCATTATCTCGCATAAATATATAAAAAACAATTCAAACATAAACAACTTATGTTGGCAAATACAATCACTATCACATAAAGAATACATTTATGTTGGTTTTTACCATCAATAAAATTTACATTTAATGATTTTGATAAATGTTTCTTTCGTGAAGAAATCGAATCCATCCACTCCTTATGTTATCATAAAAAAAAACCCATCCATAAATCTGTAAAGAACCAATCTCAATTATTGAAAAAGTTTGATACAAAAAATTTAACCATTATCTTTTGATATATTCCAGCTTAGCTATCGAAATTATTAAATTTTTAAGAGGTAACTTGTATACGTTTTTCACATAAAAAGCAAAAACATGCATCAACACAATTTCAAAATATCAGATATTAGTGATCTTAAAAAGATATTACAATCTGATGAGATAAGCCATTCTACAACACATCAATCTCTTCTGGTGCAAGTATTTTCAGCTCATAATAAATCAGACTGGTATTTGACAATAGGTGAAACAATTAAAGAAGTTTACCCTGACGCTGTAATTACCGGAGCTACATCAGTGGGAGAAATTACAGAAGGTAGAATTTTCACAAATTCAACAGCTGTCTTGTTTTCCTTTTTCGAAAGCGCAAAGCTAAATTTATTTTCTTACTGCTGCCAATTAGGAGAGGAAGAGAAGGTTGGCAATGCACTGCTTAGAAACACAAAACTGCTGGATGATAAAATTAAGGGAATGCTATTACTTTCCACACCTATCGCCAACGATTCTGGAAAAATATTTAACACTCTGGCAACTTCAAGTCTCGATTTTCCAATTTTTGGCGGTGGAGCCGGTGATTATGCAAATGAGCGCGAAACATTGGTTTTCGATGGGGAACAATGCTATAAAGAAGGTGTTGTTGCAGTTTGTTTTTCAGGGAACAATTTACAAATAGAATTGTCAACCTGTCTTGGTTGGCAACCTCTGAGCAAAGAAATGACAATAACCGATGTAGGTGATGTGGCTGTTAAAACCATTGATAATATGCCTGCGTTTTCGGTTTATGAAAAATACTTAGGAATTAAAGCCGACAACAATTTCTTTCAAAACAGCCTTGAATTTCCTTTTATAATAACCCGGAATAATCACGAAATTGCCCGAACTCCATTTTTTGTGAATGAAGATGATCAGTCCATACAAATGGTAGCAGATGTAAAGGCAGGTGAAAAATTTCGTATTGGATACGGCAATCCTCAAACTATTAAAGAAGAATCAGCTGTATTGCAACACCAAATGTGTAATTTTAAACCTGAAGCTATCTTTATATACACTTGTATTTGCAGAAGATTTTTAATGCAGGATGAAGTTGACTTTGAAACATTGCCTTTTAATGCTATCGCCCCAACTGCTGGTTTTTACACATTTGGTGAATTTTTTTCGAATAACTCATTTCATGCCTTACTTAATTCTTCAATGGTGACTGTTGGATTTCGAGAAGGAGAACCAATAACAAAAGCCGAATCCTCCAATGACACATTAAAAAAGAATACCCTCATAGATCCATATACAAATCAACACAACCGAATTCTTTCCCGCCTGATTTTTTTCATCAATGTTTTAATTGAACAAATGGAAGAAAAGAGTCTTAAGTTGAAAGTTCTTAATGAACAAAAAAACGAAATTATTGGTATCGTAGCCCATGACTTACGAAGTCCGCTTGGTGTAATACAAGGCTTTTCGGAATTATTGGAAGATGAAATGAAAAATGAAGAGCATAAAGATTTTGCTTCATTAATTCATACGGAGAGTTCAAATTTACTGTATTTGCTAAACGATCTACTGGACATTTCAAAAATTGAATCGGGTAAATTGGATCTGAAACGAAAAGAAATTGATTACATAGCTTTGATTCATCGGAACATTAAAACCAATAGCTTTTTTGCTCAAAAGAAAAATATCTCAATTACTGTTGAGTCTGAAATTGAACACCAATTATTGTCTGTTGACGAAGGGCAAATTATACAAGTTTTAAATAATATTATTGGAAATGCAATCAAGTATTCCTATCCTGATTCTAAGATAAAAATCAAAGTATTAAAAAAAGACGATCAGATAATCACCCAAATTATTGATCAAGGACAAGGTATTCCTAAAGAAGAACTTGAAAATGTTTTTACGATGTTTCAAAAGACCAGCACCAAACCTACAGGTGGTGAAGCAAGCCATGGGTTAGGACTTGCCATTGTTAAGAA
The DNA here is from genome assembly GCF_002843385.1 of Labilibaculum manganireducens. Lineage (GTDB taxonomy): Bacteria > Bacteroidota > Bacteroidia > Bacteroidales > Marinifilaceae > Labilibaculum > Labilibaculum manganireducens. The sequence continues at coordinate 229,306 of NZ_MVDE01000003.1, forward strand.
AATTGTAGAAGGTCACAAAGGCCAGATAAATGTAGAAAGTAATCAGGGAAAAGGTTCTATGTTTTATTTTTCATTGCCGATTGACTCGTGCTTTGACAACTGCTGAATGGCTATATTCAATCCAAAACAATTTATCCATTTGTTTAGCAAAAAACCTATTCGCGCAAACCCGTTGCTGTATGGGCTAAATAAAACCGAAAAAAAAAGAACCTTATCAACTTACCGGCGTATTCTCAATTTTAAAATTAAATTTGCATCAAAACTAACATCCTACATCTATGAATAAAATGATACGCTTCTCACTTATTGCTCTTCTATTTATTTCTGCAGCCTGCAGCACCGGAAATAAAGCTCTTCAAAATGGAGATTACTACTCTGCTGTTATTAAATCGGTAGACCGGTTACGATCAAATCCTGATAAAGCAAAGGCTCAATTAACTTTAAGAGAAAGTTATCCTTTGGCAGTGAACTGGTATCAGCAGGAAATCAGTACGCTTTTATCTTCGAATGATCCGTTTAAGTATTCAAAAACCGTTGGACATTACCAGACTTTGAATAGAATGACTGATGAAATTAGAAGATGCCCGGGTGCATTGCGCGTTATTCCTAATCCAAAGCAATACCAGACAGAAGAATACATGGCCAGGCAAAATGCAGCGCCTGAATGTTATGAAGCAGGCGCAATGGCACTTGCAAAAGGAACCCGTCAAGATGCGGTAACTGCATTTACGCATTTCGAAAAAGCCAATAATTTTATTCCCAACTACAAAGATGTTGCTGATAAAATGGCTGAAGCAGAGGAAATGGCAACCTTAAAAGTGATTATCGATCATGTGCCTGTGAACTCCACAAAATATCAATTGAGTGCTGAGTTTTTTCAAGATCAGGTAACACAGTTTATCTTCAACAATATCAAACGAAGATTTGTACGATTCTACACACCCAAACAAGCTGAGTTAGAGAAACTGGAATATCCTGATCAGCTTATTGGAATGCGTTTCGAAGATTTTGTAGTTGGCGAAACTCACGATACAGATATAGAAAAGCAAGTTGTAAGCGCTGATAGTGTTGAAGTTGGATCGACCAAACTAAAAAATGGCGAAACAATTAAAGTATACAATATTGTGAAAGCTAAATTGCATATTCACAAACGTGAGGTGATTTCGAAGGGAATGCTTTCTCTTCATATTATTGAATTCGAAAACCAAAAGGAAGTAAATAACAAACAATTTGGTGGTCAATTTAACTGGTTTTACCAATGGGGAAATTACAATGGTGACGAAAGAGCTTTAACAAAAGAAGAATTGAATATTTGCCATAGCGAGCCAATTCTCCCTCCTGCTCATCAGGATTTATTTGTAGAGTTTACAAAGCCTATTTTCACCGATCTTACCGCAGAGTTAAGACGATTCTATAATCGATACTAATTAATAAACTTTTTTTTTACAAAAGAATATTTGACGTCAACGTTAGTTTATCAACTATAGTAAACAAGAGTATAATCTGAAAAAACTAAGAAATACACAAAGAGGCAGAAATTTAATTTTTCTGCCTCTTTGTTTTTTTTTAGAATGTCTCGTTATATTGTCATAAAATAGTTTTACGACAAAAAATTAATCGTAAAAGAATTGGAAAAATATGGAATTCATGCGATATTGAGCAATCCTAAAGATCTAACAATTAACACACTCAACAAATATCTTGAATTTAAGTCCAGAGGGTTGATCTAAACAGATTATTCAATTGAGATATTGAAATGAGAAAAACGCGAATCATGAAACACATTTATCTTCTTCTTGTATCTGTTATAGCACTTGCAGACTTTGCGAGCGCTCAAAATCCTAAAGTTGAAATTGCCACGACGCTAGGAACAATCGAATTGGAAATTTTCAAAGATAAAGCACCCATTACAGCCAATTACTTTTTGGAAAATGTGAACAACAATGTCTTTAAGGATGCTTGCTTTTACCGTGTGGTCAGAATGGATAACCAACCTAATAATGACATTAAAATTGAAGTTATTCAAGGCGGATTGTTCTTTGATTCTATTGTAGATCAGAAGCCGGCAATTGCACATGAAACAACAAAGGAAACCGGTATTTTACATACCGATAGTGTTATTTCCATGGCAAGAAATCAGCCGGGGTCGGCCTCAACAGAATTTTTTATTTGTATCGGCGATCAACCCAATTTAGATTTTGAAGGAATGCGTAATCCGGACGGACAAGGTTTTGCCGCATTTGGCAAAGTGATCAAAGGAATGGACGTTGTCAAATTAATTCAACAACAAAAAGATGATGAACAAATGCTGGTTGAACGAATCGATATTTTATCAATAACCAGAATACAGTAGACTTATACCAGCTGAAGTAATTCCCTGATGTTTTGAATTTCGGTTATTCCTACTGTTTGTATTTCTTCGTCGCTCACCAATTCATGCTCCCAGGTTGTATGAAATGGAACATGAACTGCTTTTCCACCCAAATTAAGTACCGGAAGAACATCCGATTTTAAGGAATTCCCAACCATTAAAAACTCACTTGCAGGAATATCAAGATGTTGAATCAACTTTTTATAGTCATCTTCCCTTTTATCACTCATCACCTCGATATGATGAAAATACTTTAGTAATCCTGATTTTTTCAATTTCCTTTCCTGATCGAGCAAATCGCCTTTGGTAGCAACAATCAATCGGTATTTTCCCTGCAGACTTTCCAGTACGTCAACAACACCATCAATTAATTCAATCGACTTGTTCATCTGCCGTTTTCCCAATTCAATAATTGACTGAATTTTTTCGGAACTAATATTTCCTTTGGTGATTTTCAAACTTGTTTCTATCATGGATAGAATAAAAGCCTTTGTTCCATATCCATACAAAGGAATATTGCCAATCTCCGTTGTAAATAATTTTTCGGTAACCTCCTCAAGGCTCATTCCATTTTTCATCAGATTACAAAACTCCATTTCAGATTCTCTGAAATAGGGTTCATTCACCCAAAGGGTATCGTCTGCATCAAATGCAATCACTTTTATTTCATCCATGTTTATTTCTTTTGATAGAGCAAAGCTGCAAAAAGACTTTAAGAATACAAAAAACTAAACTGCAAAAAACAGTCACTCATCACAATCTATGCAAGCCACTCATTTGCAATTAAATTTGATTCTATTTTAGTATTTCCGTAATTTAAAAATGCAAATTATCAGAAAGCGCATAACCTATAGAAAAACGCACGTTATTTCAAGACGATCCATCGCAGTTTTATCTTATTGCAGCCAGAATTATCGGATTCCTGATTACAGGTATCTTCATGCTATTTATGGTGCCTGAATTTATTGCCTTATTAAGTAAGGAAACTGCTGGCAATGAAGGATGGACATTGCTCTTTTATCTACTTTCGATTGCCTATGGCTGTGGCTTTCTAATCTCTTTCCGGAAAGTTGGACTGGGTGGTTTACTGCTAGTAATCAGCAGTATTTTAATCACTCTTTATGCATTTATTGATTCCAATAGTTGGATGGTTTTACTCCTGTTTATTCCCCTTTCCTTCTCCGGAATTTTATTTCTGATTTACTGGAAGAAAAAACAAAACAAATAGAGAGCAATATTCTGTCTACTTCACCAAAGATTTCTTAACTTTTTTTACCGAAACAATATTCTTCTGACTCAATGGAAGTGTATTATCCCAACGATAGGCAACAAAAACGCCGTCATTAGCAATGCAACCATCCACGCAGCATAAATTACTACGAACAACACCTGCTTTATCTCCCAAACAATAATGTCCAAAAAATACCGGATATTCATCTTCGGAGTAAAGTGGAATATCAAAGTAGAGTTGAGATGGAATGGTGTATTGGGGCAAGCGAAATCTGTTTCCAAATGAAATCTCATCAAAACTTTTCCCATTCATCGGCTCCCACCATTTAATCCGATAAGCTGAACGTTTAAAACCATAATCATCCTTCAGCACCAAATTATCAGGAAACGCAAACTCTCTCCCTTTTAACAGAAGCATGGCAGCATCAAATACTTTGCCTCTTTCAAAATTTATTTTTCTTAAAAACTCCTTACTTAAACAATTTTCAGGGTTTTCCTTTTTCAGAAGCTCTATCGCTTCCTGATCCCAGCAAGCATGAACAACACGAAATCCATCCAACTCCAAATACAAAGGCAATGACCGCAACCATTTCAGATAAGATTTTCGTTTCACCTTATCCAATTTAAACTCTTCGTAGGTCTTTTTAATTTGAGTTTTGTTTTTCAGATTATGCCCTTTTAAAAACAGACCATCATTATCTTTGGTATAATAAGTAAGTACATTCAGTTCGTGATTTCCCACTATAGCAAAAGCATTACCGGCAGTAACCATTTCCCGGATTATTCTGAGTGTCTCAAAAATATGGGGTCCCCTATCCACATAATCTCCAACAAAAACAGCTTTTCTTTCAGGATGAAAATATCCTTCCTCCCCTTCAATATAGCCCAGACTAAGCAACATATGCTGCAATGTTGCAGCCTCACCATGAACATCTCCTATAATATCGTACACGCTTATCTTTATTTTTTATTCAAATCAAAAATATAAAAAAATCCTGAAAAGAAATTCTCAGGATTAAAATCATATCTATAAAGAAGAGACAAATTTATTAGAATTTGAATAAATCATTAACAACAATCTTTTTCTTGACTTCTTGATTTCCACTATAGAAAAACTCATTTGTTTTGCGATTGTAAGAATAATCATTTTTCCAGTCTTCGAAATTCTCCACAATTTTTTCCAGACTATCAATAAAAAACAAAACCTCTTTATTTGTTGTTGTAGGATGCAGAGACCAACGTACCCATCCTGGTTTGTGAGTTAAATCGCCTGATGTAATTTCACTTGTGATCGCATCAGACTGTTCCTGACTTACCTCCAACAGATAATGACCATAGGTTCCTGCACAGGCGCAACCGCCGCGTACTTGAATTCCAAAACGGTCGTTCAACAGTTTTACCAAAAGGTTGTAATGAATGTACTCTACATAAAAAGACAATATTCCCAAACGTGACTTTATATTCTCGGCAAGTACATGTACGTCTTTAACTGCTTTTAAACGCTCGAATGCCAAATGGAGAAGCTCTTCTTCTCTTGCAGCAATATTTTTAGTACCCATCTGATTTTTCACTTCAATTGCCAAAGCAATTCGAATCGACTGCAGAAATCCAGGTGTTCCGCCATCTTCACGGGCTTCAATACTATCAACGTATTTGTATTTCCCCCATGGATTGGTCCAATCTACTGTTCCTCCGCCCGGATTATCGGGAACCTCATTTTTGTATAGCTTCGAATCGAAAATCATTACCCCGGAAGAACCCGGACCGCCTAAAAATTTATGGGGTGAAAAGAAAATCCCATCCAATTTTTGCAATTCATCTTCAGGATGCATGTTAATATCAACGTAGGGTGCTGAAGCAGCAAAATCAATAAAACAAATCCCACCAAATTCGTGCATTAATTTAGCCATTTGATGAAATGGAGTCGCAATACCGGTAACATTAGAGCAAGCTGTAAAGGATCCGATTTTCATTTTACGTTCCTTGTATTTCTCCAACTGATTTCTCAACTCGTTCAGATCAATAGTCAAATCATTCCCTGGAGGAATCACAACTACATCAACATTGGTTTCGTACCATGAAGTTTGATTGGAGTGATGCTCCATATGTGTAATAAACACAACTGGTTTTTCTCTTTCTTTCTGACAGGCATGTCGTCCTAAAATTCCACAACCTTTCAAACCTAAAATCCTCTGCAGCTTATTAATAACCGCAGTCATTCCGAAACCGGCATGAATAATTACATCATCAGAATCTGCATTTACATGCTTTTTAATCAACTCTTGAGCCCGACGATAGGATTGAGTCATTAAAGTACCTGTTTCGTTCGTTTCAGTATGCGTGTTTGCTACATACGGACCAAATTCTTCCGCTATTTTCTTTTCAATGGGTGCATATAAGCGACCACTTGCAATCCAATCGCCGTAAATAATTCTTTGCTTTCCGAATGGGGAATAAAAGCTGGCATCGTGACCAATCGTATTTTTACGAAACTTTTTAAAATATTTTTCCAGATTACTCATTTAGTTTAGGCTTATGTATGTTGTTGTTGTTTGTGTCGTAATTTATTAATTATCCTTTCTTTAAAGACAACTAAAACCCGCTTTTGGGTGAAAAAGATTCAGAAAAAACATTTATTAATTTCATTCAATAAAACGAGTGGGAAATTAGATATTCTTCACACGAAAATCAAGGAGTTTTTGCAGGTTTTTAGCTATTTACATATTAAAGCAGCTGCACTAAAATACATTCACAATTTTTTAATACGTACAGCTTGTTTAAAACGGGCTAATCAGCTATTTTTGAAACTCGTTAAAATCAAGAGCATTCTTACAATATAGAAGTAAATGAAAACTATCATACAACTCTTTGAGAACAGCGTTGATCTGTTTGGTGAAAATCCTTTTCTTTGGGAGAAAGCCAATTCAGACTATCAATCTGTTAGTTACCAATCACTATACGACGAGGTGCAGCTATTTGCGGCCGGCTTGTTTTCTTTAGGGATTCAAAAAGCAGATCGAATCGGGCTTCTTTCCGAAGGGAGAAATGCATGGGTGCTCTCCGAGCTTGGAATTTTATTTGCCGGTGCGGTAAATGTTCCTTTATCTGTAAAGCTGGATGCTCAAAATGAACTTAAATTTCGCCTAAATCATTCGGAAGCCCGTATTGTTGTTGTTTCAAACAATCATCTCGAAAAAATCAGATCAATTAAAGACCAATTGGAAAATATTGAAACCATAATTGTTCTTGATAAAAATATTGAGCTTCAGGAGAAGGAAATTTCACTTTCTCAACTACTGAAAATGGGTGAAGAGTTATCTGAAAATGATAAATCCAAACTTAAAGAGATTCAAAAAAACATTGCGGCAGATGATGATGCAAACATCTCCTACACTTCCGGAACGACTGCCGATCCGAAAGGAATAATTCTTACACACAACAACTACGCGAGTAATGTGTATCAGGCATCGAATTTGATGGAAATTCCTGCCAGCTTTAAAACCTTGTTAATACTCCCTTGGGATCATTCATTTGCACACACGGCGGGAATTTACAGCTTCATGCTAAAAGGTGCTTCGATTGCTGCTGTTCAGCAAGGTAAATCGCCTATGGAGGCATTAAAGAATATCCCCAATAATATCAAAGAAATTAAGCCCGACATTATTTTAAGTGTTCCTGCTCTGGCTAAAAATTTCAAAAAAAATATCGAAAAAGGAATTAAAGCCAAAGGCCCCAAGGCCGAGAAACTTTTTAATAAGGCTCTTGAAGTAGCCTACAAATACAATGATGCCGGCTGGAATAAAGGAAAAGGAACACGTATGTTTCTAAAGCCGATATACATGTTCTATGACAAAATACTTTTTTCGAAAGTGAGAGAGAATTTTGGCGGCAATTTAAAATTCTTTGTAGGCGGAGGTGCTCTGTTAGACATTGAACTGCAGCGCTTCTTTTACGCAATTGGAATTCCAATGTATCAAGGTTATGGATTATCTGAAGCTTCGCCGATTATTTCTTCCAATGCCCACCACAATCATAAATTAGGATCATCGGGCTTTATTGTTCCCAATATGGATTTAAAAATCTGCGACGACAATGGGAACACAGTTCCTGTTGGCGAAAAAGGCGAAATTGTGATCAAAGGCGGTAATGTAATGAAAGGCTACTGGAAAAACGATAAAGCCTCTGCTGAAACTCTTCGTGACGGCTGGTTGCATACCGGCGATATGGGCTATGTAGATCAGGATGGTTTTCTTTATGTACTGGGTCGCTTCAAATCTCTTTTGATTGCCAATGACGGTGAAAAATTTAGCCCTGAAGGAATTGAAGAAGCATTTGTGGATCAATCACCATTACTTGATCAGTGTATACTTTACAACAACCAAAATCCTTATACCATTGCACTGGTGGTTCCCAACAAAGGGGCTGTTCTGGCTCGATTAAAACCACTCCATCTTACTTTGGAATCGGAGGAAGGACAAACAGCAGCTTTGGAATTAATACAAAACGATCTAAATGAGTATCGTCCGGGAGGAAAACACGAAGACATGTTTCCTCACAGATGGCTGCCAACAGCAATTGGAATTTTACCCGAAGCTTTTACCGAAGAAAATAAGTTGCTAAACTCTACCATGAAAGTGGTTCGCAGCAAAGTTATTGACTTTTTTAAAGAACAAATTGATTTTCTTTATACGCCGGAAGGAAAAGATTTATTTAATTCCAGAAACAAAGAAAACCTCAGGGATTTTTAAAAACAACACGACTATAAATTAATATCAAATTAACTATTTAAACTCATTACGAATAATATTTAATTAGTAGATTTGGTAAAATTTAAACAAAATAAAATGTTACAAACCAAGATCAACTTGAAACAAATTCTTGCCATTGCATTACTGCTGATTTCCTTTAACAGCATTGCTCAACCCAGCAAAAGAGATTCTTACAAAAGTAAAGCGCCCAAATATATTTTCTATTTTATAGGCGATGGTATGGGCTTATCGCAAACCAATGCGGCAGAAGCCTATTTGGGATCTTTGGAAAACGGGAACGGCATTAAAAAATTACAGTTGAGTACTCTTCCTAATCAAGGATTTTATACCACCTACGCACTCAACCGATTCATTACAGGTTCTGCCGCTGCAGGTACTGCACTGGCTACCGGACATAAAACTACAATTAACACCATTTCGATGGATGCACAAAGATTGCAGCCATTAAAAACCATTGCTGAAATGGCAAAAGAAAAAGGCTATAAAGTTGGAATTGTATCATCGGTTTCTATCGATCATGCTACACCGGCAACTTTCTATGCTCATCAGCCTACCCGAAACATGTATTATAAAATCAGCCTGGATTTAAGTAAAAGCGATTTCAATTATTTTGCTGGTGGTGGGTTTAAGCACCCTGAAGGAGATGGCAAAACAACAAAAGAAAGTTCCCTGTCGAATTTTGGAATGGGAGCATCTGAAGATATTAAAGATAAAGAACCTAACTCTATGAAAGTTGCTGAATCGAGAGGATATACTTTTGTAAATACGGTTCATGATTTTAAAAAGCTAAAAAAAGGAGATGATAAAATTATTGCTATTGCCCCCAAATTAGCCGCAGGCTCTGCCCTTCCCTATTCAATAGATCAGAAAAACGGAGCGGATATTTCATTGGCCGATTTTACCGAAAAAGGCATTCAGCTTTTAGATAACAGCAATGGCTTTTTCATGATGGTTGAAGGAGGAAAAATTGACTGGGCAAGTCATGCCAACGATGCTGCTTCGGTAATAAAAGAAGTATTACAATTCGATAAAGCTGTGGCAACAGCAATGGAATTCTACAATAAACATCCTGAAGAAACATTAATTCTTGTTTGCGGCGATCACGAAACTGGAGGTTTGGCATTGGGATTTGCCGGCAGTCATTACGACTCGTCTTTTAATTTACTTCAATACCAAAACATATCTTACGAGGCTTTTTCAGATAAATTAGCTTTGTACAAACAAGAACATGCAGATAATTACAGCGTTGCTGATGGTTTGGAACTGGTAAAAGAACATTTTGGTCTGGGTGATGCATCAAAAGGTCTTCAATTATCACCATTTGAAATGCAGCAATTGAAAGATGCCTTTGAAAAGAGTATGACTTATGCTGATGAAATGACAAAAAATGATCAGTTCTATTTGCTGTACGGAAGTTACGATCCATTTACCGTAACTGCTTGCCATATTCTATCGCACAAAGCAGGTATCGGCTGGACATCTTATTCGCACACGGCTTCACCAATACCTATTCGCTCAATTGGTACCGGAGCAAGTTTGTTTACTGGTTTTTTTGACAATACCGACATTCCTAAAAACCTGATGAAACTGATTGAAAACAAATAAAATCTGAAATAGATATGAAACGCCCTGCAGCTTAGCAGGGCGTTTTTTTATCAAGCCGAAAAGTCCATGGTTATTTCACCTTTCAACCATTCAAGACTCCTCAAAACTTTCAACTTTTCAATACCTTTACAACTATGTTCAAATTCCAGCTTCCTCAAAAATCAGATCTTATATTGGTTGGTTTGCTTCTGATTTTAAGTACAGTTATACTATATCTTCCCACAGGATTTTCTGAGAATAATTATGAAAATTCAGAACGTGTAAAAGCCTTGGTTTTAGCAACAGATAATTCTCTTGTTGTAGAAACCGGAATTCTAAAAACAGGATCGCAAACAGTTCAGATTAAAATATTAAACGGGAAATTCAAAGGAAAAGAACTGACTGCCTTTAATCAGTTGATTGGAAGAATGGAATTCGATAAATATTTTTTTCCCGGTGATAAAACACTCACGGTTCTTAATTTTAATCAGGATAAATCTGAAATAATCAGCGCCAATGTAATCGATCATTACAGAATTAATCTGGAAGCTTTCTTACTTGGATTATTTGTTCTTTTTCTGGTTTCCTTTGCAGGATGGACCGGTGTAAAGGCAATGCTTTCGTTTCTTTTTGCCGGAATCACTATTTGGAAATTACTATTGCCCGGATTACTTAAAGGTTATGCCCCAATCCCTCTCTCGCTGGGTATCGTTGCTTTGCTTACCTCTGTAATCATCTTTTTGGTAGCCGGAACCAATAGAAAAGGGCTTGTGGCCTTTTTCGGAGCCATGAGTGGTATCGCTGTCACCTGTATCATGGCCATACTCTTTGGAAAACTATTCAATATTCATGGTGCCATTAAACCATTTTCCGAAACCTTGCTCTATTCGGGCTATTCATATCTAAACTTAACCGAAATTTTTCTGGCCGGGATTTTCATCTCCTCATCAGGAGCCGTAATGGATATTGCTATGGATATTGCCGCTTCGCAGGCTGAAGTGTACCAACAAAACAACAGCATTACAGCCAAACAGTTACGGAAATCAGGTTTCTCGGTAGGAAAAGCCGTTGTAGGAACAATGACAACAACTCTGCTTCTAGCCTATTCAGGCGGATTTTCAGCTTTATTAATGGTATTTATTGCACAAGGAACCCCAATGATTAATATCCTGAACCTAAATTACGTTTCAGGTGAAATACTGCACACATTGGTCGGGAGTTTTGGATTGGTGCTTGTTGCCCCTTTTACAGCAATTATTGGTGCCTGGGTGTTTACAAGAAAAAAACAAGAGACCATTTCTCTCAAATAAAAAACAGTCTCTTAACGAATTAATTTCTATTACTCTGCTTCTATAACTCATTAAATTCAAAGGTTGGAGAAAACTTATATTACTTTGAAATACTTATGGGTTCTATATTGAAGCGAAGGACTTCAATTTAAACGTATAATTACAAGTTAAGCAGGATTTTGATGTTAATTTCTACATCGGATCGCATGCAGGAATAGTTCCATTTACAGGAGTATCATCAATACAGGCTCCACCTCGACAACAAAAACCAGAAGGGCATTCTCCCTCAGGTCCACACGATTTTAATACTGGCTGTCCACCACTAATTTTTCTTTGTTCCACTTTACTTAGAATCTTAACCCCATGAATATTTACTAAATTTTGCATATGTAATTTATCTTTTAATTATGCCTTGGCACTTTAAAGACACCCAAGACTCTAGTCTCTATTATCTATATTCAATTATATTCTCAATTATTCATAGTGTTTTTTATTCACCTCTAAAAACACCCTCTAAATTGCTTTTATCATATCTTTTTGACCTTTTATCACAACTATTCACCAATTTACAATAATATTAGAATATGCCAAAAATATAATTAGCATTGCACACGGAACCCCAATGATTAATATCCTGAACCTAAATTACGTTTCAGGTGAAATACTGCACACATTGGTCGGTAGTTTTGGATTGGTGCTGGTTGCTCCTTTCACAGCAATTATTGGTGCCTGGGTGTTTACAAGAAAACAAAGAACCAGTCACAACTAAAAACCCGGGCTGATCTTAAGCATAAACATTCTAAATTTAATTTCCCTTTAATTTCACGAGTAGGTATTACAGTCATTAATCCTTACTTTTAGCCTTCCACAAATCTATTCGGGAAAGGAGTATCATTGATGATGCTGAATTCGCCTAAACATATTTTTTATGAGTATCCAAATCGTAGAAGTTCAAAATCAAAATCAACGCAAAGCATTCGTTAACTTTCCGTTTAAATTGTATAAGAATAATGAATTTTGGGTACCTCCTTTTAAAGCTGGCGAACTGGAACTCTTACTGCCCGAAAAGAATCCCGCTTTTGATTTTTGCAAGGCTAAATTTTGGCTGGCTTACAAAAATGGCAAAATAGTTGGCCGAATAGGCGCCATTGTAAACCACTTGTGTATCGAAAAACAAGGTGAGAAAATTGGCCGAATTACCCGAATGGAATTTATTGACAGCCATGAAGTTTCCGAAAAACTTTTTGCAGTTGCTGAAGAATGGCTGAAAAGTGAAGGTATGATTGGTGTGAGCGGACCGCTGGGATTTTCGAACCTGGATCATGCCGGTTTGTTGATTGAAGGACATGAATGGCTTCCTTCCATGGCTTCCGATTATCATTTTGCCTACTATCAAAATCATTTCGAAAGGTTGGCTTACGTGAAGGAAATTGACTGGTTGGAATTCAGAATCAGTCTGCCGGAAGAAACTCCGGAAAAAGCAAGCCGGGTTGCCGAACTAATCAAAAAAAGATATGATCTGCAAACCGTAAACTTCACAACAAAAAAAGAGCTGGAACCCTACAAAGAAAAAATATTTAAGGTTTTTAACGATGCCTTCTCCGATTTGTTTGGCTCTATTAAACTCCCCGAAAAGTTAATCCGTTTCTACATTTCAAAATACTTTCCCATTCTGAATCCCCGATACGTTAAAATCATTTTAAGCAAAGAAGACAAATTGGTTGGATTCATTATTGCTTTGCCTTCCTTATCGAAAGCCCTGCAAAAAGCCAAGGGCAAATTATTACCATTTGGCTGGTGGCATCTGAAAAAGGCACTTAAACATCCTACCGAAATGGATTTGATGCTGACTGGTGTAGATCACGACTGCCAAAAACTGGGATTCGTATCCATATTGATGAATGAATTGCTAAAAACATCAAATAGTGACGGACTAAAATTTGCGGAAACAACCGGAATGCTTGAGAACAATCATGTAGCTATTCAGCTTTGGAAATCATTCGATCACATTCAGCACAAACGCAAACGCTGCTACCGCAAAATGTTTTCTTATAAAAAACAATAAATTATGAATAATTTATCCGTACTAAACAAGCAATCTACCAGACAAGAAGTTTTGGATGAGCTTGTAAAATTATTTACTCCTTATGCCCGAAATCTGTTGGGCTCAGGAGCCGATTTTAGTTATATGAACATGTATGCCGATAATTTCCGCGATCAAATAATCAATCAAACCAGCCTTACCGAATATGATGTTTATACAATTTTAAACGAAGCTTGTGATCTTAGCTGGAGAAATCAGGTGAAATAAAAAAGAGGGTGTCCAAAAAGGTCAATCTTATTGTCATTCTGATCCCGATGAATCGGGACGAAGAATCTTTATCTTTGAATAACAGATGTTTCGACTTCGCTCAACATGACATTTTCAAATAAAACTTTACTTTTCGGACACCCTCTTGCAACATTTATTGTTCGTCGATTTGAGATTGTTTCACAAAAAAATCAAGCTTCTTTGTTTTCACCTCATCAAGGCATTTGATTTTTACATGGCGGCGATATTTACCATTTCCTTCCAGCAGCTTTTCAGGGTCCTGAAATAAGAATCCATTACCAAACTCAAAAGAAACATGATTCTTATATACGAACACACCTCCAAAATCGTCGTCAAGAGAAAACATGATGCCACCATACATCATTCGTTCCTTAACATCAGGGAAATTCTCAAAAACAATCTTACGCAGCTCAAGTAAAATCTGATGCTTTATAGGATCACTTGCTCCCGTTTTGTCTATAAATTCCTGAACTCCTTTGTTTACTGATTTTTCCATTTGCGCGTTGTTGTTAGGTCAATCTTTTTTATTTACTTCTTACTGCTCAGAACCTGATGCAAGCTGTTTTTTATCCTTCCTGAAAATACTGACAAGCAGGATACTTACTCCTACACCACTTAAAAAACCCGAAAGAAAATCCGTAATTTCTTCGTCGATTATAACAATCCTGCCCTGGAAATAAAAATGATAAGTTACTCCTGCCGCAAGGCAGAGAAATGCGATTGTAATTTTGATTTTATTTGTCATGATTAAGTTTGTTGGAATAAGGCTAATTTGTCTTATAAGCTATAATCTACTTGCTTATATTCTTAAGTATTATTGATTGTATTGTTATTCGTTCGATACGATTTTAAAACCATTTCTTTCTTTTAAAATAGACTAATGGGATAATAAAACTCACAATTAAACCCAGAACAGTAAATGGATATCCGAAATCCCATTCCAACTCCGGCATGTATTTAAAATTCATTCCATATACACCTGCAATTAAAGTAGGCAGTGATATGCATACTGTAATGATGGTAAGAATTTTAAAAATCTTATTTTGTTCCAATTCTATCTTCGAATTTATATTCCCATGCAAATCATCCAATCTATTAAAATTGTATTGCAAATAATCTGCTATTACTCTAAGATCGTTTAGTTCTTCACTAATTTTAATGGATGTGTGGTTCTTATTTTTATAGCTCTTTTTTAAAAGAAGAAGAATCCTTTGAAACTCGGAAAGGGATTCCCGAATAAGAAGATTATTGAATCTTAATCCGGCAATGTAATCCAAGTCATTTTCCTTGAATTGTTTCTATTTGAGCGTATTTTGGAAAAGGTCTCTGATTTTTTTTGAAATCAGCTCGACAATATCAGCATAGTAATCGGAGATTACCCCTATTTGAAAAATGAAAAGTTGATGATAGGTGTCAATTTTTGTGTTCTCAAAATTATAAATAGATTGTGTTAATTGATTCAAGCTATCTTCTATATCGGGTGAAAGAAATGTAAATACAATTTCGTTTTTAATCAGAAAGGAAATGTCTTTTTCCACAAAAAAATCACTGGAAGAATAGCTTGGAATCGTAAAGTTTAAAGACAACTGGTCAGGTGAATCGATATAATGGGAACTTATTTCGATATCCTCTTTTTTACTGAAAGAAGTTAAATCAAGATCAAACTTTTCAGAAATCAGTTCCAAATCTGAATTCCTAAAATCAATAAACCGGATACTGAATATATTGTCTGGTAAATATTCAATTTCATCAATCGATTTATATTTCTGTATCGCATTATTCTTATAATAGATCTCAATCATATTCTCTTATTTATAGTACAGCTAACAGTAATTTGTCTAAAACCCTAAATCAATTGCAATCAAGTTATACTTTTTTTTTGAGTCTGATTGTCTTTCTGAAATTTATTGGGCTCCCGATGCCTAAGGTAGAAAATTGCAAACCCCACACTTTTGAAATCTTAATTATCCAGCTCTGCATATTTCTCGCCAATACGTTCACCTGCAAGTTTTCTTAGCAACTTGAAGTCTTTATTTCTTATTTGTTCTTCATAATCTATCTTTACGAATTTCAAATATTTAGTCGAGGTCATTTGAGGCCAAAAATATAGAGCAACAACACCCATTCCCGTTCCACAAACCCAAATCCAGCAAATTATAATCAATAGTTCGATGCTGTTCATAAAGTTTAGGATGCAACCAAGTATTGAATGGAAAATTGAAGGGATTACTCTTCGTGATTCAAGCACAAATAGATTTATGCAAGTAATTCTTCTTCGGCATTGTGCATTTCAGTACCAATGCAAGCGATTCCTCTTCGGCATTGTGCATTTCAGTACCAATGCAAGCAATTCCTCTTCGGCATTGATAAGTGAAGGACAAATTGGCAGATTTCTGATTAAAAATGAACTCGTTTGTGCAAATTTGAGCGTTTTCTCTTCGGCAATGAACGATTTGAATGTAATTGTGAGCAATTCTGATGTGAAATGGGCGAATTGAATGTTAATATGATCAAATTCTCTTCGGCGGTATTCATTTTAATGCAAATTCGGATATTTCCTTATAAAAAAG
Source organism: Labilibaculum manganireducens (assembly GCF_002843385.1). Lineage (GTDB taxonomy): Bacteria > Bacteroidota > Bacteroidia > Bacteroidales > Marinifilaceae > Labilibaculum > Labilibaculum manganireducens. The sequence goes on from NZ_MVDE01000003.1 coordinate 245,451, forward strand.
GGCTTGTGAGCATGTCAAACTGTCCATTTTCTCTTCGGCAATGCAAATACGAGTTCATTTCTGGCCTTTTCTTTAGAGAAAAGGCTGCAAGCAATGTGAGAATCGATCATTTCTAATGAAGTGAAGGGTAATTCGGCACAAAAACAGGCTTTGCATGTGAGTCAGGACTGAAATTGGAGGAACCGGCTATGATTTAGGTGAGTTATGCCATACTCTGCAACGGCAACTCTTTGACTTTTCAAGACTTTCCAAAACAATGCAACAGCTAAAGCAATTGAAAATAATCCACACTTCCATTTTGTATTTTTCGACTATTGAACTGTTTGACTCTTCAAGACTCTTTAACTTTCAAAGCACCCCTCTCCCTGTCGGGATCTCCCCTCAAGATGGGAGAACTAGTAAATTGGCTTCTTCTTGACTGTTGGACTGTTTGACCCTTCGAGTTCTCGACTTTCCAGTCAACGTAAGGAATGAAAACCACTGACGGACTTTTGCCTTTCTCCTTGGAACTTATTTCCCTTCCCACTCCTGATAAAAGTGATTAAGATATACCTGCATAAAAGCATGGCGTTTTTCGGCCATCGCTTTACCTGCATTTGTGTTCATTCTATCTTTTAACAAAAGCAATTTTTCGTAGAAGTGATTGATGGTTGGCGCATCGCTGTTTTTGTATTCCTCTTTCGTCATGTTTAGGTTGGGAGGAATGCCTGGGTTGTATATTTCGCGGTTTTTATGCCCGCCGTAGTTAAAAGTCCGGGCAATGCCTATGGCGCCAATGGCATCCATCCGGTCGGCATCCTGCACCACATCCAGCTCCGGCGATTTAAATTTCTGAACTTCCCTGCCTCCTTTAAACGAGATGTTGGTAATGATGTTCTCTACATGAAGAATGGTTTGCTCATCCACCGAAAGGGAGCAAAGAAATTCTCTGGCCAAACGCGGGCCAATTTCCTCATCTCCATCGTAAAATTTAGAATCGGCAATGTCGTGAAGCAAAGCACCCAGCTCTATCACAAACAAATCTACCTTTTCTGTCTTAGCCAACTCTTTTGCCGATTTCCAAACCCGATAGATGTGCCACCAATCGTGCCCGCCTTCAGCATCGGCAAGTGTTTGTTTTACAAATTCTACGGTTCTGCCTATAATGTGTTCCTTATTCATCTTTGTCAATTTTACCAATGCGGTTCTAACCTTTCAATCCTCCTATTATTCTCGAAACGGTTCCTTTTTTACTCGTAACTTCCTCAATTAAAACCCCTGCCAAATGAATTGCGATAAAAGGAATCAAGTAATAATTAGAAAGTACATGTATTCCTTCCATTGATTTTTTCAAACTTTTCGGTCCCCATTCTATAAAAATTCCGGTAATTAATGAAATCAATACACATACATAAAAAATGATGTACGTCCATTTTTGAATTTTCTCTTTTACTGATAAATTTTTATCCCGTGGATTTTGAATTTTCATTTGTCCAAAAAATGGAATCGTGAAACGAACCGCAAATAACCCAACCAATACATATCCAATGTACAAATGCCAATTCCACATTGGTTGTCGTATTTGTTTTGCTAAACGAATGAGCTGGTCATGCGATAAAGACAGATCAATACTCACCAAATAATTTTGTATAATATCTGCCACATTATTTTTATTCAACCAAGTTGATCTCAAAAATATAGTTGCTAACAACAGTAAAAAAGAAACAGCTATTGCCCAATGAATAATTCGGTAAATTTTAGAATATTCTTTATTTTCCATGATATTTTTTTTAATAATATTCGTATTACAACTCTACTGTTTAATCAATTTATTAACTGGTTTCCGGCTTCGGTTTGTTCTTTTATTATTTTTTGACAAAGGCTTTCTGCGAAATCTTCTTCCCTATACATTTCATGCTCTTTATCTTCTATTAAATTAAAATCAAGATTCAAATCCTGAAACCATTTTGCATCTGGTTTGTATCGATCGTTGGCTCCGAAATAAAGGACACACTTACAGTCCGGCTTTTCCTTTTCATATCTCAACCGAGTTGATGAGATAGCATAAAGAGTGGAGATATTAAGACCTTTCAGCCCGGCTTTCCATGCAATTACCCCTCCTACACTAAAAGCAAGAACAATAATGGTCTCTTTCTCCTGCAGGCCAAGTTTGTACACTCCACGATCAATTCCTCCGTTTACAAACCTGGCATGAAGCCGTCCTTCCGAATTATCCGACAAATCAAGATCAACCAACTTACGGGAATCGAAGTATTCTATTTCGAAGTACGGATTCAATATCTTTTGATAAGAATGCATCCATACCGCCTCTTCAAATCCCCACAAATCCGATAATATGATAAGCCGTTTCTTCATGTTGCAGTTAATTTTTGCAGTAGCTGAAGATAGGGAAAAATGTATTGTGGAAGAATAAGAAAAAGTTAAAAATAAAGTTCGTTTTGGTGCTGTATTGGCAAAACAAAACACCTCATCCCCCAACCCCTTCTCCTAAAGGAGAAAGGGAGTTTCTGATTTGTGCTGATTTGGAGATGTGTTCTCTTCTCATTCAGGAGAAGGATAGGTTGAGGTATCCCGAAGTCGAAGAATTGAGGGTTTATTATGCCGATCGGATTGCGAAAACGCACCTGGAAGGCTGTCTGAAAATGAAAAATCCCAACAGAGCAATTGCTCTGTTGGGATCTAATGAACAGACACGCCATGGCGTGTCCCTACCAATCAAATTAATAGCCGATACCTGCCGCCATAATGTTGTTCGGATCAAAAGCGTGACAAGGCGTTACACCGTGTACCATATCACATTTCGGACAATGTCCTTCGAATTCTTCCATGGTGAAGGTTTCTTTACAGCCATGACATTCAATATCCAAAGGCATTGGCATTAATTGCTGAGCAAAACCCATCATTCTTACTTTGTCAACTACTTGTTTTCCATTCTCGAAACTTCCTGCGCATCCGTCATGCATAATTTTATCTCCTTTTAATTTAGATATGAGAAATGAGATACTAGATCTGAGATCCTCATAACTCTCAATACCGTATTTTATTTTAATTTTTAATTCCTAATTACAATAGTTCGTTAAGTTTTGACTTATAATGTTGAAAATGAGAAGAATAAGCAGTGTTTAAGTTTGGATAATCCCTTAAGAATCAGTATCTTAATGTTTGTTTTCGAAGCAATTATTAAGTATGACT
>NZ_MVDE01000004.1 GCF_002843385.1 Labilibaculum manganireducens
TACACCAGACATTTTGTCTAAAATATTTTTTATATGATATTTGCTATTGGATTTTCCTTTGAGAGTCATACTTAATAATTGCTTCGAAAACAAACATTAAGATACTGATTCTTAAGGGATTATCCAAACTTAAACACTGCTTATTCTTCTCATTTTCAACATTATAAGTCAAAACTTAACGAACTATTGTATTTAGTAACTTTTCAAATTTATATTCGGGTACGATCTTGTATTGCTTACAAATACCAAAAGCGACTTTGTATTGATCGAAGATTATTTTCATTACCCTACGACCTTCAACAAATTTCTCTTCGTAGACTCTTCCCTTATCGTCGTTATAATAAAACGGATTTCGAATTCGCATTTCGGAAATATTATCTCGATAATATTTAACCAATTCAAAAAACTTGGACTCAACTTGTTGACGACGTGAAGCCCTAATCTGATAAATAAGTGTTGCAGCTAATAATATAGCCCCAATAAAAGCCCCAAAATAAGACCAAGCTTCAGTTTTCATGTGCCATGTAAATTCTCCGGCTGTAGCTTCAATAAATCTATTAACTAAAAGATAAAGAACGCTTATCGAAATTAAAAAAACGATACATGGATAGAACCATTCAAAAACCCATTTATAGTTTTTTATTCTATTTCTACATTTCCAACTGTATAAGCCAAGCCAAATTGCAACTAATACGATAGCCAAAATACTTATTACTTTCACATTCATAATTCCGAATTTATAATTTTAAACCCTTAGCCGGCAATCCCACTTATAAAGGTCTCAACGAATTTCACGACTACTGATACAAATAAGATCGGTGCAAATATCTCTTTCCGAAAGATTATTTTTATTCATAGGTATTTAAATTTGGCTGTAGAAAATATTCTTAAAGGCTAAGTATCTTAGCTTTCTGTTCATAAAACTCAGCGTCGTTTAAAACTCCTTGTTCTTTCAGTTTAGCTAATCTTTCCAATTTACTTATGATATCATTCGAATCTTCCTGAAGAGATTGACTTTTCTCCTGAGGCATTGCCTTCATATCATTGGCAATCATTTGCTCATCTATTTGAGCAAGTTCATTGTTTCCTCTGAGAAAAGAAAAATAGGCTCTCCCAGCGGCTAATGCTATTGGGCGATCTATTCCGTTTAAAGCTTGTCGATATTCTTTTAGTAATCTTTCTTGCAACATTTGTCTGCCTCGTATGCCTCTATACAAAGCTCTTAAAATAAAAAAGCCTGCAATCGCGGCTAATCCATAGAGTACCATGTTTTTTGAATCCATTTTATTCGCAAATTAGGGTCGGAAGTTTTTGATTGTTTTCAAAATTAACAAAATATACCAAAGGAGATTATGATCATAGAATAAAAAACAAGATCATGGATTTATTTATATGTGTTCTTCAGAATGTTATTTACTTCTATGTATCCAATTGGAGTTTATCATACCAAAAATATAGAAGACAAGTTCACTCCAGCAAAACATATTTCAAGCTCGAGAATTCAAAAAAAGGCTGAATCACAATGATTCAGCCTTTTTGAAATTTTATTTTTAAGTCCTGCTCCAAATAAAATAGATTGCAAGAACTTTCAGGTCTTAGCGTATCGATATACTTTCATTTAACCTACACTTTTCACTTTTACAACACCCTTTCGGTACGCATCCAGCAATCGGTTCAGATCGAGAATTTGTTGGCGCAGATTGGCTCCAATATAGGTGTCGCCCACTCTTATTCGTTTGGTTGCGTGCTCAATCATGCTTCGGGTTGAAACAATATCCACTTCATCGTGAATGGCTTTGTGTTTCGATTCGAAAGAGGTATGCTCGGCCAAAATTAAACTGTAAGAATCATAAATTAAGGTATATCCGGCAATACCGGTCACCTTTTGATAGGGCTTCGACATTCCTCCGTCAATCACAAAGAGTTTCCCCTCCGCTTTCACCGGACTTTCTCCTTTTCCCACTTTTACCGGCACATGCCCGTTAACAATGTGCGATACTTCGGGATCGAGTCCAAATTCTTTTAAAATCCGACAGCAGGAATCTTTATCATCCCTCAACTTGTAATACATATTGCTTTCTTCGCGCTGAGCTTCTTTATCGTTCAGAAAATATCGTTCGAAAGTGGCCATTTTCTTTTTGCCAAAAAGCGGCGAATAAGCCCCGCTCCACAAATACCACATGTAATCACGGTCTTTGTTCCTTTTTTCGGGATGTTCGCGGTTAAAATAAGCCCGCCGGGAAATTAAATCAAACTGATCGCACAAGGCCTTCCCTTTGTATTTTTCGCCCAGTAAAGTAAGCTCTTTAAAATTTCCCGTTTCGTCGAGAGGGATACAGCCATGAAACAGCAGATTTGAATTGTAGGAAAGATAAGTACCACCTTTTGAGAATAATGTTTTAATGTGCCGCTGCAGTTTGTCGCAATACAAAAAGGAAAATTGAAGTTTTTCAGTCAGCATTCTCTCCTCTTCGGTTAGTTGATAAGGATTATTTGGATCGATAGTTGGAAATGATTTGTCGTTCAGTTCCAGTTCCCGTCCGTCAATTCTCACAGTACCTTTTTCATAATCAATTTTGTCGAGAAGCAAGCGGTCGTCCATTTCCATTTCCGGATTTCGCTGAATGATCTCTCCTGCCAGTTTCATTTCAATCACCATAATGGCTTTGTGCATTTTACTGGTCAGTTTAATCTGAGTCGATCCGATGTTTTCTACCGGCGTATTCTTAGGAATAAAAGCCTCACACGGATCCCCCTCGTAGGCTTTCATGGCAAAGGTAGCCAATGGCATCAGATTAATCCCGTAGGCATCTTCCAGCGTGTCCAGATTGTTGTATCGGGCACTCAAACGAATTACGGCAGCTATACTGGCACGTATTCCTGATGCCGCTGCCATCCAAACAATATCATGATTTCCCCACTGAATATCTACCGAATAATGATCCTGTATCACATCCATTACCTTATCGGCATAGGGACCTCTGTCATATATATCACCAATAATGTGCAGCCGATCAATCAGCAAGCGTTGTATAAACTTACTAATGGCTACAATAAACTGGTTGGCCCGATCTACATCGATAATGGATTGTATGATGCATTCGAAATATTTTTCCTTTTTCGCGTTAGGCTCATTCAGCAATTCATCAATTACATAAGCAAAATCGGGTGGCATGGCTTTTCTCACCTTCGATTGTGTATACTTATCGGCCGAAACGCGGGCTACGTCAATCAGTCTGCGAAGCGTAACCGCAAACCATTCGTTCAGATTATCTTGCTCGATTGTGATGAGTTTGAGTTTATCCTCAGGGTAATAAATGAGTGTTGACAGCTGATTCTTTTCTTTTTCGCTGATTGTGTTCCCGTAAACAATATCAATTTTCTTTCGTACCATGCCCGATGCATTTCGCAGCACATGACTAAAGGTCTCGTATTCTCCGTGAATATCTGTAAGGAAATGCTCAGTACCTTTGGGCAGATTCATGATTGATTCAAGATTAATGATTTCGGTACAGGCGGCTTGAACTGTGGGAAATTTCTCAGCAAGCAGGTTTAGAAATCTTAATTCGTCTTCGCTGTAATTGTGTTTTAACAATTGATCTTCATTGTAGTTGGGAACCATTTATTTTTGTATCAGTTAATTTGACATTTACTTTTACTACCCCGCAAACCAGACGCCAAGCATGGCGTCTCTACCATTCATACATCTCGTCGTTTTTCCAGTTGCCTGGATTATTTTGTATGTATTGTTCTATTCTGTGACAGGAATCAAAATCGCGCACAATATGATCGTGAAACCGGGTTTGCCATGCGAAATTGGAATTGATTTTTCGGGCATTGATGGTCACGGATGATTTGAATCCGCGAATGATTGATGCCAAATTTTTGGATTGTGATCCAAACGTAGAGACGCGATGCATCGCGTCTGAATATAGTTTTGTTTCATTTGAAACGCGATGCTTCGCGTCTGAATACAGTTTTGTTTCATTTGAAACGCGATGCATCGTGTCTGTACCCGTATTGGAATTATTTTTGCCAATGGTGATTAGGGCATGAAAATGATTTGGCATGATTACAAATTCGCCCAATTCCAAATTCATATCGGGTCTGATTTCGGGTGTTTTCATCCATTCGCTTGCGGCCAATTCCCCAATTTCATTCAAAATCATTTTTCCATTGGTAATTCCGCCAAAATAATGTTCGCGTTCGTGGGTACAAATGGTCACAAAATAAATGGCATTCGATCCGTAATCCCAATCTTTTAATCGGGCGGATGGTATGCGGTATTTATTTTGAAATTTTTCTGCCATTTTTATTTATTATTCTGTACAGACGCAATGCTTCGCGTCTCATATATAATTATCCTTTTCTGATGCCATGAATGGTATCCTTTAATTTCATTTACAATTCAGACGCCAAGCATGGCGTCTTTACCCCATTAATTATTGCAATTTAGACGCGAAGCATTGCGTCTCTACCTTACACAAACATTTTTTGAATCCATTGTATTCCAAATTGGAATCTGAAATTTTTGATTGTTTTCAAAATTAACAAAATATGTAAATATTAACCTTATTAGATTCTATTTTTCAAGTAATTGCTGTAGTTCAGCAAAAAGTGAAAAAAAACAGGCTAAAAGAAAAGTAAGGGATACAAAGCTTTCATTCATGAGACAAAGGAGATCTCATTTTCAAGCAATTCTAAACGGGAAGCAAAATGTTAGTTTATTCAGACAGTACGCATGATTCACTTTGTACCTCAAGCAAACTCTTTGCAGCCAATACGCGATTCACAAAAACTTCAACAGAGTCTTCAGACTGTATGCATTGGTCACCGATATACAAGGAGAATGGTTTTTGGGCATCTTTATTCACCTCCACACGGTTGCAGTCATCCGAATTTGCTCTTATTACTTTTATTCCTTTTCGGGATAAGGCTCTCCTGAGTAAAACATATTCGAATCCATGACCTTTTACTGCTACCTGTGAGTGCTGGGCATGCATCACTTTAAACAAACCTGTTTTATTGTCGAACACAATTCCTTTGTGCTGAAACATTTTTTGAAAGGCATTTTTAAGCAGTAAGTCTTCCGGACTACCTGTGATTAGCGGACCTCCATTTTGCAGCAACCAAAAGCGATCCGATAGCTGCAATGCCAAATCCAGATCGTGGGTAGACATTAAAATGGATTTTCCGGATGTATTGGCAATATCCCGTAACAACTGCATGATCTCAACTCTGGCGGGCAAATCTAAAAAAGCAGTTGGTTCGTCCAATATAATTAGCGGCGTATCCTGAGCAAGAGCTTTGGCGATAAAAGCTTTTTGTCTCTCTCCGTCGCTTAAAGAAGTAAGCAAGCTGTCTTTTTTGTGTGCAATTCCGCATTGCTCCATGGCGCGAGCAACAATAATTTTATCTGCAGCGTTCAATCGTCCCAGCATCCCTGTGTAAGGACTGCGGCCATAACCTACCAACTCCTGCACATTCGCATTCGGAACAACAACTCTATCGGTTAACACCACTGCAATCTGTTTCGACAACTCCTTTTCGTTCAATTGATGAACTTCCCGATTATCAATCACAATTAAACCTCCTAAAACAGGCTGAAAGCCACAAATACTTCGCATCAAAGTACTTTTTCCTGTTCCGTTTGATCCCAACAGGCAAATTAATTCTCCTGATGGAACAATGGCGGATAAATCGCCGGCTACAATTTTGCTGCCGTAACCTATCGAAAGATTTCTAATGTGCAGTAGGTTTTTATTCATGCTAATGGGCTAAAAATTTTCTTTGCGTTTTTTCCAGATTACTGAGATAACAACCGGTGCGCCAATAAAAGCCGTTACCGAGTTAATGGGCAATTCGCTTTCCATTCCCGGAAGACGGGCCAGCAAATTACAAAGCAATGCTGTTGCTGCTCCTAAAATGCAGGCATTACAAATTAAATATAAATGATTGCTTGTGCGGGATACCAGTTTTGCCAGATGCGGAACGGCCATGCCAATGAATATGATGGGACCGCAAAAGGCAGTTACAACAGCGGTTAATGTTCCTGCACATAAAATGATCAGCAAGCGTGCCCGCTTGATCTTTAAACCTAAATTGCTGGCGTACCGATCGCCCAAAGCCATTAAATTCAGCGATTTGCTTAAAAACAAAGCAAGTAAGGAGGGCACAATGGTAATCATCGCAAACAAATAAGCCCGGTCAACCGACATGCGCGAAAAACTGCCCAATCCCCATATTACATAGTTGTGTACATCTTCTTCCATGCTGTAGAATTTCAATACACCCACCACCGAATTGGACAGATATCCAATCATCACTCCGATGATAAGTACACTTAAGGTGCCTCCAATTTTATGCGAGATGAACAGGATCAAAGCTAAAACAGCAAAAGCACCTCCCAACGAGGCTGTAATTATTGCTAAATCGCCCCAAATACCCAATCGGGAAAAGGAAAATCCCCAAACCTGCCCTGCCACCAAAAGAACAAAGCCAACCCCCAAACTCGATCCCGAAGAAATTCCCAATACCGAAGGCCCAGCCAAAGGATTTCGAAAAAGTGTTTGCATGAGCAGTCCGGCTACTCCGAGAGCCATACCTGCACCTAAGGCAACTATGGTTTGCGGCAGTCGGGTTCGCAGCAGTATATTCTCCCAAATTACATTGGATGATCCTTTTCCTGTTACAATATCAACAACTTCGGCAATAGGAATATTGACCGATCCCATTGCCAGATTTAAGGCAATCAAAATCAACAAAAGACCAAGAGATAAAGGAATCAGAACTGATTTTCTCTGAAAAATAGGTATCATATGAATCATTTTAAAACCTCATAAAATTCCGGTTTGTAATTGGGCAGCAAATCGGGATGAAAGAAATGAATGTAATCTGCCAATATCACATCCGGTTTCATGGCATTTTGCTCATAGTAGGGTTTCTCTCTGATGTTGCACATGATTACATTTCCCTCTTGATAGGCTTTAAAATCAGCATAACGAACGTCTTGCTCAATCAGTGATTTGCGCCCGAAACCTAAGGGTTCGGGAACCAGAATCCGCCAAAAATCGGCATTGGCAGCTTTGGTGTAAACACTTTCGAACCCCAAAGGATAAGCTCCTTGTTTATCGTCCTCAATAATATATTTGGCTCCGGCATCGCGGAAATAATTGGCGTAAAAACTCTTGCCTCCCGGCACATACCAGGTTCCCGACTTCATTTTTCCTGAGAATACTGTTGGTCGTATTTTCACTTTTTCAGTGAGGGTTTTAAGGGAATCATATCGAAAGGCTATTTTTTGAAACAAAGAATCGGCCTGCTTTTCCTTTCCAACAAAGGGTGCAATCATTTTTACCCATTCGGCTCTCCCCAAGGGTGATTTTTCATCGTAAGCCGCCATAGGAACCAACGGAATACCCAAATTTTTCAAGGCATCGTAACCACCCGATTTGTAGGGGGAAACAATAATTAAATCAGGATTTAATCCGGCAATCAATTCGGTATTAAAGTGCCCCTCTTTTCCAACCCGTTTCACATTTCCATCTTCAATTCGCTTGTTGATGCCTTGATGAAACAAGTGCCGGCTGCTGTTGGTTGCCACAATGCGGTTAATATCTTGTAATGCAAAAAAGTAAGTCAGTTGAGTGGACGACAAACAGATGATTTTTTTACAGGGAACCTGAATGGTATTCGGACTCTTATCTCCTGCCAATTTCTCTCTCACCAATTTAAATTCCTGATAAGTTGAGTCATTCGTTTTGCCATTATAAATTCTTAGAACCTGATCCTTAACGGAATTAAAAATCTCAAACCCTTTAGCATACTTCAATTCCTTCTTCTGATACTTTCCAGATTCTGATCGAATCTCTTTTGCATTTGGTTTACAACTGCTTAGTGAAAATAAAAGAAGTAGTATGTTACTAAAAATAAAGGCCTTCCTTTCCATAAATTTTGATTTAGTGCTTAGAATGAATGCTGCTGTAATTGCAGATCCTGTTCTTAATTCCCAAAGTTTATTTTTTTGATTTGAGTTCAACCAGAACATCTTTCAGGTGTTCAATCCAAATGCGGACCACATCATCCTGATCTGCCATTCCTTCCAAAACTGCTTCTGTTTTGTATCCCCTGGCTTCCAATACTGATTTCCAGCTTTCTTCCTCTTCACCCGCCATATCGTTTCGGGCATGATCGCCGGCAATGGTCATAAAAGGAAGCAACCATACTTTGTTTACTTTTCGGGTTTCCAATTTCTCAATCACCTGATTCAATTCAGGATATCCCTCGACAGTAGCCAGGAATACATTTGGATTTTTTTCCCACAAATAGTACTGCATTCCCGGATAATATACATTTGCCGGATGATGCGTGCCATGTCCCATAAAAACAAGTACATCGCCTTCCACCATTCCTTCCGGCAGGTTTTGCAGCAAAACATCACCTAAATTTTCAATGTCATTTTGATGATAAAGCAAAGGCTTGCCTAATTGAACCCGATCAATTCCTTTTGGCATTCCAGAAAATGCCTCCACCGTTGTTTTCAAATTTTCATATTCTTCTCCGGGAATTACATGCAGAGACTGAACCGCCACATTCGTAAAACCTTCCTCTCCCATTTTTGCCAGAGCTTCGGCAGGCGAATCAATAGTTTCGCCGCGTGAGCGAAGTTTATTGCGAATAATTTTTGATGTAAAAGCCCAATGTATTTCCAAATCTGGAAACGTGGCTTTCACTTCCTCTTCGATGTGTTGAAAGGTTGCCCGGGTTTCGGGATAACTGGAACCAAAGGAGACCAATAGAATTCCTGTTTTATTCGCTTTTTTAGTATGAGCTGCAGCCATAAATGAAAATGTTATTAGGAGCAGGAACAAGCCTGTCTTTAAAAATTTACTGAACTGATATTTTTTAATCATTGGATTTTATTTTAACCGGTTTCAACCTTACCGGCAGTGATTTTTTAGCTTTTCTCCTGATCCATTTTATTCCCAACACAAAGCCTGATACACTTACCACGGTTCCTCCCAACGAAAGGAATAACAGCAAGAACTTTCTTAACCATTCGTGTTGTTTTAAAAATGGGAAATCCAAAGTGTGCAGAGATTTGTACAACCAACGGCGTCCTCTGTCGTTGCTGTTGTAGCTTTTGATGACTTCTCCCGTTTTCGGATGAATGTACATGCAGGTATGATCGGCATCGTGCAAGCTCAGCTGCCATACGGGCAAAGGGCGTTTCCACATCCCGGATTTTTGATAGTAGGCATCAAATTCGTTCAACTCTTTTAGATCGTAATTGGTGCCTGTAAATGCACTTTTGCACCAACTGCTGATTTCCTTTTCTGAATAGTCCGGTTTTGCAAAAACACCATCAGCTGTGGCAACATACACATCCGGCAATTCAAACTGATCCCGATACACCCAAAAGCAAGCTTGATTCATAACGGTTTTCCAAACTACTTTCCGGATCGGTTTTTCACCTTTAACAGCATTCCATAAATCAGACATTGATATTACTGCATGCTGTTTCGCATCAGGTTTCTGATTCCATACCTTCGCGGCAGAAACTTTTGCATGTACCGGCACCAGGCTTTTGGGAATATCGACAACAGAGAAAAAACCACTCAAAATAAACGTGAATACAAAAAAGCCAAACAGAAAACCGGTAATGTGATGCCACTTGTACCAAAACTTTTTGTAAGGACTAAATTCTGTCCACTGAGAATTTTTCTTTCTTTTCTTCAAACGAATAAAGCCTGCCACTAAACCCGTAATACTTACCAGAATACCCAGAAAAGAAATCCAGGCCACCACCTTTAACCAAAGTCCTTTTTGCAGGCGCAGCGATTTAAAATAAATCCAATGAGGAATGGCTCCCAGTCGTGCGGCCCAACGGCTTTTTCTTGTTGTTTCCTGAATGATACTGCCTGTTTTCTCAGAAATGTAAATCCGCGTATGATCCTTATCATTCAAATAACATTTGTAGATAGGAAGTAAGGGATTGTAGTAGTCCCAAGGAATCCACTGGTCTAATTCTTCAATCTTTTCAACTGATTGAAGCTTAGCACCCGTAAAATCCTCTGCTAAATTTACTGCCTCTTTTTCTGTTGCTTTTTCACTTTCATTCAAAGAAACAGCATTGTATACTTTCTGCGATTTTCTTCCGGAATAAACTCTGTAAACCGGATTTCCATTCATTTTCTCTAATTCTATTTCACCTGAAAAACTCTTTGAAGGAGCTTGAATGGAATCAAAGTCAGACTTTGTTAAAAAAGACAGATGCAGAAACCTTTCCTCTTTTGAAGCATGAGGAAAACCTGCGAAAATCAGGACAAAACCTGATAAAAACCAAATCACAAACATCAGGCTGAGTACACTTCCTGATAGATTGTGAATTTGGAGGGTAATATTTTTAAATCTGCTCATGTTAGGGTATCAAAATTGGCAAAGAGCAAATCCCCTGATCAGGAATTTCTAATTTTTAAACAGTTCAGGGAATTTGCCTTATGCAGATAAATGTGTATTCTATTTTGCAAACTTGATGTTACAGCCAATAAATACGGTTCGTCCCGGATTTAAAGTGCCGTAATGAGATCCGTAAGGACTGTCATCTACGTAGTCGAAAATATTATCAACTCCGGCAGTTATTTCAAGAGATGTTCCTGCACTTGTAAACCGATGTGAGGTTGTTAGTTTCCATAAATTGTACCCGTCGGCATTTTTTTCACCTTCATAAAATTTCTCATCCTGAATTCTGCCAATCAAGCTTACGTTTAAAGCATAATCTTTCCAGTTTCTGTCATACAGCAAACGGAAATTGGCATAATTTTGAGCCACATTTTCCAAACGAATGTCATCTGTCTCATTCATAGCATCTACATAGGAGTATCCCCCGCCAAGAGTAAAGCCTCCGCCAACTTTCACATTAAAAAGGAAATCGATTCCTTTTGATTTTGTTTCTCCAATGTTGTAGTGCTGACGTGTATTTTTAATTCCATCGGCTCTATCTGCAGCACTTGTTTCAACTGTTTGGTAGGCAATCATATCATCAACACTATTTTGATAGGCCGATAAGCTAAACGATAATTTTGAAACAATGTATTCTGCCGAAAAAGAATAATAATCAGATTTTTGCGCATCAAGATCAGTATTTCCCAAGTAGAGATTCCCTGCTTTTTCGTAATGGTAATACAACTCTTTTAATGTTGGAGCCTTAAAACCTTTTGCATATGTTGCTCTAAAATTAAAATTGTTGAATTTGTAAAGTGTGGATAATTTGGGTGTAAAATCATTCCCAAATTCTTTGTGTTTTACGTAACGAACGCCAGCTACCAAAGAGAGGTTCTTAATTAGTTTGATCTCATCCTGAGCAAATGCAGAAAGGGTATAAGCATCTTCTTTGGCATTTACCAACCGACCTTCCGATTTCAGGCTTTCGTTTACGTATTCTCCACCCAATGTAAATTGATGTGCCTTTTTTAGACTAAAAACGTATTTTAGATTTACATCTTCGCGTTTTTGATCCGTATTAAGAACTTTTTCTCTTATTGAATGAAGGGTTTTCCCTGATTTTGAAGATATGTCATTCTGATTGTACTTGTAATAGTATTTAAATTGATCAGAATTAAAATCTAAAGCGATGTAGTCCTTCTTATTAATTAGGTATTTGGCTCCTGCCGAATAAGAAAAATCGTTGTAGTAATAACCATATTTTTTTACTGTAATTGGCTGCAATACATCCTTCTCGTATTTCGATCCCATTGCATATACGCTTAGTTTATTGGTTGCGGCAAAATCAAAGCGCTGACTGATGGTGTAATCCTCGAAGGCATTCACTTGTTTGGCATCTGTAACAACAAGTACATCATCCGATGGATCATCATTATCCATATCATCGTCAATTTCGAACTTGCTTAGCTGCCACCCGTCCGATTCCTTTCTTGAATAAGTTGTAAGAGATGAAAAACGCCCTAAATTCAAACCTACTTTATTGAAGTACTGTCTGTTTCCATGTTCACTTAATCGGGAATTGCTTTCAGCGTAGATTTTTCGTTTCGATTTTTTGGTAATCACATTAATTACACCTGCAATGGCTTCTGATCCATACAATGATGAAGATGCACCTTTAACCACTTCAATTCGTTCAATATCATCAGGATTAATGCGGTTGATGTCATTCTGGCCTCCAACATCTCCATACATTCTTTTTCCATCAACAAGTACCAAAATGTAATCATTGCTTAATCCGTTTAACTGCATAAAAGCCCCCATACTGCCCGGACTAAAATCAAATGATGGACTAATTCCAGTCATTAAATCATCAAATCCCGATGCCGAAACAGCCTTCACCATCTTGCTGCTGATTAGTTCGGTTTGAACGGGAGCACTTTTTAAATGATGCGGTGTACCGGTACCTGTAACTACCACTTCGCCCAATTCTCTCTCGGATTTATTCAACTGAAAATCAAGGGCATTTGCTCCTTCCTTAATTTCTATAATTTCTTTTTTTCTTCCATATCCCGAATAGGAAACAACAATTTCGTACTCTCCCACCTTTAAGTTTCGAAACGAATAATACCCATCGCTGTTGGTAGCGGCTCCTATGGTTGTTCCATGGAAATAAACGTTGGCACCAATTAAAGGATTTGTCCCGTCCTTTTCTGTGACTGCTCCGGACAATGTCCCCACTTGAGCAACTAAACTCTGACTTGCCAATATAAAAAGGCCAATCAGAATGTAATTTTTAAACTGCATGATCGTTTTGTTTTTTAAATTTTAAAACATCACATCTTGCTGCCAAATGTTTACACAAACAAAGAAATTGGAATAATAAATACTGAACACGCGCGTAAGTTCAATACATATACTTCGATTCCCGGAAGCAAAATGTTCTTTAGTTACGACTTGGCAGGTCTCCTGACTTATCTCAGTTTTTACAGCCTTCCCCCCATTGCTGAGAGTGGCTTGCGGTGTAAAAACCATATTTTGCACACGGCAAAATGAGATTTACAGTAGCGGGGACTGTTCCGGATTTTCACCGGATTCCCTTTTCATTCCCTCAGACGATAGTCTGAGCAGAACACCAAAATCGATGCAAATGTATTATATATATTTAAGATATCGCATTCGGGGCAAACAAACCAGAAGTGTTTCACAGCATAGATATGCAAGTTAACGCGAATAAGTAACACAGCCTACAGCTCCCATTACAAGCCAATTAAGGCTTTAATATTTTAATCAACATCCCAGAGAATCAAGTTAACTTCAGCAATTGATTACTTGTAAAATCCATACCTCTGTAAACGATCAGTTTCTTTACTTCTCTCCTTTTTATGTCCGTAAAATCAAATTGATTCAACTTAAAGGAAATTTAAATTTGTTTTTTAGATACTTTTTTTAATAACTTTGCTTCCGAAAATAATTAAGATACCCCGTAAAAAGGGTTTAATAGGGAATCACGTTAAAATCGTGAGCTGACGCGCAACTGTAATTCCAATACAGTTTGCAACATCAAGCCACTGTTCCAATATCAGGAATGGGAAGGCGTTGCAAATGGAAAAGCCAGGAGACCTGTCTTATTTAATTAGATTGATGCTTTCGCGACATAAAGCTAAAAATCAGGACTCGCTGGTGAATTAAAAGTTCCTTTTTAATTTTATTATTCCTGTTTTTTATTGATTGACGCAAAGCATACAGTTTTACCATTTAAAATGTATTGTTATGCAAAAAGTAAGCAGCACTCCTCGCGAAATGGAGAAAGCAGTAAAGACCGAACACAACATGTATTTTGGCTTTGCAACTAATTATTCCGGAAAAAATATTCACTTCCCATTTCAAAAAGTTTATAAGATTCCTTATTGATTCCTGACTAGCCTCTAAATCAATAAAATTGAGCTGGCACTTTCATTTGCCAATCCATAATATCCTGACTTCGTATCAAGGTAGATGGGAGTTCCGGCTCTTTTCATATGATTATAATTTGTTTTTAAGTTGCCATATGGAACTTACCATGCTGAGATAATCATCTCCCTGTGTGTCAAAATCGCTTTGACATGGACGTTTCATATCCCTTTATTTCTCACTAAAAAATGATCTTCTT
The DNA here is from genome assembly GCF_002843385.1 of Labilibaculum manganireducens. Lineage (GTDB taxonomy): Bacteria > Bacteroidota > Bacteroidia > Bacteroidales > Marinifilaceae > Labilibaculum > Labilibaculum manganireducens. Next base: position 14,093 of record NZ_MVDE01000004.1, read on the forward strand.
CTGAGATCATATCGTTTAAAACACCAATAATTCAACATGAACATTATAGAACTATTAACTACACCAGGAACAGCATCTACAATTGTCATCATTTGTTTGGCAGCTGTTTTAGGTATTCTATTTGGAAAACTATCGTTTCTCAGAATTAAACTTGGCATTGCAGGCATACTGTTTTCCGGTCTGTTAATTGGGCATTTGGGTGCTGCAACCGATGCACACGTATTGCACTTTATTAAAGAATTTGGCTTGATATTATTTGTTTATTCCATTGGTTTAGAGGTGGGGCCACGCTTTATCACTTCACTTAAAAATAATGGATTAAAGATTAACCTGCTCGCTTCAGGAATTGTTATTTCAGGTTTCTTTATTGCAGTTGCTATAAAATTTATTTTCGATGTTCCCACTTCCGTGATCACCGGAATTATGTGCGGAGCTGTAACCAATACTCCCAGTTTAGGTGCTGCTCAGCAAACCATTGGCGATGTTATGGGCGCAAGCGAAAATATCGAAATTACGGGCATGGGCTATGCTGTTGCTTATCCGTTCGGAATTTTTGGAATTATTATCAGCATGATATTACTGCGTGTAATTTTCAAAATCAATGTAAAACAGGAAGAAGAACGATACAATAAGGAAATTACCGGCCTCGATGGAAAGCCAATTGCCATAAACGTTGAGATTACCAACCAAAACCTTTTTGGCAAAAGCATACTTTTTCTGAAAGATACCTGCAGTAATAATTTTGTTCTCTCAAGAATTAAACGAAACGATGATTTTATAGCTGCCGATTCCGAAACAATTCTTGAAAAAGGAGATATTCTTTATGGAGTATCGGTAGAATCAAATTTTAAATACATTCAACTTAATTTGGGCAAAATAAATACAACCAAAGATGTTGAGGTGTCTGGCAAACTTGGAATGAAACAAGTCATGATCACCAATAAGAAGCTGGCGGGAAAAAGTATAAAACAAATTGGGATCTCACGCCAGTTCCCTGTAAACATTACCAGAATCTACAGAAATGGTATTGAGTTAATGCCAAAGGAAGAAGACAGTATTGAATTTGGTGATACCGTACGTATTGTAGGAGAAAAAAAAGCTCTGATTAAAGTTGCCTCTCTGCTTGGCAACTCTGTAAAAGAACTATCACACCCTAATATCCTGCCCATTTTTCTGGGAATATTACTAGGGGTTATTATTGGCTTGTTTCCGATAAATATTCACGGCCTTCCTGCACCGGCCAAGCTAGGCCTAGCAGGCGGACCACTGTTAATTGCACTTATACTTGGGCACAAAGGCCGGATTGGTAAACTTGATTTCTATATGACTCCAAGTGCCAACCTTTTTATCCGGGAACTGGGTATTGTTCTTTTTCTGGCTTGTGTTGGAATTTCATCGGGAAAATATTTTGTACAAACGCTTCTAAACGATGGTTACATCTGGATGCTTTATGGCATTGCTATCACTTTTATTCCTCTCCTTATCGTTGCCGTTATTGCACATACCTTAAAAATCAATTACCTCACTATTTGTGGTTTATTGGCCGGATCCATGACCGACCCGCCGGCCTTGGAATTTGCCAATTCAATAGCTCCGATTCAGGCACAATCGACTGCTTACGCCACTGTTTACCCTTTGGTCATGTTCCTACGGGTTTTACTCGCACAAATCCTGGTATTACTTTTTACCTAAGTTCTATTTATTGGAAAATAAGTTCACAATGAATTCATTTAAATTTTACAACTAAAAACAATGAAAGACAACAGAATACCATTTCAAAAATATACAAGCCGACAAGAACAGTTGGCGGCACAATACAATTGGGAATATTTCTCGAAACAACACAAAAAGGGAAAACTAACTGCCAAAGAAAGAATTGAATTGCTGTTCGACGAAAACAGTTTCGAGGAAATAGATGCATTTGTTAAACCTTCAGGCAACATAGAAACAAACATATACGGAGACGGCGTAATTTGCGGACATGGCAAAATAAACGGCCGCAAAGTATTTGCCTTCGCTCAGGATTTTACGTTTATGGGAGGTTCACTAGGATCTGTTCATGCCGCCAAAATCATGAAAGTTCAGGACATGGCCTTAAGTATGGGGCATCCAATAATCGGACTAATTGATTCCGGCGGAGCAAGAATACAGGAAGGTGTGGCAAGTTTAGCAGGATATGCCGGAATTTTCCACCGCAATGTAAAAGCATCGGGTGTAATTCCTCAAATTTCGGTCATACTTGGACCTGCTGCCGGTGGTGCCGTTTATTCTCCGGCTCTTACCGATTTTATTTTTATGACCAGACAAACAGCATACATGTTTGTAACCGGTCCGGAGATAGTGAAAGAAGTCCTAAATGAAGAAATAAATTCGGAAGATTTAGGAGGTGCGGATATACATGGTTCCAAAAGTGGGGTTGCTCATTTTGTTTACGATGATGAAGAACATACTCTTTTGGGGGTTCGAAAATTATTGCAGTATTTACCCTCTAACAATGTAGACTTTCCTCCTGTATCGGCTCAAGAAGCTTTAGCTCCTAATAATCCCCAAAAACTTGGTGTAATTATCCCTGAAGAGGCCAACATTCCTTACGATATGCTGGATATTATCAATAATATTACAGATAAGAACAGCTTTTTCGAAATATCTGAAAATTTTGCCGGTAATATCATCATAGGATTTGCACGCCTTCAAAACAAAGTAATAGGATTGGTTGCCAATCAGCCCAAGGTTTTAGCCGGAGTTCTGGACATTAATTCGGCAGAGAAAGCCGCCCGTTTTGTTCGTTTCTGCGATGCTTTCAATATTCCTATTTTGGTTCTGGAAGATGTCCCCGGCTTTTTACCTGGCAGCAATCAGGAACACTCCGGAATTATCCGCCACGGTGCAAAATTATTGTATGCATTTAGCGAAGCTTCTGTTCCTAAAATAACCGTAATAGTAAGAAAAGCTTACGGCGGAGCTTATATTGTGATGAACAGCAAAAATATGGGAGGAGATTTTAATTTTGCCTGGCCTACTGCCGAAATTGCCGTTATGGGTCCCGAAGGTGCAGTAAAAATCCTTCATCGAAAAGAACTAATCCAATCGAAAAATACCGATGAACTAAAAGCAAAATTAATTGCTGACTACAAGGAAAATATTGCCAACCCATACATTGCTGATGAAAAAGGATATGTTGACGAAGTAATTGAACCCGCCAACACCCGTAAAAAATTAATTTCCGCTTTCGAAGCTCTGGAAAACAAATACATGGAGAAAATTGCTAAAAAGCACGGAAATATTCCTCTTTAAATACAAACAAATTTGAACTGATATCTTAGAAATGATCAAATCAATATTAATCGCAAACCGTGGTGAAATTGCAATTAGAATTGCAAAAACGGCCACAAAAATGGGAATTTTAGTGTATTGTATTCAGACAAACAGAGAGGCAAATGCTTTGTATCTCGACTTTGCCGATGAAATTATTACTCTTGAAGAAAATCCAAACGGATCCATTTTCTTAAATGCCGAAGAACTAATTCGTCTGGCGAAAGAACACCAAATCGAAGCCATTCATCCCGGCTATGGTTTTCTTTCCGAATCGCCTTATTTGGCAAGCAGATGCAAAGATGAGGGAGTTCTGTTTATCGGTCCAAGCGAGAAAGCCATTTATACGATGGGAAACAAAGGAATGGCCCGCAATATTGCTCAAAAAAGCGGAATCCCCGTTTTGGCTGGCAGTACTACAAACATTACTAATTTTTACGATGCAAAAGCCTGGGTGGAACAAATTGGCTATCCGGTGATTATGAAAGCCGTTGCCGGAGGTGGTGGCAAAGGAATGCGCATTGTGCGTTCGGCTGATGAATTGGAACTAATGTACAAATTGGTTACAAACGAAGCCAAATCTGCTTTTAACGACGATTCTTTGTTAATCGAAAAATATATTGAAAGTCCTAAACACATCGAAATACAGGTATTGGCCGACCAGCATGGAAATGCCATTCATTTATTCGAACGTGAATGTTCCATTCAGCGCAAACATCAGAAATTAATGGAGGAAGCTCCCTCTGTTGCTGTTTCCGATGATTTGAGAAATAAAATGGGAGAAATGGCTCTTTATCTTTGTCGGAAAATTAATTACCACACACTGGGTACGGTTGAATTCTTATTAGACAAAGATAATCGTTTCTATTTTCTGGAAATGAATACCAGAGTGCAGGTTGAGCATCCAATTACCGAGGCAATAACCGGAATCGACTTAATTGAGCAACAGATTAAAACAGCAGTTGGTGAAAAACTGGAACTTCGGCAAGGCGATATTCAAAGAAAAGGCTGGGCAATTGAATTGCGTATCAATGCCGAAGATGTGCAAGCCGATTTTTCTCCTAATCCGGGAATTATTGATAGAATGGAATTTCCTGAATGCAGTTTCCTGCGCGTGGATACAGGTTTTGAAAACGGCAAATTAATTCCTCCCAGTTACGATTCTATGATAACTAAATTGATCATTACAGGAGAGAACAGACAAGAAGCCATTGAGCATGCGTTAGCGGTAATTGAAAACACGGTAATAAAAGGTGTAAAAACAACAATTCCATTTTTTAAACTGGTGCTCAATCATCCTGATTTTATCAATGGATCATACAACACATCGTTTATATCGGAAAAGCTCGGTAAACCTTTCTTTCAGGAACAGGATGAAGAAAAAGCAGCTGCTATAATGGCTCTTCAGGCTTATTTAAACGAGAAACAAAAAATCGAAAGTAATTTGACTCACAAGGAGGATTCTGCGTGGGCTGCAAAAATGAGAAATAAACTTTTTTAGCCATGATTACACTTAAAAAAAACAAGAGCTTTGTGCTTTCCGGAGATCAATCGTACAGCTTAAAAACACAAAACTATCAGGTACTTTCTTCCCGGTCAAAAAACGAGAGATTTACAATAAAAGAAAAAGACAATGAATTTATCATTCAATACAAAGACAAAAATTTCATTGGTGAAATCGCTGAATTAAAACAGAATAAATGTACTGTCGTAGTAAACGGAAACACCTATAACTTTACAATTGATACCGAAGCTACTTTTCAAAGAAAAGAGAAACTTCGTAAAAATAATCTCATCAAACTCAATTGTAATTTACTTGCTCCTATGCCGGGCAAAATTACAGAGGTATTAACAGCTGAAGGATGTATAGTAGAAAAAGGAAGTCCTCTGGTGTTGCTCGAAGCAATGAAAATGCAGAATCAGATATTGGCCGCGCAAGATGGTACAATATCAAAAATCCTGGTTAAAGACGGAGATAGTGTAATGTCCAATCAGGTTTTAATCGAAATAGACTAGTTTTGGCAATTAGTTAAAGAGGGTGTCCGGAAAGTAATATTTTGTATCGGATTGTCATGTTGAGCGAAGTCGAAACATCTGTTTTTCAGAGTGAAAGATTCTTCGTCCCGAATTCATCGGGATCAGAATGACAATGGAACTATACTTTTTGGACACCCTCTTAACCACAAACTAAAAAAACTTATATCAATTAATCAAGCTGACAAATATTACCATTTAAATCCTTGTTGGATTTAATGATCTCCTCTACCTCCAAATGAGTATAGCCTGAATAATTTGCAAAAGATAAATCCAATACTTTTACCGCTGAAAACGACTGTAAAGTGTATTTGTAATCTCCTTTAAGTACTTCGCACATTTTACGAATATCGGTTTCGGAATGACACTCACGAATTAGTGTTGTTCTAAACTCAACAGCAATCGGCGAATCTTTGAGAATAGCAATCGACTTTTTTACATTCATCAGCTGAATTTCTGTAAACTGATTGCCAACAATCCCTTTATATGCAGATAATTCAGGCACTGTCTTCAAATCCATTGCCACATAATCAATCAGATTCTGCTGCATCAGGATTCTTAAAAGCTTGGGATTGGTTCCATTCGTATCTAATTTTACAAATAGTCCCAATGCCTTCACTTTGCGTATAAATGCGACCAAATCTGGCTGAACAGTTGGTTCACCTCCGGTAATAACAAGAGCATCGATGAATCCCTTCGCTTTTCTTAAATAATTCAATACTTCAGTTTCATCAACTGAATCTCCCATGGGGTGATATTTCGAAATCAGCTCCCAATTGTGACAAAACCTGCATGCCATATTACAGCCTTGAGTGAAAATCACCGAAGCCATCTTTCCATGATAATCAATTAAGCTGTTCTTTATAAATCCAGATATTTGCATTGAAATAAATTAGATTAATGAAAATTAATTTAACCTACGACCAGCTCTTCAACCTCAACATGAACCTTTTTGTCAAACAATTTTCGCTCCTTAAATTCCTGTCTTTTGCCATCATTCCATTGATGTATAGGACGCAGATATCCAACAATTCTTGAGAACACTTCACATTCCGTCCGTTGACCGGAATTTGCACATTTAGGACACAATTCATGTTCTCCGTAAATGTATCCATGCTCGTGGCAAATACTAAATGTTGGAGATAAGGTAATGTATGGGAGATGGTAATTATTGGTTATTTTTTGCAGCAGCAACTTCACGGCATCAACAGAAAGCTGCTTTTCTCCAATAAAGGTATGAAATACAGTTCCTCCGGTATATTGTGTCTGCAGCTTGTCCTGCAATGTTAAAGCTTCGAATAAATCATCGGTATATGCAACCGGAAGCTGCGAAGAGTTGGTATAGTAAGATGCCGCTCCTTTTCGAAAGTTCTCCTGATTGGCAACAATAATATCACCGTAAGTTTTGGTATCAAGCTGAGCCAAACGATAAGTTGTTCCTTCGGCCGGCGTTGCTTCCAAATTATAGATGTTACCTGTTTCCTCCTGAAAACCAACCAGTTTTTGCTTCATAAAATCAAAAATCCGAAGCGCAAAAGCATTTCCTTCTTCCGAAACCAAATCGCTTCCAATAAAATTCAGACAACACTCATTCATTCCAACAATGCCTATTGTTGAAAAATGATTTTGCCAAAATTTACCATTCTTATTTTTTAGATGACGCAAATAAAATTTTGAATAAGGGAACAAGCCTTTTTCTGTTAAATTTTCAATCATTTTTCGTTTGATCTCCAGACTATTTTTTGCCAGATTCATCAGATGCTCCAAACGCTTAAAGAATTCAGCTTCGTTACTGGCTTCGTAGCCCAAACGAGGTAAATTTACAGTTACCACTCCAACCGAACCAGTTAACGGATTCGCACCAAACAAACCGCCTCCACGTCGTGCCAGTTCACGTTTATCCAAACGCAGCCGGCAACACATACTTCGCACATCATCAGGCGACAAATCAGAATTTACAAAATTTGAAAAGTACGGAATTCCATATTTAGCGGTGATTCTCCAAATGTTTTCATACGCTGGTTTATCCCATTCAAAATCGGATGTGATATTATAAGTTGGTATCGGGAAAGAAAAAACACTTCCATTGGCATCTCCTTCTTCAATTACCTGCGCAAAAATTTTATTAAAGAGATCCATCTCAACCTGAAAATCCCCGTAAACTTCGTCCATCAATTTGCCACCAATAATTACCGGCTGATCACTCATAAATTTTGGAACATTCAAATCCATGGTCACGTTGGTAAACGGCGTTTGAAAACCTACCCGGGTAGGAACATTCATATTATAAAGAAATTCCTGAAGAGCCTGTTTAATCTGATTTTCATCCAATTGATCGTACCTTATGAAAGGAGCCAATAAGGTATCGAAATTCGAAAATGCCTGAGCTCCGGCGGCTTCTCCCTGCATGGTATAAAAGAAATTGACCACTTGTCCGAGAATGGTACGGAAATGTTTGGCCGGCCGGCTAACCAATTTGCCCGACGCGCCTTTAAAACCAGTAAGTAAAAGATCTTCCAGATCCCACCCTACACAATACACACTTAAAAATCCAAGGTCGTGAATGTGAAACGCTCCTTTTTGGTGAGCATCTCCAATTTCCTGCGGGTAAATCTTATTCAGCCAATATTGAGAACTCACAATGGTCGAAATGTGTTGATTCAATCCCTGCAGAGAATAAGAAGAATTTGCACTTTCTTTTATTCTCCAGTCCTGAAGATTCAAATAATCGTCAACCACATTTAAATTGGAAAATAATTCCTTGGTATCGCGAGCCAATTCATGTTGTTTCCGGTATAAAATAAATGCCTTCGCAACTTCAAACAAATCATATCTGAATAGAGTTTTCTCTACCAAATCCTGAATTTCTTCTACATTGGGAATTCCCGAAAAATCAATCTCTTTCATGACCTGACTGACACAAAATTCGATTAGTTCAACGCGTTCTTCACCTACTGCCTGAAATGCTTTATTGATTGCACTTTTAATTTTATCAGGCTTGAATTTAACAACCTGACCGTTTCTTTTCCGAATTTGAGATTCGGATACACTACCATTCATTTTCATTCTTGTATTTTTTAATTTTTTTGAAAAAAATGATAGCTTCTGAGGAAAATATAGAATAGGAAGATACACCGAATTGTGTATCCTCATTCTCTGCCTTTCTCCCGAAAGCTACGAATAATCATTACAGGCAGGTCTTCTGGCTTGTCCTCTTTTGGTTTGCCTTCCCATTTTAGCTGAGATAAAACAGTGGCATAAAAAACCAAAAAACATAAGGACTTACAGCTGCGGGGACAGCTCACGAATTAAACGTGATTCCCTATTATTCCTTTCGGAACCTATAAATCGATACAATAGTAAGAAGAAAAAATATGATAATCAATCTGAGTTATTAACAGTTGTTGGTCAATAAGCTATAAAAGAGCAAGAACCATGGTTCAATTCTTTTTTCAGGAAAGAATATCCTCAATAAGGAAAGCTCAGTAAATTGGATTTATCTACTATTATGCAAGGAAGTATTTGAGAATTCATCTTATAAATGAGATTTGAAGTGACCCAAATTTGTATCCAACTTTTTGAATTTACCTAAACGAAAAACAACACATACAAATTTGTCTAAGTATAAACTAAGCACAAAAATACATAAGAACAGGTATAATAAAACCAATTATCATTAGCCAAACACCTCTTTTCTTAAATCCATTTTTCCCTTTCACCATAATAGCTCCGGAAATGGCAAAAAAGACTAATACAATAGCGTAAATAATCGCTATTGACGAAAATCGTTTACCTGAGTTGTAATGAACGTCATTCACAAATTTGTAAACAGGCACTTTCTTAAATGTGGTTAGCTTTATTTTACCATTGTAAGGATGATATTCCCCTAATCCACCTTTAACGTAGATATTGTAAACCTCATCAGCTGGAATGACACGTGTTAATTTTGGAGCATCGCTAAAGCTTTCCCTCCAGTAAGTTTTTAACTCATCAGGTCTTAGGTTGGCTTCGGCATCCTTCTCCATTACGATTTCGCGATAAGATGGATCTTGTTCTCCTTTTTTTAGGACAAGCAAAATACCAGAAATCGCATAAATCAAAGTTAATCCTATAAATAAATAGCCAAGATCTCTATGAAGAGACCTTATGCTTTTATTCAACTTTTTACTATTCCACAATTTCATAAGAAGTTCCGTCTACAAAATAAACTGAATAAAAATTTCTATTTGCCTTTTTCATCCATTCGCGCATTTGATTAATATTTGTCATTTCTGAGGCACAATGTTCTCCCCCTTCTTCGGCATCTTCTTTAGCCTTTACTTTTGCTTCCCAATCGTTAATAAACTTTTCATATAAACGTTTCTCTTGAAGCGTTCCTTTAACCGCAATCGTAGCTCCCGATAATTCTCTATTAAAACCATTAATCTTACCTGTTGCTTCCACTCGTAAGGAAAGTTTACCAGTTTCATCCAACAAAATAGCTCTGCGTCCTGAATGCGCACAAACGTGCTGTACCATTCCTGTAAAGAAAACCTCTTTCCCTACATTTTGCTCGGCCGTTTTCATTACCTGAGCAATAGTTTGAGGCGCAAATTCCTTACTCCCTACTTGTTTAGCTTCTTGTTTTTTATTGCTTTGATTACAAGAAACCAATACACTTAAAACAACAAATGCTGTAAATATTAACTTTTTCATTTCTAAATTGTTTAACGATTAAATATAATGTTTGCGATAAAACCATAAATACCTGTAATTGCAATCCAAACCACTGAAAACAATTGTATTTTTTGTTTCCGATATCTCGTAATGAAAACAAATACCAATGTCAGTAGTAAATTGGTTAGTAATACCCAATAAGATCCAAAATAAACCATAGGTTTGATGTATTTGGTATTGGCATTTGTAAATCCAACTGCGAATGGTAAAATAAATTTACTATAAGCAGATTCTGAAATATCCTGCTTAAATGTTACTTCATCAACCACCTGTTTTGTATCTGCATTAAGAGCTAAAACTGTTTTCCCTTTCGATGATATTACATTGATATTCCAGAACAAAGGATTTGCCATAATTAACAATTGATCTTTATTGATATCGAAAGCAGATGTTGGAATTTCCTGTAGCTTGTAAGCATCAGTTGTAATAATGTAGAGCCTTTTATTTGTATCAAATACAAAGGCATAAAAGCTTCTGTCGTCTGGCTCCATGGTTAAAATGTACTCAGGAACTACACCTGCAGGCAAAGAAACTTTCCTTAAAAAAGGCATTGCATTCACCATTTTTAAGTGGAAAATCTGATCGTCATTATCGATAATAAAATAGCCTTCATCGTAGGCTTTTCTGGTTGAAGGATTACCCGCGGCCATTTTAGCAGGAAATCGAAAACCCCTTTTCTCAAAAATCTTATTAAAACATTGACTTTTTTCTTCATTTACCCGATTGGTTTCGGGATTGATAAATTCAATTTTAGAATTTAAACGAAAAACATCTCCTGGCATTTCTATTCTTACACGTCCCGACATGGATTCAAACAACGTGTATAGAGGAATGTGAGGTTTATTTTTATCTGCCGGGGTTATTTTAAAGAAGAATTTCTTAAATTTTACATCATTAAGATTAATTACTTTACCATCAATACTTTTGGGCATTCTTCCGTCTGCCATTAATTGTCTGGAATAAAACATTGGCAGTATACTGTCGAATTCTGATTCAGAATACACTCTATTGGTATTCATGTTTTTGCGAATCAAACGTTCCTCCTTATCATCAAAATCGATAGTGCAGAAAGCTTTGTCAACAGAACTATAATAAGTAAATATATTTTTTGAAGCTGTATCGGTAACCAGATGATAAGATTTAGGCAGCAACCATGCTAATAGCAGGGTGCCTAAAACAATTATTAGATAATTTATTGAATATCTATTTTTCATGCGTTTCTATTTTCTAATTTGCAGCATACTACTCTCATGAATATTAATTCACTCACTTGTGTGAATACATTGAATCATTTGATTTTACATGCCTTTTTATATCTATTAAAAGCGAACATATTAATCCTGTATTCCAACTTTAAAACGCTGAACCGATAAGTAGCCAAACGGTAAGACATAAAATGGAATAATAACAACACTTAACACTACAAAACTGTATGCTCCGGGGAAATCGGTCAGATAAAACAATTGAAGGCTTGCAAACATGATTAAAGTATTGAAGATCCTTCGTTTCCAACTTGGCTCCAAACAAATCCATGACATCATTGCATAAGCCGCTAATCCGGCAATATACCATGGCAGTAAAGTATATATCATGCTCGCGGTTATTTCCACAGGAAAATAAATTCCAGAGAATGTCAGAAGTATTAGTAAGTGCATCGCAAAAATTATCATCAGCAATGTCATTCCAAATCCTAACATTGTGAAAACAATTTTACGATTGGACAATGGCAGATGTAAACTTAACTTGATTCGCTTTTGAACCATTTCAGGAACAAACTGTGCTAAAGCCAAACAAAATCCGACCGCAGGAGGAAAGAATTTTAAATCTCGGAATAGAAACTGATCTCTGTTTACAATTACATCCCAAAGATGTTCTAAACCTACCATTCGAAACGACCTGCCTAGTTTTAAAAACAGATATGTCAAAAGAATTACTCCGGCAATAAATGCACCTATGGCAAACCATTTGGTTTTTTTCCATTCTTTAAATAATAATGCTTTGATCATCTCTTAATATTTTCCGGTTAATCCAATAAATGCCTCTTCTAAACTCAAACTTTCTTCCTGTATAGAATTGGTTACCTTAACATTACCGCTTAGTAATTTTTCCAATTCATTTTTCGACAGTAATGAATAAAGTTCTGTTTTCCCTTTAATGCTTACTGAATTATAAATGTGATTGCTATTATCCAACAATTCGGGCTTTTCGCATGTAAATCTGTATCGCTTAAATGACTCAAGAAGTTCACTAACTGGCTTTTGCATCACAATACGACCATAATCCATAATCAAACAATCATCAATCAATCGTTCCATGTCCTGAATAATATGAGAGGTGACAAAAACGGTTTTATTTTCCGCTTTAGCATATTCACTTAAATAGTCAACAAACAACATGCGGTAACCAGGATCCAAGCCCATCGAAAAATCATCGAGAATTAAAAGCTCTGGATCTTGTGCCAGGATTAACCCCAAGGCTACCTGCGATCTTTGTCCGCACGACATTCGGGATATTTTCTGTTTGGGATCAATTTTCAGCAGTTTCATTAACTCATAGTAAGCATCCTTTCTCCATTTGGGATAAAAGGCAGAATAAAACTTCTCAATCTCCGAAATGTTCATGAAAGAATATTGAACATGCCCTTCAATTAATAAACCAACTTTTTGTTTGGTTTCTGGTGAAAGGTTTGCCGAGCTTTCGCCAAACATTAAGCATTCTCCGCTTCGTGGTTGTAAATAGCCGTTTAAAATGTTAATTGTTGTGGTTTTACCTGTTCCATTTTTTCCTAATAATCCTAAAATTCGTCCTTTCGGGATTTCAAAATTCAAATTCTCATAAATACAGCGTTTGCCGTAATAGTGAGTTAGGTTTTTGCATTCAACAATAGCTTGTTGCATAAAATATATGTTTAAAGTGTTAATCCAATTGCAAAATTGAAACTGTATTGTGATTTAGAATTTTCTATTATCATGTATTGATAAGCTAGTTTGGTATAAATACCATAAGTATTTTTTGTGTCGAAATCGTATCGAATATTCGAAGCCAAGCTCAGCCAATCACTTTTTAAATACTCATAGTTTGGAACAATCAAACTTTCATTTGCCTTTCCTTTTGCCAAAGATGAAGTTGTTAAATCACTATTAATGCAGTATTGGGCTAATGCCTCGAGTTTTATATTCAAGCTAGATTTACTAAACTGTAAGTTTCTTCCTGTATTTAGCCTAAGCGTTACATGTTCTACTTCTTGTTTGGGATTTTTAGAATTAGCTATCTTATATTCTGACTCATCAGAAGAGTATTTAATTTCCATTTGATACAAAGAACTGTGCTTAATACCCCTTACCAATAAAATACTTGTAAAACCTCCATCTAGATACTTGGCTGAATATTTTTCGATGACACTTAAAAGTTGTCTATTATAATTATAGTTGTAATCAGACCCTGTTTTACTTTGATAAGATGCGAAAGAATTTATTTTGAATATTTTATTAGTGAACTGATACTGCTTTCCTAAAGTGAATTGAAACTCCTTAGCATCTAAATCATTCACAATATCATAGCCTGTCCCAACTATTTTTAATAATTCCAGTTTCGACTTTTTGTATGAGAATGACTGATACCATCCTGTTTGGCCAATGGGAATCAATTGTGTACCCAGTGAATACCCTTTCTTTTCATAAATATTACCAACACCTCCACTATTGGTTACAACCGTTGAGAAATTCTCATCGCTAATACCTAATCCTCTCAGATAAAAAACTTTAATCCCTGTACCAGGTCGCAACGCATCTACTTCATGATCTTGCTGATAATCATGATATCCTGCATACAGACCAATCATATATTTTGAATTGATTTCTCTTGTACCTCCTAATTTTATTTCTAAATCAGAAACGGTAGATTTTGGTCGTGGATCTAATTTTCTGTAATCTTCTGAGGATCTATATTTGGCCTGAAGGGCATAAGTACTTTTCTTTTGAATCAGACTGTATATTCCTTCGAATGAATAATTTTCGCCGTACGTTTTTCCACCAATAGTATCCGCCACGATATATGGAGCCAATTCACTGTAATCGCTTACTGTATTCCATTTAATATTATCCATATTGTTTTTGCTGTAACTTGCTCTTCCAAACACAAAGTTTTTCTCACGTCTTTTAAACGAATAAGCATCAAAATCAATTGAGGATGTTTTGTTTCCAGTTTCAATTCTGTACAAGCCATTTGCTTTCCTCTGTTTCCAAGCCAAAGAAACATCGGTAAAAGATTTATTGTATTGATGACCTAGCATAGCAGGATTATCCCAAATCCCACTTTGTATTTGAATTAATTCCTTTTCAAAATCAACGGCATTCGCATTTCTATCTTGAGCAAATGCTGATGCTGTTAAATTTAAGAGAATGACAATTCCAAGAATGGATTTTAACTTTTGTGTTAGCATGTAAACAATAAAATTAAAGAAGACCCTCAGAGACAAGTCCAACGGATCTTCTTTAAGGTTAATATTGGATTATTCCTCTTCGATTATACCTGGTGTAGGATCAGCAGTAGGAATAAAGTCGAATTCTGAGTTGTTGGTATCCAATAAAACAATACGATTACCTTCTTTGTGACTTACCTTACGCTTCACACATTTTCCGTAACGAGCATCATCCCCGTCACCAGCATGAGTCCAGGTAAGGTCTAATGATGGATCGAGAGCTTTCCATTCGTAATCAGAAATAGTAGAACATTCTACTGCATCGATAATTATATTATTTGGAACTTTCCAAGCATCAAAATCCATAACTTTTACAAAGTCACCCCATACAAAAGTATATTGATAGTGGTAAGCGTTATCAGTATTAAATTCTGGTGCCATATCATCCATCTTAAAGATCACATAAGAAGTAAATCCACGATTGTGAAGTCCCCAAACAGAAGCTGAAGTAGAAACTATTTTCTCCATATTAGGAACTTCCGGTACGTCTACATCAACATCAGCACCATCGAACCATTCAAAATCTGCAATCGATAAATCAAATGAATTCGCATTCTCAGCAGAGTGATCAATGGCTACGTCACATACAATAATAGATTTTCCAGGTTCAACAGGATATTCTTTTCCTGATCCGGGAATTCTATAAACTGAACTAACAGGTGTATATTCTTTTCGTACATCAGGAGTATATTCATTCAATGACTGAGCTGTATTTAGTTCAGATTCCGCAATACATAAACCATCAGCATATAAGATTTTATCCGTATTGTTATAAATTTCAAAGTATTTATCATCATTATACTGTTTTCCTTCTGGTGTTTTTGTTCCACTGAAGAAGATTTCTGAAATCACAAAACTGGTATTCTTTCTGTACTCAAATAAGTCGATAGTAAGATCGAAAGATCCTCCTGTAACTTCAACATTCTCGCTAAAGCCTCTAATCCCCGTGGTAGCATAAATTATTTTATCATCAACATCTCTAGTAAAATAATCCACTTCGGCTTCTACAGTAAAATTGTAAAGACCATCTTCCAGGTTCAATGTTGGAAGCATGAATCCATATAAATCCTTGGAAATTTCTTCTCCGGAATTAACATTAGTAACAGTTACCGTACCATTCTTAAATGTTGGTGCCTTTAGTTTTGCAGGTGGATTCAACACCAAATTCAAATCTGATTGCAATATTGGATCATCATCATCGCTGCAAGAGAACAAGGATACTACCATTAAAAGGCTTAAACCGAATATCAGTTTTTTCATTTTTTATTATTATTTAAAGATTAATATTAAGTTCCATTCCAAAGTATGGAGATACTTTTCGAGTTACTTTAGTGCCATCACTACGCGTATAATCCGGATGATAATCTAAAATTCTATTTACATAAAAGGATAGTTCCATCTGATCACCTATGCTCTTTGATACGGTAAGATTCACATCAATACCAATAGGAGTTTTATACAAGTCAAAGTCATTTGGACTTGGTTTGTGATATAAGAATCGCAATAACGGATCTGTTGTGTGTGATTCATTGTATTCAAACTGATTTCCATCCATATCAAAATAATACTCAGGCATACCATCATGAGGATTATATCTAAATTGATGATACCACATACACTGTATGGCTGTTGAGAACATTAAACCAAATTTTTCAATATGAGTATCCGCTCTAAAATTGGTATTGAACTGTTCATATTCTTTCCCTCTGTCCCAGTTGTAATATCCTATGTATGGATAATCCTTTCCATCGATTACTGTACTTGGGTGTTTGTAAGTTGCATCGCTTAAATCGTATTTAGCTCTCATCCAAGCACCATTAATTGAGACCCTTGAGTGTATGGCATCAATTTGTCCCAAATCAATTTGATACTCAACACCTACTTTCTCTTCTCGTGCGCCGTTTGCTCTTTTACTATAGTAGATGAATTCTTTTCTTGATTCATAATCGAATTGTTCTACTGTTGGTGGTCCACTTAATTCATCGGGATGAGGTCCTGATGATACATCGTATAATTTAAAACCCATTGTTTCGTAATATCCCAATCGCTTAAATCCATTCTTAAGCAATTCGTGATATGCTGTTACATAAGCTCTGGCCTTTCCCAATTTTAAATTAAATCCAAATTCAAACTTTTCATTTCTATTGGGTTTCAACTGATAATTGATTGGATCAATCATTTTGGTTTTATACTGTACTTGTCTTAAATCTTTATTTTGAGAAAAATAATTTAGCTGAACGATATCGAGATAAAACATATCTGGATATAGGTGTGTCAGCCCTGGGAATTTGGTATGCATCCCATATCCACCAGTTAACTCAACATATCCACTTCTATTAAATAAATTGAACTTAGGAAAGCGCCATCTCATGTTAGCTCTGGGATCGAAATAGAGTTTCCCTGAGAGAGCATAATCCGATGCCATATTCAAGGCCTGTGTTGCTCTTACACCCCCTTGTAGATTTAACCTGTGATTCGCAATAGGAATACTTAACTTATCTTCCATATAGAATGACAGTCGTTGAATAGAAGGAATATCTTTTGAAACCCTTGATCTGCCATTTCCTGGATACAATGGACGGTTTACGTCATACACCTCTCCATCTCCAAAGTTTTTGTTGTATCTCCATTCTGCTCCGATTAGAATGTTTTGCTTTACATTGAAAATATCCAATTGGAAATCCGATGAAACATCTGCAAACAAATAGATAGGTTTGCCATCAACCACAAGGTGAGACAAATAGGATGACGGCAAATACTCACTGTAAAATTCTCCTTCCTCTCTATTGGTCATGATGGGTGTATTATTTCCCAGTACCGACTTATCTATGACCTTTTGATTGTGTGTGTAACTACCATTAACTCTAGCCTCAATTCCTTTAAAGAATGAAGATTTATAAGACTGCCATGAAAGAGTGGTACCTGCACTCACTTTATTGTATTTACTCTTATACTTATCAGTTTCTGGTAGGTCTATCTCCGGGTCTTTCTTAGTTTCATCAAACGATCCGGTATAATCAATATTTGCATTAAAAGTAAATAAGCCATTTTCGGATTCTGATCTGCTTCCATAACGCACTGATCCAGTTATTCTACTGTAATTTACCTTCGGATTTCTGGGATCGGATTTATAATCCAAATAATCAATATCGGCATTCAAGCTTTTACTTCCTCCCAAATTCACTCCTTTTCCTATCGAGAACAATTTAGAACCTGGATCTGCTTTAATTCTTGCAGTCAAGGGCTTTGCTTTATAAGCCCGTGTGATATTGACCAAACCACTGGTGAGGTCCCCATATTTTACAGAAGGAATTCCTCGAACAATTTCTACAGATTCAATATTATCTGTAGAGATCAATCTCATATCAATACCCTTACCTGTCGTATTTCGTCGCCTTATGTAACGATCTGAACTATAAGATCCGGTTACATTTTGCAATTCTGCATCATTGGAAATTGCCTGTCCGTCAATCACAAATGATGTTCCAAAGGATGAATTATAATCATATGAATCATTACTAAAGCTAGAGGCACTACCAGGCTCTCTCAATGAAATCAATTTCATCGTGGTCATCGAATTCTTTTGGCTTACACCTCCAGGGAGCAATTCCAAAATATCGGCAAAACTGGAAGGCTGCAAGTGTTTTAAAGCCTCTTTCTTAATGGTGGAAGATGTTCCGTTTTCTCTCGATTCTTCCGCAATTACAATTACCTCACTTAAATTATGGTTTTCTGTTTCCATTTTAAATAGCAATGAAGTTCTGTCAGAGTTAATTACAATAGAACTTTCTACAGCTTTAAAACCCAAGCAAGAGATGTGTATTTTATATTCTCCATAAGGAATATCTTTAAGAATAAAATTTCCTTCATTATCTGTTATCGACCAAATACTAATATCTTTTAACACCACTGTCGCAAATGCAACTGATTCTCCTAAATCCTTCTCTACCACTCTTCCTTTAATTGTATATTCTCCTTGAGCACTGCCATGAAATGAAAGCAGTACAAAAAACATACAACCAAAAAATACTTTGAATCTAAACTTCATTCTGTAAACTCAATTAACTAATCATTACCAAAGAGTAACTTCTCTTCTTGCAATGCAAAGCTACTAGGCCTTACTCCATCTATCAATCCTCATTTGTGATGAAATCACAGGCTGGTCTATCATCATATATTAGGGGTAAAACAGAACGCCCTGTCAGAAACACATCTAACAGGGCATTAAACCAATAAAATAATACTACAATGAGTAATCTCTTACAAAGCCACAATAGTGTAATCATCCAATTGTCGGTCGGGGTCGGTTAATTGCATTGTTAGCATATTATTTATCCATTCTCTTATACCATAGGTATCCAATATATAATCATCATTAATTGAGTATGCAAATTTTACTGCCGGATTTTGAGATATTAAATAAGTTCTATTGTTGTGAACAAATTTCTTCATTTTGTCCCCCACAAGATCTGTTGGGTCTTGATCGGGATAAAACTCAGGAACATATCCTGCATAATAAATAGTAAGTGTCAAATATGGATCATTTGGCACTGGAGATTCATAAGATAACCATTCACTCCTATCCACTGTTTTAATTTTATACTTAGAAGTGTATTTATTTATAATGCTCGCCGTATAGTTCGTATCCTGATACCTATCGTAATGCAGTATTACTGCATCCTCATATCTTGTAACTAAGAATATCAATTCGTAATCATTATCTTCGTCATGTGCATAAACAAGTATCGGTTCTCTAAACTCAGAAACTACATTATTATTGCCACTTATTGCTATCTTGATACGATACTTCAAGTTTTCTTCTCTAATTAATTCAGTAATTGGCAGCAACCCATCATCTGAAAATTCAATAATACTATGGTTATTTTTGTTATTTAATGAAGATAGCCAACTAGTAAGATCAACATTAATACTACTTATTTTTTCAGGATTTGTGAAAGCAGCAATTGCTCCTATTCCTCCAAGAGTTTTTACTGATGCTCTTAAATCCGTAAATTTATTCGTAAGCTCTTTACCATTTGCATAACCTCTTCCAATACCAAAATCACCTGATACTGTTTTGCCATAAGATGCTCCAATATCCGAATTCATATCCTTCCCACGTGCTTCTATAGATTCATTACCTTTGTAAACTCCTGAATAAAGAGCATTAACTTTTCCACCAACTACAAAATCGCACATAACAAAACCGCCATAGGTTTCAAAGAATTCAGATGGTGTATTATTGTATAAGTGATTCAAGAAACTTTTAGATAAATAATACCTCATTTCTTTTAAATCATAACTATTTGTTGTTAACCAATATCTGGAATCTAAATATAGATAATGCAATTCACCAAAAACGCGGTTACTTTCTTCTACGGTCGTTTTACTGAAAGTGCGTTCCATGCTTTTTTTAGCACCAATTGAAAACAAACCCAAATTCAATTTGAAACCACCTTTTACTTTCTTTTTAACTGTTGATTTTTCCAAAAAATTATAAAACCTAGAATATGCAAAAGAATAACTATCAGTATAACCTATTCTGTCGGTATACGTACCATTAGGATTATTTATAAGGTACTCTTCTAAATCAATTACCCTTGGACCAAAGTTCGTATAATCCGTTAGAGGAAGAGTATTCATTTTAAATGACCTGCCCAAATAATTCTTAAATGGTTCGTTACCAGATTTAAGCATAACTTCAGATTCATCTGTAACTTTTTTCGACAAAATTAATGGTGAATTAGGGTCACGTTCCTTTAATATGATTGCCTTGCTTTTAATTTGATCTTGTGAGTTTTCTATAAATTCTTCCTGAGTATCATTATCACAGGATGCAAGTATAAACATACAAAAGGTAAAAAATAACAGTAAGTTTTTCATTTGTTAAAACATTTAAGTAGTTAATAGAATACAACTGCAAGCAGTTGCGCGTTTAATTATTGATTTGAAGTCATACTAAAGCTTCTGTTAAGCCATCTATACCTTTCCCAAAAATTGCTTATATCGTTTGGGGAAATCGTATATATCGTTTTAGTAAAAGGCATAGAGTGTTTCATGGACTAGTTTTTAGCAATACTGTTTATGCTAGTATGTTTTCGTATATTTTAGGGTGAGCAACATATCTCTCAGGTCGTTGCCGGGGCGAAAGTTGATTTTTGATTTTATTATCTGCCCTGCGTGGAATTTCTTTTCTGTTTCGGCACCAGTACTTTTTACCGATACCTGAAAAGAACCAAAATCTCCGAAACGCACAATTTCCCCTGCTTCAAGATGTCGGCTCAAGAGTTTGGTGAGATCATTTAGCACTGCCAATACGTCGGTATCGCTTACGGTGGTAGAGCCTTCTGCAATTTCATTGCTCAAATCTTTAAAACTAATTTCACCACTCGATTTAGCTGTGGCATACCATTTTTTAGGTTCAGTAGGCTTACTTGGATTCCCCTTTTCTCTTACTACAAATTTTACTGCCATAATAATTAAAATTTTAAATGATTGAAACAGATTCTCTTTTATTTAGACAAATAAAACTAAGTATAAATAAAACATAAGCAAATCATTAAAAATGATGATATTTAATAGAGATCCTTTTTACCTGTAAAAAATGTTGTTAAATTAACAAAGGTTTGAAATCAGTAATATTTCGCATTTTAGTTTATGCGAAAATGCCGGAACTGATGATTTCTTTCATGCTAATCATTATTAATGATAACTAATCAATCAGTACTCTAGTTCATAAAAAAATACTCACTAAAGAATAATCGGAGTATCTAAAGTGAGTATTGAATTAGCAGCAAAAATAAAAATTTCAACCTACTTGTCGGGAATTTGAAATTGGTGTGACTATCCCTTTTCGTTTCATATATCTTTCGTATTGCAGAGTTCTGTCGTAGCCAAGCATAATTCCAAGTATAAAATCTTCTTCGTCAGAAAAATGAGATAAAGATTTTTCACCAAAAGACAAAATTATCTGTATACACTCTTCTTTTCCAAAAAAAACATTAATCTTATTTTCGTTAACCGAGTGCAAAAAGTAATTAATTCCCTTTCTAATCAATAACTCCTCTGTTTTATCTTTTTCTTTACTACTCATTGTGTGTAAAACAAGACTTCTTAAACCTTTTTTATATTCATAAACATGATGAAGTAGTATTTGCATATCTGCGGTTTTATAATCCAAACAGGTGATTTCCATTTCATTTAATTAAATTGATTCTTTAATTGTGTCACCCATTGTGTTACTCTTTCGTCCGTCATTTCACTCTGATTCTCTTCATCTAGTATCAGTCCAACAAATTGTCCATCTTTCTCTGCTCTTGAGGCATCGTATTCATATCCTTCAATGGAAGTTCCACCAATCAATTCACAATTTTTATTTCCCAGTTGCTCATATATTTCACCTACTCCATCAACAAATGAATCTGAAAAAGCCTCCTGGTCTCCTAAACCAAAAATAGCTACTTTACGTCCCTCTAAATTTGTGTTCGATAAGTCTGATAAAAAGTCTTCAAAATCATCTTGCAAATCCCCAATTCCCCAAGTGGATGCTCCAAAAATTAGATTTTTAAATTGTTCCACATCTTGTGATTTTGCACTTGCCACATCAATAGCACTTGCAATATCTTCGCCAAATGCAGCTTGTATTAATTTAGCTGCTGTTTCTGTTTTTCCTGTTGACGATCCGTAAAAAATTCCAATATTTTGCATTACATTTTATTTAAATTAATTATCAATACAAATGTAAAAAGCCCAATATATCTTTACAATAATCATTTATTATGATTTTTTCAATGAGAAACATTAGAAATCATTACTTATTAGGATTCCGATTACCTCACCTCCTCAGCTTTAATAAAATGATTCATTAAGGCATAAACTGTTAATCCTGAAATAGTTTTTATTCCTAATTTTTGGGTAATATTTTTCCGATGAGTAATTACGGTGTTGATGGAAATAAACAATTGATCAGCAATTTCTTTATTTGAACAACCTAAAGCTACTGCCTTTAAAACATCAATCTCCCGATCACTTAAAGTACCGGAATCATGATTTCCAAAAGTGGAATCCGACTCTAGAAAGAAGAGTTGTAATTTTTCAACCACCTGTTTTCTGTTATAAGAGTGGAGAATAAAATGCTCAAATACGCAATTTGGTATTTTTTGCTGACCAATTATTATTGCCCTGCAAAGACCACAAGAACCTTTAATATCTTTTAAACAATCTTGCTTTTGTTTGGGTAAAAGATCTTCGCTAAGAATTAAATAATTTAAATCCGGAACATCATTCACAAGTCGTTCCAGCTCCTCAAAGCTATCTGCTTCGTATAAATCCGATTCTATTCCAATCACATTTAAAAGTGTTTTAACTCCTAGTCTAATCAGGTATTGATCCGAAGCGATTACTGTTTGCATTTTTTTATCCTCAAACTCCATAATACTCCAGTACTTTACGTTCTAACATTTTAACTTTAGGAATTAATACTTTCTCTTCCATTCTTGTGTGATCCTCAATATCACATTCCAGTTGAAATAATTCTGTAAGTAAATGTTCACAATCGTCTTCACAATTTAAAGGTGGCAAAAACCTTATGATTAGGTTTTTCATATCAGCCAGTTTCACTTCAAGACTTTCGTGGTTACGTTCATATATCTCTATTGGTTCACGTTTTATTTTTTTTAATAACTGCGGTGAACAATTATTTGATTTTAAGGCTTTTTCTAAAGCAAGTATATAAGGAAATACATTCTTTTCTTCTTCACTAAAATGATGTTCAATATCAATTTTATACTCATTAAAAAACTGTTTTAACAAAGCAACATTTCTACTATTCTCAAATTGAGCTGCCTGATCCATCCGATCAATGAATAGTTCTATATGCGGTACTTTTGAATTTAAATAGTAAGAATGAGTATTGGTTAAATAGGAAACCATAACATCGGCATTAAAATCGCACAAATGATTTTTCGGGAAATAATCAATACTGTGATAAGAATTTAATATTTCTAAAAAAAATGGAAGATCTACATTCCGATCTGTACAAATCTCTTCAATGCTCTTATTACCGAATCCTAATTTTATTCCAAATCGAGATATAATAGGAAGCAACTGATAATCTCTTAAGATCACCTCTGCCATTTTACTGTTTTTTGTAAAAGCAACCATTTACTTCTTTTTTATTCGTTTTTAATGAGTTTTGTGAATAGCATAATCACGATCTAAATTATTATACATTCTTCTTGACAAAAATAGCTCATCCAAATGTTATGTGAAATCCCCATTTATAATGATTTTTTTGCAGATAAAATCAAAAAAAATACCTGACAAAATGAACTCTATCCTTGAGACATGAATTGGAAGTAGTGTCTTTTTCTATAAAAAGAAGAAATAAAAAAATAACCTATTCCTTTTATATTTAAACAAACCTGATCTACTTTTAGAACTCGATTAGTTGCTTTTTATGTGATTTACAGATCGAGCTATTTCATAAAAAAATCCCCCTATTTCAAGGAGGATTAACAATTCAACTCATTTTATCTTTTACTAACAAAAACCTTTCAATGCTTTTTGCACTATTTTCAGATCGTTTTCTTCGTTGCGGATAATTTTATTTTTATCGTCGTACTCAAAATCAGAATAAGAAATTACAACCAAAGAGATATCATTCTCTGGAAGAACTTTGGCTCTTCGTTCATCGTATATTCTTCGTTGCTCCTCTCTCGACACAGTCTTTGTTCTCTCCTCTTCTTCCTCTTCCTCATCTTTGTTTTTGTCAAAACCAGCAACAGGTCTGAAATTCTGTATTTCTTTGTATTCTATCACCAATTGCAATTCTTCATAATAAGCATCTACAGGCAACATGGTTTGTTTTTTTCCATTTTTATGCAGATCTCCCAAAAGGAAATCAAATCTTTTTTGACGATCCGATGTTAACGATAAAACTTTATCGCATAAAGCGATAACATAGGTTTCATCACTGTTTAAACGAATTGCTATCGGATCATTTTCCGGTTTCTTTTTTTCCTGTTTGTAGGGTGCATCCGGAGCAGGTGCATTGGCCGGAACAAAATACCAATAAGTATGTTCTCCATGTCTTTCGGTATGAACAAAAGGTATTAAAGCTAACTGATCTTCGGCATCGAGTTCCCTAAGGATTAAGCGAATTGGCAATCCTTTTTTCACATCTTTTGCAAAAATTCCGGCTTTAATAAAGGCCGGCATCAAATCTTTTACCGGTGTTATTGTAAGTGAACTATTTGTGTTAAAATATTCTTCAATTACTTTGTTTATCTTTTCTATTTTGGAAAGATCTTTCATCTGATTATAATTTTAAGTTTTGCCATATAGCCTGTGCCCAAAGCTTTCGGGATTACCATGCTGGAATAATTTATTGCCAGTAAGAGACACTTTTCTTCTTTCGTTTCTTAGTGGGGTGCAAAGATAGATTTAAATTCCCTGATAAAGACTATTCCCTTTTTAGGTTGCCTTGATTGTTTTGTGCATATTTCTATTCAATGGTAAGAATCAAGATCACAAAAGTGGCTTTGCAATGCAAAACAAGATTAGAATTATCTATTTTTGTACTCACCAAATTTTCAAAAAAAGATGACGAAACGCAATTTCCGGCATAAAAACGACGAAGAAATTACAGCCTATCTTGCCGACAATAAACTGGAAGCTCAAAAAAGCGATTCCGGCATATATTACCACATATCCAAAGAAGGAGAAGGCAAGCATCCCACCTGCACTTCAAACATTACGATCAGCTACATTGGCTATTTTACCGATGGCAATACCTTCGATCAAAATGAAAGACTGGAAATTAATATGGCAGATGTTATTGCGGGCTGGACAGAAGGAATCCAATATTTTAAAGAAGGAGGTGAAGGAATCTTATTTATCCCTTCGCATTTAGCATACGGAAATACCGATTTTGGATTCATACCTGCCGGAACGGTTCTTATCTTCGATATTCAATTGATTGGAGTTGACGCAGTCTAAAAAAAAATGAAATATTTCTCAACAAAAAACCTGACAGTTTTTGAAAATCTGCCAGGTCTGATTATATCATTTGCAATTGAATCATTCCAAAATCTGAATAAAGAAAACTTAGATGCGCTTCAGCATGCCTTCTATTTCTCTGATTTGTGCCGTCAACATTTTTTGCTTATCAAGCTTTTTGGCATCCTGCAAATAATATGTTGCCAGTTTCTTGTTTCGTTTCGAAAGAGCTATTCCTGACAAATTTAATTTAGCAACTGCCTGATCAGTTTTCAAGCGAAGACCAGTTTCCAAGGCTTTCTTAAAATGTTTTTCGGCCTGTGTATTTTTTTGCTTTTGTGCTTCAAACAAACCGGAAAGATAATAGTAATATGCTTCCTGACCTGCAATCATATTCCCTGGATTTTTAACTCGCCCCAACATCTTACCTGCAGACTCAAACTTATTTTTCCTCACAAAATAAAATGCGATAAGGTTCATTTCATTTTTAAAATAGGTTAATACAAACAAACCGGAAAGTAAAAGAATCCATATTCCCGCAGACACTAAACTATTAATAAAAAGAGCGATAGATCCTAAAAATAAGATTCCAGCAATTATAAGACGTAGATATTTTCTAATCATGATTATTATTTTTTTAGTTCAAGGCTACAAAACAAAGCATTTTTTGATAAAAAACCAGCATTATCGGACTTAGTTTTTCCTATTTAATGAAGTATATTTTCTTTATTCTGCTTTATGAAGTAGAATAAACTCCCTGTATCAGATTCAACTCAACTTATGCAAAAAAAGAATCCAGACCTGTTTTCAACCAGACTGGATTCTTATATGTTTTATACGATAAACCATAAAGCTTATCGTTTATTATTTTATTCTCCTATTGCTTTACGAAATGAATTTGCTCTTTCAACAAAATCTTCAAATTCTCCGTATTCAATAAAGCGGCTTACATACCCTTCACATTTTTTACAGACCCCTTTGATTAAAATATCATTCATATCATTAAGGATATTTTCCCTCACCTCAACTCCTTCAATGCATACATCCTTACAATGAACACAGTAAGTACCTTCCTGCACAATATAGCGATAGGCTTCTTTCTCTTCTTCGTCCAATAATATATTTAACTGAAACAGATTTAAATGTATTTCTTTTAATAAATTCATAGTGTTTGCCTATTAATAACTTAACCAAAGTGAAAACAAAAAAACTATACTAGTTACGAATTTTCCTTCAATAATTTTCTGCCGGATCAATATGCCTATCCCAAAAATAGTAAAATTCAGCAATATGCTTTCTACTGCTCCTAAGCATCTTCATTATCCATAAACTTAGTAATGAAAACAAGGTAGAAAGCCATAGCAGCAAATTAAATAAACCCGGACTTTTGGTAACAATTTCCTGAATGCTTTCCATCCCTAAATCCTTTCCTATCGCCTGACCAATATTTATAAAATTCCCGCTTAGCAATACTAGTACACAACATATAGCAATCAGTACGAATAAAGCACGTAATACATTAAGAAAATTCTTCATTCTTTCTGTGGAATGACCTTTCGTGTAGATCACTACAAATTTACCCGCGGATGATTTCAACCAGCTTTCAAAATCATTTTTAATCATCATATTTCTGTAAATCCTTATTGTTTTTTGGCTTAATTAACTCCCAATTACAGGAGGTATTTTCAAAACGACTACGAAAGTATAAAAATAATCATTAAAAAAAAAGTTATGTTGACTAATTATTATACCATTATTTGCCAGGCAATTTCTCATTATAAACAAACAATTAAGACTTAAAACTCTTTTTCTATTCATATTCCTTACTATCTTTGTTTAAAATTTATATTTAGATGAGTTTATACCGATTATTAATACGCCCCCTTTTAATTCAGTTCAATCCTGAAACAATTCACCGATTTACATTTACCTGTTTTAAGGCTTTCCAGAAATCGAAAATTATCCGTTCTATTGTTTCTGCGCAGTTTAGAGTTGAAAGTTCATCCCTTGAAAGGGAGCTTTTTGGCTTAAAATTTCCAAACCCAGTTGGCTTGGCGGCAGGATTGGATAAAAATGCGGAAGCTTTCGATTTTTTAGGAAGTATGGGCTTTGGCTTTGTTGAAATTGGAACACTTACTCCAAAAGCACAGTCAGGAAATCCAAAACCCCGTTTGTTTCGTTTTGTTAATGATAAAGCATTGGTAAACCGTATGGGATTTAACAATGAAGGTGTTGAAGAGGCTGTTGAACGCTTGCAGAAAAAAAGAACCAATATAATAATTGGTGGAAATATTGGCAAAAATAAAAATACGCCTAACGAGGAAGCTACTGATGATTACTTAAAGTGTTTTGATGCCTTATATCCTTATGTAGATTACTTTGTAGTAAACGTAAGTTCTCCCAACACTCCTAATCTGAGAGAACTGCAGGGAAAGGAACCTTTAAAGAGGCTTTTGAATGAAATTATGGATGTAAACAGAAGCAAAGAAAAAACGAAGCCTGTCCTTTTAAAGATTACTCCCGATGTAAACAACTCACAATTGGATGATATCATCGAAATTGTTCAGGAAACTAAAATTGATGGCATTGTTGCAACAAACACAACCATTTCACGGGAAGGATTGTCGTATCCGGAAAGCAGAATAAAACAAGTTGGTGCCGGCGGATTAAGCGGACAACCACTTCGTGAAAAATCTACGCAAGTGATTCGATACATACATGAAAAATCCGGCGGGAAAATTCCTGTTATTGGTGTTGGAGGTATCCTAACCAAAGAAGATGCTTTGGAAAAACTGGATGCAGGAGCTTCTCTTGTTCAGATTTACACTGGCTTTATTTACGAAGGGCCTGCTTTGGTGAAAGCAATTAATAAGGAGTTGATAAGAAACAAAGTCTAGAAAAGTCTTGAACAGTCGAAAGATTAAACAGAGCAAGCCGTAATTCCTAATTCCTAATTTGCTTAACTCAACACCCCTCTCCCTGTCGGGATCTCCCCTCAAAAGGCAATGTCATTAAGTTAAGCTCTAATTTAATGACATTGCCTCAAAAGGGGAGAATTCAGAATTTAGCTCTCCCCTGAGCTAAAGCAATACGACAAGACGTAATTCATAATTAATAACTCATAATTACTTTGTCACATCGTCTAAACTCAAATTTTGCATCCGTTCCATCTTGCTCACTTCAATACTTAAAAATCCATATTCCACAATTACTTTTCCTTCTATGCAATAGCAACCCGGCCCACGAAACGGATACTCTTTGGCAACAGGTGGAAAATGAACAGTATCAATCCAATGTCCATCCAAATCGATCCAGGTTCCAAAATACATGATTTTGCCATTGCTGGCCTTGGTTGGTTTTCGAGTAATCAAAAAGCCAACAATGCGAACATACCGATTAATCAGTCGAGGCAAATGACATGCCTTTAA
Source organism: Labilibaculum manganireducens (assembly GCF_002843385.1). Taxonomy (GTDB): domain Bacteria; phylum Bacteroidota; class Bacteroidia; order Bacteroidales; family Marinifilaceae; genus Labilibaculum; species Labilibaculum manganireducens. The sequence goes on from NZ_MVDE01000004.1 coordinate 43,061, forward strand.
ATCGGAAGGAAGCTCATCTTTCAGCAATTCGAAAGGCGACTGTATGGATAAACCCAGCAATTCAATTTCATCAAAGGCATCTTCCAAGTGATGTTTCCATAGATCCGGAAGCTTGAACTCTTTCATCTCAGTTTGGAACAAGGTTTTTTCGGACTTGATCTTTTTGCTGTGTCCCAATAGAAAATGAGCATCCCAAAGCAATTCTTTTTTGCCTTTTCCGGTAAAACGAAAGGCTCCCACCCGTATCAAAACAATTAATTGCTCCAAACTAACAGGAAATCGATTCACAAAATCGCGCAAGCTTGTAAATATGCCATTCTCATTCCGCTCATTAATCAGATTTTTTCCGATTGTTCTTTCCAAATCATGCAAAAGATAGAACCCCAGCCATATTGTTCTTCCCTGAATTCGATTCTCCCAAGAACTTCGATTTACACAAGGTGCTTTAACCGTGGCTCCATGCATTACCGCTTCATGCAAGTAGAGTTGTGCAGAATAAAAACCACCGCCATTGTTCAGCGTTGCCACCATATATTCCAATGGATAATATGCTTTTAAATACAGCGCCTGAAAACTCTCCACCGCATAACTGGCCGAATGTCCTTTTGCAAAAGCGTAATTGGCAAAGCTTTCAATCTGCCGCCAAATATCCTGCACAACAGCATCTGCATAGCCTTTTTGCCTGCAATTAGAGAAGAATTTGTCGCGAACTTTCGCAAACTCGTTTCGCTGCTTAAATTTCCAGGACATTCCTCTGCGCAAAACATCTGCTTCGTCGAGCGATAAACCGGCAAAATAATGCGCTACTTTAATCACATCTTCCTGATACACCATCACACCGTAAGTTTCCTCCAATATGCGGTATAGGTCGGGAATTTCACGCCTGGCCTCTTCCCTTCTGTTTTCATCCTGAAAGCGGAGAATGTACTCGCGCATCATTCCACTCTTAGCCACTCCAGGTCTGATAATGGAACTTGCGGCAACCAACCGCTTGTAATCTTCGGCCTTTAATTTGGTTAAAAGCATACGCATGGCCGGCGATTCCACATAAAAACAGCCGATAGCTTCACCCCTTTTTAACATGCGCTTTACCCGCACATCTTCCATAAACAATTTGGTGTTGTGAATGTCGATATCAATGCCATGATTTTGCTTAATAATGGCAAGCGTGTCTTTAATTTTACCCAATCCCCGCTGACTTAAAATATCGAACTTGTGCAAGCCCAAATCTTCAGCAATATACATATCGAACTGAGTAGACGGGAAACCTTTGGGCAAAAGTTCGGTTGCTGAATAGTTGTTTATTGGTTCATCTGCAATTAAAATCCCACTGGAGTGGATGCTTCCATGACTTGGAAAACCTGCAATATACTGGCTGTAACGAATTACCCATTTGCCATATTCATCAGCTTCTGCTGGATTTGGATTCTTTTGCAAGCGGGTAATCTCTTCATCGGGCAAACCAAATACCTTACCAATTTCGCGAAAAGCTGATTTATGATTGAAAGTGATAAAAGTACCGAGTAAGGCTACACGATCCCAACCATATTTATCAAACAAATACCGGGTTACATCATCTCTGTCAGTCCAGGAAAAGTCGATATCAAAATCGGGTGGCGATGTTCGGAAGGGATTAATAAAACGCTCAAAGTAAAGATCTAAGTCAACCGGGTCAACATTAGTGATTCTCAGAAGGTAAGCAACCAGACTATTGGCGCCGCTTCCCCGTCCTACATGGTAATATCCTTTACTCATAGCATATTTTACCAAATCCCAGTTAATCAGAAAATAGGAACAAAAGCTCAACTCCCGAATTACCTTCAATTCCTTGTTCAGGCGATCTAAAATCTCATCGGTTACCTGATCGTAACGATATTTTAATCCTTCGCAGGCCTCACGCTTCAACAGTTCAAAATCTTCCTCCTCGGAAGAGGTAAAACGCTTTTTGTTTTTGTTGCTTCCAAACTCAAACTCCATATTGCAGGAATTCAATAAATTTTCTGTATTCTCAATAATTTTTGGATACTCCCTGTAAATCTCTAAAAGTTCACTTCTACTTCGGTATTGATTCTCAAAATCAGCCTGTTCAGACTTGGGCAGTTTGCTTAACAAGGTATTCTTATCGATGGCCCGCAACAACCTGTGAATGTTGTAATCGCGTTTGTTGCGAAAGCTCGCTGTTTGCAAAATCACCAACTTATGCTGATTATTTTTCCATACAGTAAACGGCAAACGAAGTAAATCCTGAGGGCTCACACCCAAGTATTCGTGTTCCTTCAAGTCTCTAAATTCTGAAATGAAAGGATAAACGACACAGGCATGTTCAAAACTGGGTGCATTCGGTAAAAACGCTCTCTTTTCGTGCAAATGAAGTGTTAAGAACTCATTCAGTTCACGAAATCCATCTGAATTTTTAGCAATTGCAACATACTGTTGCTCAATTCCATTCCGAAAATCGATTCCCACCACAGGCCGAACACCAAACTTCGCACATTGCCTTCCAAAATCAAGACTTGCTGCGGTATTATTGATATCCGTTAAGGCAATAGTCGTAAATCCTCCTGCAATAACCTCTTTTAAAAGATCTTCAACAGAAAGTGTTCCGTATTTAAAACTGTAGTAGCTATGGCAATTTAAAAGCATGGTTGTAAAGTCTAAAAAGTCTGGAAGGGTTTAAGAGTCTTGAAAAGTCTTGAAGGATTTAAGAGTCCTGAAAGGTCGGACAGTCGAAAGATCAAACAGAGCAAGCCGTAATTCATAATTACTAATTCATAATTTTTCCTAATTTGCTTGACTCAGCACCCCTCTCCCTGTCGGGATCTCCCCTGAAAAGGGAGAATTCAACAATAGTCCTGAAAGGTCAAACAGAGCAAGCCGTAATTCATAATTCTTAATTCCTAATTCCTAATTTGCTTGACTCAACACCCCTCTCCCTGTCGGGATCTCCCCTGAAAAGGGAGAATTCAACAATAGTCCTGAAAGGTCAAACAGAGCAAGCCGTAATTCATAATTACTAATTCATAATTCTTAATTCATCATTACTAATTCTCACTGATTCTCATTCAGTGTGCCGGGATAATTGGTGTTTGACCATTGAAAGGGTTCATCCCTCCAATTGTTGTTGCGCCCATTCCAATGGCACGTTTCACGGCACTTTGTCCGTAACGGTTGCGCACCAGATCCATGGCCTGATACAATTTAATCAGCTTCTCCGAATCCTCGAACAAACGAATTTGATACGTTCCGCCCACCAAATAGCTAAAGCAAACACCAATCAAACGAATCAATACTCTGCGCTCATACATCTTCTCAAACAAATCAAGTACTACGGCGATGAGCGTATGATCTAAAGATGTATAGGGAATTCGCTTCTGTTTCGTATACGTCTGAAAATCGGAATATCGGATCTTAACCGTCACACATGCAGTTAGTTTGTTTCCATTTCGCAGTTGATAACACAGATTTTCGGCCATAGCCACCAACAAACTGCGTAATTTGATCACATCGGTGGTATCTTTCTCGAAAGTCCGCTCGCTGGATATGGATTTTCGCTCGCTCCAGGCCACTACAGGAGTATTGTCAATTCCTTGTGCCTTTTTCCAGATTACCGTACCGTTTTTACCCAATACGCGTTCCATCAGTTCCACGGGCATTTCCTGTACGGTTCGTATTTTCTCTACACCCATACTTCGCAGTTTGTGATAGGTTTTATCGCCCACCATAGGAATTTTCTTTATGGAAAGCGGTGCCAAAAAAGGCATTTCGTTTCCTTCCGGAATTTCGATGTGATTATTGGGCTTGGCCTCTCCTGTCCCCACCTTCGAAACCGTTTTGCTCGTAGAAAGTCCAAAAGAAATGGGCAAATGCGTCTCTTTTAAGATCTTTTCCCGTAATTCCCTCGACCACAAATAACTGGTCTGCACAAAACGATCCATTCCGGTAATGTCCACGTAAAACTCATCAATCGATGATTTTTCGAAAACAGGTGCGCGTTCCTTTACAATTTCAGTCACCATGTCGGAAAACTTACTGTAAGTCCCGCTGTCTCCTCTTATCACAACAGCACCCGGGCATAATAGCCTGGCCATTTTCATAGGCATGGCAGAATGAATGCCATACACACGCGCTTCGTAACTACAGGCAGCCACAACACCTCTGTCTGATGTTCCTCCAATCAGTACCGGACGATTATTCAACCTGCTGTCTAAAAGCCGTTCACAGGACACAAAAAAAGTATCCAAATCCATATGCAATATTGTCTTTCTCACCAATTGTCGATATTTTCGTCATTATTCTGACTATAATTTAGTCATTAATTGCTATCTTTGAAAAAAAGAAGCTATGTTTTTTGCAGAAAATATTAAGTTCCTGCGTCAGCGGAGAAAGAAATCTCAACTTAGTTTAGCTGAGCAACTGGACATTACAAGAACTACTTTGGCAGGATATGAAAAAAATGTTCAGCCACCGTTTAAGGTATTGATTAAATTCGCCGAATACTTTGGTGTATCAATAGATGCATTGCTGCGCTACAATTTAGCAGAGCTGTCGGAATTTCAGCTTTCGCAGATAGAAGATGGATTCGATATTGATGTTACCGGAAAAAAATTACGCCTGCTCACCATATCGATTGATCGTGATCGTGAAGAAAATATTGAAATGGTTCCGCTAAAAGCACAGGCAGGCTATACAAACAGCTACGGCGATTTGGAGTTTATCAGCTCACTGCCAAAATTCTCATTGCCCTTTCTGCCTAAAGACAAAACCTACCGAACGTTCCAAATTGCAGGAGATTCGATGCTGCCAATTCCCGAAGGTGCATGGGTAACTGCTTCTTATATTCAAAACTGGGAACAAATTAAAGATGGCACTCCCTGCATTATAGTAACACTTGAAGATGGGATTGTTTTTAAAGTAGTTTACAAACAGTTGGAGAAAAACCAAACACTCCTCTTGGTATCCTCGAACCGCAACTACAAACCTTACGAATTGCCTATTAAGAGTGCAATTGAGATTTGGAAGTTTGAGACTTTTAATGGATTTGAAATTGAATAACAAACAGAAGAACAAAAGCATCAAGTTTAAAAAATCAGATTATAAAGACAATAATTTAACTTTGCTGCGAATAAAAAATAAAGTAAGACTGAAAACCAACGTTATTTAATAGAAATATCATGATCATCGTAAATGTAAAAATCAAACCTAAAGCCAACTGTAAGCAGGATTTCATTAATGCATTCAATAATGTGGCCGAGCTGGTGAAACAAGAAGACGGATGTTTGGAGTACGAACTTCACCAAAAGCTGACTTCTGATTCGGAACTTTTCCTATTCGAGCGTTGGGAATCTAAACCAGCTCTCGACAAGCATTTAAATGCTGAGCACATGATTGAATACATCGCCCAAGTGAAAGATTTGCTTGAAGTAAAAAACGAACTGAATATCTACGAGGCAGAGAAACTGAATTAAACAACAAAAAAGACGATACCGTATTAATTATTGATTAAGGCCTTTAGACACAGTTTCGTAAACTGTCTCTTTCTCCTTGTTGATATCGGCATTCGAAACATTATTTAACAGCTCGTTATTGAAGGTTTTCATATGATACAGGACTTACAGAGCACACGAGGGTGGCATTTTCGAAACTCCGAGGCATGTGTGTGTTACAAAAATGGGCATCTACGAAAAAATATGAGCATTGTGTGTCACTAAAACCGGCATTTTCAAAACTCCGAAGGGCTTGTGTGGCTCTAAAATGGGCATTCCCAAAAAAATATGGGCATTGTGTGTGACTAAAACCAGTATTTTCGAAACTCCGAAGAGGTAGTGTGCCACAACAATGGGCATTTGTAAAACTCCGGGGCGATTGTGTGCGTGTGAAATGAACATCCACGAAAGTGAGAGGGCTTTGTATTTTGCTAAAATGGACATCCACGCAAGCAGATGCCCATTTTTATAAAATAAAACAGCCATTTTCAAAACTGATCCTGCAAAGGGAAAAGTGCTCGTCTAAATAATCAGAAGCCAAACAACACGATAAATGTAATATATACATGCCCATAAATGCTTTCGACCATTCGAAGTGTAGTTTAACATTCTATTATTGAAAGTTTTTATATTACACAGGACTTACAGAGTACACTCTCCTGTTGAATTGAATTCAAATAAAAAAACCGTCTCAGTTTCCCGAGACGGTTTGTATTTTTATACATCAAGTAAATCAGTCTGATTACTATTTACTTTGTACTAATTTTCAGCCTACCAAATTTTAGCTCTTTGCTCTTCGGTACGGTACAAAGGAGATTCAGGACCAATATTAAAAGTAGTATAGAATTCTGGAATATTGAATAATCCGCCATTCACGCGATATTTTCCTGGTGAGTGAACATCTTCTTTAATCAATTTTCTTAGATAAGTGTCTCTTACATTTCCTCTCCAAACTTTTGAATAAGAAAGGAAGAAACGCTGCATGTTGTTAAAACCATCCACATCAGCAGGTGTTTTTCCCTTTAACGACATTTTGTAGGCTTCCAAAGCAATTGTTAATCCACCATAATCGGCAATGTTTTCGCCCAATGTTAATTTACCGTCAACATGAACATCATCAAATGGCTTAAACCCATCAAACTGATCGACTAATTTCTGTGCTTTTGCATTGAATTTATCTGTGTCTTCTTCTGTCCACCAGTCTCTCATGTTTCCTTCCTTATCGAAACGGCGGCCCGAATCATCAAAGCCGTGAGTCATTTCGTGACCAATTACCACACCAATTGCTCCGTAGTTTACAGCATCGTCGCCATCCTTATAAAAGAAAGGAGGTTGAAGTATTGCAGCTGGAAATACTACTTCGTTCAACATTGGGTGATAGTATGCATTTACAGTTTGCGGAGTCATGCCCCATTTCTTGGTATCAACAGGCTCGCCTAATTTTTTAATATTTTTCTCGTACTCAAATTCGGAAGCTCTCCACATGTTCTGCACATACGAATCGGTACCTACTTGCAGTTTCGAATAATCTTCCCATTTATCAGGATAACCAATTTTCACCCCAAAAGCATCCAATTTTGCCAATGCTTCTTTTTTGGTGCCTTCACTCATCCAATCCAGCTTCTCAATTCTTCCACGCAAAACAGTTTTCAAATTGTCAACCAATTTAATCATTCTCTCTTTTGCCTCGGCAGGAAAATATTTCTCAACATACAACTGACCAATAGCTTCGCCCAACACTGCTCCTGTTGCCGATGACATACGTCTCCATCGTGGCAGCTGCTCTTTTGTTCCCGAAAGAACTGTTCCAAAAAAGGCAAAGTTTTGCTTCTCAAGCTCAGTGTTTAAATAACCGGCCGATTCATCAAGAACTCTCCATTTCAAGTACAATTTAATGTCTTCCAGTTTTTCATCTGCCAACATCTTATTCAACTCTGCTGTGTATTTTGGGTGAGTAACAATTACATACTCTTTAATATCAGCACCTATTTCTTTGAAATAGGCAGCCCAGTCGAAATTTGGATATTCTGCAGCCAATTCTTCAACTGTTTTAGGGTTGTACATGGCTGGATAATTTCTGTTTTCCAGATTAGTATTGAATTTGGTTGCCATGCGGGTCTCAAATTTCATAATTGTTTCCGCATTTGCTTTTGCTGCATCTGCATTTTCACCAATCAATTCAAACATCTTAGCAACGTGCTTCACAAATTCAACGCGAATGTTCGCACTCGTTTCGTTATCTGCTGTGTAGTAATCACGATCCGGTAAGGAAATACCATCTTCAGACAAATACATCCGGTTCACAGTTGTGTTTTTCATGTCCTGCTCAACACCGGCACCAAACAAAGTACTTATGCCCATTTTATGCAGATGAACCAATGTGTGGCGCAAATCAACAGGATTCGAAACAGCCGCAATTCTTTCAAATTCGGGCTGCAATGGTTTGATTCCAACAGAATTAATTTTTTCAAGATCCATACCCGTTGCGTAGAAATCCTGAATCTTTTTGAGATTACTTCCCGCTTCGGCATTTTCTGTTTTTGCTGCTTCTTCCAATAAATCATGTACAGCACCATTGGCACTTTCCCCCAAAATATCGAAAGCTCCGTATCGACTTCTATCTTCAGGAATTGGAGTATTTTTCATCCAGGTTCCATTGGCATATTCAAAAAAGTCATCACCTGGATTTACTGCAAGGTTCATGTCTTCTTTTTTAAGTACTCCTGCACCTTTTGGCGCCTTTTCTGCACATCCTACCATAATGGAGAGAGCCAAACCTGCGCTCAGAATTCCACCTGACAATTTTTTAATGTTCATTTTATGCGATTTGTTGTTAATACTTGTTTTATTTAGCCCAAAAATAGGAAAAAGCCACAAAACCCTCTTATTTTTTCGATAATCATTATGATTCGCCCGACAAGACTTATTTTGTTATCAGCTTTTAAAGAGATATTTTTGCATCGGATGACAAAATGGAGAATTATATGAACGAGGAGATGGACAAAAAAGCCAGGGTGGTATTGGGAATGAGCGGAGGAACCGATTCGTCGGTTGCTGCAATGATGCTAAAGGAACAAGGCTACCATGTTATTGGTGTTTCTCTTTGGTTTTTTAGTACAGATAATTCCTTTAATCCTGGTGATCCACTGCCCGATTTTATTGTTGATGCTCAAAAGCTGGCACAGCAATTAGGTCTCGAACATCATGTGATTGATGCACGCAGAGAATTTCGTGATACCATTATTCAATTCTTTTTGGATGAATATATGGCCGGACGAACTCCCAGTCCTTGTATTCAGTGCAATCCACAACTAAAATGGAAGCTGCTTCTGGAAAAAGCCAATGAATTAAACTGCGAATTTATTGCTACCGGTCATTACATTCAGATTTGCAAAGAGTCCAACGGATATTATATCTGCAAAGGCAAAGATCCAGCCAAAGACCAATCGTATTTCCTATGGAATTTAGGACAGGATATTTTGTCGAGAACCCTTACTCCACTTGGAAAATATACCAAGACAGAGGTTCGGGAAATAGCCGGGGATTTTGGTTTCCAAGAAGTGGCAAAAAAGAAAGAAAGCATGGGCATCTGTTTTATGGATCGTATGGATTACCGTGATTTTTTACAGGAGATGATTCCTGATTTGGATCAAAAGATAGGCCGCGGAAACGTAACCGACACAAAAGGCAATCATTTGGGTTGGCACGATGGATATCCATACTACACAATCGGTCAGAAACGGGGGCTGGATCTGAAAGAAAAATCAGGTTTGATGGTGAGCCGGATTGATGCCCGTACCAATACGCTTATTCTGGAAAAGAAAGATGATTTGAATCGAATGAATTTAAAAATTTCCAATTATTATTTTAATGATATTGAGGATAGTAAATTACCGAACATCAGCACCATTGTGCGGGGTCTGGGACTAAATCCACAAAAATACAGCAGTCTGCAAATTAACAACGATACAGAATTGGAAGTGAAACTGGAAGATCCGGCATGGGCTATTGCACCCGGACAACCCGTGGCATTCTATATTGGCGATAAATTGATAGGTGGTGGTTTTGCCGAATAGTTCCGGTTAATAAATTGAAGAATTCCGAATGATATCATTCTGCTCATCAATAACCAAATCTGATTCGATACTTTCCTTGAAATGATCGACCAATTTATGATCCAAATCATCAAATTCTCTGCATTCCTTATTCAACACACAGAACGTTCCGAATAATTCCCCGTTCGGATAAAAAATTGGCATCCCAAGATAGCAGGACATTCCACTGTTACATTTCATTTTATCTTTCCATAAATCATCTTCAGCAGCATCCTTAATGTGAACTTTAGTTTTGCCGGCAACAACCGAATCGCAGTAGGAACCAATACTTAACTCTCCTCTATCTCCTATCAAATAAGGATTATCCTCACTTTGGGAACTAACTAATACTTCCAGTTCGTGAGGATGCAGTTTCATAATCAGAATTGCTGACACCTTCAACAAATCCTCCAACAGATCAACTTTTTCCTGCCACTTCAACAAAATATTCAGATCTATATATTGTTTTTCTATTGCATTCATCTCCATCTGTTTAAAAATCATTTGTAAAGTTATGGAAAAATTAAAGAGAATGTCAATAGTAAATTTGATGCATAATTTTCTTATTATAATAAATTCTAAAATATCTTTGTGCAAAACAATCTACAAAAGGATATGGACAATATAGATGGGGATTTAATGAACGAAGAGTTAATCAAATTAATTCGAATGAGAATGCCCTATGGAAAATACAAAGGAAGATATCTAATTGATATTCCTGAGCCTTATTTGGTTTGGTACCGGCAAAAAGGTTTTCCTCCCGGAAAATTAGGCGAAATGCTTGCATCCATGTACGAAATAAAACTAAACGGATTAGAGGAAATGCTGCGTCCGCTTTGCAAAAAATACCAATGATCAATGAGTACAAAATTTAATTTTGCAATTCTTAATTTCTAATTCCTAATTAATTTAGGTATTTGTTTGCAGAGCCATCGATTTAAACAAACACCAAACTTTTTTTCCTTCGGAAAGTTCCATTTTTAAAAGGGAAGCGTGAGTTATCGAAATCAATAATTTAAAGCCAACATCAACAAGACAATAGTTACGATTCTCTTTTTGAATCACTTTTACGATCGTTCCGGGCAACTGATTTCGAATAGAAATATTGGGAATTTCCTCCAATGTTAAGGCAATATCCTCAGGACGAAGCGACACATTCATTTCATCACCAATCTGGCAGCAATCCAAAACCATTTCCCGCTCAATTCTGATCTCCTCACTGGCATCTTTGTTCGATAAAATAGTTAATCCATTTTTCTTATCGTGAGCTTCAACCTTAAATTGAATTACATTCATTAAACCGGCACCCCGCATTACATCAAGCATATTCTCCTGCTCAATCAAATCAAGATAGTTTCCGTGCCCAAGAACGCGTCCGTTTTTGAGCAAAAACAACTCCCGCGTCAAACTTAGTAAATCAGGCAAATCATGACTTACTACAAGCATGGGAATGTTAAATTTTCGATTGATCTTAATCAGGTAAGGAATAATCTGCCGGCGCAGCTTCACATCCAACGATGAAAAAGGTTCATCCATCAGCAAAAGCTTGGGAGAACTCAGTAAAGCACGCCCTATGGCTACCCGTTGCTTCTCTCCTCCTGATAATTGTTTGGGTCTTTTTTCAAGCAAATTGTTTAGTTCCAGCAAATTAACCAGTTCGGTAAATTCTATTACTTGTTTCCCATTCGGGATGTACTTTGCTGCAAAGAGTAAATTTTTCCGAACATTCATGTGCGGAAATAATCTTCCCTCCTGAAACACATATCCAACTTTACGATTTCGGGCCGGTTCGTAAATATTTTTAAAAGTATCTACCATAGTAGTTTCTTCAATTTTCAGGAATCCTTCATCGGGCTTCTCTAAACCAACCAATAAGTGCATTAAAGTTGTTTTTCCTGCCCCCGACGGCCCAAAGATTCCCGTGATTCCCTGAATAAAATCTACTTCAATATCCAGAGAAAAATCGCCTTTACTACGTTTTAAATGTGCCGACAAAGCGTGCATAAACAATTGATTATTAAATTATAACTAATTCTCACAACCGGATTCTCAAACTTAGTTTCGCTTGTGTAATTTTTTCACTAAATATTCAGAAAAAGCCATAGCCAAAAAGGAAAAAAGCACTGCAACCAAAAGCAATCTAAATGCCGAACTTTCCATACCAGGCATTTGAATCTGATTGAACAAAGCCAATGGAATGGTTTGAGTTTCACCGGAAATATTTCCTGCAAATATAATGGTGGCACCAAATTCACCCAATGATCTTGCAAATGAGAGTACAAAACCACTGATAATACCTGGCAATGCCAATGGTAAAGTCACTCTAACAAAACTTTGAAAAGTACTGGCTCCCAAAGTTTTCGCGGCTTCTTCAAATCCAGGATCAACCATTTCTATGGAAAGTCGAATGGCACGCACAGCCAAGGGAAAAGAAACAATCATGGAAGCAATTACGGCAGCATAATAAGTAAAGGCGATTCTGATTCCGAGGAGCTCGTTCAACCAGTGACCAATCAGTCCTTTAGTACCCAATAATAGCAACAGAATAAAACCTGTAGCAACAGGTGGTAAAACCAAGGGTAAATTTATAAATCCTTCAATTAAAGATTTTCCCCGAAAAGTTTTACGGGCCAGCCACCAGCCCATCAAAACAGCAATGGGTAAAACCAAAACAGCACACCACAAAGCCACTTTAAACGAAAGACCGATTGCACTCATTTCTGTTTCCGAAAATACGAACCAATGCTCCATAATTAGTCTATTTTAAAACCATTTTTTTTCCAAATAGATTTGGCTTTATCCTCATTTAAAAAGGCAACGAATGCCTCCAGTTTTTTATCTGAATTTATTTTGCCTGCACCGTAATACAGTATTGGATCACAATCTGTCACTGCAAATTCATAAACTGTTCTCACTTTTTTAGATTTCTTTGCATCTGATGAATATACCATCCCCATTTCAACCTCTCCCATCTCAACCATAAAAAGGGCATCTCTAACATCCTTAGCAGGTAATATTCGTTTGGCAAGTCTATTTTCCCATGAATTATTTATCATGATTTGTCTGGCATACTTACCTGCAGGAACATGATCCGGATCACCAATGGAGATTCGACCTTTGAATAAATCGGGGAAATTAACTATCGAAACAGAATCCAGATACAAATCTGTATTCTCGATGGGTACAATAGCCACCATTCTATTTTCAACCAGACTTCGAATCGAATTTCGATCCACCAATTGCAACGAATCCAAATAATGCATCCACTCCCTGCTGGCCGAAACATAGTAGTCGAACTCAGCACCACTTTCAATTTGTCTGGCCAATATACCCGATGATGCAAAATTCAGACGAACACTTATTCCTGTCTCCTTCTTAAACTCGTGAGCAATTTCATTCATCACATCAATAACGCTTGCTGCTGCAAAAACACTAATCGAGTTAGCGGATTTATTGTGAGATGAGCACGATAATAAAAAAACAAATAGGAGCAAAAAGAGATACTGTATCTTCGTTTTCAACAATAATTTCATAGGGCTATTAGATTAGTTGGGGTTTGAAGACTTGAAAATAGCAATTTTTCCTAAGATTAAAGCTTTCCATAAGTAGAAGAGCATGGAATTAAAATTGGAGATGAACGTGAAATCAGGTTAAACCTAACGCATCAAGATATTGCAAACCTTACTGCCACAACACGACAAACGCTTACATCAACTTTTAATAAGTTAGAACGAAATTGCAGTATCACTTACAATAGAAGAAAAATTCTTATAAGAAAACCAGAGGAATTGCTGTAGGCTTTTGCAGACTGCATTCAAAAATCAGCCTAAAACCCCTTAGCTTTTTTCATTCGTAATTCTTCCAAACGCGAACGTATTGGTTTGTGCCTGATTATAAAACCCAGCCCTAGTAAACAAACATAAATAAGCCAGTCTTCGTTTAGCAATATAACATGCAAAACGACCAAACCTGCAGCCACATACGCCAATTTGTGAAGTTTTTTCCAGTTCTTTTTCAATAACTTCATAGACCTTTTATTGGATGTTATCATTAAAGCAAATACAATAATTCCAGCCAAGAATCCGGTTACAAGTTTTACTTCACTAAAAATGGCTAAAAATCCCTCGTACTTGATAAAAAAAGAAAAATGCAAAAGGGCATAAACTCCTGTTGTTATACCAATTGCCTGACGGGTACGCAAATTACTTGTCCATCCAAAAAGAATACGTACAGGTGTACACATTAAAATGGCTATCAGAAAACGAATGCCCCATTTTCCTGTAGTATGAATCGCATATTTAATACCCGGTACTGCATCAACATCCATTTTCTCAGCTAGTTCGGGAGATAATTCGTAATCATCAAAAATGAGAAAATCATAATTGTTATTCTCAAAATTAAAATTTGCCAATTCGTACAAGCTCAACAAAGGAACAAACGCAATGATGCAAACTAAAATCCATCCCCTGTTTTTCTTCAGCCAATTCATATAAAACTCAAAATTAATAACGCAGAATCTCTTTCCAGAGGTAATATAAAATAAAGCCGGAAACATCATGTTGGGCTCTTTCAATAAGTAAAGATGGGGAAAAAACAAGAGATGATAAATACCAACATTTAGGTATTAAAAAAAGGAATGAATTACCCTACACGGCTAATTTGCTTTAATTTATCCATATCCAGTATTGAAATACAACGGCCATTTACTTTTATAATCTTATCGGATTCAAAACCACAAATCTGCTTCGACACACTTTCCCGACTGGTTCCAATCATACAAGCAATTTCTTTACGGCTAAGTGGTAAGATGAAATTCGGAGAATTAAAAATCACATTTGCAAAATACAAAAGGGCATCGGCAACTTTGCCAAAAATCTTTTTTTGATGCTGAACGATAAAACGATGATAATTCCTCACACTATCATTACATACCGAAGACAAAATCTCATATCCAAACCTTCCGTTTTCTTTAATAAAAGCTGAAAAAACAGGAAGCTTAATATAACAAACAGTTACATTGGTTAAAGCCATGTAAGAATAGTGAGTTATAGTGTCGCTAAAAATCGAATGCAAGCCGAGATAAGAATGAGGTTTAATAACCTGAAGAATATATTCCTGATGCTGATCACCTTTTCCATATTCTTTCACAAGACCACTTTTTAAGTATACAACATAGTTTGCCAAAGCACCTTCCGACAATATAATTTCTCCCTTTTCAAATGAAGCTTCGTAACAATTATCACATAACAAAGACAAGTCATCGTTAGAAAGCATTTGAACAGCACAAGATTTGTCTGCACAAGTTTCACAATTCGAAAAAACAAAGGTATCTGATCGCTGCAACATAATAATGTAATATATATCACAAATATATGATAAAACATTCACAATAAGCAATTATTATACCCGTAACTTAGGGTGTGATTTTACAGTAAACGAAAAAATTATTAAAAACCCACCCCTCCTTAGTTCAATATTGTTTATTGATTATGTAATATTTTCCCTTTGGATGATCAGCATATCCATTGAGAGCTAACGATAAATTTTACTGCATATTCTATTGCAAATTTGGGCTGTCGCTTGTGATTTTGTCTTTTGTTGATGTGCTGCTCTTTTCAAAAGGTTTTTCACTAAAAAAACAACTCTAAATACTTAGGATTATGTTGCCTTTATAAATAAAAAAGGATCGACTGTTCAGACGATCCTTTGTGCTTCTATAAAATTAGATTGCTATAAACCTAAATTCTTATTTTTTATTACCTCATCCTGAAGTTTCCTTGCCAATTTTTGCTCACGAACAAGTGCATTTTTGCGATGAGTATCGAATTCCTCACGTACATCTTCCAGAGTCTCTTTGGTTTCTACTGTTACAACATTACTTCTTTTAAACAAAAAGAAACACAAACCAGCAATCGCAAGCGATCCAAAAATTAAAATCCACATGATGGTATTGTAAGTGGATTTTGGCAGTTGCATTCCCAACAGACTCATACTATCTTTTGAATTAATCGTTTCTTCCAATTGATTTTTTACTGTTTGCAATTCTTTTTTTAGAGAACCAATTTCTGTATTTTGATTTTCAAGCAAAGATTTTGTATCCGACAAATTCTTTTTTACAAAATTCAACGAATCTGTAACATTAGACTGAAACTTTTCTAAAGAGCTAATTTTAACAACTTTATAGTCTTCATACCGATTGGATTTTGTCATCATATAATCAAACTGCTCTTTAATGGTTCCTTCATCAAGATATGCTTTGACAGGCTTTCTTACGACAGGTTTCGCAACAGCTGGAGTAATAACCTCCTGCTTAGTTGTTTCTTGCTTCTTCACTTCTGTTTTTACTTCGTTAGAAGTTTCTGTTGTCTGCGCAAATATTGCAGATGAAAACAAGATGAAAAGGGCGGTTGAAAATAATGTTTTGTACAACTTCATTGGGATTCTTTTTGTTTTAATTCGTTTCTCAATTACAAAGAAAACGATATTCGACTTAGAAAATTGTTAGTATTGAGTAAAATTTCTTAAACTAATTTAGGCTGAATTTCTACTGGCATTAATATTACCATAAAGTGATCGAATAACCAAGTTTTGCAGTATGTTATATTTATTTTGATCAATATTTCCTGATAAATCCATCTCACGGATTTTCATCAGCGCAAATTGCTGAATGCATATTAAAGGCAATACAATCTCTTCCCTTAAATGAATCGAATCCTTTAACTCCAGTGATAATTCCATAATCTCCTCTTGTCCGGATACTTCCAATAACATATCAATACTCAATTGATATTCCATATAAATCCAATTCCAAAATTCACCAAATTCTTCATCATTTTGCATGTATTGTGTTAATGAAAAATATGATTTGCTTATTGACTGCATACTGTTTTCAACCAAAGTTCTAAAAAACAGCGAATTCTGATACAGACTCTTACACCCTTCCATTCGTCCTTCTTCTTTCAATCTCTTTATGGATGCTCCTACACCAAAAAAACCAGGTACATTTTGCTTCATCTGACTCCAGGCTCCTACAAAAGGAATTGCCCGCAAATCGTCAAAATTTAATTCCGCTGATGCATTTCGTTTACTGGGACGACTTCCAATTTTTGCTTCTCCATAGTATTTCAAAGCACTCATTTTCTCTAAATAAGGCACAAACTTATCCGATGATTTAAATCGCTGATATTCTTCCAAACTGTATTGCGAAAGAGCCTCCATTATTTCTCTGTCTTCTGTGCTGAATTGTTTACTTTGATCCTCGAACAAACGATTTCCCAATCCGGCGGTAATCAGTAATTCCTGATAATATTTAGCCGACGCCTTGGTTCCAAACTTCGAACTAATCGTCTGACCTTGAATAGTTACCTGTATTTCCTGATTTTCGATATTATTCCCTAGAGAAGAATAGAATTTGTGTGTGTTCCCTCCTCCCCGTGCCGGAGGTCCCCCGCGTCCGTCAAAAAAGACAACTACAATTCCCTTTTCGCGTGCCAGTCGTGTTATATTTTCTTTTGCTTTATAAATGCTCCAATTTGCTGAAAAGTAACCCCCATCTTTGGTTCCGTCCGAAAAGCCAAGCATAATGGTTTGCTTCATTCCTCTCGAAATCAAATGCTGATAGTATACCTTATTTTCAAACAACTCCCTCATTGTTTCATCAGCTTTCGACAAATCATCAATCGTTTCGAATAACGGCACAATATCTAATGGCAAAGAATCTTCCCAGGCACAAAGCTTAGCCATAGCATAAACCCGGGCTACATCAACAGAAGTCTGACAATTACTGATAATAAATCGATTACAAGCTAATTCTCCATTTCTTTCCTGAATCTCTTTCATGGTAGAAAAAACACTTATCGTATCTCTGCTCACCTCATCTTCTGTTTTAAAATAGCTAACTGATCCTTTTACTTCAAATAAACTTTCAAGAGGAGCATCGCCAATTTGATTCGTTAAAAAGGTAGAAGATTTACGCAAAACATCAAAAGCTTTACCAATAATCCGACTATCCTGCCGGATGTCAATATTAGCAAAATGAGAACCAAACAGTTTCACTTTATTCTGAAACTTCCTCAATAAATCAAGAAAGAAACCATCGTGTTGCTCCACTACTATTTTCTCAATTTTATTCAAACAATCATTAATCTCAGCAAGAGTGATTCCTGCACTTTTATCACTATCATTCAAAGCAGTAAGAACCCTTTCTTCCAAATTTACAATTAACTCATGCACACCTTTAAAGCTTAAGCGCCTGCGCAAAAGTCTCAAATCTTTGTAATAATTCAAAAACAAAATATACCGAAGCCTCTCTGCAACTTTCAGCGTTGTTTCAGTATTTACATAAGGATTTCCATCACGGTCGCCTCCCGGCCAAAAACCAAATGAGATTACAGAACCAACTTTTTCATTGGAAAAGTCTTCGCTTTTTAACAATTCCGAATACAAACCTGAAGCCGACTGATAAAATATATTCTCAAGATACCAGCTCAAACTTTTTGCCTCATCATAAGGTGTAGGACGTTCCTTCTTAAAAAACGGTGTCTTCCCCAACTGGGTAAGCAATAACTTAATTTGAAGTAAATCGCTTTTTTGAATGGCTTTTATCAAATCATTTATAATGGCTAGAACGGTGCTGGGATAAAATTGCGTAGGATGAGCAGTTAGCACAACCCGCACAGCAAAATGCTCTAAATCATTTTTAAAATCCTCCCATTTGCCAGTTTGTTTGATCTTCGATTTTAATGCTTTCAAACTACCGGCACCATCTAAATCATTCATTTTGTCAAAGACTGCATCTTCCACTGCATCCAGCAAAACCACCTGTCTTTCGATGTAATGAATTACCCGAAACATGAAATCAAATTCTTCCTCCTCTGTCTTAAAGGAGGTTTGCTTCTCAAAAAAATCCTCGAATATTTCAACCGGTGATTTTCCTGTCTCCAATCCCTTCGAGCATTCTTCTTTTAAAATGGGAATTAATATTCCCGTTTTATGAATACCATCCAGTGGCAGGGTCAAAAATATACTGTTGTACAATTTGTACTTTAAATCAACTTCATTTTGAAATTTTTCTGATCTCATATAATTATATTTCTCCCCCGTACATATACATATATCTATTGATCCGATTAAGATAAGAAAACAGATTGAAATTAACGAGGAGATAAACTATTTTCAGAAATATTTGCTGCTGGACAAAGACTGCTGCATTCACACAACTCAACCTCTTTATCTGCAAGGAAAAAATCTCAAAAACTTCACTCCTTTTTAAAATAATTACATCAGATAAATTGTATCTTTAAACTTGTTGCACCAGCGACTCACTTCCAAATCCGGAACTCTTATACCGCTTATGATTAAACATCTTAAAATAGTTGACTCGGATCCCATGTTGTACGATTATCAATATGTGATTCAAAAAAGATTAAATGCAGCTTCCCAAAAGGAAAAGGAACTAACAGAAACTACGCTTTCAGCCTTTGCCAATGGACATCATTATTATGGTCTCCATCGTGATTCTGAAAATTGGATTATCCGGGAATGGGCTCCAAATGCCGATAAAATGTATCTTATTGGTGAATTTTCGAACTGGAAAGAGCAATCGAACTATCGATTTGAAAAAATTGCCAATGGTAATTTTGAGTTGAAACTTCCGCTAACCTCACTTAAACAAGCTGATTTATATAAATTGCTGATTTATTGGCCGGGAGGAAAAGGAGAACGTATTCCTGTTTGGTGCACACGAGTGGTACAAGATCCTGATACGCTTATTTATTCAGCTCAAGTGTGGCAAAACGAAAAGCCTTTTGAATGGAAATTTGATACCAATAGAGTCAAATACAAATCGCCGCTTATTTATGAAGCCCATATTGGAATGGCTACGGAAAAAGAAAGCGTTGGCACTTATAAGGAATTTCGTGAACTCGTATTGCCCAGAATTCACCGCGCCGGTTACAATACCATTCAATTAATGGCCATTCAGGAACATCCGTACTATGGCTCTTTTGGATATCATGTTTCCAGCTTATTCGCAGCCTCTTCCCGCTTCGGAACTCCCGAAGAATTGAAACAACTAATTGATGCAGCACATTCTTTAGGCATCATGGTAATTATGGATATCGTTCACTCGCATGCGGTAAAAAATGAACTGGAAGGCATTGGTAACTTCGATGGTTCGCCACATCAGTTTTTTCATGCAGATGAACGAAGAGAACACATCGCATGGGATTCTTTGTGTTACAATTATGGGAAAAATGAAGTTCTTCACCTGCTGTTATCCAATATCAAATACTGGTTGGAAGAATATCATTTCGATGGATATCGTTTTGATGGAGTGACAAGTATGCTTTACTACGATCATGGTTTATCGAGAGATTTTACCAGCTATGAAATGTATTTTGACGGCGGGCAAGATGAGGATGCAATTTGCTACCTGAGCTTAGCCAATAAGTTGATTCATGAATACAATCCCAATGCGGTTAATGTTGCCGAAGAAATGAGCGGATATCCCGGCTTGGCATCTTCTTTGGAGGATGGAGGCTTGGGGTTTGATTTTAGATTAGCCATGGGAATTCCCGATTATTGGATCAAGCTGATTAAGGAAACACATGATGAAGACTGGAATGTAGGCAATATATTTTACGAATTATCCAACAAACGAGCCGAAGAAAAAACCATTAGCTATGCAGAATCTCACGATCAGGCTTTAGTTGGCGATC
This sequence comes from Labilibaculum manganireducens, assembly GCF_002843385.1. GTDB lineage: Bacteria > Bacteroidota > Bacteroidia > Bacteroidales > Marinifilaceae > Labilibaculum > Labilibaculum manganireducens. The sequence goes on from NZ_MVDE01000004.1 coordinate 63,356, forward strand.
AAACGCTTATTTTCCGTTTAATTGAAAAGGCCATGTATGACAGCATGGACAAATCAAGCGTAAGCTTAGTGGTCGACCGTGGAATTGCTCTTCATAAATTGATTCGATTGTTGACCCTTTCCTGCTCCGGAAACGGCTACTTAAATTTTATGGGAAATGAATTCGGACATCCAGAATGGATTGATTTTCCTCGTTTAGGTAACAATTGGTCCTACAAACATGCACGGCGCCAATGGAGCTTGGTTGATAATCACCTCTTACGCTTCGAAGATTTAAATGAGTTTGATAAAGATATGATTGCTCTGCAAAACAAAGAGAAATTCATTCACGACCCCTATATCAATTGTGTTCAATCCGATCAGCAAAATCAAGTTTTGGCTGTTCTGAGAAAAGATTTACTTTTTGTTTTCAACCTCAATCCAAGCGAATCATTTACCTATTATGGAATTCCTGCAAAATCAGGTAAATATCAGCTTGTGCTTAATTCAGACGAGAATAAATACGGAGGCTTCGATCGTGTGGATGGCAGTCTGCTTTGCTATTCCAAACCTGAAGCTTCAATGTCGAAAAACCACAGGGTATATCTTTATTTACCAAGTAGAACAGCTTTGGTATTCAAGTATATTCCTTCAAAAAGTATCTTTTAAATATGAGCATTAGCAAACCAATTATATATCAATTGTTTCCCCGTTTATTTGGAAACAAAAACACGAAGCCTGTTGTTGATGGTTCCCGAAGCGAAAATGGAAGCGGAAAGTTCAATGACATCAACAACACAGCACTTCAGGAAATAAAAAAACTTGGAATTACTCATGTATGGTATACCGGAATCATTGAGCATGCGATTGTTGAAGCTTATCCTGATGCTGGAATCCCTCATGGAAATCCTTTAGTGATTAAAGGAAAAGCAGGATCTCCATATGCAATTAAAGATTATTACGATGTAAATCCTGATTTGGCCGAGGATGTAGATGAAAGAATGAAGGAGTTTCAAAATCTTGTTGCCAGAACCCATCAGAACGATATGAAGGTAATTATCGATTTTGTTCCCAATCATTTGGCCCGGGAATATCATTCGGATGCAAAACCGGAAGGTATTTCTGATTTCGGTGACCAAGATGATGGCAGTAAGGCATTTTCAGCCACTAATAACTTCTACTATTTACCGCACCAACAATTGCATCTGTCTGATGAAATAAGAAATCGGTTTCCGCATACAGATTATCAGGAGTATCCTGCAAAGGCAACCGGAAATGATCAATTTACTGCTCATCCGCAACTAAACGATTGGTACGAAACCGTTAAGCTAAATTATGGTGTCGATTATCAGAATGGACACTCCACTCATTTTGATCCAATTCCAGATACCTGGATAAAAATGAAAGACATTTTGCTCTATTGGGCAAAAAAAGAAATTGATGGTTTCCGTTGTGATATGGCGGAAATGGTACCCGTAGAATTTTGGCAGTGGGTAATTGGGGAAATAAAATCAGTATTTCCTGATATCCTTTTTATTGCCGAAGTATATAATCCTTATTTATACGAAACTTATATTAAAAACGGAAAATTCGATTACCTGTACGACAAAGTAGGTTTGTATGATACACTAAAAGGAGTAATTCGCGGAGAACGTGCAGCCAGAGATATTTCGCAATGCTGGCAATCCTTAAACAATCTGGACGAATACATGCTTCGGTTTCTGGAAAATCATGATGAACAAAGAATTGCTTCGCCTTATTTTGCTTCAGATCCTATTAAAGCCCTTCCAGGGATGATGCTGTCGCTTTGCATGCACCGAGGACCTGTGATGATGTATTCGGGACAGGAATTTGCTGAAACAGGAATGGAAATATCCGGTTATAGTGGTTCTGACGGGCGATCTACCATATTCGATTTCTGGAATTTACCCGAACATCAAAAATGGATGAATGATGGCAGGTTTGATGGTGAATTATTATCTGATCAGCAAAAAAAACTGCAAACAGCCTATCGTGACATTCTAAAATATGCACAACTGCCCGCTATCGTCTTTGGTGAATTTTATGATATTATGTGGCAAAACACGGATTCAAATATCTTTAATTCGGATAAAGTTTATGCTTTTCTGCGGCATACCGCGAATCAAAAACTATTAGTGATTTGTAATTTTGATGATCACACACAGCATTTACAAGTAAAGATACCAACACACGCCTTGGAAACAATGAAGATTCAACGTCCGGTAGAATTGTATTTTGTTAATAAACAATCAAATGCTAAGCATAAGCTTACCTGCAAAGAAGCATCTGAAAAAGGATTGTCTCTAAACATTTCAGGCTATCAATATCTGCTGTTTGAAATTAAGCACGAATAAAAATCACTATATATGTAACAATTACAATTAATTGAGTGAATAGATCGTAATATCATCAGTAATTGTACTACGTTTACACAATTTTTAAAAATCAACTGCGAAATAAACATTGCTTAGGAGTTTTACCTTGGTTTTGCGAAACGCGAAAAACAAATAAGGAATGTTAAAAAACGAATTAGAGCTGATCATATCAGGTCAAAAAATATCAGTAAACAGACCAGAACCAATTGTTGCAGATATCGATGTGGTTCCCTACAAAAGACGTATGGATCCTATGGATGCCGTAGATGCACTTATTGAAGGCTATTCGGTTTTAATTGTTGATTACTATAGCAGCGGACTTGCTGTACTCAGCGAATTAAAAAAACATCTGGAGAAAAAATATACGGATCAATCGTTTAAGGGACAACGTGAATTGCGCAAAACTTATCGCGAGCTTTCTCATAAATTACTTCTGCATATAACAAACAACAAACTCACGGTTAGAAAAGCTCCGGAAATTGGCTGGCTGGAAACACTATATCCTGATTTCACTGAATTTCTGCTGCCATTTTCTCAGGTTCAAGGATTAAACAGTTCGTGGCAGTGGTACAATAAAGGTATTTTCATTCCTGTTATCGACAGAAAAATACATCCGTTTTATGGCACTTACTTCCCAACCCGATTTGAACATTTAAAACTATTCGACAAATGGCTGGAACGTTACAAGGGAGAAAAAAAATCTGCTATTGATGTTGGAATTGGATCCGGCATTTTAAGTTTTCAACTATTGAAGCATGGTTTTCAGAAGGTTTGTGGTACTGATAACAATCCAAATGCAATTATTGGCTTAACACAAAGTCTGAAAAAAAGCAACCTGAACTCGAAAATAGAACTTCTATTCGGCGATTTATTTGCCCAAAACGACAGCAAATCAGATTTAATTGTATTCAATCCGCCCTGGTTACCGGCATCAAACAAATCGGAAGGAATCGACAATGCAATCTACTATGAAAAGGATTTGTTTCCACGCTTTTTTGCAGAAGCAAAAAAACACACCAGACTTAATGGCCGTGTTGTAATTCTGTTTTCAAATCTGGCACAAATTACCAATCAAAAGGAAAGTCATCCTATCGAAAAGGAATTGGCTGAAGGCGGTCGTTTTGAAAAAGAATTACTTTTGCATAAAAAAGTAAGATCAGCTTCGAAGAATACAAAAAGAAATCAAAATTGGCGCCACGAAGAAATGATTGAACTATGGGTATTAAAATTGCTTTAAGCAAACACAAAAAAAATATTAAATGTCAATTTATTTCTTAAATTTGAAATAACACTTTATAGGTAATAATATAGAAACTTAATTTTAATATAAATATCATGGCTAAGTCACAGGACGCTAAGAAAAACGTTAAAAAAGAATCGACTAAAACAGCAAAAGAAAAAAAAGAAGAAAAGAGAGAGAAAAAGGCTAAAAAAAATTAACACCTATTGATTAAAAATACAAAGGCTGTTTCGAAATCGAAACAGCCTTTTTCATCATATTTTTATTCTAAATCCATTTCACGTAATTAAAATCCTGACGATGAGGAAGGTTGCAGTTACATGCATACATTCTCAATCCAAAATCGAAGATCCCCGGATCATTCAACACCAAATCCAAACGATAGAAGGCCAGTGAATCCACCTTCCGGTCAAGAATTAACTGTTCAGTACGAATTGGTCCGGGTTTATGTGTATCTATGGTGGCTCTTATTACCAATTCAACACAAATATCTTCATCAATCAAATCTTTTAAATCAAGAGCAACTTCTACATGATAATTCTCACCTGACAAGTATTTGTGCTTAGGAGTACTTGGCGCATCCACAGAAACCACTTCAATTTTATCCCATGAAGCAAGAATTTTTTGTTTCCAATTGGCAGTATCTTTTGCCATTTCGTAGTCTCTCTCCTTCAATTTCAGAACACGTTGATGCATTTTACTGTAAAAACGATCTTTATAATCGTCGATCATACGCTTGGTTGTATATTCCGGTGCAATTTCAGCAATACATTTTTTAACGTACTGAATCCAATCAACAGGAATGTTGTTCTCATCACGCTTATAGTACAGAGGTATTATTTCATTTTCGAACATTGAATAAATTGTCTGCGCATCCAATTCATCCTGAAACCCTTGATTTTCATAGGTTCTGTTATCGGTCAGTGCCCAACCTGCTCCTTCACGATAACCTTCCAGCCACCATCCGTCAAGTACACTAAAATTAAGAACTCCATTCATCACCGCTTTTTCACCCGATGTTCCTGAAGCTTCCAATGGTCGCGTTGGCGTGTTCATCCAGATATCAACACCTTTAACCAATCGCTGTCCCAATTCCATATCATAATTCTCAAGGAATAAAATTTTCCCTTCAAATTCCGGACGACGGGACACATCAACAATTCGTTTAATTAAATCCTGACCTGCTTTATCTGCAGGATGTGCTTTTCCTGCGAAAATAAATTGCACCGGTTTTTCAGGATTATTTAAGAGTTCGGCCAATCGGTCTATATCACTAAATAATAAATGAGCACGCTTGTAAGTAGCGAACCGGCGAGCAAAACCAATGGTAAGAGCATTCTCATCTATCGAATCCATTATCTCAACTAAAGAACGGGGATCCTCATATCTTTTGATCCAGTTCTTTTGGAAACGATCTTTCGCGAAATCAATCAATTTTTTACGCAATACATTTTTAATGCTCCAAATTTTTTCATCATCAACATCGTATATTTTTTTCCAATATTCTTTGTTCGACAAATCATTTAAGAATCCTTTATCGAATTCCTGTTCGTGCAGAGTTCTCCATTCTTTAGCAGTCCAGCTAGGATAATGCACCCCATTTGTTACGTACCCAATATGCAATTCCTCAGGAAAATATCCCTGATAAAGATTATTGAACATTTCCTGAGAAATCTTGCCATGCAACATACTTACTCCGTTCATGGCAACCGATGTATTGGCAGCCAAGTTACTCATCGAAAATCTCTCGTTATAATCCAAAGGATTTACTCTACCCAAAGCAAGGAATTGATCCCATCCTAATTTCAGTTTTTCAGGAACATAAGACAGATAATGTCTGATCATATCAGGAGAAAAAGTATCATGTCCGGCTGGTACCGGTGTATGTGTAGTAAAAAGAGAGGAAGCCCTTACAATTTCCAAAGCCACTTCGTATTGATAACCATCAGAAATCAGATTAATCAATCGCTCCACATTTATTAATGCTGCATGTCCCTCGTTGCAATGATACAAGTCAGGCTTAATACCAATAGTACCGAGAGTTTTGATACCTCCCATTCCCAAAAGAATTTCCTGCTTAATCCGGTGATCCCAGTCGCCGCCATATAATTGATGAGTTAAAGAACGATCTCTCTCATCATTCATTTCGGTTTCGGTATCCAAAAGATATAAGGAAATTCTACCCACTTCAACCTTCCATATTTTTGCGGTAACAGTTCTTCCTTCCAAAGGAAAAGAAATGGTTTTTGCAAAACCAGAACTATCTCTCACCCTGCTTATTGGCAACTGAGAAAATTTTTGTTCGTCCAGCTCAACCAATTGCTCGCCATTTAAAGATAAACGCTGGGTAAAATATCCAAACCGATACATAAAACCAACCGCAACCATATCCACATTGGAGTCGCTGGCTTCTTTTAAATAATCGCCCGCCAATATTCCCAGTCCTCCGGAATAAATCTTCAGATTATTATTTAAACCGTACTCCATGCTGAAATAAGCAATCTTAGGTTGTCCTTCGGCCGGTTTTACGGCCATATAGTTTTTGAATTCCTGAATTACAGCATTATAACTCTGCATAAAAGACTCATCTGCCGCCAATTCTTTCATTCGTGCGCTTGACACTTGCTTAAGCAGTAGAATTGGATTCTTTTTGCAATTATGCCATAACTTAGGATCCACCGATTCGTAAAGGTCGATGGCTTTATAATTCCAGCACCACCATAAATTTTTAGATAATTCCTCTAAACCAAGTAATTCCTTTGGAAGATTGGTTTCAATAATTAATTTCCGCCAACTTATCTGATTACTTTTTGGTACGTTCAAATGATTTTCAACCAAAACCTGCACAGGTGATTCGTTTTCCTTTTTCATATTATTTTTGATTGCTAATTCGTAAGCCTTGTAATAATTTCCAATAAAATTCTTCCATAATGTCTTTTTAGCAATGCTGGCTGCATTTTCCCTGCACCGAATTACATTATCCTCTGATTTTGTTGTAAAATTAAATATCTGAGAAGAAATATTTTCAACGACCTCTTTTCTATTAGAGTCATTTCGTTCCACAACTGAAACACCGCCTCCATCTGCTTCCCCAATCATTTGAACCCACTGTCCAAATCCGGATAAAGAAGTTGTAATGGTAGGAACGCTGAAAGCAACACTTTCCATTGGAGTATATCCCCAAGGTTCATAATAAGATGGGAAAACAGATAAATCCAATCCCATTAAAAGTTCATAATAAGACTTATTAAATATGCCATCCGTTCCATCCAGATAGGTTGGCACAAAAATAACTTTTACTCTCTCATCTTCCCCATTACCAAAACCCAAAGACTTGATCTTTTTTAATATCTCATCTTTATCTTCATTACCCAGTTTATGAGTTAAATATGGTGTTACCAGTAATTTTTTTTCCGGATATTTAGCTAAATTTTCCTGTAAATCTTTTCGGGGGCCGCGCTGATCTCCCGGAATCAAAAAGAAAGCTATAATATCACGATCCATATATTTGTTTGCATTCAATTGAGCCAAAGCTTCTAAAAACACATCAAGACCTTTGTTTTTAAATTCGTAACGACCACCGGTTCCTACAAACAAGGTGTTCTCCTTTATTTCGTACCCAAGAAGCGATTCGGCTACTTTCTTAAATTCTTTTCTGGATTCCTGTCTGGTAGCTTCAAGCTGTTCCGGATTAGGTACAAAATCATCTTCGAAACCATTTGGCATCACAACATCTACGGCCCGTCCATGAAACTGCCTGCACTCCCGTGCAGTTATATCACTCACTGTTGAAGAACAATCTGCTGCCAGAGCAACACATTTTTCCATAGAGCATTTGGCCGTAACATTATACTGTCTTGGCTTTTCAATTGGATTAAAATGAAGCAGATTATCGTACAAATTTTCATAATTACTGGCCAATACCCGTCCAAGCATACTTGCATGAGTCGTGAAAATTGTTGAAATATGAGGCGCCTGATCTTTCAAATACAATAGTCCGGCACCAGTCATCCACTCATGAAACTGGGCAACTACTTTATTTTTCGACAAATCATTAAACTGTACAAAGCTCTCAATTACTTTACCACTTGCATAACCAAACATCGCTGCATCATGATAATCATCCTGTCCATATAATGATTCCAATCGGTAAATTTCCCACAATTGACTGTAAATAGCGTCTTTCTTCGCCAGAAAATCCGAAAAATCAATCAAAATCACAATTGGATTTCCCGGTATTTTCCAATATCCAATCCGAACCGATAAACCATCCGCTTTTAATTTTGCTCTCCACTGAGGAAACAATTTTTCATCTTCCTGAAACTCTTTTTCCCGGTGTTCAGTATTATTAAAATCCGGCCCGACATAAATGATCCGATCGTTGAATACTGGTTTAAGCGATAAGGCCTTTGTAGAAATAACCGTATGAATTCCACCAACCTTATTGCAAACTTCCCAACTAACTTCAAATATAAAATCCGGAGTTATATCCCTATTATTCATACCCATATGCTTACTAATTACTTTTAGCTGTTTTTTTACCAACTAAAGTGCTGACTACTTTAAAATTCAATAAAATACTTTCCTTTAATTACTATACAGAAAGTATTTTATTCCTAATTAATTGATTCTGTTTATCGTTTAATTTTAAACGATTAGTTTTTAAGTTCGCTCAATTCTCTTTCATATCTGGCAATTAATTCATCCTTTTGTGAAATCTGATATTGCAATTCTACAGGATCAACGGCTAAACCGTCTTTTAGAATTTTCAAACGAATCTGGAAATCACTTAACACATTCATATAATTAATAAAAGCATCGTAGGGTGAGCTGTAAGGATTAAAATAAGAATGCACATCTCCATCTGAAGCAAACTTGGTACACATGTAGTAAAAATGATCGCTTGCCTGTAAGTATTTCCAATCTTTATCGATTCGATCATCATTTACAGCTGCAACATCATCACGCAATGCATATAATTTTCTAAAAGCTTCATCCTGAAGTTTATTGCCCAACCATGCAGACAAATCACGCTCTTCATCTGCCCATGAAATAACATTAGGTACATGCGCCTGAGCAATTGGGTGAAATTCAGAAGTAAGCTCCGAGGGAGTGGCAAATTTATACTTTGACTTCAGAATAACCTCACCGGGCAGATGAGCCAAAAACTCAAAAATTCCTGATTCCTTCTTCTGATGTTCTCCGAACGTTTCATAATCCATAAATATATTCACCAAATCTTCTTTATCATCCATTTCATTCAACCATCCAACAAATTTAGTTGTTGTTAACGGCCATTCCTTCCATCCTTCAGATGAAAACCGGAATGAAATATCATCACTTAGTTTATAATTACGCATTAAAACTTTTAACTTAGGGTTGATTGCATTGCAGTACAAATAATTTGGACTCTTCCAACCCAGGATGTGCTTCGCTCCTTCTGTTAAAATTGCCTTATACCCCATTTTAGAAACCATTTCTCCAATTTCGTCCGAATAAATCATTTCTGTGTTTCGAAATACAGATGGCCGAACTCCAAAAAGAGCTTCTATTTTATCGCTGTGACTTGTCACTTGCTGAACAAACTCATCCTTGTTGATTAATGAAGCAAGAGAATGAGAATAAGTTTCTGCTAAAAACTCAACATCTCCCGTTTTGGCCAGATCTTTAAAAGTATCAATAACTTCCGGTGCATATTGCTCGAGTTGATCCAAGGCAATTCCCGTAATGGAGTATGAAATTTTAAACTTGCCTTTATTGGTTTTCAACAATTCCAAAACGATTTTATTTGCAGGCAAATAACACTCATCTGCAATTTTTCTCATGATCGACTCATTGGTATAATCATCGTAATAGTAGTGATCATTTCCAATATCAAAAAATCGATATCTTTTTAAACGTAAGGGTTGATGAATCTGAAAATATAAACAAAGTGCCTTCATAATCTTATTTTTTTACTAATGGTTCGAATAATTTGATTGCGGAAACATAGACATCATGAACATTGACAGCCGCTTTGGCCCACTTCAAATTATCCACTTCCTCTTTACCTTCTTCCTTAAAAACTTCCGAAAGAGCGTTGTATTTAATAATTCCATAAATGGCATCTGCCATTGCATCGATATCCCAATAATCGACCTTTACAGCATGTGTCAGTATTTCGGACACGCCGGATTGTTTAGAAATAATAACAGGTACATTTGATTGCATTGCCTCTAAGGGTGATATTCCAAAAGGCTCCGATACAGAAGGCATTACATACACATCACTTAAAAGGAACATTTTAAACACATCATCTCCCTTTAAAAATCCGGTAAAGTGAAACTTATCGCTGATACCCAATTGTGCTGCCCGATCTACCATTTCCTCCAACATATCACCACTACCGGCCATTACAAATCGAACATTATCCGTTCTTTTCAAAACCTGGTACGCCGCTTCAACGAAATATTCAGGTCCCTTTTGCATGGTTATACGGCCTAAAAAAGTCACCACTTTTTCTTTAACACCTTTTTTAATTTTAATTTTTTCTTCAAAGGAAACCGGCTCAACAGCATTATAAACAGTAACAACCTTACCGGGATCCTGTCCATATTTTTCGATCACAATATTGCGGGTCAAATTACTCACTGCAATAATTTTATCGGCGGCATCCATTCCCTTTTTTTCTATCTCATAAACCTTTGGATTTACATTTCCACCACTTCTATCAAAATCGGTGGCATGAACATGAATTACCAATGGTTTTCCCGATACCTTTTTTGCGGCTATTCCTGCAGGGTAACAAAGCCAGTCATGTGCATGTATCACATCATGTTCATGATCTGCAGAAATTGATGAAGCTACAAACGCATATTTATAGATTTCTTCCATAAGATCGGCACCGTACTTTCCACTAAATTCAAGCTTCCCATCTTTATCAACTTTAATAAACTTGTTTTTTCCATATAAATCCTGACTCCTGAACGTGTAATATTCATCCGGATCATTGTAAGGAACCAATTGCGATTCCACTTCCAGATAAGTATGCTGAGATTTAAATTTTTCGACATGAGACTGAACCTGTTCAATGGTAACCGAATTGGCTCCAACCAGGCTCATTGTACTCTGATCCTCGTCACCATGAGCTTTTGGCACAACAAAAACGATGTCTAAATCATCAATTTTTGCCAAACCTTTGGTTAATCCGTAACAAGCTGTTCCCAATCCGCCGGAAATATGAGGTGGAAACTCCCACCCAAACATTAGAACTTTCATATACCGCTATTTTAAAGGTGATTGGTTAAACATTTTACTAACTCGAATGATTTCTGCTACACTTAAAGCATATGAGGTAGCTTCATTGGGCAAATGCGGGGGATTCCCATCATAAATCTCCGATATTGTTCCTAATCCACGCTCATTCAAACAATCCTCAAATTCGATCAACCATCTTCGAATTGTTCCTTCTCCTCCTAACTTATACAATTTCAGATAAGCTTCAGCAAAATGTCCAAAAAGCCATGGATAAACAGATCCGTAATGAAATGCCATATTTCTAATTTCCTCGCTGCCCCTAATCACTCCAATATATTCATGACTGTTAGGCGAAAGTGTTCTCAGTCCCCTTGAGGTCAACAGCTCTTTTTTAATCATATCCAAAACAGCTTTCTTCTGATCATCAGAAAGACATGAATGAGGAAGTGATACTGCAAATAACTGGTTGGGACGGACAGCCCAGCTCTTATGTGTATCGTCTGCATAATCCGACAGGTAAGTTTTGTTTTCATCCCAAAACGTATCAATAAATGATTCTTTCAAATTCTTTTTAACCTCCGACCATTCTGCTGTAAAATCTTTATCATTGGCTTCTTCGGCCATTTCTAAGGCAAAACAAAGAGCATTGTACCAAAGTGCGTTAATCTCTACAACATATCCCATTCTACGATTCAGATATACCCCATGATTCCTAACATTCATCCAGGTTACACCTTGCTCCATGATCCAGAGCAGTCCATTGTCGTGCATCTTAATTGCCAGATTAGAGCCGTGTTTATAGCTCTGCAATATCTCCTTTATCTTTTTGCTGTACTTTTTCCAAATCTCCTTTCTGTCTGCTCCGGCTTCAATGTATTTTTGCATAGTCCAAAACGACCACAAGGGAACGTCTACAGAAAACCTTCCTCCGTTTACAGCAGGATCTTTCGAAAAGCGATTGCAAACCCGCTTAAATACATTAGTAAATACCTCCAGAAAGGTTTTCTCATCACCACGTGCCAAAGTCAATCCCGGCAAGGATAAATAAGTATTTCGTTCGCTGGTACTAAACCAAGGGAAACCATTAATAATTCCTGTTCCCTGACCATTCTTTGAAAAGAATTGTACCGCTGAATTTTCCAAACAATTTTCAAAACTATCGCGGATCACCCTCTTCTTTAGTTCCGAAGCAAATTGCTTCGATATTGCATCGGGGGAAATCTCTTTTGTGCCGGCCGAGAATACTATTGATTCTCCCTTTTTTATATTCATCTCAAAATACCCGGGAACAAACAAATCCTCATGACAATCGTATCCTCTCTTTTTTTCTTCCTTGTACTCTACATTGTAATACCAATCGGGCACATGAACAAACTCTGATTCAACAGAAGTCTGCATATATAAATATGGGAAATCCTGATACAAACGTATTTTAACTCCATTGTCAACATTTTCTGATCTGGTATTAGCATCCATATTGGCTTTGGTTAAGGAATGAATATTCCTAAAAGCCAGAAAAGGCTGCAATCGGATAGTCGTTGGAGAATTTGCTTCAAGCAAAGTGTAACGAACCAAAACGCGTTGTTCTTTTTCTACCAAAAGAAATTCTTTTCTTAAAATCACACCACCTACCCGGTATATTATTGTTGGTGTTGGATCCATAATATATTCGCGCACATACTTGTTTCCTTTCGGACTGTATTCGCCTGGAAATTTATGGATTCCCAAATTAAAGGGTGCATCATGCTGAATTATGGTCTCATCCAAAGAGGACAACAGCACATGATTATCACCACCAAAATTATCTATTGGACATATTAACAGTCCGTGATATTTTCGGGTATTGCAATTAATAATAGTTGAACTGGCAAAAGAGCCAGCACGATTGGTTCTGATGTATTCCTTTTTTAAAGAATACTCTGTATTCACCAATTGAGCCTTATCAAACTTGAGGTAGTCCATACGCAAACGATGTTAGGATTGATTTACAAATGGTTAAACAACCATTTTATCATAAAAAAAAGTTGGATTTTCATTAAAGTTATCGATTTTATTCCGAATAATAACGCCCTGCCGTCCTTTTTTATATTATTTTAATATGAATTTTCTGTTTATTCATAATACAATTAACATATTCTGTTTTCATCATTTTTCATGCAAACGCTGCCGAACAGAAAAAAATATTTTTACAACGTTATAAATGCTTTAAATGGTTCAAAATCTGAACTTTTAATGAAAAGTTGTCTCCTTAAACATTTCACAATAAAAAAGTTACCCGCATTACAGATTTTTTTCTTCAACTAATGAAGTTGTATCGTTTTTCTTAAACAATCCTTGAATAAAAACACTCCTCTGTCCTTCGCCCCGAATACTTTCGGGATACTCTTAACAAAGGGAGACAAATTTGAGGCTTCTGAAATAGTGCTTGTAAGCACTCCTTTTTTCCTCCTCCTCCCCACTTTCTCACTTGTTGTTTCCGGTTTATCTGTGCACCATCAGTTTTGGGTTGCCCGATGGCGCGCAATTGCAAACTTGCGCCGGAACACTTCAGACTTACGCCGGAACACTTCAAACTTATGGCGGAAAGCCTCAGACTTGTACCAACAAAACAGAGGCTTGTTTGGTAACGATTCAAATTTAAAAACAGACAAACATAAATTGCAGAATTTAAATCAATCACACACATTCACTACAACAAACCCACCTCTCTTTCTGAAAATTATCCTGATCATTATGCAAATCATCTAATTTGAATGCTACGACTTGCAACAAGCATTTTTTATCGAAAAAATAAATACACATTTCTATTTTATGATTATATTCGGTGGCCATTGAGTAAACACAACATTTTTTGAGATACAAAAGAGTTTGGGGTGTTTTATTGGAAAGAAATTATAAACATTAAAAAAACTTAAAAATGACAAACGACAAGACCCTACGTTTTCTCCTAATGCTATTTTGCATCTTTTTACTTTCTATTATTTTCACAGCATTCGACATGTCATTTAGCGATGTCAACTCTACTCCTTACAATTTGGGTTATGCTATTGGTGTTGCTGCTGGAAATATGCTTAAGATTTTGGCAACTCTGGCTATTGTGAAAATGGTATATGTGAAGATGAAGGCTGTTAGGGGGTAAACAAGTAAAATGGATAATCGAAATAAACCTGTTGTGTTTGTTTATGACTTGTGCTACATGCTAAAAAGGAATTGAGAATATATGATTAAGAGTGGTAATTTAGATGTCGGTGAATTAGGAATAAATATTCTAAAAAATGGAATAATGACTGAACACATTGATTATTCTCAAATTGAACATGCTGAAATTAAAAGAGAATTCAGAATTAAAAATTGGATAATCACACTGCTAATAGGAATTCTACTACTAACTATTTCCAACCTTTGGTTATTTGACTTTTTTTCAGATTTCGAATACAATCCGCAAAACTATACTGAAAGCATCAGACTTCCATGGATGATACTCATATCACCAATAATCATTGGATTTATGAGTATTGGTATCATTGTATCTGCACTAAAACGAACTATGATACTATATCTTTTTATGAATAAAGAACATCGAAGAATTCATTTAATGGATCTAGATAAAGAGGAAAAGCTTAATGAACTGTATTCTTTTCTTGACGATAGGATTGTGATTTCAAAATGAGAAACACGACGGCACAGCAAAAACTCAATGATTATGGGCATTGATAACGCTCCCACTAGCTATCTTGAGCAGAATAAACAAATTAATCACATACGCAACACTGTATAAGACCGTAAAATAATGAGAAAACTGGAAAAAATAGTTGGCTTACTGGCAATAGTTTCTGTGATTTTAAAATTCTTACTGATTCCTTATAGTGGAATTTCATTGAGTCTAAGTATACTAACCTTAGCAGTACTGTATTATCCGTTGGGATTTGCCTTTTTCAACAGAATTCAATTGAGACAGATTTTAAAAAAGGAATCTTATAATGGAAAATCTACATTAAAAATAATTGGTGCTGTTGGAGTTGGTTTGGCTCTTTCAATTCTATGCATCGGAATTCTTTTTAAACTTCAGCACTATCCATTTTCATTAACAATTTTAAAAGCTGGAATGTTCCTAGCAAGTATTGCTTCACTAATTGTAATAGTACAACTACTAAAAACAAAAAATAGTTTTTACAAAAAAATTTTAAACAGAGTCTCAATCATTGGAGGAATCAGCTTACTACTTCTTTTTGTATCAGATTTAAATATCGTAAAAATACAATATCGGAATCATCCAGAATATATCAAAGCTTACGAAGCCTACTTAAAAAATCCAGACAACGCAGAGATTCAAAAAAAGTTAGGTATAGAATCCCATAAAGCAACAATGTCAGAGCAAGAATTTGATGAGTATAGAAAATCTATATTAGATGAGAATTAAAAATGAAAAACGACAAAAAAGTGCCCCAAATTTTTCTGATGCTATTTTGCATCTTTTTACTTTCTATTATTTTCACAGCATTCGACATGTCATTTAGCGATGTCAACTCTACTCCTTACAATTTGGGTTATGCTATTGGTGTTGCTGCTGGAAATATGCTTAAGATTTTGGCAACTCTGGCTATTGTGAAAATGGTGTATGTGAAGATGAAGGCTGTTAGTGAATAAGCAAACGGTTAAAAATGGATTCTTTAATAATGAACTATTACCTAAGGTGTGCACATATGAACTACTTATAGACAGAAAAAATATCCAAGCACAAACCAAAAAATCAATCCTATGAACATCGAGAAAATCCGTTATGTAGAGATTATATTTTCACAAAATGGGATTGAATACAACGAATTTGACACTTACAATTTTTAAGAACTATGACAAAATTCGGCACTGATAAACAAACTTTAATTGATCTAAATATCTTCTCTCAAACTAAAGGAGATTTATCAGTCTTTGACTTTTACAATTCAACCAAGACCAAAGGTGGTAGAGATGAGTTAGAAAAAATGATGCGAACTCCCTTGAATGACTTGGAAGAATTAAATGCCAGGATTTCTGCCATAAAATACATTTGCAATAATCCGGTTGTGTGTGAACTTGACAATGAATATCTAGACTTTATTGAGCATTATCTAAATCAAAACACTCTTATATTAAAAGATAATTTTTTGAATTCGGTAGAGTCCAGTATTTCGTATCAAATAAATCCAAGCAACGAGTATTATATTATACTTAGAGGACTTGAGTTTCTTAGAAGTCATTTGAATATTTTATCAGATTATTTAAAGGCTATCGATAAATCTGACATGCCTGAATTCTTTAATCAGCTATTGTTGGAATTTGAAGGCATTACAAAATCAGTAGAATTCGAGCTGTTTATAAATCCCCCGAAAGGGAAATTTACTTTCCGGCAAATCAATCAATTTGATTTCTTAATCAGATCCCAGAAAAAGGAAGAAATAAAAAGGATTCTGCAACTCTCCTATCAATTGGATGCATATTTATCAATTGCGAATACATCAAAAATTAAAGAATTAGGGTTTCCCATTCTAAAAAAAGCGCCCAAACCCTATTTAAAAATAGATGGCTTTTTTCACCCCTTTCTTACCTCCCCAATAAGGAATGATATTGAGCTGGCAGATCATAAAAACCTTTGTTTTGTTTCGGGAGCAAACATGGCAGGAAAATCGACTTCATTAAAGGCTGTTGGCTTATGTGTTTATCTTGCTCACGTTGGATTTCCAGTACCTGCCAGAGAAATGGAAGTATCTTTGTTTAATGGATTGTATTCTACCATTAATATCTCCGATGATATAAATGAAGGCTACAGTCATTATTACAGCGAAGTTAGAAGAGTGAAAGATATTGCCTTACAAATTAAAGAGAAGAAAAAAGTATTGGTGATTTTTGATGAATTATTTAGAGGAACAAATGTTACAGATGCCTTTGATGCTACATTAATGGTATCAAAAGGCTTCACGGAAATAAAGGATTGTCTCTTTTTTATATCGACTCATATTGTTGAAGTTGCTCAGGAGCTTGAAAAATTAGACAGTGTTGATTTTAAATGTTTTGAATCGCACCTAGTGGAGGGAAAGCCAATTTATAATTACAAATTGATTAATGGAATATCAACAGAACGATTGGGTGTAACGATATTAAAAAATGAGAAGATAATGGAAATAATTGATCAGATCGTAAACGATTAACCAAATATACAACTGCAAAAAAACCGGAAGAAAGCAATAAAGAATAATCTAATTGTATGACGCAAACAAATAAAAAAGGATTTTGCCAAAGCAAAATCCTTTTTTAGTGCTTTACAGCGAATTACAATCAAAACTCATCTGATAAAACAGCTCTGTTGTGGTTAAAATCAGCTCATAACCTAACAAGCCATCCCCATCCATGCTTAATGCAAATTATCACACTTCTGCAGCTTTACTTTATTAATCCAATACTATATTTTGTTTATCTATTTTTCTTTTGATAAATTCGGCCATTAATTTATTTATGCAGAACATAAAATATCATTATCACTGCTAATTTGAAAAGGAAGCATACAGTGGTTTGCAATTAATAAAATCAGCTCGTGCATTCATGACAAATACTGATTGTAATCAAAACTAAGCAACTGCACAAACAAAAATGAGATATAAATTTAAGATCAAACAAATAGCATTTTTTGCTCTAATAATTATTTCCTTCTTTAGTGGCTGTAATTATAATTCAGAGAAAAATATTGACAAAGTCAGTAAACTATTACCAAACGGAAAACATTTAATGGTCGAAAAGACCAATGAAGAAACCACAGCCATAGGTATTTTCACAAAGCATGATTATGGAACAACACATCAATTCTCTTATAGATTCTCAATAGACAATGGTGATGTGATTTGGGATGGTGGAAGTGGAGAACCAAAAAACATTCTTTTTTGCGAAGACACAATCTACGTCCGTTATCTGGCTAATAAATACATACAGGTGGAATCGACTGATTCCATAGACAACACAACTAAATATGATTATCATTTTGAAATAAAAGAAGTGTTTCAAAAGCATATTGATAAGCGCTATTTTTTCAAGCTTTTGGGTGATGATTATTGGGTAGACGTTTTACCCGAAGATTATGCCTGCAGAAAGATATCTTGTGATGAATATCCCATTCCAAACAGCTGTGAATTATTATTACCTCCAGTTACCAAAGAAGCTGGTTCCAAGCAATAAAGAATAATCCAATTACAAATCAAACTTAACACCCGAAAAAATGGACGATACACTACTAAGCATTTTACCAAGCCTGTTATTTATTATCCCTCAGATAATAATTGTTGTTGCCTGCATTATAAATCTAAAGAAGAAAAGCGCGAGTGGAATATTGGTGCTAATTGGTGCAGGAATTGGCTTACTGACAACACTGTTTTACAATCTTGCTATTCCCATCTTATTTCAAGTATTTGATACAAATATATATTCAGATAACACGATTATATTCAGCTTAATAACTGGGATATCATTTATTGGTTCAATGCTTTTTGCAATTGGTTTGTTACTTTTAATTCAGGAAAAAGTTAAGCTTCAGCAAAGCCTGTAATTTTCTACTAAACTCACGAACAACGAGAAAGGATCTTGCCGGGCAAGATCCTTTTTTCGTGCGTTACAACAATGAGTCTATAAATTCGGAAGCCGTACCGCCGGCTAAGGCTTTTATGAATGCTGTGCCAATAATTGCTCCGTTCGAAAAGCCGGAGGCATGCCGAAAGCTTGCCTTGTCGTGAATTCCAAATCCGATGAGGGAAGGAATATCCAGGCTTGCTACCTTTTTAAAGTAATCTTCCCTCTCGCTGCTTTGTTCCAAAGCGCCGCCTGTTGTGGCCGAGGATGAAACCATGTATAAAAATCCTTTGGTGGCTTTTTCTATTTTCGCCAAACGCTGATTGGTAGTCTGCGGAGTTACCAGAAGAATGTTATACACGCCATGCGCCTCAAACTTTGCTTTGAATTCCTCTTCATACTCCTCCAATGGCAAATCGGGCAGAATCACCCCATCGATACCACAACTTTGGCAATCCAACAGGAAAGTATCAACACCATATTTAAAAACAACATTCCAATAGCCCATTAATATCAAAGGTATTGTAATGGTGCTTCGAACCTCTTTTAGCTGCTGAAAAAGCAATTTTAGGCTCATTCCCTGATCCAAAGATTGCTTTGCTGCAATCTGAATGACAGGTCCGTCGGCCAATGGATCGGAAAATGGGATTCCTATTTCTACCAAGTCAACTCCTTTGTCCTGTAAAAGCTGCAGGTTGGGTACGGTGTCGTTCAGGTTTGGATATCCGGCAGGAAAATAGATGGATAAGATATCCTTTCCTTTATTTTGAAATAATTGATCTATTCGGTTCATATGTTTTCAAGTTATGAATTATGAGTTATAAATTATAAGTGAACTGTATTCATCCACAAATCTTTCCCTTGCTCACTTTATTCCTAATTAATAATTCTTAATTCATCATTATTAAATGTTTTTCATGTAGGTTTCCATGTCCTTATCTCCTCGTCCTGACAGATTCACGACCACCACATCGTCTTTATCAAAGGTCATTTGCTCCAAAGCAGCCAAAGCGTGAGCCGATTCCAAGGCAGGAATAATTCCTTCGGATCGCGCCAATACCATAGCGGCATCCAAAGCTTCCCGATCGGTTACAGAAAGGAATTGTGCCCTGCCCGTTTCAGCCAAATGTGCGTGCAAAGGTCCAACGCCAGGGTAATCCAAACCTGCCGAAATAGAGTAAGGTTCAGTAATCTGGCCATCTTCATCCTGCATCAGCATGGTTTTGCTGCCATGAATAAAACCAACATCGCCAATGGTAATGGTTGCAGCTGTTTCGCCACTGCCAACACCCAAACCGGAAGCTTCAACAGCAACTAATTTCACATCCTCTTCATCCAGATAGTGATAAAAAGCTCCGGCAGCATTACTTCCTCCGCCCACACAGGCAATCACGTAATCAGGATTCGGGTTACCGGTCTCCTTGGTCAACTGCTCGCGAATTTCTTCGGATATGATCGACTGCAACCGGGTTACCATGTCTGGATAAGGATGCGGCCCAACCACCGAACCAATCAGGTAGAATGAATTCGGGTTGGCAATCCAATCGCGGATGGCCTCGTTGGTGGCATCTTTTAAGGTCTGATTTCCAGATATGGCAGGAACAACCTTCGCGCCCAGCATTTTCATTCGAGCCACATTTGGCGCCTGACGTTCTATATCCAAGGCACCCATGTACACAATGCATTCCAAACCAAACAAGGCACAAACAGTAGCTGTTGCCACGCCATGCTGCCCTGCTCCTGTCTCAGCAATGATACGGGTTTTACCCATGTATTTGGCAATTAGAATCTGCCCAATGGTATTGTTGATTTTATGTGCACCGGTATGCGTTAAATCTTCACGTTTCAAGTAAATATTGGTGCCGTAACGCTTCGATAAATTTTCCACTTTAGTCAGTGGCGTTGGCCGGCCCACGTAATTATCCAACAATCGTTTATAATCTTTCTGAAACTGCTCCGAATTGATAATCTTCAGGTAGTTTTCGCGTAATTCATCAACATTTGCACGTAACAATTCAGGAATATAAGCACCTCCAAACCGCCCGTAGTAACCACGCCCATTTACTGCATATTTATTTTTACTCATCATTAGTTTGTCTTACTGATTTTAAAAACTCTTCTACTAACACCACATTCTTTACTGCAGGACTTTGTTCAAATCCTGAATTTACATCCAAGCCAAATAGTCTGGAATGTTGAAAGGCTTTTACTGCCTCAATGTCATCCATTCCAATTCCTCCACTCAGAAAAAAAGGAGTTTCACCTTTGTATTTTTTTAAGATTTGCCAATTGAACTTTTTACCGCTTCCGCCATAAGAATCTGATTTTGTATCAAACAGGAAATAATCACAAGCTTTATGATAGGCCTCCAACAGTTCAAACTGAAATTCCTCATTCAACCGGAAGGCTTTAAACACCTCAAATCCAGATTCTTTTATCTGCTGACACTCTTTCGGACTTTCATCTCCATGCAACTGAATTACATCGAGTTGGTATCTCTTCGCCAAAGTCAGAATCTTTTCGGAAGTTTCGTTTACAAAAACGCCGACTTTACGGATGTGCAAAGGGACCATCTTGGTAATTCCTGCATCAAAATCGTCTCCAACGTAACGTGCTGATTTTGAATAAAAGATAAAACCCATGTACTCCAATGGCAATACCATCAACTCCTTAATGTTACTCTTATCGCGAAGACCACAGACTTTAATTTTCATTGTATTTTTATTTAATTGCCGTAATGTACAGACAGGTCATGTTGTTCAACTCATCATTCGAATGCACCATTCGGACACACCATGGCGTGTCCCTACAGATTCGATATAAATTGACGACAGGTTAAACCCGGTTGTTCTGTTTTCATGAAATATTCACCCATTAAAAATGCCTGAAAACCATTCTCCCTCATCTTTCGAACCACCTCAGGACTATCCAAACCACTTTCGGCTACGCGGATTATGTCTTCGGGTAATTTGGCCGCCAATCGGATCGATCGATCGGTATCAACCGAAAAATCTTTCAGATTCCGGTTGTTGATCCCAACCAAATCGACAAAGCGGTTCACATGCTCTAATTCCGATTCATCGTGCAGTTCAAGCAATACTTCCATACCCAGATCCTTTGCGATAAAGGCAAAATCCTTGCATCGCTGCGGACTCAATATCGCTGCAATCAACAAAATTACATCTGCTCCCATTGCTTTCGATTGGTAAATCTGATAAGCATCGACTATGAATTCTTTCCGCAGCAGTGGAATACTTAAAGTCTTGCGGGCCGTACTAAAATCTTCTGCCTTTGCGCCAAAAAACACCTCATCAGTCAGTACCGAAACCATCGAAGCACCCGCATCCTGATACAATTTTACTACATCCTGCGGTTTTGCTGTTCCGTTAATTACTCCCTTCGATGGCGATTGACGTTTGAATTCTGCAATTACACCCGAAGCTCCTGTTCTGGCAATCGATTCTTTGGCTGAGAAACAAGTCCGTTTGAAATTCTCCTGTTCCATCAACTGAAAAATAGGCATCTGCTCTTTCTGTACAGCCACTTCAGCCAATTTTTGCTGCACAATTTTATCTAATATATTTTGTTTTGCATTCATGCCTGGTTTCCTTTTGTCAGTTTTTTCAACACCCCATACGAATTTCCCGAAAGCAAAGCATCTTCTGCTCTTGCAATGGCATCGGCCCTGCTGATTTCAGGATGCAGACAATGAATTGCCAGGCCTGCATTGATCGTAACTACCGAGTTTTGTGCATAAGTTCCTTTTCCTTTGAGGATATCAACAAAGATTTTCCCTGCTTCCTCTACTGTTTCGCCACCATACAATTCTTCCGGATTCAATTTCCGTTTCCCAAATGCTTCCGGCTCCAACAGCTCTTCTATTTGGTTGCCAATCAATTTCACTTTTCCGGTCAGGGAAACCTCATCGTACCCATCAATTCCATGAATGATTGTATAACTGGAATCTGTTTCCTGCAATAAATACTGATACAAACGGGCCAGTTCCAAATCAAAAACCCCGACAATCTGATTCTTTGGTCGTGATGGATTTACCAAGGGACCCAACATATTGAAAAAGGTGCGAACCCCTAAATCGCGACGAATTGGTGCTATATTTTTCATGGCTGGATTGAATAAAGGAGCGTGCAAAAAGCAAATTCCTGCTTTATCCAGATCCCGTTTCAAATCCTCTTCCTTATTTTTAAACTGATATCCCAAATGCTCAATCACGTTAGACGATCCGCAAAAAGAAGATACGCCGTAATTTCCGTGTTTGGTTACTTTTTCTCCCGCCCCGGCCACCACAAATGAAGCTAAGGTTGAAATATTAAAGGTGTTTTTCCCATCGCCTCCGGTTCCGCACAAATCAACGCCATTGTATTCCGACAGGTCAACAGGAATGCACAATTCAAGAAGAGCTTCTCTAAATCCTGTTAATTCTTCAACAGTTATGCTTCGCATCATAAAAACCGTTAAAAAGGACGTAATTTGAAATTCGTTAAAATTCCCTTTTGTAATCTGAATTAAAACCTCTTTCGCTTCCTCTTTCTTTAGGGTTTTGTGTTCAAATAAATGGTGAAGTATATTTTTCATTGTTCTTTAGTAATTAGTAGTTAGTAAAGGGTAATTAGTAAGGAGTAGTTCGTGCATTAATTTTTATCGCAAACACCGACTCTTCGACCTTTCCAGACTTTTGACTTTTTCAACTTTTTAACCAGTTTTCAATCATTTTCAATCCATTAGGAGTCAAAACCGACTCTGGATGAAACTGAACACCCTGCACGTCATATTCCTTGTGGCGGATTCCCATGATCTGTCCTTCTTCATCTTCGCAGGTAACCAGTAAACAATCCGGCAAATTCTCTTTGGTTACATTCCATGAATGATATCTTCCTGCCGTAAACTTCTGATCGATTCCCTGCAAAACACCTTTGTTATCATCTGTTCGGAAAACCGAAGTAGCCACACCATGATATACTTTATCCAAATTCTCAATGCTTCCTCCAAAAACCTCAGCAATTGCCTGTTCTCCCAAACAAACGCCTAATATCGATTTAGTGGCAGCATATTCGCGGATCACATCTTTTAAAATGCCTGCTTCGTCAGGAATTCCGGGACCAGGGGATAATAGAATCTTATCGAACTTAGCTACCTCTTTCAAATCGATTTCCCGGTTTCTGTGCACTTCAATGTCCTTCGCACCTAACTTTCGCAAATATTCCACCAAATTATAGGTGAAGGAATCGTAATTATCCAAAACTAAAATCTTCATACCCTATATATTTTGTGCCAGTTCCATTGCTTTTCGCAAGGCTGCCAATTTATTACCCACTTCGTTTAATTCATTCTCCTCTTTCGATTTTTCGACCACTCCGGCTCCTGCCTGAAAATACAGCTGATTGTCCTTGCTCATAAAACTTCTGATCATGATTGCCTGATTTACTTCCCCGTTAAATCCCAGAGAACCAATACAACCGCCGTAAAAACCTCTTGCCGTTGGTTCGTATTCATCGATCAACTGCATAGCGCGGTATTTTGGTGCTCCCGATAAGGTTCCTGCAGGAAATGTATCTCCCATTAACTGAAAGGGATTATAGTCACCGGGAAGTTCGCCGGAAACCTTGGATACCAAGTGAATTACATGCGAAAAGTACTGCACCTCGCAAAAGGTTTCTACTTTTATATTTTGTGCATCGCGGCTCAAATCATTTCTGGCCAAATCGACCAACATCACATGTTCTGCCTGCTCTTTTTCGTCTTTCAACAACTCCTTAGCCAATTCAGCATCTTTCACTGCATCACCGGTTCTTCTGAATGTTCCGGCAATTGGGTGAATGTATGCCTTCTTGTTTTTAATTTCAATCTGCGCTTCAGGCGATGATCCCATAATCCGGAACGATCCGTAATCGAAATAAAACAAGTAAGGCGATGGATTAACTGACCGCAAAGCACGGTACAAATTAAAATCATCACCTTTATAAGCTTGTGAAAACTGACGGGAAAGAACAATCTGAAAAACATCACCTCTTTTGCAGTGCTTCTTACCCAAAGTCACCATTTTTTTATAAGTATCATCGTCCATATTCGATTGCTCCTCACCTTCCAGCGAAAAAGTAAAAGCCGGCAGATTTCTATTTCTCAACAAATCAGAAACTTCACGTATTCTGGACTGATCTCCGTTTTTCACCAATTCAATAATCTTTAATGTATTGTTGAAATGATTTACCTCAATGATGAACCGATAAAGAGAATAGCACATTTGCGGGATACCCGACTGCTTTTTGTCCAAATTAAAATCCAAATCCTCGAAATAGGGAACTGCATCGTAAGTTGTGTAACCAAAAAGTGCATTTGCCTTGGGTACATTTTCCTTTCCTTCCAGATCAAATTGATTCACAAAGTTTTTTAACTTGCCCGAAACAAAGCGTTTGCCTTTGCCTCTGGCATCAAAAATTTCTTTTTTGCCTTCCATCTCTTCAATCAACTGCCCATCTTTTAAAGTGATGCTGGCAATTGGTTCCAAAGCAATGAAGGAACTGGCATTTTCAGGACTGTGGTAATCCGAACTCTCCAACAATATTGCACCCGGAAACCGATCTCTCAATTTCAGATACATACTCACCGGAGTAATTACATCGGCAAGTAATTCTTTTTTTAGGTAGTTAAACTTTATCATTTGGTTGTTAGTTAAATTCGATTCAAAAAAAAAACGGCCTACTGAGTATCAGTAGGCCGTTTGCTGTGTTCTTAACTATATTTTAGGAACTAAATTTTGCACATACGGGGGTCACCTCTGCTCTGATTTTGAGAGTTTGTAAATGTGCCACCACCAATATTTGCTATTCATTCCAATCATATTTCTTTTTTTTCTTCCTACAAATCTAATTAATAATTTATTCAAATTCCAAATCTAAATTCACAAATTATCCAGATCTCATGAGAGATAAGTTAAACTTTTCCTTTAAAACAAAGACTTACAGCCAATATGATTTTTTTTATTTTAATTACACAAACCCAATTTAAACGCCATCATCACTCAGCACCACCCCAATTTACAATAGGGTATTTCATACAAAAAGCTCAAATTATCTTGCAAACCCCCTATTTTAACCCAATTAATCAAATTATAATATTTTTCTAATTATTTATCAAAAAAGCTCAAATTGCCTGATTTCACTATACCTCCAAACGAATACACCAATAGAATTCAAACGTTAGCATTTCATTAATTCTAAAAAATAGATTTGCAGGATAAGAAATAATTCCTACATTTGGTGCAGACAATAATGAAACAATTGATTATTACTATGAAATCATTCAGTACTTTCTTTTATTATTTTTGGTATTTCTATTATCCACAACGATAAGGGCAAGAATTGATATGTAACAACTCGAACAGATACATTTAAAGGTCTTGCCCAACAGGTAAGACCTTTTTCATATAAAAATTACAATGAACAATTCAGGATTGGCATTTCGATATTATTATTTTTATTTCTGGCACAACAATAACCGGGCGGGATGCCTTATACCTAATTTTAAGTAAAAAGTATAACAAAAATCCTGTTCCAAGCGAGCAGGATTTTTTTTTGAAACAGAACCAAAATTTTAACCGCAAGAATAATGATTCAACCAGCAAACAGAACCCAAGGAGTTAAAGAGTACTATTTCTCAGTAAAACTGAAGGAGATAGCTAAGCTAAACGAAGGTGAAGTAAAAGTTCTCAATCTGGGAATAGGTGATCCGGACATGTCCCCTTCGGAAGATACCTGGGGAATGCTTAAGGAAGCCTGTGAACATCCAAAAAGCCACGGCTACCAATCGTATCAGGGAATACCGGCTTTACGCGAAGGATTCGCAAAATGGTACAAAAACTTTTTCGATGTAGATTTAAATCCGGCCAACGAGATATTGCCCTTAATGGGATCGAAAGAAGGAATCATGATTACTTCACTGGCTTATTTGAATGAAGGCGACGAAGTTTTAATTCCAAATCCGTCCTATCCTACTTACACATCGGTAACCAATCTATTAGGTGGAAAAATTGTTTCTTATCCATTGGTTGAGGAAAATAATTATCATCCTGATTTCGATGCTCTTGAAAAAAGAGATTTAAGCAAGGTGAAAATCATGTGGATCAACTATCCTCATATGCCAACCGGAGCACGGGCAAGCAAAGAATTACTGGAAAAAGTGGTTGCTTTTGGCAGAAAACACAAAATATTGATTGTTAATGACAATCCTTACAGCTTCATTCTTAACGATTCTCCGATGAGTATTATGAGCATTGAAGGAGCAAAAGATTGCTGCATCGAGTTAAACTCTCTAAGTAAGTCGCACAATATGCCGGGCTGGAGAGTTGGAATGATTTGCGGAAAAGCGGAAATGCTGGAACCAGTATTGAAAGTAAAAACCAATATGGATTCAGGGATGTTTTATCCGGTTCAGCAAGCTGCGGCTAAAGCCTTGGCTCAGGATCAAAGCTGGTACGACTCCATCAATAAAGTATACAAAACCAGACGGGACTTGGTTTTTAAGCTGATGAATCTGATTGAGTGTTCTCCTAGAGAAGATCAGGGTGGAATGTTTGTTTGGGCTGCAATTCCTGAAAAATACAAGGATGGCTACGAACTAAGTGATAAAGTTCTTAAAGATTCAAAAGTATTTATCACTCCAGGTGGAATTTTTGGAGATCAAGGAGATAAATACATTCGTATTTCGTTGTGCAGCAATGAGGCAGTAATTGAAGAAGCCATTAATAGAATTAAAGAAAATTAGAATAGAAAAATTCGAAACAATGATACTATCAGTAATAGGATTGGGATTAATTGGAGGATCGATAGCTCTTGATTTGAAAAAAAGAGGATTTGTCAGCAAAGTGATTGGGGTTGATAACAATACTCTCAATGCTCACGCAGCTAAAAAATTAGGCCTTGTTGATGAAATTCAGGATTTAAAAAGTGCCGTACAATCAGCGGATCTGGTTGTTTTAGCGATTCCTGTTGATGCTTGTTTACGAGCATTGCCAAACATTATGAATCTAATAGATCATCAGATTGTTACCGATTTAGGATCAACCAAAGAACAGTTGATAGAATCGGTTGCAAATCATCCGAAAAGAAATCAGTTTGTACCTGCTCACCCAATGGCGGGAACTGAATTTTCAGGTCCACAGGCAGCACATTCAGGATTGTTCGATGGAAAATGTGCCATTATATGTAATCCCGAAGATTCCAACAAAAAAGCAGTAAAGCTGATAACAGAAATGTTCCATTGCCTGAGAATGAGATGTGTATTTATGGATGCTGAAGTGCATGACAGACAAACGGCTTACGTATCTCATTTATCTCACATTAGTGCTTTCGCTTTATCGTTAACGGTATTGCACAAAGAAAAATCGGAAAAACATATTTTTGAATTGGCGAGTGGTGGATTTGATTCTACTGTTCGTTTGGCAAAGAGTTCGGCCGAAATGTGGACACCAATTTTTCAGCAAAACAAGAAAAACATCGGCAAAGTGCTTCAAAAATACATCAATACCCTTCAACAGTTTAAAGATTTAATTGAGGAAGACGATTTAAATGGTGTTAATGATTTAATATTTGAAGCAAACGACATCAGAAGGGTTCTTGATCAGAAAGAAAAGAACGAAAAAGATACCATTCAGCAAACAGCAAAAATTAGAAACAGAGCTTAACAAAGGGACAAGGGACAAGGAACAAGGATAAAGTACCAAGGAAAAAGGACAAGGGACAAGTAACAAGGACAAGGAACAAGGATAAAGTACCAAGGAAAAAGGACAAGGGACAAGGGACAAGGCAAAAGGATAAAGTAAGAAGTAAAAAGATAAAATTACAGGCTCCTTTGACAGGGGGTTAGTTAAAAAAAACAAATAGTACAAAATATCATCTAAGTAAAAAAACCATATTTTTAATCACTCCGAAAAGAGTAAAAAAAACAGTATACAATGAAGAATTTGGAAATTAAGGATCTAAGCAACTGGCCGGTTGACGTTAGTACCCGCCCAATGGTTATTGCAGGACCTTGCAGCGCAGAGACCGAGGAACAAGTGATGGACGCAGCAAGAGGAATTAAAGCTGCAGGTATTCCAATTTTCCGCGCAGGAATCTGGAAACCACGTACCCGTCCAAACAGCTTTGAAGGAATTGGTGCAAAAGGTTTAATCTGGCTGCAAAAAGTAAAAGAAGAATTCGGATTGATTACAGCTACAGAGGTAGCCAACGCCCGTCACGTTGAACTGGCTTTGGGTGCAGGTGTAGACATCTTATGGATCGGCGCAAGAACCACAGTTAATCCTTTTGCTGTTCAGGAAATTGCTGACGCATTACGTGGTCATGACATTCCTGTTTTGGTAAAAAATCCAATTAATCCTGATTTGGAGCTTTGGATGGGTGCAATCGAAAGACTTCATGCGGTTGGATTAACAAGATTAGCCGCGATTCACCGTGGATTTTCGACCTACCAAAAATTGAAATACAGAAATGATCCTCAATGGCAAATTCCAATTGAATTGAAAAGAAGAATGCCGCAGCTTCCTATCTTTTGCGACCCTAGTCACATTACAGGAGATCGTGACCTACTTGAAGAAATCGCTCAAAAATCGATGGATTTGAACTACGAAGGATTAATAATTGAATCGCATTGCAAACCCGAAGAAGCCTGGAGTGATGCCAAACAACAATTAACCCCGGTCGCTCTTCAGGAACTTTTAGCTAACTTGGTTCTTCGTGATCCTGAGGCTCCAAATGAATTGGTTGACAATACACTTGGCGAACTAAGACATTTAATTGATGATTTCGATCAGAAATTACTGGAATTATTAGAGAACCGCATGCAGGTAGCCAAAACAATCGGTCATTACAAAAAAGAAAACAACATCACCGTTTTGCAAAACAAACGTTGGGGAAGTATTCTGGAAAAAAGTATGGAAATTGGAAAGAAAAAAGGCTTTAGTGAACAATTCATTAATAGCTTATTCAAAGCAATCCATCAGGAATCAATCAACCAGCAGGAAGAAATTATGAATTCATAGATAGTAGTAATTGGTATGTAGCAGTTCGTATTTTGGCTGACTGCTATGTACTAACTGCTATGTACTAACCACTCAGAAAAGAATGAAGACCATACACATCGAAAAGCAAAACAGCAGTATTTTTGTAGGAGAATCTTATCTCAATATTAAGAACTACCTGCCGGAGAAAAAATGCTTTCTAATTTGCGATGAGAACATTTACCGGCACTACTCCGAATTCATCAACCAGTTCGATTATATCGTAATGGGTTGTGGAGAAGGAAACAAAAACTGGCAAACCATCGAAAAAATCATCGGTCAACTGCTTGAAAGAGGTGCTGACCGAAATAGTTTTCTGTTGGGAATGGGCGGTGGTTTGGTTTCTGACGTGACAGGTTTTGTGGCTTCTATTTTTATGCGGGGTCTTGAATTTGGTTTCATCAGCACTTCCCTGCTGTCTCAGGTTGATGCCAGTGTTGGAGGAAAAAACGGAATTAATTTTGGCAAACTGAAAAATATGATTGGTATTTTCAATCCTCCCAAGTTTGTGATTTGCGATCCGGTATTACTCCAAACCTTGCCTAAGCGCGAAGTTAGAAGTGGATTTGGGGAAGTAATTAAGCATGCTTTTATTAAAGATGAAGACTTGTATAATTTCCTGAATGATAACTGCGAAGCTCTTCTGAATTTAGATCCAAACTTAATGGAAGACTTGGTTTACAGAGCTGTTTCGATTAAGACAGAGGTTGTTGAAGGTGATCCCTTTGAAAAAGGCGAACGCAAGAAATTGAATTTCGGTCACACCATTGGTCATGCTATAGAGAATAATTCAGATTTAACTCATGGCGAAGCCGTATCGGTTGGGATGAATTTAGCCTGCCAATTGTCTCAGGAGTTGTGTGAACTAAGCAATTCTGATGCGAAAAAAGTTGATGACTTACTGCAAAAATTTGAATTGCCACTGGAACATGACGTTTCTGCCGACACGATTAATCAATATCTGATCAAGGACAAAAAGAAAAACCGATCGACCATTGATTTTATTCTACTCAAAAAAATAGGAGAAGCCACAATTGTTACCCTTCCTATTGAAGAACTGAAAACCAAGGTGATTGCACTTTGTGCCAAATCCTAAATAAGCACATTAATACCCAAAATTATGAGAGTTCGAATTCAATCCTCAACCATTAAAGGAAGACTAACGCCGCCTTCCTCAAAAAGCATGATGCAAAGAGCTTTAGCCGCTGCAATGTTGGCTAACGGAAACTCTGTAATTCACAATCCCTGCAAATGTGAAGATGCTGATGCCGCAACAGATATCATACAACGAATGGGTTCGGTAGTCACCAAAAAGGAAAATTCGGTAGAAATAACTTCCAAAGTAAGCGAAGCTCCCAAAAGCATTCATGTTGGAGAATCGGGACTTTCGTTAAGAATGTTCTCTCCCATTGTTGCTCTGAAGCCGGAAGAAATGGAAATTACGGGAACAGGCAGCATCCTAAAAAGACCCGTTCAGAACATTATTGAAGGATTGGAAAATTTGGGTATTGAATGTGAAAATCCCGGCAAGGGATTCCTGCCCATTCGTATAAAAGGCGGCTACAAAAGTAATTTCGCGAAAATTGACGGATCGCTTGGATCTCAATTCCTCACCGGCCTTTTAATGGCTCTGCCCTTGCGAAAAGAAGATACCACACTGAAAGTAAAAGATTTAAAAAGCATTCCTTATATCAACATGACTCTGGATTTAATAAAGCATTTTGGTATTGAAATAGAACATGAGAATTACGAGAACTTTCAGATAAAAGGAAATCAAATTTATCAACCAACTGAATACACAATTGAAGCTGATTGGAGTTCAGCTGCTCCTCTTTTGGTTGCCGGAGCGTTGAAAGGAATTGTAACACTGGAACACATGAATCCGGATTCTTATCAGGCCGATAAGGCAATTTTGGATGCCCTGCAAAAATGCGGCGCTTCCATTACATGGGAAGGAAACAATTTAACGGTTGAGAAAAAAGCTTTAAATGCCTTTGATTTTGATGCCACACACAGCCCTGATCTTTTCCCTCCTTTGGTGGCTTTGGCCTGTTACTGTGCGGGAGAAAGCAGAATAAAGGGAGTTCACCGATTAGAGCATAAAGAATGCAATCGGGGTATCGTTCTAAAAAAAGAATTTGCCAAATTAGGCGTTCGAATTCGCATCGAAGACGATGAAATGATAATTCCCGGCGGTAGCGTACAAGGAGGATTGGCAAAAAGTAATAATGATCACCGCATTGCCATGGCACTGGCCGTAACAGCATTGGCATCACCAAGTCCGATTGAAATAGGTCAGCACGAGTGCGTTGCAAAATCGTATCCTGAATTCTTTACGGATTTACGAAAAATTGGTGGTGGCGTAGCACAGTTTTATTTCGACAGTCAGTTTGTATAAATAAAGATAGGGTGTCTGAAAAGTAAAGTTGACTTGAAAACATCATATTAGGCAAAGTCGAAACATCTGCTATTCAAACACAAAGATTCTTCGACAAGCTCAGAATGACAATCAATTCAAACTTTTCACCCCCCTTATTCTTACTTAATAGTAAAAAAATGATAATAGTCAGTGCTTGTTTGGCCGGTTGCGAATGCAGATACGATGGAAAAAGCAACGAAGTTCCTGAAATTAAAAAACTGGTTCTCGAAAACAAAGCCATCGCCCTGTGTCCGGAAAATTTAGGAGGTCTTAGCACGCCACGTATCCCTTGCGAAATAGTGAGAATCAATAACGAATTAAAGGTTATTGGTCGGGATCAAAATGATTATACTGCCCAATTTACCAAGGGTGCCGAAATCGCCGCGAATGTGGCAAAAGCCTTGAATTGTAAAACGGCAATTTTAAAAGCCAACAGTCCGTCATGCGGATACGGAAAAATTTATGACGGCAGTTTCACGGGTAAATACAAAGAAGGAAACGGATTTACCGCTGAAATACTGACAAATAATGGCGTGCAAATACTGAATGAAGAAAATTTTTATTCGATACTTACCAATGAAAAATAAACATTGGCTATTTTTACGAACTACTAATGACTGGTTACTAATAACGATAATAAATGAATAATTTCGGAAGAATATTTAGACTTAGCATATTTGGAGAATCTCACGGTAAAGGAGTTGGTATCACAATTGATGGATGTCCATCAGGAATTGACCTGACCGATGAAGATCTTCTGCACGATTTAAGCCGCAGAAAATCCGGCGCAAGAGGTACAACCCCAAGAATTGAGGCAGATATGCCCAGCATATTGAGTGGAACCTTCGAGGGAAAAACTACAGGTGCCCCGCTAATCATCCTGTTCCATAACAAAAACACCAAATCGAAAGACTACAGCAATCTGTTGGACAGTCCGCGTCCCGGGCATGCCGATTTTGTAGCTCAGCATAAATTTGGCCGACACAACGATTATACCGGAGGAGGTCATTTTTCGGGAAGAATCACCCTTGGAATAGTAGCTGCTGGTGTTGTAGCGAAAAAGATTCTAGGTGATGTGAAAATTGATGCCAAGCTTACCGAAGTTGGCGGACAAAGCGATTTTGATGCTGCAATTGAAGATGCTTTGCTTCAGCACGATTCTGTTGGAGGAATTGTTGAATGCAGAGCCAATAACCTTTCTATCGGATACGGCGAACCCTTTTTCGATTCTGTTGAATCGATGATATCGCATCTTATTTTTGCGATACCAGCAACCAAAGGAATTGAATTCGGTTCAGGCTTTGCTGCGGCCAAAATGAAAGGCTCGGAACACAACGATAATTTTATTGATGAAACCGGAAAAACGGAGACCAATCATGCCGGAGGAATCAACGGAGGAATTACCAACGGAAACGAGTTGGTATTTCGCGTAGCCATAAAGCCAACCTCATCGATTGGCAAAAATCAGAAAACCATGAATTTTGCCAAAGGCGAAGTGGAAGATTTACTGATTGAAGGTCGACACGATGCCTGCATAGCTTTACGTGTTCCGGTAATTATTGAAGCAGCAACCGCAATTGCATTGGCTGATTTAAAATTGTTAGATAAAGCCAGAAGGTAAACGGCTCTTTACCAAAAATACATGCCCCGCAAAGATCATTTCTTTGTGGGGTTTTCTTTCCTCACCATACAGGCGATGAAGCTTTCGTTTAAGGGCGAGACCTGTTTTTTGATGCCAAAATCATCGTCGCACCAAACAGATGACTCCATTGTTATGCCAATAAAACATCCGCACAAGAGCGATGCCTGTTTTTTAATACCGAAACCCTATCCTCGCGAGAACGATGACTATTTTCTGATGCCGGAACCCTCGTCGCATCAGACAGATGGTTCTATTTTTATGGCTAAAGTCCCTTCGCATTACTGCGACACTGCTTTTCTGCTAAAAAAAGGGTCTTCGCACGGATAAAAACCTCCTTTTTGATGTCAATAAGACCTCCGCTCCAAAACAATCAGGCTTTTGCCAACAAAAAACAGCCTTCCCTCCTTGCAAATGACACTATTGCTATGACTGAAAAGCCTCCGCTCCTTACAAATGACACTATTGCTATGCCGAAAAGACCTCCGCTCCAAAGCGAAACAAATACAAGCATCATGAAAAGACCATAAACACTAGCATTTCCCAATTCAGGCAAAAAAATATAGGGCTTTGTTGATGATGGATGCCTCTTTGCTAATTGCTCTAAACTTCGCACTGCTAATCACAGCCCGTGACAATTTAGCTTTTGCGGTTCGTTTTATATCTTTTCAATCAAAAATAGGTTGAAGATTATGGTTTTTATATAATTCATACATTTTCAAAATCTGATCTTTTGTTACCCGACGCACTGATAATTCAGGCAAATCATTAATGTCAAAGAAACCTACATCACTTGTCTCCAAACCTGTTTTCGCTTCTCCTCCAACAATCTCGCATTCCATAAATAGTTGGTATATATCAAATGGGAATGGTCTATTCTGGTGCTTATTATAATCGATTAACCCAAGTATTCTAATCGGCTTAACATCAAAACCAGATTCTTCTTTGACTTCATTAATTGCTATTTCACTTGGCAGCATTCCATTATCTGCATATCCTCCAGGTGGACTCCATTTGTTATCCATTATTTCTTTAACTAATAATATCTTATCATTTTTAAAGATCATTGCTCGCACACCAACTTTTGGAGTTTGATATCCAACATCCCGGTTAAAAACAAATTCCAGTTTTTCTGAATCAATTTCTGTGATATTATTAAAAATTTGAATACTCAAATCGCGTAATTCTTCGTATCGTTCCTTATCATATTTGTCCTTAGTAAAAGCCAACCCAGACTGTGCAATAGAATTGATCTTTTTAGCAATTGTCAGCCAATGGTCAGGAGTTTTTTTAGCCATTTTCAAAATTTATATTATTAGCAATGAATCTTTTCTAAATGAACTACAACAAGCAGATAAGTCTTCCGGCGACTGACACCACTTATCGATAATTTTTTGTAAGTAGTTGTTCGTGTTTTTATTATCCTCATAACGGAATAATATGCATGGTTATTTTCTAAAACCCAACTAAGGTATTCTTTTTATCAGAGATTATGAAAGATGAAAGTGAAAAGTAAAATATGGAATGTGTTTAGAGTGATGTACTTTACCCCAAACCCCTAAAGGGGCTTAAAAAAACAGTTGATTTGGAAAGTCCCCTTTAGGGGATTTAGAGGTGGTAAGAATAACAGATGATATGTAGATTTCCTATTTGTCATTCCTTCGGAATTTTACCCGCTAACACAAATACAATATTTCAAAAGAACACCACTGAGAACACAAAGTGACACAGAGAAAGAAAAACAAAAAAACTCTGTAAACCTCAGTGCACTCCGTGGTAATATTTTTTTGCCTGCCATTCACCAGATGAAAAGTAAACTATGAATTGTTTTACTTTAGGTTTTGCTGGGGCAGCATGTGTTTTGATTGAAGCACTTTACCCCAAACCCCTAAAGGGGCTTAAAAGAGCAGTCGGTTTGGAAAGTCCCCTTTAGGGGAAACACAACACAACACAACACAACACAACACAACACAAAGAAGAAAAGAAGACTCTGTGAACCTCTGTGTACTCCGTGGTAATATTTTTTTGCCTGCCATTCACCAGATGAATGGTTGAACATGGCGCATAAGTAAAAAAACAATTCAATTCCCAATTCATATTTTCGATATCAATTTAGATTATGTAGATTTAACTGCACTACAACAAACACTAACAATCGAAAATAATGACAACAGATTTAATGATCGTTGAAATGGAAATAGGCATTAAGGCCTACGATATTGATGCAATGGGAATCGTAAGCAATATTGTATACATCAGATGGTTTGAAGATTTAAGACATTTGTTTCTGGAGAAACACTTTCCATACAATGAAATGATAGCCACCAATATTTCCCCTATTTTAATTAAAACCGAAGTACATTACAGAGTTCCGTTAACCATTCAGGATCATCCAAGGGGAACATGCAGAATTAAAAATCTGGGATCCAGCAAATGGGAAATGGATTTTGAGATCTTTTCCGGTGATATAATTTATTGCAAAGGAAAGCAAACTGGTTGCTTTTACAATCTTGAAAAACAGAGACCGTCATTGGTTCCGGAACGCCTTTTGGAAGCTTACGAAAAGGCTAAATTACAAATGCATGACGAATAGCACAATGATCAAGTTATCTTCTATAAAAACCTGAAGCCTTATGAGTAAAAGAGTAAAGTACATTTCTGTTTTAAGAGGAATAAATGTAGGTGGAAAACGTAAAATTCTGATGGCAGATCTTAAAGAATTGTATTCTGAATTGGGGTTTGAAAATTGTATCAGCTACATACAAAGCGGAAATGTAGTTTTTGAATATCAAAACGTTTCAAATTCTAAGCTAGAAGAAAAATTAGAAGATGCCATCTTGGAAAAATACGGCTTCGAAGTGCCAGTAATCGTGAGAACACGAAACGAATGGGAACAATCGGTTCGGGCAAATCCATATACCGATACTCATGAAAAAGAGAATCTTTTTATCACCTTCCTCAGTGAAACTCCAAAAACAGAAGTAAGCGAAGCTATCAGTGAATTAAACTTTGAACCGGATCGTTTTCAAATGATCGATAAAGATGTATTTATATACTGCCCGGGGCCGTATCACAAAACCAAGCTCAGCAATCAGTTTTTCGAATCGAAGCT
Organism: Labilibaculum manganireducens; assembly: GCF_002843385.1. Taxonomy (GTDB): domain Bacteria; phylum Bacteroidota; class Bacteroidia; order Bacteroidales; family Marinifilaceae; genus Labilibaculum; species Labilibaculum manganireducens. Next base: position 100,037 of record NZ_MVDE01000004.1, read on the forward strand.
AAAAGTGAAAGCCACAACACGAAACTGGAATACAGTTCTTAAATTATTAGAACTATCAGCCGAATAAAATTCACTTTAAATAATTATTCCATACGGCACTCATACATCCCGAAAATCACCCTTCTTATCGAAAAGTGCAAAAAAATAAGTCTTCTTATTGTACCTATTTCTATTTTAGTTGCCTTAAAACAACACAAGCATAACTCAACAACATGAAAAGAAATTTATTGACCTTCCTATTCTTAACAATAGGAATAGGATTATTTGCCCAGGAAATTCCTGCTGCAAAAGCAAATTATGAATTGGCAGCAAAATTCTCGCCTAACCGACTAAAAAAATTAGTATTCTCGACCAGTGTCAATCCTCATTGGTTAAAAAACGGTGAAAAATTCTGGTACAACTACAAAACCCCGGAAGGAAACTTCTACTATTTGGTTGATCCGGTAAGCAGTACAAAATCAGAGCTGTTTAATGCAGTAAAAATGGCCGCTGACATGAGTCGCTTAACGGCAGATCCTTTCGATGCACAGCATTTGGATATCAGCAAATTGAAATTCATTAACAATGAAAAAACGATTCAGTTTGAAGTAAAAAGTAAGCTGGTGGAAGAGGAAGAAAAAGACGACGAAAACGGCGATAAGCAGGAAGAGGAAAAAGAGGGCGAAAAAAAGCAAAAAGCCAAAAAGAAAATGGTTGCCAAAGTTTGGCATTTCGAATATCAAATTGCTTCTAAACAGCTAAATCTGCTGGATGAGTTCGAAAAGCCTTTGGAGCAAAAAGATTGGGCTTCGGTATCTCCAAATCAGGAATATGTAATTTTTGCAAAACATCACAATTTGTACTGGATGGATGCAGAAAACTATAAAAAAGCTCAAAAGAATGAAAAAGATTCTACCATTATTGAACATGAGTTAACTACAGATGGCACAGAATATTACAGTTATGGCAGTGGCACTTATGGCAAAACCAATAAAGAAATAGAAGAAGAAAAAGACAAACGCAAAGCGGCTTATGTTACTTTCTCGGCAGACTCAAAAAAGTTTGCGCTAACCAGAGAAGATGAGCGCGAAGTAAAAGATCTTTGGGTGATCAACTCCGTGGCTTCTCCACGGCCTACCTTAGAAAGTTACAAATATCATATGCCGGGAGAAAAAGAAGCTCCTCAATATGAAATTTTGGTTTTCGACTGGGAAAGTAAAAAATCTGTGAAAGTAAAAGCTTCGGCATTTAAAGATCAGACTCTTTCCATTCTAAGAGCTCCCGGGAAAAAAATGGATGCAGATGATGATTTGCAATTTTCGAAATGGTTATCTGCCGGCAGTGATCTGTTGTATTTCAAGCGTCAGAGCCGTGATATGAAACGTGTTGATATCTGCACCGCCAACACCTCAACCGGTGAAGTGAAAGTTTTGATTGAAGAGCGTTTAAATACCTATATAGAAACCAGACCATTAGGATTTGTAAATAACGGCAGGGAACTGATCCATTGGTCTGAACGCGACGGATGGGCACACTTTTACCTTTACGACGGGGATGGAAATCTAAAAAATCAAATTACATCAGGCCCTTGGCATTGCGATAGAATTCAGGGAATTGATGAAAAAAACAGAGTTCTTTACTTTACTGGAAATGCCAGGGAAGATGGCGAAGATCCATATTACACTCACCTTTACAGTGTCAACTTTGATGGTACAGGATTGAAACTTTTGAACAAGGGAAATTTCTCGCATGACGTGAGCTTAAATGATCAAAACCACTACTTTGTAAACAACTCATCAAGAGTAAATACAGCTCCGGTTTCGGCACTATACAATTCGAAAGGAAGCAAATTAATCGATTTGGAAACCACTGATCTTTCCCGGCTATTTGAAACCGGTTATCAATTCCCCGAGCTGTTTAAAGTAAAAGCAGGTGATGGCGTAACCGATATTTATGGAGTGATGTACAAGCCATTCGATTTTGATCCGAATAAGAAGTATCCAATTTTAACCTATGTGTATCCGGGACCACAAACCGAAGCCGTTTACAAAAGCTTCTCGACCCGCATGGACAGAGCCGATCGTATGGCTCAGTTGGGATTTATTGTCGTAACTCTTGGCAATCGCGGTGGTCACCCTGCCCGTTCGAAATGGTACCACAACTATGGTTATGGCAACCTAAGAGACTATGGTTTGGAAGATAAGAAAGTTGGTTTGGAACAATTGGCCGACAGATTTGACTTTATTGATATTACTAAAGTGGGAATTTTTGGTCACTCCGGCGGTGGATTCATGTCTACAGCGGCCATGTTGGTTTACCCTGATTTCTTTAAAGCAGCAGTTTCGGCAGCAGGAAACCACGACAATAACATCTACAATCGCTGGTGGAGTGAAACTCATCACGGTGTAAAAGAGGAAATATCCGAAAAAGGAGATACTACTTTCACCTATAAAATTGATGATAATCCAAGCCTGGCAAAAAACCTGAAAGGAAAGCTTATGATTGTTACCGGCGATATCGATAACAATGTACATCCGGGCAATACAATTCGAATGGCCAATGCCTTGATAAAAGCAAACAAACGATTCGATTTCTTCATTTATCCCGGTCAGCGTCACGGATTTGGTGACATGAGCGAATACTCGTTCTGGTTGCGTGGTGAGTATTTTTGCAAATATTTACTTGGCGATTTTAGAAACAGTGCCGATTATATCGAAATGCAAAACGATAAACCTAATTAAGTAAAACTCTCTTGGCTTAAAATATTTTAAATCCCGATCTGCAAATGCATATCGGGATTTTTTTTGAAGTGTACTATTTTATTTTCCTGCAAAATTCTCTCAATATCCTCTCTGTTGATTCAAAATCAAGACATTCATCAGTCACCGAAACTCCATATTTTAGTTCCGATTGATCATCGGGAATACTTTGCTTGCCAAACATCAGGTTACTCTCTACCATAAATCCCATAATGGATTTATTTCCCCCGGCAATTTGCCCGGCCAGACTGGCTAAAACAATTTCCTGTTTTTGGGCTTTTTTAGAAGAGTTCGCATGACTGCAATCAACCATTATTCTTGGCACAATTTGCAGATCTGACAGTTTTTTTTCAATCGCCGCAATGTGTTCTGCTTCAAAATTAGGCTTCTTACCTCCTCGAAGTATAATATGAGTGTTTGGATTTCCTAAAGTACGAATCACAGCCACTTTTCCTTCAGGATTGATACTCACAAAATTATGTGGAGAGGCAACAGCCTGCATTGCGTTTATGGCAATATCAATATTCCCATCGGTACCATTTTTAAAACCAACAACCGACGATAAACCACTTGACATGTTTCGGTGACTTTGCGATTCAGTAGTTCGGGCACCAATTGCTGTCCACGAAAACAAATCCTGAATATACTGTGGAGTTACAATATCCAAGGCCTCTCCGGCAGCCGGCAGTCCAAGTTCTGCAATATACACCAAAAGCCCGCGGGCCTGCTTCAAGCCATCCTGAATTTTGCACGAATTATCCAGGTAAGGATCATTTATTAGGCCTTTCCATCCCACTGTAGTTCTGGGTTTTTCAAAATAAATCCGCATCACAATAAACAAATCCTCTTTTAAATCATCAGCCAGTACTTTTAGTTTTTGAGCATACTCTTTTGCCGATTTAATATCATGAATAGAACAAGGTCCAACAATAGCAAGTATTCTCTTATCACTGCCATTTAGTATATTTTTAATCGTAGTCTGTCCTTTATTAACAGTTTCGATGTGTTTTTCGCTAAGCGGATATAATTCTTTAAGTTCTATTGGAGTAATAATAGACTGCTCTGCACTCACATTCAAATTCTCTATTCTGGGGTCCATCATGTTCTTTGCTCTTTTAACAGTAATCGTAAAATTATCTTACAGCTTGTGAAAATAAGCTTAATTTCTTTGAATGTGAATTTTTAGTGCGACAATACAATCTGATGAAGAGATATTACATATATTAATAATTTTATCAATAAAGAATTTCGGTCAATTTTCCGGCAAAACTGACATACACATTAAATAGTATATTTGTAACACGTTTAATCTAAGAATAATTAAAAATGAAAATCTTAATTTTTTCCGTCCTGTTTTCCTTTGTATGCAACTGCGCTTCTGGTCAAATAAATAAAAATAACAGGGTAATAATATTATCGGATATTGAAGCAGATCCTGATGATACACAATCTTTTGTTCGTCTATTCTTATATTCAAATGATATTGAAATTAAAGGGTTAATTGCTACGACTTCCTGCTGGCTTAAAAATAATGTCAATCCAGAATCAATCACAAAAATAATTCAAGCCTATTCCAAAGTACAACCCAACCTTATAAAACATGATGTAAATTTCCCGGAAGCTAAAACGTTATTTTCATTGGTAAAGAAAGGTTTACCCAAATATGGAATGTCAGGCGTTGGAGAAAAGAAAAACTCAGAAGGTTCAAACTGGATCATAAAAGTGCTTGAAGAAAAAGATGAACGCCCCTTATGGATTTCAGTATGGGGCGGAGCAAATACACTTGCACAGGCACTTTATCAGATAAAACATACAAAATCTGAAAAAGAAGCTGCGGAATTAATTAAAAAATTAAGAGTTTATACCATTTCAGATCAGGATGACAGCGGTATTTGGATTCGAAATAATTTTCCTGACTTGTTTTATATTGTCAGTCCGGGCGATGATTATGGAAGTTCAACATGGATTGGCATGAACAGTTTTGTAACTGGAATAAGCAACGAAAAAATCAGCAATACGTGGTTAACTAAAAATATTCAGCAAGAACACGGTCCTCTTGGGGCTGTATATCCCGATGTTGCATGGGGAATGGAAGGAGATACTCCGGCATTTCTGCCTTTGATCCCAAATGGTTTAAATAATTCTGAGCACCCTGAATGGGGTGGCTGGGGTGGCAGATATGAGTATTATAAACCAGACTTTAAAACCCAAAAGAAAGGCAATTCCGGTGTGCCGTTTGAGCCTGAAACCAGAGAAATATGGACAAATGCTGTGGATAGCTATGTCCCTTACGTTTTGAATGAATATGGAAGAAATGTAAAAATGGATACACTAACTTTTAGTGATAATAAAGTTTCATTATGGCGTTGGCGAGATGATTTTCAAAATGATTTCGCCGCAAGAATGGGCTGGTGTACAAAAACATATGAAGAAGCCAATCATCCTCCTGTTCCTGTTTTGAGTACACCCGAACAAATCACAGTAAAATCGGGTGAGATATTCGATTTGGATGCCTTTGATACCACCGACCCCGATGGTGATGGTTTCAGTTTTCTTTGGTTTAACTATCCTGAGGCAGGCACCTATAAAAAATTGATTAAAGTTAATGGAGCCGAAAATGCACATGGAGCCAATGTTCTGGCCCCAAAAGTTGACAATGAAGAAACAGCTCACTTTATAGTAAGAGTAACAGATAAAGGCGAACCTCAGTTATCAAGGTATAAAAGGGTAATTGTTAGAATATTGCCAAAATAAAATGCAGCAACTAACAGAACATTAAAAAAGACCATATAATCTAAATAGTAACCACTAATTTTAAAATGTAATAATGATTAGCAAACGAATTTTAGCCACAACATGTATTTTATTTTCCTTTTTGTTGGGAATGGCTCAAACCAAGAGTAACCCCTCCTTCCCTGTGGATACATCCTACACCTTAAATCACCAATATCAGAAATACAAAAAGCACTTTCCTTATTTAATTCCTGCAAGAGATGAGACACCTTCTGGTGTATTAGACGAAAGAGATGTTGTTTATACAACAATTGAAAATACAAAGTTTGGTAAACGAGATTTGCATGCAGATCTTTTCCGACCGGAAAAGGAAGGCAAATATCCGGTTTTAGTGCTTGTGCACGGCGGAGCATGGCGAGCAGGTAATAAATCATTACTGGTACCCATGGCTCAGAAAATTGCAGAAAAAGGTTTTGTTACTGTAGCTGTCGAATATCAATTGGCTTTAGAAGCTCCTTATCCGGCAGCTGTTCACAACATTAAAGCCGCAATTCGATGGCTGCGCGCCAATGCCGAAAAATACAATATTGACCCGCAAAAAATTGCCATTACCGGTTGCTCTGCAGGTGGACATCTGGCTTCATTAGTGGGTGTAACCAATGGTCTTGAACATTTCGAAGGGACAATGGGGAATGAATCTTTCTCAAGTTCAGTTCAAGCCATTATTGACATTGATGGAGTAATTAATTTTCTGGCTCCCGCTTCTCTAAATATCAAAAGATCATCCAAATCGCCGGATGTTCAGTGGATAGGAGGCAGTTATAGCGAAACTCCTGATACCTGGAAAGAAGTATCGCCAATTTACTGGGCCAATGAGAATACGGTTCCCTTTTTATTTATCAATAGCGGCTACTCAAAATATCATGCCGGACAAGATGAGCTAATTGGTATACTTAATGAATTTGGAATCTACAACGAAGTGCACAAATTCAACGTTAAAATGCATACTTTCTGGTTATTCCATCCCTACATTGATGGAACTGTTGAATACATGGCTGATTTTATGAACAAGATATTTAAATAGAGTCATAGACAATTCGTTTTATTTCAACTTATAAATATCCTTCTAAAAGAGGAAGTCCAAAAAGTAATGTCTTGTATCGGACTGTCATGTTGAGCGAAATCGAGACATCTGTTTTTCAAAGTGAAAGATTCTTCGTCCCGATTCATCGGGATCAGAATGACAATAAAAATGAACTTTTCGGACATCCTCTTTTTTCTTCTGTTTGTTATTTGTTTCAGCAACCATAAGTTTATAAAGATTCTAAACAAATAAAATCTTCCTCCAAAAGCCCAATACTTTCAAGCTCAAAGCTCTAATCCGTAATCTGCAAAAAATCAAAATCAGCAATAAAACACGAATATCTCAAACCATACATCTAGATATCTGAATATTATTCTTTAAATTAGATAATTAACAAAAGAAAACTGAATGATTGACATTTACTTTTCTTAAACAGATTGTATTTGAATTACATACAAACCGACACATACTCTAAATTCAAATAAATTATGGCCAAAATCGTTGTTTTAGGAGCAGGTATTTCAGGACATACTGCTGCTGCATTTATCAAGAAAAAATTAGGAAAAAAGCATGATGTTGTTGTTGTTTCTCCAAACAGTTATTACCAGTGGATTCCTTCCAACATTTGGGTTGGAGTAGGCCGCATGAGTGTTGATCAGGTTCGGTTCAAGCTAAAAAAAGTATACGATAAATGGAAAATCGACTTTAAGCAAGCCAAAGCTGTATCGATCCATCCGGAAGGCAATCAGGAAATTACCAAAGGGTTCGTAAGCATTGAATACACCGATCCTGAAAGAAAAGGTGAAACAGAGCAGATTGATTACGACTATCTGGTAAATGCAACTGGACCGAAACTTAATTTTGAAGGCACCCCGGGATTAGGTCCCGGTAAAAATACAGAGTCGGTTTGCTCCTGCGATCATGCCATTCACGCATGGGAAAAACTACAAGCTTGCTTCAAAAAAATGGAAGCCGGCGAAAAACAAACCTTTCTTATTGGAACCGGCCATTCGATGGCAACCTGCCAAGGAGCTGCATTTGAGTACATTTTAAATGTTTCCTACGAAATAAGAAAACGGAAACTGGAACATTTGGCAGAATTAATTTGGATCACTAATGAATATGAATTGGGCGATTTTGGAATGGGTGGCGCTTTTATTAAACGCGGCGGTTACATCACTTCAACCAAAGTGTTTGCAGAATCTTTCTTAATTGAAAACGGAATTAAATGGATTAAACGTGCAGGCGTATTCGAAATTGAACCCGGCAAAGCAAATTACGAAACTCTCGATGGCGAAAAGAATTCCGTTGCATTCGATTTCTCGATGCTGATTCCCGGCTTTTCGGGGGTTGGTTTAAAAGCCTTTGGTAAAAATAACGAAGACATCACCTCTACTGTTTTTGCTCCCAACGGATTCACTAAGGTGGATGCGGATTACGCAGCAAAAGATTTTGAGGAATGGAAAGCTGCCGATTGGCCTGAAACTTACCGCAATCCAACCTATCCAAATATATTTGCCCCTGGAATTGCTTTTGCTCCTCCACATTCCATTTCGAAACCAATGAAGAGCAAAAACGGAACGGCCATTTTCCCTGCTCCACCACGCACCGGAATGCCGTCGGGCGTATCAGGTAAAGTGGTTGCCTTAAACATTGTAAACTTAGTTAAGAAAGGTGAACACGAATTAAAGCACAGAGCTTCGATGGCTAAAATGGGTGCTGCCTGCATTGTATCAGCAGGATTTGGCATGACCAAAGGTTCGGCTGCCACTATGACCGTTTATCCTATTGTGCAGGATTGGGACAAATATCCTGAATGGGGACGAAGCATTAAATATACCATGGGAGAACCCGGATTAGCCGGACATTGGCTAAAATGGACCATGCATTACATGTTTCTGCACAAAGCTAAAGGATACCCGTTTTGGTGGTTGTTGCCTGAGTAAAATGAAGTTGAATTTGTTAAAACAGATATACCATGAATACTACAAAAAGAAGAGGTTATTACGAAGAAGCCTATCCCCCAATGCCAACCAAAACCACCAAATTTTGGCGCAAAGAAATCTTCTATCAAACCTATCGGTTCCTTGTTCTTAATATGAAAATTATCCGAATTGTTGTAATGGGGCATTCATAAATAAGAAAAAGTAAAACGGAAAATTTACAGCTTGTAAATTTTCCGTTTTTATATTCCTCATAATTCTGCATTCTCCCACAATTCGATCTCTAAAAAATTTAAGTAAAATAAATCACCCGACCGGAACCCAAATTTTCAAGATTATTTCGAACTTTGAAAAAAATTGAAAAAATGATAATAGATAAAATTGAAAACTCACAGCTTTACGCTGGAGTAAGTGAGCGAATTGCCAAAGCATTTGCATACATCAACAGTACAGACCTGCTAAATACCGAGGTGGGGAAATATGAAATTGACGGAGAAAATGTTTTTGCTCTTGTTCAGGAATACAACACAAAAAATCTGGAAGATTGCAAACTGGAAAGTCATTTCGAACACATCGACATTCAGTATGTAATTTCGGGAACAGAAAATATGGGAGTAAGTATTTTAAGTAAGCAAATTCCTCATACAGTAAACAATGAGAAAGATGTTGCATTTTATAAAAACGATTCAACTCTTTTCGAACTAACAGAAGGAATGTTTGCTGTCTTTTTTCCAGATGATCTTCATTGCCCTTGCATTAAAAATGGTGAAAATTCGAAGGTTAAAAAACTGGTTGTAAAAATCCGCATCTAATTTTAGAAAAAATCTGCAGCTGTAAGCAAGAACTCCATTTCTGCTTACAGCTATTTTATATGATTATAATTTGTTTTTTAGTTACCATATAGCCTGTTCTGAACTTGTTTCAGCTCTTCTCTGGAAAAATAAACTGACAAAGAGATTGCTTACCGAAGCTGCGATCAAATGATTTCTATTTTATAAAAACCGCCTAATATCAACCTCTTTGGCCAAAGGATAATCGTTAACCGAGAGAAAACGAACCATTTCGCGGGCAAAATAAGGTGCCAGCATCACTCCTTTGGTACCCAAGCCATTAAAAATTGCCACATGTTTATGAAGCGGATGTGTTCCTAAAACCGGACGACGATCGATTACGGTTGGACGTATCCCAGCCCAATGATTTACGACTGTGTAGGGCAATGAAATTAAATTATCCAAACGCCCCAGCAAGTCCATTCTGGCTTCTAGGGTAAGTTCTTCGTTCCGGTTTTTCCAATCGTAGGTTGCTCCTATTTTAAACCGATTTTTCCCAAGTGGCATAACAAATAGGTTCTTATTAAAAATATAATCTTCGGATAAACCTTCGCACTCAATTTCCAGCAATTCACCTTTTGTCGGGTTAAAACCAACATCCTTAAAATAAGGATTTTCAGCAGCATGATGTCCTTCACAAAAAACAATTGTCTCGGCTGAAATTCCATGCCAGGTAATTCCCCCGCCAATAAACCCGATATCTTTGTACTTAAAATTTGCCTCTGCTAATAGTCCTTTCGATTTAAAGAATTTCCGCAGTTTTTTCAGCAATTTATCCAAAAGCAGATAACCGGAGTTGGTTACCTGCCCATAAAAATCAAAATCCTTAAAGCCTTTCCCAATCGAATTGCTTCCCATCCCCACAATATAATCGGAGAAGCTGGCATCTCTCATCCTCTCTTCCCACATTTTCTTTTCATTATCCGCTAAAGGCTTTATAATATCCATCGGGAACAAGAACCGGCACCCAAGATCATTCTCCAAATCCTGATATATTTTTGTCATAACAGGCAAAACATCATCCACCATCCAGCTCTTGGTAAGCCGCTTAAAAACAATTGGATTATACATTCCTGCAGCAACACTGGAAGCAGCTCTTTTATCGGGACTCGCAACAATCGTAAAGTTAAGTCCGGCCCTGTACATATCATATGCAAGTAAAGATCCTGCTATTCCCTGTCCTACAATCAGAAATTTCTTTTCCATAAATTCTTGTTAAAATGATTCTGCAAACATAGTAATTTAAGACTAACATGTCCTAATTTATACTCATCAGTCTTTTTCGTGCTTGTTTGAATGTAAAAAACCATTACTTTTGCAATGTTTATTAATTCTAAATTAGAATAACAAAATGCTGCTTCACAATAAACTTAGCAAAGAAGAACTAAAGAAACAACTTGAAAACGAAAACTTTAGCAGAAAAACGTTTTCATTTTACCGATATGTGATTATTGAAAATCCACAGGAATTTCGTGATAAATTGTATCAGAAATGGTTTGAATTAAAGGGCAAGGGAAGAATATACATTGCCCGCGAAGGGATAAATGCGCAGATGAGCATGCCCGAACACCATTTGGAAGAGTTCTTTTCTTACTTAAACAGCTTGCCCGAATTGCAGGATATGCCCATAAAATGGGCGGTTGAAGATGATGGAAAATCGTTTTACAAACTAATTGTAAAGCTTCGTCCTAAAATTGTTGCCGACGGATTAAACGACAACGCATTTGATGTTACCAATGTAGGAAATCACCTCTCTCCGCTTGAGTTTCACGAGCAGGTAAGTGATCCCGGTACTATCGTGGTAGATATGCGCAACCATTACGAAAGTGAAGTTGGCCATTTCGAAAATGCGATTTGTCCCGATGCCGATACTTTTCGCGAAGAAATAGACATTGTGGTTGATAATTTAAAGGATAAAAAAGATCAGAAAGTTTTACTTTACTGCACCGGAGGAATTCGCTGCGAAAAAGCCAGTGCTTACTTAAAGCATCACGGTTTCGAAGATGTAAACCAATTGCATGGCGGTATAATTGCCTATGCACAGGAAATAAAACAACTCGGACTGGAATCTAAATTCAGAGGAAAGAATTTTGTGTTTGATGAACGATTGGGCGAAAGCATCAACGAAGAAGTAATTGCCAAGTGTCACCAATGTGGCAAGGCCTGCGATACTCATACCAATTGTGCCAACAACGATTGCCATTTGCTCTTTATTCAGTGCGGCGAATGCCGCGATCATTATAAGGGGTGCTGTACCGATGAGTGTGCTGAAATTATTCAATTGCCCTTGGAAGAACGCATCCTTTTGCGGTCGAAATTCCACCATAAATACAGCAAAAGTCAGATTTACAGACAGCGGATCAGACCAAAGCTAAATCAATTACAAATTAGGAATGATAAGTTATGATTACCCCTAAAGGGATACAATTTTCAAGGTACAAGGAAAAATAAGGTACAAGGAAAATAAGGTACAAGGAACAAGTAGAAAGGAAAAAGGAGAAAGGAAAAAGGAGAAAGGAACAAGGAGAAAGGAAGGAACACAAACCATCATTTGCACCGTGCTTTAGTCCGGCGATACAAGGAAAAAAAAATGTCATCCTGAACGAAGTGAAGGATCTCTTCGATGGAGTCGGATTCCTCGGGATGAAGTAGTAAAAACAAAGACGCTGTCAGCGTTCTTCGAACGCTTACAGGTCGATAATTTATAATTAAACATGAGCAATTTTTGGCACAACATACCAACTCCCAGCTTCTCACTCGCTCCTATGGAAGACGTGACTGATACCTCGTTTCGCGAGATTGTTTTACAAACTTCACAGGAAGGGAAACTGAACATTCTATTCTCAGAATTTACTTCGGTTGAAGGTATGTGCCATCCCGTAGGACACGAAAAGGTAAAGCACCGCCTGCGGATTAACGATTCGGAGAAAGCATTGCTAAAGCAGAAAAACGTGAAGATAATTGCACAGATTTGGGGAAAAGATCCGGAGAAATACTACAAAACTGCTCAATACATTGCCCGGGAAACCGACTTTGACGGCATAGACATCAACATGGGCTGTCCGGTAAAGAATGTGGTGAAAAACGGATGCTGTTCGGCACTTATTGCACAGCCCGATCTGGCCAAAGAAATTATATTGGCCACCAAAGAGGCCACCAATCTGCCTTTGAGCGTAAAAACCCGCATTGGCTTTAAGCAGGTAGTTACCGAATCGTGGATTTCCCACCTTTTGGAAATGCCGATTGATGCGCTCACCATTCACGGACGCATACAAAAACAACTGTCAAACGGACTGGCCGACTGGAACGAAATCGCGAAAGCGGTGCAATTAAGAAATCAACTCGCACCGAATATTAAAATAATTGGTAACGGCGACGTGGAATCGTACGAAGAAGGACTGCAAAAAGTGGCACAGTACGGCGTAGATGGCGTGATGGCAGGCCGTGGTATTTTCAAGAATCCCTGGTTCTTTTATCCCGATAAGGGAGAAGTGAGCATGGACGAAAAGCTGGCCCTGCTGAAAGAGCACACCCGCGTTTTCGATACAACCTGGGGAAGTGAAAAGAATTTCGCTATTCTGCGGCGTTTCTTTAAGATTTACACCAGTGGATTTGCCGGCGCTTCGGCTCTGCGCAATACTTTAATGAACTCACACAATGCAAAGGAAGTTTACGAAATGCTCAATCAGTTTGCAGCTGGCAAAATAAACAGTTAAAAAGTAAAGTGGAATAATTGTTCTAATTTGTTACGCAACCTATTGCTCCTTTCAGCATCAGTAAATTAGACTTAATTATTCGCCCAAAATTTACAACAGTAGTTATGAAGCCATTTACCTCAGCAATGATTATTCTTCTATTAACCCTTTGCCATTTTGTCGACATTGAAAGTAGAAAGAACTCCGATTACACAACAGGAAACAGCAAAAAGAACAATCGCCCGACAATAGAGAGTAAAACATTTAACAACATCGAATACGAAAAAGCTGTCATTGAATCCTTACGCACCGACACGGTTTATTACTCCTACAAAAACTCCGGACCAACAGAAATTTACGACGATCTGAACTAAATAATTTCAGTCTTGCTGATTTTTCTCTTTTTGCATGCAAGATTTTCGAATAAGTTCTGCTCTTCGAACATCTGAAGGATTTTTTCCAGTGTCGTACACTCCTCTCTCAAAGCACTTAATTTTCCGGATTTCTTCCGAATAACACTAAAAAGTACCCCATCCCCTTTCGGGGATATTCATTCAAATTTTTCGGGAAATTTGCCAGACAATACCCCGAACAGTTAACGGCCACAAATTTTGACACCACCAAAACTGACCGCTCCCAACAGCTAGCGCGCGTGCTTTTCAACCTGTTGAACAAGATTGACGGCGTAAAAAACAGCAAAAACAGACCGGAAAAGCTGATGCGCGACAGAGCCTGCACCTACCTGAAACAATTGGTCGACGAAATTCGTGCTTATGGCAAATATGCCTTCTGGAACGATGAGGAGAAACAAAAGAGGTATTCGAGTGAGTATCAAAGAAGAAAATTCGCAAGAAACACGAAAGAGAAAACAAGCGATAATTCTCTGTAACACCCACAACTGTTGACTTGTTTTGCAACAGGAGCTTAACTTACCCAACAGACACTTAAATATATGCAACTGGAGGGTGAATTAAGCAACTGAAGGATAATACTTACAACAGGCATTAAAATTTGGCAACTGAAATACCAATTGCTCCAACTGGAATACCGATTCAAGCAACTGGAATCATTTTTTTTAATTACTACATACAACTGAAGAAAGGAAACATCTCTGGCTTAGGCCGGGGATGTTTTTTTTGTTTTTTCCGGCAAAAAGATCAGCCCCTTCCCTGCTTATTTAATTTGATTCTGCTTTGCTAAACAATATTCATTTTATAATTTAGTAACCCTTTAACAAGAGCATGTAAATGAGCACAAAAATCCACTTATCGGCCAATACGCATCGCAGTAAAGACAGAACAAGCATATTATCTGAAAGCCTGACAATGGTTTTAAAAAAATATTTGGATAAGAACAGAGCGAAATATAATCCTGGAACAATTGTTAAAATTGTTATAAATGCAGGTAAATTAGCAAATATTGAGAAACATGTAACACCACATATGTTACGACATTCTTTTGCTACACATTTATTGGAACAAGGAACTGATTTACGTTACATTCAAACTATACTAGGTCATGATTCGAGTAAGACAGCAGAGATTTACACTCATGTTTCTACTCAAAATATTAGTCTAATTAAGAATCCAATTGATGACATTTTTAGTGATTCATCATAATATGTGAAATATAAACGAAATAAAGCCCATTGCTTTATTTAGGAGTTGCAGCACATTTGCAGAGACCCGAGTGGATAAAAATATAGATTAAATAAACCTAAGATGGCAAAAATTCTACTTTCAACTTATACAATAAGTTTGAGACCTAAGAAAAAGAAGGATGAATATTATATACTCAATAATATTAACGGATTAGACTTTTATAACATTATCAAAGATTTTATAGAGGCAATAGAACGAAATCCCATTACGTTACTACATTCCGTCGAGAAGAAGACGAAAATTAGTTTGACTTTGCGATTAGGAGACGAGTATCATCCTCTGTCTACACAAAGAATATTTTATGGTCGATTTGAAAGTGGTGCATCGGGTAGAAAAGGTACAATAAGTGATATTCATGCAAATGAAGATGTATTTTCAATGCAAGAAAATCATGCAAGAATGCATCCTTTGTTTTTCTACATAAGCATACCAAAGGGAAGTAAAAAAGCATATTTGATTCTACAACGTGAAAGTAATTTTGGAATTAAAAAATTATTTGAAAAATCATTAAGGTACTATCTAAATAATTCAGGCTATGATGAATTCCTTCCTGAAGTAGATAACTTCTTGCTACCAAGTGCCATTCAAGCGTTATTGGAACATGGTAAAGTAAATTCTGTAACACTTTTCCGAAAAGAAATTCCTCATGAAATTGATGATTTAATGGATAATAATTGGAAAAAAGACGAGTATACTCTTAAAACAAAAACAGTTATTACAGATAAGCATGGTGTTCCAATAAAGGGTTTACTTGAAAAGATATTCTACAGAAACTTCAAGGATAAGGAATTAGAATTAAACGGTAGTACAGAACAGTATGAAGATATTAGCTTTACATTAAGTGGAGACGATAAGCAAAAAACCTATTATATGAATAGACAGAGCCGCTCTCTTCCAGACTGGGATGTGACAGATAAAATTAAATGGGACGGTTATATGCCAAGCGTTGATTCTTTAAAACAATTAGCTGAAGATGAAATAAAGGAAATGGTAGAATTAGTTAATAGGAATAGACATGTTGCTACCGAAAATTAATTTAACAAAAATAATAACAGGTCACTTAAAGACACTTCGGAGTATAAGGACAAATAGGCCATCAATAAATGATTTGATTACCTTTCTCTTAATACCTCTCATTTTTAGTTTGACTTGTGTCCATTTTGATGTTAAAATAGGCTCTAATGAACTTGGAGTATGGGTGACAATTTTAGCAATACTTGCAGGATTTTCTTTTAACTTACTAGCAATAATATTTGGTTATTTTGATAAATTAAAGGCTAATATAAATAGTAACAATGAAAAAGACCAAGAGTTAAAAAAGATATACTTAAAAGAAATTCATCAGAATATTTCGTTTAGTATTTTAAATTCTTTATTCTGTATCTTTTTTTTACTACTCTCAATGATTGATTTTACTCAAATTGACCCAATAGAAATAGGAAGTAAATTGAACATTAAACTTGTCTTCTTAGAATATATAGTAGATTTTACTCTTTACTTTTCAATGATATTTTATTTATTTACTTTATTAATGATTATTAAGAGGCTTAATGTTTTGTTTAAGAGAGATTTAAATTAACAAAAACGTGCTACAGTCGAGTAAGCTAGGGGAATTTGACTTCGTCGATTTTCAATTCACCCCTAACTTCTCACAGAACCGTATCCCGAAAAAAATCGGGACAGGCAGCAAATCTCTCAATTCATACGGCTATTATTATGCAGTCAATTCAATATTAGGTCAACTGATAATCCAATGTCCAATGATAAAATAGATTGGGATAACAATTACAGATATGCCTTAACCATCTCACAGCTTTCACTTTGCTGCGCTTAAAGCCTTTGTATTTGTTCAATATCCACTTTATCATACGATAATGCAGGTAATAAAACACGGGTTTCATGTACCATTCACAATCTCACAAATCCGGTACTGTTCGTCAGTACCAGATTTTGTAGTCTCGCTTGTTACTCCCTATGGTCGTTGTCTACACTTCGTTTCGGCACACTGTATACCTCACGGTAAACCAGCTTGCGGCTTACTAATGTTTCCAGGAATCACCCCAGTACATAAGGGACTTGCACCCTCTGTATTTTCTTTTACAAAACTTAACATTATAAAAGAACTTTTACTAAATTTACCATTCAAGGCACACACACGAGGTCATAAAACATTGGGGTAGATGGTAGTTTTCAAATGTCTAAGCTCACATCAAACTTGGTTGCACCTTGATAGGAAATCAGCTCCGAAATCGCCAATTTTTCATACCGCCAAACGTAATACGATAAAATATTGAAATGAATGAAAACTATTCTATTTGATACCATAAAGGAAGAAATAATAGTTTCTGATAAAGAAGTTGAAATTTTGACTTCAGTTTTTCAAATCATTACCAAAAAGAAAAATGAATACCTAGTTAAAGAAGGCTCTTTATCGCCAAACTTATATTTTATAATTAAGGGATATATCAGGTGTTTTTATATTGATGATGGCAATGAAATAACAACACAAATTTATTCTGCTAAAGATTTTTTGACTTCATTTGAAAGTTTTCTTAATAATCAATATTCAAAAGAATATATTCAATGTACTTCTGATTGTACTTTATTAAGTATTTCAAAGTCTGATTATGACAAGTTGTACAAAGAGGTTTCAAACTGGGCAGCCTTTTGTAAAAGCGTATATGAAAAATATATTGTTAAAATTTCTGAACGAGCTAACTCCCTTCAGAATTTGTCCGCATCAGATAGATATTTAAGACTCTTAAACACTCAACCCAATATTGCTTTGAATACAGCAGTAAAACACTTGGCTTCTTACCTTGGCATAAAACAGCAATCATTAAGTCGTATCCGCAAAGATATAATTAAGTAACATATGTGATTTTTTTAGGACTAGTTTGCTCATAATTTTGAAGAAAAAAAGTTATGAATAAGGTAATCCCAATATCAATCTGGTCAAAGGGTATGATAAATTGTTTCTTGATTAAAGGAACTGAAAAACACATACTGGTTGACACAGGTGTTCCAAATAGTGAAAAGAAGATTATGAGACAATTGAAAAAACAGGGTATTAATAAAAAAGATATAGGACTAATAATTATCACCCATGCTCATATTGATCATTTTGGAAGTGCCTATAAATTAAAACAACTTTTACAAGCTCCCATTTTGGCGCATCAACTAGATATAGAATCATATATAACAGGCAAAGCGAATATTTCAACCATGAAACTCAATAAGCCTCAATGGTGGTTTTTCAAACAAATTATTAAAAATCAAAAGACAGAACCTTTCCAACCTGATATTTTAATTAGTGGAGATCTTGAATATGATTTAAAGAAATGGGGCATTAACGGGAAAGTTATTCACACTCCAGGCCATACTCCTGGATCCTTATCAATAATTTTGGAAAATGGAGAAGCTATTATTATGGATATGATGGCATCTGGAATTTTACTTGGTGGAGTAATGTTTCATAAACGAATCAAGCATCCTCCTTTTCATGACAATCTTATTGAATTAAAAAATAGTTTTGACAAGGTGTTATCTGTAAAGGCAGAGATATTTTATCTTGGACATGGAGGTCCGGTAAACAAAACCCAGATAACTAGATACTACAATAAATATCTAAAAAATATAAGTAGTAAAAGTTATGCGTAAGTAGTCTTTGTAAGAAAACGCCAAATACTGAGTTACACTCATTTTTGAAACAGTCATTTACAATGAATAAACTCTTTGGTTTCAAAAACTTCGAAAGCCTTGTCTTTGACTATTTATTCGTATTAAGCAAATATACCAATGGCACTCATGATTTTCAATTCTTATCAAAGACCTGAAAAACGTTAATTTTCTTGCCGTCACTAAGTAAGATTAAACCTTTTATTGAATTATTATCTAACAGACAATAACCTAAAATAGAGGAACACTTCGCCCCTGTACTATCTGGTTTTAGAATCAACACTGAAAGAACCCGAAAGAGTCTTTTTTTTGTACTGCATTTTTTGAATTCCCTGTTCGATTGCTGTACAAGTACTAGTACAGGTATCGGACAAGTACTTGTACAGGTATCGGACTACTACTTGTACAGGTATCGGACCACTACTTGTACAGGCATCGGACAAGTACTGGTCTTATTCTAAAAACAGGTATAAGTGGTAATATCCTGACAAAATAAAAGCCAATTCGTAAAAAATTGGCTTTTATAACAATCAATAAAACAATTAACTAACAGGTACAAGATCAATTAGCAAACGACCTGCTTTAATATTTTTACGATTCTTTTTTGCCGCTCTTACCTCTACCTGAAAACTTCCTGTTTTTAAGGCTTCAGGCACAAAAAACAACAATTCAGAGGGTTTGTTTTTCACCACATCAGCAACCTTGGTTACCACACCATCACCCGCGATAAAAAAGATTCCCTGATCATCATCTTCCTCATCGAATTTTAAAAGCGATCCTTTTAGGGAAGCAATCTGACCCGGACTAAAGGTCTCGTTTACGGCTTTGGTTTTTAAATCGGTAAATTGTTGAATTACTGGCTGTGCCGCAGATATTTCTACCTTGCGCAATTCGATATTCCCAACCGCTTCGGACAAACGACTGCCGGCATTCAGCTTCAAACGAATAGAATGGCGTGATTTATCGAAACTATCGCTCTGATTAACAAACACACCCGAAATACTCGGATACACCTTAAACAGCTCGGTGTTTACATTGTTGCCACTGGCCACGGCCTGCACCACAGCATAATTAAATTCTTCGATTACCGATAAAGCTTCGGCCTTGGTTACGGTAGAGCCTTTGCCAATCATTTGCTCAACAATTTGCTCTGTGCCAATGGTTTCGTTATCGGTTACCATGCCCATGTAATCATCAGGATCATCGGTAAGATGATTTGGAATTAATCCGTACCTTAGTGTCATAATTTGAAAAAATTATATAAAAGGGACAGGGCCCGTTGGCTGCATTTCCTACCCGCAAAAGTTGAAGATGCTCGGCCAATGGGTTGCCTGTTTTTTTTGTATTGTTAAAAGGCGGCTATTTGTTGCCAAACCCCCTCCCTACGTAACAAAAACAGATTGAAACTATTCAATTATCCCCACATATCAAAACCATAATTGGTAAAACAGATCCATTTTTATGCTAACAAGTACACATCAACCAGTGGCATGCTTTCTGTTTACTGGGCTTTGAGGAAAAATGTAAAAAATGTTAAATTTATCAGATTCTCAAAAATTCACCACAACAGCTCACAACACATAAACAGACATTTATTCCTGACTAACAACACTAAATCCTTAATAAATCAATTTTCCTTAATAAAGCCAGGCTGGCAACACAAGACACAACCCCCTGACTGCGAATCCTTTCTTCACTATTTATATTGATAATGAATAAGCGAAGCTACTTTCCTATTTTTATTTTATGCTTACTTTTAGGCGTGTTTGTAAAAACAAGTGGATTTTACACTGCCACAAGTAAAAACATCTCTTGCAAAAACAAAGTATCCATTAAACGTATTTTTAACGAATAACAACAAGAATAACAACAACTTGCAAGAAGTAACAGATAAGTGGGATAAAGTACATTGTACTTTGCACATACGTTGTATGCAAGGCAAGAAGACCAAATAACATAGAAATTAACTGATAATAAGATTTGAAAAAACGAATAGAAGATATTGGCTCATTGATTCAAAGGTGGTACAAGAAAAAAATAGTTTTTTGCCCCCGCGCTTCTACCCTTCGGGACAGTTAGGGAAGCCAGCCCACAATAGCACATTTGCAAATCACACAAGCCAACTCACGACCAAAATTTGCAAAAGAGCTATTTTTCCTCCGCTCATTGGTGCATGTTGAAAAGTATGTGAATAAAATCTATCGTTTGCATCCCATGAAAAAATAATATTTCATACATTTGACAAATAATGTCAAGAATGATATTTCAAATGGATAGTATTGGAGATATAATAAGAAAGAAAAGAGAAGAAAAAGGAATGCTACTCCGACAGCTTGCAGCTATGGTCGAAGTTGATTCTGCAATTCTCAGCAAGATTGAAAGAGGAGAGCGAAAAGCTCGCCGTGAACAAATTATTAATATTGCAAAAGCTTTGGAGCTTGACGAAAAGAGAATGCTGATTGAATTCTTGAGTGAGAATATTGCTTACGAAATCATTGATGAAGATTCTGCTACTGATGTTTTAAGAGTGGCTGAAAGTAAGGTTAAGTATTTTAGGAAAAATAAGTAATGGCTAGTAGGAAAGAAATATTACAAAATTTGATTGAGAAATATCAATTATATAAAGAACAAGGGCGTTTAGACCTGAGTTCTGAAGAAACCATGCGTACATGGATTAATGAACTACTTGCTATTTTTAATTGGGATGTGAGAGACACATCTCAGATTTTACAGGAAAAAGTTTTATCTAAAGAAGAAAAAGAACGTTTAGTTGAAATAGGGTCAACTTACACAAGACCTGATTATACATTTAAAAGAGGAAACGAAAAACTTACGTTTCTAGATGCAAAAGGAACATATGTTAATTTGGAAACAGATATTGATGCTGCATTTCAGATTAAATCTTATGGATGGTCAATAATAGCACCTTGTGCTTTTATAACTAATTTTGAGGAATTTGTAATCTACGATTGTACATATATTCCAGCACAGAGACAACCTGCGAATTTTGGTCGAATTTATCTGAAAATTGATGACTATATTGAAAATTTTGAGGTTTTAGAAAATCATTTACTCAAATCTAATATTCTTAATGGCAAGCTATCTCAAATATACTCTGATACTTTAAGAGGAGAAAGAGAAATTCAGAAGTTATCTCCAGACTTTTTGTTTGCTCAACAATTGTCCGAATTTAGATTATCTCTTGCAAATAATATTCTTGAATCCAATCATGATTTAATCCAAGGTAATTCGGAATTGCTTGCATATATTACACAAGTAGTAATAAATCGCATAGTATTTATTCGAATCTGCGAAGCAAGGAAAATTGAGAAAGAAGGATTGTTATTAGATTTTCAAAGAAACGGATTTTGGAACTCATTTAGAGATTCATCATACAATGATTTTTACGAACATTATGATGGACCTCTATTTGACCGAATTAATAGTATTCACGAAATAGAAGTTCAAAATGATGTTTTCAATAGTTTAATTGAGAAGTTATATTATCCATCACCATATCGTTTTGATGTTATCCCAACGAAACTTTTAAGTGATATATATGAAATTTTCTTATCCAAAAGACTTTTTATTGAAAACAACAAAGTAATAGAAAAGCTTAAACTTGAATATATAAAAACAAATGGTGCTGTAAGCACTCCGCAATATTTGGTTCAGGATTTAATAAAAAGAACCATTGCTAAAAATATCATTGTAAGCGAAGGGCTTAATAGTGTTTTTGCAACTAAAGTTCTAGATTTTGCATGTGGCAGTGGTATTTTCATTGTTGAATTATTTGATTATTTGCAAAGTGTCATTGTAGAATATCATTCGGAAAATCCGAATGAAAAGTATTCAAGTTTATTTTTTACAAACGAGCACAATACAACTTTAACTATTGAGGGTAAAAGAAAGCTAATATCTGATTGCATTTATGCAGTTGACATAGACCCAGAAGCTGTTGAAGTAGCAAGAATGTCTTTGTCTTTAAAGGTAATTGATAATGTTGAGTTCCATGAAAACTATCAAGAGATTGGTGTCTATGGTAATCAGATTTTAAACAATGTTGGGAATAATGTAAAATGTGGAAATACTCTAGTTTCGTATGATATAACTGAGAAATATGCTACGATAATTCAAAATGAAGAACAACTTTTAAAAACAAACCCATTTGATTGGCGGTCGGAACAAGGATTTGCAGAGATATTTAATGGAAATGAAGGATTTGATTATATCATTGGTAATCCACCTTACGTTGAAGTTAAGAACTACAACGTTGAATATCCTTTTATGCATCAGTATATTAAGGATAATTACCAAACGACAAAAAACGGAAAAGTTGACTTATCTGTTGCATTTATTGAGAGAGGAATAGAGCTTTTAAATGGGAATGGAAAACTAGGGTTAATTATCCAAAAGCGATTTTTCAAAACAGAATATGGTAAGAAAATACGTGAATTCATAAGTTCAAATCAATTGCTTTTTCAGGTAATTGATTTTGAAACCACGAGTTTATTTAAAGGTCGAATTACTTACATTGCATCTCTTATTCTCGCTAAATCACAACCTGATACAGTTTCATTTATTAAAATTTCAAATAAATCAGAAGAAATACCTTTAAAACTTCAACAACTTCCTACAATAGAAGTAGATAATTCAAAATTCATCGAAATTCCTTCCAATGGTTTTGATACCAATCCTTGGAACTTTGATAATGCAGACTTATTAAGTATTAAAACTGAATTATTAAACAGACATGGAAATTTTGGCAACTTTGCTAAAGTAAGAGTTGGAATTCAAGTACTTTGGGATAAAGCATATCATTTAACAGTTAAATCGAATAATGAAAATGGAACTATACTTTGTGATTCTCATCTTGAAAATGGTTTCAATATAGAAATTGAGGCATGTCGTCCTTTAATAGTTAATGAAAGATTTTATCCATTTTGTTCTGATGCAACAAGTACATATGTAATATTTCCATATGATGTAGTCGATGGAAAAAAAGTGCAAATTCTATTTGATGATTTTTGTGAGCGTTATCCTCTTGCTGGCAGGTATTTATCAAGAAATGAAGCAACGATAAAAGAAAATGTTGAAACATATGCTGATGATAAATGGCATTTATTCACAAGAGAAAATAATCATCAGCGAATAGAACCAAAAGTTTTAATTCCAATGACAGCAAATGATACATTTGCTACAATCACACAAAACCCTTTAAATTATTGTGATAATGCTAATATGTTTTTTGTTGATATTCCAAACAAGTCAGAAAACAATCTTTATGCAATAGCATCAATCATAAATTCAACGTTGTTTTCCGTTTGTGCTAGGTCAATTGCAAATCCACAACAAAATGGATATTTCAAGTTCAACAAACAATTTATTGAACCAATTCCATTCCCTAAAGAAAACTACATTAATAGTGAAGATTTAGTTGAAGAAATAGCATTGATAGGTCAAGATATTGAACAGTTACAGAATCAATATTTTTCGGCGTCTCCTCGTCAAAAGAATATCCATCGTAACACCTTAAATACCTATTGGAATAATTTGGACGAGAAAGTTTATGAGTTGTATCAACTTTCAGATTTAGAGAAAAATTATTTCAGGAATCGTGGTAGAAATATTAACCGAACTCAAATATTATATTAATTATGATACGCAAGGATATAATTACATATTTGAAAAAATATTCGGACAATTTAACAATGTCAAACAAGCTAATAGTTGGTGCTTATTTAAATTTTAATGATATAAAAGTTACTAACAATAAATTAATTTTAGATTGTATTAATGGTAATGACATTGATGTAATTAAAGAGTTTACTAACCTTGTTAAGGAAAAGAACGGAAAATTTAACCTTGAAGATGTTACAGAACTATTTGAAACTACAATTCCATCAAATGATGTTATTACGAATGGAGCTGTTTATACACCTTCTTTTATAAAAGAACATATTGTCGCAGAGGCTTTAAATTCATCTAAAAAAGAGGCTTTAAGTAGCATTACATTGACTGATATTGCTTGTGGAACTGGAGCTTTTCTTCAAACTACAGCAGAGCAATTAAAAGAGCGAACAAACAAAACTTATTATAAAATATTTGCTGAAAATATTTTTGGACTTGATATTTCAGAATATACAATTGATAGAGCAAAAATTTTATTGACACTCCTGGCTATCTCGAAGGGCGAAGATGAATCTATTTTTAAATTCAATCTATATGTCGGTAATGCATTAGACTTTAATTGGAATGATACAATTAAAAACTTTGCGGGATTTGATGCTGTAATTGGAAACCCTCCCTATGTTCGTGCAAAGCATATTAGCAAAGAATCTAAGGAATTGATGAAAAATTGGGAAGTTACAAAATCAGGGAATCCTGATTTATATATTCCATTTTTTGAAATCGGTTTAAATTGCTTAAAAGAAGATGGTTATCTTGGTTTTATTACTGTAAATACTTTTAAACGGAGTGTAAATGCACGTAACTTAAGGGAATATTTCAAAAACAATAAACTTAATGTTTCAATTATTGATTTCGGAAGTCAACAAATTTTCGAGAATAAATCAACTTACACTTGTATAGTATCCATAAATAAAAACAAATCTGATATAGTAAAGTATGTCAAAGCAAATGCAGAAGACATAAAGAATAATTCTCTTAAGTCTTTAACTGAAATTAAATACAAATTATTAAATACAAATAAAGGTTGGCTACTTAATAAAACTGACATACTCCTAAATATTGAAAAACTTGAAAACAATGGAATTTCTTTAGGAAATAAATATTCTATTAAAAATGGACTTGCTACACTGAGTAATGATATTTTTATTTTTAAACCAGTGGATGAAGATGATAGATATTTTTATCATCAAAATGGAAAGCTCCATAAAATAGAAAAAGGTATCTGTCGAGATATTATTAAACCAAACAGGCTAAAAAGTGAAACTGAAATATCAACATTAAAAGAGCAGATAATATTTCCTTATCAAGCTAATAGCATGCAATTGAATATGTTTGAAGGAGGCAAGGAAAAAGTAAGTGTATTTGAAGAGAGCTATTTTCAAGATACTTTCCCTAATGCTTTTGAATATTTAAAGTATAATCAGCAGCAACTATTTAATAGGGACAAAGGTAAACCTAAGAAATATAAATGGTTTGAATTTGGGCGTTCGCAAGCTATTAATGATTATGGCAAAAAGCTATTGTTCCCCTATATGTCAAGTCAACCATATTTTGTTTATACCAGTCAATCTGATTTGTTGTTATATGCAGGTTATGCAATATTTTGTGAATCAGAACGAGAACTAAAAGTTGTAAAGCGAATACTAGAATCTGATGTATTTTGGTATTACATTAAAAACACCAGTAAACCCTATTCTGGCAACTTTTATGCTTTAGCTAAAAACTACGTTAAAGATTTTAGTATCTGTGAATTAACAGAAGATGAAGAGGATTTCTTATTAGATAATAACTCATTAAATGACCGCAATGTATTTTTAAAAGATAAATATGGAGTATCAATATAGCCTTCCCACACAGCCAAGCACAATTGCAATTCGCACAAGCCAACGCTCAACCAAAAATTGCAATAGAGCTTGTCTGTTTGCCAACGCTTTTTTGCCGACCCTAAAAACTATTTTTTTCAGGAACAGCAGTGCTTCGATTGAGTGGATTTTGGATTGTAGTAAAATGATAATAAACTGACAATGAATAAAGCCCAGCATACAGTCAAGTAAGCCAGGGGAATTTGACTTCGTCGATTTTCAATTCACCCCTAACTACTCACAGAACCGTATCCCGAAAAAATCGGGACAGGCAGTGAATCTCTCAATTCATACGGCTCTTATTATGCCACGTATTTTAGGATGGAACACTACCTGAACCTGTTGCGCAGACCTTATTGATTTCTTTACAATCCAAATTAATCCCAAAACTCCCAAATACTTTTGTAAATTTGATCTTCGAATATAAAACGCAGAACAAATGGATAGAAAACTAAAAGCCTTTGAGCGCTTATTAAATATTATGGATCAGCTTCGCGAAGGCTGTCCGTGGGATAAAAAGCAGACCTTTGAGAGTCTGCGAACGTTGACCATCGAGGAAACCTATGAACTGGCCGATGCCATTTTAAAGGGTGAAAATCAGGAAATAAAGAAAGAATTGGGCGATATTCTGCTCCACATTGTGTTCTATGCCAAAATAGGTTCTGAAACCAACGATTTCGACATTGCTGATGTTTGCGATGGCATCAGCGAAAAGCTGATCTATCGTCATCCTCATATTTTTAGCGATACCAAAGTTGCCAATGCCAGGGAAGTGGAAGAAAACTGGGAACAACTGAAGCTAAAGGAAAAAGACGGTAACAAATCGGTTTTGGAAGGTGTTCCGCAAAGTCTGCCGGCTTTGGTAAAAGCCAACCGAATTCAGGATAAGGTACGGGGCGTAGGCTTCGACTGGGACGAAAAAGAGCAGGTTTGGGAGAAGGTGAAAGAAGAAATGATGGAATTGCAGGAAGAAATTATCAATGGCGATCAGAACAAAATGGAAGCCGAATTTGGCGACATGTTCTTTTCCTTGATTAACGCTGCACGTTTGTATGGCGTGAATCCTGAAAATGCACTGGAACGTACCAATCAAAAATTCACCAAACGATTCAATTATCTGGAAAGCAAAACCATAAAATTAGGACGAAACCTAAAAGACATGAATCTGGATGAAATGGATGAAATTTGGGAAGAGGCCAAGCAGTTTGACCAATAAGGATGAAGCTTCAAGGAGAAAGGAGAAAGGAACAAGGATTAAGGAACAAGGAGAAAGGAAAAAGGAACAAGTTTAAAGTAAAAAGGAACAAGTTTAAAGTAAAAAGGAGAAAGGAAAAAGGAGAAAGTAAAAATCTCAAGATCAGACGGCGTTCCGACGATTGTCATTCTGAGCGAAGCCGAAGAATCCTTTCATTAATAGGAGATGTTTTGACAGTTCCGCATAACGTATAGATATTGAATATTTCCTTTTTTGGACAGGCACTTTTTACTTTAATATTTTAACTTTAAGCTTTATACCAATTTAATTTCAAAACAGACTTTAGTTAAAATGAATTAATTTTTAGCTGTATCGAGGCAAAAAAGTAAAGCATAGCCATGTTACGATGCATCTTTTTTAACGAAGATATAGCTGAAAAGAAACATTTTATAAGGCATGTTTTGATGTTAATTTGGTATTACACACTTTCAACTTTCATTTCCATGAACATTCTTCAAATCATACCCGGTTCGGGAGGCAGTTTTTACTGCGGCAATTGTTTGCGCGACGATAAATTTCATCTTGCCATGAAAAAGCAGGGACATGAGGTAACCAAATTGCCTATGTATCTCCCCTTGTTTTCGGATGAGCATGACTTGAATGAGATTCCCGTTTTTTATGGAGCCATCAGCATTTATTTAAAACAGTTGTATCCTGTTTTCAGACATGCACCTGCCTGGATGGATCGTTTGCTGAACTCAGGCCCAATGTTAAAATTAGCCGCAGGCATGGCAGGATCAACCAATGCAAAAGGTCTGGAAGAAATGACCGTTTCGATGTTGATGGGAGAAGAAGGAAAACAGAAAGAGGAACTCAACCGCATGGTTAGCTGGATGGCAGAATATTTGAAACCCGATGTAATTCATTTGTCGAATGCGTTGCTTTTGGGGCTGGCTCCTAAATTAAAAAAGGAATTTCCGAATGCCATACTGGTTTGCTCTCTGCAAGATGAAGATGTTTGGGTTGATGCCATGAAAGACTCATTTAGAGATAAAATTTGGGCGCTGATGAGTACCAAAGCTGAATATTTGGATGCATTTATTGCTGTAAGTAATTTTTACGCGGAAGTTTCTCTGGAAAAAATGAACATTCCCAAAGAGAAAGTATTTATCAACCATTTGGGTGTTGATCCGAATGAATATACCTATGCAACTCCCCATACAAAAGACCGAAACATCGGTTACATTTCCCGAATGTGCGAAGGAAATGGTTTCGATATTATCGTTGATGCCTTTATCGAACTGAAAAAAGATACTGCCTGCCAAGATGTGAAATTGATCGTAACCGGTGGCTCAACCGGTGACGACAAACCTTTACTAAAACAAGTCCGGCAAAAATTAAAAGAAGAAAGACTTTTGGAGCAGGTTGAATTTCATGAAGATTTTAACGGGGAAGGAAGGCACGAGTTCTTCAAAAAAGTGAAACTGATTTCGGTTCCTGTGCGGAATGGTGAAGCCTTTGGCTTGTATTTATTGGAAAGTATGGCTTCGGGCGTACCGGTTGTGCAACCCAATCTGGGCGCATTTGCCGAGATTATTGAAAAATCGAAAGGTGGGATCATCTACGAAAACAATACTTCAGAAGAACTTGCCTTGACTTTAAAAGAGTTATTAAACAATGAAAACAAAATTCAGGAGCTTGCTGCTTCAGGTCGAAAGGCTGTTGAAAAGGAGTTCAATATCTACACAAAAACAGATTATCTGATCAATATTTACGAACAATTACTTGCGAAGAATTAATCAGTTCTAGAAAATGTCCCCTTTATTGCTAATCAAAAGAAGCTCAAAATCGTAGTCTTCAATTAACGACATACAAACATCAATGCATTTGCTTTTTAATGCCTTAAAAAAAGGCTCATCTTCCGAAAATGAAAACAGCTCTTCCAGTTCTCTTCCCATTTTTATCTCTCCTATTTTTTGGATCATATCATGAGAATATTCACAATCTTTGGCCAAATCCATCAAAAACTCATGGTCTAAAACAACCTTACCGCTGTGGGTATCTAAATTACCGGCAGCCAATTTCACCGCTTTGCCAGTCATAATTCCCATGCTTACTTTTTCGGCACCCGAAGCATTAATTGTTTGCAGCATTTCGCCAATAAAATTCCCGTATTGCAGAAAAGCCAAATCACCCAAATCAGGAAACTTCTCTTTCAGATACCGTTCGCTTCTTCCTCCGGAATTTACCACAATGTGTTTGTTCCCGTTCAGCACAGCCAAGTTCAACTGTTTTTGAATGGTTTGCACATAAGCTTCCAAAGAGTAAGGCTTAATTCTTCCGGTAGTTCCGATGATGGAAATGCCGTCAACAATTCCCAGCTTGGGATTAAAAGTCTTCGCTCCCAGTTTTTTACCTAGGGGCACAAATACCGAAACATCAATACCTCTATCAATATCATACTCTTCCAGAATTTGTTTCAATTCGAATGCAATCATCTTTCGGGGAACAGGATTTACTGCCGGTTCGCCCATGGGAATTCCCAAACCATTTAAAGTAACCGTTCCTACCCCTTCTCCTTTCACAAAACGAATGCAGTTTGCATCATTCCATTTCAAACGAACACCAATCTCCGTTCCGTCGGTAATATCAGGATCGTCACCCGAGTTTTTCACTACCGAGCACAAAGCAAAATCTTCCGCGAATCTGTTCTGATGCAATTGCATTTCACAAATTCCACCATCGGGCAAAGCAATGCGCTCTTTTTGTTGTAAATCTTCTCCAAGCAACAGATTTAAGGCTGCTTTCGCAGATATTGCAGCACAAGTACCCGAAGTGAAACCATGCGCCAATTCTTTTCGCTCCAGTCCAAACCGATTCTTCAAATATTTCTGCAGCGTTTCCCGATTACTAATCGTTTCATCGTAGTTGGGTAAGTTGGGTCGGGCAATCACGTACAATGGAATTTGATGTTTTACCGCCAAATCCATTTTCTGATCCAACAAACCCGAATAACCACTCTCCTTGGTAATCATGACTTCAATTCCCTCATCAACCAACAAATCTTCAATGGATTCCATGCCTTCAAATGCATCCGAAACAATCACCTTTTCCATATCAACACCTGCCTTTTGGGCAATTTCCAGTGAAGAAGGAAAATCAAGAATCCGATACCAAATATTAGAATTTGGCACGATTTTATGAATCACCGGTAAGGCTTTTACACCAACCATGGAAAGTATTTTTGCATACTTTTGTGACTGTAAATCCGTTAAGACGGATACCAAACTGTGGTGATACTGTATCCATTTGCTGTCAATTCGGGGTACTGCATCGCGCTCCATTCTAATTACCGGCAAATCCGCTTGATTTGCAGCATCTGCAATACTATGATGCAAAACTTCTGCAAAAGGATGTGCTGCATCTATCAGTAAATCAATTTCATTTTCCGCACAAAAGATGCAAACCTCTTCCACATTCATCGCGCCGCAAATTCGCTGTCCAAATCTGGATTCATAATTTCCCGAACTCGTTTTTGTTGAATAAAAATGCGAAATCTCCAAATCATCCAACCAGTTAGAAGTTGCTTTCCCCTCTGTTGTTCCCCCGAATAATAATACTTTCATCTCCCCCAATTATTTATTGCTAATTATCAATTCCCTTTCTGCAGCCGTGTGTAAATTTAGGATCATATAATAATGATCTGTTTTTACGGTTTCCAATGGCTTCACCAACCACAATCATCACCGTTAAGGACAATTTGTTTTCCTTCACAATTTTTGCCAGATCTTTCAACTCACCTCTCCAAATCTTCTCCTCTTTCCAGGTCAGTTTGTGACAAATGGCCACCGGTGTGTTTTCCGGATATCCTTCCAGTAAATCAGCCTGCAGTTTATCCACCAAAGTCACACTTAAAAACAAACAGATCGTGCTCTGGAATTTTGCAAACTCAGCCAATTGTTCTCTAGGTGGCATCGGTGTTCGGCCTTCTCCGCGGGTCAGGATAATTGATTGAACCTTTTCCGGAATTGTAAATTGAGATTTTAAACGTGCAGCCGCAGCCTGAAAGGACGAAATACCCGGAACAATTTCATAATCCATTTCGTGCTGATCAAAAAAGTTCATTTGCTCCTGAATGGCACCGTAAATACACGGATCACCTGTATGCAAACGTACAACCAAACCTCCTCTGTCGTAATGTTCCTTCATCACATCAAACTGCTCTTCGAGAGTTAAATCTGCGGAGTTCCGTATCACACAGGAAGCTTTTCCATAATCGGTTAATTCCCTTGGCACCAAACTTCCTGCATATAAAATCAAATCTGCTCTTTTTAAAAGGCTCTTGCCACGAACAGATATTAAATCGGGTGCCCCAGGCCCCGCGCCAACAATAAAAATCTCCCCTTTCCGCTCCTGTTTTACATCCATTGCCAGAGCCAAAGTAAAATGCTTTCCATTGGTATCAACATGCTTGCTTTTGGTTTGAATCAAGGCTTTCGCACCACTTGCAATTAGTGCCGATGCCTCGGATACATTTACAGCTCCTACCTCACGATGCGCTGCCTCTGAATAAGAAACCTCACCTTCTTTTTCATTTAATTCTTCGGAAGAGTAAGTAATAAAGGATAAATTAGTTGTCTCGCTGAATTGTTTATAAGCCTCTTCGTTGGCCTTTACTGTGATACTGTGAATGCTTTTTAAGGATGCAAAAGCCAAGTGGTTCGCCTCAAATCGGGCTCTTAATTCCTTTTCAAAAGCTTCCACTCCAATTCCTTTTTGTGCACCGGTACCAACCACAATGCATTTAGGGCGGAAAAACAAACTTGGAATATTTGTTTCGTACAAAGCGGGAGTCACAGCAATCAGCAGCTCAAAATCTTCCTGCTTAATCTGATCAAATTGATAGAAAACTTCCACAAAATCAGGACAGGAATCCTGCAGTATTTGCGTTCCTTCGTTTTTCACATCCAGAAGCAGTGCTGTTTTCTTTTGATTTACAAAGGCAGCAATCAAATCGTTCTCAGTGGCATTCTGATATTCATTCGCCCAGTCGTATTTTTTGCCGAAGATATCCAATGCCCAAAGTTCCAATGTATCACTTGCTGTTGTAATTATCGCTGTTCCCTTGGTGATTTCAGCAATTTGCTGAGCATACTCATTTGCACCGCCTTTGTGTCCCGACAAAACCGACTGCACATATTTTCCATGCAAATCCATATTGATTACTGCCGGATCTATCGCTTTATTCTGGATAAAAGGAGCAATACTTCTTATGCAAATGCCCATAGCTCCAATAAAAATCAGCAAATCGGCTACCTGAAAAGATTCTGAAAGAAAATCCGGTAAAGAAGAAATTTTATCGCTGCCCGGATATCCGGCAACGGAAACAATCGTACTTCCTTCCATTTTTGCAGCAATGCGTTCGGCTGCTGCCATAGCAAAACTGTTGTTGATAATGATGAATGTATTGCTCATGTATTTTTGCTTTTAGCTGTTAGCCTGTCGCCAATAGCTTTTTCTTAGTTATTTTACTTCGTGTTATCCTTCGTTTTCCTTTGTGGTTAATTTCTTTTTTTAGCCTGAAATATTACAATCGGGTTGTGATTATCCTGCTGTATAATCATCTGATCGGTAATCTTCATTTGAAGTTCTTTTGCTGCCTGCAGAAAATCCTGCTTGGTTGCTTCACTAACGGCATTAAAAACAAGAATTCCATCATCATGCAAAACAGCATGTAAACGATGCATCATTTCGTTCAACTTTCCTCCGTGCCCGCCAATAAAAATCCGATCCGGACTTTTAATTGCAGACAAATCGACATTGAAAAAATCACCGTGAATGCCTTCTATTCCCGGCACGCAAAATTTTCGTTGATTCAATTTCAATAGCTCCTTGGATTCTTCTCTGCGTTCAAAAGCAGTCACCTGCAAATGCGGAGCAAACTGCTTGGCTTCAATGGAAACTGAACCCGTGCAATATCCAACATCCCAAAGGTGTTTTGCATCATTCAATTCTAAAAATGAAATGGAATTCAATCGGATGCTTCGCTTGGTTATCATCTTTGGCCTGCCTTCCAGAATGTGAAAATCAGCCTCGTGAATGCCCAATGTCCGTTTGATCTCCCTCTCCTGAATCAGCACCAGACAATTTGGATGAGCAAAGTCCTTCTCAACAACATCCTGCAATGAAATTTCTGTACAATACTGCTCTTCTCCTCCCAGTTTTGAACCTACAATCATCTTGTAATTGCCGAAACCGGCATCCAGCATTCTTGCAGCAATTGTGGCCGGTGTTTTTCTCTTATCGGTAAGAACACCAATGCATTTTTTACCCCGAATCAATTCCTGATCCAAATTCACCCAATCTCTTCCGGTCAGGGTGCAAATTGTCATTTCGCCATAAGCCAATTGAAACTCATGTGCCAGCAACTGCAAACTGTTGAAATAAGGGTACACCTTTATTTTTGTATCCGGAAAACGGCACTTGATCGTGTTGCCGATACCAAAAAATAATGGATCTCCGGATGCAATCACCACAATGGGTTCATCAATCTGCTCGTAAACCAGAAAGGTTCCCTCCAATGGAATAACGACATCAATCCATTTGGCATTTTCAGGCAAATAAGAAGCAACCAAATTTCTGTGGCGCTTTCCTCCCGAGAAATAGTGATGATTTTGCAGCACCTGCTTCACCTCATCAGAGAGATTCACTTCCATTCGGTCGGGTATTCCAATGATGTAAAAATTAAACATCTCTCCCGGGTTTTAAATCGTAAGCGTCTTCCAAGCTTAAAATGGCATTCACAATGGTTGCAGCCAATGTTGAACCACCTTTTCGTCCTTCAATAATAACAGCAGGTAAATCTGTAAAACTCTTCACTCTGTGTTTTGATTCCTTCACATTCACAAATCCAACCGGAGCAGCTATGATCCCGGCTGGTTGAATGTTTTTACTTCTCATTAAGTCAGTTAATTCGATCAAGGCTGTTGGCGCATTTCCAAACACATACAATGCATCCGGATGCTCCTCTGCTGCCAAACGAATTCCCGCCTGAGTACGGGTGATGCCATGTTTTTCGGACAATTCCATGGTGCGGAGATCGTGCAAATAACATTTGATCTCAACGCCCATTCTCTCGCAGGCTCTCTTGCGAATTCCCGACTGAACCATGGTAACATCGGTAATAATTACACCTCCTTTTTGGAGGTATTCATTTAATTTTGGAGCTGCATTGTTCTGTACTTTCAAAATCTCAGCCAATTCAAAGTCTGCCGAAGTATGAATGCAATGCAAAAGAATCCATTTCGTTTCCAAGGGCAAATCCATTTCTTTCAATTCTGCAGCAATGGTTCGAAAGCTTTCCTGCATAATCAAAGGACCCGGTCTTCCCTCCTGCTCCTCTTTATTGTAGTATCCTCGTGGTGTAATAAACCGATCACCTGAAATATAACTTTGTGAATTCCCAACAATCACCAGTGAAAACATGTCTGCCATTTCAGGATCAAAATCGCGTAGGTTTGTCAAGGTAATTTGTTCCTCGGCGCGAGCCACCTGGCGTACAACAGCAACTGGTGTAGTATCTTCTCTCTCCTCTAAAAACAGTTCGCGTAAGCGATACAGTTGCCAATATCTTTTATTGCTTTTGGGATTGTAAATTGCAGTTACGAAATCGCCCATAGCAGCTGCCTTTATTCTCTTCTCGATCAAAGCATAACTGGTGAGTAAATCCGACAAGGAAAGAATCACCAAATCGTGACTTAACGGTGCGCCCAATTTTGCAGCCGCAGCCTGAAAAGCAGAAATCCCAGGTATAACTTTTAGCTCTACTTTCGATTGTGTTTTCTCAGCCATCTCGAAAACAAGCGATGCCATTCCGTAAATGCCGGCATCGCCAGAGCTGATCACAACAACATCTTTCCCTGTTTCAGCCAATTCAAATGCCTTTTCGGCGCGCTGCACTTCCTGACGCATTCCCGTATCCATGCATTCTGTTCCTTCTTTCAGAAATGATTCTATGAACTGAAAATAATATTTGTATCCGATCACCACATCGGCTTCTCTTATTGCATCTATTGCCGGATTTAAAAACAGATCCGGACTTCCTGGTCCAAGGCCTGCAACGGTTATTTTTCCTAATCTATTTGGCATGATATATTATTTATTTCCGTAAAAAATTAAAATGGCGAAGTATGGAATCTTCCTGTCCTTCAAACTTTCCATATCGGTGCAGGTAAACTGCTTTTGAGTTCCTAAATATTCGCCGTAAAAGAACTTCAGATCACTATTTTGAATGAACACTTTAATCCAGTCACGAACCATTGATAACTTCATCAAAACGACAGTTTGGTTCTGCTCCAGCAAAGATTTCAGTTCCTCTTCATTCTCTATGTCCGGAGCTATTAATAATTTATCGTTCTGAGTTGCCAATGCCAGTTTTCCTGCTGATCCTCCCAAAATAAAAGCCGGAACTCCCGGAATCATCTCAAAATCGACACTATTCTTCCTGAAATCTTCAAGTAAATAGGAAAATGTGCTGAAAAATGAAATATCTCCTTCGCTCACCACTGCTACCTGTTTGCCTTCCTTAACATCCTTCTGCACTTTCAGAAACAAATCTGCATATGCTTTTTCGGCCGCCGATCGATCCTTGCTCATCGGCACTGTAATGGGCACAAACTTGTTCTCTTCTACATCCAGTTGTTTCAAAATCACCAATGAAAAACTATCCTGATTTCCTTTTGATGATTGCGTTGCCGGAAAGTAAATCTTCTCTGATTTCTTCAAACAGTTCAAAGCTTTCACCGTAATTAACTCAGGGTCTCCCGGACCTAAGGCCACTCCAAACACTTTACCTCTTTCACTTATCATGTTATCTTATTTTTAAAGCATTCAAACGGATGTTTGCCTTTAATTTATAGTACATCAATTCTAACCTGTTGCGAACAACAAGCTGAATTATTAAATTGTATTAATTGGGAATAGAAACTGACTCCAAAAATTATTTTTTTGCAAATGGCATTTTTCAACCATCACTTCTTTAATTGATTGGGAATTCAACCAGTTCGTTTTATCAAAAAACGAGATGAACAGAGAGCCATCTTGCACTGATTTAAAATTGGAAAATTGGTTCCGCAATAACGAACCACGCATAATATGCCATGTAGGCACACATTTAGTAATTTTCTTCATAATCTTACTTTTAGTCCCGAAAGTGTCGATTAAACAAAATTGCTTTTAGGCAGGTTTTCTGACTTTCTCCCTCTTGTTGCGCCTTCCCATATCTTCCATAAGATACAGTGGCATCATGCAACCGAGTTTGGTATAGAGATTACAGCTGCGGGTACAGTTCCGGACTCAAACCGGATTCCCTCTTTAATATTACATCAAGTGATATGATATTGCCAAATCGCGAAACAAATGTATCAATATTAATTCAAGATACTAACAATCTATTTTATGAATGTAAAAAACCAAAGCAAATCATCCACCATTAAACACTGATTATCATCTAAATAACAATTACAGTAAGATCTTATTTCTGTCTAAAAACATAAAGAACAAGAAATTTTCAGATCATAAAAAAACACCCCAAATGTTAGGTGTAACATTTGGGGTGAAATTTATTCTTAATAGTCTTTTTTGTTTCTAATGATATAAAAACCGCTTTATTTTATGCGTTGCCGTTTTTTGAAATGGGTCAATTTGGGCGATCACTAACTGAACCTGCGAAAATTTATTTACACGTGAATTCACATAAACCTGTAATTCCTGCATTAACTCATCAACAGTGTCGTCGACATAATTCCCCACCTCTTTTTTAAGATGTTGATATTGCTGTTCCAATTCCTCATAATTAAAATGAACCATTGCAACCAATTTTCCTTTCTGTTCAATAACTACAGACTCTATTACATGTTTAAAGTTATTGATTACCGATTCTATTTCTTCCGGATAAATGTTTTCTCCGCTTGATCCAACAATCATATTTTTCAATCGACCTTCGATATATAAATAATTGTCTTTGTCCATTTTTGCCAAGTCGCCGGTTTTAAACCAACCATCTTCTGTTAAAACCTCCTTGGTTTTTTCCGGCTCTTTATAGTAACCCATCATCACATTATCACCCTTTGCCCATACTTCTCCAATTTGAGTAACAGGATCAGGATTATTGATTTTCAGCTCAACTCCGACTAAAGCAGGCCCTGTAGATTGAAATTTAGTAATTGCGGGACCACATCCTGCAATTAATGGTGCCGTTTCAGTTAATCCATAACCAATAGCATAGGGAAACTTTGCTTCACGCAAAAACAGTTCAACCTTAGAGTTCAACTTAGCTCCGCCGATACCAAAAAAAGTTAATTTACCACCAAAGGTTTCCATTAATTTTTTTCCGGCAATTGCGTTCAGCTTCTTGCGGAAAAACGGAATTTTATATAAATATTTGGTAACGGCTTTCCCATTAATCGACGGTAAAATTTTACTCCTGTAAATCTTCTCGATAATCAATGGAACCGAAAACATGATGGTTGGCCGCACTTCTTTAAATGCTGACAATAACAATGAAGGCACGGGAGCTTTTCCTAAATAATAGATACAGGAACCGGCAATCATAGGAATCACATATCCCAAAGTATTTTCATAGGTGTGCGACAAAGGTAAAATTGAAAGAAAACGATCCGTTTCATCTATAGGATGGATTGTTTTTGACAGAATAGCATTGGAGCAGATATTTTTATGAGACAACATAACCCCCTTAGAGTTGCCTGTTGTTCCAGACGTATAAATAATTGCAGCCATATCATTCTCACAAACCTGATAATCCTGCTTTGGTTTTTCAGAAAGATCAAATTTCGGTGAAGATTCATTTGTATGAATTAAATTGAAATCTTCAATCGCAATAATCGATTGTAAGGTTTCAATTTTAAGGTTTTCAATTTTAGAGCGCAAACCTGTCGAAACAAAAACAGCTTTTGCTTCAGAATGGCTTAAAATATTTTCAATCTCAAACTGACTAAAATCAGGTAACATTGGAACAACAACTGCACCCATAAAAGTTGTTGCATAGTAGGCCATGCCCCAATTAGGCATGTTCGTACTCAACAGAGCAATTTTATCACCTGGTTTAATTCCCAACTTCTCAAAAAAAGCAAGCAGGGCTTGAATATTTGCATAAACCTCGTTATAAGTAAAGGGAGTTTGCCCAACAAGGGCCATTGCATTACAGTTGCCGAATTTCGCTGCCGTTTCCGAAAAAAGTGCAGGAAAAGTTAAACTTTTATACTGTTTCATCATGGTTTTATTTGTCCGTTGCAGCTCAATATTAAGGTTGAATTAACACAAACTACATACGCAAGTTATAAAAAAAACAACATTGGTATTCAATTTTCACCAAATAGCTTAATCGATTGTATTTTCATCAAATAAATAACACCCCACCCAAACATCTACAAATAAGCTTATTGACCTATTTTATACTTCACTGCAACACTAAAAATAATTCCACTTCATAAATCCTGAAATAATTCTTTTTTTAATACATTAAAGCCCCCAAACCTTAACCTGTATCAATGAAGCGCCGTCAGTTTCTCTCTTTATCTGCTCTTGGCGCAATTGGCTTACGAGTCTGCCGCAAAACATAGAAAATCTCCTGAATTTTATTCTAATATCATGTTAAAATGATTCTTTCTGTTTAACCAGGAAACTCAATTTCGAAAGTACTTCCCTTTCCCAATTCGCTTTTCACTTTAATTGTTCCCTTGTGAATTCGAATTAATTCGGAACAAATACTTAATCCCAAACCTGTACCCTGTTCTTTGTGCAGACCTTGAGTACTATTTGTTGTTTTTGAATTATCAAACAATCCATCCATAATTTCCTGCGACATCCCGGTACCATTGTCTTTTATTTTAATATTAACATGAGATTTTGTTCTGGCCGCATCCAATCTAATCAAACCTCCTTCATTTGTGTATTTAATGGCGTTTGAAATTAAATTATTTAAAATTGCTCGGAGAATATCTGGATCGGCCATAACCTCTTCTTCAATTAAATTGTGGAATTCAATCTTTATTTTATACTGTTGCAGCTCTGATTCAAAAAAACTGTTTAACTCTTCAAACAGCCGATCAAATGATATTGGTGTTGGGTAATACGAAATAG
This sequence comes from Labilibaculum manganireducens, assembly GCF_002843385.1. Taxonomy (GTDB): domain Bacteria; phylum Bacteroidota; class Bacteroidia; order Bacteroidales; family Marinifilaceae; genus Labilibaculum; species Labilibaculum manganireducens. The sequence continues at coordinate 139,306 of NZ_MVDE01000004.1, forward strand.
CCCCTGTTTGTGATCTCGACCAATCCAATAGATTGGTTAACAACTTCATTCCTTCCACTGATGACTGATGAATATAACCGGCAAACTTCTCCGTATTTTGATAGTCACCTTCTCTACTATCTTCCAATAATAATTCACTAAATCCGATTAACGAATTAAAAGGATTTTTCAAGTCATGAGAAATTACTGAGAATAATTTATCCTTTGTCTGATTAATTTCGGCTAACTGAAGATTTAATTTCCGCTGTGACTGATAGCGCCAATAAAGAACAACAGCAATTATCAGCATCAGAATGATAATGATCACTAAATATGATTCTTGAAATTTTCGGGATTCCAATTCCTGCTCTGTTTCGGATAAAGCTTGCCGAATCGTAAATCTATTTTGCATCTCTTCAATAATCTCAAACTGCTGAATAGAAAGAATGGAATCATACGTTAATGAAAAATGATTATAACTTTCAATCGCTTTGGACTGATCATCAATAATTTGATAGAGCTCAGCAAATGCTTTATGTGTTTTTAAGATTTTGGCATTTAATCCTAATTTATTGGCTATATTCAATGCCTTATGAAGAGCAGTTTCTGCTTTAGTCCGCTCCTTTTTATGAGCATAAATGAGAGCCAAACCAATATAATCATCAACCAAACCAAAATTATGCCTGCGCTCCTGATTTAATTTCAATGCTTTCTGATAATATTCAAATGCTTTATCGTACTCCTTTTTCAGATACAATATATTAGCCATTCCAGACAGACAAAACGCAGCATATCTTACATTACTTGAACCCAGACTTTTTTGATAAGACTGCTGATAATATTTCATTGCAACATCAAGATCTCCTTTTGCCTCGTAAGTCCGTGCAATTTCCAAGGTAACCGACCCCATCCCCAATTCATTTCCTAACTCCTTCCACAATAATTTTGCCTTTTCAAAATATTCCAATGCCAAATCAAAATCTTTCTTCTCACGATGTACCAGACCCATATTCACGTAGGCATATGATTTTCCCGCAGAATGATTAAGAATATTGAATATCTGCAATGAATATTCGGAAAATTTTAAGGCCAACGGTATATTTCCAGTTAATAAATATAAATCCCCTAAATTGTTATACGAATAAGCCAGCTGCACTGAGTCTTTTTGCTGCAGACTATACTCCAAAGCCCGGTGTAAGTATGGAATTGATTCTTTCGTTTTGTATAAGTAGTGCAATTGAACAACTCCAATAAACCCGTAGAGTCTTGGCAATTCTTTTTTTATATCATATTGAATAGCTAATTGCAAAGCCTGCTGCCCAAGAATAATTGCAGAATCAGAATTAATTTCCCGCAAACTCCAGCATCTATCTCCCAGCAATCTTACCTTTTTCGAAATTTCTACCTCCGAGAAAAGTTCAGAAACCGTTTTACCTCCCGACTGGGCAAACATGACTGTGGTAGTAAATACAAATATGATAAAAATAAGAAAGCGCCGGAATCGTATCATCAAGTGTCCAATTAAGAAAACTAAATATAAAACAAATTCCATGGAGAAAATTGATTTACCAAAATTATGAATAACCTTTTTGAGTAAGGATATTTATATGAATGTAGAACAACTAAAATAGTTGAGAACCTACAATAATTAACACAATTGCAATCACAATCAGATACGTATATGGATTTGCAAAATTAAAAGTCCACCCCAACATCGGATTGTATTTTGGAACAATTAATCGTGGATCTTTTCGGTTGCAATAAAATGGTCCATGCCAATTTCCCAGATTCTTACTCATTGAATCTAGTAAATGTTGATCAAGTTTTCTTCGCATGATTAAATATTTTTATTTCATGATTTAACCTTTCGTAAAGATAAATAAAACAAATACCAACAAAAAAATGGCCTCAAATCAGAAAACTAATTTGAGGCCGCAATATTCTTTCGATCTTGAAATTCTTTAGCAAGACTTTTAAATTAATTCCCGTCATTAAAAGTACAGTGAATGAAAAGCAGATCCAAGGACACTTTACTTAAACAACAGCCATTAACAATATTACCTTGCTAAAACAATTTTAATTAAGATACCGAAAGACTTTTTAATTTCTCAAAATACATAGCAAACGAACGATATAAAAAATGTGTCCACTTCCCAAAAGGCACTATAATTACAGCCCACTGCACAAGAACCGTTAAATGAATTAAATACATCCACATATTAGTTTCCAAAATATCTAAATCGATAAATAAACGGACAACAAAAGCACTCAATCCCATTAGAAATAGCCAGATTACAAAAAACCAATCGCTTGGATGTGAATTTTTACTCACCTGTGTTTTTTTGTTAAGGCGTCCAATCATGAAAATAAATGTTACTGAAAAAATAACTGCACTTTCAAGATAACCCAAAACCAGAATAAAACTGCTGTCAGTTGCAAACCAATCCAAAAACACCGTTGTAAAAAGCAATGATAAATAACCAATTACAAGAATTAAGTGCTGAAACCAGCGCGTCTGGCTATCGTCACAACCCAATGTTCTCTTTTGGGTGAACATGTGTACAAATTAGTTCGCTAAATGATTTTAAATAAGCAGAAAATGACACATTCACCTTTGGTTTTCGGATTACCATATTCCACATACGAATAAGATTCGGAAGTAAAATCAGTAGAAAAACACTACCAATTGCCGACATCTCAAAATAATGACCGTAATGCAACAATAATTCAGGTTCGAAATTAAGACTTGATGCAAACCAAATTACTCCCACTACCAACAAAACAAATGCAATAACAGACTGCGTAGATGTACAATTCCAAAAGGGTGACGTAATTTTCAGACAAAATGCTCTTTCTTCAAATATTATCTTTGTAAAAAGTGGATTGGTGAAAATACATATTACCGGTCCTGAGAGAGAACAAATTTTAAAGATTATTAAAGGCCCTATTTACCTTGGAATCCCTACTACCCTTGGTGATAAGGTGAATCATTATTCTGCCACAGCATTAATGGAAACAAGAGTTTGCTTTATTGGTTTAGACTCTTTTAAAGATTTTATTGCATCAAACAGCGATTTTGCCTACGAAATAATCACCGAATTATGCAAGAATGAATTAGGGCATTTTGATCATTGTGTAAATCAAGTGCAAAAGCAAAGCCAGGGAAGAATTGCCGAAGCTCTTTGCTTTTTTGCTGAAGATATTTTTGACGAGCCAAATTTTTCACTACCTCTCTCCCGACAGGAATTTGGTGACTTAACCGGCAATTCAAGAGAAAGTGTTTCCCGGATACTTGCCAATTTAAATAGCGATGGTGTAATATCATTAAATGGGAAAAACATACATATTTTGGATATGGAACGCCTGAAAAACATCAGGAAAAATGGTTGAATCTCTATAAAATACCATTCTTAAATATTCATCTACCTGCTCATACAATTCATTCAGATTATTTATTATAAAAGATAAATTCTCCTTACATCATTCTTTACGTCATTTAAATTCGATATCTGGCGAGCAAACAATTTTGATTTTAATTACATTTGCCCAACCAAAGCCACCACACACATATCTATGGAAGATACAAAGAATGCCACAATGGGATATGTATATGCCCTTCAAGCCTTTTTAACCTGGGGAATACTGCCCATATTCTGGAAATTGCTTTCCAATGTTTCTGCCATAGAAATTTTAGCACATCGAATTTTTTGGTCGTTTGTATTTCTAATAGTTCTGTTACTGCTGACCCGGAAAAAAAATGTATGGAATTTATTACGGCAAAAGAAAACGCGCAAGAGTTTAATCATATCATCTCTGCTTATCGGTTTAAATTGGGGATTATTCATTTATGCCGTAAATGCAAAACAAATTGTTGAAGCTAGTCTGGGCTATTATATCAATCCTATTGTAAACGTAATACTTGGAATGATTGTTCTTAACGAAAAATTGGATAAGCTGAAATACATTGCGGTATTAATAGCATCGACTGCAGTTATTTACCTAACAATTGATTACGGAAAATTCCCTTGGATCTCTATTGTTTTAGCCTGTTCTTTTGGTTTATATGGTCTTACAAAAAAGACTGCTGGAATTGAAGCAATATCTGCTCTGGCTGTTGAAACGCTAATTCTGGCACCATTTGCACTGGGATATATCCTATATAAAATGTGGATTGGAAACGGGGCTTTATTTACCGGCAGTATTTCAACCTCAGGCTATTTAATGCTAACGGGAATTGTTACCACTCTGCCATTATATTGGTTTGCAAAAGGAGCACAACGAATTCCACTATCTGCTTTAGGATTTATGCAATACATCGCGCCTACCCTAATGTTATTAATTGGCGTATTAATCTACAACGAACCATTTAAACACGAACAACTTATTGCCTTTGGTTTAATCTGGATTGCATTAGCTCTTTACACAACATCTATAATCAGAAATACAAGAAATAAAATTAAATCGGCAAAACCCTGATCCTATTTTCCCAAGCCCTGATTTCCAGAATCAAGTACGTATTTCCAATCACCATTTTCATCTTTTTTCCAAACTGAGACATAGGTTCCCTGATACAGGGAATCAACAGTCTGATAAGAATAAGTTCCGTAGGTGTAACCCAATTCTCCCGATTTTGAAACATCAGCATCCAATGGGCTCCATGTAAATGTAATTTGAGTATCATCTCCTGAAAATTGTTTCTTAATATTTTCTTTTCCTACAAGCGGATAATTATTATCCTGAAGCATAACCGCCTCCTCCGACGCATATTTAAAAAAGGCTTTGTTCATTCCATTCTCCAAACAATAATCAGAAAAAGCCATATCGGTTTCAATTAGTAATTTTTGGTTTTCTTCGTATTCTTCAGATAAATGACAAGAGCTAAAAGTAAAAAGTAAAGCAATCACAATGAGCATACTATTGTTGTAATTTTTCATATTTTCCTTTTATTAAATACGTTCTAAAAATAAAAGATATCACAAAAAATTACCATTTCTAAAATTCAAAAGGACCAAATTTATTCAAACGATAAATTTCAAGCCCTCTTGAATAGAGTAAAAAAGCTTGCTCAGAGATTCTGAACAAGCTTTTTTCTGAATTGATGTATGCAATACCTTTGTTAAGGCATTCTAATTGATAATCCTAAACTAATAAAAAAATCCGGAGAAACCTTACTTAATCCAATCCCAGTTGCAAAATCGAGTTGTAAATCATCATTTACAGAGTAAGTCATTCCGGCATCCCAACGATGGTCATTTTTTCCTTCTTTAGGAAGAAAACCATATAATTCTGCGAAAGCTCCTAATTTTTCCGATAAACTCATCCCTATTACAGCGGTATAAATTCCTACAGCAGTATTGCTTCCCTCAGCACCACTCCAAGCTACCCCTAAGTTACAACCCAACGACATTGCTTCATTCAGTGAATATTCTCCGTTAACACGAAAATCAGCACCTAAGTATTTATTTTCATAAACGCTTGCTCCGGTTTTTGGAAGCGTAAAAGTGGTCATAATGGCTAATTTTGGCAACCTTTCGCTTTCCTCCTGTAATTGAAATTTTGCACCAACAACTATTGGAGCAAAACCACTTTCATCAAAACTACCACCATCTAACGAAACATTGGTTCCCAAATAAGCAAGTCCTAAACGAAGCTCTATTTTCTCTAAAAGACCATATCGAACCAATGTTGAATTGTACGTTGTGTTGTTGATTTCTGAATTGTATTTTTCAAACGAAAAACCGGATTCTATTTGAAATCCTTTCAATGATACAATAGTCGCGGATTCAGTCTGGTCGGGACGATCTGTTACCATATCTGCCTTCTCCTGAGCAGTTAACCACCCAGAGAACAACACAGCAACAGCTAATAATGATATTTTTTTCATCATGTTTTTCATATGATTATAATTTGTTTTCATTTGCCATATAGCCTGTCCCGAACTTGTTTCGGGAGAACTTACCATGCTGAAATAATCATCTCCCTGTGTGTCAAAATCGATTTGGCATGGACGTTTCATATAATTACTATTCTTTTTGCAATTCTTCAATACACATTCTTGCCTTTTCAGCATCCTCATCTGCAACCAATAATTCCACAGAATCGGGCACACCGCCTATTCCAACAATGGTACCTGAACTAAAATCATCTTTCAATAAAGAAGCAATTCCAGCCTCCTCCAATCTTTCCTTATAATACTGCACGTCAATAATCGATCCTATAAATACGCAGGTTAGTTCGCTTCCGTCTGTCATGATAAGTAATGTTTTAAAGATTTATGTTTCCTAAACCGAAGATATAGAAAACTTTCCATATTTCTAATTTCTATTTATTAGAAATATGCGACGCATCCATTCTCCATCATCCAGAATATTGATTTTATGAATCTTACAAAAGCAGCCTATTGCAGTGTACTTTTACAATCGGGCTAAATAAAATTCATTCTTTGTAACAATTGGCCTGCTTTTCTATGGACATCCTACAATATTTTGTCTCAATTCATCCTAAATGATTGTAACCGCAGAAGGATAGAAATTAAAAGAAACAAAAAAACATTTAATTTTTGCTATTTTAATCATTTTGACGATTTCCATATTCAGACAAAAAATTCCATCGAATTGGTAAAAAAGAAGGAAGCACTAGTTCCTGAACCTATGATGGATTTAATCTGCTTCAGGAGTTCTCCGGCGTAATTTTACATGTATAAAGCATGCTCGGGTATTTAATGGTTCCGACTCCACCTCTAAAACCGTATTTGGAGAAATAATTCATAATTGGGTTTTAATTAGGTAAATTGATGCTATTCAATTTTTGGTGACAAAAAGAAACTACTAAAAGAATTTTAATTTAAAACCAATACTTATAAAGCACAACAGATTAATTATCAATAAATTTAGAAACAGAACTAAATTATTAACACAAAATTTATTCTTTTCTTTTTTCCTAAAATTAAAATTGATTTAGATAGTTCGAAAAGATACTTTACATTTGATATAATAAATAATTATCCATATGAATAAGGAACAAAATAAACTCATCCTGGTTGTTGAAGATGAAGAATTCAACAGAATATATTTTGAAGAATTACTAAATCAGATCAACTGTAACGTATTAGTTGCTAATAATGGCATTGAGGCTGTTGATATTTGCCAAAAAAACGATAAGATTGATTTAGTGCTTATGGATATTAAAATGCCATTAATGGATGGATATGAGGCGACTAAAAAGATTAAAAAAATCAGACCCAACCTTCCGATTATAGCGCAAACCGCATTCGCTCTGCTTGGCGATAAAAAAAAATCATTGGAAAATGGCTGTGACGATTACATTGCAAAGCCTGTAAAAAAGGATATTCTCATTCAATTAATAAGAAAGCACCTGACTTAAACGAACTAATTCTTATTTTCTGGTTCATGATATTTCATGAATTTAATATTGAATCCTTACTAAATTTCGCCCACCTCTCATTAAAATATCACCTTATAAATTAAGAATTTATAACATTTATACTCTTGCAATTCAGACTAAAAAGTATTTTATTACACCTCAATAGAATTTAAAGAATAAGGAAGATGAGGAGAAGGATTAAAAAGCTGTTGTATGTTTCCGGATTTGCAATTTTATTACTGGTTACTATCGGATTTGTAATCTTTCAAAAATTCAAAGCTGAATTTGATGATCAGAAAATAATAAATGAATTTCATACTCAAAATATTTTTCCTCATAGTGAAATGATTCCTTACAAAGGAAATGAAATTCATACCATCTATATTGGTGATTTATCAAAACCTAAAGTTTTATTAATTCACGGTTCTCCCGGATATTGGTTCGATTTCAAGTATATTTTTGCAGATAAAACACTTCAAAAAGAATATTGTATAATTTCCTATGATCGACCTGGTTATGGGAAAACCACTGTTCCTGCACAAAAACACCTTAGCGATCAGGCAAAAGTTGCTGCCGCTGTTCTTAACCATTATGGAAAATCAAATGAAAAATTTACAATAGTAGGACATTCTTATGGTGGAGCCGTATTGGAACAAACAATTCTTGATTTTCAAACCAAAATAAGTCACGCCATATACGTTGCACCATGTTTATCTCCTGAATTCCAGAAAGCGAAATGGTACAATCTTATGATATTAGGTGGCTTAACGAATAAAATATTACCTCTCGAATTGAAAAACAGCAATCTGGAAATGATGGCTTTGGAAAATGATTTATGCCTAAACGAAGGAAGATTACACGAAATTAATATCCCTACAAGCTATATACAAGGCAAAAAAGATATTTTAGTGCCTTACCAAACACAAGCCTACTACCTTAAATTTCATAAAAATGCAGATCATAAATTGCTCGAAGATTTGAATCATTTTATTCCATGGTCGAATCCGGAACTTATTGTTCAGGCAATAAAAGAAGCAAATTCGCTGAATAAGTACAGTAAATTTTGAACTGAATCGTTTTTCAATTAACTTTAGAATCATTAAAAATAAGGAGGCGAATTATGAAGAGATATATCATTTTACTTGGACTTATCCTTTTTGTTAGTAACAATCTATTAGCACAAAAAGCAATGACAAAAGATAAATACAACGCGCTTAGCGCAGATGAAAAAAGGGTAATTATTGATAAAGGAACCGAATATCCGGGAACCGGAAAGTATTTACACAATAAAGCAAAAGGTGTTTATACCTGCAAGCAATGCAATGCTGAACTTTATCGATCGGACAGTAAGTTCGAATCAAATTGTGGATGGCCCAGCTTCGATGATGAGATTGATGGTGCAGTGAAACACATTCCTGATGCAGATGGAAGACGTATAGAAATTGTTTGCGCTAATTGCAATGGACACCTGGGTCATGTATTCACTGGAGAGGGATTTACAAAAAAAAATACGCGGCATTGCGTCAACAGCATCTCCCTCAATTTCATACCATCGGAGGAGATTAAGAAGAAATAACAGAACATATAATTGTAAAAAAGACTTACCTGAGGTAAGTCTTTTTTTGCATAAACTACTAATACCTACTCTTCCTCCATAAAATATTTCAGCTAAGTTTAGAGGCAATTTCAAAAAAAGATATATCTTCGCGAAAGTTTAAAATTTTAACACGATTATTGTTTTTCTGTTTTATTTTAAACATACATATCAGTTTTACAGTTATTTTTCACAACAATAGCTTACTAAAATTAGAAGTTAGAAAGCCTGAACTTACTCATTCGATTAAAAAATTTGTAAGTTTATCCGAGAATCAATAGCTACACTTACAAGTCCAAAATTTTATTGTCATGAATTTCAATTTTATTCAAATCATCACCTCTTCAATGGTTCTTTTCGCAGTAATAGATATTATTGGATCCATTCCAATCATTGTAGATTTAAAGAAAAAAGGAGGTAAAATTGAAGCCCTTAAAGCAACTCTTGTTGCACTTATTGTACTAATAGTCTTTACTTTTCTAGGTCAGAAACTTCTTGGACTATTTGGAGTTGATATTTCAAGCTTTGCAATTGCAGGTTCATTTATTCTATTTATTATGGGTGTAGAAATGGCTTTGGGAATCGAGATTATTAAGTATGATGGTCCCAGTGGTGTTTCAATTGTTCCAATCGCCTTCCCGTTGGTAGCTGGTGCTGGTTCATTTACAACGGTTCTTGCATTGCGTGCCGAATATGCAATGGAAAACCTAATTGTTGCCATTGTGCTAAATATGATATTTGTTTACATCGTACTGCGGTCAACGAATCTTGTTGAGCGCATTCTTGGCGAAGGTGGAATTCATGTTTTGCGTAAAGTTTTTGGAATTATTTTGCTGGCCATTTCGGTAAAGCTGTTTATGACTAACGTAGCAATTCAGATTTATTCCTTATTTCCTTTCTTAAGGGAGGTTCTATAACATTTCTCAGAAAGGAATTTTAAGCATATTTAACGCTCAACATATTTTTGAATCCACTAACTTTGTATCATTCAAATACAAATTATTAATTGGTTTCCTAATGCATGACATTACCATAATTCAGATCATTCTCTGCACTATCGTTATCCTTTCAGCAGCATTTATAAAAGGGATGACCGGTTTTGGATTTGCATTACTGGCAATCCCATTTCTTTCTTTTATTTTCCCCATGCAGGTATTGGTTCCTGCCATGAGTTTATTCAATTTAATTACCAGTCTGGTGATTCTGTTTAAACTGCAGGAAAAAATAAGGGCATACTATTTTATTCCCATGTTTATTGCTAGTTTAGGAGGAATTCCTTTAGGTATTTATGCTCTTGAATATGTTAGCAGCGATACTTTACGACTTATAACCGGAATTCTCATTATTCTGTTTTCGATACAAATGTTAGGCAAGGTGAAATTGGCCAAACGCTTTTTAAATTTGCCAATTGTTTTTGCTGGTTTCATAAGCGGTCTTTTGGGCAGCGCCATATCTGTGGGTGGTCCCCCATTGGTTATTGCAATGAATCGTAAAGGCTATTCAAAGGAAAGGTTCCGTGGTGTATTTGCCTGGTTCAGTACTTTTTCAGCCTTTTTCACAACAGCAGCCTTTTTAATGAAAGGCATGATTGAAATGGAATCTGTAAATCTTGCTCTTTTCTGCCTGCCTATTCTATTTTTTGGATCGCATTTTGGAGCTAAGTTTTCCGGGAAAATTGAGCCTGAAAAATTCCGAAAAATAGTGATTGGGATTAACATCATTACAGGATCCTTCATTGTGATTTCGAGCCTTATTTAGCCATCCAAAATTAAGAGCATAAAAAAGGATGTTCCTTAGAACACCCTTTAAAATTAATTCGATATGGTTGTTGTTATTACATTTCAAATTCTTCTACATCAACCCCGCCTTCTGATCCTCTTTCACGCTTCATTTTATAGTTGTTAATTTTAAAACTTAATTTCAAATTGAAAGTCGGCGATTTATGACTAAACCGGCTAAAGTTGTAAAAATTATCCCCTTCGTATAAGGTTTCATGTTTTGCTGTTCCAAAAATATCGCGAACCTGAAAAGTAGCAGACAGCCTGCGTTTCATAAAATCGCGCTTTAAAGCTGCTGATGTTGTAAAGAACCCCTTGCGTTTCCCTTGAGCCCAGTTTGTTTCTGATTGATAGTTCGCAGTAAACTGAACCCGTGTTTTTGGATCAAAAATAATGGTTGAATTATTCCTAAGTCCCCAATTGTAACTTTTCGTTGAGAAATCCTTATAAATATCCTCATCAGATGAATTGGTTATCGTAAAATCACCTTCTTCTTTGTAGTGATAGAAATTACCTATTAAATCGTTCTTAAACCATTTGCCAAAAGATAAATTTATAGTCGCTTCCATTCCTAAAGAATAATCATTACCTACATTAACAGAAGTGCTCTTCATTACGTTTCCCTGCTCTTCCCAAGGATATCTAACACTTTCTATTTTATTGTGAGTGACTTTATAATAAGTTTCAAAAGTCACTGACTGATCTCCAAAACGTTTCGAATAAGCCAACTCGTAAGAGTCAATATATTCAGGATTCAAATCAGGATTTCCTTGTCGCACATTGTAGGCATCTGTCCAGGTAACAAAAGGCTCCAACCAATAACCTCTCGGACGTTGAATTCGTCTGGTATAACTTGCCATTATCTGATTGTCTGATCCCAAATCCATCTGTGTATGAATGGTTGGAAAGAAATCCCACCGTTTAATGGTGAAAACCTCAGATTCATCTTTAAAATCAATTTCCCGGTTTGTATATTCAGATCGGAAGCCCAGTTGATAGCCAAACTTTCCAATTTTTGAAGCATAAGTTGTATACAAACCATGCACCTGCTGATCGTAAGTTACATCATGACTGTATAATGGCTGAGGCTCATATTGTTTGCTTACAACATTATAATCCTCTTGCTTCGTATCTGCCTCACTGGAGCGAATCTGACCTTGATATCCGAGTTCAAACTTTGCATCCTTTCCCAATGGTAAAGTATAATCGGAACGGATTTCCCATCTGGTTCCAGGCCCATCCTCAGTTGCAATTTTCCCGGATGTTTGATTGCCACTAGCATCAAACAATTCGTTGGTTGACTGCTCATCACCACTTCCGCGATGCGAATAAGTAACCTGAGAAGCCAACTGATGACCTTTACCACTAAATTTTCTGGTGTACGAAAAGTTTGAATTCACAAAAGTCATTTCTTTCTCCCAAAGATCTTCACTATCGTATAAAATTCTTTCCGGATCAGTACTGTCAAACTCCTGATAATCCAAAACCGAACCCCGTTCCATGTCTCTGTTTCCGTATCGAAATCCAAACGAAATTGTATTTTTATCATTGATATCAAAATCGAAACCAGTACGAATGCCATAACCCAAACGCTTCATTTTAGCTTCACCATCCGATAACACCGAACTTGTAACACCCTCATAAATGGTTCTGTTTTCGGTTTTAGTTGTCCCTTCAAACTGACGGTTGCTGTAATCCAATCCTAAATTCCAATTCCATTTCTTCTTGCGGTAATTAATTAAAATATCACCGCTTCGGTTTTCCTGGCTACCCATTGATAAGTTAGCCACTCCATTCAATCCCTTTTCGGAATTCTTTTTTGTGATAATATTAATAATTCCAGCCGTTCCTTCCGGATCGTATTTCGCTGAAGGATTGGTAATAATTTCAATATTCTCGATTACACTTGCAGGCATTTGCTGCAAAATATCCGATGCATCCAAAATAGAAGGTTTTCCATCTACCAAAACGGTAAAATTTGAATTGCCCCGAAGACTTACATTCCCTTCAATATCAACACTTACAGATGGAACATTCTCCAAAACATCAACAGCAGTTCCACTTGCTGCAGTAATTTGCCGGCTAACAGGAATTACCTTTTTATCAATTTGATACTGCACCGGAGCACGTTCAGAAGTTACAACAACTTCGTTTAATGCTTCGCTTGCCTGTCGTAAGTTCACAATCTTTAAATCAGCCAGATTTCTGTTTCTATCGATTGGAATATTTCTAACGATGGCTTTATTATAACCAATAAAAGTAATTTCAACGAAGTATTTTCCAGGCTTCATCTTTGCAAGCTCGAAAGCCCCTTTTTCATCAGTAATGGTTCCGTCAATAAGGCTTGAGTCGGCCATATTGTAAACAGAAACCGTTGCGTATTCAACAGGAATATCCATAGCATTGTCCATCACAATACCTTTTATTACTCCGCCTTTCATTTCCGGTTTTAAAACCGGTTCCTCTGCCTTAGCTGATATTACTATAAAGCTTAAGCAGATCAGAAGAATTAATCGATTCATTTAAATTGAATTATGAGTTTTATAAATTGTCCAGACAAACTTACCATTCAAAAGCCAAAAACATCTACGAAATTTGATTTTTAGATTTTCGTTAACATTTGGGCGATCAAAAAGCCTATTCGCCAGACTATCATTCCTCTCTATAGACAATAAAAAAGGCAAAAGGTTTAAAAAGAAAATTATTTTTCCGATCGGAGGATCAAATTACAGAAGATTCCATTTTTCGATTGCAATTCGCCCCATTTCCCGTCCCAGTTCGTAATCTGTTACCAGTGTGGCATAATCTTGAGTGAATCGCTTTGTTTTGAAACTTTCGGGAGGACAAATATCCAAAATCTGAATGTTTTGCGGTGGATTTTGAATAAAATCGATTGATGAATTGTAATTGTCCGGACGATTCAACAATGCTTTCACCAAACCCGGATGTTTTCGAAAGAGCAAACGTCCCAATTTCGATTCCATTCCTTTTTTCATCCGAAAAGAATTTGGACGGGAACGAATCACCATAATTTTAACAGCTCCCTTTTCCACTGCTCTTTGAATTGGAATGGGTGCAGAAACGCCTCCATCTGAAACTATTTGTCCGTCTATTTTCAAAAAATTGCGGTAAAAAAGAGGAACTGTACAGCTGGCCTTCATCACATGACTAAGGCTTTCTGCATCAGGCTTGATAAAAACCGATCGGCCATCTGAATTCATGGTAACTCCAATTTCAAAATCAGGATTGTTGGCAAACAACACATCCAGATCAATAGGCAGTTCGCGGGTAGTGATATCCCATGACCAATCTAAATCCATTAAATGTCCACCGGCTAAAAACTTCTTCCAACTGATGTATTCAGGCCGTAAAGAATAATCTGTAAACATCTTGAAATTTCTCTTTCTCTGCCTGGAAAGATAAGTGGCCGCATTAACTGCTCCAGCGGAAACACCTAATACAGAGTGAAAAGGATTGAATTCCATCTCTATAAACTGATCCAAAACACCCGCAGCAAAAATACCGCGCATTGCACCACCTTCCACTACCAATGCTGTTTTGTTGTTTTGGTTCATCATTGAGCTTTTCCTTAGTAATTATTGGTTCAATTCTTTCTTAATTAAAGCTTCAACCATTTCGGTTAGTTCAATTGCAGTGTAAGCTGCAGGCTCAATAGGTTCTAAAACTTTATATCTAACCTTAGCTCCCAAACACAAGGGGAACATTCCTTTTTCTTCAATTTTATAATTTCCATCGACCACAAAAGGAACAATTAACGCATTTGGTGCGGCCTGAAGTAAAGCCTCTATTCCACCAGCTTTAAAAGGTTTCATCACTCCTGTTTTACTTCTGGTTCCCTCAGGAAAAATGCTGGCTGCATAATTGTTTTTTGCGATTAACTGACCCAGCTTATAAATTTCAGGTATTGCCTGAGCTCTGTTCTTTCTATCGATTAAAGCAGCTCCCGAATGGCGAAGATTATAAGACACGCTCGGAATGTTTTTAGCCAATTCCTTTTTTGAAATGAACTTTGGATGGTGTTTTCTGAAAATCCAGACAATTGGCGGTATGTCGTATACTCCCTGATGATTGGAAACAATGATTAACGGCCTGTCGGTCGGCAAGTTAACTTTTGGCAAAGATGTAATACGAACGCCTAAAAACACAACCACACGCATTAAAAAAAAGTTTAAAACATCAACCGAATTCTTGTGAGCCTGATAGCCAAACAACTTGTGACAAATTACTTGTATTGGATGAAAAATCACCAATAAAAGCAAAAACAGGATGTAAAATATAAAGCTGAGAATATAAGACAGGATCTTGATCATTTATTTTTCGATTTTGTATTTCTCCACAAAAGAACAAAAAAAACATTTATAGATAAAGTGTTGCGGGAAAAATTGACGAATTGCCACTAAAAATACCACTATTCCTGGGATAGCTGAAGTGAAAATTTAATCACAAAGAACTCGAAGTACTGCACAAAGTATCACAAAGCGTCTGTTTCTTTTCTTTGGGTGACTTCGCGATAAGCTAATGGGTGACAACTTAAAAAACACAGTAAAATTTAACCGCAAAGTGCTCGAAGTACTGCACAAAAGTATCACAAGGCGTCTGTTTCTTTCCTTTGTGTGACTTCGTGATAACTTTATTTTTCCTCGGTGGTAAATGCCTTTTCTGAAGCATAAAAAAGATCCCTATTTTTATAGAGATCTTCGTGTTTCTTTCCGGTTAATTCTATTCCAAAGCAAAGCTGATCATCACGGAATATTCCAATTTAATTTTCTGAAAATCAAGATCAGGAACACCCATAGCCGATTCAAAGTTTTCACTTTTAACCCGCATCATAGTATTTACCATTTGTCGGCCATAGGGCGAAGAAACTTCATTGATATAAATGGCTTTCCCCACTTTTTGTCCGATTGCCTCGGCCAGAGCTACAGCTTTTTCTTTACCTGCTATAACAGCATTTATTTTAACCTGCTTGCGATACTTCTCAATTTCGGAATGATCCACTCTCAAAATACTGATATTTGATATCTTGATTTTATCCAACTCAACAAACACCTTTCCGAGTGTTTTAGAATCGTGTACCAACAGCTCAAAATCTTTCGATTTCTTCATATCGGCACGTTGAAAAAAGTGATTCTGCAAATTACTGGCAAAATCAGATACTGAAAGCTGCTCCTCCAAATTGATACCGGCCTTTTTTAAAGCCACAAACATTTGCTTTTCCAATACTTCAATGCTTTCCTTGTTCTTGGTGTCTTCCTCATCCAAATGAATGTTTAAATAAATTTCATCGGGAACGACCTCTAATTCTGCCAATCCTTTTACTTCAATGTAGTTTTGATCAATAAAGTTTTTCTGAGCTTGTGCCATTGCACTCCAGCTAAGGAAAACAGCCAATAGTAGTATTACATTTCTTTTCATCTGTTTATAATTTTTGTATGAATGTTATTTTTTACAAGGTTTTAGTAAACAAATACCGTGCTAATCATTATTCTTTATTCAAAATAAGATGAATTGTATGCAATTTAGTTGCGTCAAACTTTACTAAAAAACAATATTCTAACAAATATCACTACTTCTTCCATCTTTCCAAACGTCCCATACCTCGGGTAAACAACCAGGAAATAAGCTTCGAATGTCCGCCTTCCATCATCTTTTGTTTACAGAAATTCTGAAAATCGTGAAGCGTTCCTGTATAAAGAAACTCTCCGTTCGCGTAACAGTAGCTGCAGTATTTCAAATTTTTACTTCCATCGGCATTGGTTCCTCCAGCCTGAGGGTCTTTTTTCATGGGCATTCCACAACTCTGACACATTTTATTTGCTTTATTCATGCTGTTATCGTTTAAATGATGTATTTGGAATTATAATTTAGTTCGGTAATCTGATTGTGAGACTTACCATATCAATTGAAAAACGGAAACAAACTACAGCCTTGAATTTACGAAAAAAACAACAATTATCCCTACAGCCTATTGAAGGTAAATCGCACAATTACAAGGATTTATCAGCGATTATCAAATTTAAATTTTGGAATTTATCCAATCGGTAAAATCACTGGTATTATAAAATAATTCTTCCGGATTCAACTCTGCAAGTTTCGCCGGTTCGGCTGAATTTGCCCATGCCGCTGCAGCTATTGGAATGCCGGCATTTTTACAGGCAACAATATCACTTGGAGCATCGCCAACATAAATTACTTCATTCTTGCTTACATCCTTAAAGTAATTTAAAACAGCAGTTATTCCTTCCGGCTTTCGTGGCCCAAATGAATGTCCGGTTTCAATTGTTTCAAATAAATGAGCAATACCAAATTTCTGTAATGAAATAATTGTACTGTATTTTCCTTTGCCGGTAACCATGGCAAGCCTGATTTTTCTATCTTTTAAATCGGCCAACAGGTTTGATATTCCATTAAAAGGCGTTGGACACATTTCGTGCAGTTGCTCATAATAACACAAGTAACGCGAAATGCCTTCCTCGTAATTGTTGGGAGCCAATGCCATTATTGTTCCTTCCTCCGAAGGGCCGAAGGTTGCAATTATTTCTTCATCGGAAATTGATCTGCCAATAAGCGGTTCTATTGATTTTTTGAAAGCTTTAATACACAATGGCAAAGTATCGCCAATGGTTCCGTCGAGGTCAAAAATTACAGCTTTAATCTTTTCCATGCGATCTGTTTTGCTCATTTATTTTTCGGATTATTTTGCATGGATTACCAACCGCAACACAATTTTCAGGAATCGATTTGGTTACAACACTTCCTGCTCCAATCACAGAATTCTTTCCGATTGTTACTCCTGGTAAGATAATCACACCTCCTCCAATCCACACATTGTCCTCAATTTTTACGGGCAGTGCATAGGTTCTAAAGAATGGAAGTTCTGTACCGGGATCCCAATCAGTTACCAAACGCTCGTTTACATCTGTTGAATGAGTTGCAGTATAAATCTGCACATTTGAGGCGATCAACACATTGTTTCCAATTTCAATTTTATTACAATCAACAAAAGTGCAGTTGATATTGATAATTACGTTGCTGCCAACAAAAATATGCTTGCCGTAATCGCAGTAAAAGGGCGTATCAATATTTACATTATCGCCTAGTTTCGCAAATAGCCCGCGCAAAATATCTTTTCGGTTTTCGGCATCGGTACTTTCTGTCGAATTATAGCTTTTTGTTAATTTCCGCGCCTTGTGTATCAGACTTTGATTTTCCTCGTTGGATGTATTAAAGACTTCCCCATCCAAACATTTTTGCATTTCAGTTTTCATTTCATTCGTTTTTGAAATTCAAAAATAGAGAAGAACAGCCGATTATTTTTTCATCTATCTTAAAATCATCCATTCGCCCGTATGGTAATTAAATGTTGTTGGGTCATTCCCAAATAGGAAACAATATATCCTAAATTTACCCGGCTAAATATTTTCTAATTTTAATTCTCTGTTAAAATATTATTATTGTATTCCACTTCAAAACAAAGTTTATGCTTTGCTTTTTCCTGAGCAAGCACAAGGAATAATTTTTTCGACGGTTCATCTAGGGCTGCAGAAGCTAGATCCTTATACAATCTAAAAGCGATTTTCTCCTTTTTCATGGCAATAATCAGTGCGTCCTGATAGGTAAAATCATTTCTGGTGTGATCTACATCCTCAAGACTACCAGTAATTTTCATATCCTTAATTTCATCCAGGTTCAATTCCGGTTTCGCATCCTTCATCTTCTCCAGTCGAAGCATTCTGGCTGTTTTCTCTAAAGCAATATCCCCAAAAAGTCCTTTCACATGTTTCCTGTCCATTCGACTTGCAACCTCCGAGTAAAACTCAACTTCATCCATCTCCTTATCGATTGCATAATCAATAATTTCTTCAAATGTCCAACGTCTTTTCACACCCTAAATTTAACTGTTTTAAATGTGAAATTTTACTCCGGTCGTTTTAGGGGCTAAACTAGGTGTGTTTTTCTTTTCAGCTGTAGTAACAATCAATACAAATGAATTTTTGTATATGAATTCTCAATTCTATCCATCCTCAAATTGAGAGAATCTATTAGTCATCAAAAAGCTAACTTAATATAATCACCAATTAAAAACACCATCATATTCAAGCAATAAACTTCTCATAAAATGATTCAAACATGTTTTAGAGCAATATATTGTACATCTGAAAAGAATAAATATCTCAAAATTGCATTTCTTCTATTATCGTACATATATTAGCACAATTATTATATCAACTTCAATACTTGGAACTCATCATCCAGATCATGAAACAATTAAGTTTACACCAAAAAAAATGGCGAATAAAACATATTCTTCTCATTATTATTATTTTTTTACACATCGCTATCCCTTCAAATGCACAAAAAATAAAAACTCCACTCGAGTTTACTCATTATACAACTAAGGATGGATTGCAATCAGCATATATTAAAAGTATCGTTCAGGACTCTGATGGTTTTATATGGGTTGCTGACAGAAATGATGTATTACGTTTTGATGGAGAAAATTTCAGCAAATTTCCTGCATATGATGCTTCGGGAAAACAAACAAAATTATATTGTCAAAAGCTATTCGTCACTTCAGACTCCATTTTGTTAGGAAGAACTAATCTAAAAGAATTTTACTATTTCGATAGTAAAACTGAATGCTTTTTACCTTACAAATTATTAAATGACTTGAATCCTATTCAGGAAATTGCCACATCATCAAAAGGATTTTGGATAAAAAAATCAAACAAGATTTTTTTCCTTGACCCTAAAAACGGATATATTGAAAATATCCTGCACAAGCTGCAGATAAAACAAACTCCAGAGAATGCAAATCTTTATACAGTATCAGTAAATAATAAATGGTTAGTTTTTAATTCTGAAAACCAATTGTACTGTTATAATCTAGAAAATGAAGAATTAATAACACATACCTTCTCCTCCGAAGAAAATTTAATTCAATATGAGTTATTGTTTCTCGATTCGAAGCAAAATATTTGGTTAAGTTCATTTTATTCAGGCATTTTAAAATTTAATTTAAAAAGTAAAAAATGTATCCACTTTTCAAAATCCAAAAATGGTAACTGTCATCTACCCAGCAATTTTATACATTCTTTCTCTGAAGATCAATTAGGCCGAATCTGGATTGGGACTGAATATGGATTGGCTGTTTACGATAATGAGTTGGAAAAGATGAGTATTTACAATCATCAATTTTCCAATCCTAAAGGACTAAATAGTGATCCAATATACGACACATACTGTGACAAACATGGCAACATTTGGCTGGGAACCTATTTTGGAGGTATTAACTTGTGGAGTAATAATAAAACTTTCTTTCAAAAATGGACCCCTGGCCTGGGAGAAGGACAAATCAAAGGGGATGTTGTTAGATGCATAACCGAAGACAACACAGGCAACCTTTGGATTGGCTTAGAGGACAAAGGACTCAATAAGTATTCCCGGCTAACCGGTAAAGTCACACACTTTACCGATAAATACAACAACCGACTATCATACAATAATTTGCACGACATTATATTTATTGATGATACTAATGAGCTTTGGATCGCAACTTATACTGGAGGTATTAATGTTTTAAACGTCCAAACCAATAAGTTTCATTATTTCAACCGCGAAAACACCCCTGAATTATTTGTTAATGACATCTGCATGTTTGAAAAATATGGCGACTCTATTTACATTGCCACTTACAGTGGTATATTAATATATTCACTAAAAGATAAAACATTTCGAAAATTAAAACCTAACCGCATTAATAATATTGTAGTCTCGAGTATATGCAAAACAAAAGATGCCTTATGGTTTTCTGCCCTTAACCTTATTTATAAATATGTACCTGAATCTGATTCGTTAAGCATTTTCGATAAATTCCCTGAATTGCACGGGATTAACTTTGTTAAGACCGATTCCAAAAACAAAATTTGGGTAGGTGATTGTTACGACGGCTTATTCTGCTATAACAAAGAACAAGATAGTCTTTCACACTTTTACCTCGAAAATGGATTTCCCGCGAATTGGATTTATAGCATGGAAGAAGGAAGTGATGGCTGGATCTGGGTAGGAACAGACAAAGGATTGGTGAAATTTCTTCCGGATAGTGCTAAAAGTATTGTTTACGATAATAATTCCGGAATACCTATTGAACAATTTAATTACAATACCTCTTTTACTGATAGCAAAGCAAATATTTATTTTGGAGGAAACGGTGGAATGATATCTTTTAATAAAGATGCTGATCCACCAAAACTTCAGAAATTATCAATTGTATTTACCGGTGTTAAACTTTTTAATAAGTTGCTTAAACCTGGCGACTTAAAAAATTTCGATCAATCAATTAACAAGCTCGAAAAACTGATACTCAAACATGACCAAAACATTATCACACTAGAATTTTCTGCATTAAGCTATGCATCAAATGAAAAATGCAAATATTCCTACTATCTGGATGGCTTTGAAAAAAATTGGAACGAAATCAGTAATCGTAATTCTGTTACATATACCAATCTAAATCCAGGAAAATATACATTTAAAGTAAAGGTCTTTAAAGATGATTATATTGTTGAATATGGAAAACGTGAATTACAAATTATTGTATTGCCCCCATTTTGGTTAACATGGTGGGCATACACAATATATTTTGCTATTGGAGTTGTACTGATTTTCTCCATTTTTCGTGTTGGGAAAAACCTTGAGAAATCAAAATTCAGTGCAGAATTCGAACATCGTGAGAAATTACATAACGAGGAAATACATAAGATAAAGATGAATTTTTTCACCAACATCTCTCATGAACTTAAAACACCATTAATGCTCATACTTGGACCAATCAATAAGATCCTTGAAAAGCAGAAAATAAGTCCAGTGGTAAGAAGAGATCTAAATAATGTAGAACAAAATGCCGAACGCCTATATACTCTCACCAATCAATTGCTTGAATTTCAGAAAATTGAAAATAGTAAGGAAATGTTACGGGTAAGTAATTGCGATCCAACACTATTTTTCAATGAAATATCAAGTTCTTTTGAATCATTAGCCGAATCTAGAAGTATTCTTTTCCAAACAGATTTCCCAAAAGAAGGAGAAAAAATATGGATTGACCTTGATAAAATTGACAAAATCATTTTTAATCTTTTATCCAATGCATTTAAATTCACTCATGAAGGAGGAAAAATCACCCTTTCAATCCAACTAATTAAACGTTTTCCTTCTTTAAACAGCTGTTTTGATTTGCTGATTACTGTAAAGGATTCAGGAAGAGGTATTCATCCTGAAGAGCTTGATAAAATATTCGAACGCTATTATCAGGCAAAAGAAAATTCTAACGGTTCAGGTATTGGGTTAGCTTATGTGAAAAGTCTGGTTACGATACACCGCGGAACAATTAATGTGGATAGTATTGTTAATACAGGAACTTCTTTTACTGTTAAAATTCCGATAAATAAAACTGATTATACTGAAAATGAATTTAATACTGCACCCGATCAATTTATTCCTCATAAAGAAATCCCTATTCTGCAAATAAACAAAAGAAAAAGTAATTCGATAGATATGGATATCCTCTCGAAAAAACCTCATATTCTAATTGTAGAAGACAATATAGAATTGCTTGATTTTTTAAAAGAGGCACTCGAAGAGAACTTCAGAATTACAACTGCGATTCATGGAGTAGATGCCCTTGAAAAATTGGAGAAAATTACTCCTGAGCTAATTGTTAGCGATATTATGATGCCACAGATGGATGGAATCCAATTAACTGTTCAACTAAAAACAAATTTGAAATACTCACATATTCCTATTATTCTACTGACATCAAGAAGCGGAACTAAAAATAAATTAGAAGGGTTACAAACTGGAGCCGACTTTTATATTGAGAAACCATTTTATCCTAAACTCCTTGAACAGAACATTAAAAACATTTTGAATACCAGAAAAAATGTGATAAATAAATTCAAAACAGAGAACAATGTCGCCATTGAAGAAATGACAATTTCCGAACCGGATAAGATTTTTCTGGAAAGAATTATCGCTATAATTAGAAAAAATATCAGCAATCCTGAACTTGATGTAATGTTCTTAATTAAAGAAATGAGTATAAGCCGTACGCTGCTGCATACAAAACTAAAAAATATTGTTGGATGTTCATCAACCGAATTTATAAGATCCATACGATTAAAAGAAGCCGTAAAACTAATATCTTCAAAAAAATGTAATATTTCGGAAGCAGCCTACGAAACAGGATTTTCCAGTCCTCAATATTTTTCAAAACGTTTTCGTGAGTATTTTGGTAAATCACCCAGAGAATATTTTGATATTTAGTAGTCCCATTTATAGTATAAGGAGGATACATATCACAAAAGATAACTAAGTCAAAATAATAATTTGAATTCAATTACAACTATAAATAGTCTGTTGAGGAATGAATAATATTCTCTGACAGACTTTTTTTTCAATGATTTTTTAACCCCAATTAAAAAATAACCATCCCAAAATCCTTATCTCTTCTGTACTCTACCGCAAACGTTTGATGAAGAACATATTAAACAAATTCAATCAAGCTTTTATTTGTGGTTTCTGAACATTGATTTAAGTTTTCTGAACATCTATAACCTTTCGTTTCAATTCTTTAAGCTTATTTGCATGCATAAGTAAATATAGTAGAATACCTAACCCTTAATCAATCTATTGTAATATGAAAATAAGAAAACTTTGCTATCCAATTTTAGCTATTTTCCTGTTAAGTGCATGCGGGGATGATTTAATGAATCCTGTCCCATTAATAGAAATCGATCCCGGATTTGCAACTTCAGGATTTTACAATGCAACTTCAGTTTCACAAAATGAATCTGAAAAATATACCATTGAATACAACAGAGTTCATGGAATATCCAGAGAACTAAGTATGAGTTTTATTATTGACGAAGCATCCCTTGAAAAGTACAACGAGGACAATGGAACCAGTTATCAACTCTTACCGTCCGAGTATTATTCGATAACAGAAGGTGTGAAATTTGACATTAAATCGAAAAAGACAAGTTTTGAAATGACCTTGTATTCAAAAAAACTCTATTTATACGCTGGTTCTGTTGAGGCTGCATCAAACTATCTATTACCAATTAATTCAGTTACTACTGAAACTAAAGGTGTAGACATTTCTGAAAACAAAAATACACTTTTGGTTCATGTAAATATGAAATCCTCTGCCATTACTGTTTCTACATCTGCACCTACAAACCTTTATTTATCAAAAGACAGTGAAATAAAAGAAACAATTAGTGTAACCGGGGCTCTAAATTTTACGGGCATTGATCCTAACACTGTGTCAATGTTTGTAGATACTCAGGCACCTTTATTAAGCACAGGAGAATATACTCTTTTACCTGAAGAAAATTATTCGTTTTCGGTAGATAATGTTAAAGGCTCCGGAAATATAACTGTGAAAGGAGAAATTAATGCGACGGGTTTAACTGAAGATAAAAAGTACCTGCTGCCATGTCGTTTACAATCATCCAATTCCGATTATCTTATAGTTCAGGAAGATCCGGTATATTATATTATTAATATTTCTGACCTTAAGGTATCCATAACAGAAGCAAGCGCATCGGAGACTGTTGAAACGGCATCCTGTTTAAATATTCTTAATAGTTCGGTGAATGTTACAACAAACACAATAGTATCAAGCGATTTATCAATTAATTTCAACTACGATCCATCTCTGATTTCTGCTTTTAACACTAACTCAGGCACAAACTACCAAACTTTACCTGAAGGAACTGTAACAATTGAAAATGGCAAGGTAGCTATTGGAAGTAAAACCGCAAATATCCCTTACAGCATAGATCTTTCCGATATAGATCTCAGCAATGATGTTCATTATTTGGTTCCATTTGTTTTAAATGAAGGAAATTTGGAAACAGGAACAATATCCGGATCAAATACAATTTATCTTGACATAATAAAATCGTTGGCCGGAACCTATAAATTAAACATTACTGATAATGCACGTTCTCGTAATATTGGGAATGTAGTATGGGATGCTTCTAAATGTCAACGTGCAGGCGATACAGCTTGGGATGCGGTTATTGCTGATGCTCAGTATGGTTTCAATGGAGATGGTGATTGGTATGTTGTATTATTCTCTGTTACAGATGAAGATATGACAGGCAAAGAAAATTGTAAAAAAATAAAGATCCACACTTTCCTTGAATTATTAGAAGAAAACGGAGGAACAAATAAGGTAACAGAAAACAAATCATATTTCAATACACTTACCGGCGAGGTTTATATCGACTGTTATGTTTATGAAAGCTGGTTTGAAAAATCATATAAAGAAACCTATTCATTCACATTAGAATAAAAATCTAAACCCAATAGAAATAATAAAATAAAAGAATATGAATGAAAATTTAAAATTCAATCCAATATTGCGTAAAATCATATTTTACACAATAGTATGCCTTTTACTCATTTCTTTCTTTCCCGCAAATGCGGCAATAACAAAGGGTGATATTGCTATCCTTCAAGGTGAAGTAATTGTAAAAGGGACTGTCAAAGACATAAATGGAGAACAATTAATAGGAGTCAACGTTATCGAAAAAGGAACAACAAATGGAACAATTTCTAATCTTAACGGAGATTTTTCGATAACTGTTTCTTCTGAGAATGCAACTCTTGTATTTAGCTATATCGGTTTTAACCAGCAGGAATTCGCTATTGGAAATAAAAGAGAATTTAATGTAGTCATGAAAGAAAATATGACAGGATTAGACGAAGTTGTTATTGTTGGTTATGGTTCCCAAAAGAAAGCAACTCTCACCGGTTCTATTTCGCAGGTAAGTGGTGATGATCTCAAGAAAGTTTCAGCAGCCAACCTTACCAATACTTTGGCAGGAAAAACTGCCGGTGTGATTGCTAATGTGAGATCCGGTGAGCCGGGAGAAGACAATGCAACAATTTTTATTAGGGGAAAAGGGACAACTGGAAATAACAGTCCGTTGATAATTGTAGATGGAATTGCCGGCCGGGGATTTTCCCGACTAAATCCGGAAGATATTGAATCAATCTCGGTACTAAAAGATGCTTCGGCGGCAATATACGGTGCCAGAGCTGCTAATGGTGTAATTCTTGTTACCACAAAACGCGGAAAAAAAGGTGGCATTACAGTTAAATATAATGGTGACTACTCCATTTCGCAGCCAACACGCATCCCCGATATGCTAAATTCACTTCAGTATGCAACATACGTGAACG
The DNA here is from genome assembly GCF_002843385.1 of Labilibaculum manganireducens. Taxonomy (GTDB): domain Bacteria; phylum Bacteroidota; class Bacteroidia; order Bacteroidales; family Marinifilaceae; genus Labilibaculum; species Labilibaculum manganireducens. The sequence continues at coordinate 165,313 of NZ_MVDE01000004.1, forward strand.
AGTACGACAGAGGACACGGATTATCAGAAACTTATAGTGAAGATGCTCTGCAAAAACTGCAGGATGGTTCTGATCCCATTAATTATGCCAACACCGATTGGTGGAATTCCGCAGCAAAAAAGTGGGCTCCCAAAACACAGCATAACATCTCGGTAAGCGGAGGTAATGAGAAAGTGCAATTCTATACTTCAGCTCAATACATGTGGCAGGATGTCATCTATAAGAACAGTCCGCAGGACTATTCCCAGTATCAGTTTACAGCAAATTTAGATGCGGAACTTTCCAAGCGGATCCGTTTTGGTTTGGATGTTAATGGCCGTCAGGAGAGCCGGAAACGTGGAGTTTATGCTACTGATTATCTTTTCGGTTATTTCTTAACAACAAATCCGATGGCTGCTCCATACTACGAAAATGGTTTGCCTCGTGTTGGATTTGATGGGGTTACAAATAACGCAGCGGTAATGGTAACCGATCAGCCTGGCACCAGTGAAAAAAAGAATAATATTATCAACTTGAAACCATTTTTACATATTGACCTTGATTTTATTACAAAAGGTCTTTACACTGAAGGATATGCAGCACTTGACTATTCATTTCAAAATGGGAAAGATATAAATCATCCTTATGATTTATATCAATACGATTCAGCAACCGATAAATATAACAGCAAGAGATCAGCAACCGGAGCTATTTCGTTAAATTCCTGGGCAGATAATTCAGATGCAATAACCATTAATGCTCGTTTGGGCTATCAAAATTCATTTGGCAATCACAAAATAGATGCTTTTGCTGCTTACGAGCAATACAAATACAATTATAATAATGTATCGGCATATCGAACCAACTATCTTTCTACATCCATAATGCAGATTTTTGCAGGCAGCAGTAATCCTGAGGATCAAGGTACCGGAGGATATGCTGGTGTGAGTGCCCGCCAAAACTATTTTGGACGTATTAACTATAATTTCAACGATAAATATCTTGCAGAAATAAGCCTGCGTTATGATGGATCAATGAATTTTCCTGCTAATAAACGTTGGGGACTTTTCCCAGCTATATCATTAGGCTGGATTATGTCTGAAGAATCATTTTTTAGTCCTTTAAAATCTGTTGTAAACTTCTTTAAACTAAAAGGCTCTTGGGGAATGATGGGGAACGATAACATCAATCCATTCCAGTTTTTGTCAAGTTATGGCTTTATTTCAACTGAAGATCACTCATCAGATGGAGTTTTGTTTGGTGATGCTGTGCAAAAAGGGCTTTTCGAGAAAGTTACAGCCAATCCTTACATTACCTGGGAAACAGCTAAAACAACAAACTTAGGGACTTCAGCTCAATTCCTTGATGGAAAATTCAATCTTGACTTTGATTACTTTGTCTCTAAAAGAACTGATATTTTACGCACAAGAAATGCCTCAATTCCTGACTATGCCGGTTTAGCTTTACCTGCTGAAAACATTGGCAAAGTAAAAAACAGCGGTATCGAGATTGTTGCAGGTTATAACGGCAGCCATGGTGACTTTAAATGGAATGTCAGCGGTAATTTCACCTTCGCTGAAAATAAAATGGAATACATTGATGAAGCTGTATCAACACCAGCTTGGCAACGTGCAACAGGACATCCGATTGATGCAATGGTTTTATACGATGCACTTGGAATTTACCAAACACAGGAAGAAGTTGACAACTCAGTGCACATCGATGGAGCCAAGCCTGGAGATCTGATTTACAGAGATACAAATGATGATGGAAATATTACTTACGATGATGCCATCAGAGTTAACGAATCAGCAACCCCAAAAATTGTTTATGGTTTAACATTAAACGGAAGTTGGAAAGGCCTTGATTTTAATGCCTTTTTCCAAGGACAGGCAAAAGCAAAAATGATGGTACAGCCTACTATGAATATGATGACAGATTTTTATGAAGGTCGCTGGAGTGATGCAAATTCTGCAGAAAAAAATGCAAAAGCCCGCTGGCCAAGAGCCTTCATAAAACAAACTTATGGGGATGATTTCAACGGCAGAGCTTCTACTTGGTGGTTAAGGGATGCAAGGTTTTTGCGTTTAAAATCAGTGGAGTTAGGTTATTCATTACCAAAATCAATATCTCACAAAATGGGAATAACAAACTTGAGGTTTTACGTAAATGGAAGCAATTTATTTACTATCGACAAAATCAAAGATTTTGATCCTGAAATATCTATTAATGCTGATAACTATCAAGCCAACGGACTTACTGCTTATCCTCTGCAAAGGACAATTACAACTGGGGTAAATCTATCTTTCTAATCAGGTAAAAATCAAAAAAAAATTATAATCATATGAAACGTCCATGCCAAAGTAATTTTGACACACAACGGGATGGTTATTCCAGCATGGTAAGTTCCATATGGCAAATCAAAAACAAATTATAATCATATGAAAAGATATATTATATACGTACTTGTATTATTCACGTCTTTATGCATAATTTCCTGCGACGACGAGATACTGGATGTCGATCCGGTAGATACATTCACCGATGCTGCAGTATGGAATGATTTAGCTTTGGCCGAATCTTACTTAAATACTTCATATACCAAAATAAAAGCAGAAGCAGAAAAGGGTTCAAGATTTGCAAGCCTTTCAGAAGAAATTTTTCAGATGCACACCTATGGTACAGAAAATGTTCGGCAAGGTTATCTCTCTTCTGATAATTCAAGCTTTGGTTGGGAAGACGACATGTGGAATCCTTGGGATTACTTCTATGGAGCTATAAAAGATGTAAATCTATTTCTCGAAAACATAAAAGAAGTCCCAACTCCAAGTTCAGGAGATGATATCTGGAAAAATGATTTAATCGGACAAGGACATTTTTTAAGAGCTTATTTCTATTTCCAGCTTTACAGTCTTTATGGAAGAGTTCCATTAATCAGTCAGGTATATCCGTTGGATACAAAAGAATTTACAGAAACCCGCGCATCACTGGAAGATGTAGCTAGCTTTATTGTTACCGAGTGTGATTCCGCCGCGAACCTTTTACCTCTGGAATATAGTAACGCTAAAAATTTTGGAAGAGCTACAAAAGGTGCAGCTCTCATGCTAAAAGGCCGGACATTGCTCTTTGCTGCCAGCCCTTTATACGATAAAAATTATCCAGATCAGATAAAATGGCAAAAAGCTGCAGATGCAAATAAAGCTGTCCTCGATCTGCATAAGTACAGTTTACAATCCATCTCCAATTCTGATGAATATGCTTCTTTATTTTTAGATTCTAAGAATCCTGAAATTATTTTCGAAAAGTTGTATGATAAAAAATATGTTGCGGGTTCTAATAATGTTTTCCTGCATCAGGCTCCTTGCGGAACAGGAAATGGGTTTCAGGGATGGGGAACCTTACAGCCAACGCATAATGTTGTAAGTAAATTCCAAATGAGTGACGGTTCTAAATATATTCCCAATAAAAATACAGAAAAGCCTTGGGACAACAGGGATCTGCGCCTTCATGCCACTATTTTTGTAGATGGAGACAACTGGGGATTCGGTGATGATAATCGTGAAATAGAATTTTTTGTTTCAGGAGAAGCTGAAGTCGATCCAGGAAAAGACAGCCGGGAAGGGCCATCGTGGTGGAATGCCACTCAAACTGGCTATGGATTAAAAAAGTTCCTTGATCCGAACTATGATAATTTTGGCACTAATGCCAACACAACGCCATGGATTTATATGCGGCTTGCTGAAGTGTATTTAAACTATGCTGAATGTTTAATTGAATTACACAAAAACCCAGAAGCGCTTATCTATATCAACCTTGTTCGTGAGCGCTCCTTACTGCCTCCCGCAGAAGGCGTAGATATACGTGCAGAATATGAATACGAACGCCAGATAGAACTATTGTTTGAAGGTCAGCGTTGGTTCGATATCCGAAGATGGAAACAAGCTGAAGAAATTTACAAAACACCAATTGAAGGAATAAACATCAAGAAATTTAAAGATGGAAGTAAAACCTACGAGCTAAAATCAGAAGCAATTGAAACCCGTAACTTCTATGCTCCGAAAAACTATTGGATGCCAATTCCTCGCAGTGAGTTAAGAAAAGCACCACAACTGGATGCTACTCCGTACGAATAAGTTTATAATAATTGACAATACAGAGCTTGAAGAAGGGAATTCTCTTCTTCGAACTCTTATTTATTCAACTTAAAACGTTTTAAAAATGATCAAAATACGACCCTACTTATTCTGCCTTATCTTTCAAGTGTTGTTTTTTTGCAGTTGCGGAGATTCTGATGATTCTCCTGATAATCCCATAGTTAAACCTGATCCTGAATTCCCCGAAGAAGAAAGTTCAAAAGAAACCTATTACCCAGCAAGTATCTGGAATGTGGAACAAGATAATGACTACCAAAATAGTGCAAGTCAGTTCTCTGTTGCGAGAATGAAGGAAACAGCAAATTTGGTTGCTTTTTGGGAATCTAAATTTGGAAATGATCCTTCAAAAACAGCAGATACAGAATATCGATTTCAATTGGACGATCTAATAGAAGAAAGTGAAAAAATGTACAAATTCTATCGTGACAGTCTCAAATTTGTAGAGAAGGGAAACTCCCTTACCGACAAATACCGAATGAACTTCTACATTTATTATAGCAACGAAGGAACCGTTTATGGAGGAGGTGCAGAAAATAAAATTGGAGCAATGTGGCTTACCCCCAACCGGATTAAAACCAAACCTTATGCAGCTATGGCTCATGAAATGGGACATGCTTTTCAATACATGGTATCATGCGATGGTAAATGGGGATTTACATCCGGCAACAACGTGTCCATCTTCGAAATGACTTCGCAATATATGCTGTTTCAGTTTTATCCAAACTGGATGAAACTGGAGAATTACCACTTCGACAATTTCATGCTGAATACACACAAGGCTTTCCTTCACGAGGATAATATGTATTGTTCTCCCTATATTTTGGAATATTGGTCAGACAAACACGGAATTGATTTTATTGGTAAACTTTGGAATAAAGCCATAAACGGGGAAGATCCTGTTATGACATACCAAAGAATAACTAAAATAGATCAAGCCGCCTTCAACAATGAAATATTAGATGCTGCCCAAAAATTTATGACTTGGGATATGGATCGCATTCGTCCTTATGCAAAAAATTATGCAAATAAACATACCTGCGCTTTTAAATCAATAGGTGACGGCTGGTACCGCATTGCAGAAAACCGATGTCCTCAAAACTACGGTTACAATGGAATAAGATTGGAAGTTCCTGCGTCCGGAACGGAAATAAGACTTGATTTTGAAGGCATTGCCGGTGCTGACGGATACAATGCAGTGAATGTGGATAAAGCAGGTTGGGGCTATGCTTTTGTAGCTGTTAAAACCAATGGTGAAAGAGTGTACGGCACTCCCAATTTCAATTCAATTGGTAAGGCTTTATTTACAGTTCCCGAAAATACTTCTTACTTATGGTTAGTTGTTACAGGTGCTCCTTCCGAACATTGGATACACAATAATGACGGGTTTTCAGGCAACGATGAACAATGGCCCTACAAAATTAAACTTACAGGAACAACGTTACATAGTTCTGTAAATAAGTAAAAGTTCCCTTTTCTCATACAGAGGTGAATTTTTGAGTCGGTTAATTCGTTTTAAGAATTGCCGGCTTTTTTATTACAACCTCCTAATTTAAATCTTCTGTTCAGTTTGAGTCCAATTATCCATTCTTTACTTTAAAGAAGATCTTTTAATTTTTGACTCACGAACTAAAGACCTCCACTCTATATCTTTTAAAGCATAATAATAAAAAAGAGCTGCAACCCAATGCTGCAGCTTTTCCATACAAAGTTTTTTAATTCTAATTCTCTGTTAGAATATTATTGTCGTATTCCACTTCAAAACGAAGTTTATGCTTTGCTTCTTCCTGAGCAAGCATAAGGAATAATTTTTTCGACGATTCATCTATGGCCGTAGAAGCTAGATCATTATACAATCTAAAAGCGATTTTCTCCTTTTTCATGGCAAGAATTAACGCTTCCTGATAAGTAATATTTGATTTATCAACATCTACATCCAGTAAATAATCCCCAATTTTCAAATCTGCAACTTTAGCTTCTGAAACCTGATACTTTTTACCATTCTTAATTGCCTCCAATTTGGCTCGGTGACCAAGTTCTTCCAAGGCATATTGCTCAAAAGTATCTTTCATCTCCTGATGTTTCATTTTACCAGCAAGTTCTGTATAAAAATCAGCAGCCATTTGTTCTTCATTAATGGCAAAATCTAAAATATCTTCAAGTGAATTAAACTCTTTCATTTTTTCTAATTTTTAGTGTTCCACTTTATTGGATAAATATTTTTCCTGCAAATAGATATTCATATTTTTAGCAGCTTTTCTACCATCTCCCATTGCAAGAATAACTGTAGCGCCACCGCGAACAATATCTCCACCCGCAAATACTTCAGGTATTGACGATTGCATTTTATCTTTTACAACTTCAATCGTTCCCCATTTCGAAACCTCCAAGCCTTCTACAGAATTTGGAATCAATGGATTTGGAGAAACTCCTACTGCTACCACAACTACTGTTGCATCAATAGTATATTCAGAACCTTCCATTGGAATTGGTCTTCTTCTGCCCGATGCGTCAGGTTCGCCTAATTCCATTTTCTGAACCTTAATTTGCTTTACACGACTATTTTCATCAGCAATGTATTCAATTGGATTCGTTAAGGTAAGGAACTCTATTCCTTCCTGCTTTGCATGATGAACTTCCTCAACACGGGCAGGCATTTCTTCTTCAGAACGACGATAAACAATAATTGCTCTTTCAGCACCTAATCGTTTTGCAGTACGAACCGAATCCATAGCAGTATTACCACCGCCAACAACCACAACATTTTTACCGCGTAATATTGGCGTATCCGATTCTTCCGAATCAGCTCCCATCAAATTCACACGGGTTAAATACTCATTTGATGACATAATTCCGTTCGAATTTTCACCCGGAATATTCATAAACCGAGGTAAACCAGCTCCACTACCTACATAGAATGCTTTATATCCTTCTTCTTTTAAATCATCTAAGCTTGCAGTTTGTCCTACAATGTAGTTGGTGATGAATTTCACACCCATTCGGCGTAAATTTTCAATTTCCACATCAACAACTGCATTTGGCAAACGGAATTCAGGAATGCCATATTTCAACACTCCGCCAATTTCATGCAGAGCTTCGAAAACAGTTACATCGTAACCCAATTTAGCCATATCGCCGGCAAAAGACAAACCTGATGGTCCGGAACCGATAACTGCAACTTTAACACCATTTGATTCTGCCAATTCAGGAACAGAAATTACTCCGGATTCTCTTTCAAAATCTGCAGCAAAACGTTCCAAATGACCAATTGCTACAGAAGGCAGATTCAATTTCTCAACATAAAAACACCTTTGCTCACATTGTACTTCCTGAGGACAAACACGACCACAAACCGCTGGCAAAGCGCTGGTTTCTTTTAAAACAGATGCCGCTTCCAAAATATTGCCACGCTCAATATTTTTAATAAATTTAGGAATATTGATACTAACAGGGCATCCTTCCATACAGGTTGGATTTACACAATCCATACAACGCGTGGCTTCACGCATTGCTTCCTCTTTGGTTAAACCAACATTCACCTCAACACGCTGAGACTTAATTCGTTCTTCAGGAGCCATTTCTGTCATCTCCACCCTTTCAACCGCCATACGATCTTTGGCTTTTGTCAGTTTTTGGAGTTCGACTCTCCACTCTTGTTTACGTTCGTTTTTTATATATTCTTCAGACCTTTCCATTGTCCTGTTTTGTCTTTAATTGATTAATTTTGAAAATGATCCATTTTGTCATTTTCTTCTTCCTTGTAACCGCCTAATCTTGACATCATTTCGTCAAAATCAATTTTATGAGCATCAAACTCAGGTCCATCTACGCAAGTAAATTTAGTTTTACCATCAACGGTAACCCTGCATGCTCCGCACATACCCGTTCCGTCAACCATAATACTATTCAAACTCGCCATGGTAGGAATTTCATATTTCTTGGTCAGCAAGGAACAGAATTTCATCATAATGGCAGGCCCAATGGTGATGCACTCATCCACTTTTTCACGCTTAATAACCTCTTCCATACCTTCAGTAACCAAACCTTTTCTTCCATATGAACCATCATCTGTCATCACGATAAGCTCATCGGAATGTTTGCGCATTTCATCTTCCAGAATCAAAAGCTCTTTTGATCTTGCTGCAATAACAGTAATAACACGATTACCCGCTTTTTTATATCCTTCAACAATTGGAAGCAGTGGCGCAACACCAACACCACCACCGCAGCAAAGCACAGTGCCAACATTGTGAATTTCAGTTGGTTTTCCAAGCGGACCAACTAAATCTGTTACATATTCACCAACTTCAAGCTGACACAATTTAGTAGACGACACGCCCATTTTCTGAACGATAATGGTAATTGTTCCCTTTGCAATATCTGCACCGGCAATTGTTAAAGGGATACGTTCCCCTTTTTCGCCTACCCGTACAATTACGAAATTACCTGGTTTGCGAGCCTTAGCAATTAAAGGTGCCTCAACCACAATTTTTACTACTTTTTCTGAAAAATTCTCTTTTTCAACTATCTTGTTCATTACTTTTCTTAAATAAATGAATGAATAAAATGCTAAATAACTGGAATACCACAATTCAAACAATCTGATTCGCAATCGATTCCATTCTGATACTACAGCACATATTTACAATTCAAAAGTATAAAGAAGTAAGATTCCAGCCTAGCCAAACACATATAAATTAGCCTGATAAAATACTTTAGGATGAATCTAAATAGACACCGAAATAATTCATTCACATCCAAACAGAAAGAACAAAATACTTTTTAATTTTACCTTGTTATTGATTTCAACAGTAATTTATGCCTGAATTAAACAGAGTTCAAATCGAAATACTAATTACCGATAGAATTTCAAAACTTGAAAATGAAATCGTAATGCTGAAAGATCTCACCCAACCTGTTTCGCCGGATTGTGCCATTGGCAGAGTTAGCCGAATGGATGCAATAAACAACAAAAGTGTAAATGAGGCTGCTTTGCGTAAAAAGGAAATTCAACTATCGGCCTTGAAAGATGCTCTGAAGAATATTGATTCGGATGATTTTGGAAAATGCATAAAATGCGGAATTCAAATTCCCATTGGAAGAATCATGATTATGCCTGAAAGCAAGAAATGTGTAAATTGTGCCAATCAATAAAGTAACTAAATTGACGAACATCAAATCACAAATTTAAAACTTACGATGATACTTTCAATCATATTTGACATTTGGCTGCTAAGCAAACTAATAGCAATATTACTTCCGGTAATTGCCATAATTGATATACTCCGTAGAGATTTACTAGGCATCAACAGATTAATCTGGATATTACTTGTTGTTTTTATCCCTTTTGTAGGCTCAATCATCTATTTCTATGATCGGTTTACTTACAAAGCCAAATTTTAAATATCTTTGTACTGATAGTAATAAATAACTGGTGCTTCGTGGTAAAATATCCATTTTAGACTGGTTACTGTGTACTAATTACTAACATACAATTAAATAAAATGGCAAAAAGTAAAAAAAATATCGTTTACTCAACGAACCCCGACTACAATTACGAATACGATGATGAACCGGTAGAAGAAACCTTAGCTCCGAACAAACAAAAACTAAGAGTTTTACTGGACAAAAAACAGAGAAAAGGTAAAGTTGTTACTTTAATTGAAGGTTTCGTAGGTACTTCTGATGACCTAAAAGAATTAGGCAAAATATTAAAAAGCAAATGTGGCGGCGGAGGTTCTGCCAAAGATGGAGAAATCTTAATTCAAGGCGATCACCGAGATAAAATCATGGATCTTTTAAAAGCAGAAGGATATCAGGTTAAACGAGTTGGAGGATGATTCTAAAGATCTGAGAAATTAGATTTCAGATATTAAGCGAATCAAATCTCAGCCTTTTATACGATTTTAGATACAAAATTACACAAATGATCTAATACAAAAACCGAAATCCATAATGGATTTCGGTTTTATTTTTTCTTTCCTATTAGTCCACTTTAGGGGATTTATGGGTAATTATTTTAAAGATTCCAAACAAGTTAAAATGTTCTTCTCTATTCTTGCATTTACACTTTTAGCATCTGCTTTCACGAACTTTTCACCAATAATTTGCTCGTACAACTCGATGTAACGCTCCGAAATCTGATTTACTTTTTCTTCAGTCATTTCAGGAACCTTCTGTCCGTCTTTACCTTGAAAACCATTCTCCATTAACCATTCGCGAACAAACTCTTTCGACAATTGTTTCTGCTGCTCATTCTTAGCCAAACGCTCAGCATATCCCTCCGAATAAAAGTAACGGGATGAATCTGGTGTATGAATCTCATCAATCAGGTAGATCACACCATCTTTTTTACCAAATTCATATTTTGTATCAACCAAAATCAAACCTTTTTCGGCAGCAATTTCAGTTCCTCTGGCAAATAAAGCCTGAGTATATTTTTCAAGCATTTCGTAATCTTCTTTAGATACAATGCCTTGTTTCAATATTTCTTCTTTGGAAATATCTTCATCGTGACCTTCCATTGCCTTTGTTGTTGGCGTAATGATCGGTTTTTCAAATTTCTGATTTTCCTTCATTCCCTCAGGCATCGGCTCACCACAAAGTGCGCGTTTACCTGCTTTGTACTCTCTCCATGCATGACCGGTTAAATATCCTCTAATCACCATCTCAACCATAAACGGCTCAGCCAGATGACCAATTGTTACCATTGGATCAGGAGTTGCAATTTTCCAGTTTGGAACGATATCCGATGTTGCATCTAAAAAGCGGGTTGCAATTTGATTCAATACCTGTCCCTTAAAAGGAATACCTTCAGGTAATACAACATCAAAAGCTGAAATGCGATCAGAAACAACCATAGCAAGATACTCATCGTTAATATTATAAACGTCTCTTACCTTACCTACATATAGATTCTTTTGATTCGGGAAATTAAAATCTGTTTTAACAATTGCTTCATTCATTGCTCCAAAAATTCTAATAATTTATAAAAATGGTTTAAACTATAAGCCATTAGCTGTAAACTGCCAGGCATCAGCTGATATTTGCTGCATTCTGCTACCAAAATAACAATAATGTAAAAATTCAGCTTTTAATTCAGTGCGAAGATATATAAAAGTAAAAAAGCAGAAAAGCTGTAACAGTTATTTATATCCATCTTCACCATACTTTTTACAAAACTGTTTACCGGTAACTCTTTTACTGATCTTTGCTTTCTCTCTTTTTTTCCTGCCTATCCTCTTCAATTTCGTAGGCCGTCACAATCTCTTTCACCAGCCGGTGACGAATTATATCCGACTTATCGAATTCAACCATTGCAATTCCTTTTATATCCTTTAAAATCCGAAAGGCCTGAATCAATCCTGATTGTTGCTTTCTGGGCAAATCAATTTGCGTAATATCGCCTGTAATCATAAACTTACCGCTGGTTCCCATGCGGGTTAAAAACATCTTCAGCTGCTTTGTTGTTGTGTTTTGCGCCTCATCTAAAATTACAAATGCCTCATTCAAAGTTCTTCCTCGCATATAAGCCAAAGGTGCAATCTGAATGATTTCGGCCTCCAGATAATCGGCTAGTTTACGAGGCGGAATCATATCCAGCAGGGCATCATACAGTGGTTGCAAATAAGGATCAATTTTCTCTTTTAAATCTCCGGGAAGGAAACCAAGATTCTCTCCTGCTTCAACTGCAGGACGACTCAAAATGATCTTTCTCACCTCAGAATTACGCAGGGCTTTAACAGCCAGGGCAATTGCCGTATAGGTTTTACCCGATCCGGCAGGACCAACTGCAAAAACCATATCGTTTTTTGCTGATTTTTCGACCAACTTTTTTTGGTTCGCTGTGCGGGCACGAATAATTTTTCCATTATTACCAAAAAGAATAACACTTTTAGGATCATCTGGATTTTGTATATCCGGCGTGTTTTCCAATACAATCCGTTTTATGTTGGCCAGCGTAAGAACATTGTATTGATTGTAGTGCTGAATCAAAAGATTCACTTTCATTTCAAACAAGTCAAGAGTCTTTTCTTCACCGCTGGCAAATATTTCATTCCCTCTTCCAACAATCTTCAATTTTGGAAACATCTCCTTTAAGACTACCAATTTTGAATTATTAATTCCATAAAATTCAAGAGGATCAATTACCCCTAAAGATATGCTCTTTTCAATCATATATTCCGTTCAATATTCATTACTTTTGAGCCTACAAATTAATTATTAATTCTGATTTGTTTAGCAGTACCAAAGAGAAATCTGAATATATTTTCGTTTAAAATAATTCCTCTTTCTCTTTAAATTTAGATCCATTTATGGCAATAATAAGTTTAACTACCGATTGGCAGCACCGCGATTACTATCTGGGGGCACTCAAGGGGCGCCTCCTATCGATCTGTCCCGGAGCACAATTGGTAGATTTAAGTCACAATGTTGACAACTACAATATATCTCAGACATCTTTTATTATAAAAAATGCCTTTGTCCATTTTCCAAAAGGAAGTATTCATATTATTGGTGTTAAATCAGAAGAAACACCGGAACACCCGCACGTAGTTGTAAAGTATCAGGATCATTATTTTATTGGTGCCGACAATGGTATTTTCAGTCTGATAATGAAAGGCGATCCTGAAGAAATTGTACGCATTGAAAATATTGAAAAGGAAGATCACTTCCATACTTTTCCGGAACTGAATGTATTTGCCAAAGTGGCTTCTCACATTATTAAATACAACAATCTATCAGGACTGGGATCTACCCAAAAAGAACTGTTCCGATTGGTTCCCATCCGCGCGTTAATTCAGAAAGGAACAATTACCGGACAGATTATTTACATTGATTCGTATGGGAATGTAACCACAAATATTTCAAAAGACTTGTTTGAATCGGTGCGTCAGGAAAGAGAATTCGAAATTTTGGTGCAAAGCAATCATTACCGGATTTCCAAAATCAATCAGAACTATCACGAAACTTCCGAAGGTGATTTTCTGGCACTCTTCAACTCATCAGGCTTACTGGAAATAGCCATAAACAAAGGCAATTTAGCCGAACTACTGCAACTGGATATTAACTCAGATATTAGAATCAAACTTCATGATTATTAGATTTGTAAAGCTGGAAATACTTCCACAATATATTACCGATTTTAAAAATCTTACTTCAGGCGAAAAAAAAGATATTATTACTTTCCCAGGTTGTTCTCATCTTGAAATTTTACAGGATGTATCAAATCCATCGGTATTTTTCACGGTGAGTCACTGGTTTTCGGAGGACGATTTAAACCATTACCGAAACTGTGATTTTTTTCAGGGCAACTGGAAAAAGGTAAAACAATGGTTCGCAGCCAAACCTGAGGCATGGAGCTTATTTAAAGCTGTAGAATAAACCTGAAAAAGCAAATAGAATATCCAAAAAAAATTAACAAAATATTTACCCTAAAATAACAACCAAACAGTTCTTAACTTTTTTGACACAAAAATTCAATTATTTCTTAAATCTTATTTCATCTACTGGAATTATTTAAAATTCATATTTGTACTGAACTTCTATCAGTATACATGATGAAATTAAACAACCTGGATTCCAACGTTCGATATGCTGTTCAGCTATTTACAGGATTCGTAGTAATCGGTGCAATATTACTGTTCATTTTTTCAGATATCGAATTCTCAATTCTCGTAAATAAATATTCCAATCCATTTCTTGATCCCTTTTTTAACGGAATTACCCAACTTGGATTGGGAGCACTTTTAGCCGTTTTAGCCGTTGTTCTTTTATTTATTCGCTACTACTATGCAATTCTTTGTGCTGGAATTCTTTTGGTTTCGGGCATCGTAACTTTTGTTTTTAAAAAGATATTGTTTGCCGACGCTATGCGTCCACTCTTCTTCCTGTCTGGCAAACAATTAAGATTCCCCATTGGCATGGAAGAGCATTTCAAACATTCATTTCCAAGTGGACACACAATGACGATTTTTGCTATTGCTTTTATTCTATTTTGGATCTATAAAAACTCCAGAGTTGCTACCATAAATTTTACTCTTGCTGTATTTGTCGGCATTTCCAGAATCTATTTATTCCAACACTTTCTGATAGACGTATATTTTGGTGCTATCCTGGGAATTGCAGAATCGATATTTGTAGTTTGGCTTTTCGAAAATAAATTCAGACTCCATCAAATAAAAATCCTCCGTAAATCAATACTTTCCAACAAAAGAATTCCTCAATGGGATTTCAATAAAGGAAAAATGGCTCCTCAATAATATCACTTCGATTTTATGAATTTTTTATTTTCTCAGATGCAAATAAGAAACTGGATTCCGGCAATCATATTTTTCATATCCTTATTCTCTCTTTCTGTAGGTATAAACGGAGATATTTTTATTGTAGATGAAGCCAGAAATGCTGAATGTGCAAGGGAAATGCTTGAAAGAGGGGATTTAATAGTTCCTACATACAATTATGAGCTTCGAACTGATAAGCCTCCTCTGCATTACTACTTTATGATGATTTCCTATTCCCTTTTTGGTGTTTCGGAATGGTCGGCCAGATTGTTTTCTGTTCTTTTTGGTTGTTTTACAATTTTAATAAGCTACCTGTTTGCAAAACGCTGGTTAGGTATTAAAACTGCTGTTTGGACTGTTGTTGTGTTGCTTTCGTCAATTCACTTTAGCGTACAATTTCATATGTCGGTTCCAGATCCATATTTAATTTTCTTTATCACATCAAGCTTGTTCTTATTTTTCGACTGCCTAAAAAACAAAAGCAAAGCAAAAGCATATTTAATGTATTTGTGTCTGGGATTGGGAGCTTTAACTAAAGGACCAATTGCCATCGCCTTGCCAGGCTTAATTATGTTATTGTATTTGATTTTCAGCAAGCAATTTTCATTAAATACCATCTTATTATTACGCCCTTTTGAAGGCTTACTTATTGTATTATTTACTGCATTACCATGGTATTTGGCTGTACACCAACAAACCGATGGAGCGTGGACCAAAGGTTTCTTCCTTGAACACAACTTAGAGCGATTTGCAAACACCAAAGAAGGTCATGGGGGAACTCTTTTCATGGCTCCTGTTTTTGTACTTGCAGGTATGCTTCCTTTCTCTGTCTTCTTTATCAGAGCGATAAAAAAAGTATTTGTCAGCAGGGAAAAACCTTTACTCATATTCGCACTAACTGCAACTTTATGTATTGTTGGATTTTTTGCTGCATCATCAACCCGCTTGCCAAACTACACCGCTCCTGCATATCCATTTTTTGCAATTGTACTGGCACATTATCTTTCTGATTTAAACACAAAAAAGCATCGGATAGAAATTATCTTTCTGATCATATTTTCTGCCCTTTTGATTCCTGCAGTCTATTTTGGACTTCATTCGGAACCCGAATTGCAATCACTGCAAAAGCTTGCAGTGCTATTTTTGCCAAGCTTTCTTGCCAGTATTGCAGCACTCTATTACTATCGCAAAAACAAAATACAAACATCGCTTGCTGTTTTAGCATCAGGCTTTTATATCTGCTCTCTGATGATTTCACAGCTCATGTTCTCGGATGTGGCCGCCGAAAATCCAGTCAAAAAAACTCTCGCTCTTACAAATTGTGATACTCATATCGTGTACTTCAAAAAATTTAACGCTTCTTTTCCTTTTTATCTGAAGAGAAAAATAGAAACCCTTGAGACAAATATGGAGCTTGAAGATTTTTTCACTCAATACCCGCAAGGCATTGTTATTAGTCAAAAGAGAAAACTTAACGAAATAAATTTTAGTGCTTATGCTCAAATTTGTTTTGAACAGAAGGACTTGTTTGAAGGAAGAACAACAACAGTTTTAAAAAGTCTCGGTAAAATTTCAAAAACAACAAATGATTAAATATGAAAAAGTTAAGTCTGGTAATTTGTGTTTACAACGAAGAGGATAATATTATCCCCTTAAGTGAACAAATTGTAAGAAACCTTGACAATTACGATTTTGAGGCGATTTTTGTTGATGATGGATCTACAGATGAAACAAGAAAACGAATTTTATCGATTCCCGATGAACGATTCGTAATGGTTCAGCTTAGAAAAAATTATGGACAAAGCTCAGCACTTGCTGCAGGAATTGGACAAGCGGAAGGAGAATATATTGTTACTCTTGACGGAGATTTACAAAACGATCCTTCGGATATTCCTGCCATGTTAAAGTTAGCGGAAGATGAAGATTGGGATTTAGTAGCAGGAATTCGAGAAAAAAGGCAGGATGGCATGATGCTACGATTAATCCCAAGTAAAATTGCGAACTACTTTATCCGCCAATCTACCGGAGTTCAAATAAAAGACTACGGATGCACTCTAAAGGTATACAAGCAGGAAATTGCAAAAGACTTAGGCTTATACGGAGAACTTCACCGTTTTATTCCGGTATTAGCCAGTTTAGAAGGTGCAACAATTACACAAATACCAGTTAAGCATCATGCCCGTCAATTTGGGAAATCGAAGTACAATTTGAATCGCACCTTTAAAGTAATCAGCGATTTAATACTAATGGTATTTCTGAAAAAATACATGCAGAAACCAATGCACCTATTTGGTGGATACGGCATTGCAATGCTGATTGTTGGCAGTTCAATCAACATATATCTTTTAATTTTAAAGTTAATGGGGCAGGATATTTGGGGCAAGCCGATACTAATATTAGGCATGCTTCTTATGGTAGCAGGCATTCAAATAATCACCATCGGAATTGTCTCTGAAATACAGGTAAGAACCTACTATGAATCACAAAACAAAACACCTTTCAAGGTTAGAAAAGTTGTTAAAACAAACAGTAAATCCGAAGTTACTAAAGGCGTTTGCTAAAATCTTTATTTCAGCACTGGCACTGTATTTTGTTTTTACGAAAATTCCGTTTAGAGATGTGTGGTTTCAAATCAAAGATGCTAATGTATTCCTTATGATTTCAGCCCTTGTCTTGTTTGTTCTGTCCAAGATCTTGGCTTCCTTTCGACTATTGCTCTATTTTAAAGCCATAGGTATTAAACTCGATTCCATAACAAATTTAAAGTTGTACTTATTGGGTATGTTTTACAATCTTTTCCTTCCTGGTGGAATTGGTGGTGATGGGTATAAAATTTACCTGCTTAAAAAACAAGGATACAGCAATGTGAGACGACTTTTGGGCAGTGTTTTGGTTGACAGGCTAAGCGGATTATATGCATTGTTTTGTTTGCTTATAATCACTTTTGTTTTTTGTTCGTTTTATATCTCATGCAAACAAGCTGTTTTAATACTGATCCCAATCTCATATTTTGCTTATCAACACTTTATTAAATACATTTTTCCATATCTGAAAACCACAACAAAAGCCAGTACTTTATACTCTTTTATCGTGCAAGCGTTGCAAATGACTATGGCATTTTTTTTACTTCTGGCTTTGGGCCAAAATGCTAATATTCCAGGGTACTTATTCCTTTTTTTAGTTAGTTCGGTAGTGGCTGCATTACCTCTTACTATTGGTGGCGTAGGTGGCAGAGAAATAACTGCTCTTATTGGTGCCGATCTGCTTCACCTAAACATTGATATTGCCATTGCACTTAGTCTCTGCTTTTACCTGATAACTGCCTTGGTTTCTCTTTCAGGAATTTACTATATGATCATTCCTTTCGAAACGCAACTTTACGCAAATAAGCTTTCTTTGAATTGCACCAATTCCCATGAATCAGAATAAGTTACACGATACTAATACCGCATTGTGATCAACTATGCAATAAGAAATACTGAATTAAAAATGAAGAAATTGTTACAGCATTAAAATAAGGCTCCTTTTTTTATGATGCTCTGTTTTAAAGGGCCAAAGCCAAACAAATTATTGAGACTTTGTTCTCTCATTTCCTATCTCCAGATCAGTTCCATTTTCTGACTATTTTCTGCCCAGCCCATAATTCCACCCTTTACTTTGGAGGAATCGCTACAACCCTATCCGCAGGTTTCCTGCCAATAACCAATATATTTTTAGCATAAATAAAACAACATTTAAATCTACACCACACCTAAGTACATAAGCTACTGTTATTTGGTTTGCAATCAAAATATTCATAACTTAATATAACACAGCACCTAAACCAATCAGTAAAATCGATTACTCTTGTTTAAATAAATTTGACTTGACAAGCCTAATATCTACACATGGGGAAAGAAATACGATATATCACCAACTTTTTTATTCTAATCATTGTTTGCATTGCCTTATTAATAGGTTGCTCTTTGGCTTGGGATATTTATAAAGAAAATCAGACCTCATATGAATTAGCCAAAGGAGAAGCATTTGGAAGCTGTAATAAAGATCTGGTATTTCGCAAATGGGCATCTATGCACGGTGGTATTTATGTTCCCATTTCAAACTCCATTCAACCCACCCCCTATTTAAATTTCTTAGATGAACAAAATGTAACAACTACTACAGGTAAAGAGTTAACCTTGATAAATCCTTCTTATATGACTCGTTTGGTTTTTAAGCTTGGCGAGCAGCAATACGGTCAAAAAGGACATATCACCAGTTTAGATCCAATTAATTCTGAAAATAAAGCTGACGAATGGGAAACGAAAGCTTTAAAATTATTCGAAAAAGGAAAAACAGAATACTCCAGCATTGAAAATATAAATAACAAAGAGTATTTGCGCTTAATGATACCAATGGTCGTTGAAAACAGTTGTTTAAAATGTCATTACAATCAAGGATACAAACTTGGTGATATCAGAGGAGGAATAAGCGTTTCGATACCCATGAAAAAATACAATTCTGTCGTGCAAACCAAAATTGAAAGCATGATATTCACTCATCTAATTTCATATATCGTTGTCCTTTTTTTTAGTGCTTTAGGTTATCGAAGAATACTAATTGAGATGAAAAAACGCAATATCGCTCAGAAAAAAACAATAAAAAATGAAGCACTCCTCCTTCAACAGAATAAAGAATTGATTTTAACCAAAAGGAAAGCCGTTGAAAGTGATCGACTTAAAACAATCTTTCTTCAAAACATAAATCATGAAATTAGAACCCCAATGAATGCAATTATGGGTTTCTCTTCATTACTTACCGAGCAATTTAACGACAAAGAGTGTATTGAGAAATACTCTAAAATTATTATGCAGCGATGCAATGATCTTCTTTCTATTGTTAATGACATTATGGACATTTCGCAAATAGAAACAGAACAGATACATTTCAATATTGAAGAATGCAATTTGAACACAACCCTCGTTGAAATCCATGCATTGTTTAGGGAAGAACAAGTGCGTCAGAAAAAACAAAATATCAATCTAATACTAACAAGTTCAACAACTAAAAACAAAACTTTTATCACCGATAAGGAAAAATTAAAGCAAATAGCAGCAAACCTAATTAGCAACGCCTTAAAATTTACCGATCATGGTGAAATTAATATAATCCTTAAAATAGATGATCACAAGAATATAATTCTTCAAGTTTCGGATACCGGAATTGGTATTCCAACTTCGGAATTTAAAAATATTTTTGAACGCTTTACGCAGGTAGAACAAGATGAAAACCGTGTTTTTAGTGGTACTGGACTGGGTTTATCAATCGTTAAAGGACTAACAAACTCCTTGTCTGGTACTATCCATCTCGATTCTGAACTTGGTAAAGGAAGTACTTTTACGATTACATTACCCCAAAATTCAAATCACAACAACACGAATTCAAACTCTGGTTCTAAACAAACAAAACAAGTTTATAATTTTAGCGGGAAAAACATTTTAATTGTAGAAGACGACGAACCAAATGCTCAATATTTGAAAGAAATTTTTAACAAGACATCTGCTAAAATTATACATACCGGCAAAGGAGAAGATGCTGTACAAATTGCATTATCGCACTGCATTGATGTGGTTTTAATGGATATTCGTCTGCCGGATATTAGTGGTTATCAAGCTACCCGACAGATTAGAAAAAACGATAAAGATGTTCTAATTATTGCACAAACAGCTTATACTTCAAGCCAAGACAAAAAACAAGCTTTTGATTCGGGATGCAACGAATATCTCTGCAAACCAATTAAGGCGAAAAAATTACTTGAATTAGTCAACAAGCATCTTAGCGAAGCGGTTGTAATATAAAACAGAACAGTTTTTATTTCTCTAACTAAAGTGAAATTTTTACATTAAAAAGGTATCATAGACAGCAGTGAAATGAAGCCCCTTATTTGTGCCCGTCTATTTCATCAAGACATTACTATTGCACTTAGTCCCTACTTTTACCTGAATAGCGGATAAAACAACTTAACATTACCCCATACATGTATTTTTAAATCCCCCCTATTGCATTTAATGACCACAAATCCATCAAACATCCTTCATCTAAAACAAACCGAAGCATCAATAAATAGTGACAAACAAACATTTTTCAATGCCAAATGAAATAATAATTCAAAAATAACCAACCATATAATAGTCAAATTAAAATTTATTTTAATAAATTAGTCTTTGTTCAAAAAAAAATATAATTACAAATCACATTTCAAATACTCGTCAATTTATTTTAGTATTTACACAAAAACCTTTTCAGTCAACTCGTCGGAAAGAGAAACAAGAAGATATAGAAAAAGAATAGTCATAATATTTTGTTTTAAGAAGACTTTCCCTAATTAGTCGTTCTATAACACTTTTTATTAAGTCCTTTTTTAAATAACTAATTACTCAATAATTTACTTACCTCAAATGGACGAAAACCTATTTTTCCTATTAAAAGAACTACTTACAAAAAATAGCATAAAAGTTAATAATGAAGAATTAAAGCTTCAATTATTTGGTCATCCTTCGTATCCAAGTTTACATTCTTTGACCGGAGTTTTGGATCATTTTAACATCCCAAATCTTGCAATAGAAATTCCAAAAACAGAGGAAAACATTGCTCTTTTACCCGATTACTTCATAGCTCATATCGAAAACAACAGAGGTGATAATTTTGCATTAATCAGCAAGAAAGCGGATGCTATTCAAATTACACGTGAGGGAAAAAAATCGGAGCTTGTTTCTATTGACAGCTTTATTGATTTATGGACCGGAATTGTCTTAGTTATCGAAACGGATGAAAATATAAAAACAGATATCTCTTCTATTTTCTCAAAAGGATTACTTGTAAGTATTCCAGTCGTACTAATAATTTGTTTTTTATTCTTGAGTCAAAACCCATTTGAATCATTTCATTTTGTTTTTTCGATGATTGGACTAATGATATGTATCTTTATTCTTCAACACGAAATAGGAACTTCTTCTCAGGTTTTGAATAAAATTTGTACTGGTGTTAGTGATAAAGTTAGTTGCGATGATGTTATGCAATCGAAAGGATCCAATCTTTTTGGCTTTGTTAAATTAAGTGATCTTGGTATTATTTATTTTCTAACCTCAGTATTATCTTCCTTACTTTTTGTGATAAGTAAAAACAATTTCACACCACTCTTCCTTGCTAGTCTTATGGCTCTGCCATTTACAATCTATTCCATCTACTATCAGTTCCAAATTGTAAAAAAATGGTGTCTCCTTTGTCTTGGTGTTATTTTGGTTTTATGGATACAATCAGCTTTGGCAATTGCAAATATCAATTCAATCTCTGAGATAATATCAGAACCAAATTCTTACTTACTCTTTGCATTTGCGGCATACCTTACCACAGCTCTTTGGTTATTCATTGCTCCCAAAATAAGGCTAAAACCAGAATATTTTAAATTAAAAGTACAATTCAATAAATTCAAAAGAAACTTCGAAATATTCAACAATCTGCTTTCCAGATCGCAAGCAATAAACACCACAATTACAAACTGCAATGAAATAGTATTTGGCGCTAAAAATTCTGAATTGGAAATCGTTATCATCACAAACCCCTTATGTGGCTTTTGCAAAAATGCTCACAAATTAATTCACATAGTATTAGATCAAGAAACCGAAGTAAAAATCATTGTTCGTTTCAATGTATCTCAAAATACAAAAGCCATTGATAATAAAATTGCAGCAAAACTAGTTGAGATCTGCCATTTAAACGGGGAAGAGATATGTCTAACAGCAATGAATGAAGCCTATTCCAGCAGAGATGCTGCCACTTGGCTAAATAAATGGGGAGAATCAGAAAATGAATACTATTCTCAAATTTTAATGGAAGAAAAGAATTGGTGCACAAACAACAATATTCCCTTTACACCTGAAATACTTCTTAATGGCAAATCCTATCCAAAAGAGTATGATTTTGAAGAATTGCAATATTTTCTTGAAGATATTAACGAGTTCGAAGTTTCGACGCAAACAGAACTCATAACAGACTAAAAATAATTATAAAACTGAAGCCTTGACGGTTTTAAAATGTTCAAGATACACACATTATTAAATTTTAATATTATGAAAGATTTACAAAAATTAAACGGTGCTAAAATTCTAAGTAATAAAGAACAACAAAAAATAACAGGTGGTTGGAAGGGCTTGCCACTAGATCCATGCGGAGGTGGAGGTGAGGTTCTAACAAGATATACAACTCAAGAAGAATGTAATGGCCATGGAATTTGGTCTGGCAATCTATGTTGGACTTGCAGGTAATATGAAGTTCACAAGCAAAAAGTTATTAGATATTTCAATACTTACATTGTATTAAAATTTAATTACGATGAAAAATTTACAAAAACTAACCGATGCTAAAATGCTTAGTAAAAAAGAACAACAAGCAGTTAAAGGTGGACGCTCAAAATGCATTGATGATTTAAGTTGCCCTGATGGATACGGATGTGATCCTTTTGGAGTTTGCAGGCTTATTCCGGCAGTCTAATTAAAACTTTCTCTTCTTAAATTGAAAATTTTGAATAAAACCGAAATCTTGACGGTTTTAAAATGCTCAAGATACACACATTATTAAAATTTCAATATTATGAAAGATTTACAAAAATTAAACGGTGCTAAAATTCTAAGTAAAAAAGAACAACAAACTGTTAAAGGTGGAAAAATGCAATGTTATGCAGATGGAACATGTCCTGCCGGATGGACTTGCATAAGCGGCACTTGCGAACGCTACCCCAAAGAATTATAGGGAAACAGTCGTCCTAAAATAGATTGGCAGAAAAACAATTTATTTCAGAACGACTCAAAAAGAGCAAATAAATATATTTGCTTTCCTCCTCTCGAAAATAAAATAGCCTTCAACCAAGAACTAAAGAAAAACAAACTGAAGTCTTGACGGTTTTAAAATGTTCAAGATACACACATTATTAAATTTTAATATTATGAAAGATTTACAAAAATTGGCAGGTGCTAAGATTCTTAGCAAAAAGGAACAACAATCGGTTAAAGGTGGAAAAATGCAATGTTATGCAGATGGAACATGTCCTGCCGGATGGACTTGCATAAGTGGTACTTGCGAACGCTATATTTTAGAATAAAAAAATATTAAGGGAGGAGCCAACAAATATATTTGCTTTCCTCCTCCCTTCAATAAAATAGCCTTCATCCAAGAACTAAAGAAAAACAAACCGAAATCTTGACGGTTTTAAAATGCTCAAGATACACACATTATTAAAATTTCAATATTATGAAAGATTTACAAAAATTAAACGGTGCTAAAATTCTAAGTAAAAAAGAACAACAAACTGTTAAAGGCGGAATACATACAATTTGCACCTTTGATGATGACTGCGCAAGTGATGAATATTGTGCCACAAGTGGTGGTTTTGAAGAAGGTGTTTGCATCCGTATTCACTGAAAGCCATAAATTTAAATTAAAATATATAGTCCCATTTCAGCCTTCTCTCTTGAGATTGTAATTGGCAATCTCAAGAGAGAATTATCCTTATTAAATAAGACAATTACCGAAACTCATTTTTTTTCAAGGCAACTGGAAAAAGGTAAAACAATGGTTTACCACCAAGCCCAAGACATGGAGCTTATCGAATCACCACAAAAACTAATCACTTCTCCTAATTTATATTATCAACACATCTCTTATTGGTTCAATTCAAAAATTAGTAACGCTTTGGCTTAAATAATCAGAGCTAAAAACCAAACCATAGAGAACATGGAATAACACAGAGAAAAAAAATATTTGTGTTTCTATGTAAAATACATTTGTGTTCTTATTGCTTAATTGTACTGTTGCTTTCTCCATTTATAGCTAGTTGAGCTTTATTTCCCTTATCTTTACCGACGGAAATAAATCCGCACCAATAATCAGAACAAAAATATATGTCGTTTGCATCTTTAGGACTATCTTCATCTTTGCTAAAAGCTCTGGCCGATCAAAATTACAACGAAGCCTACCCTATTCAAAAAGAAGCGATTCCAGCCATTCTTCAAAAAAAAGATGTGTTGGGTATTGCCAAAACAGGATCGGGAAAAACAGCCAGCTACGTTTTGCCCATATTAACCAACCTTCAGGGAGGAAGTATTTCCAAGAACAGATACATCAAGACATTGGTATTGGTGCCTACCCGCGAATTGGCTATGCAGGTTTTGGAAGTCTTTCAACAGTTTTCATCTGCCCTCGCCGATCCAATTAAATGCCTGGCCGTACACGGTGGTGTTTCTATCAATCCGCAGATGAAGGCGATGAATAATGTGGATATTTTGGTTGCCACTCCAGGTCGTTTATTGGAATTGGTAGATTCGAATGCAGTACACTTATCGGAAATTGAAGCCTTGGTACTTGACGAAGCAGATAAAATGCTGAATCTGGGTTTTAAAGACGAAATGAACCGCATATTTTCTTTATTGCCTAAAAAACGTCAAAATCTTTTGTTCTCGGCCACTTTAAGCGATGATGTAAACAACGTAAATCAGGTTCTTTTGAATGAACCAGTGATTATAAAAATAGAGGCTGAAGAAAATACGCTTGATTTAATCGATCAGATAGCCTACTCGGTTCGCGAAGAAAAAAAAGGGCCGTTGCTTCGGTATATCATTAAGAAAAACAATTTGGAGCAGGTTCTTGTATTTGTATCATCGGCACACCGGGCTGATGCCGTTGCCTATAAACTAAGCAAAAATGGCATTCAGGCCACCAGTACTCACAGCAAGAAAAGTCAGGGAGCACGAACCGAAAATTTACGCAAGTTTAAAACCGGCAAGCTTCGTGTTTTGGTTGCCACCGATTTATTAACCCGAGGTATCGATATCGAATTTTTACCTTACGTGGTAAATTACGATTTGCCTCGCTCTCCTAAAGATTACATTCACCGAATTGGTAGAACAGGTCGTGCAGAATCGCCGGGAGAAGCCATTTCTTTTGTTTCTGAAGAAGATGAACATCACTTTAACGTGATTCAGAAAAAAATGAAAATAAGACTGAACCTTATCAAAAGTGAAGACATCAATTTAAATGATTGCAAATAAAGTATTATTCCAAACCAACACAATATCGTCCATTTTAAAAAAGCCAATCACGTGAAAGACCTTTTTCTGGTAACTCCACCTTTTACTCAATTAAACACCCCTTATCCGGCAACAGCCTATTTAAAGGGATTTTTAAATGAGAAAAACAGATCTTCCTTTCAAATGGATTTGGGTATTGAAGTAATTCTGGAACTTTTTTCCAAAGAAGGTTTATCAAAGGTATTTGAAGTCGCTTTTCAGCAAGAGCAGATTATTTCAGAAAATGCGTCAAGAATATACGCCCTGCGGGAACATTATTTATTGACAATAAACGATGTGGTTTCTTTTCTGCAAGGAAAAAATCAGACTTTGGCACGACAGATATGCACTGATAATTTTCTACCGCAAGCCTCGCGCTTCAATCAGGTGGAAGATCTGGAATGGGCTTTTGGTTTGATGGGAATGCAGGACAAAGCCAAGCATTTAGCAACCCTTTTTCTGGAAGATCTGTCAGATTTTATTACCGAATGCATCGATGAGAATTTTGGATTTAGCCGATATGCCGAACGATTGGGCCGAAGTGCATCTACCTTCGACCAATTGCAGGAACATTTGCAGGAAGAGTTAAGCTATATCGATAAACTAAGCATTAAGATACTTGCCAGGCAAATAAACATTCAAAATCCTAAACTGGTTTGCTTTTCGGTTCCTTTCCCCGGAAATTTATACAGTGCCTTTCGTTGTGCTCAGTTCATTAAAAAAGAATATCCTGCCATTAAAATTGTAATGGGCGGCGGATTTCCAAATACCGAATTAAGAAGTGTGAACGACCCCAGAGTCTTCAATTTCGTTGACTATATTACATTGGATGACGGTGAATTGCCCTTGGAACTTTTGGCAAATCATGTACTAAATCCGCTTAGCGAAACACCTGCATTAAAACGAACTTTTGAGCGGATAAGCGGCGAAGTAAAATACAACAATTCTTCTCCCATTCAGGATTACAAACAACATGAATTGGGTACACCCGACGACTCCGATCTTTTGCTCGGCAAATACATTTCGGTAATTGAGATTGCCAACCCCATGCACAGTTTGTGGAGCGATGGACGATGGAATAAATTAACCATGGCACACGGTTGCTACTGGGGCAAATGTACCTTTTGCGATGGCTCACTGAATTACATCAAATATTTTGAACCTATTGCAGCCAAAGTGCTGGCAGACAGAATTGAAAAAATTGCGGCACAAACCGGAGAAAAAGGCTTTCATTTTGTAGATGAAGCTGCACCTCCGGCATTAATGAAAGCTCTCGCCATCGAGATCATTAAGCGCAATTTAAACATTACCTGGTGGACAAATGTCCGTTTCGAAAAGAGCTTCACCAAAGATCTTTGTTTGTTGCTGAAAGCTTCGGGTTGCATTGCCGTTTCGGGCGGACTGGAAGTTGCCTCCGATCGATTGTTAAAATTGATCAATAAAGGAGTCACTCTGAAACAGGTCGCTCGGGTTACCAACAATTTCACCGAAACGGGAATCATGGTTCATGCCTATTTGATGTATGGATTTCCGTCGCAAACTGTGCAGGAAACCATCGACAGTCTGGAAGTGGTCCGGCAAATATTCGAATTGGGGATTGTGCAATCGGCCTTTTGGCATCAGTTTGCATTAACGGCTCACAGTCCTGTCGGCTTAAATCCATCAGCTTACGGCATTACACCCAAGTACAATAAAATTTCATTCGCCAATAACGATATTCAATTTACCGACAAAACGGGAATCGATCACGATCTGTTTAGCTACGGATTAAAGAAATCGCTCTACAACTACATGCACGGACTGGGCTTTGAAATTCCTTTGCAGAATTGGTTCGACGATGTACCATCCGGTTTTAGAATTCCGAAAACCAGTATCAGACAGGATTTTATTCAAACCTGTCTGGAAACTGTCGAATACAGCACTCCAAAAGATTCAGCAAAACCATTATGGCTGGGAGGCGAACCGGAAATAGTGACCATCACAAAATCGAAAAAAGGCAGAAGCTGGGAGCTTTACAAAATGTGTTTTCATGAAAAGACAGATAGCTTCGAAATATCGCTCGAAAAAGAAAAAGGAGATTGGTTGCTTGATGTACTGAAAAAAATATCCGTAAAGGAAGAAAACACACTTACTTTAGCGGCTTTAAAAGTAGATTTTGAGAATCATTTTCAAGATTTTGAATTATTTTGGTATTCGAAACCAATGAATCAATTACGGGAATATTCTTTGCTGATTTTGTAATTAGTATAGAGTAAAGAGTACAGAGTAATTAGTACAGGATAATTAGTACAGGGTAAATAGTTAATATGGAATCAAACGAAAATAATACAACCAACAGAGAGCAGGTAAATAATCCCTTGCACGGCGTTAAACTGTCTGATATATTGGAATTTTTGGTGGCTTATTATGGCTGGGAAGAATTGGGAAGCATGATTAAAATAAACTGCTTTACCAGCGATCCTTCCATTAAATCGAGCCTGAAGTTTCTGAGAAAAACACCATGGGCACGCGAAAAGGTGGAAGGTCTTTACCTGAAGTGTGTGCGAAAACACTAAACACAGCACTAATCCTGTAAAGTTGATTAACATGCAGCATCAATGTCCTCTTTGTAACAACAATGCGAAGCTTTTTTATAAAACAGAAAATCGCATTCATTATCAATGCAATACTTGCTTTGGTATATTTGCCAATGCAAACTCAAGACCCAGCCAAAATGTTGAAAAAAAGCACTATCAGCAGCACAATAATGATATTGATGACAAGGGATATCAAAAGTTCGTCTCTCCCATTACCAATTCCGTTCGCCGGGATTTTACTGCAAATCATAAAGGCCTCGATTTTGGTGCAGGCACAGGTCCTGTAATTTCCAAAGTGCTGACAGATCATGGTTTTTCCATTGCACCCTACGATCCTTACTTTCACAACTACCCCGAATTACTGGAAGAACAATACGATTACATCGCCTCCTGCGAGGTGATAGAGCATTTCTTTGATCCCCGAAAGGAATTTACTTTGCTTCGAAAACTATTGACACCCCGGGGAAAGTTGTACTGCATGACTCACCTTTACGATGAAAACATCGATTTTGAAAATTGGTATTACAAAAACGATCCCACTCACGTATTCATCTATCAGAAACAAACATTTGAATGGATTCGAAAAGAATTTGGATTTTCTGATCTGCAAATTGATGATCGATTAATCGTGTTTTCGATTTAAAAAGCACAAATACTAGTTATCCCCTGAAAAGTTCATCTTACGTATAGTCAGGATATAACATGGTAGAATTTTTAAATATTATCACCACAAAGGAACTCTAAGTGCATCACAAAGATCTCAAAGAAAATTAAACGCTAAAGAATTCTTATACCTCTGTGATTCTCCGTGTTCTCCGTGGTGAAAAAATCTGCAATTTGATAATTTATTACTCGAAATCAATCTAGTCATAACCTCACAAGTCCGGCTTGCCTATAGTCAGGATATAACATGGTAGAATTTTTAAATATTATCACCACAAAGGAACTCCAAGTACCTCACAAAGATCTCAAAGAAAATTAAACGCTAAAGAATTCTTATTCCTCTGTGATTCTCCGTGTTCCCTGTGGTGAAAATTCCATCACGAAATGCCGCAAAGAAAAAAAGCTCACTATGTAATTCTATCCATAGCCAAACAAGCCTGAATACAAAACATCAAACTCTGTTGCACATATTATGAATAGATTAACTACCTTTTCAGAACAATTAATCCTAAGGCCAAGGCCATGATCTTACAATACACAACAGGAAAACTGCCTCCCAATTTCTTTATGTTGGGTGTTATTTTATTACTGATAGGCATGCTGGCAATAATTATGTCTGAATTTGCAGGCCTTGCGGCTATTATTTTGTCTATCCCCTTACTATTTATCCGAACAGGCATTTTAATTGATAATAAAGAGAAACGGATCAAAAAATACATCGGTCTGTTTGCATACAAAACAGGGAAATGGGAAAGTATCGCCCAAATTCACCACCTCCAAATTATCCGGGTACGCCAAACTACAGGAATGGCTGTTCTCTCCATCACCCGAAACGATACCAATGTTGTTTACAAACTGTTGGCCGTTTTGCCCAACGAAAATATTGAACTGTTATCAGGAGAAGGACGCTTTATTGGTGAAGCGGCAAGCGATATTTCCAATCAATTGAATACAGAAGTTTTAGAACCTGCAAGCGGAATTAAATAAAAGCATTGCAGATAAATTCCTGATGATTACTTATGCCAATTTAATTTCAAAACAGACTTTACTTAAAATGAATTAATTTTTAGCTGTATCGAGGCAAAAAAGTAAAGCACAGCCATGTTACGATGCATCTCTGCTTTTGCCAGACAATATCCTGAACCTTTAAAAAAGCAATTCTATTTGATACCACCAAAACCGACCGCTCACAACAGCTGGCGCGCGGGCTTTTCGACCTGTTGAACAAGGTTGACGGCGTAAAAAACAGCAAAAACGGACCGGAAAAGCTGATGCGCGACAGAGCCTGCACCTACCTGAAACAATTGGTCGACGAAATTCGTGCCTATGGCAAGTACGCCTTCTGGAACGACAAAGAGAAACAAAAGAGGTATTCGAGTGAGTATCAAAAAAAGGTTTACAAGAAATACACTGAGGCAAAAGCAAGTGAAAAAATGCCAAAACCACTACAATAGTTGACTTGTTTACCAATAGGAGCACTTTTTTACCAATAGGAGTTAATTTTTGCCAATAGATTAGAATTGCCAAGCAATAGAATATAATTTATTCCAATAGGAATAGTAATTATCACAATAGACATATAAAGAATGCCGATAGCAATTCAAGCAACTGGAATCATTTTTTTTTAATTACTGCATACAACTGAAGAAAAGGAAATACCCCGAGCGAGAGCTTGGGGTGTTTTTTTTATTTTGCATGATAAGGCAAAAAGATCAGCTTATTTCCTGTTTATTTAATTTGATTCTGCTTTGCTAAACAATATTCATTTTATAATTTAGTAAACCTTTAACAAGAGCATGTAAATGAGCACAAAAATCCACCTATCGGCCAATACGCATCGCAGTAAAGAAATTGCAGCCATTCACTTTGACTACGAATTTGTGAGTTTATTGAAGAAGAACTTCCTCATTGTTTCGAGTCAAACAAAAAGTGCTGGTGGATAGTCCGGAAAGATTTTGATTACAAGAAATTTAAGGAGGTATTCTCAACTATTGAAATCGGTAAAGGAGAAGCATTTGTAAAGAGAATCAAATAAAAACGTTTGGTAACAACAAGGCAAAAGACTAATTGAACAACAAGATAATGTATTGTCTAATCAATTAACTTGAAAGAAATGAAAAAAATAAAAATAATAATTTTACTTGTATTAAGTTCAACAATTGGTTTTTGTCAAAGCTTTTCAAGAGCATGGGTAACGGATTCTCTATTTTGCAAACCAGAATCAGCACTTTATGACAATTCAAGACAAATCATTTATGTATCAAATATTAACGGTAAATATCTTGCAAAGGATGGAAATGGGTTTATTTCCAGAATCAAAACAAATGGTGAAATTGATTCTTTAAAATGGGTAGAAGGGTTAGATAATCCACAAGGCATGGGTTTATATAAGAACAAATTGTATGTGGCAGATATTAACCGAGTTGTTCAGATAAATACGGTTACTGCTAAAATTGAAAATGTATTTGTGGTTGATAGTGCGAAATTTTTTAATGATATCGCATCTGATTCAAATGGTGATATTTACATTTCTGATTGTTTTGGGAATAAGATTTATAAAATATCAGATGGAAAAATAAAAGTATGGCTTGATGATAATTTTCTTTCAGGTTCCAATGGATTATTATGTACGAACGATGATGTTTTATTGCTGAATATGAATGACAAAACCGCATATGCTATAAATAAATTAACTAAAAAATATAACAAAATCTTTAGTGGAATTGATAATTTAGATGGTATTGTTAGTGATAGCAGTAGTGGATTTTTTGTGTCTGGAGCCTGGCAAGGACAGATATTTCATATTGATTCGTATGGTGATAAAAAGTTAATTATTGATTTAGGAAAAGAAAAAATCATTACAGCAGACATTGAATATATTGCCAATGAAAAGCTATTAATAATACCAACCTTATATAAAACAGTGATTGGATATAAACTGACTAAATAGTGTACAATGCCCAGTTGCCAACATGCGTAGTAAAACATTAAAAAAATAGGAATGATAATTAAAAGTGACGAGAAAAAAGATTTTGACACCATCTATGAAATAATCAATGATGCCTCAATTGCCTACAAAGGAATTATTCCAACCGATAGATGGAAAGAACCTTATATGTCAAAAGAAGAATTAGAAACACAGATAAAAGAAGGTGTGGAATTTTGGAATTACAAAGAAAACAATAAAATTTTGGGTGTAATGGGAATACAGTTAAAAACAGATGTAACCCTAATTCGACACGCTTATGTTAGAACTTCTGCAAGACAGAAAGGAATTGGAGGAAAATTATTGAAGCATTTAATTGATAAAGCGGAAACACCTATTTTAATTGGAACTTGGGCAGATGCATCTTGGGCTATTAATTTCTATAAAAAGCATAATTTTAGAATTTTATCGATTGAAGAAAAAAATAGGTTGTTGAAAAGCTATTGGTCAATACCCAAAAGACAAGTTGAAACGTCTTTAGTTTTAGCAAGTAATGATTGGAAAAGTAATTGACATTAGTAGTATTCTTAAAAAAAACGTTTTACAGTCGAGTGGGCCATGGGAATTTGACTTCGTCGATTTTCAATTCACCCCTAACTTCTCACAGAACCGTATCCCGAAAAAAAATCGGGACAGGCAGTAAATCTCTCAATTCATACGGCTCTTATTATGCAGTCAATTCAATTTTAGGTTAACTGATAATTCAATGTCCAATGATAAAATAGATTGGGATAGCAATTTCTAAAGGTGTTCGTGGTCTCACTGTCGCTCGGCACCAATTCTTTTCAGATACCACCAATTGATAAAAATGACTCAAACAAGAACCTCAATTCTATTTCCAAATAAAAGGATTTTCAATTTTTATGTATCCTTAAAATCACTATATTTAAGATTTAGTTAAGCAGTTTGATGAGTTTTTAGACAAACTGATGTTCTGGGCAAGTCGAACAAGACAAAGGTTAAGAATGGGCTACCACGTGAATATAAAAAAAAGAAATAATTTCTGCAAAAGGTTTATGTTTTCTGCTTTTTGAAGAGATTGATTTAGAAGTTCAACTCAATTAAAATTAGGAGGAAAAATTATGACTAAAAAAACAAAAGAACAAGTTAAGGCAGATTTGACAAAGGCAAGAATTGAATTAGACAAGCTGGAAGCACAGATTGATGGAGTTAACGTTACCAGAAGTGCAGAACACTGCAGCTGTAATAATCCTGGTTGCAGTGGTGTTGAAGTTATTACCTATTCTGTTGCTGTTGGGGCATCGTTTGCTGGTGGAGTATCTGGCTAACATCACAAGCTCCCTGCCATTTTGGGTGACAGGGAGCTAACTTAAAGGCTCCTAAAACAATTCATAAAAAAGATTACATGGGAAAAGATTCATCATATTTTACGGGAAAGCTGTTTTATACTGCTGGACAATATTTTTTTTTCAATACCGTTCCTGGTATAATTAATTGGGTAGCTGACGATATGGTTCCCATATTTAATGAATATTGCAACCCACATGGAGGCTGTGACATTCCTAGATCCAGTTCAATCGCAGATGATTTACGCCCGGTTACTAGAAATCCATATACTAGCTCAGAAATTAAAGAAACTCTGAACCGTAAATTGCGCTTATTAGTCTTAGAGTTAACATCTTCTTGTAACATGAATTGTGAATATTGTATTAATGGTGCAGCATATGAGCAAAAAGACTGTTTTACATCAAAAAATATGAGTAAACAAGTTGCTTTTGATGGTGTAGACTATCTCTTAAATCATTCGCAGGATCAGGTTAAGCCTTTGGCCATTTCATTTTACGGTGGCGAGCCCCTTTTGCGTTATTCATTACTAAAAGAAATAATAATCTACGCAAAGAAACAAGCCAGTAACAAAGGCAAAGAAATGGTATTTTCGATTACCACCAATGGAACTCTTTTGACTCATGAAATAATAGAATTTTTCATAAAACACTCTGTTCAATTAGTTATAAGTCTTGATGGTCCTGAAGAAATAAATGATCGCTTTAGAAAACTTAAAAATGGAGAAGGGACATATGATTGTATAATAAAAGCCCTGCAAATGATTAAAGACACTGATGTTGCTTATTTTAATCTTTTGGTGCGCTGCTCTGTTGTCGTTATGCCAAGTGAAAATCTTAACAAATTAGAGATTTTTTTCAATGAATTACATGTAAACTTATTAGTAAATTATGTAGACACATATGGTCTTGACGATGCAAAATTTAGACAAACAACATCTAGTGATAGTGTCGAATCCTTAAAAAATAGTTTGATTGATCGTCTTTTAAAAGAAGGTGCTGGAATTTTATCCAAAACATCTTCAAATAAAGATTTTTCTATTGCGTTGTTATCTCCAATGCTTAAGCGATTCTTAGAATCAAAATCCTCATCACAATTTATGGGGTTAGGCCAGTGCATACCGGGTGCAAGCAGGCTCTATCTAGCGGCTGACAATTTTTTCTATCCTTGTGAAAAACTAGCAGGACACTCAATTGCCAGTATTGGAAATATTGAAAAGGGTATTGATGAAGAAAAATCAGAATATCTCTTGAAGCAATTTTACGAAATGGCAAACTCAAAATGTACAGGATGCTGGATGAGTTCACGATGCTCAGCTTGTTTAGCCTTAATATGTTCCGGAGATCATCTCGACAAAAAAAAGTTTAATCATTATTGCAATGGAACAAAGTCATGGGGCTTATCGGATTTAAAAATGATATCAAAAGCCAAACTACATTTGAGTAATAAACCAGGAATACTCAATACGTAATAAAGCTTAGAATAAAGTATTGAAAATAATAACCAGCCCTTAATATTTTGCATATTCATAGGGGTTTCAGAGGTTTTCGAATATTTTCATCCGCATCAATTTTCAGCGGTAGCCTGATACCTTACAAAATCATACACTCAACGTCTCCCTTGTAGATCATGAATCGAAGCCTTTACAAACTATTTTAAATCAACAAACTATTTAAAATGAAGAAATTACTGATCCTGTTTTCTTTCTCAAGCCTACTGTTGTTTGCCTGCAGTACCAGTGAAACAAGCAAAACCGAAGTTATTACTTTAAGCAAAACATCTGAGAGCTGGAATGGCACTCCCCTTCCAAAATATCCCGATGGCACTGCAGAAGTAACTATTTTAAAAATAACCATCCCACCCAAAACAAAGCTGGAGCTGCATAAACATCCTGAAATTAACGCAGGTGTTCTATTAAAAGGGGAATTAACTGTAATTAGTGAAACCAACGACACGCTTCACCTTAAGGCTGGTGAATCTATTGTTGAATTAGTAAACCAATGGCATTACGGGAAAAACGAGGGCACTGTACCAGCCGAGATCATTGTTTTTTATGCAGGAATTAAAGGCACATCAATCACTATTGGCAAGCACGTAGAGGAATAAAATTATGGCTGAAGAAAAATCGTGTGCATAGTAAAAAATTAAACTGAACCATCAAATTTCACATGAAAACACCAACAAGCAAATTAAAACAGTACTCCTTCCCTATTTAAATTCTTTATTTATTTGCTATCACAAGCTTACTGCAATAAAATAACATTTATTTTTGCTTGCTTTGTTTCTGTGCACATGATTAAGGCAACACAATTGGGACGCCTAACAAAGCGACGTAACACACCAACAAATCAACTGCACTGTTTTATTTAACATACCTTAATCAATAAAATATTTATGAAGATAAAAATTGATAAATTTGTTCTGTCTATTATAGCAGTAATCAGCATAGCTTATATTTTTCCAGATTGGGGAACACGTGAAAGTAAGATTCCTATCGACACAATTAGTGCAATCGGAATTTCACTTATCTTCTTTTTTTACGGACTTAAATTGAGTCCCACAAAACTAAAAGAAGGAATCAAAAACTGGAAACTGCATCTTCTGATACAATCATCCACTTTTTTGATATTTCCCTTACTGATTTTAGTATTTCGGCCATTCATTCAAAATGAAGAACAAAAAATCATCTGGTTGGCGTTTTTTTTCCTGGCAGCACTTCCATCAACCGTATCATCATCTGTAGTAATGGTTTCTATCGCAAAGGGTAATATTCCTGCCGCTATTTTTAATGCCAGTATATCCGGAATTATTGGTGTTGTTATTACCCCCTTGTGGATGGGGTTATTTGTTCAGAGTGCCCAAACAGATTTTAATTTTACCGATATCTATCTAAAACTCATTGTTCAAATAATTTTACCGGTAATAATGGGAGTTCTTTTACAACGCTTTTTTGGAGAATTTGCGCAAAAACACAATAAGCATTTAACATTATTCGATAAATCTATTATTCTACTGATCATCTACAAAAGTTTTGCTGCATCGTTTGAGGAGAATATATTTAGTTCGGTGTCTATTTGGGATTTACTTCTGCTCATTATTGCCGTTTTGCTATTGTTTTGTTTGATGTTCTTTTTTACAGGATTCTTATCTAAAGAAATGGAATTCAATACCGAAGATCAAATTACAGCCCAGTTTTGTGGAACAAAAAAATCATTGGTACACGGAACGGTATTTTCTAAAATAATATTTGGAAACATAGCTTCCATCGGCATTATCCTTTTGCCTCTTATGTTGTTTCATGCTTTACAATTATTAATAATTAGTATCGTGGCATCAAAAATGAGCGTTAATTACAAATCAGTCTCCATCACTGCATAGCTTTTTACTTTGCTGACAACATCAGCAAGGCTTAATTCGACGGACTGGCTTCTAAATAATTCTCATTTAAGTAGAAGCAATACCAACAGACTCTATTCAACGAATCACTTTCATGTTTTGTAAAAGCATACAAACGAAATAAGAAAAATGGAAAATATTATCACACTTAATCAAGCAAATATTGACAAGGAACATATTTGTTGTGCAATCTCAGACAAGAAATGCAAGGACAGTTACGAATTAAAAAAAAACTGGCTGAAAAAGGAATTCGACAACGAATATGTATTCCGAAGAATTGATGCAAGAGCGAAAGTCTTTATTGAGTATGGCCCCGCCGAAAAAGGATGGGTTCCCATTGAAGCTGCAAATTATTTGTTGGTAAACTGTTTTTGGGTTTCGGGTCAATACAAAGGTAAGGGTTACGGAAAAGAATTAGTAAGACTCGCCCTTAAAGATGCTGAATCACAAGGTAAAAACGGTCTGGTTACAGTTGTTGGAACGAAAAAATTTCATTTTATGAGCGATACAAAATGGCTCTTAAAACAAGGATTTGAAACTATTGAGGAGCTGCCTTCCGGATTTAGTTTATTGGTGAAAAAGATAAACTCCAGGGCTGACAATCCAAAATTTAAAGATTCTGTAAAAAGCAACAACATAATTGATAAAAATGGATTAGTAGTTTACTATTCAAATCGTTGTCCGTTCTCAGAGTATCACGTAAGAAATTCGATGGTTGAAACAGCAAATAAAAGAAACTTGCCGTTACAAATTATTAAACTGGACAGCATGGAACTGGCGCAAACTGCACCAACGCCCGCAACAATTTTCAGTCTGTTTTACAATGGGAAATTTATAACCACCGATATCAGTGTTTGTATGGACAGCCGATTTGACAAAGTGATGGAAAAGAATAATACCAAATTAACATCTAAATATGTCTTATAAAATGCTTCTTTTCAGCTATATCTTCGTTAAAAAAGATGCATCGTAACATGGCTGTGCTTTACTTTTTTGCCTCGATACAGCTAAAAATTAATTCATTTTAATAAAGTTTATTTTGAAATTAAATTGGTATAAATAAGACACAAGGAGGAAATGAGCAATATCAAAGCATCAGCTGTTCGCAACTAAAGATTTTTCGACAAGCTCAAAATGAAAACGACAGTAAACTATTCAAACAGTTTTATGAAATAATCTCATTGACACACTTCTGGATTGTGTTTGCATTCTCAGAATTCGTAAGTCCTAATCAGCACCTCATCAAGGCTCTCTCCTCTCATTTCATCCAAAAGTGCCGTTTCCTTCTCAAAATTTTTCCATTGTTTTGAGAGATTATCGCTTAGCATATAGGCTTCGCATTCTTTAAATTGGCGAATCACCGCTTGGGGAATCTGCTTTTTGGCTGCCCACTGGTAAAATTGATGAAAGGTTGCAACAACCATTTGTTTGCTGCTTTCGGGCAGTGCTTTTGTATTGTAATGCAAGGGGCGGTCGAGCATGTTAATGTAAAGACCATCGGGTTCTATAATCTGCTCCAGCAGGCAAATTTGGTACAAATCAGGCAAATTCAAAATGGAAAAGACAGAAATGGTTGGGGCAATTAAGAAGCGAATGTTTTTGTAAGTACGAATTTGATCTCTGTTCGCCAAAAACCGCTCCCAATTGAGTCCTTTTCGGATGTATTCCCCCAATTTGCCATTCGCATCAATGCTGGCCAATATTTCTACTTTCGTAAAATGTTTCCAGTAATCCAATACATTGTACTTTCCCATTTGTAAAACGGAAAAGTTGGTGTTGTACCGCAAATAGATTTGTGTGGCTTTGTTTTTCACCAACCAATCGAGCAAAAGGTAATGTTCTTTGGTAACCAAAGGCTCGCCACCTGCAAAGTAAATTTCTTTGGCCTGCAGCAAAGCTTCACCTGTTTCTGCAATAAACGCATCAAAGTCCTGAATGTTCTGTAATACAGCCTTCTCTCCTAAATTACGTTTCAACTGTTTCGCTTCGGGAAACCATCCTGAACTGGCTCCATGCCAACAGGTGCGACAAGCAAAGTTACAGGCATTCGAAAATCGGATATCGAAAGTAAAAGGCAAATTCATTTTCTGTTCCTGATAGTCGGCACCAAATTTTTCGTGTGTTTCCTGACGGATGCTCTTCCCTCCAGCTTCCTCTAAGCGGTAACAAACTGCACAGCGGGAATCTTTCTCTCCTTTCGCAAATCTGGCTCTTAATTCGTTTATGGCATCACCATTCCATATTTCGGTAAAAGACTGGGTATTGCAATCTCCGTAAGGAATATTGGCAACACAACAGGCTTTTACACGCCCGGCATTTCCTACATGATAATGTATCCAGGGCATCAGACAGTATGGTTTTTTGTTTGTCATTTAACAAAGATAGGAATTGAATTATGAGTTAGGAGTTAGGAATTAATAATTATGAATTAATACAAACGTACGAGACACGGAGTCCAACACAGTCTTAGGATAGGATATTTTTTTTGTGAATTTGATGTTGTAAATTAATAATTATCAAATAACACAAGCAATACAACCCTTTTTCTCTGTGCCTCTGCGGTATAATTATTTTTCCCGTTGTGCCACTTTGTGAATGCCTTCGATTTTCTTTGTGGTTAAACTTCTTACGCTTCACCGATTATTTTACACCACAGAGACACGGAGTCCGACACAGTCTTAGGATAGGATCTTTTTTGTGAATTTGATGTTGTAAATTAATAATTATCAAATAACACAAGCAATACAACCCTTTTTCTCTGTGCCTCTGCGGTATAATTATTTTTCCCGTTGTGCCACTTTGTGAATGCCTACGATTTTCTTTGTGGTTAAACTTCTTACGCTTCACCGATTATTTTACACCACAGAGACACGGAGTCCAACACAGTCTTAGGATAGGATCTTTTTTGTGAATTTGATGTTGTAAATTAATAATTATCAAATAAAACAAGCAATACAACCCTTCTTCTCTGCGCTTCTGTGGTATAATTATTTTTTCCTTTGTGCCACTTTGTGAATGCCCTCGGTTTTCTTTGTGGTTAAAATTCTTTACGCTTCACCGATTATTTTACACCACAGAGACACGGAGTCCAACACAGTCTTAGGATAGGATCTTTTTTGTGAATTTGATGTTGTAAATTAATAATTATCAAATAACACAAGCAATACAACCCTTTTTCTCTGTGCCTCTGTGGTATAATTATTTTTTCCTTTGTGTCACTTTGAGAATGCCTTCGGTTTTCTTTGTGGTTAAACTTCTTTACGCAAAAAAAAGAGACACGATACATCGCGCCTCTTCAATTATTTATTGATCATTACCTATTGTATTAATCCGCCATTAAAACAGACAGAGCAATGCAATAGTATTTTGATTTTTCACTTTCGCTTCGCGACATCACCACAACCGGTTTTGTTGTTCCCTGAATTAAACCAGCCAACTCACCACCAGCAAACAGCATTAGTCCTTTATAGAACGAGTTACAAGCTTCCAATGATGGAAATACCAGACAATCAGCCTCACCCTTAATTGGTGTTGCAATTCCTTTGATCTCTACAGAAGCAGGATCGCAAGCCAAAAACACATCCAATGGTCCATCAACTATGCAATCTTTTATCTGACCCCGATCGGCCATTTTGCAAATAATGGTATCATCAATACTTGACGGAAATGCTGTATTTGGTTTCTCTGTTGCCGATATCAAGGCCACTTTTGGTTTTTCAATCCCAAACTTTCGAGCCATTTTCACCGAATAGTTCACCATAGCAATTTTCTGATTTAAATCAGGAAACGGCAAAACGGCTGTATCCGAAACAAACAGAAGCTTGTTGTATTTTGGCAAATCCAATGCACAAACGTAGCTCATTACTGCTTTGAGCGGTAACAAACCTTGCTCTTTATTCAAAACTGCTTTCAGAAATTTATCAGTCCCCACCAAACCTTTCATCACCACGTCTACCTCATCGAAACGCGCCATACGAACGGCTTCTGTAGTAGCTGCCACATCGTTTGGAATATGAACGATGGTGAAAATATCAGGATTAATTCCTTCTTCCTTAGCCTTATTTCTGATCTCAGCCTCATCGCCAATCATCACAGCCTCTACAAAACCTTCGGCTATAGCCTTAGCAATTGCGCCAATGGTATTGGGATCCTGTGCATAAGCAACAGCAATTTTCTTCTTCTTTCCGCTTTCGCGAAGATGCTCAACCATTTGATCGAGTGAACGTATTGGGGACATGAATTTTTAGTTGTTAGTAGTTAGTAAACAGTTACGGGTACAAAGCATGTAAGTAAGACAAAATGCTGTACTTAAGACTTTATTTTGAAGCTACCAAGGCTGCCAAAGCGATTGAATACAATTTGGTTTTTACGCTATCGCCGCGGGATGAAAGAATTGCCGGACATTTAGCACCAACAACCATAGCTCCCAGCTCAGCATTTGCCAACTTGGTGTTCACCTTGTAGAATACATTCCCCGATTCAATATTTGGAAATACCATACAATCTGCATCACCGGCAACCATTGAATCTAATTTCTTAATCTCTGCTGATTCTTTATCGATAGCAACATCAATTGCCAAAGGACCATCAACGTAAGCATTCTTAATTTGTCCGCGGTCTGCCATTTTCGAAATAATAGCAGCATCAACACACGCCTGCATTTTTGGTAAAACCTGTTCCGAAGCAGCAATTAAAGCAACCTTTGGCTTTTCGATACCCAAAGCACGTGCGACATTTATCACATAGTTTGTTAAGGCAATTTTCTGATCCAAATCGGGCTGAGGAATAACGGCAACATCACTCACCACCAGTAATTTATGGTAATTTGGATTCTCCATAACAGTAACATGACTTAAAACTGCTTTCGGAGGCATTAGTCCGGTTTCTTTATTTAAAATTGCCTTCATGTACTTATCTGTACTAACAAGGCCTTTCATAATCATATCACCTTCTCCGTTATTGATCAACTCCACTGCTTTTTGGGCTGCTTTCAATTCATCCGGTTCGTGAATAACAGTAAACCTAGCGATGTCAAAATTGTGTTCCGCACAAGTTTTCTCAATAGTTTCCCTGTCGCCAACCAATGTTGCATCAATAATACCATGCTGCACTGCATCATTTACAGCTCCAATAGTATGAGAATCGTTTGCATAAGCCGCTACCAAACGCTTCTTTTCGCGGTTTTTAAGAACATCAATGATTTGATCTAAACGTGTAATCATTTTCAATATTTTTTTTAGTGAATGTGTTTCAGGAAATTAAATCCTTATTGTTTAAGTTGTAAGGCAAAAATAGAAAATAATTACGAATTGCATTGAAAACAGACGCCAAAACCTACAAATATTATCTTTTACAGTGATTATTATTGCAGATTGAAATTTTATCGGAACACATGAAAGAATTTCTTGGATTTCAGTTATTTTATTTTGGGAATTGAGAAAAAGAAACTTGTCCCTTTATCTTTTACGCTTTCCGCCCAAATTTCACCTCCATTCAATTCTACAAATTCTTTACAGAGCATTAGTCCAAATCCTGTACCCGATTCATTTGCAGTACCTTCGCTGGTAAATACTGTATCAATTTTAAAGAGTTGTTCCAATTGCTTTTCCGTCATTCCAATTCCCTGATCAGAAACCTTAATCACAACAAAACCATTTGTCCGATTCAAACTTAATGCAATTGTTTGAC
Source organism: Labilibaculum manganireducens (assembly GCF_002843385.1). Lineage (GTDB taxonomy): Bacteria > Bacteroidota > Bacteroidia > Bacteroidales > Marinifilaceae > Labilibaculum > Labilibaculum manganireducens. The sequence goes on from NZ_MVDE01000004.1 coordinate 207,439, forward strand.
CAGAAAATGAAAATTTAATTGCATTTGACATTAGATTCCGAATCACAGTATCTATCATCGCTTTGTCTGCTTTCACATTTACATGATCAAATTCACCTTTTACCTCAAGCCCTTTTAACAATCCCAAACTCTTATGAATACTCAGGTTCTTTTCCAAAAGAGATTTCAAATCAAACTCTTCCACATTTAATTTAAAATTTCCCTTCTGAACATTGGCCCATTCCAATAAACTTTCCAAAAGCTTAAATGTATCATCAGAACTTCTGTATATGGTCTCGATCAGCTCATTTTTTTCTTCTGCCGTCAAAATATCAGAATCCTTAATCAGAATTCTTGAAAACCCGCGAATGGCATTAAACGGATTCCTTAGATCGTGAGCAATTATCGATAAAAATTTATCTTTTGCAATATTTGCTGTCGATAAATTCTCATTTGCATTTTGCAACTGACTTGTTCTGTCAGAGACAATCTTCTCGAGTGCTAACAAATTCTTTTTTGTTCTTCTTTTACTGTATTCATTCGTTAAATATATCAGAAATGATACGATTAAAATTTCCGTGAGAATAGTATACCAACTTAAATACCATACCTGTTTAACTACAAGTGTAATTATACGATGTTCGCTCCAGGTATAATTTCCTTCATGTTTTCCACGAACACAAATTTTATACCTCCCAGCTTCTAAATCGGATAGTAAAATCTGATTTTTTGCAGACAGCTCTTTCCATTCAAGTTTTTTTTGAGAGGCATTAATTGTACAATATTGAAATTTATTTTGTTTCTGCGGATAAATGCTGGCTGCAACATCCAATAATAACATGGAGTTTGCCCTCATCGAAACAGAATTATTTTGAAGAATAAGCTCCCCTTCGTTATCTGCTGCATATACTAATGGCATTGGAGTTGGCAGAATAGAATCTGATACCGATGCAAAAGCAATACCATTAGAAGTTCCTACCCATAAATAATTCTTCGAATCAACCAGTAAGCTTCGGTTTATAAATGTTTTTGAAGGCAAGCCCTGCTCCTGTGTAAACAGGGAAATATCTGCTTTTTGCTTACGAACTACTCCTTTACTTGTTGTCAGCCATATTGAATTTTGTTTGTCAATTGCAACAGAATTAACTTCACTATTTGACATTTCTCCTAAGTCAACTCTCTCAACAAGATTTTCGGTGTATTTTAACAACCCCTCCGAAGTGCCCATATACATCACATCCTTATCCATCTCAAGATCAATCACCCAAAAATCTTCTCCTATTGCAAATGAAACTGGTTTGCTGATATTAATAATCTCATCTTTGGCAAGATCATATTTAAACAAATAGGAGTGCTTAAACTCCCCGCCTATATAAAGATTCTTTTTTGAATCTAAACAGATATCCTGTACTATGCGCTTCCCCTGAAATGAATCAAGATAACTCTTCACCTTACCTGTCGTTAAATCAACCTCAAATAATTCTTTGTTGGCAACTACCCAGGCAATTTGTTCCGAAGGAATCTGAATACTGGTAACTGCCTGATTTGAAACGGCTATATCCAAAAGTAAATCTTCGCCTTTAAAAACATATAAGCGACCTTGCTCAGTGCCTATTAGTTTTAAATCTCCCGAACACTTAAAAACATGAAGCGATCCCTCAAAATTAACCGGCAGCCTTTCAATGCCTTTTTTATCATCCACCTTGAAAAGGCTCATTGTACCGGCAAAATTTACATTCCCATCATCAGAAAGATCAATAGATGCAATATATTCCGAATTCGAAGATTGAAATTGATATGAAAAGAACTTCTTTTCCATAAGTACTGCTCCGGAATTTGTGGATGCCCAATACTTTCCAAAATCATCCAAAAAGATATCATTAACCGTAAAATAAGGGAAGCCACCAACATTGGATACAGAATACTTATCTGCGATATCAAGCTCTGCCAGTCCTTGAAACCATGTTCCAATTAATATTTTATTATCCGAAATCCTTTCGAAACAAGATGCCATTATATTCTCTGTAATTACATCTTCCCTAATTACTTTGGCCTGTGAATCAAATACTATCTTAATAATACCTTCAGAGGTGCCCAGTAAAAATTCATTGGCTCCAATTTTAAAAGAAGAATGAATGATTAGATTCAGATTAAAATCTGAATCGGTAAATGTATTGTTTTGAGAATCAAAATTATAAAACCATCCCTTTTGAGACACTACAATCAAATTTCCATTGTCGCACTCCAGAAACTGAAAAGATCTGATATAAGATGAGGTCAGGTTTTTTCCATCCATCCTGAATTTTTCAACAGTATCTCCCTTATATCTGTAAATATGATTATAATCTGTAATCCATAAATCATTTTTCTGATCCTCAAACAAATGCTTTGGGTATTTGGGTTTAGATGGATCGGTATTGCACTCAATAAACAATTTCAGCTCTGCTTTTTCCAATGATCCTTTAATTTTATAAACAGCATCATCGGAAACAGCCAAAAGTTCTCCACTCTTCCTTTTGAACAATTCTTTAAAATAGTTCGATTTCCCTTCTGGTAAAATGAGTGGTACAAAATGATCATTATGCAGGAATAATACTCCATCATCGGTGGCAAAATAGTATACACCCAAAGAATCCTGCTGGGAGGATTTTACCAATTCTTCATTGAGTTTATTCTCCTTGTTGTATTGATAAAATCTAAAATTCGTTCTCTGCCCTTCTGAAGAAAATGAATTTGAGATCAACAATAAAATAAGAAAAAATTGAACTGATAAAGTAGATGTTCTAATCATAGAATTCAGTTTGAGCTGCACAAATCATATTTAGCAAATGAATACTAGTGTCTTAACGATAATTCTGATCTTTTGTTTCAAAAAAAATATAACCTATTTATTTTTTTGTCTGATATATGGATGAGAATTTTAGACCTGCCCGTTTTGCAAATAAAAAAAAGCCCTGTCTTTCGACAGAGCTTTACTATATTATTATTCACCGAATTAATTCAATGCACTTACAATACGCTGAGTATCTGAAGCAATAACCAATTCTTCGTTTGTTGTAATAACCATGGCTTTCACCTTAGATCCTTCTTTAGAGATGATTGCATCTTTACCACGCAAACCATCATTCTTTTCTAAATCAAAATCAAGACCCAGGTAAGCAAAATCTCCGGCAATTTTTGCACGGGAAATTGAATCATTCTCTCCAATTCCACCAGTAAAGATTACCAAATCAACACCTCCCATTGATGCAGTATATGAACCTACAAAACGCTTCACGCGATAAGCAAACATATCCAAAGCCAATTGAGCTCTTTTATTTCCTCCTTCGGCAGCAACTTCCAAATCTCTCATATCCGAAGAAATACCTGAAATTCCAGCCAATCCACTTTGCTTATTTATCAATTTGTTTGTTTCATCAATCGACAAATTTTTCTTTTCTGCAATATAAAGAAGTGCACCCAAATCAAGATTACCTGTACGGGTACCCATTAACAAACCTTCATTTGGAGTAAATCCCATCGAAGTTTCAACAGATTTTCCACCATCAATTGCACAAACAGATGCTCCGTTACCCAAATGACAGCTAACAATTTTCTTATCCTCAATGTTCCATCCCAAAATTTGACATGCTTTGTTAGCTACAAATTTATGACTGGTTCCGTGAAAACCATATTTACGTACACGAAGAGTTTCGTAACAATCATATGGCAATCCATACATAAATGCCTCTGGTGGAAGCGTTTGGTGAAAAGATGTATCAAAAACAGCAACCTGAGGAATACCGGGAAGTAATTTTTCCATAGAAAGAATTCCTTCTAAATTAGCTGGATTATGAAGTGGTGCCAATTCACAACACGACGCTATTAATTCTTTTGCCTTCGCATCAATAAGCGCACTATCTTTAAAATACTCACCACCATGAGCTACACGATGACCAGCAGCATCTATTTCTTTAATACTTGAGATAACACCATGTTCAGGGTGAACCAATGCTTTTAGTACAAGGTCGATTGCTACTCCATGATTTGGAATATCCTGAACCGACTCGAACTTCTTCTTCCCCTCTGGTTTGTGAGAAATAACGCCTTCTTTAAGACCAATTCTCTCTACAAGACCTTTTGCCAACAAAGTGGCTTCTTCACCCATACTCAATAACTGATATTTTAAGGAAGAACTACCACAATTAAAAACTAGAACGTTCATCAGAATTTTGTTTTATATTTTGTTTGATATTTGATTTATTATAATCCTGCAGCCTGATTCGCGGTTATAGCAACCAAGTTTACTATATCGCTGACAGAACAACCTCTTGACAAGTCGTTAATTGGAGCGGCCATTCCTTGTAAAATAGGACCTACAGCCTCTGCTCCTGCCAAACGCTGAACCAATTTATAAGCAATATTTCCAACTTCCAGAGTAGGGAAAACCAAAACATTAGCTCTTCCGGCAACTGCGCTGTTTGGAGCTTTCTGAGCACCGATTGCTTCTACAATAGCTGCATCAGCCTGCAATTCTCCATCAATTTGAAATTCCGGTGCCATTTCTTTTGCCAAACGAGTTGCTTCAACTACTTTATCAACCATTTCGTGTTTACCAGATCCCATAGTAGAGAAACTTAACATGGCTACACGAGGTTCCATTTTAGCAATTGCTTTTGTGGTTTTTGCAGTTGCTACAGCAATTTCAGCCAATTCACTTGCTGTAGGATTAGGATGAACTGCACAATCTGCAAATACCATCATTCCATTATCACCAAATGTTTTATCTTTTAAAATCATTATAAAAGCACCTGATACCACAGAAATACCCGGCATTGTTTTTATAATCTGAAATGCAGGACGTAATACATCACCGGTAGCATTTAAAGCACCTGCAACTTCGCCGTCTGCATCACCGGCTTTAATCATTAAGGTTGCCAAATACAATGGATCCTGAACCAAAACCATGGCTTTTTCCATTGTCATTCCTTTACTCTTTCTCAATTCAACTAAAATTTCAGCATAAGCCTCCATTTTGTCATGTTTTTTTGGATCAACAATTATCGCTTCACCGATATTTTTCAAATTTAAGCGAGTCGCCTCAGAAGCAATTTCGTCAGGGTTTCCAATTAGAATGATCTTAGCGATTTTTTCACTTAATAGGATGTCAGTAGCTTGTAAAGTTCTCTCCTCTGTTCCTTCAGGTAATACAATTGTTTTACCACTTAAACGCGCATTTTCCTTAATTCTCTGCAATAAGTCCATTGATGTTCAGTATTTTAATCAGTTTTGTAATCTCGACTTTACAAAAGTATGAATAAAATGCAAACTTTAGATTCCTAAATCAAAAATATTTTAAAGTTTTTAATTAATTTTTTTAATAAATATTCATTCTCAATAAGCCGGCATTTTAAAATAAAAATGTAATTTCAGTTTTGAAGAATCTAACACTACAATTACACCAACACTATGGAATATACGAAGCAAACTGCACTATTTGAGGAACTTAATGCAAAAATGGATGGCGAACTTTTTCGTGACATGACTACACGTCTTATTTATGCAACAGATGCTTCTGCTTATAAGGTTCTTCCTCTGGCAGTTTGTTATCCTAAGACAGAAAATGACTTACAACACTTAATTCGGTTTGCATCTGATGAAAATTTAGCACTCATCCCGAGAGCCGCAGGAACATCTTTGGCAGGACAGGTAGTTGGTGATGGAATTGTGGTTGATCTATCAAAACACTTCACTAAAATTATTGAAGTCAACAAAGAGGAAGCATGGGTTCGCGTTCAGCCCGGCGTAATACTCGATGAATTAAACATGTATTTGAAAGATTACGGTTTGTTCTTTGGTCCGGAAACCTCAACAAGCAGTCGTTGCATGCTGGGTGGAATGCTGGGAAATAATTCCTGCGGATCGCATTCAATTATCTATGGAAGTACGCGTGATCACACTATCGAAGTAACCTGTCTGCTAAGCGATGGAAGTAAAGCTGTTTTTTCTCCTTTAAGCAATGAAGAATTTGAACTTAAATGCAATGAAAACAAAGGTTTGGAATCTAAGTTGTATCAGCAAATAAAAAGTATTCTATCATCTGATGAAAATCAGGAAGCAATTGCACGAGAATATCCTGATCCAAAAATAAAAAGAAGAAACACCGGATATTCCATTGATATACTGGCGTCTTCCTCTCCTTTCAATTCAAAGGGAAATGCGTTTAATTTCAGTCAGCTTTTAGCTGGATCAGAAGGAACATTGGCTCTCACAACCGAAATAAAATTAAATCTGGTTCCGGTTCCTCCTAAGGAAAAAGCCTTGATTTGCGCTCATTTTGAAAATCTGGAAGATGCAATTCAAGGCAATCTTATTGCTTTAAAATATCACCCTGGTGCTGTCGAATTAATGGACGATCAGATTCTGAAATTAACGGAAGGAAATATTACACAAGCAAAAAACCGATTCTTTTTGAAAGGAAATCCGGGTGCATTACTCATAATTGAGTTTGCCAGAGAATCAAAAAACGAAATTGATAAAATTGCCCGGGAAATGGAAGCTGAATTTAGAGAACAAAAACTGGGCTATCATTTCCCTATCGTTTCAGGAGCAGATAACATGTCGCGAGTTTGGGATTTACGTAAATCTGCTCTGGGAATTTTATCGAATATGAAAGGTGATGCCAAACCTGTTTCCTTAATTGAAGATACCTCGGTAACTCCTGAAATGTTATACGATTATATTGCCGAATTTAAAGATTTGATGAAAAAGCATGAGATTCAATGCGTATTTCATGCACATATTGGAAGCGGTGAAATTCACATGCGACCTGTGTTGAATTTAAAAGATTCGAAGGATCAGGAAAAATTTCATGCCATTGGTTTGGATTCTGCGAAACTGGTGAAAAAATTCAATGGATCGTTGAGTGGTGAGCATGGTGATGGAAGACTGCGTGGTGAATTTATTTCCATTATGATTGGAGAACAAAACTATCAGCTCTTGCGGGATATCAAACAATGCTGGGATCCCAACAACATCTTTAATCCCGGCAAGATTGTAGATACACCTAAAATGAATACCCATTTGCGTTATGAAGCCGATCAGAAAACGCGCGACATTCAAACTTATTTCGATTTCTCCAACGACATGGGGATTGTTCGTGCTGCAGAACGTTGCAACGGATCCGGTGATTGCAGAAACACGCATATCACCGGCAAAGGAATGTGTCCAAGCTATCAGGCCACACTGGATGAAAAGCTTACCACCAGAGCCCGCGCCAATTTATTTCGTGAATTTCTTACCGATTCAAACAAAATCAATCCATTCAATCACAAGGAATTATACGACATATTGGATTTATGCTTATCGTGTAAGGCTTGTAAATCTGAATGTCCGTCGAGCGTTGATATGGCCAAGCTAAAAGCTGAATTTTTACAACAATATTACGATTCAAATCCAGTTCCTTTTAGAAGTCGGCTAATTGCCAGCATCACAAAAATAAATCAATTGGGTAGTTATGCTCCCAGCCTGTTCAACTATGTGAATCAACATCCCACAATAGGGAAAATTGTAAAAAAGAATCTTGGTTTTGCTGAAGAAAGAAGTATTCCTAAGCTGCACAAAACAACGTTGCGAAAATGGCATTCTTCATCCCAAAAAGAATCTGCTAAAAAGAAAGTATATCTCTTTGCTGATGAATTTACTAACTACAATGATACTCCAATAGGCATCAAAACAATTCAACTGCTTGAACGTCTGAACTATCAGGTTATTATTCCAAAACACTTTGAAAGCGGCAGAACTTATCTATCGAAAGGATTGGTGAAAAAGGCTAAATTCCTGGCAATAAAAAACGTGAACCTGCTTAAAAATCTAATCACGGAAGAATGTCCGCTAATTGGTATTGAACCATCAGCAATACTTACTTTTCGTGATGAGTATCCTGAGTTGGTAACTCCGGATATGATAGAAGATGCTAAAAGACTATCGAAAAACACCTTTACAATTGAAGAGTATTTGTATCAGGAAATGAAAAACGGCAGAATTAAAAAAGAACAATTTACTACAGCAAAAAAAGAAGTAAAATTCCACACACATTGTTATCAGAAAGCTTTAGCCTCATCCTTACCCATAAAAGAGATATTAAGCTTCCCCGAGAACTATAGCGCAACGGAAATTCAATCTGGCTGTTGTGGCATGGCCGGATCGTTTGGTTACGAAAAAGAGCATTACGATTTAAGTAAAAAAGTTGGTGAATTAGTGCTCCTCCCCGAGGTACGAAAAGCACCTAAAACAACACTAATAGCAGCTTCAGGCACCTCCTGCCGTCATCAAATAAAAGATGAAACAGAACGTGAAGCCCTGCATCCGGTTGAAATATTGTTTGATGCCTTAGTTTAATAGAAAACGATCTCTACTTCAAATAATTTAAAAACTCATCTGTATCAAGAACAGTTGCAAACTCTCCGTGCAAACTTGCCAATGCTGTATCGTGAATAAGCTGAGCAGAGAATTTCTCACCATTAACACCAATTTTATCAAAAGCAGCAGTTGCATCTTCAATTAAGTAAGTTTCGTAGCCAAAGTTACCAGCCATTCTTGTCGTAGTAGAAATGCAATGATCTGTGGTCAAGCCAACAATCACTAATTTAGTTATGCCTTTTTCATCAATCAGTTCTTTTAAATTTGTACCAATAAAGGCCGAATTCACATTCTTTTTAATCACAGGTTCACCCTCAATTGGTCTGGTCAATTCCAGGAATTCATTTCCAGGATTACCTTCAACAAAAGGCGAACTTGGTGTAGTAGAACAATGTTTAATGTGAAATAAAGGCAATCCTCTTTCACGCCAGACTTTCAAAATTTCAGCCGCATTTTTTTCTGCTTCAGGATTATTTCTTTCTCCACCCCAATGCTCAATATCTTCAAATCCTTTTTGAAGATCGATTAGCAGAAGTGCTGTTTCATTTGTGATTTTCATGATTCTATCAATAGATTTTCAATTAAAACTGACCATTCATCAGTACTACTTTGCAAACAGCATTGATTCTTCAAAAATACGCAATTCATGCTCACTTGCTTCAATAAAAACATTGATCATATCTTCTTGAAAACATGAATTCACAAAATTTTGCTCCACTATTTCAATAAATGTGTTTAGATATGAATAATATTCATCACCTGAGTAAGTTGAAATAAACTTTTGATATGGATTATTTTCAGTCATTCTTGCAATTATAAAATCACAAACTGCTCCATAAATCCAAAAACAGGGTAATAAGGCTGCACATGCAACTTCATAAGGCGATTCCAATGAATGCTTTAGTAAAAAATCGGAATAATCAGCGAAAGCTTTGGATTGACTTGCTGCTTCCTGAAGTTCGTAATAACCGAGGTATTCTTCTCTTATCACAAGCTCTACTTGAAGACCATCATTTCGCAATTCTTCAAAAAACAATTGATCCTCTGCCACAGTCGCCCGCTTACTTAAATTCCCTAAAGCTTCTGCATCTTTTATAAGATACAATACATCCTGAGTTAAATAATGTGCAAAACATTTTTTTGGCAGTGAACCATCTGCTAGTTCACAAACAAATCGACATGAGGTTATTTCTTGAAATGTAGGATGAACCAGCTCCCAAACTTGCCGGGTAAAAAGGCCTCTTGTTTCCATTACTTCCAGTATTCGTAAAAATGATTCACAGGCCCATTCCCTTCACCAATCCGATAATCAGCCCCAGCCACAATTGCATTGTTAATGTAATTTTTAGCCAACTGTACCGCCATTTGCAAATCGAAACCACGAGCCAGAAAAGCAGCACAAGCTGATGACATTGAACACCCGGTTCCATGAGTATTTCTTGTATTTAACCGTTTGGATTTCATCGATATACTCTCCTGATTTTCAAAATCGTAAAAAACATCAATTAAATCATCATCGTCTAAGTGGCCCGCTTTTAGCAAAACTGAAACCTGAAATAAATTTGCTAATTCCTTGGCGCAAGGAATAAATTCCGATTGAGATTCAATCTTTCGGCCCAATAAAATTTCAGCTTCCGGAACATTCGGTGTTATCACTCTTACTCTTGGAATCAAAAATCTTTTTAGTGTATCAACCGCCTCATCCAACAATAAAACATCACCCGATGTTGCAACCATTACTGGATCCAAAACAATATTCTTTATGCCCTTGTATTGATCCAATACGCTGCAAACAGCAAGAATTGTATTTGAAGAATGCAACATGCCAATTTTTATGGAATCGGCACCAATATCTGAAAGAACTGATTCAATTTGCTCCTGCAAAATCTGATCTGGAACAGCATGAACATTACTCACGCCCAAGGTATTTTGAACTGTTATTGCTGTTATTGCCGTTGCGGCATAGCAACCGCAAGCCGAAATTGATTTAATGTCAGCCTGAATTCCAGCTCCTCCTCCGGAATCACTTCCGGCTATACTTAAAACTCTATTGTATGTTTTCATACATAAATTATATTTGATTTTACAGGCCACTCCTCCATTTCATAGGCACTTTTCCAAAACATCCATTCTAATTTCGACGCCATTACAAAAGCATCAATCATTTTATTTTGATTACATATCGTAGTTCCTTTAGCCAATTCGTTGCAAATGTCAATAGCCAACTCAACCGCTTCCGAAAATTCATCTCCTCCATAAGTATCAATCCAATTTTGGTACTGATTCTCACCAGGTATCTGATTTTCCAAAATATAATCTCCAACTTTTTTATAGATCCAAAAGCATGGCAAAATAGCAGCAACAGCCTCCTCGATCGAAGTTGTTGCCAATTGTTTATGAATATAGCAGGTATACAGCAAACAAGAAGGCGAAGCTTCTACTACTTTCTTCCTGTTTTGCAAATAAAACTGATGCAATGCCTGTTCAACAGCCACCGTATCAAGAGCAAAACTCAAAAAAATCTTTCTATGCTCCGACTTATCTAATTTACAGGCAATACCTGCCAGCACTTTCCCAAATTCAGCCAAATAAATAGAATCCTGCTCCAAATAAAAATTGAATTTTTCCCGTTCAAGCGTACCACTAGTCAATTCCTTTATAAAGGATAAGTTCAATATTTGTGTGTAGATTTCCTCAATTGATTCCCAGGCTTTTGTACTCCAGTCCATTTACTCAATGTGTTCATTCATTATACTATCAATAATCTTTTTTAATTCTCTTGCTGCTTTTTCAGGATATTCCTGCGAAATTATTGCAGAAACAAGAGCAACGCCATCAGCCCCTGCCTCTATAATACTTCCCAAATTATTCTTATTGATCCCGCCAATAGCCACGCATGGATGTTTTGAAAAAGAAGCAATCTCCTTTATCCCATCAAGCCCCAATGGTTTAGCAATATCGCTCTTTGTTTGCGTCGAAAAGACAGGCGATAAACCAATGTAATCTACATCCAAATCATTTGCCTCTCTTGCCTGTTCGATACTCTCCACGGATAATCCAATGATCTTATCGAATCCTAGAATTTTTCTAGCTTCCTTATAGGGCAAATCACTCTGTCCTATATGTAAACCATCCGCATCAACAGCCAAGGCAATATCCAACCTATCATTAACAATTAATGGTACATTGTAAACTTTTAAAATGTGTTTTACCGACATTACCAACTCATAGAATTCTCTAGTCGTCGAATTCTTTTCGCGAATTTGTACCATACTCACGCCTCCTTTAATAGCAGCTTCAATAATCTCTGCAAGAGGTTTCCCGTTCGCAAGGTCACTGTCAGTAACAAGATACAATTTTAGATCTTCCTTTCTCATTGTAAAATACAAGTTGCTTTTTCAATTTCTATTTCAGATAAACTGTACAGACAATCAATAAAATGCATTTGCATACTTCCAGGTCCAATAGACTTAGACGCAGCACATTCGCCAGTAATTCCCATCACCATCATCCCAAATACTGCCGCCTGAAATGTATTGGGATTTGTTGCAGCAAATGCACCCAAAACTGCTGTTGCTGTGCATCCCATTCCAGTAACTCTGGCCATCAATTGATCTCCAAAACCAACCGATTCAACTTTTATTCCATCAGTAATAAAATCAATCTCACCGCTTATAACAACAACACAATTGTTTCCCGATGCCAAAATTTTAGCTGATTCTAAAGCAACATCCGCAGCCACAGAACTATCAACTCCTTTCGTAAGCATTGTTTGATCAACTAAAGCCATTATTTCGGAAGCATTTCCCCTTATTATATTAGGCTTGCACGTTTCAATTATTCGCAAAGCACTAGACGTTCGATAAGGCGTTGCACCTGCACCTACAGGATCGAATACAACAGGTATTTTTCTTTCCCGGGCTTTTTCACCTGCAACAATCATCGATTCAACCCATTCTTCCGATAAAGTTCCCATATTAATTACCAACGCTGAAGCAATATTTACCATATCTTTCACTTCATGCAAGGCATGTGCCATTACTGGAGAAGCACCAATAGCGAGCAGAGCATTTGCAGTCGTATTCATCACTACAAAATTAGTAATATTATGAACCAAGGGAGCTTGCTCTCTGATAGCAGATAAATTTTCAATTAATTTATTACTCATTTTCATAACCGATTAGTTTTTAAGTGCACAAATAGCTACATAATCACCACAATCAAAACCGTTAATTGGTTCTTCAGCCACCAAATTGGAATTTATGGGGTGTTTGGTTAATGTCTGAGCAAATTGAAGATTATTAAAATTGGATTTCTTCAGCATATCCACTTTTTCGGCAGTGGTTCTCCAATTAGCTACTTTCACAAACTCAATAGGATAAGGGTTTCTTGGATGAACTCCTTCTAATAATGGGTGTTCCCAAGTGCCTAACGCTTTTGCCAGATTATACAAAACTCCATAAGAACTTTCTTTGGGAACATCAATAACTACAATTTTACCGCCTGGACGTAGAGCATCGTAAGATTTATTAAATGCTTTTTGTAAATCGCTAATATAGCTTGGCGTACCATTAAACAAAATTGTATCGTAGTTTTCCTTACCTAACTCCATCTCCTCCGCAGTGCTTATGTCCACATTAAGGCCACGTTTCCTAGCTATATCAGCCATTCCTTCCGAAGGTTCAATTCCATTTTTTATCGAAATATTGAATTCTTTTTCAAGAATTGTTTCGAACAAGCCACTTCCACAGCCAACAGAGAATACATCTCCTGCATTTTCAAGAAAATGGGCAACAAGTTTTACTTCTGAATACAATACATTTTCATTTTCCAGAAACCACGCATCGTAATCTGATGCATACTTATTAAATTTAGAACTCATTTGTTATTTTTAATTAGTCAAATAATTAGTTATAATTATCTGCAAAACAAAAGGCTGTAAAAACAGAAAACCGCCTCGTACATAACGAAACGGTTCTATCTAATTACTTAGGCAATTTAAAATCAGACGAATCATTTCCCTACGCTACTATTATGCAGATCAGGTAAAAGGGTAAAGTCTCAGCCCAAATAAATACTCAAGCACCCCTAATGACACGACAAAGGTATTAATATTTTACAATAGAATGTATTAAAAACAAATGATTTTGACTTCTGTTTGTAGTCCTTAACAAATCACCAATCCTCTCTTGAGAATGCATATTTCCTAAGTATTAAATAAGATCTCTGCAGTTGCGGCAACTTCAACCCTTCCTTTGGTTGGAATCAGATCACTCCAAACCCAATTGTAATGTTCAATTACTTTCTCTGCAGATAAATGGGGCCGATCCGCCGTTGTATGCGCATCTTTAACTACAGTAATATTAAAATTCTTAACCAATGCAGATTGAATTGTGGATTCTACACAAAAATCAGTCGCACATCCCGTAATTACCAATTCGCTCACGTTTAGTTCTTTCAATTTCTCCTCCAGATCGGTTTCATAAAAAGAATCATTCGCCGTTTTATATACAACCAAATCTGATTCAGCAATGTTTAGTTCATCCAGAATTTCCCACTCTTCGGTATTCGGCACAAAACAATTCTGTTTCGAACCATTGTGCTGTATATATATTACAGGATTCCCATATTCACGAAATTTAGCGGCCAATTGATTGATTCGCTTTACAACTCGCTCTGTGTCATAACGAGGAGTTGCGGATGTAAACGAGCCTTTTTGCATGTCGATGATTAGAAGAGCACTGGAATTTGTCTGATTTTTTTTCATTTCAACCTGTATTAAAAAAGGATTAATTTAATTTGATAATCAGATTTATTTCTGATTCAAAAAATCACAAACTTTACTAAATACAATATCCAAGCTTTCCTCAATATTCTGGGATTCCTGCTTATTCATTGGGAATGGATTTTCATGTGAATATGAATATGGAAAATCAAGCTCTTCTACAGTAATATTAATATCTCTGGAGGCTCCTTTCAAGGTATTTTCAATCTCGTAAGTCGGAAAAACAGAATCTCCTTTCAAGGCAATCGCGTAAATCTGATTTTCGGCTTTTTTAAACAAAGCTTCTCTAAAATGTCTCATATTCTTGTATTCCAACATGGTGTGAAACACCTTCCCTTCCATGTGATCTTCTTCAATGTAATGATGCAGAAGATTATCTTTCTTTAAAAAACTGCTGAAATGCTCAACCAGATAAGAATACAAGGTAACATTAACTTCACTATCCAGAATAAATTTAGAAACAGGAGACAAACGATTAAATACAGCACCACTGCAAAACAAACACAATTTTGTTTCACTAAAATAATTTTTGTGGTTTGTTAACTTCAGAATTTCAGCCAAAAAACCTCCAATAGAGTATGCAAAAATATCAAAACTAAAATCCTTATCTATTAGTTCATGCTTGCCGCTTTTACACTCTTCAATAAATTGAATGATATCGTAATAGGTTTGTAAACCCGACCAAATAAATCTTTGCGGCATGGAATGAAGGCGCATGCTGATGGCTACATTCGATAATGAGGAACCAATAATATTTGGAAATTGGGCTTTTCGTTTTTTACTCAATTCAAACATTGCCTTTTTATCGCTCCAGTGCTTTGGTGCACGCTGCATATGAAATGCAATCGGAAAAAAGACAACTGCACTCTTTGTTTTCTCACAAATAGCTTGTCCCCATGGCAAATATTTATCCCACGTTTTTTCATTAAAGCCATGAAAGATAAATGTTAGTTTTTCTATTTTACAATCCCCTTTTGGTTTTAAAATATTATAGCTGAAGTTTTTATTTTCCTCAACAACAACATCATTCATATGCACATCATCCTGTATTTCACCAATTTCGTTTTGGGCAAACATGTTCTCGATAAGATCCAACTTATGACTTTCACAATAATAGTTGGTTTTACCCGGTAAAATATCGTGTGCTAAAGAATGAAATTGATACTCTCTAAATTCCATCCCGTCAAACTCTGACTCTACACCATCAAAGGCCAATTCTAATTTTTGACATCGATCAACATATGACATAATAATAAACTTTAATGAATTGATATAGATTGCTGAAAACAATCAGCCATATTCTGTTAGCAAAATTCGAATTTACAAAAACACCGCTGATTAACAAAAAACAATCCGGTAATTAGATATACTTCTTAATTTTTTCTGATTATTTTTACAATTACGAAACAAAAAACCACTCCAAATCAAAATTATATGTACCAGAAAGACTTTATCATGCGAATGCTTGAAATGATTGCTGATTTAATCGCTCTCCTTTTAGGTTTAATTAAAAAAGGAGACTTATCGCAAGCTCATAAATTATTAGAGAATGCTTATCGTGATTTTCTGAAAGAAGATGCTTCATTCTTTAGAAATCTCCCAAAAGAAAAACTTACCGAAGATTTGCTTACAAAGCACAATTACACAAATAGTCATTTAAAGATATTATCGGAGCTCTTTTTTGCTGAGGCAGAATTGAATATTGCAAAAGGCGATAAAGTGAATGGCTTAAATTATTACGAAAAATCGTTATTACTGCTGGAATTTACAGAAAAAGATTCCAATACTTTTTCGCTAAGCAACGAATCTAAAATCAAATCACTAAAAGAGAAAATTTATATATCAATGCAGTAAAACATGAAATTTAATCTTCAAGAAAACGACCTTAAGTCAATCGATTGTAATCATAGCATTAATTTTAATTAGAATCTTTTTGTGAAAAAATAAGACGTGATATATTTCACGTCTTACTGTTAACCTTCCAAATGACTGCTCACTTTTAATAAAATACATATCCTTCTAATCACAGGAATAAAAACACAAGCCAAAATCCCCCTACTTTGTTCACTGATTTTCTCCATTATAAAATCAGCAATACCATTCTTTTTTCTCATATATGTTGAAGAAGCATACTAATATTTGAATAATATTTTTGGAAAAGCCTACATTTGCCTGTTATCAAAGCAATTTTTTAATCAATGAGCTTTTCAAATAAAGAGACAAAGGCCGATATAGCCTTGAAATACTTTCACAAACCGCCTGGTTATTACAACTGCGCTCAGGCAATCTACAAAGCTTTTCAGGAAGAGTTTAGGATTACCAATGATGAGATAAATGAGTGCTCGAAATATGGCAATGGAAAAGCAAAGGGCGGCAATTGCGGAGCTTATCATGCTGCTTTGGAATTACTGAAAGACAAGCCTGAATTATTAGCAGAATTCACCAGACGTTTTCAAGAAAAATCAGAACACCTAACCTGTTTCGACATCAAGTTCAACTACAGCATTTCCTGCAAAAATTTGGTGCGCCTGGCATCCGATCTACTCGAAGAATTAACGCCATTATCTTCCAATAACTAATGGAACCGATCAAAGTTACCGCCGCAATACTCATTAAAAACGGGAAGATATTTGTTGCTCAACGAAGTAAGGATGACGAATTATCCGGCAAATGGGAATTCCCGGGTGGTAAAATTGAATCTGATGAAACACCTCAGGAATGCCTAAAGAGAGAACTGTTTGAAGAATTTGGAATTGAAACAAAAATTCTTGACTATTTTGGAGAAAGCATATTTGATTATGGCAACAAGCCAATTCATTTGCTTAGCTACTTTGCTGAGCATCTGTCGGGTGAATTAATCCTTCAAGTTCATCAAAATTACAAATGGATTGAGCCTGGAGAATTAGATAAAATTGACTGGGCGGCGGCTGATATTGAATTGGCAAAACAATTAAAACAGAAATTAACCGAACATTAGCTCATCCACCGATTTCTTTAAAAAATCTCTTGAATAGTAGTCCTCATCCACAATTTCATCATTCCATACAACAATATCTAAATCAATTATACGCGGACCAAATTTTGGAAGACTCCTGTCCCTTCCCATCTTATCCTCCAATTGTTTCAAATACAAATTGAATTCCTCACGGCAGTGATGGGTTCTTAGCCTCACAGCTCCATTAATAAAATCCTCTTGATTGGTAATTCCAATCGGCGCTGTTCTAATCCATTTGGAATGTTTTTTCAGCAAATGATCTTTCGACAGAAGACACAGCATCTTTCGAATGTTTTCTGTTGGATTAATATTCGATCCTATACCTACTATACAATCGTTCATTACATATTGATTTAGTGAAATTTCAGTTTAAGTAACACCCTTTCTGTAAGCCTCCAATTCAATCGACACAGATTCTGCAAAACGCAAAGCATGAGGTTTATCCACCTCTACTTTTGCCCACTCCACTTGGGGATTCATCAAAATTACATCCAGCACTTGCCGGGTCAAATTCTCCAACATTTTAAATTTACCTTCCTGCACAAGCACAATCACCTTTTTTGTTATTGTTTTGTAATTGTATGAATTCTCAACATCATCATTAGCTATAGCATTGTCTACATCCGCCTTAATGGTCATATTAATCACAACATCTTGTTTGTTACGCAATTCGTCCTCATTAAAACCAATATAAGTTCTAATCAACAAATTTTTCACACGAATAATTGCCATATATCTAATTTATAAGAGTTGTTCACCTCCGTCGCAGTACAAAATCTGTCCGGTTAGGTTCTGATTTGCCAATATATAATCCAATGATTGCAAAATGGGTTCAATTCCACCGGAAATTTTCATTGGCGTTTTTTCTGCAAGCCTCTGTAAATACTCTTCTCCCTTATCCACCGGAGGAAGAGTGGCTCCGGGAGCTATACCATTGACCCTAATTTTTGGTGCGAATTCAAGTGCAGCCATTTTTGTTAAATGAGCCAGTCCAACTTTCGACAAACTGTAAGCCGCATACAAATTTGAATAGCTTGCAATTCGAGTATCCAACAGATTTATAATCAATCCACTTTCACTATTCATAGCATAATCCCTTGACAGGATAAAAGGGGCTAATAAATTCACATTCATCTGATCCTGAAACAATTTTACCGAAGTCTCTTGAATTACTCCTGGATCGAAAACAGATGCATTATTTATTAATACATCAATCTTCTCAAAATGTAACAAAACCTTATCAATTAACCGATCTGTGTCTTGAGCAGAATTCAAATCACTTTTAAAAATTTTGAATTTTTGTTCCGGATACTTATTCACCAAATCTGTTTGTAACGAAATTGCATCATTTTTAGACGAATTGTAGTGAATGGCAATACTAAAACCATTCTTTGCCATATGCATGGCAATAGATTTTCCAATTCGCTTTGCAGCACCAGTTATTAAAGCAGTTTTACAGGTCATTTTTTCAATCGTTATCATCTAAAGTTAACGAATATCTTTCCTGATAAAAAGTTTATGATAAAATTTTTTCTGATTCTGAAATTAAATTTATTCCTGTTATTAATTGTAATAAAATAAGTAGAATCTGTATTTTGCATTCAAATTGCCAATCAGTGAAAATACCGATTAGCCAATGAAAATTGATATGACTAAAATCGAAATAGAAGAAGAACTAAAACAAATTTGTCCATCTCTTTGCCTGGGCATTATTCAATGCAGGGTAAACACGAAAGAAGAATGTCCGGATCTATGGCAGGTAATTAATGAAAAAACAGTAAACATTCAACAAAATCTGGCCATTTCAGGAATTGTAGATATCCCAAGTATTAATAGTTCAAAAAAAGGATACCGGGCAGTTGGAAAAGACCCCAGCAGGTATCGCTTGTCCGCAGAATCTTTGTTACGAAGAATTGTAAATGGGAAAGGATTGTACAAAATAAATAATGTGGTAGATTTATTAAATTTGGTGTCTATTACAAGTGGGTTTTCAATTGGCGGATACAATGCTGACAAAATAGAAGGTGTTGTTCGCTTTGGCATTGGAAAAGCTGACGAAGCCTACGAAGGAATCGGACGAGGATCTTTAAATATAGATAAACTGCCCGTTTTCAGAGATAATCTGGGTGCATTTGGAAGTCCTACAAGCGATTCTTTACGAACCCAAATTGATGAAAATTGTCAAACCTTTCTCATGATCATTATTAGTTTTCAGGCTGATAAAGCTTTGCCGGAAGCTATGGATTTAGCAATTGATCTGTTAAAAAAACATGCAGAGGCTGAAGAAATTCATTCTGTGATACTATAAAAATAATAAAGCCTGCTAAACTATTCAGCAGGCTTTACTTTTATTTGTCTGTATTGTGATCAATTACTGAAGTACAAAATTTATCACAACGGAATAAGAAACTTTCACCGGCTTTCCTCTTTGCTTACCTGGTTGAAATTTGGGTAAATTTCGAATTACACGCAGAGCTTCCTGATCCAATGAAGGGTCAATTCCCCTAAGCAATTCTACTTTTGAAATACTCCCGTCTTTCCCAACAATAAAACTAACAAAAACCCTTCCTGTTATCCCATTTTCCTGTGCAATAACAGGATATCTGATACTCGAATTGATGTGTCTGTACAATTCCAAATTACCTTCAACATTGTTTTTGCAGATATCAGGCCTAAATATTGGCATTTCCTCTACAATCACGAAAATTTTCGCTTCATCGTCAACTTCTTCCTCAACAAATACTTCTTGTGGAGCGATTTCAAATTCAGTTTCCTGATTCAAATTTTCCTCAACAATTTCAATTTCATTTTCTAACTCGGTATTATTTTCAACAATCGTAATTACATCTGTTAATTGAATTTTTGGTGGTAATTTGGGTTTTTCTTTAATTTCTTCCTGTCTGGTAATTGGAATTATTTCTTCATCCAATTTTAAATCAACCAAATTTCTAATTTCAACAACCTCTCTTACTTTTGTAGGCCATTCAAAAGATATTAAAGTTAATGCTAAGGCCATAACCAACCCAATTTCAAAAAACAATGATTTTCGTTTTTCCAAATCAGCATTTGGATTCTTTTTGGGAATCATAGCTAAACATTTTAAATATTAAAGTACAGTATCAGCAGTGACAATAAACTAAACATCACCAAAATATCTAATAATGCTTAGCTTAAGTCCACAGAAGAGGATGAGTTCAAAGAACGCTTTATAATTAAATATACGGATTTAAGCTGTAATAGTTGCAAACTTCCGAATACTTATGTACAACTAAAACCTATTGCAAAACAAAATTAATATAGCCTGAGAACCAAACCGGTACTTTTTTATTAAATTGTTTGCCAGGTTTAAATTTTGGTAAATTCTGTACCACACGAACAACTTCTTCATCCAATAAAGGATCCACTTTACGAGTCACCTGGATATTTGATATGTTCCCTTCACTTGTAACAACAAATTTCACAAATACTTTTCCGTAAATATTAGACTCCTGCGCTGCTATCGGATACCTAACCATTCTTTGCATGGTGATAAACAAATCTTTGCACCCTTCTTCATAGGTTTTATTTTTTTGTGGATTAAAGATTGGCATCTCCTCTACGCTTACAAAAGGACTCATTTCTTCTGATATTTCCTCTTCATAGGCTGGTTGTTCCAATATTTCCTCGTTCGGATCTCCAAACGAATCCTCAGGAATATATTCCTCTTCAGGCTCTTCTTCAATCACCAGCAGGTCAATTAATTCTATTTTTCTGACTTTTGGCGGCTCCATTTTTTTCTCCGGTTCACGAAAAGTTACTGCTGTCAATTCTTCCATATCATCAATCGAATCAAATACAAAATCTTCCGGTTCATTCATTGGCACTTTGTATTCGAAGGCCATTAGCACAAATAAGAAACTAATTATGAAACCAAATTGTAAGAACAGAACTCTTTTCTTCTCTAAATTATATCGGGGGTTCTTTTTCACTTGCATAATCATGAGTTTTTTGGTGAGACATTTAATGGTTTTTTATGCACACGAAAACTAAATTGTTAGTTATACGATTCAAAAAAAAGGATCTATTGCAATACAAACGAAATGTACCCGCTGAACCAAACACTTACAGGTTTGTTTCTTTGCATTCCCGGTTTAAATTTGGGCAGGCTTTGTACAACACGAATTGCTTCTTTATCCAGAGAAGGATCAACAGGTCTCATTACTTGAATCTGTTCGATATTTCCTGTTTTAGTAACTACAAATCGAACATACACCTTTCCTTCAATTCCATTTTCCTGAGCCACAATAGGATATTTGGTCATTTTCTGCATAGTTATAAACAAATCTTTTAATCCTTCATCATAGGTATTATTCTTTTTGGGATTAAATATTGGCATTTGCTCTACCCTTACAAATGGCACATCTTCAACATCTTCCTCGATATCCTCTTTTACATCTGTAATAACATAGGAATCATCTTCACTAATATCAGAATCCTTGATATCCAGATCAGGTACATCATCATCATCTTCTACTAAAGTTAATTCTGTTAAAATCATTTCTTTAATTTTAGGAACTTCTTTTGGTTGAGGTTTATCCTGCACGGTTATGGGAATAATTTCGTCCATTTCTTCAAGAACATCAAAATCCAGATCTGCCGTTTTTCCAACCGGGGTTTTATACTCAAAAGCCATTAATACAATTATAAGACTTAAAAAGAATCCGATTTGTAAAAATAAACCTCGTTTTTTTTCCAAATCATAGCGGGGGCTTTTCTTAACTTCCATAATAAAGGGTTTTTGGTTAGACAATATAAATTGGTTTGTTTTTATTCCTAAGAAATTAGTTTTATAACTAATTTCTTAGTTAATATACGTAAAAAAATTTATTAGTTCAAAGAAAAACGAATAGGAATTGTATATTTAACCTCAACTTTTTTTCCGTGCTGCTCGCCGGGCACCCAATTAGGCATGCTGTTAATAACACGTAAGGCTTCCTTATTTAATTCAATATTTGCTCCTTTTATTACTTTCGCCTTCGCAACACTACCATCAGTTCTCACAACAAACTGGACAAAAACCTGACCTTCGTAGCCCTGTTCAGCAGCCAAAACAGGATATTGAATTTTTCTTGCAATATATTTTCTCAAATTGCCATTTGCCTCAGTAAACTGCGGCATTTTCTCTACTACAACATATTCTTTGCTCTTATTCACATTAGCTTTAAGAATATTTTCCAGATGATAGTCGGATGAATTCTTAATTCTTGAATACAAAGGATCCGGCGACTCAACAGGTTTATCGATTAAATCCTTTAATTGAAAATTAATAGGAACAGTATATGCAATATTCACAAATTCTCCATCTTTCTTTCCTGGGTTCCATTTAGGAAGAGATGATACAACCCGTAAAGCTTCGCGATCTAGTAAGGGATTAACTTTTCTTGCCAAAGCTGCATTAACAACTCTGCCTTCTTTATTAACCACAAAAGAAACAAACACACGACCTTCAATTTGCTTAGTTTGAGCAAGCTTAGGATATTTAACATGTTTTGCCAGGTATTTTTGAAGGGCGATTACACCACCCGGAAAAACAGGCATTTCGTCAGTTATCGTCTTTATTTCTTCAGGGCTGATTGTTTCTTTATACTCCAGCTTATTAATTTTGTGAGTGACTAATTGCGGTGAGAATTCATATTTTGTTTCTGAATAAAAATTTGCCGGCTCGCTTCGTAAGGAAGAAAAGATATTCAAGTCCATCGGCAGCAACTCTTTAAATGAGAATTCAGTATCTAACTTTTCTTCCTCCTTAATTGTAAAAGCAAAAGCTGATAACAGAACCACAAAAATTGGTATAATAAGCAAGAGTTTTACCAAAGCAATTCTGGGTGTTTTTATTCTGCCCAACATCGAGATTCTTTTTTTCAGTGTTGACTGCCCAAAATTATTGGCCAAACGAAACAAATCACCACCCGCAAATTGATTCACAATATGCATTTTGTACTCATTCGCATTCACGGCTCCATTTACAACCTTATCATCGGCTAAATATTCATGCACTTCCTGAATTGATGATTTATAAAACCAAACGACAGGATTCATCCAAAAAATTACTGTGAGAATTTCAATCATCAGTAAATCGAAGGTATGAAGCTGATCGACATGCACCCTTTCGTGAGCTAATATGGATGTAAAATTGGTCTTTTGGTAATCAGCCTTACTGATAAAAACAGAATTCAAAAAAGAAAAAGGAGGATAATCATCATTCATGATCACCAGCCGAAGTCCCTTTTCACGCAGAATCTTACTGCTTTTTGTCCAGGAAAATAACTGGAATAGATTTTTAAAAAATCGGATCGAAAAAAGAAATACTCCCAAAATATACACTACACCTAAGTATTGGTACCATGTAAGAGCTTTTTTTACTGTTGCCGTAACAACAACCTCTTCGAGCATATTGCTGTTTAAATACTGCTGCGAAGCTAAAACCACGGCATCTAATACATGAAATGAATTTTCAATCGTACTCTTGGGTTCGGGCTGAAAAGGTATTTCCAAAGTTGGAATTAATATCGAGGCAAGTAATGTAAGCAAAAGGAACACACGGTTAACTCTAAAAAAGGTATCCCTTTTTAGAAACAACCAATACAGGGCATAAAAAAAAGCCATGCATATTGCCGATTGCAAAAAATATAAGATTATGCCTGTAATCATTTACTATTAGCTTATCTACTTTGCTTTTTTATTTGCTCTTCAACCATTCTTTTCACCTCTTCCAATTCCGATAAACTCACTTGCTCTTCCTTAGCGAAAAATGAAACCATATCTCGATAAGAGTTCGAAAAATAATTACGAACGAAACCCTTCATAAATTTTCGGGTATATTCCTTTTTTCCCATTAATGGAAAGTACTGATGACTTTTGCCGTAAGCAATATGACTCACAAATCCTTTCTTCTCAAGAATTCGTGTAATGGTGGATATGGTATTATAAGCAGGTTTGGGTTCTGGTATTTTTTCTATAATTTCCTTCACAAATGCATTTTCCAGATCCCATAGGATTTGCATCACTTGTTCTTCTGCCCTAGTTAATTCTTTCATTTATTTTATTTTAGGATGGTTTCCAAAGATAAATATATAACTATAAGTTTAGTTTTACAAGTGCCCGAAAGTACATTATTGCCACAAAACAACAATTCACTATTAATCAGACATATATTTTGTGTATTTTAGCTTATTTGAAATGAATCTGCATCCAAAAGAACCGGAAATTTACTTCTGAATTCATTTAATGAATCTAAATTTAATTGCAGACTAACAATTTCTTCGGTGTAATCGGCACATTTTCCAACAAGTTGACCTTTTGCGTTAAAAAGAGCTGAATCTCCGGCATAAGAAAGTCCCAAACCATCAAATCCTATTCGATTCACTCCAACAACAAACGACTGATTTTCTATTGCCCGTGCTTTCAAAAGCGTATTCCAAACCTCTCTTCGGGCTTCGGGCCAATTGGCAACATACAGCAAAATGTCATAATCATTCTGATTACGGCTCCATACCGGAAAACGTAAATCATAACAAACAAAAGGACATATTCTCCATTTTCCCAAATTGAAGACAACCCGCTCACTGCCACTTGAAAAGTGGTGATGCTCCTCTCCCATTCTAAACAAATGACGCTTATCGTACGAACAAATAATTTTCCTTCCATCAACACAGTACAAACGGTTAAAATATTCGCCGTTTTCCTCTACAATTATACTTCCTAGAAGAACCGAATTTAACTCTCCGGCTTGATTTTTCATCCAGTCAAGAGTCATTTTGGCTTTTGGCGAAATCAGGCTTTTATCTTCCATCATAAAGCCTGACGAGAACATCTCAGGCAGAACAATTAAATCAGTCTGATTTTTTAGAGGTAAAAGCAGATTCGAAATTCTATTCAAATTCCCTTCTACATTTCCCCAATCCAAATTCAATTGTACTAAACTAATTTTCAGAGTATAAGACATCTTATTCTTTTGGTTACAATCCTGTTGTAAAATTCGCCGGATATTTAGGCTTACAATTGATATACTTGCTTTTAATCTTAATCATATCCTTCTCTACATCGCCCGTTGGATAAAAAGCCTCACCACAAGTTAAGGTTTTTTCCTCGTAGTTAATTTCAGCCAGATAAATTGGAACATTTGCCTTTAGTGCGATATAATAAAAACCTTTTTTCCACTCAGTACGAAGGCTGCGGCTCCCTTCCGGTGCAATTGACAAATACAAAGACTCACGACTCGCAAATTCTTTAACCAGTTCATCAGTCATATTGCCTTTTGTTGAACGATTAACAGGAATTACTCCCCACGATTTCCAGATGTACTTAAGAGGAAAAACGAACATCTCTTTTTTCATTAATACCTTTGTAGGAATATTATAAGATAAAAAAGCAAGCTTTCCCCAAACAAAATCCCAGTTGGAAGTGTGCGGAACCGCAATCACAACAGCCTTCTTAACCTGCGGTATATCTCCAATATATTTCCACCCAAACAATTGCATTAGTAGCTTACTAATTTTAGCCTTCATAGTCTCCCGTATTTGATCGTGATGCAAAACAATCAATTCTTTACTAACAAAACAATACCAATTCAATTTATTTTAACAGAAAAATATCTTGTGAAGCTCCGTAAATCTCAATAAAAACTATTATTTTGTAAAAAATCCAAATAAGCTTTAAGACTAATTCCAACTCCATAAATCATAATCGTTTTGACTTTTATACAAAAAGATACTCTCTTTTCAAGTAAATGGTTTTATAATTATACCATTCTTATTTTCGGTGCATTTGTTGTTGCTGCCGGATTTGTTTTTTTTATCATTCCTCATGGGATTGTACCGGGGACGGTCTATGGTTTAGGTATTGTCATTAATAAACTGACAATTGGGTTATTTCCTCACGGCATTTTTGGCACATTAAATCCTGCTGATTACAATGGCTTTTTCTCAGGTGTACTCTATCAATTCATGGATTATTCGAATGACTTGTTTCGAAAATACGGTGGAGGTATTCCCGTTGGATTAGCCAGTTTGGCTATAAACATTCCTTTGTGCTTTATTGGCATAAAACTATTGGGGCCCCGTTTCGGTGTTAAAACCTTTATATCATTCATTTTGTGCGCATTATTTATAGATATTGTAAGTACTTGGTGGGGATTTATTCCATTAGTAGATGATGTGCTGCTATCCTGTATTTTTGGAGGAATCTTTATTGGTTTTGGTTTAGGCCTGATAATTAAAGCAAGAGCAAGTTCTGTCGGAACAGATATTATCGCCATGATTGGTGCAAAATATACCGGACTTCCCCTTGGTCAACTAGTTATTTATGTTGATTCCCTGATTATTTTAAGTTGTTTATACATTAAAATGGATTGGCAGATTCCATTGTATTCATGGATCGTACTTTTTATTATTGGAAAAGTTACTGATATCACCTTGCAGGGTTCTGCTTACGAAAAAGCATTATTTATTATTTCTGATAAACATGAAGAAATCAGAGCCAAAATCACCAATGATTTCAATCTTAACGGGACCATTATAAAAGGCAGCAGAACACTCGATTTAAAAGAAAAATCGATAATTTTCATCGTTGTAAACAGAAGAGAATTGTCGATGCTGCAGGATTACATCCACTCTATTGACCCAATTGCGTTTGTTTCGGTAATGGAAACCAATGAAATTTTAGGCAAAGGTTTTAAATCGCTTACCGATCGTTTGGAATAAAATCACCCGGTTAACTTTAAGTACTTATGAAAGATTTAATAAAATTACTCAACCAGCACAAAGATCTTGCCTTAGCAACAGTTAATGATCAAGGAAGTCCTAAGGTAAGAATCTTTCGAATTATGCAATTGAATGAACAGGAATTGTTTTTTTCCACCGCAAAAAACAAAGAAGTATACCTGCAATTGAAAGAAAACCCAAAAGTTGAAATGGTGAGCTGGCACGATAAAGTTTCCATTCGTGTGGCAGGCAAAGCATTCTTCGATGTATCTGATGAAATGCAACAGAAAATATTCGAAGAGAGTAAAACCCTTCAAGAAATTTACTTGTCGGTTGACAATCCGAATTTAACTTTTTTTAGAGTGAAAATAGAATGGGCCGAATTATTTGATTTGAATTCAATTCCTCCCCGAAGAGAATTTTTCGATGAAGCAGACATCACCTCTACTTTGTGATTGTTACAAATCCTTTTTATTTCTCACTTAAAAATTCCAAAGAAAGAACTTCGCCAATTCCTCTTCTGCATTTCTTTTATTTCCAAAAGTAATTGATCGGAACAGCTGGATGGCATAGGTTCATTACCCATTTTTAAAAACAACTGAAAAAGCTCTCTGTCAGCATCCGTTACATCAGACAAATCCATTCTCGAAAAATACAGTCGAAGCTGTTCTTCTTCTTTTAATGTTGACTTGCCGGAATAGTACTTAAATAAAACTTCATTGTTTTTAAAATCTGCCAAGGTACCATTTAGATCTATTCTCGCTCTAAGAACTTTTCTTACCACCGACAGAATAGATTGTACATTATTTATTCCTAAGCCCACAACAATTGAGATATCATCCATGCGTAACCGAACCATAGAGCGCAAACACATTACTTCGGCTTGTAAGGGCGATAAATCCTGAGTTAGAGAACAGAAATGAGTTAAAACCGGATTGGTATCCGCTAATAAATTATTCGTGCAGCCTACAGACATTCTTTTCTCAAAACCAGAAGCTTTAAGTCTTGCCAACTTTCTTGCAATCTTAAACACATAAATCATATCGGTATGGCTAAATTTCTTTCGCTCCTTCCAACATTCTTCAATTGTTAAGCTTACTACCTCAAGAGTCTCCTCCTGATTTCTCAATAAACAATATACGTAATAGTAAATCTTATCCGCACTGGAGAAGATAAACGTATTAAAATGTGATTTATCCATTTATTGTAGTAGTGATTGTGGATTGCAATTAAATTATCACAATCGTGAAAGTATACTGCCAGCATTTATAAAGGTTACGGGGCTGGTCAAAAACAAATGGATGTTCATCAAAACACCCATTTGTTACACTGTACTATTTTAAAGGAGAATCAGGCTCTTTAGCCATATGATTATAGGTTAGCTTTTCCAATAATGAAGGAAACCATTTTTTAAGCCATACGGTTAATTTCCCTTCCATAAATGTCATGATCAGTTCACGCTTTCGTTTCACTACTGCAATGGCAATTAAGCGCGCACATTCCTCGGCACTCATCATTTTACTTTCGTCGCGGGGGGTTTCACCCTGCATCGATCCATCAGCCGTTAGGGCAACATTTCGAACATTTGAGGCTGTGAAACCTGGTGCAGCTACCAATACATGAACACCGGTTTTTAGATTTTCGACCCGTAAGGTATCCAGAAATCCGCGAATGGCATATTTTGATGCCGAATATCCCGATCGGGCAGGCAAACCAATATAACCCGCAATTGAAATTACTCCTACAACCGATCCTTTTGATTTGGTAATGTATGGCATTGCAAATTTGGTACAGTAAACCGTTCCCCAAAAATTAACATCCATTAAATTTTTGATGACCGACAAATCCAAATCAGTAAAAAGAGCTCTCATCGAAATTCCTGCGTTGTTTATCAGTACATCTACTCCACCAAATCGATTTACAGTCTCTGTTATCAGATTTTTACAATCTTCTTCAACACTTACATCCGTTTTAACGGTTAAAACCTCATTTCCCAAAGCCAGAATACTTTCTTCCACTTCTTTTAGTTTTTCGAGATTTCTTGCGGCCAAAACAATTTTAGATCCACGGGAAGCAAATTCTAAAGCCAATGCCTTTCCTATTCCAGAAGAAGCTCCTGTAATCACAACAATTTTTTGTTTCATGAAAGAGATATATTAACAGATTATAAGAAGCAGGAAGTAATTCCTGTTATTTTTTCAGCGACTACAAATTTAAAAATATTTTAATAGACATTATTCCTAATTAGAAATATAGTTTTGTTTATTTGTTTTTAACTTCGGATACTTCCATCGTCTGATAGAAACTCTCAAATTTTGTAGCCCACATGCTATTTCCATTACGACGTCATGGAAA
>NZ_MVDE01000005.1 GCF_002843385.1 Labilibaculum manganireducens
TTTGTTGTTTTGGACAACAGGTTATGAGATCTCTCGGGATAAGATAACGTACTTTCGTCACGTCCTACTTGATTTACTCTTAGTGGTTACGGTTGACTTTTGGGTTTTCCCAATCCATAGCTCGGTTACCCACACTAATAAGCCTTATATCAAGTTTCTGTTCGTTAGAACGATGACTTTGCTGATGGCTTCCTTCAGATTTGGGGTCGCCCCCAACACCCTTGCCAATTGCTAGTTCTTCCTGTCAACTCGGCGAACTCAAGAACGTTTCATCTTGATAGCACGTTACCATGCCCGACATACTAAAAAAGGGACACGCCGTAACGTATCCCCCAATATGATGATGTAGTGTATTAAATTTTAGCGTTTACCATGGCCACAATCTCGTTTTCGAGAGCAATGGCTTTATCAACAATTGCCTGTCCTTTAGCGATGATATCGGCAGCCCAGGCTTTGTCCTGCAAATCGGCCGCGTTAATTTTCACATTCATGAAAGCACCCAATACACCCGAACGGGCAGCCAATGCACCAACACCTGCATCGGTTACCGAATTAGGATTTCCGATTTCGGCCATAGCTTTGGCAACATCCATCGATCCCAAACACAATTCCATAGTTTGAAAAGGAACCATGGTGGCAAATTTGGTGGCCTCTTCCATAGCTTCGGCGCGAGCAGTTTTCTCTGCATCGGTTCCCTTTGGCAAGCGAATGGCATCCATAATTTTGTTGAAGGCATTGGTATCCTCATCCACCAAATGAACCAGTTTGCTGTGGTAGGATTTTCCTTGCTCGGCCCAATCGGAAAATTCTTCCCAACGATCGTCCCATCCTGGCTTGTGAGCCGACAGGTTGGCAACCATTGAACCCAAAGCAGCA
Organism: Labilibaculum manganireducens; assembly: GCF_002843385.1. Taxonomy (GTDB): domain Bacteria; phylum Bacteroidota; class Bacteroidia; order Bacteroidales; family Marinifilaceae; genus Labilibaculum; species Labilibaculum manganireducens. The sequence continues at coordinate 877 of NZ_MVDE01000005.1, forward strand.
CCCATAGCACCCATGTAGGCAGAAATTGATCCTCCACCCGGAGCCATCGATTCTGAAGCTGTTTCGTCAACAAACTGAGTCAGATTCAGGTCAACCAGTTTCTTCTGATCTTTATCTTCTAGAATGTATTCGATAATTTTTTTGTCGGCATCGAAAGGGTACAACTCATCCAAACCTAACGATTTAACAGCAATTTTAATGATTTCGCGATCGGCAATACCGGTTGAACGTTCCTGTATGCGAAGGTAATGCTTACCAGCATCTAACATTGCTTTTAGAGGCACAACACCTACCAACTCCGATCCGGTAACACGGATACCACGATCCTGAGCTTTGGCGCAAACCTCGTCGAAAGCCTTGTGAATTGAGGTTACTGTAAGGTCGGTCATGTTCATGGAAATTTGGGCAACGCCAAATTCTTCAATAAACCATCCGATGGCTTTAGTTGCTTTCAAAGTACCCGGAATCATTACTGGCTCCCCCTTTTCATCAGTCACTATTTTGCCCGTTGCCGGATTTCCTTCTCGAAGAGTACGTCCGCGCTCACGAACATCGAATGCGATGGCATTGGCACGACGGGTTGATGTTGTATTTAAGTTGAAGTTGTAAGCAATTAGGAAATTACGTGCTCCAACAGCAGTCACCCCACTTTTTGCAACAGCAGGTGTGAATTCAGCAGGTCCAAAATCTGGTTTCCACTGCTCGGTACCAATTCTGTCTTTAACGGCTTCGTACTCGCCGGCACGACAAACCGCCAAATTTCTACGCTCGGGTGTTTGCGCTGCATTTTCGTAGCAATAAACAGGAACGCCTGCCTCTTCGCCAATTCGTTTCGCCAATTTGTGTGCGTAGGCTACAGTTTCCTCCATAGTAATGTTGGCAACTGGTACCAACGGACAAACATCGGTAGCACCAAAACGTGGATGAGCACCAGAATGCTTACTCATGTCGATTAGTTCTGCTGCTTTTTTTACTGCGCGAAAGGCTGCTTCGCAAACCTCATCGGGCGTACCCACCATAGTAACTACAGTACGGTTGGTTGCTTTTCCTGGATCAACGTCGATTAAACGTACGCCTTCTACAGATTCAATTTCGTTGGTAATCTGTTTAATAATGTTCATGTCGTTCCCTTCAGAAAAATTAGGAACACATTCAATTAGTTTTTTCATTGTTGTGATTGATATTAGACATGAGATGTGAGAAACGAGAAAACTCAATTCTTACCCAATAAGTTCTTTACTCATAACTCTCTGTCTGGTTGTTACTGTTAGTTGTTTTTATAATTTACGAACGATACACCCCTCTGTCCTTCGGACATCTCCTCTGCAAAGGGGAGAACTTTAAAATGCCACTTATTAATTCTTTACTTCCGCCTAATCAAAGAATCTTTCCTTGCCAGTGAAAGTGCCGACAGGCAAAAGGGTGAATTATTTTCAAACTAAACACCTAATTCTATTAAGTATTTATTTGTATTTTATTTAACCACAAAGAGCACAAAGTAATTCATAAAGGGCTCAAAGTTTTCATTCTATTGTTCAGCTCCTGTAAATTTGCAACTCAACTCTCTTCACCTCATCCCCTTCTCCTAAAGGAGAAGAGAAGCTCCTCTTCATATTTTACATTAGAGACGATTTGTTGCTCTTTTCCCTCTCCAGAAGGAGAGGCTTAGGGTGAGGTATTTATTTTTATTTAAATCTGTTATATGAAATTGAGAGTATTTTTCTCCTATCTCAAATCTAATATTTTACTTCTATCCTTACAACACTTTCCCACGTAAAATCACTACGTCAATCAGGTTGCTTCCGTAGGCATAGGGCATGTACTCTACCGAAGGTATTTCTTTGGTGATGTACACATTGGCTATTTTCCCTTTGGCGATACTTCCCAATTCATCCTCAACGCCCATTGCGTAAGCCGAATTAAGGGTAGTTGCATTAATTGCTTCCTGTGGCAGCATTTTATAATTGATACAAGCCAGCGACATAATAAATTTCATATTTCCCGATGGCGACGATCCCGGATTAAAATCGGATGCCAAAGCAATTGGCAATCCGGCATCCATCATTTTACGAACAGGAGAACACACCATGTTTAGGAAGAAAGCAGCTCCTGGCAATACCGTTGGCATGGTTTCCGATCCTTTTAAAGCTTCAATTTCGGCATCGCCAACAAACTCCAAATGATCAACCGAAAGTGCATTGTACTTCACGCCTACCTGAATTCCGCCTGAATAATCCAGCTCATTGGCATGAATTTTAGCCCGCATGCCGTGTTTCATTCCTGCATTTAAAATTCGGTCGGTATCCTCAACAGTAAAGAATCCCTTGTCGCAAAACACATCAATATAATCTGCTAAATCTTCAGCAGCAACCATGGGTATCATTTCATTGATCACCATATCAACATATTCTCCTTGTCTGCCTATGTATTCAGCAGGCACAGCATGTGCTCCCAAAAAGCTGGATTTGATCGTAAGCGGTGTTGATTTTTTTAAACGCTTAATCACACGAAGCATTTTCAATTCATCGGCAACCGTTAAGCCATAACCACTTTTAATTTCGACAGCTCCGGTTCCCAAACTAATAATTTCGTGAATGCGCTCCATAGCCGATTCGAACAACTCCTCTTCCGTTGCTTCGTGCATCAGTTTGGCTGAATTCAATATTCCACCGCCCCGCTTGGCAATCTCTTCATACGATAAACCTTTAATTTTATCGGAATATTCAATTTCGCGACTTCCGGCATACACCAAATGAGTATGCGAATCGCAGAAACTAGGGAAAACCATTCTTCCCGTAGCGTCATACTCCTCAATGCAATCAAAACCTTCCTTATCATCAAAGTCAGGAATGTCTTCCATCTTACCAAAATCAGTAATTTTATCGCCTTCAATCAGCAAGTAGGCATCATCAATGCAATTCAAATTGGCCATATCGGTTCCGGCAACCCATTTACGAGCTTCCGTATCAACCTGAACTAATGTCTTTATATTACTTATTAACAACTTCATGTTATAGATATTTGATATTAGATGTGAGACATGAGAAAATCCCATTCTCTATATTTTCTTTACTCAATATTTCTTTCCGGGCGTTTCCCTCCTTGAGTCGGGTCAGGCTTTCCACTTCTACCCCTCGTTCTTCCCCGCAAAATCCAACGCAATCCGGGGTATCCGTTTCAATCCTTAACGCATTGTATCACTGATCAGTTCCTTAAGTTTTATCAATTACTTTTCTCGATCTAAAAAGCTGGGATATCACAATGCAAATATTAGGGAAAAAAGAGCAAATTGCAAACCTTTTCGGTATGCTTTTAAAATAAATTCAAAGCTTCCATTCTCTTCATATTTTTCTAAATTTACGCCTTGTTATTTAGTACAACTAATAAATACGATATCAATACTTGATAATTCGTAATTAATAATTCATAATTAATTTAAGCATGTTTAAAAAGATACCGCATACTTACGTTATTGTATTCGCCATAGTCGTTCTATCAGCCATTCTCACCTGGCTGATTCCGGGGGGCGAATTCGAACGAACCACTGTTAATGTAAATGGAACCAACCGCGAGGTTATCGTGCAGGATTCCTATCAGCAAATTGAAAGTCAGGGACAGTCGTGGGAAGTATTCTCTTCATTCTTTAAAGGTTTTGTTGATAAAGCCGACATTATCATGTTCATTCTGGTAATTGGCGGCGCATTCTGGATCATGAATGCGAGTAAGTCAATCGATATTGGAATTTACTCCTTTCTCGAATTCACCAAGAAACTGGAGAAGAATAAACTGATCCGAAGAATTGGAGTCAACAACATTATTCTTACGCTAATCATGCTCATATTTAGCATTTTCGGCGCCACCTTCGGCATGAGTGAGGAAACCATAGCATTCACGATTATATTTGTACCCATGGCCATTAAAATGGGATACGATTCAATTGTTGGTGTAGCCATCTGCTTTGTTGCAGCCGGACTTGGTTTTGCCGGAGCACTTTTAAATCCATTCACCATTGGTATAGCACAAGGCTTATCGAATCTTCCTCTTTTCTCAGGTATTGAGTACCGCCTTTTCTGTTGGGTGGTGATTAATGTAATTGGTTTTGCTTTTATCTTACGATATGCGGCCAAAGTTCGCAAAAACCCTGCAAAATCTTTGGTTTACACCGATGATGAATACTGGAGAAAGCATCACGATACCGATATGGAGGCAATTGAATATTACACGCCTAAATCTGCATGGCTGACCTATATCGTTCTGTTGATTTCCATGATTGGATTTTCCTGCTACTATCCTGTCAGCACACTAAAAATCGGAAATTCCGAAAGTACTTTTATGGTACTGCCAATTATCACAGCTCTTTTTGCCATTTCAGGAATAATGTCTTTGCGTAAATCGGTTCATTTCTATATTCTTAACCTACTTCTGTTCACAATTATCTTCCTGATTGTCGGCGTAATGGGCTATGGTTGGTACATCATGGAAATTGCCACCCTTTTCTTTGCCATGGGAATCTTCTCAGGAATTGCTTTCAATAACACAGCCAACGAAATTACCCACCTTTTTTTGGACGGTGCCCGTGATATTCTTTCTGCTGCTATGATTGTAGGATTGGCAGGCGGCATCCTTATTGTTCTGGAAGAAGGTCACATCATCGATTCCATTCTTTACTACATCTCTCAATCGATGAATGATTTTGGAAAAATGGCTTCGGTAAGCATGATGTACTTAATTCAAAACATCATCAACATCATCATTCCATCCGGTTCGGCAAAAGCAGCTCTTACCATGCCAATGATGTCGCAGTTCTCCGATTTAATTGGTGTATCGCGTCAGGCAACCGTAATGGCTTTTCAATTTGGTGACGGTTTCACCAATATGATTACACCAACCTCCGGCGTTCTTATCGGTGTATTGGGTGTTGCCAAAATTCCTTACGACAAATGGGTAAAATGGATCGGCGGTTTTATGGCTATCCTGATTTTATTGGGATTATTATTATTAATCCCGACCGTTACTATGGAGCTGAATGGATTTTAATCAAAGAATAAGCTCCGAAAAAGAACTCCACAACAACACTCTATTTCAGAATTAAACTAATAATCATCATAAAGGGACTCTTTCGAGTCCCTTTTTATTCTATTCAACCAATGAATTAATAACCTTCATTCTGAGTAAGTTTATCGTTAACATCAATTTCCCTCTTAGGGATAGGCATAACCAAAGTTGGATCATCATAAGCCAGTGTTCCTACAGATTCTTTCCAACGTTTTACATCATGAAGCCTAAATCCTTCGTATGCCAATTCAAGTTTTCTCTCTTTACGAATTGCAGCTTGAGTAAGCGCCCCTAACGGATCTAAACCTGCTCTTTCACGAATTTTATTTATGTCATCCAATGGAGTTGCACCTAAAACAGTTGCGGCCTCAAAGTTACCTTCTGCTCTTGTCAAATACATTTCGGCGAGTCTAACAAACGTTAAATTGGTTTTAAAATCCAACCATTTTGCACAAAAAGTACCACCTCTTGAATTGGAGCCAAACCCTAAGTAATAAATACTTTTCACATCACCAATTTTAGAACCATTCCCCAAATCAACCTGCACTTCTCCTCTTAAATCACCTGGCTCATACTTGTCCATCTGAACATTGGTAATTTGAAAGTCTGATCGCCCGGTAGCATCCGTACTGGCATAAAAAGTGGCCATACCTGCATTACTCTCTCCTATATTATCATCATTATTTTGTTGAAAGGTAAAAACATCTTCTATACCATTTGATTCGTTATTGTATGCCTTAAAGGGTACTTCTGCCAAATCAAATCCACTATTAATAATTACAAAATTAGCCTCAATTGCTGCCTCCTCGTACATTCCCTTTTGCAAATAGATTCTTGACAAAATAGCCGCTGCAGCATACTTATTAGCATAAAAACTATCTTCTCCCAACAAACTTTTAGCCAAGGTAAGATCAGTAATTGCTTGATCGTACACTTCATCAACAGTTGCCCGCTCAGGATATTCCACTTTACTAACGTCAAAATTAGAATGCAACACTAATGGGACTCCTGGCTGATTGTTTGCTTGCCCGGCAACATAAGGTTTCGCATAAAACCGAACCATGTCAAAATACAATAAGCCTCGTAAGAACATTGCCTGACCACTTATTTCATCCTGATCACTTTCAGCAAGTACATCTTTGTAATCAAGAACAATATTCGTTCTGTTTATAGCATCATATGCCAGATTCCATGCATCATCTGCCCAAGAAAAGTTATCTACTAAATCCTTATTAATTAAATCGCGAGGTTGAGAAAATGTGCCTCTAAAGTCAAACTCACCATTATCAGCTAACAATTCGCTAAAATGAAACATATTTTGACCATATGCATCTCTCACAATTGGATATGTTCCCACAAGAGTGAGTTCAATGTTCTCAGCATTTGTCAAAACCTTATTCGTATCAATCGATTGTTGCGGATCCAAGTCCAAAAAACTATCACATCCAGTAAAAATAAGAATGGATAAAACGATTAGTAATGATTTTATAAATTTCATATGCTTTATATTTTTTTGGTTAGAAGCTTAAATTAACTCCAAACATATATGTTTTCGCCTGTGGAGTAGAATAATAATCAATACCTTGCTGAATATTAGTTGACAACTGAGTACGATTATTTCCGGGAGCACTTACTTCAGGATCCCAACCTTTAAAATTAGTATGTGTCCATAAGTTCTGCCCAGTGAAGTAAATTCGTACTTTGTTAACATTCATCTTCTGAGTCAACCTCTTAGGTAAGGTATATCCAAAAGTCACATCTTTTAAACGAATATAAGACCCATCAGAAATCCACCTTGAAGAAGTTCGAGTTCCATTACTGTCTCCAAATCTTGCCTGAGGAATATCGGTGATATCACCTGGTTGCTGCCAACGTTTCAACTGATCGCGTGTTTGATTATCTACCCAGTCTCCGTTCGCAGACATAAAACGACCGGCATCATTATAGATATCATTTCCATATACAAACTGGAAGAAAATTCTGGCATCAAAACCTTCATACGAAAAAGTATTATCCAAACCTCCAAAAAAATCAGGATTTGGATCTCCAACAATTATATCTTTAGCAAGACTATAATCATTGGTAGTTTCATCACTTCCGTCCTCAATAAAATATAGAGCATCTCCATTATCAGGATCTACTCCCGCATACTTTTTCATATAAAATACACCAATGGGTTCCCCTACCATTACCCTATTCACATTTCGTTGAATAGGATCAATCAATTTTGTCACTTCATTTTTATTAAATGAAATATTAAAGCTGGTACTCCAGGTAAAATCACCAATCAAATTATTTGTATTTAAAGTGATCTCGACCCCTTTATTTTCCAACTCTCCAACATTCTCGGCAATGCTGGAATAACCCGATGTATATGGTAATAGTCTATCCAACAATAAATCAGTAGTTTTCTTATAATAGTAATCAAACTCCCCATTTATTCGATTATCAAAAAAGCCAAAATCAATTCCAATGTCAGTTTGAGCTGTTTTCTCCCATTGTAGTTTTGCATTAGCCAGTTGTGTTGGTTCAATAGCCGAATTACCTGCATACCGTGTTCCGCTAAATAATCCTCGTGATGGAAAATTTCCTATTTCAGAATTTCCTGTTATTCCATATGATCCACGGACTTTTAGAAAACTAACAAGAGGGTTATCCAATAAAAAATCTTCCTTGGAAATAATCCAACCAAGCGAACCTGCATAAAATCCACCATACCGATTATCATCCCCAAACTTACTTGAACCATCAACACGATAACTTAATGTTGCCAGATACTTATCCATAAATTTATAATTCATTCTGGAAAAATAAGAGAGATAAGAAAACTCTGTTCTATCACTATAAAAATCATCATTTTCAGCCGCAGAAGCAATGGTTTGGAATTCATCAGAAGGGAACCCCTTACCACCCACTCTACTTACAAATCTCTCCGCTTTTTGAATGGACATACCTAAAACAGCTTCCAAAGAATGATTTTCATTAAAAACCTTGCTGTAGGTAAAATAATTGTCAAATGAATAATTTAGCATATTTACATTTCGCAGATACGATTTACCTGCAGGTTGCCCATCGTCAGTTTTCCTACTCCAATACTGATCTTCCCGTTGAGTAAGGTTATCAACACCAAATACGGATTTAAAGGATAACTCAGGAAGAATATCACAGGTCACATATGCATTAGCAAAGGTTCTGTACACTAATGTTTCGTACGAGTTGTATCTGGAAGCCAATAAACCATTAAAATAGAATGTACCGGCAAAAGGCTCCCCAGAATCATCAAAAGCTGGAAAATAGGGTGCTTGTGCTATCAATTGGGTAGGTGTTGAAAATGCATTATCATGAGAAACACGATCCAAAACACTTCTTACTAAATTGAATTTTATTCCAAAATCGACTTTATCACTAATCTGATGATCCAAATTTAATCGAGCACTAATCCTCTTAAAATCATTATCAATTAAAATCCCTTGCTGATCAGAATATGACAATCCCGAATAGAATCGCGTTTTTTCATTTCCACCTGAGGCACTAATGTTATAATTTGATGAAACGGCTGTTCTAAACATCTCATCTTGCCAATCAGTATCTGCAGTTTCCTCAATCGAAGTAAAACCTCCCCAATCAAGAATAGATTCTTCCCCATTCATTCCGTCAGACAAAGCCCAACCAGAGTTCTCCATACCTTCACCTAGTAATTCGACATATTCCTGAGTGTTCAGCATGTCAAGCCTATTTGTCTCTTTGGCAATAGAAACCGAGTAGTTGACATTGATGACCGTTTTTTTATTTTTCCCGCCAGATTTTGTGGTAATAATCACTACCCCATTCGATGCTCTCGAACCATATATTGAAGCTGCAGATGCATCTTTAAGTATCTGAATAGAAGCAATATCATCAAAATTCAAATCCGAAATCGGATTGGTTGGCTGATTTCCTGTTCCTCCTTGATCCTGAGAAGTTACAACCACCCCATCAATAACATACAATGGTTGATTACTTGCACTTAATGAAGAAGCTCCCCGAACACGAATGTTTATTCCCTCACCAAGTTTTCCTGTACTCTGTTGAATAAAAACGCCTGAAGTTTTTCCTTGCATAGATGTCTCAAAAGAAGGTGAAGGAACTTTTTGTAATCCTTCCACATTCACTTTAGAAATAGCACCAGTCATTTCAGATTTTATCTGCTTTCCATACCCAACAACAACAACCTCATCCATTCCTATTGCTTCCGCTTCCATAGAAACATTAATTACAGATTGGTTGCCAACCGTTATTTCAAGTGGTGTCATCCCTACAAAACTGAACAACAAAATATCAGAAGATTGAACACTCAAGACATATTTTCCATCAATATCGGTACTCGTTCCAGAGGAAGTGCCTTTAATCACTACCGAAACTCCTGGCATCCCTATGCCATCATCAGCACTGGTTACAGTACCCGTAATTTGCTTTGTTTGTGCATTAACAATTTGAAAAGTTAATATGAAAACACAAACTAATAAAATCATTTTTTTCATAAAATAAATTTTAAATTAGAAATTAAATTGTGATCATAATTGATTCAAGACAAATACTATCATGCCTTTTTAGAAACATACATCTACCCAACAAATCAACTCTTAAACAATAATGCCTGGCTTTGTTTTTAATAGAAGAAAGGATTAACATCCTCCTACAACAAACTAATTGCCGAAAAATTAATAATGGTAAATAGCAAAATCACCCTTTGAACAAGGGATGGTTCTCTTTAATGGGGAAAATCGAGAATTAAAAACCTGAATACTAAGCTGATTAAAAATAAGCACTCAATTAAAACAAATTTTATATCTCAAGAGGATTAGCCATTGGGCTAGCGGGGCAAATTTTCCTGGTTATTTTAAAAGGTCAGGATCCTTAAGAAGAAAACAGAACAAATAAATACTTTCATAATTTAAGGTTTTAGGTTAGTAGGGCTATTTAAATATGAAAATTGACATCCTGAAAATCAGTTGCAAATTCAAAAATTAGATTCATCTCCATCCACTTTATTAAAATCATCAAACTACCACACTTACAAATGATTACAAAACCACTTACTCATTCAAGTTAAGACTTTTTTTTTTAATAATCCAAACAAAAAAATGGAACCCAGAAAAAGATTCCATTTTACATTGTAATTTAAACGCATTTACTCCCCCTCAGAAATTGCTTCAACCGGACATACTTCAGCACAGGCTCCGCAATCAATACAAGTATCCGGATCTATCACATAAATATCTCCTTCCGAAATTGCATCTACCGGACATTCATTTATACAAGAACCACAAGCAGTACAGTCATCTGAAATAATATAAGCCATAATTTTATTATTTAAATTAAAAGTTATTTAATCAACTCAATCTGATTTAATTAAATTTACCACTTGCCATCTCTTAAAACAAGATGTAAACATCTCAATATGTTATTTAGATACATTCCAAATAATTCACTATATTTATTCCACAATACATCAATCAAAAAAAAACAATCTATATATGGAATTTGAATTTAACAGCGTTGCAATCGCATTTGGAATGACCCTGTTTGCTGGTCTTGCTACGGGAATAGGCAGTGCAATTGCCTTTTTTGCCAAACGTACAAACACAAAATTCTTGGCACTTTCCTTAGGGTTTTCTGCCGGCGTAATGATTTACGTATCACTTGTAGAAATATTTCAAAAAGCAAAAGATGCATTAATCCTTGATCATGGTGAAGTTACCGGTACTTGGTATACTGTTATTTCATTTTTTGGAGGAATTTTATTTATTGCAATTATCGACAAAATGATACCCTCCTTCGAGAATCCTCATGAGGTGAAAAAGATAGAAGATCTTGAAGGTGAAAAACCTGTGGACAAGAAATTAATGAGAATGGGAATGTTTTCTGCGCTTGCAATTGGAATTCACAATTTCCCGGAAGGATTAGCAACATTTGCTGCCGCATTAGCAGACCCTACGATTGCAATACCAATTGCTGTTGCGATAGCGATACACAATATTCCAGAAGGAATAGCAGTGTCGGTACCTATCTATTATGCTACCGGCAGTAGAAAAAAAGCATTCTTTTACTCTTTCCTTTCCGGATTAGCAGAACCTGTTGGCGCACTAATCGGATTTGTTTTAATCTATTCGTTTTTAGGCTTAAACAATACTGTTTTTGGAGTATTATTCGGTGGAGTTGCTGGGATTATGGTTTTCATTTCGTTAGACGAGCTATTACCAACAGCTGAAGAATATGGAGAACACCATATTGCAGTTTACGGCTTAATTGCCGGCATGGCGGTTATGGCATTAAGCTTACTTCTATTCCTATAATAATATATTTAAAGCCTCAACTTGAGGCTTTCTCATTTTTCTTTTCTTCCTTCTCAAAATACTTACAATACTCTTTAATTCCGCACGCCTTACACCTTGGTTTTCTTGCTACACATACATACCTTCCGTGTAATATTAACCAGTGATGAGCTGTTGCAATATATTCCTCTGGAATAAACTTCACCAATTGTTTTTCTGTTTCCAAAGGAGTTTTAGAATTTGTTGTTAAACCAATTCTTTCTGAAACCCTAAAAACATGTGTATCTACAGCCATAGCCGGCTTATCGTAAACTACCGAAGCAATCACATTTGCCGTTTTTCTGCCAACCCCTGGTAACTTCTGCAGTTCCTTAATATCATCGGGAACAATTTCTTTATAATCAGCCACCAGCATTTTCGCCATCCCCAGCAAATGTTTCGCTTTGTTATTTGGATAAGAGCAAGAACGTATTAAATTGAAAACATCATCTTGAGTTGCGTGAGATAATTCAAAAGCAGTAGGATACTTTTCAAATAAAAAAGGAGTCATCATATTAACTCTTTTATCGGTACATTGAGCCGACAAAATAACAGCAACTAATAATTCATATGGATTTGAATAATGCAACTCTGTTTCTGCAACAGGCATATTTTCTTTAAACCATGATATTATATTCTCAAATCTTTCTTTCTTTCGCATAGCTAATTTATCCTTTCTGATTAATATTCGATCTCTAAATCCATCCTGTCTATTTTCAAGTTAAGAGTATCAAATATAATGCTCATCTTTATTTCGATCATACGAATTTAATAAAGTCAAAGAATTAAAATCCATTTGTTAATGCAAATTCTGAGATTACACAAAATTTAATGAATCTTCCTGCGAAACAAAAGAACAATAAATGAATTCAAATCACCCACCATTACAAGGCCGAACAATACCTTTCCTATGTCCAAAAAGCACTTCAAATACACAAACATTAAAAAAACTTACATTAATGTGAAATAATTCACATTCCAACAGTTATAATTAGTTTTACATATAACTATTTTATTGTAAATTCATGCCAACTGAAACTATAACAAGGTATTAGACTGATACTCTTGATATTTTTACTGTTTCAATAAAACTACAAAACCATTATTAAAAACTTTTAACAATTTACTTATGAAAAAGAATTTAATTAGAATTACCTTACTCTCTGTATTCGCATTGAGCTTCCTGTTTTTAACACCTTCCTGTACTAGCAACGACGATTCGATTGCAAATCAAGAGCAAATCCAGGATGAAAATATCATCATAAACTCGGGTTATTTGCCACTTCCAATTGAGCAATACAATAAAATTCCCAGTGCTAAACAAATCAGCACAACTAAATCATACCCACTTTCAGTAAATCTTTCCTGTCCTCCAATTCTTAATCAAGGCGGAGAAGGATCCTGCGTTTCCTGGGGAGTTGGATACGCTGGAAGAAGTATTAGCTGGCAAGCTTTATATGGTGGTTCATACAACTATAGCGTGAATATTTTCAGCCCCGAATACATTTACAATCAAATTAAAGTTACCGACTGTGCCAGTGGCTCCTACGTAACTGATGGTTTAGATTTGGTTGTAGACCAAGGAGTTTGTGTTTGGAATGATATGCCGTACACTGATATTTCCTGCGATGTATATCCGGACAATTACCAAGTATTGCAAGCTGCAAATTACAAAGCAGCAAGCTATAACACCGTGCCAAAAACAGTCGATGCATTTAAAGATCAACTTGCGGCGGGCAAACCAATTGTTGTTGGCGGACCTGTTTATCGTCAGTTTTACTATTTGGGCTATGATCAGATCCAAACCAAAACAGTTAGAAATTACGGCGGACATTGTTATTGTGTTGTGGGTTACGACGACAGTAAAGGTGCCTTTCTTGTAATGAACTCCTGGGGAACAAACTGGGGAACCAATGGATTTGGATGGGTTTCCTACAGCATCATGACCAAAGTATGGTCGGAAGCTTATGTATTAAACGAATTATAAAAATTGAAATTGTAGTCATTGAAACAAAGTCAGTTATATCCTGCTATTTATATAATAGCAGGATTTTTTTTTGCCCAATTAAGTTCTCTCTAAGAGTATAATACCAATCTATTTTGAAATTAAATTGGTATAATTCGCTCCCTCCTGCACAAGTTAATGCTAATTCAAGAACAGATTAGTAATGTATCAGTACTTATTCGTAAATTTGAGCTTCAAAAATTTAAGAACAGATTACATGATATCATATTTACAGGTTGAAAACCTTACCAAAAGTTACGGAGAACTTACACTATTTGAAAACATTAGTTTTGGCGTTGGACAAGGACAAAAAATTGCATTAATTGCAAAAAATGGTACCGGAAAAACTACACTTTTAAATATTATCTCGGGACTAGACAGTCAGGATAGTGGAGATATCAGCTTTCGCAGTGATTTAAAAATAGCATATCTGGAACAAAACCCCGACCTCAACAACAGCAATACAATTCTTAATGAAGTCTTTAACTCCACAGATCCTGTTCTTTCAGTAATTCGTGACTACGAAAGGATAATCAATGAAAATGATCAGGAAGCAATGACAGATATCATTGAAAAAATGGATCAATTCAAGGCCTGGGATTACGAAAACAAGGTGAAGCAAATCTTGTCCAAGCTAAAAATCGCCAATTTCGATCAAATTATTGGCGAACTTTCCGGGGGACAGAAAAAACGGGTTGGATTGGCTAAAGTTTTAATCACTGATGCTGATTTCTTGATTCTTGATGAGCCTACCAACCACTTGGATCTGGAAATGATAGAATGGCTTGAAGAATATCTTAACAAATCGAAAGGCACATTATTGATGGTTACTCACGACAGATATTTTCTGGATCGGGTTTGTAATGAAATCATCGAAATAGAGTCCAATACCATATTCACCTACAAAGGCAATTATTCATACTATTTAGAAAAGAGAGCTGAGAGAATTGAAAATTTAAATGCTGAAGTTGGTAAGGCTCAAAAACTAATGAAAACTGAGCAGGAATGGATACGAAGAATGCCACAAGCCCGAGGAACAAAAGCCAAGTACAGAGTTGATGCCTTTGAGGATATCAAGAAAAAAGCAAGCTCTGGATTTAAAGAAACAAAAATGGATTTAGATATTAAATCCGCAAGATTGGGAAATAAAATTCTGGAATTGGATCGTCTGTATAAAAGTTATGGTGATTTAAAAATACTGGAAAATTTCAGCTATAAATTTCAAAGGGGAGAAAAAATAGGAATTGTAGGTAAAAATGGCACGGGAAAATCAACCTTCTTAAACATGATTACCCGGAATATTGAAGCCGATTCAGGTTCAATTGAAATTGGAGAAACTGTAGTTTACGGCTACTACAAGCAAGATGGCATTACAATTAATGAGAATGAAAGAATCATTGACGTAATTAAAGAAATTGCAGAATCTATTGATTTAGGCAATGGAAAAGTGATGTCGGCCTCTCAATTTCTGGAATACTTTCTTTTTCCAACTAAAACTCAGTACAATCAGGTTGCTAAATTAAGCGGCGGTGAAAAACGACGATTGTATTTGATGACAGTCTTGATGAAAAACCCGAATTTCTTAATCCTGGATGAGCCAACCAATGATCTGGACATTATGACTTTGAATGTTCTGGAAGATTATCTGCTTAGTTTTTCTGGATGTCTGATCATTGTATCTCACGACAGATACTTTATGGATAAAGTTGTGGATCAATTATTTGTATTTGAAGGCAATGGAATTATCAGAAATTTCCCGGGAAATTACACCATTTACCGTGATTCTTTAGATCAGCAGGAAAAGGAAATCAAAAAAACAGAAAAATTATCAACACCCAAAAAGGAAAAACCAAAATCGGAACTAACAAAAAAATTATCTTTTAATGAAAAAAGAGAGTTTGAGCAACTGGAAATAGATATTGAAACGTTAACATCAGAAAAAGAAGAAATAGAAATTGCTATGAGTTCAGGCAGCCTGTCGAACGATGAATTGATGGAAAAAGCAAGTCGTATTGAAAAAGTTATTGAATTAATTGACGAAAAAGAATTCCGATGGCTGGAATTGAGCGAACGCGCTTAAATTCTCAGAACTACATAAAATCAGCAGAGCTCTACAGCTCTAACAAGAAACTTAATGAAAGATTTTACCACAGGAAATGTTACCAAACTAATACTGAATTTCACTTTACCGATGTTGTTGGGAAATGTATTCCAACAACTCTATAACATTGTGGATAGTATTATTGTTGGGAAGGTTTTGGGCAAAGAAGCTTTGGCATCCGTTGGAGCATCATTTCCAATTAT
Organism: Labilibaculum manganireducens; assembly: GCF_002843385.1. Taxonomy (GTDB): domain Bacteria; phylum Bacteroidota; class Bacteroidia; order Bacteroidales; family Marinifilaceae; genus Labilibaculum; species Labilibaculum manganireducens. The sequence continues at coordinate 16,594 of NZ_MVDE01000005.1, forward strand.
TTTCACTCTAATTGCTTTACTTATTGGAATCGGATCCGGGTTTTCCATTGTAATTTCTCAATTTTACGGTGCAAAAGACATCAATAAAGTAAAAAGAGCAATTGATACCATGTACCTGTTTTTATTCGGTGCCGGCATTTTAGTTTCGGTACTCGGTATCTATTTTAGTAAAGATCTTTTTCTTTTACTGCAATTACCGGTAGAACTAATACCTCAGGCAACAAGCTATTTGAATGTATACATGGCCGGAATGATCATGTTTTTTGGTTTTAGCGGAACAAGTTCGATTCTTAGGGGATTGGGAGATTCCAAAACACCCCTTTATTTTTTAATACTGGCTTCTATCTTCAATATCATATTCGATTTGTTATTTGTAATGGTTTTTAAATGGGGAATTGCAGGAGCTGCATGGGCAACAGTATTGGCTCAAAGCGGTGCATTTATTTCCGGTATTATTTATTTAAACCGAAATCATAACATCATTAAATTTTCACTTTTCAAATTGGTTTTTGATAAGGAAATATTCATTACAAGTTTAAAGATTGGAATTCCATCTGGGATTCAGCATACTTTTGTTGCTCTTGGAATGATGGCCTTACTTGGAATTGTAAATACGTTTGGAACCGATGTAATTGCCGCCTATACAGCAGCGGGAAGAATTGACTCCCTGGCCATGATGCCGGCAATGAATTTTTCACAGGCGGTAGCTGCATTTGTGGGTCAGAATTTAGGAGCCAATAAAATTGACCGGGTTCGGCAAGGATTTAAGGTTACATTCATCATGTCGAATGTATTCTGCCTGATGATGACGGCTATAATAATCCTATTTGGCAGTCACTTAATGAAACTATTCACCACAGATGCTAACGTAATTTCTATTGGTGAAAAGTACCTGATTATAGTGAGCTCATTCTATCTTCTGTTCTCAACAATGTTCACAACCAATGGAGTTTTAAGAGGTGCCGGCGACACATTAATACCAATGTTTATCACGCTCTTTTCCCTATGGCTTATTCGTATTCCCTGCGCCTATTTTCTTTCATCACACATTGGGGAAACCGGAATTTGGTGGTCAATACCTATTGGCTGGTCAATGGGAACAATATTCTCATATCTTTACTACCGCACTGGCCGATGGAAAAAAAAATCAATTGTATCACATCAGGAATACTCATAAACAGAATCTTATCTGCGAATAATTAAATAGAATTAATAATTAATCAACTTCAAGCTTCTAAAGGATTTGATTGGTAAATCCACTTCAAACTCTTACCTTTGCCGAAATAAATAACCCATATATGTTAATATCGATGACAGGCTTTGGTAAAGCCATTCTTGAACTGGAAAACAAAAAGGTTTCAATCGAAATCAAATCCCTAAACAGTAAACAACTAGATATCAATACCCGAATACCAAACCTTTACAAAGAAAAGGATTTGGTGATAAGGAATGAGATTAAAAATAAGCTGGAACGAGGAAAAGTAGAACTTTCCATTTTCATTGAAAGTGTTGGTACTGACAAAGAAACAAAAATCAACAAACCTATTGTTGAAGCGTACTACAAGCAATTAAATGAGCTGGCTCAGGATCTTGGAATCGCTATAGACAAAGAGCCTATTTTGCAAACCATAGTGAAGTTGCCGGATGCTCTTAAAGTAGAATATCAAGAGCTTGACGAAGAAGAATGGAACCTGATTTTTGAAGGATTTAAAACTGCCCTTGCAGGAATTATGGATTTCCGTAATCAAGAAGGAAATGCACTTCAGGAAGATATTTTTGCCAGAATAGAAAATATCGAGAATCTTTTGGCTCAAGTTCCTCAATATGAAAATGACCGAATTGAAACGGTCCGTACCCGAATTAATGATAATCTTAAAGATTTTGTTGAAAAACAGAATGTAGATAAAAACCGTTTCGAACAGGAAATTATCTACTATCTTGAAAAATTAGATATTACAGAAGAAAAAGTTCGTCTGGCTAACCATTGCAAATATTTTATAGAAACATCGAATGCAGGCAACTCTGAGGGCAAAAAACTAGGTTTTATTGCTCAGGAAATTGGTCGTGAAATCAACACACTGGGTTCAAAAGCCAATGATTCCAACATCCAAAAAATTGTAATTGATATGAAGGATGAATTGGAGAAAATAAAGGAACAACTTTTAAACGTCTTGTAATTATTACAATAAATCATATTTTAGCGTAGGGTTAGTCACTCTGCGCTTTTTTATAATACTAATCTCTCTAATGCAATATCAAATGTCTGGTAAATTATTTATATTTTCCGCTCCAAGTGGATCTGGAAAAACAACAATAGTTCAACATCTGTTAAAACAGAATTTCAAGTTGGAATTCTCTATATCGGCCACCAGCAGAGCCAAAAGAGCCAATGAAATAGACGGTAAAGACTATCACTTTTTATCTGTTGAAGAATTCAAAACAAGAATCGAAAACGATGAATTTCTTGAATGGGAAGAAGTTTATGAAGGTTGCTTTTACGGAACTCTTAAAAGTGAGGTTGACAAGATTAGAAAAAAAGGTAAAAACGTAATATTTGATGTTGATGTTGTGGGCGGAACAAATATCAAGAAATTTTACAAACAGGAAGCATTGGCTATTTTTATTCAGCCTCCGTCAATCACCGAATTGGAGAATAGATTGCGAAACAGAAATACTGATTCGGATGAAGTAATTGCCAAACGAGTTGAAAAGTTTAAATTTGAATTAGCTTTCTCCGATCAGTTTGATAAAATAATTGTTAACGATAAACTGGAAGATGCTTTCGCTGAAGCTGAAACAGCTTTGCACGATTTTCTTAGTAAATAAGCGTATTACACAAAAAAGGATGAAGATAGGATTGTTTTTCGGATCATTTAATCCAATACATATTGGACATCTTGCTATTGCTAATTACATGGCAGAATACACCGATATGGAACAGATTTGGTTTGTGGTTAGTCCTCACAATCCCTTTAAAAGCAAAAACAGTCTTTTAGCCGATTACCATCGTCTTGAATTGGTAAATAGAGCCATTGAACGATACCCCAATTTAAGAGCCTCAAATATTGAATTCGGGATGCCTCAGCCTTCTTTTACCATCGACACTCTTACTTATTTAAAAGAAAAGAATCCGTCTCATCAATTTTGCCTGATTATTGGTTCTGATAATTTGAAAAACTTCACAAAATGGAAAAATCATGAGTTGATTCTAAAAAATCATGATTTATTTATTTATCCTCGTCCCAATTTCAAGAGTGAAGACGTTACTTTAAAAGGCAACATTCACACTGTAGATGCCCCCTTAATAGAAATCTCTTCAAGCTTCATCCGTAAAGCTGTAAAAGAGAAAAAAGAAGTTCCTTATTTTATGCCCGAGAAGGCATACAATTACATGAAGGAGATGCATTTTTACGAAAAATTATAAAAGAAAAAAGGCTGGTCCCCACCAGCCTTTTATCTAACCCAAAATGATTTCCAATACGAAGTTTTAACCCTAAAACCATATACTATTCATAAGGAAATTCCGATACGATCATCATGCCTAACCACTACACTCCCGAATCGGAGTGCAAAGGTAAACATTAATTTAAAATTACAAAGATATTTCAAATTAAAGTTTCAGTTATTTTCATGTATCTAAATTTGTTTTTTATTGCCAAATAGCCTGTCCCGAACTTGTTTCGGGAGAACTCGCAACTTAGTCATCCCCGTATGTGAGAAAAGTCTTCTCATGGCTCGTTTCATCACATTTTATAAAAAGAAAACAATGACTCCAAACACCTTCTTCATCAACCGGTATTTCAACCAAAACAAAGCTTTTTATATCTTGAAGAAGGGCTTCAGCAACAAGATATAAATGATCAGCCGTAGGCATCTAAGCAACTATAAACAAGAAAATTAACTCCCCCATTTACAATTATGAAATAAAAAAGGAGAATCCCGTATGGAATTCTCCTTTTACTATCCCTTATGTTAGTATTGTTGTGTTATTTTTTAAAGGGTGTGAACAGTCTCAACCGAATCACTACCTTTTTGAATTGCTTCAATATTTAAAGGTATTAATTTATGATGACGCTCCGGCAAAGACTTCTCCAAACCTTTTTTCACATTTTCCAATAATACGATTGGCTTCACTTTTAGAAAGCCTCCCATAATAATCATATTAAAAGTTTGAGGATTTCCTAATTCAGCAGCAAGAGCAGCTCCGGGAATTCTATAGATATTAATATCCTTTCTTTCCGGATGGTGCGTAATACCATTTGGATCATATAATAAAGTACCACCCGGTTTCACCTCATTCACAAACTTATCCATAGATTGCTGGTTAAGAATGATTGCAGTATCAAACTTTTTCAAAACTGGTGAACTAATTCTATCGTCGCTTAAGATTACAGTTACATTTGCAGTTCCTCCACGCATTTCCGGTCCGTAAGAAGGCATCCAAGACACTTCCTGATTTTGCATGATTCCGGAATAAGCAAGAATTTTACCCATTGAAAGTACACCTTGACCACCAAATCCTGCAATTATTATTTCTTCTGTCATTTTTTTACAGTTTAATTGATTAAAAAGGATTTTTACTCATCTTTTAATGTACCCAACGGATAGTAAGGAAACATATTTTCTTTCATCCACTCGTTAGATTTAACTGGTGAAAGTTTCCATCCGGAACTACAGGTACCAACAATTTCGATAAAAGATAATCCCTTGTTTTCCCGCGTATTTTCAAAAGCTTTCTGAGCTGCTTTCTTTAATTTTCTTACTGCTCCAGGAGTTTCTGCTGATTGTCGGGTCACAAAGCGTGTACCTGGCAACATGGCAATCATTTCAGTAATTTTCATTGGAAATCCTGTAACTTTACAATCACGTCCGTAAGGAGTAGTGGCAGTAACCTGACCTTCCAATGTAGTTGGAGCCATTTGACCACCAGTCATACCATAAATCGCATTATTCACGAAAAATACGACAATATTTTCACCTCGGTTACAAGCGTGAATAATCTCAGCACAACCAATGGATGCTAAATCACCGTCACCTTGGTAAGTAAAAACATATTTTTCCGGCATCAAACGGGAAGTTGCTGTTGCCAATGCAGGAGCACGGCCATGAGCGGCTTGCTGCCAATCGATATCAATATAGTTGTAGGCTAAAACAGAACATCCAACAGGCGAAACACCAATTGTTTTATCCTGAATCCCCATCTCGTCAATAACCTCTGCAATTACTTTATGAATTACTCCGTGAGTACATCCAGGACAGTAGTGCATTTCATTATCCAAAAGAACACTGGTTTTATTATAAACCAGATTCTCTTTGCTAATTATTTTGTTGATTTCAGTCGTTGCTGTCATAACTTATTTTCCTAAAATTTTTTGTTCCAATGCTTCAACTACTTCCTCTGGTGTAGGAATGATTCCACCATAACGTCCAAAATGCTCAACAGGCACTTTACCGTTAACGGCAAGACGAACATCCTCAACCATTTGGCCTGCGCTCATCTCAACGGATAAAATTCCTTTCACATCCTTCAACATTTCCTGAATCGCTTTGGTAGGGTATGGGAAGAGGGTAATCGGACGTAACAATCCAACCTTAATTCCTTTTTCGCGAGCTTGCTCTACTGCTTTTTGGCAGATACGGGCACTAGATCCATAAGCAACAAAAAGATATTCTGCATCATCACATGCAATCTTTTCGAATCTCACTTCATTCTCTTCCATTGCGCGATATTTCGCCTGCAATTTATGATTGAATATTTCCTGTTTAGCAGAATCCAAGTCAAGAGAAGTAGAGATATTCCGTTCGCGATCGGCAGGTTTACCAACAGTAGCCCATGATCCTGAAATTTCTTTTATTTCCTCAGCAGTCCATCGTGGTTTGAAATCTGACAATTCAACTTTTTCCATCATCTGACCAATAACACCATCAGATAAAATCATTGCCGGATTTAAATATTTAAAGGCCAATTTAAATGAAAGATCTACAAAATCGTTCATTTCCTGCACAGATGCGGGAGCTAATACAATTAATTTATAATCACCATGACCTCCACCTTTAACAGCCTGAAAATAATCTGACTGAGCCGGCTGAATAGTTCCTAAACCTGGTCCGCCCCGAACGATATTAACAATCAAAGCAGGCAATTCGGCACCTGCTAAATAGGTAATCCCTTCTGCTTTTAAACTAATACCAGGACTTGATGAAGAAGTCATTACTTTTTTTCCGCATGAAGCTCCACCATAAACCATATTGATGGCTGCAACTTCACTTTCAGCTTGTAGAACCACCATCCCAGTTTCTTCCTGAGGTCTGCGGATCATTAGGGTTTCCATTATCTCGGATTGAGGAGTAATCGGGTAACCAAAATACCCATCACATCCACAGCGAATGGCTGCTTCAGCAATAACCTCATTTCCTTTCATTAAACGAACGTCTCCCATTACAAATATTTTTATAAATTTTTCAGATTTAGAATAAGGTAGCTTAGTCTAGCTTGCTTTTACTCTGTAAACGGTAATTACAGTGTCCGGACAAACTAAACCACAACTTGAACAACCAATGCATGCATCAGCATTGGCCATATGTGCATAATGATAACCTTTGCCATTCACGTCGCGCGCAAGTTCAATAACCTTTGTAGGGCAGGCTACAACACATAAGCCACAACCCTTACATTTTTCGGTATCAACAACAATAGCGCCTTTGAATTTTGCCATAGCGTATTTAGAATTAAGAATTATATTTTATTTTACCTGATAAAGGTAACAAATCAAAAGCACTTTTCACCATTCTGCTTTCGATTCATTAGAATTTTGAGAAATTTACAATCAGTCTAAATAAATATCACAACTTAAAGTAACAATTCATTTGTATTATCCAATTGTAGCTTACAAATTGAAACCTGACATAAGTAACGTTATTGTTATCAAGATCAATTCTCTTACATATAAATATACATCAAAAAAAAAGTTTCATGAATACAAATCCATGAAACTTTAAGTGCTGTTATTTTGAAGTTTTAATCTGTACTTCGCACAAATTACTATCTGTCAAACAAATATATTCTCTTTATCATCATCATTAGCACCAATTTGTTAAGCCAATACCTGATGATGCTTATAAAACTCTTTTAAACGAGACTCCAATACCTTAAACTGTTTTCGGGAAACTTGCGAAACACAAGCCCTAAGTCCTTCTTTTAAACTACCGGTTTCATTCAAACAAATTGCTGAAATGCCATAATACAATAGTTTCTTATTTAAATCGGGCCCGGTTAAACCCGGATAAGTAACGGTAAAATAAAATCCATCAGCCAAAGGCAAATCAATATCTCCCTCATACACCAACTCAAAGCCATTTTCTAAAAATAACTTTTTCATGATTTTGGCTCTCTCTCCATACTCCTTAACCTCTTCAATAAAATTGAATTTGCCCTCGTTAGTCGCTTTTAGCATTGCTCGTAAGGCATATTGTGCAGAATGAGAAGTTCCTGATGATAAAGTATAGATAATTCTATAAATAAGAGTATAACCAAATTCATCAGCTCCAAAGCGTGGTTTTAAATTTTCGAAACGCGTGTGAAATAATTTATTTGAAATGCACAGCAATCCAATACGCTGACCGGCATAACTAAATGCTTTTGAACTGGAAATCATCAACACATAATTGTCGGTATAGTTAGCAACACTTGGCTGATAAGGAGCAACACCAGGCTGACTAAGGTCGGTTCGGAAATCCATAGCGAAGTAGGCCAAATCTTCCATAACAATTGTGTCATATTTGTTTGCCAACTCTCCTATTATTTTCAACTCATCCTCATTAAAACAAATCCATGCAGGATTGTTTGGGTTTGAATAGATAATACCCGCGATATTTCCTTTTACCAAAAACTCTTCCAGTTTTGCTTTCAACTTATCTCCCCGATAATTAAATACATCGAAAGATTCATATTTCTGATTCATTACCTCCAGCTGAGTTTTTTGAACCGGAAATCCTGGATCAATAAATAATATAGTGTCTTTTTTAGCATCACAATTACCTATGGCCATAAATGCAGCATAGCCCCCCTGCATTGAACCTACTGTCGGAATAATACCTTCAGGTGCAATGTCAACATTCATGAAATTCTTCACAAATTTTGATGCTTCCTCTTTTAATACTCTTACTCCTTCCAACATAGGGTAAGCAGAAGCAACGCCATCTTCCAAAGCTTGTTTTTCTGCTTCGATTCCAACTTTTGCCGGCTTAAGTCCCGGAACTCCCATCTCCATACGAATGAACTTCTCGCCACTTTCTTCTTCAATCATATTAACAACACGAACCACATCACGAATTGTGGCATCCTCCATTTTATGAATCTCACACAAAGCAAGTTTTTGATCAACAATTTGAGAGTTTATTGGGGTTTTCATCATTTTTGGTTTAAGTATTTTATTAAAAATTGGTGTAATTTTTGACCATTGCAATTTTACGAAAATTCATTACAATTTAAAACTTATAGTCCTAATATAATTACAATACACACAAAGTAATCGTTGTCGAAATGTCGAATCGTCACGGCTAATACAAAAAAAAGGCTGATCGGTAAACCGTCAGCCTAAGTATTTAAATTCCTCTAATTATTCAAATTCAGGAAGAATTAATTTCACCCAATTCTCTACTCTTTCTTCGGTTAAATCATCTTCAAAATCTTCATCCAAAGGTAAACCAACAAATTTGCCCTCTCTAAAAGCTCTTGAATCACCAAATTCATATCCCTCATCGCTTACCTGTCCTATAATTTCAGCTCCAGTTAATTTGATACTGTCAGCCAAATCGCCCATTGAATCGACGAAAAAATCTGCATAGGCAATGTGATCACCTAAACCAAAAAGAGCCACTTTTTTTCCTTTTAAATTCAGATCATTCAATTTAGGAAAGAAAATATCCCAATCATTTCCTGAATTATCCGAAGACCAAGTGTGTTTACCTAGAGTCGAAATCCCCATAATAATATTAGAATACTGAGTTACATCTTTAGCCTCACAATCCTTAACCTTATGAACAACAATTCTATCAGAACCTATTTTTTCAGCAAGCAGTTTAGCTACTCTTTCTACATTTCCACCTTCCGGGCCATAAAACAATCCAATTTTACTCATAGGATACAGTGTTTAGTGATATCAATTTTGTTTGTGTGTTTAACGTTCCTACAAAGTTAAAATTATTTGGAACTTTTCAAACTTGCAATGGCAAGTAAAACCCCTAAAACAATCCCCAGTAAGGCCGCAAACAAAACCTGAAAATCGGGAGGTAATAAAAAGGTAATTGTATGGGCAGGAATCCAGAAAAAAGGAATGGTTTTTTTAAAGACAAAATTCCACTGAACATCCCAATTAAGATTGATGAAAATTTTTGAAATCTGAATTGGTCTCATAAATCCTGATAATGTACCTCCATTATCAAGAATATGCGTATCGGTAATTTTATGAAGTGTCATCATAACCGGTGCATAGATTAAATTAAGACAAGCAGAAGTCGCAAATGCCACCAATAATTTCACCAGAGAAAAATCGCCTTTCATTGCATCAACAGCTCCTTCAACACCCAAATAGGATAAAAAAACTGGCGTTCCTGCTGCAAAAATCACAAAAGCTAATTTAATGGTCAACCCTAAAAATCCCCAAACTATTGCTCGTGGCAATATTCCAAATCCGGCTTGATAATAATTCCCTGTTCTTAGTCGAAGTCCTATAAGTTCACCTAATGTTGCCAAAACTGCAAATTTCACAAAACTGGTCATCATTCCATGCGCCTTATTAAAGTCGATATAGAAATCAAAAACGCTTTGAGAAATAAAAAACGGCAAAAACAAAAGAATGAAGCCAAAGGCAAAAATAATATCCTGTCTTTTCATGTATCGTTTTATTCTAAACGAATAGCATGAGAAATTCTCATGCTATCCATATTATTTATCTGTTTGTTCTGAGTATTTACTCCATCCTTTGAAAAAACCTTCCTTCACTCCATTCCATTTCACAGCAATTCCTAATAACAGGATTATCACAAAACTGATCATCAACTTCTCATTTAAACTTAGATCTTTCAACTTTCTCATCACAAAATTATAAGTTTTTATTCCGAATAAATCCGGGATTATTTTTCAATTCGAATACGTGCATCAACCGCAACTACGGCCTCTTTATTTCCTAAAAGAGGGTTTAAATCCATTTCGAAAATCTCAGGAGCAACTTTCATTAAAGCTGCTACCCTTGTAATTGCATCAGCAAATTCATCTTCATTAACGGGTTCCTGTCCTCTTACTCCTTTAATGATTCCGTAAGATTTTAATCCTTGAATCATATCATGAGCTTCTTGTTTGGCAATTGGTGCCAATGAAGCTTTCACATCCTTTAAAACTTCGATAAAGATACCTCCTAAACCACACAACACCATGTGTCCGAATTTTTCTTCACGTTTTGCTCCGATAAACACTTCAGTACCCTTTAGCATCTGTGCCAGCATAACGGCATAAGTATCTTTAATCTGCATCATTCTTCTGAATTCGGAACGAACAGTTTTCTCGTCTTTTACATTCAAAGTTACTCCACCAACATCCGATTTATGAACGGGGCCAACAACCTTCATCACTAAAGGGAAACCAATTTCTTTTGCCATGGCTGCAATTTCATCTTCAGTATCGGCAACACCTTCTTTGGCTCTGTTAATTCCTGCAGCATCCAATAAATTATGCAACTGTTCGGGACTCAAATAACCATTTTCAGCTTCATCAATAATCCTACGAATAGCAAGCTTATCAATTTCCGGCATTTCAATTTCTTCTGCCTGAGGTTTTGGCGTATTATAAACCTTAGCCAATGCATCACCAAATACCACCTCATCTGGGAAATTAATTCGTCCTTTAGCAAGAAAATGCTCAATTTCATCTTTTACATTAACTATCGAAGGTAGAATTGGATAGATTGGTTTTTTACACTGCTTCATTTTCCCGTGCAAAAGATCGTAAACATCATACACTGGAAATAACCCAGGACTGCCAAATATTACGGCCATTGCATCAACATTATCAAAGTCGTTTTCACAAGCATCAATAATATCTCCTAATTGCTGCGCGGTTCCTGTTGCCAGGAAATCGATAGGATTAGCCACCGATGATCCAGCATATAATTTTTCAAGCAAAGCATCTGCTTTTGCCCCATCGATATGAGGAACATCCAATCCATTGTTCGAAAGTGAATCTGTTAACATCACTGCTGGTCCTCCTGCGTGCGTTATTACAGCAATATTTTTCCCTTTTAACTCAGGGTGCATGAAAATTGAGGCAACCGTTGCCAACTCATCTCTCCCTTTGCAACGAACAATACCTGCTTTTTTAAACAAAGCATTAACCGCAACATCCGGACTGGCCAATGCACCGGTATGCGAAGAAGCTGCACGACTTCCAGCCTCCGAGCTACCCGATTTGATTGCTGCAATTTTACAGCCTTTACGGATTAAAGAAGAAGCATGCTTTAAAAGCATAGCAGGCTTATCGATGTTCTCGATATATAATAATTTAACCTTACTGCTTGTTTCAGGATTGAAATTCTCATCCATGTATTTAAGAATCTCTTCAACACCCATTTGTGCTGAGTTTCCTACAGAATATACACTTGAGAAAGACAATCCTTTTGGAACGCCGGATTCCATAATAAACACTGCGGTTGCTCCCGAACCTGAAATAAAGTCACATCCTTTGGAATCTAAACTTGGAATAGGCGTTGTAAAAACACCATTATAATTAGAATTTAATACGCCAACACAGTTTGGACCAATTAACGATCCGCCCACAGAATTAACGATTTCCACAATCTCTTTTTCTAGTTCCTCACCTTCTTCATTTTCTTCACTAAATCCGGCAGAAAGAATAATAAAAGCTCTCGTATTTTTTTCTTCAGCAAGAAATTTAATGGTTGAAGGACAAAATTTAGCAGCAATAGCTATAATTGCTAAATCAGCCTGTGGCAAATCTTTCAGATCTTTGTATGACACAACTCCCTGAACCTCGTTCATTTTAGGATTTGAAACATAAAGATCACCTTTAAAATTACCATCAATTAAATTTTTTAAGACCTTACCTCCTGGTTTTTGTACATCATCGGAACCTCCAACAACTACAATACTTTTAGGGTTAAGTAACTGTTCGTTTATCATTTTTTGTTGTTTAGTGTTTTGCTATTTTGCGACAAATATAATAATATTCTATTCCCAAAAGAGCGATTTACCCAACAAACTGTAAGCAAAAACAAACGTTAACGTAAAAAACTGACAATTCGCAAATTTGAGATAAGCATTTTTTTATCAATGCATTACAAAACAATTAAATTCGGAGTTTACAATGCAAATATCCATTTTATATCATAGGGTACAAAAAGCTAAAATTTTATCTGTAATTTTACTTCCGAATTAAAAGCAACTAATTCCAAATGACTAAAAGTATTGAGCAGATCTTACTGCAAGATCAATTCACCAAAGACGATATTATTCGATTATTACAGTCGAAAGATGAAGATGAAAAAGCATTATTTGTGAAATCATCAGATACAAAACTAAAATATGTTGGAAGAAATGTGCACTTCCGTGGATTGGTTGAATTCTCAAATATCTGTAAAAAAGATTGCCTTTATTGTGGAATTCGTGCGAGCAACAGCGCCGTAAACAGATACGATATTGCAGATGAAGAAATACTGAAAGCAGCAAAATTTGCTTACAAAAACAAATATGGTTCTTTAGTATTGCAATCGGGTGAAAGATCGGATCAAAAATTTATTGATCGGATTGAGAACTTATTAAAAGAGATTAAAAAAATAAGTAATGATGAACTCGGAATTACCATTTCGTTAGGAGAACAAACTAAAGAAACTTATCAAAAATGGTTTGATGCTGGTGCTCACCGTTATTTATTGCGTATTGAATCGAGCAATAAAGAGCTCTACAATAAAATCCATCCTAACAACGAAGAACATTCGCACGAAACAAGGTTGAAATGTCTAAAATATCTTCAGGAAATTGGCTATCAAACCGGAACCGGAGTGATGATTGGAATTCCTTTTCAGACTTACGATGATTTAGCCAACGATCTGCTTTTTATGCAAAAGTTTGATATCGACATGGTTGGCATGGGACCATTTATTGAACACGATCAAACTCCAATGTATCAGTACAAAGATCAATTAATGAGCCTGAATGATCGATTCAGACTTACACTAAAAATGATTGCCGTACTTAGAATCATGATGAAGGATATTAATATCGCCTCTGCTACAGCCCTGCAGGCTATTGATCCATTGGGAAGAGAAAAAGCACTGCGAATTGGAGCCAATATTATTATGCCCAATATTACACCAACCTCCGAAAGAGCAAATTATTTGCTATACCAAAACAAGCCTTGCATTGATGAAGGGGCAGATGATTGCACCAACTGTATGGAGGCCAGAATTAACATGGCCGATGGAGTAATTGGCTACGGAGAATGGGGAGATTCTCAACACTATCAAAAACGTAAAAACGAATAAAAGCGACGCAAGTCGCTTTTTTTTGCTCAAGAAACAACAACAACTTACATACTCTGTTCCCGATTTTAAGCCTTTACTACCTCAAAAAAAAATTGTATCTTAATTAAGTTTCACCATATCGAAAATAAGGATACATGAGGTACTCAATTACAATTTTAATTTCCTTTTTTCTGACTTTGATTCCTAATAATCCTAGTCAAGCTCAACAATATAGCTTTAAGAATTATTCTCTTGAAGAAGGTCTGCCTCAATCTGAGGTATTCAGTTTAATTCAGGATAAAAAAGGAAACCTATGGATGGGAACCAACGGAGGAGGAATATCCCGGTTTAATGGCAAAGAATTTTTCTCCTACAACAAAACTCATGGTCTTGCCGACAACAATATCAGATCATTACTGCAAGACACAAAAGACAATTTATGGATAGGAACCAGTATTGGCATTTCCAGTTTTAATGGTGTCTCGTTCCGTAACTACGATCAAAAAGACAGTCTTCCAAACGCAATCTACTTTCAAATACTTGAAGACAACAAAGGCAGAATATGGGCTCTTGGAGCCGATCAGAACAACAGGTTTTTAATGCAATACAACAATGGGCATTTCTCTGATTTTGGAAACAAGTACCCGGAATTAAAGAAAAACAATCAGGTTTTATCCATTTTCATGGATAATGAAAAAACTTTATTCATCACCACCAGAAATGGGCTTTACACTTACATAGATGGAAAACTTTCCAGATCTGACTATAACAATCTGCCTGAATTCAATGGTCAATTTATAGTTCCCGTACTTCAGGATGCGAACAATCAAATTTGGTTTCGAAATTTCATTCCCGGATATGGCAATAAAATTTATAGAATTATAAATGAAAAACCCGTACAAATTAAATTACTGGATGAAATACCTCCCCTAAACATTGGAAATATGATGCTAGATTCGAATCAAATATTATGGGTGAGTGTTGGCGGAACCGGTGTTGTTTTGGTTGATGGAGAGAATGTGAAAATAATAGATGGCAGTCGGGGCTTAATTAATCCATTTATCAATACTATCGTTGAAGATAATTCAGGAAATATTTGGCTTACAACCAATGGAAATGGTCTGGTAAAATATGGCGATAACAAATTTCTTTCACTCAGCTTTGTTAATGATATTGGAGGAAATATTGTCAGAGCAATTTTTCAAGATTCTAAAAAAGATTACTGGTTTGGCATTGCCGGCAAAGGAGTTGTTCAATTCAAAAAAAATTACAAAAAAACCTTTACCCCGCAAGACAATCCCGGTCTGCTAAATATTAGGGATTTTTATGAACTTCCCAACGGAAAATTACTAATGGCAGGCTTCAATGGCATATTTGAGTTTAATGATTCTTCATTTAAAGAGGTTTCAGAACGCTATGGTCTTCCGATTGGTACCGGAGTAATTGACATTTTAAGTGTTGATGATGAATTATGGTTTACAACACAAGGAATGGGTGTTATTCACATCGATAAAAATAAAAAGAGAACTCAGATTTCGAATCAGAGTCATGGATTAAAGGTCGATTTCATCACCAGTGTTTATGTAGATTCCAAAAAACGGGCCTGGTTTTGCCATTTTCAGGGCTTATCGATGTATGATGGAGAAAAAATAGTCAATTTTGATGAAACCAATGGCCTGAATTACAAATGGGTGATGCAGGTAACAGAAGATTCTTTGGGACGAATTTGGGCTGCCACATTTAGTGGTGGCATCAATATTTGGGACGGTACAAAATGGAGCTACCTTACTTCTGACGAAGGTCTAAGCTCTAACATAGTTTACTCAATTCTTACTGATAAAGAGGGATCTGTTTGGGCTGGTGTCCAAAATGGTGTCGATAAAATAAAATACACTACATCAGGAGAAATATCTTCAATAAGAAACTACAATAAATTTGATGGATTTATTGGTATTGAAAATAACGGAGGCTGCAATTACATCGATTCAAATAAAAATCTATGGTTTGGAACCATTAACGGAGCAATGATGTTTAATCCGAGTAAAGATCACATCAACCCAACTCCTCCTACCATTCAACTTACTGATATTAAACTGTTTTTCAAGCAAGTGAATTGGATGGACGAAAAATACGGTAAATACCTGTCTGGTGTAAATCCATGGTTCTCTCTACCTCAGGATTTAAAACTTACTCACGATATGAACCATCTTAGTTTTAATTTTGAAGCTCTCAGTTACAAAGCTCCTGAAAAAGTAAAATACCAATGGAAATTGGAAGGTTTGGATCAGCAATGGTCACCAATCAGCTCAAAAAATGAAGCCGTCTACTCTCGAATTCCTCCGGGAGATTACTCTTTTAAAATTAAGGCATCAAACAGTGATGGAGTATGGACTCCCAAAGCCTACGAATACAAATTCTCAATAAGTCCGCCATGGTGGAATACCTGGTGGGCAAGAAGTATTGCTCTGCTAATTATTGGATTGTCCTTTTATCTGATTGTTAGAGTCAGAATTCAAAACATTCAGCAAAAAAAGAGAGAGCTTGAAAAATTGGTTACAGAAAAAACAAAAGAGATCAGCCTTCAAAATTCAGAAATAGAATCAAAAAATAAAGTTTTACAAAAACAGAAAGATGAAATTCTGAAACAAACACAACAGCTTCAAAAATCCTACATGAATCTGATTCATTTGAACGACATAGGAAAAGCTGTTACCTCAAGTTTATCCGTAGAAAAAATAATCGACACTGTTTACGAATCGGTAAATGAATTAATGGATGCTTCAATTTTTGGCATTGGCATTTATCAAAAAGAAAATAATTGTCTTATTTTCCCTAGAATTAAAGAAGCAGGTAAAGATCTTGATTCAATTGAATTTGCTCTTGAAGATGATACCCGTCTGGCTGTTTATTGCTTTAAAAATGACAAAGAATTATTTATATCTGATCTTGAAAAGGAATACCAAAAATACATTACTAAAATTATACCTATCGAAAAAACCGGCACTCCTCAATCAGTTATTTATTTGCCTTTAAAAATAAAAAACAAAATTACAGGTGTTATTACAGTTCAAAGTTTCGCTAAAAAAGCATTCCAGGAATATCATCTTTCCTTATTACAAAATATTGCAGTCTATGCGAGCATCGCAATTGAGAATGCTCAATCGTATCGAAACATTGAAATTCAAAGCCGAAGATTGCAGAAAGCCAACAAGGAGGTTAAAATCAAAAAAGAGGAAATTGAACAAAAAAACAATGAACTAACAGAACTAAATAATGAGAAGAATCACTTGATTGGAATCATAGCTCATGACTTAAAAAATCCTTTAACATCGACCATTTCTATTACAGAATATTTAAAATCGCAGATGGAAGAAAGCAATCATCCGGAAAATTTAGAGAATGTCAATTTTATGCTAAAAGCCCTTCAACGCATGAATAGTATGATTACTAAAATACTTGATATTGGTATGATTGAATCGAAAAATATCAATTTACAATTGGAAAAAACTAATCTTAAAAAATTAATAGAAGCTGTAAATTTCAACTTTAAAGATCATCTTAAAAGAAAACAGTTAACGCTAAAGCTTGATGTTTATGATGCCTATGCCATGGTAGACCAAAACTACATGACTCAGGTTTATGAAAACTTAATTTCGAATGCGATTAAATTTTCTCCCTCTAATAAAAATATAAATATTCGAATTTGGGAAGAGGGACAAATGGTAAGATCGGTTATTAGCGATGAAGGACCGGGGATTCCAATAGAAGATCAGAAAAAACTATTTGGAAAATTCCAGATTTTAAGTGCAAAACCAACTGCAGGAGAGAAATCAACTGGCCTGGGATTATCCATTGTGAAAAAATATATTGAAGCTATGAAAGGAAAAGTTTGGTGTGAAAGTGAGACTGGCAAGGGTGCTCATTTCTATATTGATCTGGAGAAAGCGAATTAAAAAAAAAGTCCGGCATTACCGAACTTTTTTTTTAAAATCGTCACGACTCAAACATCATATGCTGAATTTCAACTCCTTCAATCATATAAATTTCTTTTTCGAATCGTTCCATTTCTTTTTCTGATCCAATCACCTGAATCAACAGCAACCCTTGAGGATGACTCTTTCGATGTTCCACATCGAATAAACCCAAGCGGGTTTTAATAGAATCTGCGTATTGAACAAGAATTTTCTGTACGCAACCATCTTCTTTTTCCTTGTCGCGGATAAGTATACCAAATATCCAAATAGCTGATGTTTCCATAAGAGCAAATTTAGAGTTATCAGACGGACTAGTAGCAAGTTACAAAAAACCTCTCATCTCGAAAAATCAAAATTCACTTTACATTGCTAATAGTAAAGATCACGCTCTCCCTGCTTTACCATCTCCAGGCGTTTGTGTAAATCCTCGGTTTTCTGGAAACCTTTCAATTCATTAATCTTCACTTCGATTAAATCATATCCCTTCTTTTTCATTTCTGGTGTGGCGTAATCCTCCAAATACTCAGCTAAAGTTAGAATCGCATTTTGAGAACAAAACCGTTTTATAAAGCCTGGAACAGAAAACTCCATAAAATGCTCACCCGTTCTACCTTTCCGGTAACAGGCCGTACAGAATGAAGGCAAATACTTTTTCTCCAGAAGCTCATCAATCACTTCCGATAAACTACGGGGATCTCCAATTTCGAATTGTTCCTGTTCTAATTTTTGCTCTTTAGCATTATCTTCGGAATATCCTCCTAATTGAATATTAGTGCCCGCATCAATCTGAGAAACCCCCAATTTAATTACCTCTTCCCGGATTTCCTTTGACTCTCTGGCCGTTAGAATCATTCCAGTATAAGGAACTGCCAATCTAAGAATCGCAACCAGCCTAATAAAATCCTTATCGCTGACTTCAAATTCCGGATCAATATTAGAATCGGAAGCTGCTTTAATTCGTGGGAAAGAGATCGTGTGTGGTCCAACATTATAACAAGCCTCGAAATGATTCACATGACGAAGCAAACCCAACACTTCATATTTCCAATCATACAAGCCAAACAATGCACCAATACCAACATCATCAATTAATGCCTCCTGTGCTCTGTCAAGACCGGTTAAGCGCCACTCAAAATCTCTCTTTTTACCACTTAAGTGATATTTAGCATATGCCTCCCTGTGGTAGGTTTCCTGAAAAATCTGATAGGTTCCAATCCCTGATTCCTTAACTATTTTAAACCCTTCAATATCAAGAGGAGCCGCATTGATGTTTACTCTCCGGATTTCACCATTACCCGATTTCACATCATAAACTGTTTTAACTGAATCAGCAATAAAATCAGCATCGTACATTGGGTGTTCACCATAAACCAAAATCAGTCTTTTTTGACCAGAATCTTCTAAGGCCTTTACTTCCGATTTAATTTGCTCGTGGGCAAGTGTTGTTCTTTTTTGTTTGATGTTTGAGGCTCTAAAACCACAGTACGTACAATTATTTACACACTTATTCCCAATATACAACGGAGCAAAAATAACGATACGGTCACCATATACCTTTTCTTTAAGCTCTCTTGCTCCGGCTTTAATTTCTTCAATTAATTTTTCATCTTCAACCTTTAATAAAACCGCAGTCTCCTGCAAGCTTAATCGATTTTTATCCAATGACTTTCGAATAATCCGACGAACATTTTCTTCGGTTGGCTGGGCTTCTTCCAAAATCTCCCAAATTTCAGATTCATCAATAAAAGGTTTCATCCTTTCATCTTTAATCCGATACTCCTGAGGTTTGTAGATCATTTTCATGTTTTGCGCTGTGTTGTCACGAAAAACGGATAGTATATACGACCCTGTATTTTCATGTATTTTGTTAGTTTCCAGATCAAAATTAAACATTATTATTCTGATTCAATAATAATTTAGAGTTTAAGATTTATTCTATTCCTTTTCTCAATTCATAAAAAAACCCAAGGTCGTTAATACCTTGGGTCATTATAGAATAACACTAAATATTCTTATTGATACTTACGCTTTAAGAACCAAGTTTCAAACAAACTCATTTCAATCGTAACCCTACCATAATCTTCTCTTACGTTATTATTATCTGCTGTTCCCATTTGTCCAAACTCAAAAGAAAGGTTAATTGCCCCTTT
Organism: Labilibaculum manganireducens; assembly: GCF_002843385.1. Classification (GTDB taxonomy): domain Bacteria; phylum Bacteroidota; class Bacteroidia; order Bacteroidales; family Marinifilaceae; genus Labilibaculum; species Labilibaculum manganireducens. Next base: position 36,250 of record NZ_MVDE01000005.1, read on the forward strand.
ATTTTGTGCCATCGGAATTCCAAGCCCAAAACTCACCCCTTTTGATTTAATACGATTAATATCATTCACAATATATCCTGTATCATAAAATGCCCCAAACCTGTATGTAAGTTTCTTCAAAAATTTGGTAGCATAACCATCATTAGCTATATAATTCATTCCTACACTATATCGGTTTCGATCAGCTAATGCACTTGATTTTTCAAATATCTTTGTTTCACTCCATTTTTCGTGCAAATAATCGGCACCAAGCCACAATTGCTTATTTTTTGTAAATCCCAGACCAAAACCATAAGTCATCGGAACATCAAAAGAACCTTTATTAAGGACATCATTGTCAATTACATTTCCAGAACTAGAGTTTGAAACGTTCTCTTTCTTCTTTGCTGCAACCTGAATTTTTGGTTGAAACTTTGCTCCAATAGTAATTTCCCAATCCTTATTAAATGCATCCTGATACTGCATACCAATATTACCATATACGCCCTTTGATATCAATTTCTCTACAGTAATATTATAAGTACTACCAAGCGTAATTGTTTCATTCGCCGAATTATTTCCAAATAAGTATATTGCATTTACTCCTAAGGATAATTTATTGGTTAATGCAATACCGTTACTTATAATAAATTGATTTAAACCTCCAGAACCAGAAAGTATTCTTTGATAATAATCAGAACTGCCATTTACCTTTTCAAGTGATGAAATATTATATCCCATGCTAGTGTAAGGAACCAATGATACTGCTGATGCAATCTTAGGTGAAATTCTAAACCCCAAAGAAACATGGCTTAGATTATTATCATAAAGCACATCCGAATTTCCACTTTGATTTAAATTAGATACTTTTGAGGAAACACCAACATTAAAAATGAACTTCAAACTATCAATAGCAGTAAGTGCCGCTGGGTTGTCAACTGATAAATAACTGCGATTTCTAAATGACAGACTGGTTCCGCCAAATCCAGAAGCCTGACCAAAACCAACCTGATTCAATTCTCCAAGACCATAATAAGAATATGGGGATGAGGTATTATTTTGAGCAAAACAAACATGAACTCCACTAACTAACACCAATAATATAGATAAATATAAGTTTTTCATACTGACACTAAATAGTTTGTTATTTTTGCACTGCATAAGTTGTTTTTAATTTAATTTTAAAACGTGAATTAGGATCATTATTAATCACCATTCTATTAACAAATCCATTATCAAACTGACTTGTCAACTTAATCATGAGTCCTTCATCATCTTCCATCCCATTAGCTAATACGTTCCCAACATAATTTGTTAGATCAAAAGACAAGGGAGTATCTTCCGGATTTTCATAATTCACATAGTAAATAGATGTCAATTGACTATTTCTTGAATTCAGAATTGCAGTAACTAATCTATTCTTTCTATCAGTTTCATAAACTTCGAAATTCAATCCATTTAAAGGATACAACTCTTTTTGATCCGTTCCCTCCAAGGGATATAAAAGTAATTCTGCATTCAGCAACGAAACAGCATCACCTTGCTGACCTAACAATTCTAAATATGGAATTTTCAACTTGGTATATATCCCTGTTCCCCCTTGAATAAAGGATAAATTATTTGTTTGTTCTGAAGGTATATCAATCTCACTCTCAACCAAACCACTTAGGCCTGTACCAAGTTGGTTCGTATTTGCTCTATCTGCCTTGTAATTTGTAAAAGATAAAGTTTTACTTATCGTAAAATCCCGATGTCTCTCAACACCTCCTCCGGTACTACTTCCAACAACCCGATAATACAATCGAATATTCATACTATCCGTCTGGAAATTTAAAACTGAAGCATTATCATCTTCCCCGGGAACCAAAGCAATACCCTCAAACCTTTTTTCCCATTTTGTTGCATCCGAAGTAAATCCATCCGATTTAATTGCTTCTCCAAGAATCTCATAACCAATCTCATCATTCAATCGAATTCTAAAATCATGATAATTTGCTGAACCAACTTCTATTTTCCGCTTAGGACGAGCCTTAAATGTTCGTGTTCCCAAAACTTTCGGATCAATATTTAAACTATAAATATTGTAATACGCTGATGTGTCATTATTTATTTCAATATGATTTGTCACTCTATGCACATTAATCGTTTGTGTTTGGGTCGTATCACCCCAAAAAAGGCCCTTACTGTAAGCTACTAAAACAATTGAATCTAACTTAGCCTTGTCAGTTGTATCCAAACTAAAAACAGTTCCCAATTCAACTTTTGAATAGGCAGTTGCCTTCATGCTTCCTAAGTATTCATCAACATAACGTCCTACAGAAACACTTCCCAACGAAGAGGTCTGAATTGAATCCATAATAACTGTTGAGCTTTGTATTGTAAAAGTATCTACCATATTAATTACTGTAGAACTTTCAATTAGATTTCCACCAAGCTCATGTATTTCAAATTCCTCCGAATTACATCCTATAATAAGAACCGAAAGAATAATAATTAAGGAAAATAATTTATTCATATTTTTAAAAAATTCTGGTTAAAAAAGTTCCTCAAATTAAAACAAAATTAAGATAGTAAAGAACTTTTATAGATGTCCTATATTGATTTTCCTGACAAATGTAATTAAAATATCGACAAAGTCGATCCCTGAAAACAATAGTTAAATTTTCTAAATTATTTATCAGTTTTTAGTCATACAAAACTAATAATATTGTTTTTTGTTTATATTTGTCCTCTAGTAGAATTTAGAACAAGGATTATTTTACTTTAATTAATCCTCTCCAAATTCATATTTTAGAATGGAATTTTTAAATGCCTATTCAAGATATTAACATTGAAAAAATAAATAACAAATGAGAAAAGTACTATCATTAGGGATTATTGCTACCCTCTTTCTATTTGCAAGTTGTAGTAGTGGAGATGATCTTATGGGAAACTGGGTTAAGAAAGATGATTTCTCTGGTGTACCTCGAAGTAACGCTGTTACATTTACTATCGGAAACTATGCATACGTAGGTTGTGGATACGATGGTGAAGACAGATTAAACAGCTTCAAGAAATTTGATTTGACAAATGAAACCTGGACAAGCGTTGAATCTCCTGGAGATGCATTTTACCTGCGTCAAAATGCTGTTGCTTTTTCTGCTAATGGAAAGGGTTATGTAGGAACCGGATTTGATGGTGATTACACTCGTTATGATGATTTTTGGGAATATGACCCAGCCACTGAAACATGGTCTCAAGCTCCTACTTTCATAGGTGGTGTTAGAGAAGGTGCTGTTGCTTTTAGTACTGACACATATGGTGTTGTTGGTGCTGGTTACGGAGATCTTGATGAAGCAGACAAAAAATACCTAAATGATTATTATAAATTTGATGGTACCAGTTGGATTTCGATGGGGACCCATGGCAACAAGCTAAAGGAAGCCAGTTCTTTTGTTATTGGAGGCTATGCTTACATTTGTCTGGGGCAGGAAAATAGTAGTGCCCAACAAGACGAAATTTATAAATTTGATATTGAAGCTGAAGAATGGGCCACAGATGAAGGTCAAATTAAAAAACTTGACGAAGATAACGACAATGAAGATGTTATGAGGTCAAGCGCTGTAACCTTTGTAATTAACAACAAAGCATATATTGCAACAGGTAGTTATGGCAGCAGCCTAAAAAGAGATGTTTGGGAATACGATCCTGCAACTGACAAATGGGATGAAAAAGAAAATTTAGAACTTGAAGTATATTCACGAATAAATGCAGTTGCTTTTTCTAACGCTGAAGGAACAAAAGGATATATCGCAACAGGTAGTTCTGGAACCAGCTACCTTGATGACACTTGGGAATTTCAACCAACTGTAGAAGAAAACGAAGACGATAATTAATAGTTATTAATAACTTCGAAAAGGCTGATTCGTTATGATTCAGCCTTTTTTATTTAGATACCTTTTATGATTAAAAAAAAATACTTTTTTGTAATATTCCTACTGATTGGAATTTTATTCATTTCTATTTACCTCTTCAGTGGCAAAACGAAACCGGCATATACCATACAAACCTATCAAATTGAAGAAGGCTGGGGGTATCGTATTTTAAAGAATAATAAAGCAATCATCAACCAATACAGAATTCCTGCAATTCAAGAAAAACATACTTTCCCTTCTGAAAAATCAGCAAGAATTGTTGGTGAAAAGGTTCTCGAAAAAATACAACTTAATAAAATGCCATCCATCTCTATTGATGATCTTATGGATTTGATGGTAGTTGACTCCCTGGAGCAACCTTTAATTTTGAATGACCTTACACATTAACACTATTTAACGTATATGGTTAAATAGTGTTAAGTTCAGTCCATTCCCGTAAAAAGCTACTATATTAGCAGCTATGATAATAGAATGTATTATTCTTGACCGTGACTTACCTCATATTGAATCCCTTAAAAAATATGGAGAAAGTATTCCTTATCTAAACATAAAAGCTTGTTTTGCAGATTTAAATCAAGCTAAAGCTTATATCAACGCGAATAAAACAGATCTAATTTTTATGGATCTGGAATTTGCTCAACAGCAAAAAATTAATTGGAGTGAATTCGACATCCAAAAACCGGAGATTATTATAAGTATGAGATGTTCCTCATATAAATATAAGGATCATTATCTTAGTGCTTTTGAGTACATTATGAAACCTGTTTCATTTGAAAAATTCATTCAGATTTTAAACAATATTTACATCCAAAAACAAGGCAAAAAAGCACATCCAAAACCTGAAATTAAGAAGAATGATTTTTTCTTTGTCAAGAATAACTCGTTGATAGAGAAAGTGAAATTCAATGAGGTATTATTCTTTAAAGGAATGAAGGACTATATATGGATTCAGACTATTAACAAGAAAATTATCACTCTGCAGACAATGAAAAATCTGAGTATTTATTTACCTGCAGATAGATTTCTAAGAATTCACAAATCCTATATAGTATCATTGGAACATATCGACATCATAGATAAAAACAGAGTCGTTATTGGCCAGGAAAGAATTCCTATTGGTGATACTTTCCGTTCTTCCTTCTTCAAAAACTTAAAAGAGCAGGAACTAATTTGGGATTAATAATAAAAAAGCCTCCGACCAATGATCGGAGGCTTAAAATTATAATCCGGTTCTATTTTTGGTATTCTTTTATAATATCAGCTACGTCGCCAGCAGAAACACGTCCGTAAACGCGTTCTCCGATAGTAACAACCGGAGCTAGTCCGCAAGCTCCTACGCAACGCAAACAGCTTATTGAGAACTTGCCATCTTCGGTAGTTTCTCCAACAGGCACACTCAACTGACGTTTGAATTCTTCCAACACCTTCTCAGCACCTCTAACGTAACAAGCTGTTCCCATACAAATAGAAATTGGGAATTCACCTTTGGGTACCATCGAGAAAAATGAATAGAATGTAACTACACCATACACATGAGCAACAGAAACGTTCAATTCGCGGGCAATGATTTCCTGAACTTCAGCTGGAAGATACCCAAAGGTCTCCTGAGCTTTATGAAGCACATTAATCAACTCGCTTCCTTCATTATCAAATGATTTGCAAATCTCCACAAGTTTATCCACTTTGGATTTTGCTAATTTAATTTTTGCCATAATATTTTAAAGATTTTAGATGTGAGACTTGAGATTTGAGATTCAGGTTTTTCCTTTTCTCTCATTACTCAAATCTATAATCTCATTTCTATTTAAAACTATTCAATCTCAACATCTTTACTCTTATCGAAGTAATGAGTATGCAATAATTTATGAGATAATTCACCGCATGGCTTACCCAGGAATTCTTCATACAATTTAATAATGTATGGATTCTCGTGAGACTTACGAATAGCTTTTCCTTCATCTTCACGATAAAGAGCCGCTGCACGTTTTTTCAAGATAGAAGAATCACCATGGTGCAATGGCTGACCACCACCACCAATACAACCTCCAGGACAAGCCATGATCTCAATTGCATGATATTGCGATTTACCATCACGGATATCTTCAAGAAGTTTACGGGCATTCCCCAAACCATGAGCAATACCAATATTAACATCCAGTCCATTAAAATCTACCGTAGCACTTCTAATACCTTCCATACCACGCAATGCCTCAAAATTCACATTCTCTAATGTTTTTCCGGTATAAACTTCATAAGCTGTACGGGCAGCAGCCTCAATAACACCACCCGTGGCACCAAAAATTACACCAGCACCAGTTGATTCACCAAGTGGATTATCAAATTCTTCATCAGGAAGAGTTTTTAAATCCATATTAGCCTGCTTAATCAAGTTCGCCAACTCACGGGTTGATATCGAATAATTAACATCAGGATCGCCGTCAACTTTAAACTCATCACGCTGACATTCGTATTTCTTAGCTAAACATGGCATAATGGAAACAACAATCATGTCTTCACGTTTAATTCCCATTTCCTTTGCCAAATAATTCTTGGCTATAGGACCAAACATTTGCTGAGGAGAACGAGCTGTAGAAGGAATATCCTTCATTTCAGGAAAATGGTGCTCAAAGAAATTCACCCATCCCGGACAACAAGAAGTTAGAATTGGTAATTTAACATCTTTATCACCATCCAAATGTCTTTTTAAGCGATCCAATAATTCGGTTCCTTCTTCCATAATGGTAAGGTCGGCAGCAAAATCGGTATCGAAAACGCTGTTAAAACCTAACTGACGCAAAGCAGAAACCATTTTTCCGGTAACCAAAGTTCCCGGTTCCATTCCAAATTCTTCACCAAGAGCAGCACGCACAGCTGGAGCCGTTTGAACAACAACAGTTTTCTTAGGATCTGCAAGATCTCTGATCAGCTGATTGGTATGGTCTTTCTCGGTAAGAGCTCCTGTAGGACAAACTGCAACACACTGTCCGCAGTAAGTACAGGTTGATTTCTCTAAATCCATTTCGAATGCCGGAGCAACAACAGATTGGAAACCTCTGTTTACAGCAGAAAGAGCTCCAACCGTCTGTACATCGTTACACATGGTTTCACATCTGCGACACATAATGCATTTGTCCATATCGCGAATAATCGATGGAGAATAATCAACTTTATAGGTTGATTGCTCACCTTTATAATGCAATTCGCGAACACCTAATTGTTGAGCTGTTGACTGCAAATCACAGTTTCCTGATTTTGCACACACCAAACAATCGAATGGATGATCTGAAAGCATCAGCTCCATTACAGTTTTACGTGCATTTAGCACTCTCATGTTATGAGTATGAATTACCATACCCTGCTCACACTTCGAATTACAAGATGGTGCCAAATTACGACGCCCCTCTACTTCAACAACACAAATTCGACATCCGCCGGGTTTGTGTTCAATTCCCATATCGCCAAGGTGCATATAGCAAAGAGTTGGGATATCAACACCTATTCCTTTGGCGGCTTCCAAAATAGTAGTTCCCTGAGGTACTTCTACTTGTTTTTTATCAATGGTTAATTTGATCATTTTTTCCATATTCAAGATCCTCCTTACTGTATGCTTATTGCATTAAACTTACACTTCTCCATACACGCACCACACTTAATACATTTCGATGCATCAATGATATGAGCTTCTTTACGTTCACCTGCGATACAATCAACAGGGCAATTACGTGAGCATAGAGTACAACCTACACACAATTCAGGATCAATTACATATTGCATTAAAGCCTTACATTGTCCTGCAGCACACTTATGATCTTCTACGTGAGAAATATACTCGTCATAAAAATTCTCAAGTGTTGAAAGAACCGGATTTGGAGATGTTTGTCCCAATCCGCAAAGAGAAGTATCTTTAATTACAGTACTCAAATTTCTTAACAGATCCAGATCTTCTCTAGTTCCATTCCCTAGAGTGATTTTATCCAACAATTCGTGAAGACGCTTGTTGCCAACACGACATGGTGTACATTTACCACAAGATTCTTCAACAGTAAATTCCAAATAAAATTTAGCCATCGACACCATACAATCATCCTCATCCATAACAATCATACCACCCGATCCCATCATAGAACCTGCAGCAATCAAATTATCAAAATCGATAGGAGTATCTAAATGCTTTTCTGTTAAACATCCTCCTGAAGGACCACCTGTCTGAACAGCCTTGAATTTTTTACCATCTTTAATACCTCCGCCAATTTCGTAAATTACTTCACGAAGAGTGGTTCCCATTGGCACTTCAATTAAACCAACATTGTTGATTTTTCCGGCCAATGCGAATACTTTAGTACCTTTAGATTTCTCGCTTCCAATTTTATTGAACCAACTTGCTCCTTTGTTAATGATAACAGGAATATTTGCAAAGGTTTCAACATTATTTACGTTCGTTGGCTTTCCGTTGTACCCAGATTCAGCAGGAAACGGAGGTTTAACGGTAGGTTCACCACGAAGACCTTCCATCGAATGAATCAAAGCCGTTTCTTCACCACAAACAAATGCTCCGGCTCCGTAACGCATTTCAACATCGAAATTAAATCCGGAACCTAAAATATCGTTGCCTAACAAACCGTATTCACGAGCTTGCTTAATCGCAACTTTTAATCGGGTAATCGCCAAAGGATACTCAGCACGAATATAAATCACACCTTTATCGGCTCCCATGGTGTATCCACAAATAGCCATAGCCTCCAGAACTGAGTGCGGATCACCTTCCAGAATAGAACGATCCATAAATGCTCCGGGGTCTCCCTCGTCAGCATTACAAACTACATATTTTTGATCAGCTTCATTTTTTGCTGCAAATTCCCATTTTAAACCAGTTGGGAATCCTCCTCCTCCCCGTCCGCGTAATCCTGATTCCTTAATCTCATCGATTACCGTCTGCGGAGTCATTTCAGCCAAACACTTACCCAAGGCTGCATAACCATCTCTTGCAATGTATTCATCAACATTTTCAGGATTAATAAATCCACAATTTCGAAGCGCAATTCGAATTTGCTTTTTATAAAATCCCATGTGTTTCGAATCACTAATCGTTTCTTTATTCTCAGGATCAACATAAAGCAATCTCATTACTTTACGACCCTTAATAATATGCTCTTCAATCAGCTCTTCTGCATCTTCAGGTTTCACTTCCACATAGAAAGTATTATCCGGAAGAATTTTAACAATAGGGCCTTTTTCACAAAATCCGAAGCAACCGGTCATTACAACCTGTACTTCATCTTCAAGTCCTTTGGCTTTAATTGCATCTTGCAAATTATTTTGAATAGCCTCACTGGCAGAAGCCCGGCAGCCGGTACCTCCACAAATAAGAATATGCATTTTGTACTTTTCCATAATTGTTGTTTCGTTTAGATTTAGTCTAGAGTTTTGTAGTTTACAGGTATTATTCCGTCGACCAATTCACCATTTTTAATGTATTTTTCAACAATTTGGTCAGCTTTTTTAATATCTACATCGCCAAAAACGATGGGCTCTTTCCCAGGAATCTGAACCTCAATTGTAGGTTCTGCATAGCAATATCCCATACATCCGGTTTGGGTAACTACAGTCCGAATTCCTCTTTTTGCTGTTTCTTCGATAAGGAATTCCATTACCTCTTTAGCTCCTGAGGCAATTCCACATGTAGCCATTGCAACTTTAATCTGCACAAGGCCTTCCGGATCGTTGCTTTTCTCCCTAAGATCCATCTTCGACTGAAGCTCTTCTTTCATTCTCTTCAGATCTGCAAGGGATTTAACTTTTGCCATAATCTCAAATTATTAAAGGTTAAAATTTATATTATTGTGTTTAGGTTCTCGTTTATTAATTCCTTTAAATACTGCATAATATTTGGATCTGTTACCGAAACATCTTCCAGTATTTCTTTTACTTCTTTTGTGTCAAAAATATATTCGCCCTTTATTGTATGATGCTTATATATAAAATCCATATTTGGATTTGCACTCACCAACAACACTATAACTCCGGCAATATCCCCGATCACGGGTCTGTCAATATTTTTATGAGAAAACAAAACCTGAAGTTCTGTTCCAACTCCCTCTTTAGAATGAATTTCCAACTTACCTCCTGTTTGCTCCGCACTTTGCTTTAACAGCGATAAACCCAATCCAACTTTACGTGTGGTTCGGGTAGTGAAAAAAGGATCCAATACTTTGCTCAGAACTTCATCCGACATTCCACATCCATCATCTTTAATGAATATTGAATAAATATCTTTCTCCAAATCCTCCCGAATCTCCAATTCAACATTGGAAGCCTCAGCTCTCACCGAATTTTGAATAATATCCATTATATGTAAAGACAGATCTTTCATATTCGCTTTAGGTTAAAGCTATTAGCTAAAAGCATTATTTGCATTTCACTTTATAAATTTCAGATTTAAGTTTATTAATAAACCCACTAATCATTTTTTCTTCTTCCTAAATAATAGATAACAACAACTTAACGCTCTCCTGATTCGAGTAGTTCAATTCTTGAACTAATAATAATTGTGTCTCCAATTCGAATAATGATCCCAATGCTATTTCTAAAAATCTGACAAAATCTTTATCACTTCCTCTGCTGCAACCCTCCGCTATATTTGAAGGAACCGAAACTGCAGCTCTACACATCTGACTCTTCAGACCGTATTTTTCCTCATTGGGAAACATTGCAGTTAAATCATATGTCTTTGTTACAATCGACATACCTTTCTGCCATACAACTAAAGATCTAAAATTTCTCATCCATCAAATCTTCCTCTTTTACCTTTCACCATTTGCCTTTTGCCTTTTGCCTTTCACCTATTACCTTTTTCCAACTCAACTGTTCTTCCATCCTCTCCTTTTAAAGCCATTCTGATCTCAGAAAAACTGGCTTCTTTCATCGTTAACCTGCTGCATACATTACCTATATTATCGACATAATGCGCATCAGAACTTTGGATAAAAGTATAGCCTTTTAGATACTTATTCTTACTTAAAAACTCATCTTTCGTGATATGCATTGAAATTTCCAAAGCATCCACTTTTAAATCCGGCGGCAAAAAACCCAGTTGACTAATAATACTATTTTGCGCTTTATTGATATGAGCCGGAATAAACAAACCTTTAAGTTCATGAACTTTCTGCTCCACCTCATTGATTCCCTGATTCAAGCCTGATATCAACAAATTATCTATTTCCTGTACAATCTCTTCCTCTTCATTCACCACAACCTGATATCCAAAGTATTTTGTATCATTTGGAATCTTAGGCAAATGTTGATCAAGGTAAATTTGAAAATCAGAAAGCAAGTGTTCAGTTTCAAAAAAGCACAAACAATGAACTTCTTCTTTGGTGGTAACCTCTGCTCCCATCATCACCATAATTCCTTCTTTTTCTGCCAGCTGCCTGATTAATGCAGCATGCAAGGTTGAATTGTGATCTGTTATTCCCAAAATGTCAACACCACGTTCTTTTGCGATCCGAACGATATTCACAGGACTCATTTCTAAATCTCCGCAAGGAGACAGAACAGTATGAGTATGCAAATCAGCTCGAAAAACTTTCATTTCAATTCATTTACTTCTTCAACAGATCAAACAATTTCCCAGTTAATTCAAAAGCCTCTTCTTCCGAAGATAAAATAGGGATTCCTTCTACATTGCTTTGTTCTGCAGCATCTGCTTCCGGTTCATATCCTTTCACAAGAATTATTGCCGCCAACTCCTTTAAAGAGGCAATTGCCATGATGTTTTTATGAGTTTGCAAAGTAATCCAAACCTGATTCTCATCTGCGTTTCCCATCACATCACTTAAAAGATCAGAAGTATATCCTCCTTCAATTTCGCGATTCAAACCCGCAGATCCACTGCACACTTTTAATCCCAGCTTATCAACTATGTCTTGTACTTTCATGTGTCTAAATTGTTTTTTTTTGTCACATAGCCTGTCCCGAACTTGTTTCGGGAGAACTTACCATTATAATCATTTCCCTGTGTGTAGAAAGCTTTATACATGGACGTTTCATCATCTAATGATCGTTAATATTTTTCTTTTCAAATCTTTTTACGCCCCAGGTATTTTCTGAGATATCAAAAGACTCCTGAGGAGTAATCAGGCCTTCTTTTGTCAGCATCTTCTGTAAAAAAACACATTGTGTCATCTTGGCTTTTCCTTGTACCACATCCTCTGCTAAAGCCTGACAACGCGGGGCACCACAAGCACCACAATCGATACTTGGTAAAACTTTTAGAATGCGATTGATCTTCTCCATTTTTTTCATCGCCTCCATCATATCAGTATCCAAACTTAAGATGGAGCGGGGTTCAATACTCTTAATGGAAATGTTCTTCAACAAATATGGTCTATACTCTTCAATTTCCTTTGGCTCAAGTATTATCGGTTTATTTCGATGATACCAATCTGCTCTTTTCCGTAATCTCTCTATGGCTAAAAATCTATTTTCTGTAGTTAAAACACCACCTGCACAAGAATGGTCGCAAGCACGTAACTCCAAGAAATCAACATCCGTAATTTCCTCATTCTCTAACTTCTCAAGAACCTCAATTACATTATGAATTTCATCTATAGCCAAGCATCTGCCTGAATATTGTGATGCTTCTCCATTGGTTAATGTCCAGCCAATGCTTCTTCTGGATATGTGTTTGTTCAATTCATATTTTAGCTCTTTCGATTTGTTTTGCTTAATACTTAGCAATACTTTATTGTATATGAAATCCATATTGATAACACCATCAATAAAAGATTTATCTTCGCCAACAGGACTTTTCACTGCCGCAATTTTTGCCGCACATGGAGTCACGTAGAAAATCCCGACTTCATCATCGCTAAACCCTTCATTTTTTAGTTTTTCACGATAAAATATAGCTGAAATATCAATCACCGGCTTTAAGTGAATAATATGTTCAACCAAGGCAGGGAACTTAACCTGAATTAAGCGAACGATTGCAGGACAAAAGCTGGAAATAAACGGACGTTCCTGATGATGCTTCTGCATGTAAGTTTTAGTAACTTCCGTAAGAATATCGGCAGTTTCGTCCACCTCATATACATGAGTAAAACCTAACTCAAGGATAACGGAATAGATTTGTTTTTCGGAAATATCATCCGGAAATTGCCCTAAAAGAACGGTTGGAAGAAGAGCAACACGTTGTTTATAATGGAAAATTTGAGAAAAGTCATCCTGCTCAACGATAATCGCATTAACCGGACACGAATTTAAACACTCGCCACAATCAACACAGGCATTTTTATTAATATCAGCAATTCCATTTTTCACACGAATTGCCGAAGTTGGACACACATTCATACAATGTGTACAACCAATGCAAACTTCCTCAACCACTTTAAGAGCATGATAAAAATGAGCCTTCTCCATCTTCTTTTTATTTCAGATAGTTAACGATTTCTAGTTTTGTTCCAACATTAACTTTACTACTAATATTCATTTCATCTGAATTCTTTTTTATATTCGGTAATCCCATACCGGCACCAAAACCCATTTCACGGACTTTAGGAGTTGCCGTAGAAAATCCTTTTTCCATTGCTTTTTCGATATCAGGAATTCCTGGTCCTTTATCTTCGATTCTCACTGCTATTTTATCCGGAAATATTTCCACAATCATATCTCCTTCGAAAGCGTGTGCGACCACGTTCACTTCAGCCTCATACAATGAAACCACAGTTCGTTTAATTATCTTCGAATCAACATTTAATTGCTTCAATATTTTTTTCACTTCACTGGAAGCTGATCCTGCCTTAGAAAAATTTCCCCCCTCAATAAAAAATGCAAACTCCATCTCTTTTAATATACTGGTTCTAAACCCATTTCACACAACATAGAACATGCTTTAAACATTGAATAACCGCATTCAATCAGCGTAATATTATTCTCACAAGCCAAGTCTTTCATTTCCTGCGAGACCTTCTTATCCCGCACAAATAAAATGAAAGAAATGTCAGACATTTCAGATGTCCTAATTGTCTGAAGATTATTTAACCCCGTAATTAGTAACAGGTTATCTGTATCTAATGTTAGTACATCACTCATCAAGTCTGATGCAAAACCAAAATTTATATCCTGATTCAGATCATCTTTTCCACAAATAACACTTGCATTAAGTTTATCAACCAGATCAGCCACTTTCACCATATCGCAGTACTAACTTATGTTTATCATTTATTCTATTCCGATTGCGCTAAGATAAGTATTTGAGCAGGATTAATAAATGATATATAACGGAATAGATACAAAAAAATAAAATACATATTAAATCTAAATAACTCTATAATGACAAAACAGATCCTGATAAATTACAATTTCACACTTCAATACAATTATAAATCAGCAAACATTTTATGTCAATACAATTGTTCTAAATTCTTATAGGTTTAGAATCAAAGTGACAAGTTTTTTTTGATTATATTCGCATACAAGTGCTGAACACAAGGACTCCATTACTTATTTTTTTCTTTATTAATGAGCATTAAGAAACAACACATACTCGTTTTAATTCAAGATCCTGAATGCTCTGACGCCGCGATAAAACATGCTTTCACTTTGGCAAAACTTTTTAAAGCGGAAGCTGCCTTTGCTAATTTCCCTTCATTAAAGGGGAAAACTCGTCCCTCCATAAGTCATTATCAGATTGAAAAATTTAATCTTCAGTCAATCCCCTACAAAATAATAGAACTAAAAAATAACAAACGGGAACCCAATCTCAGCATTCAAGAATTGGATGCAGTTTTTATTGTAACACAATTCCCTATAGGATCATTAACTCATTTTCTGAAACGAAATGCCATTTTCAAATGGATACTGGAAGCAAAAATTCCCTCTGTACTGGTAACAGAGCAAACGAATCCTGATTGCGAATACAAGAATATAATCGTTCCAATAGATTACAAGAGAGAAAGTAAAGAGAAAATGATTTGGGCTAGTTATTTTGGAAGATTTAACAATGCAATCATTCATCTGATTGCTCCCAATGAAAAGTCAGAAGGATATCTTCGTACCATAAAAGCAACCCTTTTATTCACTAAAAAAATGTTTGAACAGTTTAAGTTCGAATACAAAATTGTTAAAACAGAATGCCAAAGCAAAAACATCAACAGAAAAGCAATTCAATTCTCAAAAAATCTAAATTCAGATTTAATTGTTCTTATGTCGAATCGTAATCCTGGCTGGATTGCTTCCTATTCGGGCCCAAGCCAATTAAAAAGCATTCTCAAAAAAGAAAAGAATCCAATTCTGTTTATAAATCCATTGAAAGACTACTACCTGCCTTGCAATTAATAAAATACATTGCAAATATGATCCATTATTTCATTTCTGAAGTTTGAATTCTCACTAATAAAAAAGAGGCAATTTCTAAAGTACGGTGGCGCAATTATTTTTCCCTTGCATTACGCACAAGATTTCCCTTGTACTACGCTCAAGATTTCCCTTGTACTACGCTCAAGATTTCCCTTGCACTAGGCTAAAGGTTTCCCTTACACTAGGCTAAAGGTTTCCCTTGCACTACGCTCAACCTTTTCCCAGCACAAGGGAAAGGGGCTCCCTAATGCTAGGAAACCCCTTTGTATTGTACAAGGAAATTCTTATAAATAACTAAAGAAATTCATTTTCTTGTATTCCTCAGGAAATAATTACCGTACAATATTCATCTCATCCAACAAATAGCCTGCCCCGGCAAATTTATCGACAAGAAATAATACGTAGCGAATATCCAGTGATACGTTTCGGCAGATTTCAGGATCGTACATTAAATCAGACATTACGCCTTCCCAGGCGCGGTCGAAATTTAAACCGATTAACTCACCATTGGCATTTAAAACCGGACTGCCTGAATTTCCTCCGGTGGTATGATTGGTTGCTGCAAAACAAACCGGCATTTCGCCCTTTGCATTTGCGTAATTTCCAAAATCTTTTGCATGATAAAGATCTCTTAGCTTTTGAGGAACATCATAATCAAAAATCTCAGGATTGTCTTTCTCAATAATTCCATCCAATGTGGTATAATAATCGTAAGTTACAGCGTTTCTGGCTTTGTATCCGGCTACTTTTCCATAATGAACTCTGAATGTAGAGTTAGCATCAGGATAAAAAGTTCTGTCTTTTTGCATTTCCATTAAAGCTGCCATGTAGGTACGTTGCAGCTTTGTTGTTTTTGTTATGATTTTGCTGTAAACCGGATAAATCTCCGATTCGTAAAAGAAGTATATGCTGTTTGCTAAAACAAAAATAGGATCTTTAGTCAAACGCTTACCAAATGACAACTTATAATTCCCCAGTAAATTATTCAGTTTATTCTCGTCAGTAAATACCGATTTAGACATTGCCTTCTCTGCATATGCTTCGAAATCGCCATTGTATTTCTCCCGGATATTTACGATCTCCTTAGGCAGGTACTCATCGGTCAGATTCCCGCTGTACATTTTCAGCAAAGCAGCCAAAAGCTTTTTATCTGTTGGATTATTATAATTCTTGAAAAACTCTTCACTCGACTTTTTTAATTCAGCAACAAGACCAGCAAGCTGATCCTGATCTTTTTTGGCCAGACTTGCCAGTTTCTTAAATTTAACAGCAAAAGTTACAGCTTCTGAGCCACGAATACCAGCCTCAATGGCATAATCGCGGGCCAGACTCATTGGAGTTAACTCTTTGTACAGGGCTCCCATTTCTGCAACAATTCCAGCATATTTTTTCTTCAAACCGTCACTGCTGTTTGCCCAGATTTCAAATTTTGCTTCCAATTCCTTTTTCTTTGAAATTGCATTCAATCGCTTTAGACCTGTGATTTCACCCTGCCACCTTTTCCATGAATTTGCAACACCTGCATATTTTGCAGAATACTGAATCCGAACCATTGGTGAAGCATCCATATCTGCTCTCATCAAATCCAATTTCTTTGTTCTGATTTTGATTTTATGTGGATTATCAACCTTTGTCATCAGATCCAATGCTTGAGATGTTAGGTATTCTGTTGTGGTTCCCGGATATCCAAAAACCATCGTAAAATCACCTTCATTTACACCTTTCAAAGAAATTTTGAATGACTGCTTTGGCTTCATTGGAACATTCTCCTTTGAATAAGAAGCAGGCTTATTGTCTTTGTCAGCATAAATCCGAAACATCGAAAAATCTCCTGTATGACGGGGCCACATCCAATTGTCTGTATCACCGCCAAATTTCCCAATTGCTGATGGAGGAGCACCTACCAAACGTACATCTTTATAGATTTCATATACCGATAGAAAATATTGATTCCCATTAAAAAAGGCTTTAACACTCGCACGGTAGTCCGAATCCTTTTCTGTTGCTTCCTGAATTTTCTTAATATGTTTGGCAATCATTTTCTGGCGAACTTCCTCCTTGGTATCATCTGTAATACTATCCAAAACCTGCGCAGTTACGTCTTCCATCCGAATTAAAAATGAAGCTGTTATTCCTTCATTAACTAATTCTTCTTCTTGACTCATGGCCCAAAAACCATCTTTTAAATAGTCGTGCTCTAAAGTAGAATGAGCTTGAATGGCTCCGTAACCACAGTGATGATTTGTTACAATCAGACCTTTATCTGAAATTAACTCTCCTGTACAAAAATGATGAAACGGACTTCCTTCACGTCCCAGACCCACTACTGCATCTTTCAAACATGCCTTATTAATATCATAAATATCAGCTGCAGAAAGCTTAAATCCTGCTTTTTGCATGTCTTCGATATTGTACTTTTCTAAAAGCATTGGAATCCACATCCCCTCATCTGCTTTTACCTGAGTTCCCATAAACAGTAAAACTGCCATGAGAAGTAGATTTAATTTTTTAATCATTATAAATATATTTTGTGTTGTTGTTTATTAATGACGAATTTTCAATTATGAATTACGTACCCTTATCGTTTTCTGGATGCTTCCAATTATTCTAAGCAATTCATCAGTATCACTTAGAAGACTTTGACATTCTTCTTTTGTAAGATAACCCGTATCACCAAGCAACCTGATCCAATAATGTGTTTCTCTTGCTTCTTTATACGATATTGTTAGCTTGGCAAAAAAATCTTTCTCACTTTGTCCTCCAATTGCTTCTTCAATGTTAGCTCCAATTGAAGTTCCGGATCGTAACAACTGTTTGGATAATATATATTCCTTTTTTTCTTGTTGTAAATACTTACAGGTTTTCACTATTCGAACTGCAAATTGATAACTTTTTTGTTGTACGATATTATCTTTTTTCATTCGTAATTTAAATTTCGTAATTCGTGATAGTTGTGCTGTTAAAAAGTTGACAGTTCCTGATAAAGGCGTTGAACAGGCAAACCTACTACGTTAAAATAAGATCCTTCAATACCGTCAATCCCAATAAAACCAATCCATTCCTGAATTCCATATGCTCCCGCTTTATCGAAAGGTTTGTAATTATCTATGTAATAATCAATCTCTTCATCCGACAAGGCTTTAAAATGAACATTGGTAGTTGTAGAAAAACTTATTTTCTTGTCTTTACTCATCAGACAAACACCACTTATTACCTGATGCGATCTATCAGACAATGCATTAAGCATTTTAACAGCATCATCTCTGTCTTTTGGTTTTCCAAGAATCCAATCATCAACACAAACAATTGTGTCTGCAGTTATCACCAACTCATTGGAGATAAGATCCTGCGCGAATGCTTTTGCTTTTAATTCGGCCAGGTAAACCGGAATTTGATCTGGTAGTAATCCTTCAGGATAAATCTCCTCTACTTCTTTTGTTCTTATTTCAAAAATCAAACCCAATTCCTTCAGCATTTGATGTCTTCGAGGCGATTGAGAGGCTAATATTAATTGATAATCTTTGAGATTATTCAGCATGTGAAATAAATTATGAATTAAGAGTTATGAATTATAAGTTTATCATACCTCAACAATTATTCTTCTTACTTGTTATAATGATACTGCGAATTATCTTTAACAACACAACTGCATCAGTATGCATTGATTGAAATTCATTCTCCAGCGAAAGGATTTATCTTTGATACTATTATCAACTTATAATTTATGAACGATATAATTGACCACAAAGGCATATGAGATACCTGCTAGAATAGCAAATCGTATTAGAAAAATTCCAGTCTTAAATTTGTCTCCTTCCGAAAACCGATAAACCCGATAAGCCAATAAAAATAATGGCAAGACGATCAGAACACCAAAATACCAAGGTGTAATTTGATCCATTGGAGCATTTAAAAATTGATACCAAACGCCAAAAACAGATACGGATAAAAATAGTATGAGCAGTATAATAATAATTTTAGACCACTTCAAACCAACTACAACAGGCAGACTTTTGCGGTTAATTTCCCGGTCTCCTTTTATGGAAAGTAAATCTCTTATGAATTGTGCAATTAGAACACCTACAAAGGAGAAAAAAGAAAAGGCTCCTACCCAATACAACAGATAATTAAAATTGGTTTTTGAGGCAACTAACACTTCCGCATAAGTTTCCATAAGCGGAGGAATCTCGTAAATAACAACCAAAAAAGGAATAATGGCAACAATAAAAGCAATTAAAAAGCTACCCAATAAAAAGTAATATTTGTAAGATGTTGAATAAAACCAAAGCAAGCCTCCTCCCATAAAAAAGATGAACACAAATTGCCAGTGACCAATTTTATACGACACATAGCCCCCAAGTAAAACTGATATTGCAGCAATTATCTGTTGAAGAAACAGAGCCACTCTTCGCGTAACTTTTCTACCTACAATAACATCTTTCTTATTGATTCGATCTGCTTTCGTATCAAAATAATCATTAATAACGTAGCCTGCAGCAGCCATGCAAACAGTTGCAAAAACCAATATTGCAAAATCCAAATCGGCTAACTGAAGCTTAATTCTATTAATTCCCAAAATAGGTTGAATAATAAAATACCGCATCACATATTGGGTCAGTGCAATAATAATCAGATTGGGGAACCGGATCAATTTCAGATAACTGTTCATTGGGCTGTTTGGGTTAAGGTTGCTTTTATATACTTTGGATATTCGTATCGGTTTCGAGCCATTTACTATGTGCGCGTAATACTTGTTCAATTACATCACGAACACAACCGTAACCACCCTCTTTATCTGAAATATAATTGGAAACAGCCTTTATTTGCTCCACAGCATTGCACGGACAGGTCGGCACTCCGATTCTTTTCATCACCTCATAATCAGGTAAATCATCGCCCATATACATTATATGATCAGGATTCAAATCGTATTTCGCAATAAAATCTTCAAAATCTTTCATCTTATTTTTCGATCCCATATAAATATCTTCAACACCAAGACCTTTGTAACGTTTTTCGACAGCATCGGAAACACCACCGGTTATAATTGCAACCGGATAGCCTTTTTTTACTGCATACTGAATAGCATATCCATCTTTTGTGTTTGCTGTGCGCAACATTTCTCCCGATGAATCGATAACAATACACTCATTGGAAAGAACACCATCCACATCAAAAATGAATGCAGAAACTTTCATTAAATCTTCCTTAAAAAACGCCATTTTATTTAAAATTGAGAAACAAGATATGAGATGTGAGAAAAACATTCGATTCTACTTCCCATTTTCTTCTTCCAAATACAACAAATTTATTTCCCTTTGTGCATCTTGTAGATGCTTTCACTCACAAATCTATACAATTTTTGAAACACCGGAGAATCTTTTAGCGCCTTCTCGTGCGAATTCATTATCTCCTCATCGAAACGCACTGCGGGACCTGTTTGTGCAGATACAGGATCTAATTGCAAAGCCTTTTGAGCGGTCTCAAGAATTAAAGGTTTTAACAATTCATAATCAACATTTTTTTCGGCCAGTAACTTTTGTCCGATGCTATACATATGATTGGTGAAATTACAAGTAAAAACCGCCGCCAAATGAAGTTGTTTCCGCTGTTCCGAATTAATTAGATGAACACTTTTTGATATCTGTCCGGCAAGTTCAATTAAATCTGTCCGTAATTTAAAATTGTCTGACTCCAAACAAACAGGTATGTCTGAAAAATCGACCTTACGCTCCTTCGAGAAAGTTTGCAAAGGATAAAAAACCCCATAATTTTCTGCATAATTCTCAAAAATATCCGCAGGGATACTGCCGGCAGTATGAACAGAATTTCCGATTGGAACCGACCATTTATCCAGAATTTCCTGCAATGCCCTATCGCTTACAGCAAAAACATACAAGTCAGCATTCTTTTCTATTTTCCTTACTGATGTAGTGAACGGGCAGTCCAATTTCCCGGCCAACTCTTTCGCTGATTCAGCCGTTCTGCTGTAAACCTGCAAAATTTCAATTCCATGTTCATGAAGAGCAAGAGACAGCTGAGTAGCCAAATTTCCTGCACCAATCATTACTATTTTTTGAATCATTTTTCTGATTTTATATTATGCCCAATTCCTGTGGCGATGCAGCAATACGTTTCAAAGGTACTTTTCCTCTGTCAATCATACCAAACAACTTTTCACAACCTTTCACCAAATCCTCATACATATCTTCGGCAACCAAAACCAACCTGCCGTTCAATTGCTCCAGATGTTCGGCTCCTTCGGGCTGATTTTTACGGGAACAAAGCAGTAACGATTTGCTTGGAACAAAAGAGTGTGTTAACTGATTGCGCAGCTTATCGTAGAGCCAGTGATCATTATTCACAGCACGGTAATTGTTCCCCATTAATATATTCAAAGATTTTGAAAAACGCTTGGAGGATTGAGCTTTGGCCTTTAAAGGCTTATCATCCAGAAAACATCCCAATGCCTCTATTGCCTGCCCCATCATAATAAATGAGAAGAAATAGAATCCTTCTTTTTGCAAACGACCAATTTCATCAATAAAAATCTTGCGGATAAATAACTTTTCTTCCTCAGCTTTTTCTTTGTCCATATGGCAAAGATATATAGATAATATGAAACGTCCATGACAAGGATATTTTGACATACAAAGAGAGATTATTCCAACATGGTAAGTTCTCCCGAAACAAATTCGGGACAGGCTATATAATACCAAATTAACATCAAAACATGCCTTATAAAATGTTTCTTTTCAGCTATATTTTCGTTAAAAAAGATGCATCGTAACATACCTATGCTTTACTTTTTTGCCTCGATACAGCTAAAAATTAATTCATTTTAATTAAAGTCTGTTTTGAAATTAAATTGGTATGACAACTAGAAAGCAAATAAAAAGCAAATAAAAAACATATAAAATCTTACTAAGCTTTAACCGGATGAAGAAACAAAAAAACCTGATTGTAAATCAGGCTTATACTTTTGTTCTTAAGAATTCGAAATAATTTTGTTTAAAATGAAAACTGCAGGCGAGTTTGAATCATATTAAAATTCTCTTCTCCATTCAATGCATTTTCATCTAAATCAACATTCGTAAAATTCAATTTCATCAACACATTGTGATTTACATACCAAGTACACCCCAAAGAAATATCCTTTTGGTTTCCACCTCTTATAAAAGCATGTTCGTCATTTAAATCAGTCTCATTTACTCTAGCCAGTAATTCCAATGATCCGGGTTCAGGCTTAGCCAAACGGGCAGATTTCATATTGTACTTATAATTACCACCTTTAAGTAAAAAACCGAATTGCATATACCAACCTTTGGCTTTGTAATCTTTATCAGATGAATAATCCTTTTTTACATTCACCTTGGAATTAATTAATTCGGACTGAAATGCAACAGGACCCGAAGCGGCAATCATTTCGATTCCAAATTTGAATTGAGATTCAGCATTATCCACTGTAACATCAATGAACCGACGGCCTTCAATGTGTGTTGCAGCTCTTGAACGATACCTTACTGACCTTGTTGTCTCGGTAGATGAATATCCATACCCACTGTTCGTTTCAGCAGTAACAGGATTTACAGATCTATACGTTCCAGACAAACCAAAATGCA
The DNA here is from genome assembly GCF_002843385.1 of Labilibaculum manganireducens. Lineage (GTDB taxonomy): Bacteria > Bacteroidota > Bacteroidia > Bacteroidales > Marinifilaceae > Labilibaculum > Labilibaculum manganireducens. Next base: position 59,120 of record NZ_MVDE01000005.1, read on the forward strand.
TTATATTTTCTTTATGAAAGGGAGAAACAACTAATCTTGACGTGATGCCAAAATCTTCATCTTGATTGCTTACAGTATTATTTACATCACTGCCAAACAATCCAAGAGCCCAATAATAATTTTTGCCCCATCTGTCGTAGGAAACTCCTAAATTTCGCCCCGGCCTGAATGCTTCAACAGTACTTGAAAAATTCATAAACTTAATTGTTTTGGAACTCTCTGTTTGTTCGATTCCAAATGGTTCCAAAAAATGTCCTGCTCTAAAAAAACTATTCTTGTTGACATTGTATTGCAGAAATACATCCTTAAGAGAAGCATTGCCTCCATCGAAACCAATGTTTATTTTTGCATCCCAGTTTTTCCAAACTGTAGCTTTAAAAAGCAAACGAGCATCCCGAATTTCACTTCCGCTTCCCAAATCTGTTTTATCATCAAAATAAGCTGCAGCATCCATAAATATACGACCTCCTATTCCAAATTTAAACTGTCCGTCATCAGTGGCCATTTGTATGGATCCTTTTTCGACTCTTAACTTTAAATCATTAACATCCTGCGAAAATAAACGCCCTGAAACAAGCAGCAGGCAAAAAATTAATAAATAGTGTTTTTTCATTTTGGGTATTGGTAAAGATTAGTACAGTGTTTTTTCAGAATGTAAATTTAACAAATAGATTTATTAGACTAATAATAAATAATACCTGATGAGTTTAAATCAAAAACAAAAAAGACCACCCAAAGGCAGTCTTTCAATATCATAACATCAATCTCTTCTCTTAGAATTTGAACTCCAGATTTACGTATACCATTGAGTTGTCTTCCGAAGCAGAATCCTTTTTCATAAATCCCTGATAGTTTAGAGCCATTTTAACACCTTTTACCGGTGCATACTGAACACCTGTTGTTATTGCGTTACCATTATTAGAAAGATTCCATTTTTCAGTTTCTCCCTCCAAAGTATTAGAAGTTAGGTAATCATACCTTCCAAACACTTCCCATTTCTTATCAAAAGTATAGGTTGAATAAAACGACAAGCCTTCTAAATTATGATTATCTGAAACCTTTGAATACTTAGTTCCATTGGTCAACAAGTTATATTCTGCAGCTAATCTAAATTTATCTGAAAATTTATATCCAATAAATGTTGCTAAAGCCGAAGCAGTAACATCTTTTTCTGTTCCTCCGGCAACTGTTGTTTTGGCTGAATTTACATCACCATATACTTTTGCAATCAAACCCTTATTTTGATAAATCAGACTTGCTCCCACTCTTTGTTTTCCATCATCGTCCTGCACTTTCTTATAGCCTTCACCATTAATAACAAATGCATTTGCAGAAAAAGAATCACTTAATTTAAAATTTGCTTTAATCCCCAGGTCAGCGCTCGATCCAAAACCATATTCATCGTTAAATGATTTCATGATGTAACGATATCCCCAAAAACTTTCCTGATCTGAAAACTGAACGGTACCAATCATACCTAAAGAAACTTTTACTGCTGAAGAAGCTTTCCACTCCAATTGAGCTTTCTTAAGAAATACGGTATAATCACTACCGCCGTCATTTTTATCAACATCAAGTGTAATACTTGCCTTCAATTCTTTTGCAATATTGTAATCGTATCCAAAGTAAGCTCTTTTAATTTCGAAGCTGCTTTCTTTTTCTGTTCCTTTAGTCATATCGTAATGATAGTTAAAGAACACTTTACCATTCACTTCTCCTGATGGCGTAAACTCTGCCTTATCCTGTGCTGCAGCAGTAAATCCTAAGAATAATGCTATAGCACCAATTAATAATTTTTTCCTTTTCATTTGGTTTGTTTTAGTAGTATGTAATTTTTTTGCAATTAAGTCGACACATTTTCTTAATAACTGACGGCAAAACTAATTCCTTTCTTAGAAGTCGCACTCTTAAATGTTTTAAATAAACGTTAATTCGGCTTAACGAAAAATTAACACGGTTGAAACACCTTTGTACATACGGGTAATTCTTTTACTTCGCGTAGATAAACAAAAAAAAACGGAAGCTCCCACTTAAGGAACTTCCGTTATCTATAATTTGTTTAGGTTTTATTTTTTGAAAATACCTAAGTCTTTCAAATCTGAGTTTAAAATGTAATCAAGGTGACCAGCACAAACCGACTTACCCATTTTCACATAAACTTCACATGACTCATGGTATTTATCGTCACGGGTTGTATCCAATAAAGTAAGATATCCCATTATAATATAACCAGCCATTTCAACCAAACGACGAGCATGGAAATCCATAAAATCGTTATGATCTGCTGATGCATTAATCTCACTAACCTTGGCTGCTGCCTTTTCGTACTGCTCAGTCATTCCTTTAAGCATAGTTCTGATATACTCCAATTGTGGGTTTAAATCAGAAGCTTCGTAATCTTTGATCTGAGCCAGATACTGACCAGTTGTAACCCCTCGAACAGCTGCAACAACCTGTAACTGAGATGTTCCTTCATAAATATTCGTAATACGGGCATCACGCACCAAACGCTCAATCGGGTAATCTTTCATGTAACCCGAACCAGCATGAATCTGCAATGAATCGTAAGCAATTTGATTACAATACTCCGATGCAAATAATTTCAACATTGGAGTCAGTACATCAGCAATTTTTTGGTACTTCTTCATCTCATTTCTCTCATCCTTATCCAAAGAACGATCCTGGGAGATATGGTAGTAACACTTGTAAACATCAACCATACGACATGTTTCATACAACATGGAACGGGAAGCATTCAACTTCGCCTCCATATTGGTCAACATTTCGTAAACAGCTGGAAATTTAATAATTGCCTTACCAAACTGACGACGTTCCTTAGCATATGCCAAACCTTCACGATATGCAGCTTCTGCAATACCTACCGATTGAGCACCAACACCTAAACGCGCACCATTCATTAATGACATTACGTATTTGATCAATCCCATCTTGCGGTCTCCCACCAATTCGGCAGGAGCATGAGTAAATACCAACTCACAAGTAGGAGATCCGATAATACCCATTTTGTGCTCGATACGACGAACTTTAACAGCCATGTGCTTTTTGTCGTAAATAAACATAGACAAGCCACGACCATCATTGGTTCCCTCTTCAGAACGAGCCAAAACCAATGCAACCTCACCATCACCATTGGTAATGAATCGTTTCACACCATCTAAATACCACTGATCTTCTTTGGCATTATAAGTAGCTTTTAATTGAACAGCCTGCAAATCGGAACCTGCATCCGGCTCAGTTAAATCCATAGCTGCAGTTGCTCCTTTGGCAAAACGCGGCAAGTAATTCATTTTTTGCTCTTTTGAAGCAAATTCATGAATTGTTTCAGCACAATCCTGAAGACCCCAGATATTAGCAAAACCAGCATCTGCACGAGATACCAATTCCGCAGCCATTACGTAAGGTACCAACGGGAAATTCAACCCATCATACTCACGAGGCAAGCTCATTCCGATCAAACCAGCTTTTGTTAAAGCATCATGATTCTCTTGTGTTCCTCTTGCATAAATTACACGATCGTTTTCAACTCTTGGTCCTTCCTGATCAACACTTTCAGCATTTGGATCGATAATATCTCCACAAATCTCACCTACAATTTCCAGTGTTCGATCGTAAGAATCCATTGCATCCTCAAAATCAAGAGGAGCATAATCATATGTTTCTTTATCTTCGAAGTTGCGCTCTTTAAGGGCAACAATTTTTTTCATTAAAGGATGATCCAAGTGGAACTTCAAATCATCATTATCGTTATAGAAATTAGCCATTTCTTTGGATGTTTTTTGTTAAAAATTAAAGCGATTAGCGAACACCATTACCTTAAACAGGTTTCTTACTTAGTGTTTTCTTTGTACTGCTTAATCATTTTTGGAATCACATCAGCAATATCACCGGTAATAATATAGTCAGCAAAATTGTTTATTGGTGCATTCTTATCAGTATTAATTGCAATAACCATTGAGGATTCCTCCATACCTGCAGTATGCTGAATCTGCCCCGAAATACCGCAGGCAATATATAGTTTAGGACGAACAGTAACACCTGTTTGTCCAATTTGACGCTCATGAGATGCATAACCAGCATCAACAGCAGCACGGGAAGCACCAACTTCTGCACCAATAACATCAGCTAATTCATACAATTTATCGAAGTTATCTTTGGAACCTACACCGTAACCACCTGCGATAATAATACCTGCATTTTTGATGTTTACTTTTGAAGCCTCCATATGACGCTCAATAACTTTCACTATAAAATCTTCAGCATTTACATACTTCTCAACATCGAGCTGTTTCACTTTTCCTTTGTAAGCATCCGAAAGAATCTCTTTCTTCATTACTCCTTCACGAACAGTAGCCATCTGAGGACGACAGTCAGGATTGACAATTGTAGCTACAATATTTCCTCCAAAAGCAGGACGAATCTGATACAATAAATCCTTATATACTTTGTTGTTCTTCTTGTCTTCATGATCACCAATAATCAAACTGGTACAATCAGCAGTTAAACCTGAATGAAGAGCTGAAGATACACGAGGACCTAAATCACGGCCAATGCTGGTAGCACCCATCAAGGCAATCTGCGGTTTTTCTTCCCCGAATAATTTCACAATAATTGATGTGTGAGGCAATGTAGTGTAAGGATACAAACGCTTATCACTGGCAATCCAAACGGTATCCACACCATAAGGCATAATCTGCTTCTCAACACCTTTAAGATCGGCTCCAATTACGATAGCTTCCAACTCACATTTTAAATCGTCAGCTAGTTTTCGACCTTTGGTTAAAAGTTCAAGGCTTACATCAGCAACCTGTCCCTCTTCTATTTCACAATATACAAATACGTTGTTCACGGTTTCAAATTTTTAAATTCCACTTTTACAGAGAACAGTAATCAGTAAACAGTGTACAGTGTAAAAATAACTGACGACTGGAAACCAGTAACTGTAACCTTGTTAACTGCTATCCGATGGTATGGTTAGCGATTAATTCTTTCATTAATTCACCCATATCAGCATCAGTTGGCTCAAGAACTTTAGCCTCTTTAGCTTGAAAAACTACATTTTCAATAGCTTTTACCTTTGTAGGAGATCCAGTTAAACCAAGCTCTTCTGCTTTAGTTTCGATATCGTTTACACTCCATTCGCCAATATTCAAATAAGGACGGTTGTTGTGCAACAAGATGTAATCTTCATCAGCATTCTGCATTTCAGAAACAGCCCTGGCATGCTTGTATTTCATTACATATTTAGCATTGCGCGGGCGACACTCAGGAGCTGAAGCATTTACTGTTACCACCATAGGTAAAGTTCCCTCTACAGTCTCAACACCACGCTCTAAACGGCGTTTAATTACGATTTTCCCTTTTTCTGCTGATACCACTTCTTCAGCATATGTAATTTGAGGAAATCCCAGTTTCTCGGCTACCTGAGGACCTACCTGAGCGGTATCTCCATCGATTGCCTGACGACCTGCAATAATAATATCAATTTTACCCATTTTTTTTAGGGTACAAGAAAGAGCATAAGAAGTTGCCAATGTATCAGAACCAGCAAAAGCACGATCCGATAAAAGTATTCCATTATCAGCACCACGGTAAAGACCTTCACGAATAATCTCGGCTGCTCTGCCAGGTCCCATAGTTAAAAGTGTTATTTCTGTCCCAGGGTACTTATCTTTCAAACGCAACGCTTGCTCAAGTGCATTTAAATCTTCAGGATTGAAGATAGCTGGCAATACAGCTCTATTCACGGTTCCATCAGCTTTCATCGCATCCTTCCCAACATTTCTGGTATCGGGAACCTGCTTAGCAAGAACAACAATTTTTAATCCTTTCATTGTAATATCTATTTTAACATCTGTAACTAATTCAGATTTATACAAAACTTATTTTCAAACTACCTATGCGTAATTCTCCAAGCTAAATAAATCATCAAATCACTAATTAATATTTCCTTATTCAGGTTTGCTCCAAAATGATTGAATTTCTCAAAATCAGAGATTAGCAAATATAAAGATTAGAGTACTTAAAACAAATCTAGATTGCGAGTTACACAACAGGTGTTATTCGTCAAAAAAAAACAAATTTTAGAACCACTCATCACAATTACAATATCCTAATAATCAAATAATTGACAATGCCACAAAATTATTTTTCTTAGAAATAATTCGACATTTTTGCATATTTTCCCTGTAATGACTTTAAATTCCATTACCAACTTGAACCAAAACTCTTCGAATCTAAATTTCTTTTTGTCAATCTGCCATCCGGATATACGTGAAAAAAATTTACAACTTATGACTCTTTACTATCGATGAAATAGTATTTCAATTAAAATTTTAAATTTGTTTAAATAAATAAGATTAAAAAACATGATTACATTTTTAAGCGCAATCTTGGCATTAATACTTGGGTACATTTTCTATGGTAAATTTATCGAACAAGTTTTCGGTGCTGATGACACAATTAAAACTCCAGCTGTCAGACTGGAAGACGGTGTTGATTTTATCCCCATGCCAACCTGGAAAATGTTTACCATTCAATTTCTAAACATTGCAGGTTTGGGACCCATTTTTGGAGCTATTTTAGGAGCCATGTATGGACCCATTGCATATATTTGGATTGTTTTAGGATGTATATTTATGGGAGCCAGCCATGATTATTTTTCGGGTATGCTTTCCATTCGGAGCGAAGGAGCCAGCCTTCCTGAGATCGTTGGTAAATATTTAGGCTCCGGCATTCAGAATTTTATACGGATTTTCACAATCTTACTACTCTTATTTGTTGGTGTGGCTTTCGTAACCGGTCCTGCAGGATTACTCACTGATTTTACCGGAGGTGGTCTAAACTGGTGGCTTTATGGAATATTTGCATATTATCTTCTTGCTACTCTACTGCCAATTAATAAAATTATCGGTAAAATTTATCCTCTTTTTGGATTCGCATTGTTGCTGATGGCCGTAAGTATAGCCGGTATAATGATTTTCAAAAGTGCATCAGGAGCTTTAATATTGAATGAAATATCATTTGGAGAATTAAAAAATCTCCATGTAAATCCCACACAGAATATACTATATCCAATGATGTTTATCGTAATTTCCTGTGGTGCCATTTCAGGATTTCATTCCACCCAATCACCAATGATGGCCCGCTGTATGAAAAAGGAAAGTTTTGGGCGACCTGTATTTTATGGAGCGATGATTGCTGAGGGAATCGTTGCTATTATTTGGGCTACTGCCGCCATGAACTTCTTTGGTGATACCGGTGAATTAAATTCTACAATCTCTTCCGGTCACAATCCTGCCTGGATTGTTAATGAAATATGCAATACCTGGCTGGGAAAAACGGGAGCAATATTCGCAATTATTGGAGTAATTGCTTGCCCTATTACAACGGGTGACACAGCATTTCGAAGTGCCCGGCTTACAATAGCTGATATCTTTAACTACAATCAAAAATCGATAAAAAACAGATTGTTAGTATCGATACCTCTATTCACTCTTGGATTTATACTGTCTCAACTTGAGTTTTCTACCATTTGGAAATATCTGGGTTTATCCAACCAAATCCTTTCTATGGTTATGTTATGGACAGCCGCTATGTATTTGGCTAAGAATGGCAAAAATCATTTACTCCTTAGTATTCCAGCCTTTTTTATGACTGCAATATGCTTTACCTATTTATTAGTTGCACCAAACAAAAATGGCGGCCTTGCACTAGACTCACAATTAGGAATTCTGCTAGGGATACTCATTGCAAGTTCAATATTTATCTGGTTTCTTGTTCACAGCAATAAAAAATAAAACAACTAATGTTACTACAAGCCAAATCAAATGACAAAAACCGGAAAACAGCAGCTGTTTTCCGGTTCAAATTAATTTATCACTTCTAGGCCTCACCTGTAGGACCAAATCCCATAGGCATAACAGTACCTTGTGGTCCGTGGTTTTCTTCAATTTTTATCGCTCCATGAAGCGATTCAAACTTTCGAATATTATCTTGTAAAGCCAGCATCAGTCTCTTTGCATGTTCTGGTGTAAGTATAATTCGTGATTTAACATCAGCTTTTGGAATTCCCGGCATGATTCTCACAAAATCTACAACAAATTCTGAACTGGAATGAGTTATTACGGCAAGGTTTGAATAAGTTCCCTGAGCAACATCTTCCTTCAATTGAATATCTATTTGATTAGATTGTTTTTTATCGTTCATGATTGTTTTTTATAATTAAAAAATTTGTCTTCCTGCTAAATTATGAAAATATTCCCTATTCCGATTAAATAGATAAACAAAAAGGGTGTTTTCAAATTGAAAACACCCTTTATATAGCTTAGAATAACTCTTAATATTCTCTAGACTTAGAATCTAACAGTTTTTCGTATTCAGCTTTTGCGCCAACAACTATATCCCTGTACTCTCTTAAACCAGTACCTGCAGGAATAAGGTGACCACAAATTACGTTCTCTTTCAAACCTTCAAGATTATCAATTTTACCGCTGATTGCAGCTTCATTAAGAACTTTTGTTGTTTCCTGGAAAGAAGCAGCTGAAATAAAACTCTTAGTCTGAAGAGCCGCACGGGTAATACCTTGCAGAATCTGAGTAGAGGTTGCAGGAATTGCATCACGAGCATCAACAAGTTTCAGGTCTCTTCTTCTCAATACTGAGTTAACATCTCTCAGTTTTCTAGAAGTAACAATCATTCCTGGTTTCAATTCTTCAGAATCCCCTCCATCAACAACAACTTTCTTACCGAAAATTTCATCATTTTCTTCCATGATAGCCATTTTATCGATAATTTGCTTTTCAAGGAATCTTGTATCTCCCTGGTCATCGATAATTACCTTACGCATCATCTGACGAACGATAATTTCAAAGTGCTTGTCGTTAATCTTCACACCCTGCATACGGTATACATCCTGAACTTCATTCACGATATATTCCTGTACTTTGGTTGGTCCTTTAATCGCAAGAATATCAGCAGGAGTTGTTGCACCATCAGATAATGGAGTTCCAGCTCTTACATAATCGTTTTCCTGTACAAGAATTTGTCTTGAAAGTGGTACTAAATACTTTCTAACATCTTCTCCTTTGGTTGTAACGATAACTTCACGATTACCACGCTTAATTTTTCCGAAACTAATCTCTCCGTCAACCTCTGAAACTACAGCAGGATTAGAAGGATTACGTGCCTCGAATAACTCAGTCACCCTTGGAAGTCCACCGGTGATATCACCAGCTTTACCAACAGCTCTTGGAATTTTTACCAACGACTGACCTGCCAAAACCATTTCACCTTCAGCTACAGAAACGTGGGCACCTACTGGTAAATTGTACGATTTTAAAACATCCCCTTTGGAATTTAAAATCTTAACCCCGGCATTTTTCGTTTTATCTTTTGATTCTATTACTACTTTTTCAGCAAAACCTGTTGCCTCATCAGATTCCTGACTGAAAGTAATCCCTTCAATCAAATTATCAAATGAAACTTTTCCTGAAAACTCAGTAATGATCATTGCATTGTATGGATCCCACTCACAAAGAAGATCGTCTATCTTAACATCCTGACCATCTTTAATGTACAATTTAGATCCGTACGGTATTGTATGTGTTGTTAATGTAATATTGGTATTTCTATCAACAATACGTAATTCAGCCAAACGACCGATAACAACATCGTACTTTTTATTGTCTTCATTTTTGTACTCAACAGTACGTAACTCATCAAACACAGCGTAACCATTGTATTTAGATACAACAGAATTCTCTGCAGAAGTGTTACCTGCTGTACCCCCTACGTGGAAAGTACGAAGCGTAAGCTGTGTTCCCGGCTCTCCAATAGACTGAGCTGCAATAACACCAACAGCTTCTCCTTTTTGAACAGCTATACCAGTTGCCAGATTACGTCCATAACATTTTGCACATACTCCTCGTTTCGACTCACAAGTTAATACAGAACGTATTTCCACTTTTTCAATCGGAGAATTCTCAATTTGCTGGGCAATCTCTTCTGTTATTTCCTCACCTGCTTCTACAATCAATTGACCTGAAATAGGATGGAAAATATCATGTACAGTAGTTCTACCAAGCAATCTCTCAAACAATGAAGCTACAACCTCTTCCTGATTTTTAATTGCCGCAGTCGTAAGTCCACGTAAAGTACCACAATCCTGTTCGTTGATAATAACATCTTGTGCTACATCAACCAATCGACGGGTCAGGTATCCTGCATCAGCCGTCTTAAGAGCCGTATCCGCCAAACCTTTACGAGCACCGTGAGTTGAAATAAAGTACTCAAGAACTGACAAACCTTCCTTAAAGTTAGAAAGAATTGGATTTTCAATAATCTGACCTCCTGTAGCACCGGATTTTTGTGGCTTAGCCATCAATCCCCTCATACCACCAAGCTGACGAATCTGTTCTCTAGATCCACGAGCTCCTGAGTCAAGCATCATATAAACAGAGTTGAATCCCTGATTATCATCAGCCAACTGAGTCATCAAAGTTTGAGTAAGGTTCGCATTAACATGCGTCCAAATATCAATAATCTGATTGTAACGCTCATTATTCGTAATGAAACCCATGTTGTAGTTACTCAACACCTCTTCCACCTGAGCATAACCATCAGCTACTAAAGCCTCTTTTTCTTCAGGTACCGTAACATCAGAAAGGTTAAACGATAATCCACCTTCAAAAGCTTTAAGATATCCCAGATCTTTAATATCATCAAGGAAGTTGGCACACGCATGTACACCACATTTCTTGAAAATAAATCCAATAATATCTCTTAATGCTTTTTTAGTAATCAATTGATTAATAAAACCTGCTCCAAGAGGAGTTGCTTCATTCAAAATGATTCTACCGATGGTTGTTTCAACTATTGTATCAACTAATTCATCGTTCTCATTTAGATCTTTAACTTTTACTTTAATCTGACTGTGAAGATCAACTGCTTTTTCATTGTAAGCAATCATTGCTTCTTCTGCTGAGTAAAAGCTTAATCCTTCCCCTTTACCACCTTTTCGTGCCTTGGTAATGTAATACAATCCAAGTACCATATCCTGAGAAGGAACAGTTACCGGTGCACCATTAGCAGGGTTCAAAATATTGTGAGAACACAACATCAGCATTTGGGCTTCCAAAATAGCTTCATTACCTAAAGGCAAATGAACCGCCATCTGGTCACCATCAAAATCCGCATTAAAACCTGTACATGCTAAAGGATGCAAACGAATTGCTTTTCCTTCAATCAGCTTAGGTTGAAATGATTGAATACCTAAACGGTGAAGAGTAGGAGCACGGTTAAGAAGAACCGGATGTCCTTTTAGTACATTCTCCAGAATGTCCCAAACAACAGGATCTTTACGATCAACAATCTTCTTCGCCGATTTTACTGTTTTTACGATACCGCGTTCGATCAATTTTCGAATAACAAATGGCTTATAAAGCTCAGCCGCCATATCTTTAGGCAAACCACATTCGTGCATTTTCAAATCAGGTCCAACAACAATTACCGAACGTGCAGAGTAATCAACACGCTTTCCCAATAAGTTTTGACGGAAACGACCTTGCTTACCTTTCAATGAATCTGAAAGTGATTTAAGCGGACGGTTGTTTTCAGTCTTAACTGCATTTGATTTACGGGAATTATCAAATAATGAATCAACAGCTTCCTGAAGCATACGCTTCTCATTTCGAAGGATTACTTCGGGTGCTTTGATTTCAATAAGTCTTTTTAAACGATTGTTACGGATGATAACTCTTCTGTACAAATCATTCAAATCGGAAGTTGCAAAACGACCACCATCCAATGGAACCAAAGGACGCAATTCCGGTGGAATTACAGGAACAACTTTAACAATCATCCATTCAGGACGATTTACTCCTTGTGATTCGCGGAAAGACTCAGTAACCTGAAGTCTTTTTAAAGCTTCATTTTTACGTTGCTGAGAAGTTTCAGTATTTGCTTTATGACGCAAATCATAAGAAAGAGCGTCAAGATCCAAACGGGCTAAAAGGCTAAATAAAGCGTTAGCACCCATTTGCGCGATGAATTTATTTGGATCATCATCATCAAGATGCTGCTGATCTGCAGGTAATTCATCAATAATATCAAGATATTCCTCTTCTGTAAGGAAATCAAGGTATTTAATTCCGTCAGCCGCTTTAATTCCCGCATTAATTACTACGTATCTTTCGTAGTAAATAATAGAATCAAGCTTTTTAGTAGGTAAACCTAAAAGGTAACCTATTTTATTTGGCAACGACTTAAAATACCAAATGTGGGCAACAGGTACGACCAATTGAATGTGTCCCATTCGCTCACGTCTAACCTTTTTCTCGGTTACCTCAACACCACACCGGTCACAAACAATTCCTCTGTATCGGATTCGTTTGTATTTACCACAATGGCACTCATAATCTTTTACAGGACCGAAAATTCTTTCACAGAATAACCCGTCGCGTTCTGGCTTATAAGTACGATAGTTGATGGTTTCAGGCTTTAAAACTTCACCACTGGATCTTTCTAAGATCTCTTCCGGAGAAGCGAGACTGATAGAGATTTTTGTAAAACTACTCTTTACTTTGTTATCTCTTCTGAATGCCATATGTTGAAAATTAGGAAATTAACAATTTTGTTTCAAGCAAGGCGAATGCCGGGAAACCCAGCATTCGCTTTATAATAAGGCTTATACTAATTTAACGCTCAACCCTAAACCTCTTAGTTCATGTAATAATACATTAAGAGATTCCGGTATTCCAGGACTAGGCATTGGATCACCCTTAACAATAGCTTCGTAAGCTTTCGCTCTACCCACTACATCATCCGACTTAACGGTAAGGATTTCCTGTAAGATATGAGCCGCACCAAAGGCCTCCAGAGCCCAAACCTCCATCTCTCCAAAACGCTGACCCCCAAACTGTGCCTTACCTCCTAGAGGTTGCTGGGTAATCAATGAATAAGGTCCAATAGAACGTGCATGCATCTTATCATCAACCATGTGACCAAGTTTCAGCATGTAAATAATACCTACTGTTGCCGGCTGATCAAATCTAAGTCCGGTACCACCATCGTGTAAATAAGCTTTCCCAAAGGCTGGAACTCCAGCTCTGTCAGTATATTCAGTTATCTCATCAAGAGTTGCACCGTCAAAAATAGGAGTAGCAAATTTCAATCCCAGTTCTTTACCTGCCCAACCTAGTACAGTTTCAAATACCTGACCAAGATTCATACGAGATGGCACACCAAGAGGATTCAAACAAATATCCACCGTAGTTCCGTCTTCAAGGAAAGGCATATCTTCTTCACGTACTACACGTGACACAATACCTTTATTTCCATGTCGACCTGCCATTTTATCACCAATTTGGAGTTTACGCTTCTTAGCTACATAAACTTTAGCCATCTGAATAATACCAGCAGGCATTTCATCTCCAATAGTGACATTATATTTCTTACGCTTATTAGCACCCTGAAGTTCTTTGTACTTAATGATGTAATTGTGCAGTAATTTCTTAATTGTATCGTTCTTATCTTTATCGGTAGTCCACTTACTAGGATTAATTTCCAAATAGTTGATATCCATCAAAAGCTTCTGAGTAAACTTAACTCCCTTAGTAATTACATCAACATTTAAGTAATCCTTAACCCCTTGAGATGTTTTTCCATTTACCAGAACAAACAATTTATCTACCAACCGAATCTTTAACTCATGAATCTGATTAGCAAGTTCTTCATCCAATTTAGCAATTAACGGCTTATCGGATTGCTTGGATTTACGATCACGCATTGAACGGGAGAACAACTTCTTGTTGATAATTACACCTCGCAATGAAGGAGAAGCTTTCAAGGAAGCATCTTTTACATCACCAGCCTTATCACCAAAAATAGCACGAAGTAATTTTTCTTCCGGAGAAGGGTCAGACTCACCTTTTGGAGTAATCTTACCAATTAAGATATCTCCAGGCTCAACTGTAGCTCCAATACGAATCAATCCATTCTCATCAAGATTTCGTGTTGCTTCTTCACTAACATTAGGAATATCAGAGGTTAACTCTTCCATACCCCGTTTAGTATCACGAACTTCCAGTGTGTACTCATCAACGTGAACCGAAGTAAATACATCATCCTTAACAATTCGCTCCGAAATTACAATCGCATCCTCATAGTTGTAACCTTTCCAAGGCATAAATGCCACTTTAAGATTACGACCTAAAGCAAGTTCGCCTAATTGAGTCGCATATCCCTGAGTAAGAATCTGACCAGCAACAACTCGATCGCCCTTAGCCACAATCGGCTTAAGATCCATCGTTGTTCCCTGATTGGTTTTGCCATATTTTGGAAGTAAATAAGTTTTACTATTTCCTTCAAAGCTCACAAAAACCTCTTCCTCTGAACGTTCGTAATCAATTACAATTTTTGTTGCATCAACAAATTCAATTACTCCATCCCCTTCGGCACAAATCTGAGTTCTTGAATCTCTTACAAGATTCGCCTCTAAACCTGTTCCAACAATAGGTGATTCAGGATTAATAACCGGTACAGCCTGACGCATCATATTAGATCCCATCAAAGCACGGTTAGCATCATCATGCTCAAGGAATGGGATTAAAGAAGCTGCGATAGATGCAATTTGATTAGGAGCAACGTCCATCAAATTTAGCTTATGAACTTCCTCAAAAGGGAAATCACCATCCATACGAGATTTTGCTTTTGCATTAACAAAAGATCCATCATCATTTATAGGTGCATTTGCCTGAGCAATTATTAACCCTTCTTCTTCTTCCGCCGATAAATAATTTATTCCTTCAAGAGATAAATCAACCTTTCCATCTACAACCTTACGGTATGGAGTCTCAATAAATCCAAGATTATTAATCTTTGCGTAAACACACAAAGACGAAATCAGACCAATATTTGGTCCCTCAGGAGTTTCAATAGGACATAAACGTCCATAATGAGTATAGTGTACATCCCGAACCTCAAAACCTGCTCTTTCTCGGGAAAGACCACCTGGTCCAAGTGCTGACATTCTTCTTTTGTGTGTTATCTCAGCCAATGGATTCGTTTGATCCATGAATTGAGATAAAGCATTTGTTCCAAAAAAGGAATTAATTACAGAAGATAATGTTTTTGAATTAATCAAATCGATTGGAGTAAACACCTCATTGTCACGAACATTCATTCTTTCACGAATAGTACGGGCCATACGGGCTAAACCAACACCAAACTGCGTATGAAGTTGTTCTCCAACAGTACGAACGCGACGATTACTAAGGTGATCAATATCATCAACATCAGTACGCGCATTCAGCAATTTTATCAAATACTTGATAATTTCAATAATATCCTCCTTGGTTAATACCTTAGTATCATTAGCCGTATTTAGGCCTAATTTTTTATTGATACGGTATCTACCAACGTCACCTAAATCATAACGCTTGTCAGAGAAAAATAATTTATCGATTACGTCTCGGGCTGTAGCCTCATCTGGTGGCTCAGAATTCCTTAACTGACGATAAATGTGAAGAACTGCTTCTTTTTCAGAGTTACAAGGATCTTTCTGCAAAGTATTATAAATAATTGCGTAATCGGCAAGATTTTGCTCCTCTTTATGCAATAAAATAGTCTTTGCTCCTGACTCAAGAATTTCTTCTATATGTTCTGGTTCTAGTATGGTCTCACGATCTATAATTACCTCGTTACGTTCAATAGATACAACCTCTCCTGTATCTTCATCCACAAAGTCTTCAATCCACGACTTAAGAACACGGGCGGCAAGTTTACGACCTACAATTTTTTTGAGTCCGCTTTTAGAAACTTTAATTTCATCAGCCAGATCAAAAATTTCTAAAATTTCTTTATCACTTTCATAACCAATTGCACGTAACAATGTAGTTACAGGAAGTTTTTTCTTACGATCTATGTATGCAAACATGACATTATTAATGTCTGTCGCAAACTCAATCCAAGAACCTTTAAATGGAATAATTCTGGCAGAATATAACTTGGTTCCGTTAGCGTGTACACTTTGTCCAAAGAACACACCTGGTGAACGGTGAAGTTGAGAAACAACAACACGTTCTGCTCCGTTAACCACGAAAGTACCCTTTTCTGTCATATAAGGAACTGTTCCAAGATATACATCCTGAATCACAGTATCAAAATCCTCATGTTCTGGATCGGTACAGTAAAGTTTTAGCTTTGCTTTTAGTGGAACACTATAAGTTAAGCCTCTTTCGATACATTCTTCGATTGCGTAGCGGGGTGGATCAACAAAATAGTCGAGAAACTCCAATACGAAATTATTTCTAGTATCAGTAATTGGGAAATTCTCACTAAATACCTTAAATAATCCTTCGTTCTTTCTTTTCTCCGGGGTAGTTTCCAGCTGAAAAAAGTCTTGAAAAGATTTTAATTGAACCTCCAAAAAATCAGGATATGCAAGCTGATTTTTATTTGAAGTAAAACTAATTCTTTGACTAATTGTATTTGAAGACATTTACTTAAAATTAATTGAACCTAAACGATAATAAACAACAAAAAGGCTTAGAGTCCCGGTTAGGAACTCTAAACCAAAATAACCCTATATATAGGTTTTAGCGCTTCTATTTAAGTTCAACTTCAGCTCCAGCTTCTTCTAATTGTGCTTTTAGTGCTTCAGCTTCTTCCTTAGAAACTTTTTCTTTCAATGGAGCTGGTGCAGCATCAACTGCAGCTTTAGCTTCTTTTAATCCAAGACCAGTTAATTCCTTAACCAATTTCACAACAGCTAGTTTAGAACCACCTGCTGATTTAAGAATTACATCGAATTCACTTTGTTCAGCAGTAGCTTCAGCACCACCTGCTGCAGGAGCAGCAACAGCAGCAGCAGCAGCTGGCTCAATTCCGTACTCATCTTTCAAAATAGTAGCTAACTCACTTACTTCCTTAACAGTCAAATTAACTAATTCTTCTGCAAACTTTTTTAAATCTGCCATTTTCCTTCAGTTTTTAAAATTTAATTTACTAAATATATTACTCTTTTTCTGAAAGTGTTTTCACAACACCAGCTAGGATATTCTTTCCTGATTCCAAGGAAGAAATAACATTCTTGATTGGAGATTGAAGCAATGCAACGATATCACCAATAAGTTCTTCTTTAGATTTGATTGAACAAAGAGCATTCAACTCATTGTCTCCAATATAAAGCGATTCTTCAACAAACGCCGCTTTCAGGATAGGTTTATCATGTCCCTTACGGAACTCTTTGATAAGCTTTGCAGGTAAATTTCCGGTTTCTGCCAACATAAGAGAAGTAGATCCCTTAAGTGCAACATTTAAACCTTCAAAATCACCTTCTGCTTTTTCCAAAGCAATTCGAAGAAGTGTATTCTTCACTACAACCAATTTTACTTCTTTTTCAAAACAAATTCTACGAAGAGAAGATGTTTTTTCTGCACTCATTCCTGAGATGTCAGTAAGATAAAAATGGTTTGAAGCGTTGATTTCCTCCGTCAAGCTATCAATAATCTGAATTTTTTGTTCCCTTTTCATGATTACTAAGGTCTTGATTAAAAATTAAAATTAGTCAAGAATAGACTTGACATCCACCTGAATACCAAGGCTCATTGTACTTGACAGGTATACACTCTTGATATAAGTTCCTTTGGCTGCAGAAGGCTTCAATTTATTGATCATGCCAACAAATTCTTTAGCATTCTCATGAATTTTGTCTACATCAAAAGATACTTTACCAATGGATGAGTGAATAATACCATATTTATCGACCTTAAAATCAATCTTTCCAGCTTTCACTTCGGTAACTGCCTTAGCAATATCCATTGTTACAGTACCAGATTTAGGATTTGGCATCAAACCACGTGGTCCTAAAACTCGTCCTAAAGCACCAACTTTTGCCATAACAGTTGGCATGGTGATGATAACATCAATGTCAGTCCATCCTCCTTTGATCTTGGCAACATAATCGTCAAGGCCAACATGGTCAGCACCTGCAGCTCTGGCTTCTTCTTCCTTATCAGGAGTACAAAGTACCAGAACACGAACATTTTTACCAGTACCATGAGGAAGGGTAACAACACCACGAACCATTTGGTTAGCTTTTCTTGGGTCAACTCCTAAGCGAACATCCATATCCATTGAGGCGTCAAATTTGGTGAAAGTAATCTCCTTAACCAACTTTGCTGCTTCGTCGATAGAATATAGCTTACCAGTCTCCACTTTCTCTGAAGCTAACTTACTATTTTTTGTTAGTTTACCCATTTTACTTGCAGTATTTATAATTATTGATTAAGAGGATTATCACCACTAATAGTGACACCCATACTTCTTGCTGTTCCAGCAACCATACTCATGGCGCTTTCTAATTTAAAAGCATTCAAATCTTTCATCTTTCCTTCTGCGATCTCGCGAACTTGATCCCAGGAAATAGAACCAACCTTAACACGGTTTGATTCAGCAGAACCAGATTTTAATTTAGCAGCTTCCAGAATTTGAACAGCAACGGGAGGAGTTTTCGTAATAAATTCAAAAGAACTATCAGAATAAACTGTAATCACAACTGGAATTACTTTTCCAGCCTGATCTTGAGTTCTTGCATTGAATTGCTTACAAAAATCCATAATATTAACCCCTTTAGACCCTAATGCCGGTCCAACTGGGGGTGAAGGATTTGCAGCACCACCTTTGATCTGCAATTTTATTAATCCTGCAACTTCTTTAGCCATAGCTTTCTTTTCTAAGGATTTAATTATTCTTTTTCTACTTGCATGAAACTTAATTCAAGAGGAGTCTTTCTTCCGAAGATTTTAACCATAACTTTCAGTTTCTTCTTCTCAGCATTCACCTCTTCAATCACACCAGTAAAACCATTAAACGGTCCATCCGTTACCTTAATCATTTCTCCAACAAAATAAGGAATACTAATCTCCTCATGTTTACCAGATAATTCATCAACCTTTCCAAGAATGCGGTTCACTTCTGACATTCGCATTGGTGTTGGGTCGCCGCCTTTAGTATCCCCCAGGAAGCCAATCACATTCGTGATACCACGAAGGATGTGAGGAATTTCGCCAACGAGTGCTGCTTCAATAAGAATATAGCCAGGTAAGAATATTCTTTCCTTGCTTATTTTCTTACCGTTGCGCACTTGAAATACTCTTTCGGTAGGAATTAGAACCTGTGATACATACTCCTGCAGACCTAGATTAGAAATTTCACTATCAATATATTCTTTGACTTTCTTTTCTTTTCCTCCGACAGTCCTAAGAACATACCATTTTCTATCAATTTCAACCATGTTTTCTTTCAGGAATTAGTAAAACATACTGTATATAATATCCATCAAATTCTTGAACCCAAAGTCCATAGCGAAAATCGCTGTTGCAATAATAGCGGAAGCAACCATTACAACGATCGCACTACTTTGAAGTTCAGACCATGATGGCCAAGATACTTTCTGAACTAGTTCTTTATAAACTTCTTCAAAATAAATTTTTAGTTTCATAAGGCTTGTTTGTCTTTGCACGGGTGGAGAGACTCGAACTCCCGACACCTGGTTTTGGAGACCAGTGCTCTACCAACTGAGCTACACCCGTCTATATTAAGATTGATCCGGAAAAAACCAGATCAATCTCTATATATTTATTACTCAATAATTTCAGTAATCTGACCAGCACCTACAGTTCTACCACCTTCACGCATAGCAAAACGTAAACCTATAGAACAAGCAACCGGAGTGATTAATTCAACATTAATAGTAACGTTATCACCTGGCATTACCATCTCAACTCCTTCTGGAAGTGTAATCTCACCAGTTACATCAAGAGTTCTGATATAGAACTGAGGACGGTATTTATTATGGAATGGAGTGTGACGTCCACCTTCTTCTTTCTTCAACACATAAATCTCAGCTTTGATTTTTGTATGAGGAGTAATAGTTTTAGGATGACAAATAACCATACCACGTTTGATAGAAGATTTTTCAATACCTCTCAACAACAAACCAACGTTATCTCCAGCTTGACCTTCATCCAAAATCTTACGGAACATTTCAACACCAGTACAAACTGTTTTCATACCTTCAGCACCTAAACCGATAATCTGAAGTTCTTCACCAGTTTTAACAATACCAGTTTCGATACGACCTGTTGCAACAGTACCACGACCTGTGATAGAGAATACATCCTCGATTGGCATCAAGAAAGGTTTATCTACATCACGAGGAGGAAGTGGAATCCATGAATCAACAGCAGCCATAAGTTCAAGAATTTTTTCTTCCCATTCTGGCTCACCATTCAATCCACCAAGTGCAGATCCAGCGATGATTGGAGTATTATCCCCATCAAATTCGTAAAAATCTAAAAGTTCACGAACTTCCATTTCTACTAACTCCAGCATCTCTTCATCGTCAACCATGTCAACCTTGTTCAAGAAAACAACCATTTTAGGTACGTTTACCTGACGAGCCAACAAGATGTGCTCACGAGTTTGAGGCATAGGACCATCAGTTGCAGCACAAACCAAAATAGCACCATCCATCTGAGCAGCACCAGTTACCATGTTCTTTACGTAATCCGCGTGACCAGGACAGTCAACGTGAGCGTAATGACGATTCTCAGTTGAATATTCAACGTGAGCAGTATTAATCGTAATACCTCTTTCTTTTTCTTCAGGTGCGTTATCGATAGAATCGAAAGACTTTATTTCGCAATATCCTTTTTTTGCTAACACAGTTGTGATCGCTGCAGTCAAGGTTGTTTTACCGTGATCTACGTGACCAATGGTACCGATATTTACGTGTGGTTTTGACCTGTCAAAATGTTCTTTAGCCATAACTCAAAAAGTTAATTAAAATTAGACAACAATTAAAAACAATACAATATATTTCTGAGCCATTGATGAGAATTGAACTCATGACCTCTTCCTTACCAAGGAAGCGCTCTACCCCTGAGCTACAACGGCAATCACAAAAATGTGAGCGGGAAACGAGACTCAAACTCGCGACCCTCAGCTTGGAAGGCTGATGCTCTATCAACTGAGCTATTCCCGCAAAAAAGAAACATTACTATTTCTTCTATAATTCTGTGGGGAGAGCAGGATTCGAACCTACGAAGACGATGTCAGCGGAGTTACAGTCCGCCCCAGTTGGCCACTTTGGTATCTCCCCAAAAAAATTACCGAGCCGATAGAGGGATTCGAACCCACGACCTGCTGATTACAAATCAGCTGCTCTGACCAACTGAGCTACATCGGCAACTTACAAACCATCTATTTAACAGGCATACTTTTCCCTGAAAATGGTTTGCAAATGTAAAAATATTTTAAATTTATCACAAGCTAATCGAACATTTTTTACGATTATTTTGCGCGAAGTTTTTCTTTGTGTTTCACAAGCTGACGACGAAGAGCTTCAATCACCATATCTGTAGACTCTTCAAAGCTTTGACTTTGCTTTTTCGCAAACAAATCAGCGCCTTTCAAATCTAAAATGATTTCCACAACTTTATTTTCTGCAGTAACTGACTTCTCCAAACGAAGAAAAACCTCAACCCCTACAATATCATCATCAAGCTTCATCAACTTATCCAATTTACTCTGAATAAAAGCTTCAAGCTTATTATCAGCAACAAAACCAATTGATTGAATATTTACCATACTATTACCTCCACATTTATTATGCTCTTGGATGAGCTTGTTTATATACTTTATTTAAACGCTCGAATGTAGTATGAGTATAAATTTGGGTCGCAGAAAGATTGGAATGTCCAAGTAATTCTTTAACCGCATTCAATTCAGCCCCGTTGTTTAGCAAATGTGTGGCGAACGTATGACGCAACACATGAGGACTTCGCTTGGCAAGCGTTGTAATCTTCGATAAGTGTTTTGTCACAATCCGATACAACAACTTTTCGTATACAGGCACCCCCTTTTTAGTTACAAAAAGAAAATCACTCCTCTCTTCAAAAGTTCTGCTTCTTTCTTCAAGATATTCATCAAGAAGCTTTTCAAGACCTTTGCTTACCGGAATGATCCTTTCCTTATTTCGTTTACCTAAGACCTTCACCAAAGAGGTTCCCCGATCAAAACTAGCAATTTTAAGATTCATCAATTCGGACAATCGCATGCCTGTCTGATAAAACATTTCAACAACTAATCTATCTCTAACCCCTTCAAACCCTTCGCCAAATTCAACTTCCCGCAGCAACTGCATTGCATGCTCAGCAACAAACCCAGGGAGTTTCTTCCCTTGCCGTGGCCCAACAACCCGATCCATAGGATTGGTGTCAACAACAGATTCCCGCAATAAGAATTTAAAAAAGGATTTCAAAGAAGACAATTTCCTATTTACTGTTCGTGAAGAGTTACCTTCATTCATTAAAAAAACGATCCATTTCCGCACACTTTTAAAATCCACATCTTTGACTTCCTCAACTTCATTTTTCGACATAAAATCAAAAAACTGAGTCAAATCACAATCATAAGATAGAATAGTATGTACCGAATATCGTTTTTCGAATTGTAAATAAGACAGAAAAGATTCCTTATAACTCATACATCCAGGATATTTACCCAACAGGATAATCCAAGATACAAAAAATTAAGATATCAAGGAATAAAAAGAAATTAATCTTCGTTCTGCTGCATGTTCTGAACGTAGATAGCATGAAGTTTCTCTACTCTTTTCTTCACAGAAGGTTTTGTATAAACCTGTCTTCCTCTTAGTTCTTTGATTACTCCAGTCTTTTCGAATTTTCTTTTGAATTTTTTCAAGGCTCTTTCAATGTTTTCGCCTTCTTTCATAGGAATAATAATCATAATTTTCTCCTTTAAATATTAATTTTTCTTACTGAGCCGCAAATTTATCAATTCATTCACTATAATTCAAATATATTCGAAGAAAAGTACACAAATTTACTTCAATTAAAGAAATTATAGTCCTTAGCGGGAGCACAAAGATAGCAAATAACCAATCCCTTCTCCACTTACAGACAACTTTCTAGTTTAATTCCAAATAAGGAGTCAATTTTAAAAATATTGAATCGGGGATTAATTTATGAGTTTGCAATTGATCAACAGAGGTAAAATTGCCATTTCGCTCTCGATAACGGATAATATCTTTTGCGGTTCGTTGATTGATATAAGGGTGTTTTTTTAATCGCAGCGCATCAAAAGAATTTATCATTAGCCTTCTGATAGAAATTGAATCGACACAAATACTGGATTCGATTCGAATCAATTTTTCTTTTGATATACCGTAAACTTCCAGCAATTGATCTTTCGAAACAAATCCGCCCAACAAATCCCGATACTTAACAATTCGCAATGAAAGCACAGAACCGATTCCCGGTAATTGCTTTAGTTGATTCGTATCAGAACTATTAAGTTGAACAAGTATTTTATTGGAAGGAATTTCACTATTAGATTTAACAACTATCTTCACATAAGGCAGAAGCTCCACAAACTTAACAGAATCAAAACCATAAATCTTTTTTAAATCGGTTGCCTGCCTAAAATTTCCTCCGGCTGCTATATAATTTTTAATACGAATGCTTATCCTTTTATTAACGCCTAAGCTATCCCATTCTTTCAAGGATATTACATTTGGATCAAAAGCAAATAGATTGTATTCTTTTCCAGTATTTATCCGGCTCTCTTTTTTAATATTTTCATCACCAGAAATACGAATGTAATTGCTTAATAACTCAAGGTCAGATTCATTAATTCCATAGATTTTAAGAAGATCAATTTTCGCCTTAAATTTTCCGCCTTTGTTTCTGAACTTAATTAGATTGTTGATTTGAAAAGAGGTCAAACCGAGATTGATCAGTTCTTCTTTACCCGCCTTATTGGGATCAAAGAAATCTAAATTCGCAATTTTAATTTGCTCCTTCTTATTTACTTCTTTATTTTCAATCAAAGAGATAAGACTATCAATTTGGTTTTGTTTTTTTCGATCAATTACAAATTCAGAAGCTTCGCCGGACTTAAAAAAAAAAGGTGAAAAGTACATTACCATCAACAATACAACCAGTATTATTATACCATTTCTCTCTGAAGCTGAATAAGAAAAATATTCTCTAAAAATGTGTTTAAATTTCATCGGTATTGAAGTGTGCGATTAACACTTAACAATATCGCATTATTATGACAGTTATCCAAAATTAAACAGGCCTAATCCATGTAAGAAAACTATTGCGATGGCACCTGGAGCTATAAACTTCACCAAGAAAATGAACACTGCGAGTAACCAATTTACGATACTTGCTCCTTTTGCCAACTCCTTTTCTATTTTTTTTCTTCCTAAATACCACCCTACAAATAAGGAGATAAATAGTCCTCCAAGCGGAAGAAGTATATTGGCTGAAATCCAATCCAACAAATCAAAAAAGTTCAAACCAAACATTGTGTACTCTTTTAACACTCCCATTGACAAAGAACAAAATACTCCAATAACAGAAATCATTACAGTTGCTAAAATAGTTGAAAAATTCCGTTTCAAATTAAGTTCTTCCCGAAAATACGCCACCACAACTTCGAGTATTGATATTGACGACGTTAAGGCAGCAACTGTTAGTAAGAGAAAAAACAAAATTGCAAAGAAGAAACCACCTGGCATTTGCTGAAAAACATTGGGCAAGGTAATAAATACAAGGCCTGGACCACTACTCGGCTCAATTCCAAATGCAAATACCGCAGGAAAAATTGCTATTCCTGCTAATATTGCAATCACAGTATCAGCAATAGTAACCTGAAGAGCTGTAACAGCAATATTATTCTTATCATCAATGTAAGAGCCATAAGTTACCAGTGTTCCCATCCCCAAACTCAAAGAAAAAAACGCATGCCCCAAAGCACTCAAGATTCCATCTCCTGTCAGTTTTGAAAAATCAGGGTTAAAAAGAAACCTTAACCCTTCTGAAGCACCATCAAGGGTAACCGACCTAATACAAAGAACAATGATTATCACAACAAGAAGTGGCATCAGGAACTTGGCATATTTTTCAATTCCATCTTTTACACCAATTATTACGATCGCCATTGTCATGACCATAAATAAAAGCTGATATAGAATTGGTGATACAGGACTCTCAATAAAATTCACAAACATGGACTCCATCTCATTTGGACTCTTTGCAGCGAAACTACCTGTGGCAGCCTTAACAATGTAATCGATACTCCAACCTGCAACAACCCCATAAAATGCCAAAATCATTACTGCAGCAGCAACACCAAGCATTCCTACAAGTTTCCATGGAGAATTTGGAGCTAAATACTTAAAGGCTCCGAATACATTTCGTCTGGATTTACGTCCAATTGCCAATTCAGAGAGCATAACAGGCAATCCAATAAGAGCTATAAATCCTAAATACACAAATAAAAATGCGGCTCCACCATATACTCCGGTGATGTATGGAAACTTCCAGATATTCCCCAAACCAACAGCAGAGCCAGCCGCAGCCGCAATTACACCAAATTTACTTGAAAACACATCGCGGGAAGAGAGCTTATCTTTATTCATTTGTTCTTTTTAGTTGCCTGCATTTTAATTCGAAGAATTCCAAATTTGCTAAAATTAACTTCAAATTCAAAAACACGATTGATGTTTAGAATCATTGAAAACAAAAAACCCGGAAAAAATCCGGGTTTTAAATATTTTGAGAGAAGGTAAATTTAGTTACGTCCTACCCCATTTAAATCTTCGAAAGCCTTAACCAGTCTATTTTTCATAGAAACCTCACCTGCGCGCAACCATACACGGGGATCGTAATATTTCTTATTTGGCTTATCATCTCCTTCAGGGTTTCCAATTTGACCTTGCAGGTAATCGTGATTCTTAGCTTCGAAAGCACGAATTCCGTCCCAACATGCCCACTGAGTATCAGTATCGATATTCATTTTAACAACTCCGTAAGAGATTGCTTCACGAATTTCTTCAACACTTGAACCTGATCCACCATGGAAAACAAAATCAACTGTATTTTTCGCAACTCCATATTTCTCTGAAATGAAAGATTGAGAATTCAATAGTATTTTTGGAGTTAAAACTACGTTACCTGGTTTATAAACACCATGAACATTACCAAAAGAAGCAGCAATTGTAAAACGAGAAGAAACTTTTAATAACGTTTCGTAAGCCAATGCAACATCTGCAGGTTGTGTATACAATAATGAGTTATCCATATCTGAATTATCAACACCATCTTCTTCTCCACCAGTACAGCCTAATTCAATTTCAATGGTCATACCCATTTTATCCATACGCTCTAAATACTTAGCGCAAGTACCAATATTTTCTTCCAACGGCTCTTCAGATAAATCTAACATGTGTGAGCTAAATAATGGTTTTCCTGTTTCTGCAAAAAAGGTTTCACCTGCATCCAATAAACCATCGATCCAAGGAAGTAGTTTTTTAGCCGCATGATCGGTATGCAGAATAACTGGAATACCATAATGTTCTGCTACTGCGTGAACATATTTAGCACCTGCAACAGCACCAATAACAGCTGCACCTTGTCCTTCTGCAACAATTCCTTTTCCTGCGAAAAATGAAGCACCACCATTTGAGAACTGAATAATGATTGGGGAATTAACTTCACGTGCAGCCTCAAGAGCAGCATTGATTGAGTTGGTTCCAATAACATTTACAGCAGGAATAGCAAATCCTTCTTCTTTAGCAATTTGAAATAATTTTTGCACGTCGTTACCAGTTACAACACCTGGCTTAACTACATCTAATACTCGTTTCATAATAATATTTTTTATCGGATAGTTCTAAATAAAATCGGCTGGGAAGTCAATTTGCCACGAAGTTAAAAAGAAATTATAGATTTTGCACTGTTTTGGATATAAGAAAATTACGCAAACGAATGCGATTTAAAAAGGATATCCAATTCCAATATTAAAGGTAAGTTGACTAAATTTAAACGGACGGTGAGCAATAATCCACCTTTCCCCAACTCCTAAAGAAGGATCGTGTAATTTTAAACCTAAATCAATACGGAAAAGAATAAAATTCAAATCAACACGAGTTCCAAAGCCTGTTCCTAAGGCAATTTCTTTATAAAACCTGTCAAATTTAAAATCAGCTCCAACACGATCATCTTTTTTCGAGATTGCCCAAATATTACCGGCATCTACAAATAGGGCTCCTTCCAAAACCCAGAATAATTTAAAACGATATTCCAAATTGGCTTCAAGTTTTAAATCTGCCGAATTGTTTGGATAAATTGCTGCATCATCTGAAGAATATGAGCCCGGACCTAATGAACGTACTTGCCAAGCTCTTATACCATTTGCTCCACCTGAAAAATAACTCTTCTCAAATGGTAATACCTCTAAGTTTCCATAAGGCAAACCCGCCCCAAGAAAAACCCGATAAACCATTGTATTAGCTTTATTGATGTGATGACTAAACCGATATTCAATATCACTCTTTAAATACTGGGCAAATCGAATTCCAATAAAATCATAATAGGTACCTTCTATATTCCCCGAATCGTTGTAGTCATTTTTTTCAGTTTTCCCAATCAACCTATTAATTGCTTTAAGGCTATTTCCTGCCGACTCAAAATTAAATCTGAGGTAATTATAATCCCCAGGCATATTAATGTTCTGATCATTATATATCAATGAATACCTACTGGTAGTAATTACGTGATCTGTAAATGAATTTTTAATGTATAAATTACTTATTGATCCCAGAAAATCTTCACTTAAGTTTTTAACGTCAACAAAATTCAACTCTACCAGATTAAGTGTGTGTTGTAAGTATTTTGAAGACTTCCAGACATAACCAAAACTAGCATCGGCAATAGTTCGGGTATAATCAGGTCGTTCCTGAAAATTATACGACAAAGAAAATACTGTTTTAGGATTGTAAGATTTTCTGAATTTCTCGGCAGTTAACAAAGGCAATAAAAATTTCGGAATGCTCAGTTTTGATTCAACTCCGTATTCCGACGAACTAAAATTTGTTTGCTCATTAGATTTTAAGGTTTCCTTCGCTGTTGAAAATTGCAGATCAAAAATTTCTGCCCCACCAAATAAATTTTTGTGCTGGTAATTTAAATTTCCAGCAAATCCAATATTCCCGGATGAATTAGTTCCTTCAAATTCGATGGAGTAAGACTGCTGATCGTGAGGAGTTAATTGAATAATGCAATTTAAACTGCCAAATTCCTCGTCATTAGATTCTAAATTTTCTTCAAATTTCACATTTAGAAACTTAAACTGACCTAAAGATTGCAGGCGGCTGTATGTTTGTTCTACTGATTTTAGATTGTAGAGTTCATTTTTACGAATCAATATAGAAGATAAGATTACGTCCGGCTTAATTTTAATCTTTTTCCTATAAATAAAACCAACTCCCTCATATTGAATGGTATCCAAATCCATTAAATACTTCTCATCATTCATCAACATCAACTTAGGATCGTACTCGGTAAATATTGATACTTTGTTGATTCTGTATTTTTTAACGGCTTTACTATCTTCAGGTGTTTTAACCCCAACAAAAACATCCATTTTGCTGGCTTTATTAGTACTATCCATAATAAAATGAATGTACTCTCTGGAAAAATTAAAGTACCCTTGATTCTTTAACAATTTTGAAATTCTGATCCTCTCCTTATTCAAAACGTCAGAATCCACTTTATCTCCTAACCGAACATCTGAATTACTTTTATCGGAAACAATATATTTACGAATTAGAGTGGAATCAGACATCTCTCCCTTCTCCTGAAAAGGGGAAAGAAAATTATAAGGAAGTTCGTTTATTTCCCGATAAACATTCCGATAACGATAAGGTTCATTTGATTTTATAAAGTAATATACTTTGGCTTTTTTTCTTTTAAAGCTTACAGAATCCCTAACTTCGGCATTGAAGTAGCCTTTTTTCTGCAAATAAATCTCCAATTGCCGCAGAGACCGCTTTGTTTGAAAATCCTCATAAATAACCGGCTCCTCACCAATTCTTCTTAACCATTTGTTAAATCCTTTCTCTTTATCCTTACCGGATAAATTATATAACCCCAAGTGGAATTTCCAAACACCTAAAATCTTTAAATTAGGAGTTTGCTTTACATTGCGCTTTAATTCATTTGTTGGAATAGACTTATCGTCAGAATTAACAACAACCTTATTCAATAGATATTCACCTTCACCAACATATTTTGTAGTAGAACAAGCACCTAATAATAAAAGCAGGCCTGCCAAAAAAAATAAAATAGGGAAATTATAACTACTTTTGTATTTCTCGTATGATTTCAAATATAATAACAGTATTATTCGGTTTAAAATACGACAAAGATACTTAACTTCAATGATATATTCTTGGCTTTAACAGCCTTTAAATGATAATTTTTCAAAATAAAAACCGTGCTATCCAAAAATCAAATCAAACTGATAACCAGCCTTCAACAGAAAAAATACAGGGATCAGCATCAGCTTTTCGTAGCAGAAGGAAATAAATTAGTATCAGATCTTGTTGAGGCGAAAACCGAAGTTGAATTTCTTATTTACACCAAAGAATGGAAAGAATGTAATTCTATTTACAACAAAGCAAAAATCAACAATCGTATTGAAACAGATGCGACTCAAATAAAAAAAATCAGCTCTTTAAAAACACCGTCAACGGTAGTTGCTGTTTTTAAAATCCCATCTCAACTTATAAACGAAACAGTCATTCAGGATTCATTGTCTTTGATTCTTGATGATGTTCAGGATCCCGGAAATTTGGGTACCATAATAAGAATAGCCGACTGGTTTGGTATAAAGCATATATTCTGTTCTCGCAACACCGTCGATCTTTACAATTCAAAAGTGATTCAAGCTACCATGGGAGCCATTTCAAATGTAAATATCATCTATACAGATCTTGAAAAATTAATTTTGAAATATAAAACACCTGATTTCCCTGTTTACGGTACCTTTCTTGAAGGAGAAATCATCTACAATTGTCAACTTCAGAAAAAGGGATTTATCATTATGGGAAATGAAGGAAAAGGTGTTTCTGAAACGATTCAAAAGTTAGTAACCAACAAACTCTACATTCCTGATTTCCCAAATGGACAAGCCACTTCAGAGTCTCTTAACGTATCAGTTGCGGCCTCTATTATTTGTTCAGAATTCAGGAGACAAGAATTCTAGTTATTTATTCGGATTTTGATATCTGTCGAATGCATCGGCACATTGCTCTCCGTCCATTGCTGCAGATACGATTCCTCCGGCATAACCAGCACCTTCGCCACAAGGAAACAAGCCTTCAATTCGGATGTGCTGAAAACTTTCTCTTTCTCTGGGAATTCGCACAGGTGATGATGTTCTTGACTCTACACCCAAAATTACGGCCTCATTAGTCAGAAAACCTTTGGACTTTTGCCCAAACACTTTAAATCCCTCCTGCAAACGGAATCGAATATGCTCCGGCAACCACTCATGCATGGGAGAAGATACAATTCCAGGTTGATAAGACGTTTTGGGTAAAGAACTACTCTTTTTCCCATTCACAAAATCGTTCATTCGTTGAGCAGGAGCGGTTAAATTTTCGCCACCTTCAACAAATGCTCTTTCTTCCAATTCTTCCTGAAAATACAAACCCGCCAAAGCACCATATTGCTGATACTCTTTCAAATCCCGAGTGCGAATTTCAACAGCCATACCCGAATTTGCAAAAGCTGTATTTCTATTCGAAGAAGACATTCCGTTAACAACCTGTTGTCTGTCTCCTGTTGCTGCAGGAACAATTACGCCTCCCGGACACATGCAAAATGAGTACACACCCCGGTCTTCCACCTGATGGACAAAACTGTAACTTGCTGCAGGAAGATAATCACCCCGCCCTGCAGGATTGTGATATTGAATTTGATCAATCAACTCTTGCGAATGCTCAATTCGAACGCCCATTGCAAATGATTTAGCCTCTATCTCAATTCCCCGTTTGTGGAGCTTTCGATATACATCACGGGCAGAATGGCCTGTTGCCAGTATTACTCCCTCTCCAACAATTTCCTCACCACTTTCAGTAATAACACCACAAATTCGATCGCCTTCCAAAACATAATCAACCACCTTCGTTGAAAAATGTACCTGTCCACCAGCTTTTAGAATATTTTCACGTATTCGAACAATTACCTTTGGCAGAACATCAGTACCAATGTGTGGATGTGCATCAAATAAAATGTCATCCTGAGCACCATGAAAATGTAAAACGTTCAAAATTTTCTTAAGATCTCCACGCTTCTTGGAGCGAGTATACAATTTACCGTCGGAGAATGTTCCTGCTCCTCCTTCGCCAAAACTATAATTAGAGTCCGGATTTACATTTCGAGTCCGATGTAATTCTCCCAAATCTTTCTTTCTGTCCTCAACACTTTTGCCTCTTTCCAAAACAATTGGCTGATATCCCAGTTCAATTAATCGAAGAGCGGCAAACAAACCTGCGGGTCCTGCACCAACCACAATCACTTTCTTTTCACCTGCAACATTAGAATAATCGAATGCAAATTCTTCGGATTGAGGGAATTCTCCCCCACAGGCAACACGAAACCGAAGATTAACTAAAATGTTTCTCCGACGTGCGTCAATCGATTTTCTCAGAATTTTTATTCCATGAATCTGCGAAACATTCACACCTAATTTTTTAGCTAAAATAGGTAGGTAATATTTTTTGTCTGAAGCATCCTTCGGACTTAATACTATATCTAATTCGGTAATCATTCTAAGAAAATATTATGAGATGAAAATCCCTATTCGAAATGAAAGGAAAGAGTAATGATTTTAGAATTCACTTTCCTAAAAGCATCGGTGTAAGCTTCATATCCCGGATTATCAATATCATATTCATGATTCATAATATCCTTTAATCCGATTGCAAATTTCAATTCAGTCGCAAGCTTAAAATAGGGTAAATAAAAATCGATCCCCGCTCCCAACTCTAAATACATATCTGTGTTTTTGAGCCTCACCAGCATATCGTTTTCCGGATCTAAAGCATCCTGCGATTGCACATCAATTTTAAAACTTGCACCTCCAATTAAATAAGGACGATAATTATTCAGCCGTCTGGCTCTATATTTTAGCAATAAAGGAAGATTTACTAATACAGATTCAACATTAACCTCTTCCACATCCAGATTAGAATATCTTATGGTTCGCTGTCCAAATTCCAAGCCAGGCAAAAATCGCAGAGACCAATCTTCGTGCAAACGTAAATCAGAAACAATTCCAACCGTAAAGCCCGGAGAGAAAACAACCTGTTCTGCACGGGCATCACCTTTCCCGGAATTATATATCGCAAAATCCATGCTGTTCACACCCAAAGTAAACCCAAAATGCAACCATTTCTGATCTATTTTTTGATAGTTTAAAATGCTCTCGGCTTTATATCCTCTCTGTGAAAAACAGGATAAAAAGCTAAGCAATAACAACAGTATAAATAGTATTCTTTTCAAATTTCGGAATGCTTTTAAGTATAAACCTACAAAATACTCTTTTATTGTACTGGTTTGGTTCCAATGTAAATAGAGGCAATTCCAAAACTCAACTTTATTTGCTCAACATCAACAAAACCACAGGATTTATATATTTCCAGGAAATTCTCTCCATCAGGAAAAGCTCCTACAGATTCCGGTAAGTAGGTATATGCTGAACTGTCCTTAGAAACCATTTTACCCCAGAAAGGAAGTATATTAAAAAAGTAAAAATTGTAAAATTGTTTTACCGGAAAATTTTTAGGTTTTGAAAATTCAAGAACAACCACTTTTCCTCCCGGACGCACAACACGATTCATTTCTTGTAATCCTTTTTCTAAATTCTCGAAATTACGAACACCAAAAGCTACAGTTATTGCATCGAATGAGTTATCATCAAACTTAATATTTTCTGAATCTCCTTCAAATAATTCTATTTTATCCTGAAGATTTTTCTTGGCAATCTTCTCCCGGCCTACCGCAAGCATTTCAGTTGAAATATCAATTCCTGTCACTTTATCAGGATTTAATTTCAAACAAGCCAAGGCAAAATCGCCCGTTCCTGTTGCAATATCCAAAAGTTGCCTGGGTTGAATGGATTGTAATAATTTAACAGCTTTCCTTCTCCAAAGCTTATCAATTCCCATGGATAAAAAATGATTCAAAAAATCATATTTCCTTGCAATATTATTAAACATCAGGGCAACCTGATCTTTTTTGCTTTTATCTAAATCTTTATAGGGATTTACCACGAATAAAAAAATCTAATGATTAAAATGTACAGCCCGCAGACCAATTTAATTATAAAGGCACAAATATAGTGAATGAAAAACAAAGAACCATTACTTGATTCTTTGTTAAAAAGTTAAACACTCATATTGTTCTAAAAACTCACTTAATTGCTTTTTGTTGATATCCTTTTTTATATTCGTCAATGGAACCATATGAAATATCATCAATTCTTAACTCCCCCTTGGTGACATGACCCAAAGTAGAAAACCGAACTCCACTCTCCATCATCATGTCCACAAAACGATCTTCGTTTTCCATGGAGACAGAAACGACCACCCGCCCTTGGGCTTCCCCAAACAAGAATGCATCCTGACGTATTTCAGCAGGAGAGGTAATATCAAAACCAAATCCTAATGGCATAGATGATTCTATTAAATTAAAGAAAAGGCCACCTCTTTCAACGGAATGAGCAGAGCTAATCAATTTCTTCTCAATTAAATTGGCAACAGTCCAATTAATAGCTTTCTCTTCATCAAGATTGAAGTAAGGAACACCAACATTACACTTCTTATGAATTGAGCACAAGTATTCAGAACCTGAAATATCATTTCGGGATTCCCCAACCAAAAAAATTACATCACCCTTATTTCTGTACATATACGACATGTGATTCGTCTTCGGGCTAATAACACCAAGCATACCAATTATTGGGGTTGGATTTATGGCAACCCGTTTTCCAAGCACCGAGCTTTCATTATAAAAACTCACATTTCCTCCGACAACCGGAGTGTCGAAAAATTCGCTGGCATTGGAAATTCCTTTAATGGTTTCCACAAATTGTGAAAAAACATTTTCTTCTAAAGGGCTGCCAAAATTCAAACAATCGTTAAGTGCCAAAGGCTTTCCCCCTGAACAAACAATACGTCGAACTGCTCTGGCAATATTAATTTGCGCACCCAAATTTGGATTATTGAATGAATAAACTGAATTACCTGATACTGTAAAACAAAGAGCTCTACCATTTGAATTCTTCATTGATATCTGAGCATCGGAAGGCGACTGGTTTGTTTCCTCTTCAAAATCAAGTTGCAAAGACTCCTTAATTATCAAATTTGGATTATTGACCATTTGATTAATCACCTTCCAGTAATTATCAGGTTCAGGAACAATCTCTAAAAAATCAACATCTTTTTCTTTGAGGATAGGATGATGCTTTCTATTTGATTGAGGAGCGCCATATCCCATCACTAAATCATGTGCATTTAATTCCGCTACTACATTTGAAGCCTCAGTAAACCGAATCGTTTTATCATCAGTTATTTCTCCTATTTTACCACATGGAATCCTGGCTTTCTCAAATACACTAAAAACTAAATCCTGCTTATCTTTATCAATAACCAGCATCATTCTTTCTTGCGTTCTTGATAAAAGAACTTGTTCCAAACCTAATCCTGGCTGATTAAGAGGTATTTGATTTAGATCAATATCTACACCATGTTTTGCATGTACACTTATAGACGCTACAGCATTAACGATGCCGGCCATATCTAAATTCTCGATACGAACAATTGCATTTTCATCATTCAGTTTAAGAATACTGTCAATTAATACACTTCCAATATCGGGATTCCCTTTTGGGATTGTGAAATTTTCATCCTGACCAAAAACGCCTTCTGCACCAGTCGAATTACCAACAATCAGAATCAACTGGCCCGGAATCATTTTCCTGTTAAGCAGTAATTTTTCCTTTGGAACAATTCCAGCAACCAGAATATTAACAAGAGGATTTGTATCATAGCAGGAATTAAAACAAACCTCTCCTCCCATTTTTTCCATATAAAGAACGGAGGAATAATCACGAATACCCTTCACCACCTCATCCATTAACCATTTGGTTCGATCCAAAGAAGCTTCACCAAAACGCAGTGAATTTAAAATAACTATCGGTTTTGCCCCAACGGATACGATATCACGACAAACATCACCTACACAGGTTGCTGCTCCTTGATAAGGATCTATTCCACTGGGATGATTGTGTGTTCCCATTTTAAAAACACAATATTCCCCGTTTCCAATATCAACAACCCCGGCATTGGACTGGCGAGCTCCGGAAATAATATTTGCTCCTGTATTTGGGAATGAATTTATCCAATTAAAAGAACTCTTGTAAGAAACATTTTCGGACCACATTACAGAATAAATCTGTAATTCCAATAAATTAGGTAGTCGTCCAAGATTTTTAGAAATCCTTTCAAATCCCTCTTGGTTAATTCCCAAATCTTCTGCTAATTGTATCGAAACGTCCTGATTTATCATAGTGAAAGAGTTTAGGTGATAATATTTAAAATTAAAAAAAATAAGATAGTAACACGAATAATCCCAGTAGTTTTTAACTTTACTACCTCGATAAAAATCATAAGATATTCTGAAGTGAAATCTGAATAAATTTTCAAATACAATGAACAAAATTGCATTTATAACAGGAGCGACTGCAGGCATTGGCGAAGCTTGTGCTAAAAAATTAGCCAAAATAGGATTTGACTTAATTATTTCGGGACGACGAAAAGAAAATCTGGAAAAATTAAAACAAGAAATAATTGCAGATTACCATGTAAAGATTTTAGCAATTGAATTGGATGTAAGAAATCAAAAAGAAGTTGAATCAAAGATAAACTCTCTGCCTAAGGAATGGATTAAAATTGATTTGCTGTTAAACAATGCAGGATTAGCGGTTGGTGTATCTCCTGTTCAGGAAGGAATAATTGACGATTGGGAAAGAATGATTGATACCAATTTAAAAGGCCTTCTATACGTAACAAGAACAATTAGCCCTTTAATGATTGAGAGAAAAAAAGGACAAATTATTAACATTACTTCAATAGCCGGAAAAGAAGTTTACCCGGGTGGAAATGTGTATTGCGCAACAAAACATGCGGTTGATGCCATCACAAAAGGAATGAGAATTGATTTACTGCCTCACAATATTAAGGTTTCTTCTATTGCTCCGGGAATGGTTGAAACAGAGTTTTCACTGGTGCGGTTTAAAGGTGATTCGGAAAAAGCAGAACAGGTATATAATGGATTTACACCTCTTTATGCCGAAGATATTGCCGAAACAGTTGAGTTTATTGCCACCAGACCAGCTCACGTCAACATCAATGATATTTTGATAATGCCTGCTAACCAGGCCTCTGCAAGAGATGTTAACAGAGCCTAGAGAATACAGGTTTATTATTGGGTTTTGGATATTTCTTCAGATTCAATAATCCACCTGCCTAAAATATTTTTTTTAGAATTTTGATGAATTGTCTTCGCCAGCTGATCTCCGGTAACGGCTGCAATTCTTTTCAATTTACCAACAAAAAGAAAATTCAAATTTCGGCTGATCCATGCAGCAAATGCTTCGAAAGGCCGAAATTCTTTTCTATTTCCGTAAATCACTGATGGACGATAAATAACTACTGTTTCGAAATTCAGTGAATTAATAAAACATTCAAGCTCCCCCTTCACCTTTTGATAAAAGAAAATGGATTGAGGGCTTGCCCATATTGCACTTACTAAATGAAACTCTTTTATGCAATGCATCTCACAAAGTTTTGCAAAATGCGTAATGTACTCAAAGTCTACTTTTCGAAAATTATCCTTCGATTGAGCTTTTCGAATGGTTGTTCCAAAACAACAGAAAGCAATATCGCAGCACTCAGGAATATTTTCAGATGAAAGAGCTTCAAAATCTACCTTAATTTGGATAAATTTTTCATCAACAAGGTCAATCTCACTTCGTACCAATGCACAAACCTGAGTATAATCGCTGTCCTTTACCAGAAGTTCAATTAATTTCCTTCCTGTAAAACCCGATCCTCCAATGACGAGTGCTTTCATGTGTCTGAATTTGTTTTTTATTGCCATATAGCCTGTCCCGAACTTGTTTCGGGAGAACTCGCCAGCTTAGTCATCCTCGTGTGTAAGAAAAGTCTTCTCATGGCTCGTTTCATCTGTTTATTTTTTTATTTTATGTCCATATGATCCCGAAAGTCGGGATTACCATGCTGGAATAATCATCTTCCTGTTTGTAAAATACTTTATGCATGGACATTCATAAAATGTTTTTTCAGTGGCTATAATCTCAATAATCCGTTCTGTTTCAACTCCCATAAAGGAATTTTAATCTCTGCAGGTCCACACACATAATCTCCTAGTGAGCTATCTGAAAAAGAAAATATAAAACCATCATTCTGATATGAGAAAAATTCGAAATCAGACGTAACAAAAGGAATTTCACTAAAACACTGATCGGGATTCTCAAAATATTTAACCAGCAATTTATTTAACACTTGTAATTCCTTCTTCTGTTTTAAATACAGTAAATCGTTTAATTTTAATTGTTCTGCTCGCTGCACACTAAAATTAAAACACTTGTAATAAGTTCGGCCATGAGCTCCACCTTGGTAGGAGTAAATTGTAAATCGGGCACTTATATAATCTTGGTCAAAAACATCCAGATTGTAGTCAATTTTTAATTCCCTGCCACAAGATTTTCGCTCTAATTTAAACTCACAATTCTCATTGCAATCCATTTCTTTCACAAGTGAATTTACAAAACTCTTAATATTTGAATTAATTGAATCGCATACCTTCCGGGAATTAGTACCACTGTATTTTAATTCTGGATATTTCACATTAAATAGTCCGTCTTTTATTCTCTTGGAGATTTTCCTTTCATGCACAATAAAACTAAGATCATTTCTACAGGAATGAATCTCAATGACACATATAAGTATCAACAATGCAAATAACAGGTTCCCTCTTTTTCTCAAATCCCAACTATTCAATTCATATAATTAAGGTACACCTTTTATCCTAAAAACAAAAATACAGCTCAATTACATCATCTTACGCAACATGAATAATTGTTCCAAAAAGGTATTAAAAAAGAAAAACCGTCTCTCTTGACGGTTTTTCAATTCAAAGCAACTCTAAAGAACTAGATCAATGCTTTTATTTTTTCCAGCAAAAGCTCTTTTCTTATTGGCTTTGAAATATAATCATCACAACCTTCCTCTATTGCTTTATTTTCGTCGCCGTCCATAGCATAAGCTGTTTGTGCAATTATTGGCAGGCTAGGACTAAAACCCTTAATTTTTTTGGTAGCAATTAGTCCATCCATTACAGGCATTCGTATATCCATCAGAACCAAACAGATATTAGGATTTTGCCTGCATATTTCAACAGCTTCTTCTCCATTCTCGGCTCTTACAACCTCATAACTATTTCGTTTTAATATGGCTTCTATTAGTTTGAAATTCGAAATTTCATCTTCGGCAACTAATATTAATGGTGAATTTGATGTTTGCATACCATTTGTATTATTAAATTCTTTCTTAGTATCGGTTTTAGAAATTACACAATTTAATCTTAAAGTAAAAACTGATCCTACATTAGGCTCCGATTCGACCTCTATTGAACCGCCTAACATATCCATTGTTTTTTTGCAAATAGCTAATCCCAGACCAGTTCCTCCAAAAGTTCTGGTGATGGAATCATCAGCTTGTCTAAACCGATCAAAAATCACATTTTTTTTATCTTCATTAATTCCAACGCCACTATCCTTTACATATATACATAATTCCTCACCTTCAACCTTATATCCAAACTCAACATATCCTTCGTTTGTAAATTTAAAGGCATTCTTTATTAAATTAGTTACAACCTGCAATAATCTCTGATAATCCGATTTAACCAATACTCTGGAAAAATTCTCATCTTTTTTAAATTGTAATCCCAAACGCTCTTTATTCTCCTGAACTCGTTTTTCCTCAGAAATTTTCTTAACATCCTCAATAAAATTGAACATGAAAAATTCCTCTTCGTTAATTTGAAAAGCTTCACTTTCTATAGAAGTAAAGCTTAAAATATCTTCTATAATGCCTAAAAGTTGATTGCCACTCTTATTTATTAAACCGACAAATTCAAGAATTTCAGTCATTGATAATGAATCATCACATAAACTGGAAAATCCGATCACAGCATTTAGCGGAGTTCTTAATTCATGAGACATATTTGCTAAAAACGCAGATTTTAACCGATCTGATTCTTCAGCTTTATTTTTTGATTCAAGCAATTCCTTCTCAAAATGCTTCGCATCCGTAATATCCTCTTTTACTGCAACAATATGAGTGATTGTACCAAATTCATCTTTTATGGCAGAAAGATTGGCTCTTTCCCAAAACAATTCTTTATTTTTCTTTACATTCAAAAATTCACCCTGCCACTCATCACCAGACAAAACACTATTCCACAAATCTTTATACGTTTCATCAGGAGTAATACCCGACTTAAGAATTCTGGGATTTCTGCCTACTACTTCTTTCAAACTGTAACCTGTAATATCACAAAACTTTGGATTAACATATTCTATGTCCCCTTTTAAATCAGTAATAACAATAGATGCAGGACTCTGCTGCATGGAGCGTTGCAGTATCCTTAATTTGCTATCCTTTGTTTTTTTTATTACTCCTGCAGCTAGCTGAACCGAAAGAAATTCAAGTAATTTTATGCTCTCCGAATTCATTTCTGAATCTTCAACAAAACCAACAACTCCAAAAACACCTAACATCCTCTCCTCAGCAATAAGAGGAATACCTAGCCAACTCTTTGGAGTTATTTCTAAAGATAGTCTATTTGAAATAACCGCATCATTTATTTGATTATCATTCAAATAAAGCATTCTTTTTTCTCGAATTACAGCACTGCTTAACGACTCTGAATAACGAATAGTTTTAAAGGCTTCATCATTTTCAGTAAAAGAGTTCAGAGACCGCCTGTTAGAGGCAATCAGTTCCAGAAATAATCTTCCTGCTCCAACAATCTGCACTAATTCTTCTCCTATTTTACTAATCATCTCTACAGAATTCATAGAAGAATTCAGAATTTCTGAGATATGATAGATGATCTGCTGGCTTTTTTGATTCCAAACCTGTTGAGTCAAATTTCGGTAAATTCCATAAACAGCAAGCTGATCGTTATCCAAAACAATAGGTTTTCCCATTACCTGTACATGAATCTGCTTTCCTGTTTTGGTTTGACGAATAGTTGTCATGTCAACCAGTTGCCCAACAGAAGCATCTTTTGTAGCACTGGCTCCTTCGTCTTTATACCTTTCAGGAACAATCAGATCATTTATCTTTTGGGATATAATCTCCTCCAGTGTATACTCAAACAAACGAAGAAATTCCTGATTTGCCTGAATTACCTTATCTTCATTATCTAAAATAGCGATTGCCTCCGGAGAGTTCTCAAATAAATTTTCAAAGAACGTTTTTTGAACCCGAAGTTGATTTGCTGTTTCCTGATTCTTTCTGATTTCATTCTTTAAATCATAATTCATTTCGAATTGTGAAGAAATTCCTTTTACAAAACGAATTGATTTGTAAATATTCGCTTCAATTTCTTCTCTTGATAATATTTTTAGAAGCTTCGCATCTTCTTTTTCTTCATTTGTGAGCGGAATTCCTTTTTCTATTTTTAAAGCCAAAGGATCTGTTTTTTCAATAAACTGACCATAAGCAAAATACCCTAAAACCACCTTTTTAACTTTAACAGGCACAAAAACGCCTCTGGCATGTTTCCCATAAACAAACTCAACACTCTCATCTTCTCTTACTGATTTTATTTTTTGTATATCAGCAAAAAGATTATTACTATTCTGGGTCAGTTCACGATCCAAAAGTGTAATTGCCTTACTGTTGTTACTATGAACATATCGATTCTTAAAGTCGATAAACAAACAAGGACATCCACTTAAGGACGAAAAACCATCCAAAAGAGAATCCATATTTTCAGGAATAGGAACCTCTAAAAAACAATTCAAAACACTATCAATCAATGAATTTACAGGGCAATCGAGAGAGTTAATATTCTTCAGCATAGTGAAAGTTTACATTAGTAAAATGGCAAAACACAATGCTTATACTCTGGTTTTGAAGTTTGAGTTATAAAAAACACAACTTTTTTTCACTCATTCCCGGATCATCATCTATTATTGCACAGCACTCCTAAACAATAACTAATACCTTTACAAATTATTCAATTACAGCATAAAAAAAACACGAAAATGTTATTACTCTAGAGAACAATATGTTGTCACAACACCTATTTAACTTGACAAAATTGGCGTATTTCTTTTTTTTTAATACATTTGAAATACATAATTTTCCTTCATGAAAAAGCTAGTTGGCTTCAATATAAAACGAAATAAAAAACTATTAGTTTCAGATATCATAAAATTCTATGAAGTCCGGGGCTATACTCTTGTTGATGCCAATGCGCAAGGAATGACTTTTCTCAGAGGAAGTATCGTTGGCAATCTTCTATCCCTTAATCCTATTAAATGGAAAACTATCGTTGAAATTGAGATTGTAAAAAAGGAACGTTTGGATTACAATATTTATGCTAATTACCAGTTTAGCTCTTTCTTATTTTTTATATCTCAGGAAGAAAATGATTTTTTCAACGAAGAAATCAATGCCTTTTCGAAGGCAATTGAACAATTTGAAGTTGACGTTGAGCAACTTGAAAATTTAGCCAATAAAACTTCAAAATCTAACTTTAAATACATAGCTACATCCTTTCCTATTGGAATAATAACTGCGCTAATTATTATTTTCGCAACTAATCTTTTAATGGAAGGTCAACTGCCAAACATTGCAGCTTCCTGTATTACCGGAGCTTCAATTTTAATTAGTTATTATTTATTGGTTAAAATAAACAGCAAAGCTTAAACACATACCAATTAAAAACGACTTACAAATCCAAAATGGATTTTGGCTTCCTGAAAATCAATCTTTGTATTACGTTGTTTTCCTACAGCATAATTTAAGGTGAAAATCCCCGATTTTGAAGCAAAATTTAACCCAAAGCCAATTCCCCAGGGATAATCATTAATTTTATCCTTTAAGTAATTATTACTGTAATATCCGCCATCCCAAAACAAGTAAAAACTTGAGTTTTGTTGAGGAATAAACCTCAATTCTGCAGTCATTACAGAATATTTCGAAGCTCTAAATGAATCTTCATTAAACCCTCTTAAGGAGTTTAAACCTCCCAGCTTAAAAAGATCATTCTGAAACAAATTCTTTGAATCTTTAAGCCCGCTCTTATTTCTAAGGCGGAAACTGACTTTTTCCTGAATTGGAATGTTATATTCCAAGATCCATTCTGTATCAATTAAGTTATCCGATAAATCGATATTATCGTATAGCTCACTTGGAATGCCGGAATTCTTTTTTGTTTTGTGTGTTCCTGTGGCAATAGAAAAATTAAGGTTCCATCCTTTTTTAGGATTAAAAGAATAATCCAAATTTTCAAAATGGTAAGCAAATCCATACAAACAAGACTTTACATCCGCATAATCAGGAAGCACTGAAGAGCCGGCCAAATAGTTCGTAGTTAGTAATGATGATGAATTTCTTTTAAAAAACAGCTTGCTGAAATTTTTACCCGACTGAGTAAACCGAAAACCCAAATCAATTGCAGTACTTAAATAAGCTGAATCTTTCTTTTGAATATCAAAACCTAAATCAATCCCCAAACCAGAAGAAAACAAATAGGGATAAACCATTCCTAACGACAAGTTCTGACTGCTTTCTGCAAATTTCTGCCAATTAAAGCGAATACTCTCTCCCGCTGAAAATATATTTTCCAAAGCCAACTTTACCTCTCCCGTTAACTCCAGTTTATTATTATCCTTATTTGTCTGAAAACCGATTATTCCATCAAACTGATTGGCCGGTTCCTTTTCAAGATATGTATACAGTCTTGCTTTTCCTCTCTCAAATTCAATCTCTGACGCTTTAATTTCCTTCACAAATCCTAAATTGCCAATTTTTTCAGAAATCAATTTACTGCTGCTTTCCTTATATGTTTTATTTGGATAAATACCCAAATATCTTTGTAAAAACTTAGGTTTTAATTTAGATGTTCCCTTTATTACAATACTGTCCCACCGAATAAAATCATGAGGTTCAATCTCCCATTCCCCACTTACCTTTTCATTTACAATGCTGATTTCTGATAATTTTAACTGAGCAAAAGGATATCCGTTGTCGCCTAAATGATTTAAAATTTCAGTCTGCAAAATTTCCAGATCAGAGAAACTGATAAATTTTCTTCTTTTATTTACCGACCGTAAACCCAATGCCGATAAGTCCAAATTATCAATTCCACAAAAATTAATTTCCTCCCATTCATATTTCCCCCCTTGATGAATTACTGCAATAATGGTATCTCTATTGACCGAAACAGAATCGACACTGGCTTCCAAATACCCTTTTTGTCTTAGTTTCGAAATTTTATTTTCGAGTCGTTTAAATGCCATTTCCTCAACAAAAAACTTCTCATAATTACCATGCGCGCTCTCTTGTACCCCACTATTATTAATGGATGTAACAACTTTCAACACAAAAGATTTCTCTTGGGAAAAGCCAAAAGAAATAAAATACGATGTGATAAATAAGCTTAGAAATAGTTTTTTCATTAAATAATTTCGATATTTCCCAAACAAAAATAATACAGAGAAGGTATAAAAGACAGTATAAATTTAACAAAACACAAATATTTACAATTTGTAGTT
This sequence comes from Labilibaculum manganireducens, assembly GCF_002843385.1. Classification (GTDB taxonomy): domain Bacteria; phylum Bacteroidota; class Bacteroidia; order Bacteroidales; family Marinifilaceae; genus Labilibaculum; species Labilibaculum manganireducens. The sequence goes on from NZ_MVDE01000005.1 coordinate 102,965, forward strand.
TCACAACATTTTTTTATATCTTTTCACGAATTTAGAAACGAATATACTTGACCTTTAATTTTATTACCTATGAAGAAAACACTTTACGCATTAGCAGTATTATTCCTTCTTGGAATAATTTCAACATCATGCGCAGTTGATAAAAGATGTCCTGCTTATACAAAAACAAATACAAGCTGTACGAGCAAAACGGTTTAAATCAAAAAAAAATCTCACGAAATGAGATTTTTTTTTGTCCTTAATTTTCCAATTGCAATCGTTACAACACCACATAAAGCACTCACCTACAGGTATTAAGCCTTATTTAGGTGAAAAATAAATAAATTATTTTTTTTCACTTTTTCGATACAAAATATTTTTAAAATACATACTTTTGCCGTTGAGAAACAAAGGGTTTATAAATTAAAATTTATACACAATGTCAAAGATTAAAATTGGTATCAACGGATTTGGACGTATCGGACGTTTCGTATTCCGTCAGGCAGTTGCACAAGGCAATATCGAAGTTGTTGCAATTAACGACCTTATTGATGTAGATTACATGGCTTACATGTTAAAATATGATTCTACTCATGGAAAATTCAACGGTGATGTTGAAGTGAAAAATGGTATGTTAGTAGTAAACGGAACAACTGTTCGTGTATCTGCTGAGAGAAATCCTGCTGATATTAACTGGGGTGCCGTAGGTGCTGAGTATGTAGTTGAGTCAACTGGTCTTTTCTTAACAAAAGAATCAGCTCAAGGTCACATCGATGCAGGTGCTAAAAAAGTTGTGATGTCTGCTCCTTCTAAGGATGATACTCCAATGTTCGTTATGGGTGTAAACAACAAAGAATACACTAACGATATGGCTTTCGTTTCCAATGCTTCTTGTACAACTAACTGTTTAGCTCCTGTAGCTAAAGTGTTGAATGACAAATTCGGTATTATCGAAGGTTTAATGACAACTGTTCACGCTACTACTGCAACTCAAAAAACTGTTGATGGTCCTTCTGCGAAAGACTGGAGAGGTGGACGTGGAGCCGGACAAAATATTATCCCTTCATCTACTGGAGCTGCTAAAGCTGTAGGTGTAGTGATTCCTGCTTTGAATGGTAAATTAACTGGTATGTCTTTCCGTGTTCCAACACCAGATGTATCTGTAGTTGATTTAACTGTTCGTTTGGAAAAAGAAACTACTTACGCTGCTATTTGTGCTGCTATGAAAGAAGCTTCTGAAGGCGAATTAGCTGGTGTTCTTGGTTATACTGAAGATGCAGTTGTTTCTAACGACTTCATTGGTGATACAAGAACTTCTATCTTCGATGCAACAGCAGGTATTCAATTGTCTCCTACATTCGTGAAAGTTGTTTCATGGTATGACAATGAAATGGGATATTCTACTAAAGTATGTGAATTAATTCAATACATGGATTCTGTAAAGTAATCCGTATATCGATATACAATTTAAAGCTCTCCTTTTTGGGGAGCTTTTTTTATGCTGTAATATGATATAAAACACATTTTTTTTAGGAACAACCTAATCATAAAAACCATATGTTTGCTTAGTCAATAGAGAATTAATTCTCTATTTTTTATATCATTTTTACACTTAAACTACAATTTCCAAAGACAAGATGTTAGAGAAATATCTAAAACACGAACAAGCAAGGAATGCGAAAGGAATTCCTGCTTTACCTTTAAACTCAGAACAGACAGTTGAATTGTGCAAACTGTTGGAAACTCCTCCAAAAGGAGACGAAGAGCTTCTATTACATTTATTTACTGAAAGAATTGCTCCTGGAGTTGATGATTCAACAAAAGTAAAAGCAGAGTTTCTTGGACAACTTTTAAAAGGCAAATTGAGTTCCCCAATCATCACAAAAACGGAAGCAATTCAAATTTTAGGAACTATGATGGGGGGTTACAATGTAACCGTATTGGTTGAGGCATTAAAAGATGAATCGTTAGCTGAGGAAGCTGCCGAAGCTCTAAAAGGCATAATTCTGGTATATGATTCGTTTCAAACAATAGCCGATCTTGCAAAGAACAACACAGCGGCTAAAAGTGTGCTTGAATCCTGGGCAAACGCAGAGTGGTTTACTAAGCGCGCAGAACTGCCTGAAGAAATTAAATTGAAAGTTTACAAAGTAGAAGGTGAGATTAATACTGATGATTTTTCTCCTGCATCTCAGGCATTTACCCGTCCTGATATTCCTTTGCACGCTTTAGCTATGGGAGCCGGCCGTTTCGAAGATGGAATTGAAATTATTGCCGGCTGGAGAAAAGAAGGTCATAAGGTTGCTTTTGTAGGTGATGTTGTAGGTACGGGTTCTTCTCGTAAATCTGCGGCAAACTCATTACTATGGCATATTGGAGAAGACATTCCTGCTGTACCAAACAAACGTACTGCCGGGGTGGTAATTGGTGGTGCCATTGCTCCAATTTTCTACAATACAACTCAGGATTCCGGAGGATTACCTATTATCACTGATGTTTCAGTTCTTAACACCGGTGACGAAATCATTATCAATAATAAAAAAGGTGAAATTGCCCGCAATGGAGAAGTCGTTAGCACATACTCCTTAGCCCCTGATACTTTAGCTGATGAGTACCGTGCCGGTGGCCGTATTCCTTTGATCATTGGTAAAGCATTAACTGAGAAATCGCGTGAGTTATTAGGAATGCCTGCCACAAATATTTTTGCAGTTGCCAATAACCCAGATCCAAAGGTTAATCAGGGGTATACAATGGCTCAAAAAATAGTTGGAAAAGCATGTGGCGTTGAGGGAGTATTGCCCGGAGCTTCCTGTGCACCAAAAATGACAACCGTTGGTTCTCAGGATACAACCGGCCCTATGACCCGGGATGAGATTAAAGAATTAGCCTGTTTGAGTTTTGAAGCACCAATGTTTATGCAGTCTTTCTGCCATACAGCAGCTTATCCTAAAGCAACAGACGTTACAATGCACAAAAGCTTACCTAAATTCATTTCTGAGCGTAAAGGTGTGCCTTTAAAGCAAGGTGATGGTGTTATTCACTCGTGGTTAAACCGTCTTTTGATTCCTGATACTGTTGGTACCGGTGGTGATTCTCACACACGTTTTCCATTGGGTATTTCTTTTCCTGCCGGTTCTGGTTTGGTTGCTTTTGCAGGAGCTTTAGGTTTTATGCCATTGGATATGCCTGAATCTGTATTAATCAAATTTAAAGGAAAGCTAAATCCAGGTATCACTTTGCGTGATGTGGTAAATGCAATTCCTTATTTTGCAATTCAAAACGGACAATTAACTGTTCCTAAAAAGAACAAAATCAATATATTCAATGGTAAGATCATCGAGATGGAAGGTCTTGAAGACATTACAGTTGAACAGGCCTTCGAATTGACTGATGCGACTGCTGAGCGTTCTGCAGCAGCTGGATGTATCAAGTTATCCGAAGCTCGTGTTATTGAGTACGTGAAGTCTAACGTTGCCTTGATGGAATCAATGATCAAGATGGGTTACGAAGACGCAGCAACTATTCAGAACCGTATTGATGCTTGTAACGAGTGGTTGGCGAATCCTGTATTGCTGTCAAGAGACGAAAATGCTGAATATGCTGCGACTATAGAAATTGATCTTTCTGAAATTCATGAACCGATTCTTTGTTGTCCAAATGATCCTGATGATGTAAAATTACTTTCTGATGTACAGAACACTGAAATTCAGGATGTATTCATTGGTTCTTGCATGACAAACATTGGTCACTTCCGCGCTTGTGAAAAAGTTTGGAAAGGACATACTCCAAGCGATAAAGTAAGAACATATATTGCTCCTCCTACCCGTATGGATCAGGCTGTATTGAAAGAAGAAGCAACTTTTGCAACCTTCTCTCAGTTAGGTGTTCGTATTGAAACTCCAGGATGTTCGTTGTGTATGGGAAACCAACTTCGTGTTCCTGATCAAGCAAATGTTTATTCAACATCGACCCGTAACTTCAATAATCGTATGGGTACAGGCGCACAGGTTTATTTGGGTTCTGCCGAGCTTGGTGCTGTAGTTTCTGTTTTGGGGAAATTACCAACTCCTGCCGAGTATATGGAAATTTACAAAGAGAAGATTCAAGCCAACGAAGAAGAAGTTTACAAATACATGCAGTTCGACGAAATGGATATGGAGGATGCTCTGTATCAAAGAAGAGATTTGTAAGCGTATAAAATAAATTACTAAGCCGATGTGAAAACATCGGCTTTTTTTTGCACCATTGTTTTTATAAATTAGACCATATCTTTAATCGAATGTGGCAAAACATCATCAATTGGCTCGAAAATCATCTGGCAACCTGTACTTTCCAGAAACACTTTGGAATTGCTTGTCCTGGTTGTGGTTTGCAAACTTCTCTGCTTGCCCTACTCAAAGGTGATATTTGGGAAGCCATACTCCTGTATCCCGCGCTTATTCCAATTCTAAGCATGCTCACACTTTTAATCCTGCACTTAAAATTCAAATTTTCATGGGGTGCAATAATTTTGAAATATCTCTTTTCTCTAAGCGTGTTTTTAGTACTAGCTTCTTATGCTATTAAAATAAGTTCAGTGTTTTAAAATCAATCTAAAAAATTTAAATCAAACAACAAACAAGATACTTTGATAACAATTTTTATCTTTGCGAAACAGTAAAGAAATCAAATTCTCCAGATATAACTTTTAAAGTAAAGTTAATTGGAGATTTTTTTGAATTATACCATGAACAAAACGGAAAGAATAAGGGCATTTGTTGAGTTAGGTAATTTTCTATCTCAGTTTTCATCAAAAGATGCAAAACGTGCTGAACACAAACTAAATTCAGCATATTATGACAAATTTGAAGCCTTGCTTAACAGAGTCTCAAATGAGAATTTATGGTTCACCCCACTCCATGTTCATGCATCCATAAATGGTATTTGCACTTTTTTAAAAGAGAAAGAACTGAATGAATGGTTAAACCGATACTCTGTTTCTGATAAAAATACGCAAATAAAAGTTGCGGTAATTATGGCAGGAAACATCCCAATGGTTGGCTTTCACGACATGCTGTCCGTATTAATATCCGGTCATTCTTTTATTGGGAAATTATCTTCAAAAGACAACCAATTACTCAATTTTGTTTCAAAACTATTAGTTGAAATCAATTCTGAATTCGAAGAACTAATCTCATTTCAATCTGAAAGATTAAGCGGCGAAAATAAATTTGATGCAATTATAGCTACCGGGAGCAACAATTCAGCCAGATATTTCGAAGCCTATTTCAAAAAATATGATCATATCATCCGCAGAAACAGAAATTCGGTTGCAGTGATATCAGGTAACGAAACCGAAGAAGAATTGGAAGCACTTGGAAGAGATGTATTCTTATATTTTGGATTAGGATGCCGAAATGTATCAAAAATATATATCCCTGTCGGATATAATTTGGTTCACCTTCTTGACTGCTGGAAAAATTATTCGTTTGTAAATGATCACAATAAATACGCAAACAACTACGATTATCAGCGTTCAATGTTCTTAATGAATAGAATAGAACACCTTGATACCGGTTTCGTTCTTCTAAATGAAAATACTGCAATTACCTCTCCAATAGGAGTTGTAAACTATGAATATTATTCCGAAATTAATGATCTGAAAATCAATTTAAACACAAATTCAGAACTTATCCAATGCATTGTAGGAAATGAAATCCCTGATGCAATTCCATTTGGGAAAGCGCAGGAGCCAGAACTATTTGATTATGCCGATAATGTGGATACAATGGAGTTTCTATCACAATTAAAATCAAAATAAAAACATGATATATAAATTTAAAATAACCTCTCCTGAGGTCAAAAATTTTGTTCTTGAAATCGAAATTGATCATGAACAAACTTATTTAGAGTTCCACAATGCCATTCAGGAAACGATTGGATATGATAATTCTCAAATGGCTTCTTTTTATCAGGTTGGAGCCGATGATGAAAGAGGATTGGAAATAGCTCTTTTCGAAATGAATACCGAAGACGATGACAATTTTAATGTTGTTGCAATGGATGTTGCCATGATACGTGAATTTGTTTCCTCGGAAAGACCTGAGTTAATTTATGTTTTTGATTTCTTTTCTGATCGTTTTTTCAATGTTCAGTTAATTAAAAAGGGAATATCAAATGCCAAAACAAAATATCCTAAATGCACTCTATCTGAAGGCGATGCTCCCGAACAAATTAAAATGGATGCAGAAGGTTTTGAAGGTCTTGGATTCGGCGAATTTGAATCTCAATCTGAAAAAACAAAAACTGCCGATGATTATCTGGCCGATTTCGATGACGAATTTAACGAAGGTCCTGAATTTGAAAGTCTGGATGACTACGAAGACATTCTTTAGTAGTTAGTAGTTAGTAGTTAGTAGTTAGTAGTTAGTAGTTAGTAGTTAGTAGTTAGTAGTTAGTAGTTAGTAGTTAGTGCAAAACTAAATTTTGCATTCAACATATGCAAAAACCGCAATTCATAACTCGTAATTCATAATTATCTTTTGATGTCGAAAACCCTGATTGTTTTATTGGGTCCTACAGGTGTTGGAAAAACCGATTTAAGCATTAAAATCGCGCAACATTTCAATACAGAAATCTCTTCTTCGGATAGCCGTCAGGTTTATCGGGAAATGAGCATTGGAACTGCAGTACCTGAAAAGGAGCAATTGGAGGCAGTAAAACATCATTTCATTCATACTCATTCCATTCACGACTATTTTAGTTCCTGGGAATGCGAACAACAGACCTTAGACTTACTTGATCATCTTTTTAAAGAAAAGAATGAAGTGCTTTTAGTTGGTGGCAGTATGATGTATATCGATGCTATCTGCAATGGAATTGATGAGATACCAACTATTGATCCGGATTTGCGCAATGAAGTTGTTGAGCGTGCCCAAAAAGAGGGAATTGAATCATTGCGTATGCAGTTAAAACAACTCGATCCGGTATTTTACAATCAAGTTGATTTAAAAAATGCAAAAAGAGTGATTCATGCGGTTGAGGTTTGTTTAATGACTGGTAAACCTTATTCCGAATTGAGAACAAACACAAAAAAAAAGAGAGATTTCAATATTGTTAAAGTCGGTTTAAACAGAGACAGAGCAGAATTGTATGCAAGAATCAACTTACGGGTTGATTTAATGATGAGAGAAGGTTTGCTTGAAGAAGCACAAACCTTATTTGAATTCCGTCATTACAACTCCCTAAACACAGTTGGATACAAAGAATTATTTGAATATTTAGAAGGAAATATTTCTCTTGATGAAGCCATTGAGTTGATCAAAAGAAATTCCAGAAGATATGCCAAACGTCAGCTTTCCTGGTTCAACAGAGACAAAGAAATTGAATGGTTTCATCCCGATCAGGAAGAAGAGATTATGCAATATTTAAAAAGGCAGCTTTAGTAGGAGTCAATACTAAACACGAATCATTCAGGCCTTATATCCTTAATAATTCATCATATACCCTACTCCTCTTATGTTCCTGATTTTAAGAGAAGAATTATCCTTAAATAAATCTCTTAATTTCGATAAAATATTGTTTAGACTGGCACTGTTGTTTGTTTCCAAAGAATGGTTCCATAGCTTTTCAGCCAACTGCTCTTTAGTTACTGTTTCATTGGGATGCTCCATTAGCACTGCCAAAGCACTCTTCTCAAACGGACTCAGTTTCTTAATTAACTGCTTCTTATAAAAAAATTTATTTGTTGATAAATTCAGCTGATAACCAGCCAATTCTATTATTTGCGGCAAGCTTGTTTTTAAAGCAAAACGTTGAATGTAAGATACTAGTACTGGAATAGATAAAGGTTTTGGGATATAAGCATTTCCCCCAATGTTTATTCCTTTGGTTATAAAATCATCTTCGGTATGAGAGGAAACAAACAACAGAGGAATTTGCGGGTATTTTGCGATAATATCCTGAGCTTTATCCATTCCGTTCTCTTTACCTATTTCCACATCCATAATAATAATATCCGGCATCAGAGTTTGTACAATCGTATCTATTCCCAGCAATGTATTTTGGAAATGCACTTTATAATTGTAATCGGTCTCTAGTATGGTCGTAACAAAACTTCCTAAATTGAGATCATCATCCACAAACAGTACTTTCAATTGTTCCATTTTCACTTCTTTAATAACTTAAACAATGACTTTTTCAGGAAGAACAATACAAAATATACTGCCTTCCCCAAGCTTACTTTCCAATCTGATGCGCCCTCTGTGGGCTTTTACTATCTGTTGGGTAAAAGCCAAACCAATGCCATGCCCCTTACTGTTGTTATCTGCACGGTAAAATTCCTGAAAAATTTTCCTTTGCTCTTTTTGAGGAATCCCTTTCCCCGAATCTGTAACACAGATGTGTAACTGTTTTTGTTCCCGAATCGCTTTAATTTCCAGTTTTGCACATGCATCCGAATATTTAAACGCGTTATCCAACAAATTGCGTAAGGCTGCTTCGAAATAAAGTGGATCCACATAAATATCTAAATTTTCAGGAATCGACAGCTTGAATTCAGCTTGTTTATCTTGATAGACAAGCTCCAATTCCGAGAGTAAATCCCTGCACTTTTGCGCCAGATTGAAGGGCACACACTCCAATACGATCTTCTTTTTCTTCGCTCGGAATAATGTCAGTAAGATCTCCATTTTATGAGTCAATTTGTAGACATTGCTACTTGCATTCCTGAGCTGTTGCTGCATGGCGGGCAATTGTTCTTTGCTGGCCAGATAATCCAATAATGTATAGACATAAGATAAAGGGGTTTTTAAATCGTGTACCATACCACTCACAGTTCGTTCGCGCCACTGCAGCTGTGCCATTTGCTGCTGCAATTTCCACAGCAACCACAGCAGAAAAATGGCGACTAAAACAACAGCGAGTGCCGATATGCCAATGGAATATACCATTCCTCTTAAAAAAGGAAAGGTTTTCAACTGAAAATCAGCAATAAAAACATAGCTCCCTTTTGTGCCTAAGGGAATACGAACATGTAATATTGAGGGGGAGTTTCCCCATTTCTTACCCATTTCTTTTCCCATATGCAAACTATCCATGGCCAGATCATTTTTCAGAAGCTGCATGCGGTAAGCTTGTATTTTTTCGAATTCGGGAAAATTGTTTTGCAACAATGAGTCAACAACATACAGATGAAATTTTCCTTTCCATAAACTGATATCTGTAAATGAAGCTTCTATCAATTTTCCCAGTGCGAAATCAGGAATGTAATTTTTTGTGTTGATCTCAGATTTTCCTAATGCAGGTGAAGTGTCCTTATTTGTTTGTTCATTTGTTGTTTCTTTCATTGAAATGGTAGCCACACTAGGTTTGTCTGGATTAGGTGTACTATAGCCTTGCAGAGCATGAAAATTAATCATTCCTTGTAAGGAGTTTTCAACCTCCAAGGTAAAAGCCTGTTTCTCCTGCTCCAACTGCTGCCATAACCACAATCCCTGCGAACCAATAAGTATTGCAAGTACCAGTACGGACATTACACCGAGTCTTTTGAAAAATTTGTTTTTCATAACATAAAGATATCTTTCTTTTCATAAAAGAGTAAAGTTTTCTTTATTAGAACAATTCTAAATTGTGCTTTTTTGTCAAAAATACAAAAGCTTTTCTAATCAAACACACTGATTTTTCTAATCAAATCGTAGCCAAAGTTTCATTGAATGATTAGGAAGATAGTTAGTTCTGCCAGATCCGACTAAATATTGAACTTGCTTTTCCCCACGCCCTATTTACGCTCTGTCTGTTTTCATGTGTCTAAATTGTTTTTTTATTGTCACATAGCCTGTCCCGAACTTGTTTCGGGAGAACTTACCATTATAATCATTTCCCTGTGTGTTGAACGCTTTCTACATGGACGTTTCATTTAATGATCATTATCTCACTTTTTTTGATTAGAAAACCACCTATTGTTTGATTAGTTTTCTAATTGCAAGTAGTTAGAAAACTAATCGTTTTTTTAGGTTTTATGTTCCAATTTTGAAAGAGTTTTAAATGAATACTTCACTTAAAAAAGTAAAAATCATGAAAACACGAAAGAACTATAAGGCAATTGAGGTATTGAATCAAAACGAATTGACCCTCGTGAAAGGTGGAGAGGAAGGAAATTATATTATTGTTATTATTGATGGAAAAGAGGTGAGAATATATGTGTAATAGAAAAGAATGTAATATGACAATCTACTTTTTAGGGAAAAATAATTTAGGAAAGTAGCCGCCCCGGATTACGCATGAATATAAATCCATCCTCTACCGGAGGTGGCTATAGTAGCCATAGCTACCTGTAAGCAAGGACAAAGCTACTAGAAAGAGGTGAATTTTGCAATTGTGAAAGGAATGGATAATTATAAAATAACAAATATAATATATTATGAAATTCAAAATTTTAAACCAACCTGAAACTCTTGATAATGAAGCTTTGAATCAAATAAAAGGTGGTGGTTGCGGATGCCAAACATGTAATCATTGTAACTGCAAAAAAAATAAGGGCGAAGAAGAAATATCACTATCCTAAACAATTAAGGCTACCAAGAAAAACAACATAATCTTGGTAGCCTTACAAATCACAAATATTTATAAACTTACACTCCTTATGATCTGGTCAAAATACAATTTCTCTTTTGAAAAAGAGAAAATTACCTATCTATACAATTCAAGAACAAATGCTCTGATTTCAACAAATGAAGACGAGACTAAAATATCATTGAATCAAGCAAAAGACGGAAATTTTTCAATGTTGGATCCGGACTCCTTAGATTTACTAAGAAATGGTAAATTTATTTTATCCCAAGAAGATGAGAACTCTTTTTTTTATGAAAAAAAACACAATTACTACACCTCCGTCTTCTCAAATGAAATACTAAATTTAACAATCCTAACTACCCTTAACTGTAATTTTAAATGTCCTTATTGTTATGAAAAAGATGCTTTAAACACCCAAAATCTTTCTCCTGAAATTGAAAAATCAATAATAAATTTAGCGAAGAAATTTCCAAACATTAATAAAATCAAAATAACATGGTATGGAGGGGAACCACTTTTAAATTTTGATTCTATAAAGAGACTCACCTTAGAACTTGAGAAACTAAAAAAACCTATCGAACACAACATTGTAACCAATGGTTATCTATTAGATGAAAAAATGTCTTTTTTTAACACTCGGAATTTAGAGAGTATTCAAATAACAATAGATGGTTTAGCAGAAACTCATAATAAAAAACGTATTCTAAAAAATAATAACGGAACATTTGATAAAATACTTGCAAACATTGAAAATTTCTTTAAATTAAATTCTACATGTAGAGTATTTATCAGATGTAATATTGACGAATCAAACGAAAATGAATTTAGCCAACTTTATCACTTTTTAAACAAAAAATTTAAATTTGAAAAAAGATTAATTATATACGCTGCATTTGTCCGAAATGACAACGGCACATGTAATAATATTTTTATTGACAACGATAAAGAGGCTGATTTTTTCATTCGAAATTTTGAAAAAGAAAACATTAAGAATTTAAGCTTTAAACCAAGATTAACATTAGGTGGCTGTGGAGCTAATAATCTTCTTTTCTTTGTTATCACTCCTAATGGAGATATGTATAAATGCTGGAATGACATTGGAAAATTTGATTATCGAATAGGAAATATACTTGACAATGGAACCTATCTTAATGAAATTACAGATAAATATCTTTTAGGTCCAAGTATATATACAGATGCAGAATGTAAAAACTGCTCTTTTTTCCCAATATGTAGTGGTGGTTGTTCCCATAAACGAATTCAAAACCTACTTCATAATGGAAAATACAATTTATGCACATACGCGAAAAATCATCTCGAAAAGTTTCTTGAATTAAATTACTTAATATAATAATCGATGCATCGGTATCTACTCTTCTTACTATTTACATTTCAAACACTTACCTCCCACTCCTCAAATCTGAGGGGTAAGGTTATCAATGATCAAGCTATTTCTCTTGAATACTTTACTGTTGCAATTCTACTCCCTCAGGATTCAAGTATCATAATCGGGGGAGCTTTTGTAGATGGTTATTTTGAATTTGAAGATCTTAAAGTTGACCAATGTCTTATTCAAATATCCTGCGTTGGATACCAAACCGTAACTCAAAATATTGATTTTTCAGCAATCAATTCTATCGATATTGGAACCATTCAAATGAAAAATTTAGAATTGAATGAAATCACCGTTTTTGCAAAGCGACCAACTTTTAGGCAAGTTGAAGGTCGCTTGCTTATTGATGTAAAAGGCACTGCATTGAGTGAAGCTGGTGATCTCTTTGATGCTCTGAAAAGATCACCAGGTTTAGTAGTAGATAACAACAACAACATTACCGTATCTGGGAAAGGAACTCCCATTGTTTTTATCAACAACCGTGAAATTCAAAACAAAGCCGAAATTGAAGCTTTGCAATCCGATGATATTATGAGTATTGAGATTGACAGGAATCCTTCAGCTGAATACAGTGCTTCGGGAAATGCAGTTGTGAGAATCAAAACCAGGAAAATAACAAATGACAAAATAAACCTTCAGATTTACAACCAGAATTATTTTGCAAGAAAAAACAGTACCCTAAACGGAGTACAACTCAACAATAAAATCAACAAAACAACTGCATCAATTAACTACTCATACAAGTATTTTAAATCGAAAAACTTCGAAGATGCATACGAAATAAACACACAAAGTGAATATACAATTGCTAACAATAATTCTACAGTTCGATTTCCAAAAACAAAAACACACAACCTGTTTCTTTCTCTCAATCAAGAAATAACTGCCAAAAACAACATCGGCTTCCAATATTCATATATTTCTACCAATCAAAAACAGGACTCCGATTCGAAACAAACCATCAACAAAACAAATAATGGAGTTACCAATCGAAATATTTTAAAACTCAGGGATGTAGCTAAAGACCTGCACATTTATAATCTGAATTACCAATATGATATTGACAGTACATCTTCTTTGTCCGTTATAGGTGATTACACAAGGTATGTAAATCATTCAACCGAAGATATCGGGGAAAAGAACATTACAAATAATTTGAGTTTAAAAAGCTTGATCGATAATCAAAATGATTACACTATCTATAGTGGAAAGATAGACTTTAAGACTTGTCTCCTCCAATCAATAAATCTGCAAACAGGAGTAAAAGCATCAAAAGTTACTAACAATGGAAAAGTTACTTCAGTGAATCAAATCACCACAACAGAAAACTACCAAATTAATGATAAAATTGATGACCGTATAAGTGCTGCTTATTTCAACTTAGAACCAAAACTAAATAATTTCAAATTGGAAGCAGGATTTCGTTATGAGTATACCGACACCAAAATATCTTCAAACGAAAAAACTGTTCTCGATTCAACTTACGGGCACTGGTTTCCTTCTGTCTTAATCAACAAAGAATTTTCCGACTATGTAAATGTAACATTGAGTTACGCTAAAAAAATTGACCGACCAAGTTTTAATGAATTAAGTACCGACATTACCTATTTTGATGCACTATCTTATAGTACCGGAAACCCAAAAATAAAACCAACAATCAGTCACAATCTTGACCTTAGTTTTGGTTTGTTCAAAAATCTCTCGGTTAATTTTGCTTACTCCTATGAAAAAAATGCACGCATACTAAGTGCTGTAAGCGATAATGCAAATCCAGACATTGTGAAATATACTCCGGTAAACATTAGCCAGGCGGAATATCTTAATTTGAACATCGATTATAATTATTCAGGAAAAAACCTAAACAGCACTTTTAGCTTTGGAGGGAAAAAACCATTTATAGAAATTCCATATATGGATGAACTACGAAAAATCCGAAACTCCTCGTGGTACTTTCAAACCAATAACGATTATTCAATTACATCCAGAACAAGTATTTTTGCAAATTACCTATATAATAGCAGCAGTAAAGATTTAATGACGCATTTTGAGAGTTCTTCCAAGTTGTCTGTTGGTGTAAATACTTCTTTTTTCAGTAAAAAGTTAAACATTGCAATAATGGCAAATGATATTTTCAACACTTCCGATAATTCATGGGAAGATCGATATGGAAACATTGTTGCGGGTTCCATTCCTGACCAAGACAACTCATGGATTAGATTTTCCATTAAATACAATTTCAATAATTTTAAAGGAGGCCTCAAGAAAAAATCAGCAAGCGAAAGTGAATTGAATCGACTATAAATTCAAATCTCCCATCAGAAATGAACAAAATGCATTTAGGAACAACGAAGAAGCTCTTAGGAACGACCATTCTGCGCGGAATGATGACTCCTAAAGCCTATCTGGTCACCCCTAAAAGGGAATGATAAGTCCTAAACTCGGAATGGTCACTCCTAAAACTGGAATGATTACTCCTAAGTACAGAATGGCCTTTCCACACCCAATATGATGATACCACAGTAATTTTCTATTTAACCTTTAAAAAATCATAAAATGAACAATTTAAACGAAAGCCTTGCCCAATTTCTGGTAAGTACCAAACTACTAATCAACAACAGCATTAACAGTTCTATTATTAAATCTACTGTCGCATTGTTCGGTTACGATGAACCAAAACTTACCGAAGCACAAACCTTACTAAATACTGTTGAGGATCTGAACAACACTCAACAGAAAGAGTATGGCGATCAGTACCAGGCTCAAAATGATTTTCAGACTAATCGAAAAAAAGCCCATGACGCTTATATGGATTTGCTAACAATTGCCAAAATTGCATTAAAAAATGATGTGAGTGCTCAACAAAGCCTGGGTCTGAATCATCCTCGTAAAAAAAGCTTTAGCGGTTGGCTGACACAAGCTTTACAATTTTGCAACAATTTAATTGCAAGCCCAAACTACACTGCCACCATGGAAGTTTACGGACAAGGAGTGGAGAAAATACAAGCCGTAAAACAAGCAATTACTGACACTCAAAATTCTGCCGAAATACACAAAAGCGAAACAGGAGAAGCTCAACAGGCAACACAGTTGCGCGACGCTAAATTAGACGAACTTGCTATTTGGGTAATCGACTACAAGAAAATTGCTAGAATTGCATTAAAAGAGCAGCCTCAACTATTGGAAAAATTAGGATTACTGGAAAGGTCGTAACTAAAAATATACCGGTTACCGAAAAGGTTATAGAGTAGGTGTTATTTAATAATTAACAGAAATGAAGAAAATTAATTTCTTAGAAGATCCAAAGGTTGATCAACATCAAGACAAAAGAATGTTTCCTCAGATGTTTAACCTAAGCGACACTGAACTTTCAAATTTAAAAGGAGGAATACTTGATAAAGATGTTCCTGATTGTGATGCCGTATGTTTACCATCAGAACATGGTGGAGGAACTTGCAGTTGCCTAAGTAATTTATGCTAAAATTTTATTACTCAAATTGAAGATCGATTTCTATCGATCTTCTTTCCATCTTAACTTATAAAAATGAATTGGTCTAAATATAATTTTCTTTTTAAGTCCCGGCAATACGGATATTTAATTTATAATACGCTTACAAATAGCTTTGCCGAAATTGATGAATCAACATTCAATAAATTTGAAAAACTTAAAAATGACACAAAAACGATCAATAACGATTTTTCCCAAGAGGAAATAGAAAAGTTGCAACAGGCTAAAATAATTGTAAATAATGATTACGATGAATATTTAAAAATCAAACTTAGCAGGCATATTAAAAGGTTCGACAAAAGCTTAATGACACTAACAATAGCTCCAACTTTACATTGTAATTTTGCATGCAGTTATTGTTTTGAGGATGCTCGCCCCAAAGTTTATATGACCGACCAAATCGAAAATGACATTATATCTTTTATTAAAAGGCATACTGAAGTAAAAAGACTCTCAATTACATGGTTTGGAGGGGAACCTTTATTAAGTTTCGATAGAATTGAATCATTAACAAAAAAAATAAAATTACTGGAAATAAATTACTACTCGTCAATAATAACAAATGGCTATTTATTAACTCAAAAAGTTGTTGATAAATTACATGAGTTAAAGATAAGACATGTACATGTAACTATAGATGGCCCTGAAAATATTCATAATAAAAGAAGACCTCATATAAAAGAAACAGATTCTTTTGATGTTATATATACAAATATACTTCGACTTAAACCATTAATAAAAGCTCAAAAGGTTGCATTAACTGTCAGGGTAAATGTGGATCATACCAACGAAGTTCATTATCATGAAATTTACAAAAAAATCAGAACTGACTTTACCGGTCTCGAAGTATCTATATACGCTGGTATTGTAAAGAAATCGTATGGATCCTGTTCTTCTGTTGATGATATACTTATGGATAATCAAGAACAAGCCAACTTCAATATTGAGCAATTCTCTAAATACGGAATCAAAAACTCTAATTTCTTTCCCATAAAGGTTAGCGGTGAATGTATGGCTCGTCAGCTTTATGGATATTTGATTGATGCAAGAGGAGATATTTACAAATGTTGGACGGATGTTGGTAATAAAAAGGAAGTTGTTGGAAATATTTCAAATAACAACGCCATAAACCCAACAAAACTAACCAGGTATTTAACTGGTGCTGATGTGTTTGACAAACCAGAATGCCAGGAATGTTTTTTCCTTCCTGTTTGTGGTGGAGGTTGTCCACACCTCGCCCTAAAGAAAAAATTTGATGGAAACCCTATTAACTTATGTCTTGTCGCAAAAAATAATTTAAAAGAATTTTTGGAAATTTATTATGAAATCATAACAAAAAAAACAAAGGCGATTTAAAAACATTTTATTGTGATACCCCTTAAGTGCACCTGCTTAAATGGTAATTGTTTAAGCAGGCACTATTCCTAAATTAACCAAGCAACCTTCCATGAAAAACTTTATTCTTCTTTCATTTGTATTTCTGATTACCTACAATGCATGTAGTCAGAAATACACTCCATACTACTTTTCAAATGTCGAGATCATAAATGACCTTCAATTTTTAAAAGAAAAATGTACAAGTATTCATCCTAAATTCTTAGACGAAAACTTCTCAAAATCGTGGAGCAATACCTACGACAGCATTCTAAACACTCTGCCAGACAGCATATCCATTACTGATAGTTTTGTGTTAATGGCAAAACTTTTGTCGGGAATTGAAGACACACATACAGGATTTAATTTCCCTATTGAAGAGAGGCAAAAATATATGTTTAACGGAGGCCTTTGTATGCCATTTACGATTCTGGTTAAAAACAATAAATTATTTTTCAATCAGTATTTTAGTAAAGACCCAAACATACAGCTAAGCGATGTTGAGATAGTATCGATAAACGCAATTGATTCTCAAAAAATACTCTCCGATTTACGAAGTATAGTGGGTGTTAAGAATAGGGAATGTGGAGATCACGCAGTAGAAATGTTCTTTAATATGGGTTTTTGGATACTTTATGGTGAATCAGAAAAATATCTTATACAAACAGTTTCTTCCGACTCAATTCTTACTGCAAAAGCGCTTACCAACGAACAATATTTCTCGCTTAAAAACCAGTATCCTAATCCACAACAAAATCAATACAAATTGGAGTTTTCCGCGAATAGAAAAGTGGCATATCTATCCATAAAATCCTTTTTGGGAGATGATAATTTCTATACTTTCCTTTCCAACTCTTTTGACTCTATAAAACAAAAAGAATGTTCTGCATTAATTATAGATGTAAAGAATAACCCAGGAGGAAGAAGTCGTGCCGTTGACAGCCTGCTAAATTATCTAACCAATAAACCATATCGTCAATATGCATCTATTGGTATTCGTGTAAGTGATGAAATAAAAACTTTATACAAGACTAAAAATCAGCATTTGTATTCTATTATAAATCAGTTAAATGAAGATGTAATTTACAGCTTTAATGATAGTGCTTTACTACATATTCCTAATCCTAAAAAATCATTATTCGAGGGGGATGTATTCGTTACGATAAATGAGAGAACAAATAGTGCCGCAGCAACATTTGCAGGTGTCGTAAAAGAAAAGAAACTTGGCAAAATAGTTGGTCATAAACCGACAGGCGAACACCTAAAATACTATGGTGATTATCTTTCTTTTAAGCTTCCTCATACAAAATTCGAGTTTTTTGTATCCCCCAAGGAGTTTATCCAATATGGTGGAACAAACTACAATACCGGGGTAAAGCCTGATACCTCTACCTTGCCTTAAATTGAATACAAATATAAGTTAGTTCGTAGAAAGCGTTCTTCTCCCTACTCATAAAACCCCTTACCAAACACACCAAATTCATATTTCCCCAGTACTTTGTGTTTCCAAACGGCATCCATAAATCCGATGCCATAATCGAAGAGCTACACAAAACTTGCTGCAAGCGCTTTTATTGCAATGGCAAACAATTTGCTCTTTGTAAGTGCATCAGCAAACACAAGAATAGCGTATAAAAAAACTGGAAAAGAAAAAATCCGGTGAACAGCTATCCCTAAAACGAATGCTCCAATTGTTGCCACAACCACACTAACTGCGAAATAATAATCACTGCCTTGTATGTGAAAGGCTTTACACATGGACTTTTCGCAGAACAAAGGCCTACTACTTTTCATATGATTATAATTTTAAACTTTTGCCATATAGCCTGTCCCGAACTTGTTTCGGGAGAACTTACCACGCCGGGAATAATCATCTCCCTGAGTGTCAAAAAATGTTTTGGCATGGACGTTTCATAACGAAATAATTATTTCATCATTAGAACAATTCTAAATTGAATTTTTAATTCAAAAAATACATTTTTTTTCTAATCAAAACAGACCCTTTTCCTAATCAAATTGCAATAGAATTCTAATCAAATGATTAGAAAAGAACCAGCACTTGCTATTTATTATTTTTTAATAGACTCCTATCTCTCTTCACTATTTTGTTCGATATATATTTTGTTTTAACTAATCATTTCATCTGTTTTTGATTAGAAAACAGCTTCCAGTTTGCTTAGATTTCTAATCACAAGCAACTAGCAAGTTAATCGTATTTGTTGAATTTAGGTTTTATTTTTAAAAGAAGTTTACAACGACTATTTCATCAAAAAAAGCAAAGTATTTAAGACTCTAAA
Organism: Labilibaculum manganireducens; assembly: GCF_002843385.1. Classification (GTDB taxonomy): domain Bacteria; phylum Bacteroidota; class Bacteroidia; order Bacteroidales; family Marinifilaceae; genus Labilibaculum; species Labilibaculum manganireducens. The sequence goes on from NZ_MVDE01000005.1 coordinate 122,064, forward strand.
TCAAAATGAACTGGCACAACTTAAAAGTGACAATAATATTATGTTGTTATATATGGAAAAATGGTGAGGATATATGCATAATAAAAAAGCATCTAACTAAACAGAGAAATTAACCCAATATAATATGACAATCTACCTTTTAGTAAAAAATAAATATGAAAAGAAGCCACTACAGATTAACAATAAGACAATAAAACCGCTTCAGAAAGTGACAAGCGTAGTCAAATCTATCTGAAAATAAGAGTACTACTATACAGATTTTAACCTTACATAACTAAAGAGTATTAAAATGAAAAACAAGAATAGAGATTTAAATACTAAACGAATGCTGTCACAATTGTGCCTTGTCCTCGCCTTTATTGCAATTCTCGCCACAATAGGATGTAATAACAATAATAATTCAAACGAAAAAACGACAATAATTAATGTTGAGCCTGAAACAATATTAAATGGTACCATCCCTGACTCACCTGATTTGGTAGAGTGCATGGAAGCAACCGACGAAAATACCAATGAAAAATATTATCTGGCATTACATCATATTGAAGGATTTGAGTATGAAAAAGGATATAGATATCGACTCAAAGTCATAATAACCCAAGGAGATCCACAACTGGATATACCTACAGAAAATTTTAAACTTATAGAAATACTATCAAAAATAAAGATTCAAACTGACGAATAACAACAATCCCTTTCCCAATTAATAAATTCATATTATGAAAAAAAACATTTTAAATTCAGCTTTAATAGTAAGCTTGTGCTTAGTATTATTTTCCTGTTCTCAGGAAGAAATAGATGAAACAACAAGTAAAGTAACTTATTCCCCGGAACTAATAACCCTTGAATCAGGAGTTGTCGTAGAAAAACAAGGAGATAATTATCTTTGGGAAGGTGATATTTTATTATCTCCCACTCAATTAAAAGCATTGAATGACAGTGGAACAATATTTATTGAAGCAATAGAAAATCCGGCACCAATAACTTCATTAAATCCTGTTACAAACTTACCAGTAAGTTTATCTTCTGAAAATGGAGAACAGACAAAAGCTCTAGGTATATATCCTACGGCATATAATCTTTGGGCTATGGTACGTTTTACATACAATGCTAATTTAACCTCTACCCAGAAATATTATATTAAAGTAGCTCTTTTAGACATTGAATCGAGAACTAATATTAGATTTTACAACGCAACCGGGCAACCAACGGTTGACCCTACATATGGTTTTGCTTATCCATATGTTGACTTCACAGCCATAGGAGATGAAGATACGAGTAGCTCTTATGTTGGTAGAATTGGTGGAAGACAACAAATTAGTCTTGCTGATTTTGCTTTTTCTTATTGGAGTAGTCGCGTTATTGAACATGAAATATTACATGCATGCGGTATGTTACACGAACAATGTCGTAAAGACAGGGACAATTATGTGACTATTGATTGGTCTAATTTGACCTCATCGGGAGAAGCCCAATTTACTAAAAGAACAAGCAATTATTATATGATTGGTAGTTATGACTTTAATTCAATTATGGGTTATCCTTCAAAAACAGACTCTCAGAGTGCAGTTGTAAGTACAAGTGAACCAATGTACACAAAAAAAGATGGTAGTTATATTACTCAAGGAAGTATACCGTCTGACTTAGACAGACGTTGGGTTAATACCTTATACTTACCCTATATAGCCCGGTCTGATGTGTACCGTGAATTAGATGCTGTTGTATATAAATCTGACAATACCGTTATGACAGCATCAGAAAGACTATCCTTGCAAGCTCAGTTAAATAATGGGGTTTCAACCCCTCCAGCGGGTGGCCAAATATCGAATGAATTTTAAGCAGATTTAATTTATTAATTTTACATATTGCCGGGAACGCTTTTTGGGAAAGTGGATTTATTCCCGGCATTTTTTTTATATACAAGAATAAACAATTTACAAAAAGTCAAGTTTCTGGCGAGAAGTTTGATCAAGCCCAAAACCATTTTGTAGATAAAAAAATCTGCAAGTCGATTTCTATTACAAATTTTCTCTTTATACGTTACTTATAAACACGCAACCAATTCAATAAAATGACGTCTTAAAAAAATAAGACAAATTCTAAATTCAAAAAAAATGAAAACTTATTTGACAATTATTCTATCGCTTTTATTCCTTTCTGGATGCCTAAAAGATGATGACAACACTCCCGAAATAACTATCGATTGGGAAACTTATGACTATGTGATGAATTGGACTGAAGTTGAGAGCAAGACGGGAGATTCTGATTGGGAAAATATATTTGAGGGACAAGATTTGACCTTTTTATCTAACTCTATTGATGAAGAACTTGAATTGCCCAATAATGGAATCATTCTATATGCACCAAGTGTCAATATCAATATAAAAAATAACACTTCATTTGAAAGAACAGATAGTACATTCGTACTTTATTTGTACCCAGATACAACAGAAGCCGATACGATATCCTTAGCTTATAAGCTTTCAGATAGTTCAACCTTAGTGATATCAGACACAACAGTAAGCCCTGCTACTCAAATTAAATACAGAAGAGATAATTAAAATGTACTGTCTCAATTTTTATCTCAGCACTTAATACAGACATAAGCTACTGAATGTCATAAAATAGAAGCAACAAATTCATATCAATACTGAAATGACATTTTAAACTCATCAGACAATGCGTGGGAAGACAGATACGGTAACATTACAGCCGGATCAATTCCTGATCATGATAACACGTGGGTGCGGATTTCAATCAAATACAATTTCAATCATTTTAGAGGAGGCCTCAAGAAGAAATCTGCCAGTGAAAGTGAATTAATCAGACTATGAAAAATAGAATACTACTCTTGTTCAAGTTCCTATTCGTAAAACCCTTTTCCAAACACCCCAAATTCATCTTGACCCAGAACTTTATGCTTCCAAATGGCATCCATAAATCCGATACCATAAGCGAACAACTGCACAAAACTTGCAGCAAGCGCTTTTATTGCAATGGCAAACGATTTGCTCTTTGTGAGTGCATCAGCAAAAACCAGAAAAGCGTACAAAAGAACCGGAAAAGCAAAAATTCGGTGAACAGCAATCCCTAATACTATAGCTCCAATTGTTCCTATTGCGAACAATGATGGGAACAGAAAGAAGATCTTGAAAGTTTCCGGGTAATGTTTTGAGATAATGTAGCGGGTTTTGCCAAAACCAAAAACCTGTTTATAGAATTTTTTAAAGGAGATTCTTCGTTTGTGAAATACGTAAGCATCGTGAACCAACCGAGTCTCGAAACCACGCTTAATTACCTCAATGGCAAAAACCATATCTTCGCCCGGATGCATAGTAGTTACCGGAAATCCGCCCGTATTTTCATAAACAGCTTTCGAAAAGCCCAAATTAAAACTACGTGGGTGAAATTTGTGAACCTGTTGCTTTCCCCCTCGAATACCTCCGGTTGTAAAAAAGGAAGTCATGGCATAAGAAACTGCTTTCTGAAAATCCGAGAAATCGTCCATAGCACCATCGGGACCGCCATAACAATCCACAAAATTATCGGTTAATTCCCGATGTATGGTTTCCATATAGTGAGCTGGAAGAATACAATCCGAATCGAAAAACAGAAAATAATTCCCTTTCGCTCTGGCCAATCCATAGTTACGACCAATGCTGGGACCTTCGTTTTGTTTGTAGAAATACGATATATTTATCCGATCTCGATAGCTGTCGCAAAGCTCTTCACTTTTTATCGATGAACCATCCTCAACCACTACCAATTCAAAATCTTTAAAAGTCTGCCCGGATAAACTATCAAGCAGTTCTTTCATTTCATCCGGACGATTGTACACCGGAATAATAATCGAAAATTTAATTTCTTCGGACATCTTATCGTTTTTGATTGAAATAGAAAATTTCATTCATTGGCAAGCGATACTTTTCGGCCAAATCGGAAGAAATTTCTTTTGCATATTGAGATTGGAAAACAGAAAACCCCACTTTTGACAACTTATCGGCATAATCCAAACCATACAAACGAACATGATCTTTTTGACGGTACAGTCTCTCTCTTTCCTTCGGATCCGTAACATTTGGATCTTCCATCGTTACCGGATTTTTGGTATCCATGGGAACCTGTAAAATGGCAAATCCCTCTGGTTTTAACACCCGGTAAATTTCACTCATTGCCTTCTTGTCATCGGTAACATGTTCCAGCACATGATTGCAGATCACCACATCGTATGATGCTTCGGAAAAGGGGATTTCCTGCACATCGAAATGCACATCGGCAATGGGAGATTCCAAATCTGCTGTGGTATAATCCAAATTAGGCAACTTTCTAAACCGCTTGTAAAAGCATTGTTCTGGAGCAATGTGTAAAACTTTAAGTTCTTGTGTAAAGAAATTGGTCTTTTCGTTCAGATACAACCACATCAACCTGTGGCGTTCCAAAGAAAGGCATTTGGGACACAAAACATTATCTCGCCCTGAGGCTTTGGTGTATCCGTAAGGAAGAAATTTACGGAAATGCCCGCCACATACCGGGCATTCCACTTTATTTCCGATAAGAAATACGGCAAGTATACGATTTATTATCAGACTCATTCGAATCAAAACCGGACGGGGAAATATTTGTAATAAAATTCTTATTATTCGTTTTATCATTGGGATTTCGTAAGATTTTCAAAACTACAAATATGAGTGAGGGGTAATCCAGAACTCCTCACGCATAATTTATAATTCAACCTAAATTTCTTTTTCAATTTGATAGGTATTTCGCTCTGATGAGCTGCGGCTTACCAATTCAGCTATAAATCCGGTAAGGAACAACTGAGTTCCAATAATCATTGTTGTTAATGCAATAAAAAAGTACGGACTATTGGTTATGCGGGGGGCTATTTCACCCAAACTCATGCTATACAATTTCTGAAATCCAATCCATGCAGAAGCAAAAAAACCAACCAAAAACATAAATGTTCCCAGTAATCCGAAAAAGTGCATTGGTTTTTTACCAAACTTGCTGATAAATGAAATGGAAAGTAAATCGAGAAAACCATTTATAAAACGGCTCAAACCAAACTTTGTTACACCATATTTTCTTTCCTGATGCTGAACCACTTTTTCTGTGATTTTAACAAAACCAGCTTCTTTGGCCAATATTGGAATGTATCTGTGCATTTCGCCGTACACCTCTACACTCTTCACCACCTTATTCTTATAAGCCTTTAATCCACAATTAAAATCGTGCAGCTTAATACCAGACATGGCTCTTGCTGTTCTATTAAAAAATTTACTTGGAATTGTCTTGGAAATTGGATCGTAACGCTTCTGCTTCCATCCCGAAACCAAATCGAAACCATCTTCTGTTATCATACGGTACAGTTCCGGAATTTCATCCGGCGAATCCTGAAGATCTGCATCCATAGTAATAACAACATCTCCTTCAACAATTTCGAATCCGCTGAAAAGAGCTGCTGATTTCCCGTAATTTCGTCGGAATTTGATTCCGCGAACAGAACTATACTTAGTTTGTAAATCCTCTATCACAGTCCAAGAGGTATCATTACTTCCATCATCAACTAAAACAACCTCATAGCTAAAACTATTTGCCTGCATCACCCGATCAATCCAGGCCAGTAATTCAGGAAGCGATTCTTCCTCATTGTACAAAGGAACTACAACAGAGATATCCATATTTAAATTTTACTGATTATTCAATTCGCTAAATTTATCAATAGAGTTCCTATTAAACAAATTTCTGTTCTGACGAAAGAAAAAAGCCAAAATAAGAGAAAAAAACAGTCCTGACAATGCTTTACTGAACCACTGTCCAAAAGCAAATAATCCAGGTGTGATATTCTTATATATTCCCATCAGCAAATCGATATCTTTTTGCTGATATCCCATTTCATGCAGGCCTTTTTCCAGAAAAATTATGGCTTCTTTAATAATAGCCGTATCAAAAAAACTTGTTAAAACATAAATAAAAATAGAATAAAACATCGAGGCAAATCCTATAATAAGGACTCCAGTTGCTAATGCCTTTCCATAGCTGATTGCACCACCCAATTCATCATCGCGATACTTTTTCACGCCAAAAAAGATCCCGCTAACTATTAAAAATAGATTTATGGACCGAAGATTCGGATCGAAATTAACCGATAAATCTTTTAGGTAAACCACAAAGGCTGCTAAAATCAGCGCTCCTCCAACCAATGCTCCAAAAAGAAAAGTGTGTCTAAGTAATGAATTTTTAAAAATCTGCATGAAAGATAAATTTGTTTTTCGAGCACAAAGATATCCGTTTTTACTAGAAAGCCGTAATCAAAAAAGCTTAATTCTAATTTCAATTGCTCATTGTTTATATCCGAAATGAATACTTCCTGAAAAAAAACATCATTTTAAAAAAAAATTATTTCTCTGAGAATAAAACCATTGGCTATTCACCACCTAAAATTTAGATAAGAAGTTGCATAATTTGTTTGCGGGGAATCAGGATTTTTCTACTTTTGTCGTCGGGTAAGCACTATGCGACTAGCTCCTACTGAATCCCCCCAGGGTCGGAAGGCAGCAAGGGTAGGTGGTCGAAGCAGTGCGACGTAGCTGTTTACCCACTTTTTATACTTTATTATTTGTATAAAAATGCCGATATAGCTCAGTTGGTCAGAGCAGCTGATTTGTAATCAGCAGGTCGCGGGTTCGAATCCCCCTATCGGCTCCAATAAAATTAAAAGAAAGCTTGCGGGCTTTCTTTCGTTCTTTACAAGATTATTTGAAGGATCATTTTTACCTTCTAAAAATAACAAAACGCCGATGTAGCTCAGTTGGTCAGAGCAGCTGATTTGTAATCAGCAGGTCGTGGGTTCGAATCCCTCCATCGGCTCAATTTAAGGAAGATTATCTCCTTTTATTTTGTTACTGCCGTTGTAGCTCAGGGGTAGAGCGCTTCCTTGGTAAGGAAGAGGTCATGAGTTCAATTCTCATCAATGGCTCAATTAAAACTATAAAGAAAGCTTCCGGGCTTATTTTCGTTCTTTACAAGATTATCTGAAGGATCGTTTTACCTTCTAAAAATAACAAAACGCCGATGTAGCTCAGTTGGTCAGAGCAACCGATTTGTAATCAGTCCCGACTAGTCGGGATGGATTTAAATCCCTCCATCGGCTCAAAAAAAAACAATAAAGAAAGCTTTCGGGCTTATTTTCGTTCTTTACAAGATTATCTGAAGGATCGTTTTTCCTTCTAAAAATAACAAAACGCCGATGTAGCTCAGTTGGTCAGAGCAGCTGATTTGTAATCAGCAGGTCGTGGGTTCGAATCCCTCCATCGGCTCTTTTTTTTACCCCACCAACTTCATATTTTTCGAATCTCTATGATGCGAAAATAGTTTCGCGTCTCTATGTTTTATTTCTTGAGTTCAAAACATATGCTATTCTTTGTATGTAAAAGAAATTAGTGTATTTTCGTTTTGAACAAATAACAAACTAAAAATCGTAAAATGAAGTTTTTTATCGACACAGCAAATCTTGATCAGATTAAAGAAGCGCAGGATTTAGGAATCCTTGACGGCGTTACCACTAACCCATCTCTTATGGCTAAGGAGGGGATTAAAGGGGAAGTAAACATCAAAAAGCACTATGTTGATATTTGCGAAATTGTAGATGGTGATGTAAGTGCTGAGGTTATTGCAACCGATTTTGAAGGAATGATTTCTGAAGGCTTGGAATTAGCCGCTCTTCATCCACAAATTGTTGTGAAAGTTCCTTGTACCAAAAATGGTATTAAAGCAGTAAAATACCTAAGCTCACAGGATATCAGAACTAACTGTACCTTGATATTCTCAGTAGGTCAGGCATTGTTGGCGGCTAAAGCGGGAGCAACATATGTATCTCCTTTTGTTGGCCGTTTAGATGATATTTGTACTGATGGTATTGACTTAATTCGTCAAATTGTGGATATGAACAGCTACTATGGTTTCGAAACTCAGGTTCTGGCTGCATCAGTTCGTCACACCATGCACATGGTTCAATGTATCGAAGCTGGTGCTGATGTTACAACCAGTCCTCTTAGTGCCATTACAGGTCTGCTAAATCACCCTTTAACCGATAAAGGTTTGGAGCAGTTCCTTGCTGATTACAACAAGCTAAATGGTTAAACATTAGATGATATTATAAAAAAGGAGTGCTTCGGTACTCCTTTTTTGTTTGTATCAAATCCAAATCCTGCAGCACTACAACCTCTTTCCTTTTCAAGCAACAAAATAAATAGGCATCAGTACATTAGCTATTTCAAAGAATCTTTTATCTTTATCATCCATAATAACCCAAAACCACTACAAATGCTTTTAAAATTGTATCCTGACAACCCCAACCATAGGGAATTCAGGAAAATTGCTGACATTTTAAAGGATGGCGGAATTATCATCTACCCAACTGATACCATCTATGCTATTGGCTGTGACATAAACAATAATAAGGCCATACAGAAGATTGCTAATTTAAAAGGAATAAATGCTGAACAAGCAAATTTTTCCTTAATCTGCAGTAGTTTGAGCAACCTCTCGGAATACGCCAAAGTTGACAATACAACCTTTAAAATGATGAAGAAAAATTTACCCGGAGCCTTCACATTTATCCTACAGGCAAGTAGTAATGTTCCTAAATTATTCAAGAGTAAAAAGAAAACTGTTGGTATTCGCGTGCCTGATCATTACATTCCGATAAGTATTGTTGAGGAATTAGGGAATCCAATACTAACCACTTCAATTCATGATCCGGATGAAGTTGTTGAATACACCACCGATCCTGAATTAATTCACGAGAAATACAGCAAACAAGTTGATCTTGTTATTGATGGAGGTTACGGCAGAAACACTGCTTCTACAATTGTTGACTGTACTACTGATTCTTTTGAAATTATCCGACCAGGAATTGGTGAGTTAATGCTATAAAACCAAACTTAAAAAGCAATGCCATCAACTGAATATTGACGGCATTGTTTTTAGTAATTATCTGGAAGCTGCAATCTCTGATGATCTCAGCAAACTAACGCGAAGAGCTATATGGCCGTCAGGCTTATTACCTATAAATTCGGGTCTGAATCCTGCTTCTTCGAGCTCTGACTTTACCAAACCTATCAACTCCGGACTTGCATTGTTAAAATGATGAGTTGCAACAATACTCCCCTTATTAAATTTACTCTCCAATTCGTCAAGAATTTTCCGCGTATCCTGCTTGTATTTTGTCATCTCTTTCTCAATTAGATGATTGTACTCTGTAATTTTTTTCATGTATTTTAATTATAATGTTATCCAAAATGAACAGAATGCAATATTAATTAAAATACATGAAAAATAATTACAAACAACATGCTAAAACCATTAAATTCTTACACGAACAAATGATTTTTAAACACAAAAATCATATTGACACACTTGCCAAAATAGCCCGCAACAAACATAACATATTAAGAATTGAGAATTGTATAACCGAAATAATTCTGCTGTTTGAACGCTTAATGTTTCCAAAAAGAAGGAGAAAATAATATTAGCACTGTAAATAATTCCAATCGACCCAGCAACATTAAAAAGGATAAAAACCATTTTGCCAATGCAGGCAGGTGAAAGAAATTTTCCATTGGCCCAACCTCACCAAATCCAGGACCAATATTACCAAGCGTTGTTGCCACAGCACTAAATGCTGAATAAATATCAGGAGTCCATAAAGACATTAATATGGAGGATATCATGAAAATGATAATATAAAAAACAAAAAATGCCAGAATGTTGGTAACTGTTTTTTGATCTACGACATGTCCGTTGTAACGAATTGGAATTACTGCATTTGGATGCACCAAACGTTTTAGTTCGTAAAAACTGTTTTTAAAAAGCAATAAAATCCGCACTACTTTTACACCTCCTCCTGTTGATCCGGCTGACCCTCCAACAAAGAACAATACAAAAACCAACATTCCTAAAAATGGTGTCCAAAGCAGATAATCGGCAGTTGCATAACCTGTTGTGGTTATAATTGAAACTACCGTAAACAAGCTGTCGCGAAATGCCCGCTCGAGCCCAAAATCATCTCCTACAACCAAAACAAGTGTAATAATACCAGTAAACAACAGAACTACCAATGCGTAAAAACGAAACTCCTCATCTTTAAACATCTTTGAAGCTTTTCCCGTTACCATCGCATAAGCAAGAGTAAAGTTGGTTCCGGCCACAAACATGAAAAAGATAATAACATATTGCAGATATGGGGATGTAAAGAAACCCGCACTGGCTTGTTTGGTTGAATAACCTCCTGTTGCCATAGTTGTTAACGAGTGGTTAATTGCATCAAAAAAATTCATTCCTCCAATAAAAAGCAGAATCGTTTCAGCGAAGGTAAACAGAATGTATAATCCCCATAAATTACGAGCAGTCTCTTTAATTCTGGGAGTTAATTTATCGGGTGCCGGACCGGGAACTTCAGCAATAAACAATTCTCGTCCTCCAATGCCTAAGGTTGGAAGTATTGCAAGAAACATCACAATGATCCCCATTCCACCCATCCATTGAGTAAGTGACCGCCAAAAAAGAATTCCGTGAGGCAATTCTTCAATATTATTAAGTATAGAAGAACCAGTAGTTGTGAAACCAGACATTGTTTCAAAAAAAGCATCAGTAACCGATGGAATAGCTCCGCTAAAAAGATATGGCAGACATCCAAATATTGAAAAAACCACCCAAACAATGCTTACGATAATATAGCCTTCCCGTTTCCCAAGGTCTTTTCCAACACCTTTTGAAAGCTTATAACTCATGCCGCCAACAGTAAAAGTAATCAGACCAGACTTCACGAAAGCCATACTATCAGATTCTTGATACAACAGCGAAACCAACAGTGACAGAAACAAGAAGAGGCTTTCCCCAATCAGGAGTTTACCAAGAATATTTAGAATTATTTTGTGCTTTACCACTTTGATTACCTTAATATTTAACCAAAGATATAATTCTAAGGTTTTTTTTAATAATATCTATTGATTCTTCCAAAAAGAAGGAATAAAAATAATTAAAAAGGTGAACAACTCTAATCTACCTAATATCATTAAAAATGAAAGTATCCATTTACCGGCTTCCGGCACTGAAGCAAAATTATTCATGGGTCCAACAACTCCCAATCCAGGACCAATTCCCCCCATAGTTGTTGCGACTGCCCCCATAGCCGAAATTAGATCCAAACCAATTAGTGTCATTGCAAAACAACCAATAAAAAAAACCATAATGTACAAAATAACAAAAGCCAGAATTTTAGAAATCACATCCTGTCCTACCATCTCTTTATTATAACGAACCGGTAATACTGCCGAAGGATGAATCATTCGCTTAAATTCCAGTATACTGTTTTTGAAGAGAAGTAAATGACGAAGAATTTTAACTCCTCCCGATGTAGAACCAACACAAGCGCCCGTAAACATCAAGCCAAAAATAAGAAACACCAAATACGGATGCCATTGTGTGTAATCAGCACTTACAAAACCGGTACTTGTAATTATAGAAGTAACTTGAAATAAAGCATCACGAAATGATTTCTCGAAAGGCCCGTGATCCAAATAGACCAAGGTCAAGGTAATTATACTTGTCACCAATATAATTAAACCGGCATATACTCTAAATTCCTCATTTTTCCAGACCTTTTTCAACCTTCCTTTTATTGCAAAGTAATGAAGAGTAAAATTTACTCCGGCTAAAAACATAAAAACAATAATCACATACTGGATGAAAGGAGAGTAATTAGCAATACTCGAATTTTTAGTAGAAAACCCACCTGAAGCTAATGTTCCGAATGAATGACAAACAGCATCAAACAAATCCATTTTTCCAAATACTAAAAATAAGGTTTCGACTGCAACCAAAAGCATGTATATACCCCAAAGACGTTGCGCTGTTTCTTTAATACGCGGGTGTAATTTATCAGTAGTAATACCTGCTGCCTCGGCATTAAACATAGCCATTCCTCCAATTCCAAAAACGGGTAAAACAGCAACAGTCAACACCAAAATCCCCATTCCTCCCAATAAATGAGTTAAAGACCTCCAAAATAAGATGCCATGAGGTAAGGCTTCTATATCATTCACAATTGAAGCTCCGGTAGTAGTAAAACCTGATATGGTTTCAAAAAACGCATCGGTGAAATTTGGAATATAGCCACCCAAAAGAAAAGGAAATGCACCAAAAACAGAGAATACTACCCAAACCAAGCTTACAACCAAAAATGCTTCCCGTTTGCCAATCTCTCTGCTGCCCCCTCGGGTATACAGATATACAATTCCCCCAAATATAAAGCAAATACCTGCAGATTGTACAAAGTATATAAAATCACCCTCTCCATATAAAAGGGCTACTGCGGAACTAATAATCAGGAAAAAGCTTTCCACGATCATTAAAACCGACATCACATAAAAAACAAATTTCCAGTTGAGCATTTCGAACCAGCTTATTTTACGATTTCCAAAAAGGAAAAATATTGTTTAAAATTCGTTCTGTAAAAAGATAAAAAAGAGCCTGCATTTACTTAATTCGGCTCTTAGTACTATTATTTGAAGAACTTCTCAACTTTTTTAATTGCAGACGGAAGAGTAAACACAACAACCTTATCATTCGCCTGAATTTGAGTTTCGCCTGTTGCAATAATACCTTCATCTTCCCTTATAATTCCACCAATATTGGCATCTTCCGGAAAATCCATATCCTTTAATATGCCTCTGGTAATTCTGGAATCGGGCTTAGCCACCAATTCAATAACCTCTGCCTCCGAAACAGTCAGCCATTTACAATGTTGAACATCAGCATCCATTGTAAATCGATAGATATAACTGGCAGCCAATAATTTTTTATTAATCATGGTACCAACACCAATATTATCAGCCAAATCGATATAATCAATATTTTCTACCTCCGCAATGGTTCTCTTCACCCCCATTTTTTTAGCCAACAAACAAGCTAAAATATTCGTTTCCGAATTTCCTGTAACAGCAACGAAGGCATCCATTTTGTGAATCCCCTCTTCTTTCAGTAATTCTTTATCACGGCCGTCTCCGTTAATAACCAAGGTATCCTGAAGTAAATCAGCAAGTTTTAAGCTTTTATCTTTATCAATTTCTATCAATTTAAGATTCATCTTCTTGCCCAGCTCCATTGCTGTTTTTTGACCAATACGACTTCCTCCCAAAATCATCGCATTTTTAATTTCATATTTCTCTTTTCCGGCAAGACTCATCACCCGTTCCATTGCATCGGGTTTGCTTACCACAAAAACTAAATCGCCACGGGAAAATCGATTGTGCCCTCTTGGGATGATCGTTGCATCTTCACGTTTTATGGCAACAGCTCTAAAATCCAAATCAGCAGTCATTTCAGCAACTTCAGCCATGGTTTTATCCATAAATACCGACTTGCTGCTTATTTTTATTCCATACAAAAGAAGTTTACCTCCTGAGAACTCATACAATTGTCGTGTTCCCGATCTGGATAAATAACTAATTACCTCTTTTGAGGCCAACCGCTCCGGATAAATCAATTCATCAATTCCCAAACTTTTAAGGTATTCTTTATTTTCAGGAATCAAATATTCTTGATTATCAATACGGGCAATTGTTCGAATGGCACCCAACTTTTTAGCCAGAATAGATGACGTTATATTGGTCTCCTCTGATTGAGTTACTGCAATAAAAAGATCTGCTTTTTTGACCCGAGCTTCTTTAAGATCATTTAGTGATGAACTTGACCCTACAATGGTTAATAAATCCAAATGGGAATCAATCTCCTTTAATTTCTCTTCATCACTATCCAATAAGATAATATCATGATCTTCATTACTCAGCATTTTCGCCAAGTGTATTCCTACTGCCCCTGCGCCGGCAATTACAATCTTCATAACTTTGTTCCGTTAAATAAATGGAATTCGAAGCGGCAAATTAACACATAATCAAGCAAAATCTAAAGCTATTTGTTAAAAATTATTAATTAGCCAAGCTCTCTAAATTACCAAAAGACTTTATGAAATCAAAGAGAGAATCCGAAAGCTTTTCTTTCAATGATGAAAGTTAATTCACAGTTGACAAAACACAAAAATAAGCTCCATTATTCTGTACATCAAAAAGATTCGTTTCACCCTCATTTTCCTTTGAAAGATATTTTTTCCGGTCGCCGCTATAAATTGAAGCATCAAGTATCATTTTACAATTTGGAAATTCTTTTGTTATCATTTTTTTAGATTGCAAACCTCCCAAACGCAAAATAATATAGTCTGGCTGAATTAATTTTAATATTTTCTCCAAATCATCATCCCTTTTTCCGATTATAGCAACAACATCTTTACCCATCAACTTAATATCGATAGCTCTTAATGTATCAAAGCTTATTTTATTAATATTTTCCTTCAGAACAAAAGGTTGAATTATTCTATCACTTATTTCTGATGACATTTTCCCATCAACCAAGAACAATCCTTTGCTTCCCTCAACAAAACCAATAACACTATGCCCTTTGGAATTAAAAACCAGCATTTCCTTTTTAGGAACCTGAAAAATTCGAATTGTAATTGGTAATTGAATGCCAATTAAAATTACTACAAATGCATAAACAGCTTTTTTTCGTTTAAAGGAAAGAAGCGCAATCAATGAAAAAAGAAGAAAATAAATAAACAGCAATTGATATTGACTTAAGGACAATTCTCTAATAACCGAACCTGGCAAAGCCTGAATTTTTACAATCAGAAAATTCATTCCTTCAACAAGATTTCGCAGTATCCACCCTAAACCTTCGGAAAGAATTCCAATTGGCGACAGAATAAGCAATAATGCAGAGAGATAAATAAGTATCCCTGCCATAGTTATTACGACATATCCGGAAAGTAAAAAGTAAGATGGAAACTGATGGAAGTAATAAATAGCCAAGGGAAATGTTCCTATTTGTGCAGCCAACGAAACCGTTGTAAGCTGCCATAACTTTTTCAAAATTGGATTTCCTATATAAAGAAGTTTATCGAACTGAGGTTGAAAAAACACAATACTTGCAACTGCCAGATAGGAGAACTGAAAACCCACTGTAAACAGTAAAAAAGGATCAATTAATAACAGAAAAAATGCCGATATAGCTAAGGAATTATAAATACTTCCGTCTCTTTTAAGCGCTTTTCCAATCACAATAAAACTAAACATGGTTGCTGATCTCATTACGGATGGGGACATTCCAGTCAAAAGTGCATAAGCCCAAAGCGTTAGTAAAAGAAGAATACCCTGCAAATGACGTCCGTATTTGAAACGAGCTAAAAATCGAATCAAATAATTCATGATCATATAAATAATCCCAACATGTAAGCCGGAAACCGCCAGAACATGCATGGCACCGGCATCAGCCCAAGTTCTTTTTATTTCCGGATCCATTCCGGTTTTGTATCCCAGCGTTAAGGCTGCCAGGATGTCAAAACTTTCATTTTGTATTCCATTTTTTCGGTAAATCGATAATAAATGATCCCTCCACTTTGAAGCCATCACTTTAATTGAAAAATCAGAAGCATTTCCTATCTGTTTCCATGATAAAGAGTCGGCGTAGGCAGAATACAAGATGTGTTGAGTTTTTAGATAAGACGCATAATCAAATTCATGCGGATTACCAGCGTTTTTTACTCTTTGAAATTCAGTTTTCAGTACAAGCAGATCTCCTATTCCAAGTTCTCTGGCTTCCGTGTTCTTTTGAAGGTAAATCATTGTTTTACCTGACACATTTTGCCACTTATCTGAAACTTTAATACTCTGAACATCCAATACAAAAGCAAAGCTCCTGCCCTTCTCTGCAGGTGTATCCAGCACCCTACCCTTTAAAATAATTTTAGATTTTGAAATGGGAAGATACATTTGGGACTGAATGTCATTGTAACGGATATTTCCAAAACCAAAACACAGAATAAATATAAAAAGACCAAATAAACTGCGTAATGAATATGATTTACGGAGTTTCTCACTTACTGCAAAAAGAAGAACTCCCAAAAGACCAAACAGAACAAGAATCCAAATTAAAATTTGAGGGATACCAACAATATCAGACAAAACAATTCCACACACCAATGGAAGTAAAAGCCGAAGAAAAGGATTTTTACGGAGCAACTCTCTAAAAGTCATTAATAATTCAATTTATGATTAATTGAATTTAGCACTAATCTTCTTAAAAAACAAATGCCCCTGTTCACTTCACAGGAACAAGGGCTTATTTATCTAATAAACAGAAAGCTGCAATACATTCAAAAAAATTATCTGAAACTGAATGCAATTCCTGCAGTAATCGTATTGTATTCTTGAAGAGTATAATCCCCGAATATTTTAAAGAAACCCAGATTTAATCGAGTCCCAATAGTTGCTCTTACACCGCTTGCCTTAAAATCAACAGAAACCGGATCGACTAAAGTACCGGCATCGCCACTAATGTTTGTATTCGCATCAGTATATTCTAATTTATATGTTCCCTTAACGTCTACATCCATTTTTGCTGTATTGTAACCAACTGCACCATAAAACTCAATCAATTTTAAATTCACCGAAGCAATTGCCTGAATTGTATAGGCATTGGTTGTAAATTCCATCAACTGACCATTTCCTTCAAAACCTGAATCTCCTTGAATATCATATTCCGCTGTCAGCTTGGTATAAGCGATCAATGCGGAAACATCCACCGGAGTTTTATCAATTTTCAAGATTTTCGTTAAGCTTTTCTGAATTCCAATACCAAACATTCCAACTTCTAAGTCAGATGATCCGACTTTAGGAAGGTATCTCAATTTTAAATCGGCATCAATTCCAGGAATTCCAATACCTACCTGCAATGTTGCTGTTGGAACTGCATTCATGGGTAAATCACTGCCAATACCATCGGGAACACTAAATTCAGCAACATCAAAACTTCCACCACCAGATTCAATTCTGGCAAGCAAAGTTTCATTATTATTTCCTCCCATTAAAGTTTGGATTTGAGCAGAATTCCCCCCACTTTTTAGACTAATATTATTGTAATCACTTGCAACAAATTGAAACACTTCGTCTTTTCCTGGAACCTTTGCCAAATTGGCAACAAAAGTGATATCAAAGCCTAATTTCTTGTGAGTTCGACCAGTTGAATACCAACCATTATTTAATCCGTACATAAAACCTTTAGCAACCGGATTCACATAATTTTCAGTCAATTTAGATGCGTCTTCTGTTCCTGCCAATAAGAATTGTTCAATATCCTGGGATTTACCTAAAAATGGAACAAGAAAAATAAGTAGTAGTAATAATTTTTTCATCATCAGAGATTTAAGTTAGTTTATCTGTCAACATCTGCTAATACGGAGGTTTCTAGTATTTGTTTAAATAAATTATAGATATTCTGCAGCACAACACCTATTTTCAGGATTTCCCTAAAAATATAAACAAACCGTTTCCAAATAAAAAAACCCTACCGAAATGGTAAGGTTTTGAAATTATTTTGCGAGTGTAAATCGATATTTAGCTTTAAAAATTCCTTTCGATATACCTGTTAACTTTCCTTTTAAGAGCCTCTTTTTTAAAGGTGCACAATGATCAGTAAACATGATGCCGTCCAAGTGATCGTATTCATGTTGAATAACCCGGGCTGCATATCCCGAATACTCCTCTTCATGAAATTCCCAATTCTCATCGTAATACTCAATTTTAATGGTTTCGGGACGTACAACATCTTCGTTTATGCCAGGAATACTCAAACATCCTTCAGACATTGACCATTCCTCTCCAGTACGTTCAGTAATTTTCGCATTAATGAACATTTTCTTAAATCCTTCCAATTCAGGTTCATCTTCGGCAAAAGAAGAACAGTCGAGCACAAACATTCTTATTGACCGTCCTACTTGCGGAGCTGCTAATCCAACTCCATCGGCAAAATACATGGTTTGCCACATGTCATCCATAAATTTCTGTAATTCAGGATAATCCTTATCAATATCTTTAGCGACCTTCCTTAAAACAGGATGACCGTAAATGGTAATCGGTAAAATCATTCTTTTCTCTCTCTAATTATCTAAATCCAAATAAATCCTAAAACAGATTCCTTTTGGTTTCCATATACGACTGCAATATAATAGCAGCACTCACTTTATCAATCATTGCTTTATCTCTTCTTGCCTTTTTTCCTAAGCCACCATCAATCATGGTTTGAAAAGCAATTTTAGAGGTAAACCGTTCATCTACCAATTCGATTGGCATTTCGGGAAACTTCTTTTTTAATTGCCCCAAAAAAGGCTTTAGATATTTTACAGATTCACTATCCTCATTATTCATTTGTTTTGGATAGCCCACAACAATACATTCAACCTCTTCTGTCTGAAAATATTTCTCCAAATAAGTCAATACATCTTTTGCTGCAACAGTATCCAAACCATTTGCAATAATCTGAAATGGGTCTGTAACAGCCAGCCCAACCCGTTTTCTTCCGTAATCAATCGCTACAATTCGTGCCAAATTTCTTATTTAAACTAATTTTGAATTGCAAAGATATAAGAAACTGATTAAATTTTATCTATTTCTACAAAAATGAGGAGATAAGAAGCTTATATAGAGAAAAATTTTACCATACATAGCACTAAATAAAAAAAATCAGGACTCATCCTGATTTTATTTTTGAAAGTAAATATGATCTCCGAAACAATTCTAACCCAGAGGACTTTTTTAGAAAATTATACCAACATGAATAGAAAGTCGATTAATTTCATTTCTTAAATATTCCGTATCGTCTGTATATGTGTTGTGCCATTTTTGCTCCATTTTCTGAAATCGATAACCAATATTTAAAGTAAAATTAGTTTTAGAGCTATTTCCTAACACAAAACCAATTCCAGGGTTAATCAACCAGCCACCTTTGGAATCAATATCATTATTCCCATAATAGTAATTTTGCTCATCCTTATCTTCCAGCGCGAATGAGTATCCCGACTGACAAAACAAAAAGGATTTAATTCCTTTAATTCTGGTATAATATTTAATCTCTCCGAACAAAGGCATTTGCGCCTCATCAAAAGACTCATAACCAACACCTGCGCCCAGAGAAATCCCATTTTTAAGCAAATAACTTCCCGATAGTAACATACTAAAAGGAGCATTGTTTTTATTATCTTTATTTCCAATCAGTGCCCCCATGCGAACTTCATAAAACATTCCCTCATTCTTCATGGGAAGACTATCCTTAGCCGTTTTTTGCATTCTTTTAGCCTCAAAGCGTATATCCGCAATATCTTCCATATCGAACTTCCAAAAATTCTTATCTCTGGTCTCCAGTTCAATAAATTCACCAGGAACTTGTCTGACAATTTTCCCTTTCAGAACGTTACCATTTTTTAAGGTAACTACATCTACATTTCTCTGTGCCATTGTGCCGGCAACAGATAATATAACGAGAGCCATTATTAAAATTGGCTTAATTAATACGATAGGAGTCTTCATAATCATGGTTTTGTTTTTCTTATTGATGATGCATCACGGAAATGGTTGCGTTGAATAAAACAATAAAAATGAAATAGAAGAACGCAACCCTCTGAACCTATTTGCATCATGAAATAAAACAAACCATTAAATCGGTTTTAAATAAATTCACATGAAAACTATAAAACATTTCGCCTTCCTATCTGTGCTTATTTTACTATGTACAGTAATTTGGTCTTGCGAAGATAAATTAGAGCATGAATACACAATAAATGAACCTGTATACCTGCCAACTGAAGAGTTTAAGAGTGCTGTTAAGACAGAAAGTGCCAAAGAAATGTTGGTTACCGGAAAAATCTATTTCTATCAAGATTATATTTTAGTAAATGAGAAATTCGAAGGAATTCATGTTATCGATAATTCGGATCCAACCAAACCGATCAACTCAAAATTTATCTCTATTCCCGGAAACATCGACATGGCAGTAAAAGATGATGTTTTGTATGCTGACTCTTACACCGACTTAATTGCAATAAACATCAGTGATATCAATACCATTTCAATAGAAAAACGATTCGCCGATATTTTCCCTTTTTCTTTACCACCAACCGACAATAATTACCGAATTGGGCAAATTGATCCTGAAAAAGGCGTAGTAGTTGGTTGGAAAGTGAAAAGAATCAGTGAAAAATACGAGGAACCTAAATACTATCCTTACTATGATGATGTAATGTTTTCAGACGCATCAAACTCTGCAGGTGTTAAAGCTACTGGTGGTGGAACGGGAAAAGCCGGCTCTATGGCTAAATTCATGATAAATTCGAACACCCTTTATACGCTTGACTCCAGCTCATCACTTCGATTGTTTGACATCTCCAATCCGGATCAAATATCGAAAAATGGACAATTAAACGTTGGATGGGGAATGGAAACATTATTTGTTCATGAATCAAACCTCTTTATAGGAGCTAGAAATGGCATGTATATTTTCGATATCACAAACCCATTTTCACCCCAATTGGTTTCTCAATATTCTCATTTTATGAGTTGCGCCCCAGTGGTGGTGCACAATGATTTGGCATACATCACACTTCGTGCTGGAAATTTTTGCGGACAAAATACCAGTCAGCTGGATGTTGTCGACTTGAGTGACATCACTGCTCCCACATTGCTAAAATCATACAGTATGGAAAATCCGTACGGATTGGGTATTGATGATGATATGTTGTTTGTTTGCGATGGAACTGCCGGATTGAAGATTTACGATGCCTCGGATCCCTTAAATTTAGGTTCCAATTTAGTGAAAGTATACTCTGATATGAATCCTTATGATGTTATTCCTTTGGGCAATGTACTGGTTGTTATCGGAACGGAAGGTTTGTTTCAATACGATTACTCGGATATTAATAACATTCAATTACTTAGTTATATTACCATTGCTGCAAAAGTAGATTAAACCATTAACTTCAATAAACAACAAAGCTTGCTTCATTTGAGGCAAGCTTTTCTTTTCGTTGGAAATAGCAGCCTATTCTTTATTACCACCCAATAGGCGAATTACCTGCAGAATCTCACTAATCTGAACCAATCGATCGATTTGAATACTTGTTTTTTTAAAGGTGTTGCAGATGCCGTTTAGGCTTAAACCAAGTTTTTTAGCCATTGCAGATATGCTCACTTCCTGCTTTTTCATTTCTGATAAGATCAGCTCTCGTTGATAGGGGTAGTTTTATTCGAAGTCATACTTAAATGCATCGATTATATTTTACATTTTGTAATAACTATTCGACTTAAACGGTAATTAATTATCCTATTATGGTAATAAAATACACTTATACTGAAATATATTACAGTAATAGTTTCTTAGCTTACAATTATATGGTGTTAGAATATATTAATATGGTGATAGATTACATTCCTATGGTAGTATAATGCATTCCTATGGTGGTAGTATTCGTTATTCATAAATAATATTTGACTAATTACTGATATGGGTAATTGGGTTAGGGATTGAAGAGGAAACCCCACAGCGATGCTAAAATTGACAAATAGGTGAAATTGTGATTCTAAAGAAGAATGCCGGTAAATTAACTAAAGATAAGAACCTGAGCGAGGAGTTGGAACGAAAAGCCCGCCCTGAAAGTGAACCCCCTGATTATAAAACACGAAAGGCTGCCCCGAGGGACAGCCTTTCTATATATTGAGAATGAATTCTCTTAGTTTTGCTTCAAGTTTGCTTGAGCTGCAGCTAAACGTGCAATAGGTACACGGAAAGGAGAACAAGAAACGTAATCCATACCCACTGAGTTACAGAACTCAACTGAAGATGGCTCACCACCGTGCTCACCACAGATACCTAATTTGATATCAGGACGAGTAGATTTTCCTTTTTCACAACCCATACGTACTAATTGACCGATACCTTCCTGATCCAATACTTGGAAAGGATCGTGCTTAAGGATACCTTTTTCAATATAGATTGGTAAGAATTTACCAGCATCATCACGAGAATAACCGAATCCCATTTGAGTCAAGTCATTTGTTCCGAAAGAGAAGAATTCAGCATACTCAGCAATTGCATCAGCAGTAAGAGCCGCACGAGGAATCTCAATCATAGTACCTACTAAGAAATTAACTTCAACACCTTTCTCAGCGAAAACAGCAGCTGCAGTTTCTCTGATGATAGCTTCCTGCATTTGGAATTCTTTCAAAGTTCCGATTAATGGAACCATGATCTCTGGTTTAGGATCTTTTCCTTTAGCTTTCAAATCACAAGCAGCTTCGATAATAGCACGAGCCTGCATTTCAGTGATTTCAGGATAAGTGTTACCTAAACGACAACCTCTGTGACCTAACATTGGGTTGAATTCATGTAGAGACTCAACTTTTGCTTTCACGATAGATACATCGACACCTAATTTTTCAGCCATTTCAATTTGAGAATCCTCATCGTTAGGAGTAAACTCGTGCAATGGTGGATCCAGTAAACGGATAGTTACACCAAAACCGTCCATAGCTTCCAAAATTCCCGAGAAATCTTCACGTTGAACAGGAAGTAACTTAGCTAAAGCAGCTTTACGACCTTCCACATTTTCTGCAAGAATCATCTCACGCATTTTCCAAATCTTATCGCCTTCGAAGAACATATGCTCTGTACGACAAAGACCAATACCTTTAGCTCCGAATTCACGGGCAGCTTTAGCATCAGCAGGAGTATCAGCGTTAGTACGAACGTACATACGAGTGTTGTTCTCTGCAACTTCCATCAATTTACCAAAATCACCATCTAATGAAGGAGTGATAGTCGCAACTTTACCTTCGTAAACTTTACCGGTAGTACCGTTCAATGAGATAAAATCACCTTCTTTAAAATCAACTCCATTGATAGTCATTGATTTTCCTGTTACCAAAACACCAGCAGCAGAAGAAATACAACATTTACCCATACCACGTGCAACTACAGCAGCGTGAGAAGTCATACCACCACGTTCAGTTAAAATACCTTCCGCAGCGTACATACCTTTCAAATCTTCAGGAGAAGTTTCGCGACGTACCAAGATTACTTTTTTACCTGCAGCAGCCCACTCTTCAGCAACTTCAGCAGAGAATACGATTTGACCAGTAGCAGCACCCGGAGAAGCTGGAAGACCTTTAGAAAGTTCTTTTGCAGCATCAATAGCTGATTGCTCAAATACAGGGTGAAGTAATTCATCCAATTTGTTAGGCTCCTGACGTAAAATTGCAGTTTTCTCATCAATCATACCTTGAGCTAACATATCAACAGCCATTTTTACCATAGCTGCACCAGTACGCTTACCATTACGGGTTTGCAACATCCAAAGTTTACCATCCTGAATGGTGAACTCCATATCCTGCATATCAGAATAATGATCTTCTAATTTTTGTTGAATTGTATTCAATTCGTTATATAGTTTAGGCATAGCTTCTTCCATAGAAAGGAATTCAGCTTGACGAACTTCTTCAGAAGTACCGTTACGTTCAGCCCAACGCAATGAACCAACTTTAGTAATCTCAAGAGGAGTACGAACACCTGACACAACATCTTCACCTTGTGCGTTGATCAAATACTCACCGTTGAATTGGTCTTCACCGGTAGCAGCATCACGAGAGAAACAAACTCCTGTAGCAGAAGTATCGCCCATGTTACCATATACCATAGCCTGTACGTTTACAGCAGTACCCCACTCAGAAGGAATATTTTCCATTTTACGGTAAAGAATAGCTCTTTCAGTATTCCATGAATCGAATACAGCACAAACAGAACCCCAAAGCTGATCCCAAGGATTAGTAGGGAAATCAACACCAGCGTGCTCACGAACTACTGCTTTGTAACCTTCAACAAGATTTTTAAGGTCTTCAACAGTTAATTCTGTATCAACTTTATATCCTTTAGCTGCTTTTAACTCATCCAAAACAACTTCGAATGGGTTGTGATGACCTTCTTCAGCCTCAACACCCATAACTACATCACCGTACATGTGAATGAAACGACGATATGAATCGTAAGCAAATTTTTCGTTACCTGATTTTTCAGCAACAATTTTCACGGTATCATCATTCATACCAAGGTTTAGAACAGTGTTCATCATACCTGGCATAGAAGCACGAGCACCAGAACGAACTGATACCAACAATGGAAACGAACCATCTTTAGCATCGAATTTAGCGTTCATTGCAACTTCTGTATCTTTCACAGCAGCTTCAACTTGTTCTTTAATCATTGCTACAACAGCATCTTTTCCAAGATTGTTGTAATCAGTACAAACTTCAGTAGTGATAGTGAAACCTGCAGGTACAGGAACACCAATTAGGTTCATTTCAGCAAGGTTAGCACCCTTACCTCCAAGCAAATTCTTCATGTCTGCTTTACCTTCGGCCTTACCGTCACCAAAAGTATAAACGTACTTAGTACTCATAATTATCGCTTTTTAGTTTTAATGTTATTTTCATGCAATAAATTAAAGCATTCAATAACAATTATATATTAACTTATAATCTTTAAAAACATAAATTTTCAAGACATTATTCAATAATACGCCCTGAAAATTGTACACAAAAGTAGTGTTCTTTTTTTTAAAAAGGAAGTAAAGGACTGACAATCTAACTGTCTTTTTCCAAATGATTTAGACTTTTATTTTTCAAACGTTTGCAGCGCATTTACACACTCTTTTACGGAAGGTTATTCCATAAAAACAGCCGATCTTTTGATCGGCTGTTTCATCAAATTATCAAACCTTTATCTCATTGGATACTTATTAATTATTTCTTCAGGATGAAGAATAAAATCCAAATATTGTGCTCTGTAATAAATATCAGAAGCTTTTAATTCATTATCGGACAGTTTACCTCTGAATTCGTCAATACTTTTGTATCCCTTTTTATCCATCCACTGCTCCAGTTCCGAAAGAACCTGTGCGATGTATGAAGGATCATTCTTGTAAAGTGCACTAACCATCTGAACAACACCGGCACCACTCAGCAGCATTTGTACAACATCTTCTGCTGTGTAGAGTCCATTTGTCCCGCATAACCCGCCGGCAATCTTTTTATATAACAAACCAACATAACGTAATCCCAATTTATAATCCCCTTGATGACTCAAATTAAAATTAGTGACATGACGCTCTGTATGAATATCAATTTCCGGTTGAAATAAACGATTAAACAATACAAAAGCAGAAGCTCCAGCCTGATCTAAACGATTCACAAAATTCAATGTATTTGTATAGTACGGACTTAACTTTATACAAAAGGGAATTGACAATCTCTTTTTAAGAGTTTTAACAATTTCCACTTTCTCATCTTCCAATTGAGCGGCTGTTTTATCTACAGTCCCCGGCATTTGGTAAAAATTCAATTCCAAAGCATCCACCCCGGCATCTTCCAATTGCTTGGCGTAATCGAACCAGGTAACATCGTAAATACAATTTAAACTGGCAATTACAGGAATACTAACTGCCTTCTTTACATCAGACAACTT
This sequence comes from Labilibaculum manganireducens, assembly GCF_002843385.1. Lineage (GTDB taxonomy): Bacteria > Bacteroidota > Bacteroidia > Bacteroidales > Marinifilaceae > Labilibaculum > Labilibaculum manganireducens. The sequence goes on from NZ_MVDE01000005.1 coordinate 147,522, forward strand.
CATGATATGAGCCTTGGCACCAGCATGCTCAATTGCAGGGAAAATGGAGGTCATTTCTGCATTTCTATCTGTGTACTCATCAAGTTCGTCGGCTAATTGCGCTCGTTCCATTTGAATTTGCTCTTCGAAAAGAGATTTGTAAACAATTGCTGCGGCTCCCGCTCTTTCCAATTCCTGAGCTCCTTCTACGGTAGCCGAAAGGGTGCATGCTCCAACAATTATGGGATTTTTAAGTTGCAATCCCATGAATTCAACGTTTAAATTTGCCATATTATTTTCGATTTTAAATTTCTGTTCTTACTAAATTTAATAAATGAACTTGATATATTCAACCAAAAATCAAATTTAATAATCTGAAAATCAATATAAAACAATTTAAAGCCCACAAATAAAGGACTTGCGAGTCTTATTAGAAATAATACAACTAAAAAAAATCCCGTCTCCTAATTATCCTCTCATTTCAATACCTACAGATTATATCAGCTGGGACGTACTAATATAGTCTGATCATGTTACACTTCTCTTTATACAACATAATAAGCAGAGAGGCATCAAGCAAATATTTCTATTGGTCACAATCCCTAAACACGCATAAAAAAAGGGGCTCCAAACTGGAACCCCTTCACTATATATTCAGAATAATGCTTACTCTTCAGTATAATCCAAAGAAGCCTGACGCTTATATGTTTTATATCTCCACTTAGCATTCTCTTCTGCAGCAACAAACAATTCTTTCGCTTGCTCTGGGAATGATTTCTGTAATGAAGTGTAACGAACTTCACCCAATAGGAAATTCTGGAAATTCTCCCAAACAGGCTCTTTTGAGTCAAGAACAAATGGGTTTTTACCTTCATTTTCCAAGGCTGGATTGTTACGATACAAATGCCAGTAGCCTGCTTCAACAGCTTTCTTCTCTTCTGTTTGTGATTTACCCATAGATGCTTTCAATCCGTGAGAGATACAAGGAGAATAAGCAATAATCAAAGAAGGTCCCGGATAAGCTTCAGCTTCTTTAACAGCTTTCATGTATTGAGCTTGATTTGCTCCCATAGCCACCTGAGCTACATAAACATATCCGTAAGACATTGCTATCATACCAAGGTCTTTCTTTCTGATACGTTTACCGGCAGCAGCAAATTTAGCAACAGCACCAACTGGAGTTGCTTTAGAAGCTTGTCCACCTGTGTTAGAGTAAATCTCAGTATCCATTACCAATACATTTACATCTTCACCTGAAGCCAATACGTGATCCAATCCACCGAATCCGATATCATAAGCCCAACCGTCACCACCAAAAATCCATTGAGATTTCTTAATCAGGAAGTTTTTAAGATCAAGAACTTCTTTGGCAACAGGATGAGTTTCATTTGCAAGAGCAGACTCAACTTTAGCCGAAGCTTCTATTGACAACTCACCGTTATCTTTATTCTCTAACCATTCAGTAAAAGCCGCTTTTGTTTCAGCATTTACAGCATCCATTGCAACTTCCATACGAAGAGCGATACGGTTACGCATTTTACGTACACCTTCGTTCATACCAAAACCAAACTCAGCATTGTCTTCGAATAATGAGTTAGCCCAAGCCGGACCTTTACCACTCTTATTGTTTTTACAATATGGAGTTGCAGGAGCAGAACCACCGTAAATAGAAGAACAACCTGTTGCATTTGCAACCATCATTCTCTCACCAAACAATTGTGTAATTAACTTGATGTATGGAGTTTCACCACAACCAGCACAAGCTCCTGAGAACTCGAATAACGGCTGAGCAAATTGTGAATTTTTCACGTTATTTTTAGGCAGCAAATCTTTGTAACCTACTTTTTCGTCCATATAATGCCATCTGTCTTTCTCAATCATTTGAGATTCTAAAGGCTTCATCTCCAAAGCTTTTGCTTTAGGAGCAGGACAAACATCAGCACAGTTACCACAACCAGTACAATCTTCAACAGCTACTTGAATTCTGAAATGTAAACCTTTCAATTCTTTACCTGTTGCAGGCTTAACGGCAGTTCCGGCAGGAGCTGCAGCTAATTCCTCTTCAGTTAGAATGAACGGACGAATTGCAGCATGAGGACAAACGTAAGCACACTGGTTACACTGGATACAAGTTTCTTCTTTCCATTCAGGAACATGAACAGCAACACCACGCTTCTCAAACTTAGTTGTACCTGCAGGGAAAGTTCCGTCTTCACGACCTGTGAAAGCAGAAACCGGAAGATCATCACCTTTTTGAGCATTCATTGGATCACAAACCTCAGCAATAAACTTAGGGCGATTATTTGTAGTTGCAGCTTCTTTCTCTTCAGGTAAGTTTTTCCAATCAGCAGAAACTTTAACTTCAACAACATTTTCTCCACCAGCATCAACAGCTGAGAAGTTCATATTTACAACTTTTTCACCTTTGTTACCATACGATTTAACAATCGCTTTCTTCATTTCTTCGGCAGCCTTTTCGAAAGGAATCACATTTGTGATTTTGAAGAATGCAGCCTGCATAATGGTATTGGTACGGTTACCAAGACCAAGATCCTCGCCCAGTTTTGTACCGTTGATAATGTAGAATTTAATCTCATTTTCAGCCAAGTACTTTTTCATGTGATTTGGAAGATTCTTAACAGTCTCTTCTGCATCATAAATTGAGTTCAATAAGAAAGAACCACCTTTTTTCAATCCTTTTAGCACATCGTAAAGATATACATAAGCAGGAACGTGACATGCAACGAAGTCAGGAGTAGTTACCAGATATGTTGAGCGGATTGGTTCATCACCAAAACGAAGGTGAGAAGCAGTAAATCCACCTGATTTTTTAGAATCGTAAGCAAAGTATGCCTGGCAATATTTATCAGTTGAACCACCAATAATTTTAATCGAGTTTTTGTTGGCACCTACAGTACCATCAGAACCCAAACCATAAAATTTCGCTTCGTAAAGAGACTCTGAATTCATCTTAACCTCTGGTAACATTGGAAGTGAAGTAAAAGTCACATCATCAACAATACCTAAAGTGAATTGATTTTTAGGTTCGTTCATTGCAAGATTTTTGTAAACTGCAACAATTTGAGATGGAGTCACCTCTTTTGAACCTAAACCATAACGTCCGCCAATCACCATTGGAGCATTCTCTTTTCCGTAGAAAACTTCTCTTACGTCAAGATACAATGGTTCTCCGTTAGCACCGGTTTCTTTAGTACGATCAAGTACACAAATACGTTTTACTGATTCTGGAATAACGCTTAAGAAATGTTTGGCTGAGAATGGACGGTACAAATGAACACAAACAAGACCAACTTTTTCGCCGTTTGCCATTTTATAGTCAACCGCTTCTTTAATGGTTTCGTTTACAGAACCCATTGCAATAATGATATTTTCAGCATCAGCAGCACCATAATACATGAAAGGCTTGTATTCTCTTCCTGTAATTTTGGTCATTTCCTTCATGTAGTCAGCTACAATATCCGGAACCGCATTGTAAAATGGGTTAGCAGCTTCGCGAGACTGGAAGTAAACATCAGGATTCTGAGCAGTACCTCTTGTTACAGGAGATTCCGGATTTAAAGCACGATCACGGAAAGCCTGAAGAGCCTCTTGATCAACAAGATCTCTCATGTCTTCCATATCAACAGCTTCAATTTTTTGAATTTCGTGAGATGTACGGAATCCATCGAAGAAGTTCATAAAAGGAACTCTTGATTTAATTGCAGTTAAGTGAGATACTGCAGAAAGATCCATTACTTCCTGAACCGAACCTGAAGCCAACATAGCGAAACCTGTCTGACGTGCAGAATATACATCAGAATGATCTCCAAAAATACTCAATGCCTGAGCAGCAAGAGCACGGGCACTAATATGAAATACACATGGCAATAATTCACCAGCGATTTTATACATGTTAGGAATCATTAATAATAATCCCTGAGATGCAGTATAAGTAGTTGTTAATGCACCAGCTTGTAATGCACCGTGAACAGCACCTGCAGCACCGGCTTCAGATTGCATTTCTACTAATTGTACTGTTTCTCCAAATAGATTTTTACGTCCTTGTGCAGCCCACTCATCAACATTCTCAGCCATTGGCGAAGATGGGGTGATTGGGTAAATACAAGAAACCTCACTAAACATATATGCTACGTGAGCGGCAGCGGCATTACCATCACAGGTAATGAATTTTTTTTCTCTTGCCATTTTACTCCTCCGATTAAATTTTATTATTTGGTATTTTATTTTCTATCTAATTCTTTAATACAAAAAGCCGAACAACCAAAGAGGTATTTTATTTCCCTCTCCACGTTCTATCATATCGGCAGCAATAAAAAAGTCTTCTGTTCTAAATTTCGATTCAGACGTATCATCACTACCTGTAATTTCAAAATTAAATTTATCATTCACTAAAAAATGACCTCTGTCGGTGCTTGTAATGCTTCTGTTAGGTCCCACCTGATTGTAAAAGAAAGTTTCCCTTAGATTACTTTCATTTACATTTTCCGGTGCAATTGCATATAATAAATTCGTATTGTGCAGATAAACTTTATTTGGTTTCTTCGACGCATCGTTAAAACTCCCCTGAGAATTCAACAAACGAATTAATCTGGCATTCTTTAAATACTTCAAATAATTCATAATTGTAGCTCTGGATGTTTCTACATCGTTTGCCAGCTTACTTACATTTGGTTGAAAAGGAACATTACAGGAAATAATATATAGAAGTTTCTTTAACTTGGACAGGTATTTTAGTTCAATTTGGTTTAAGTAAGTGATATCAAATTCTAAAATCAAATTGATCATCTTCAAAAGATTATCCATAAAGCTTTTCTCCTCCTGATAACAAGGATAATATCCAAACCTCAGGTAATCATTGAAATAAGCTAACGGACGAACCTTGCCAAGAATTTCTTCAACAATTCCCTCATGATTCTCTAACAGTTCTTCCAGTGTGTAGCGAGTAAATTGATTTCCCGACTCATAATTTAAAAATTCTCTAAATGACAAGCCATTTAGGTAATAGACATTCACACAATTTTTCAAATCTTCATTCGTCTTAATCCGAAGAATTGATGAACCGGTAAAAATAATCTTTAAATCGGGATACTGCTCGTAACAAGTTCGCAGACCTTTTGCCCATTCCGGGTATTTATGAATCTGATCGAGAAGCAATATTTTACCTCCTCTTTTGTAAAATTCATCAATAAAAGGAACTAATCCTTTCTCAGTAAAGAATAAATTGTTTAGGTTGATGTATAAGCAATTCTTATCGTTGGCATGGTGCTCACGAATATAATCCAATAAAAAAGTTGTTTTCCCAACTCCTCTGGATCCTTTAATGGCTATCAAACGTTGTGACCAATCAATTTCATCAGCCAACTCACGTCTAATGGTGCCTTTCTTATGCTTCAACAAACTATTATGAGTCTGTACTAAAGTGTTCATTTTCTGTCGAATTTACTTCGCAAATTTATAGAATAAAAGCGGCATTTTGCAATCTAGAGATTACAAAAAGCTTTTCTTTTTGCTATTTATACTTATTTAAAATAAGATACCACAAATCGATAAATTGCTAGTTATAAGAATACTAAGCTAAAATACATTTTTAAAACTAGTCTTATTCATTTATGAAATTTCATTGTAAATTAACACTTTAAGTTTAACACAAAAAGAAAGGGCAATGACTGATATCATTACCCTTTTATATCTTTTTAAAACTAAAAGCGATTTACTTATCGTTCATTGAGATTAAAAATTCTTCGTTCGATTTTGTTTTTCTTAAGCGATCCTGCAGGAATTGCATTGCCTCAATAGAGTTCATATCTGTCAGATAATTTCTAAGAATCCAGATGCGGTTCAATTGATTTGGATCAAGAAGCAGATCGTCACGACGAGTACTTGATGCTGTAATATCAATTGCCGGGAAAATTCGTTTGTTAGATAACTTACGATCTAACTGAAGCTCCATATTACCAGTCCCTTTAAATTCTTCAAAGATAACATCATCCATTTTAGAACCTGTATCTGTTAATGCTGTTGCTAAAATTGTAAGCGATCCACCATTCTCAATATTTCTTGCCGCACCAAAGAAACGTTTTGGTTTGTGCAATGCGTTTGCATCCACACCCCCCGAAAGCACTTTACCTGAAGCAGGAGAAACAGTATTGTATGCACGAGCCAATCTTGTTATTGAATCCAATAGAATTACAACATCATGACCACACTCAACCATTCGTTTTGCTTTCTCTAAAACGATATTAGCAACACGAACATGGCGTTCAGCCGGCTCATCAAAGGTAGATGAAATAACCTCAGCATTTACGCTTCGAGCCATATCGGTAACCTCTTCAGGACGCTCATCGATCAACAAAATAATCATATAAGTTTCTGGATTGTTCGCTGCAATAGCATTGGCTATCTCTTTCAAAAGAACAGTTTTACCTGTTTTTGGCTGTGCAACAATCAGTCCTCTTTGTCCTTTACCAATTGGAGCAAACATGTCAACAAGACGTGTTGACATTGAATTCATCCCTTTTCCTGTCAAATTAAATTTCTCATCCGGAAATAAAGGCGTCAAATGATCAAAAGGTACACGATCCCGAATTACCTCAGGTAGTCTGCCGTTAATCTTTGCAACTTTAATTAATGGAAAATACTTCTCACCTTCTTTGGGCGGACGAATTGTTCCATTAACAGTATCTCCGGTTTTTAAACCGAATAATTTGATTTGCGACTGCGACACATATATATCATCAGGAGAATTCAAGTAATTGTAATCCGACGAACGCAGGAAACCATAGCCATCAGGCATAATTTCCAAAACACCAGAATTGTCAATTATTCCATCAAACTCAAACAATTTCTCTTTCTCACGTTTTTCAAAACGTTTTCTATTTGGATTCTCTTGTCTTTCCGTTTTCTCTGGCTTATCAGACACTTCCCGGCCTTCTGTTTTCACCTGTTCTTCAGTAACATCCGCCACCTCAGGCTTGTCCTGACGTTCTGGTTTATCCTGACGTTCTGTTCTTGGCGTTCTTGGTGGTCTTGCAGGTCTCGGTGGTCTTGCGGGTCTTTCGCTTCTTTGTGCATTTTCATTTGCAACTGGAGGCGCTGAAACTGAGGTTTGTGATTGTTCTTCGATTTTCTCCTCAACAGGAGTACTTTCAGCTTTTTCAACAACCGGTCTTGCTCCTCGTATGGGTTTTCTTGGGGCGTCTTTTGGTGCTGTATCTTCTTCGTGAGTAGTCTCATTACTTACAGCATCCCTAACTGGTTGTTCCGGCTTTTTTCTTTTGTGCAAAAGCGATCTGGATCGCCCTTCATCAGCCTTACTATCTCCCATCGGACTCTTAGGTCTTTTTAAGGGAGTCTTTTTTTCTGGTGTTTTTCTTTCAGAAGCTACAATTGCCTGTTGATCAAGGATTCTGTAAATTAAATCCTGTTTCTTAAAAGACTCAATTTTTTTAACATTGAGTTCTTTAGCGATTTCTCGTAATTCAGGCACAAGCTTCTTGTTTAATTCAAGAATATCGTACATAAATGATATATTAATATTTTTCGGGTGATTTTTTTAGATAGAAATTGTTTTGAACAATTGGGAACCTGATCTTTCGACCTCTAAATGAGAAGAATTAATCTGAATTCAATTGCAATATTACGGAATTAGTTATAAATCACAAAAAATAAATGATTTTATTATTCAAATTGATGCCTGATGTCGCTATATAAGTTTATTAATCTCAAAATAAACTTCTTGAAAGTGCCACAAATTTCTTTTTCAAAATGATTTTGCTATATTTAAATATAAACGAGAATAGTCAACTCGTATGTAAATACCATTAAAATCCACTATGAGACAACTAAAGATCACTAAACAGGTAACCAATAGAGAAACTCCGTCACTGGACAAGTACCTTCATGAAATTGGGAAAGTCGATCTTATTTCTGCAGAGGAAGAGGTTCAGCTTGCCAGGGAGATAAAAAAGGGCAATAAAAAAGCCCTGGATCGACTTATTAAATGCAATCTACGTTTTGTTGTTTCTGTATCGAAACAATATCAAAACCAAGGCCTTAGTCTGCCGGATTTGATTAACGAAGGAAACTTAGGACTAATTAAAGCAGCTCAAAGATTTGATGAAACCAGAGGTTTTAAGTTCATATCATATGCTGTTTGGTGGATTAGGCAATCCATTTTGCAGGCATTGGCCGAGCAAGCCCGAATTGTGCGCCTGCCGTTAAACAAAATTGGTTCTATTAACAAAATCAACAAAACATTCGCTCAATTGGAACAGGAGTATCAGCGGGAACCTTCACCTGAAGAGATTGCTGCCATACTGGAAATGAGTCCGAAAGATGTAAAAGAAGCACTTAAGGCTTCAGGAAGACACATCTCTATGGATGCTCCTATAAACCCTGACGAAGAGAATACTCTTTACGATATATTGCTTAGCAATGATGAAATTAGTCCGGATAAAAAGCTAATTCGGGACTCACTTCGCAAAGAAATTGACCGGTCTTTATCAACACTTTCAAAAAGGGAGGCTGCTATTATTAGATTGTATTTTGGATTAAATGAAAAGCCACCTTACTCTCTCGAAGAAATTGGAAAAGAATTTGGCTTAACGCGGGAACGTGTTCGCCAGATTAAAGAGAAGGCAATCAAGCGAATGAAGACAACATTTAGAAGCAAAATACTAAAAACTTATTTAGGAGAATAATATTTATTTTAGGGTGAAAAGAAAGGATAAGAATAGATGGTGAATTTTCATTTACCTCCTCTTATCCTTTTTTACTTATATTTGCGCCATATTTAAACGAAACGTAAACAACCAAATGCAAACATTAATTTCACCTTCGCTGCTAGCTGCCGATTTCACAAATCTAAAGGCCGATATCGAAATGGTAAACAACAGTCAGGCCGATTGGTTTCACTTAGACATTATGGATGGGGTCTTTGTACCTAACATATCATATGGTCTGCCTGTTGTAGAGCAAATAAACAAAATTGCTGAAAAACCGTTGGATGTTCATCTGATGATTATTGATCCGGATAGATACGTTGCAGCTTTTAAAAAAGCCGGCGCTGACATTCTAACAGTTCATTACGAAGCTTGCACTCATCTTCACCGTACTATTCAGAACATTCACAGTGAAGGAATGAAAGCCGGCGTATCGCTAAACCCTCATACCCCGGTTTCTGTTTTAGAAGAAATTATTACTGATATTGATTTGGTTCTTTTAATGAGCGTAAATCCTGGTTTTGGCGGACAGAGTTTTATTGAGAACACTTATGCTAAAGTTGAAAAACTGGCTGAATTGATCAAAGAAAAAAATGCTTCTGTCGTAATTGAAATTGATGGAGGTGTGAATTTGGAAACAGGAAAAAAATTAATTGAAGCCGGGGCCAATGCTTTGGTTGCCGGAAGTTTTGTTTTTGGAGCAAATGATCCGAATCAAACAATATCCGATTTAAAAAATCTATAATATACAGAAGACCAAATGCAGTACATTTGGTCTTTATTTTTATACTATTACAGCATCTTTTCCTTCTAAATAATCCTGAAGATAAGCAAACCGAGGAGTCAACACTCCTTCTTTCACAATTGTTGCCCGCTCAATTATTCCATCCGGATCATCAGCTAAAAGTGCTTCATATACATTCTGATACAGAGCTTCCCCAAAATCAATTGAAGAATCTCGTGGCAATTCGCCTGGTAAATTATCCACAGCCATAACTGTTACATTTCTTTTATCGACGAAAGGAATTGCTTCCTCCTCGTTAAATCGATCGTATCCATAAAAGGAAGATGCAATTGTTGATGCTCGAAGCGTTGACGCAATTGGACCATTTAGATCACAACTCACATCAGCAATTACTGAAATGTTAAAACCCTCTTCTTTGTAATCTTCTGGACTTAAGAACTTAGGCGACTTTGGATCCCAGTAATGACAAGCAATAAATAAGTCTGTTACTTTCGTAAAAGGCTTAAATGTCGATTGGTACATTTCTGGATAATTGTAAAAATCCTGAAGATTAAAATCTCGCCCATCTTTCCGCTCCACATAACTCTCCGGATCAATTCTACAAACAACAGGCTCATTAAAACTTTCTCGTAAAAATTCTTCTGGCCCTACCTCTTTTAAATTCAAAACTCGAAGTGTTTGCATTGCTCCCATTGCAACTCGGCCACCTCCGGTAATCAATATCTTAATCGGTTTTAAACTAATTTTTTTCAGATGTAAATACATTTCCTCCATATCTTCACAAAGACTAGCTGGTGGTAAATCAAAAAGATCGGTTCGTACACCCCTAGCTCTAAGTGCCTTATAAGCACCTACTACACCAGCCCAATGACCAAAAGCCACCAAACGTTTATTATGATTGTCTTTTAAATACTCATAATCAATTAAGGTTATATTTTTTTTAACTATTTGACGCAATAACTCTCTATTATATATTTGTTTTTTTGCTACATGTGAAAAAAACAAATAGGTTTTATTGGGAATTAAAGTAGGCATAGCAACCTCTTTTACGCCAATCAGAATATCACAATCGCGCAAATCATCCGTTAAAAAATATCCTTGCTCTCTATATTCCGAATCGGTAAAGCAACGAATGTCGCTCGGCTGAATGAATATACTAACATTAGGATATTTATTAAGAATTTGCAAGCCGGTTACTGGAGGTATTGCAACTCTTCTATCAGGAGGATTTTTAGTTTCCCGAAGTACTCCGATTCTAATTTTATTCTTCATACGATTCCTTGATTAATATACGATTGTGCAATTTTATACGGAAAATGAACTTTAAGATAAGAATAAAAACGACTATTATTTGTACGCCTATCAGAATAGATTGATTACCTTTTTTGAAGTAGATCTCTAATTTGAACAATCGTTATGCCTTTATCTATTGCTATGCATAAAGCAAGAACTGCAAATACTCACTCTTTGTAATTGATAATTAAACATCTACCCTTACTAACTTAAATTTAATACTAATTCTGTAAGGTTTCCATTAAAAAATCATATAAACTGTGTGAATTTTACTAATTTTGTATCGATTCTGGGGCTGACGTGGATTTTGACAGCATGATGAATTAGTATGTAAGCATGTCGAGCGTTGTTATTCCAGCTCGTAAATATCGGATATCAAACTTTTTAATTGGCGAAAATAACTACGCTCTTGCTGCTTAATCGAATAAAGTAGATTAATGCTTCATCACCACTCTAGGAGTGGTGACGAGACATCCAACTTATGGTTCCACCTTGTTCCGGTAAGTAATTGGATGCTATCAATTCAGGGTTAGTCTGCTTCAGGCTTTGGGGAGCAGGCGAAATTAAAAAGATAAGATAAAGTATCGGGTGTGCTTTCCCTAACTTTGTACGAAAATCAATAAATCACTACACATGTAGAAAGCCTATTGATCGCGTGTTTGGACCAGGGTTCGATTCCCTGCAGCTCCACTAAACATAAAAACACCAATAAATCATTTATTTATTGGTGTTTTTATGTTATAATCCGTCTAATCCACATCAAAAGCAGATACCAATTCGGATACCTTAAAAAAATCAAAGTCAGTCCTTTTACTGTGCATGTAGACACATAATAGCACATTATAAAAGGATTCATAATAATCACATTTCATCTAAAGACAAGGGAATGTATTCAATAGAGTATTTGTTAAAATTATTTAGCAAGGAAGATGCCTTTTGCTGCAAAATATTTAGTTTAATTTTATCCTTATTCCTTTTTACTTCAGCAAGAACTAAACGTTTTTCGTATTCGTTAACTGCAACAATATCAATCTCATTTTTGTTTCCCTTTTCCCAATAAGTACCAATATCAGAATATATGCCTTCTTGCATCATTTTATCAACAAAATACTTTTCAAGTATGCGGCCAGAATATACGTCATAATCTCTCTCAACTATATTCTTGATATAATCGATATTTCCAATTTCTACAGCACTTCTATATTTGTAAATAAATCTAAACCAAAAGTTTAAAAAATTATCTTTAATCTGATATTTGATTGATCGGCTATTTGATTTAGAGAAAATAGGCTTTACCTTTTCTATCAGACCATAATCACTCTCTAATCGATTTAGAAAACCTCCAATATTTATTTCAAGAACAGACTCCATCTCAACTCTTGATGTTTTAGAGGATGCAATCAATGATAGTATCGAGAAATAATTACCGTAATCCTTACCAAATTCATCAATCAATACATTTTTACCTTCATCAATGAAAAGGGAATTATCCGAAAATACATGATCAAGGATATCGTTCTTTATAAAACTACCTTCCTCCACTAAGATTTCAACATATTTGGCGACTCCACCTGTAACAAGATAAAAGGCAAGTAAATCTTCTTTAGTGTATTCTGGGTAATGATCTGATAATATCTCTTTAAGTGCAGCTATATCAAAAGCTTTAAGATGAATTCTTGCTGTAGCTCGACCAAAAAGAGGCTCTTTAGAATTCTCAAAAATTTTAGACATCAATGAATATACCGAACCACAGAGTAATAAATTAATCGATGATTCATTTTTTTTCGAATCCCAAATATTCTGCATTTCGCTATATATGGAGGAGTTGATAGAATTAAACTCCTGAAATTCATCTATTATAAGGGTGAAATGCTGCTTGGTGGATAAATCCATCAGATAGCCAAATACATCTTTAAACGATTTGAGCTCTCCAAAAATATCAACTCCAAGCTTATTCTTTATTTCAGTGGTAAACTCCTCACACAAAAGCGGCTCACTTTTTTTGGACACAAAAAAGTAAAGCGTTTTATAATTTTCTGTAGCTCTTATCAACAAACTCGTCTTACCAATACGTCTGCGACCAAGCATAAAGGTCATTTGTGCAGTATTTCTAGATTTCTTCTCAATCTTATGAAGTTGAGCTATTTCTTTTTCCCTATTATAAAATTTCATGTCACTTTATTTTTTTATCGTAACTCACATTACCGTAACCACAGTTACGACAATATAAATATTGCATTTAAAAATGAGAAAATCCAGATTTATGGGAATAATTTTATTGCCTCAATAAATAGCTGTCCGACCAAGAACAGCCACCCAAGTAACAATAAGCATCACAATAGTTAATTAAATGCCAAGATAGTAGCACTTTTGAGATAATTTTCATATTCTAAATATGGGAGAGTACGGAGATCTAAATACACTTGAAGAAGTAATGATTCTTTTATCAAAAAACACCAGAAGCTTAAGAAAACAGGATAAGATCAGTTAATTACAAAAAAAATCCCATTTTGAAAAAATCAAGATGGGACATCTATTCTAAATATGAAGATTTTCACATAAAATCGATACGTTCGATATCTTCCCATTTAAAGTTTTGATATTCATCTTCATTTACAAAAACAATTACTCCGGCATTTTTATTGGAAACATCGGTTTGGTCGCCAAGATACAGCTTCATCCCATTTTTTAGTTCAACAAGACAATAGTTGTATGCCATTGGTTTAATACTGCCAATATTTCTGAAAGGGATAGCAAATTCCAATTTATCATTTAAACCATTTAAAATTTCCGAATCCATTGCCTCATCTAAATCGTAAACAATTACTCCTTTATACGATTTACCTTCCTTTGTAACTAATGTACCGAACAACCTTTGCGATACCCTAAATTCAGATAAACAATCTGTATTTTTGGAAAGAGGAAGAATCTCCAAAGAAAGAAAGTGACTCCAGGGAAAATCTACTCTTCCAACATTAGGAATACTAACTATAATTCCTCTATTGTATTTATTAACATCATTCTCACCGGTCAATTCGAACTGTCGTTCGGAATGCAAAGTAATGAGACTTCCATTTTCTGTTTTTTCAATTTTTTTTATTTTATCAAAAGAGATGGATACGTCTCCATCGCGACTTCTTCCATCCAATTTATCTCCCAAAAGACACTCATCGTGATCCCATTGAATAAAACCTGTAAACTCTCCTTTCGTTGTTGTAATCTTTCCATAAATTGGTTCTCCAAAAGTCTCCACATGATCAGTAGGTGTTGTTTCAAAATTGACTATATCAATACGATCCCAATCAATTTTCAACAATCCTAATTCCTGATCAATGATCCAAACTTTTGTTCCCACATCATTTGAACCACCGCTTAAGTTAATATACTTTCCATTTTTAAGCTCTAAACATACCGATTCGCTTCCTGTTACAGATATTGATTTTATATCGCCAAACCGACATTGAAATTTTCGATCGTAAACACTGCTTAAATTTCTCCTCTCATCATTAATTGTGACTTCGAATCGATCCCATGTTCTCTTTCTACTGTATCCTTCTTCATTATTTTTGATTTTGGATTCCGGAAGGTATTTCAGGTAAGGATTTTCTTCTTTGTCGGCATTAAACACATCTGTTAAGAACACCTCTTCATCATCCCAACGAATGGCACCTTTGTACATATCTCCATCAACAGTAGTAATACTACCGTATAAATAACATGAATATGTTTGACCCAAAACAGAGAATGAGCCAAAAAACAATTGAATAAAAAGAAAAAAGAATAAGAGATTTTTTGCTAGACGATCCATACTTCCTGATTTAAGTTTATTGTTCTTTCCGCTCGTATGACGAATAGACACAACAAAAGTTACACAAGAAATAAATAATATCTTCAGCTATTTTTTACGAAACAGCACCTGAATGTTCTTTGATGACTCTAAAGGAGTAAAAATCTGTATCAATTCCCAATCTGAATCATAGTCGGCGATGAGCTTTTTCAAATTATATATCTTGAGTAATTTCTCTGTTATATCATCTGATTTATCTGCCATTTCTTTGGATACATCCCAAGAAAATGATTCCAATCTAAAAAATACAGATATTTTCTTATTTGCAAGTTTAACTTCTACTTCTGCAACTTCATTATCATCGCCAAGTGGTATTGGCACACATATTTCTCTCATGAGTAAATGATTTAGAAGGTTTATACTATTTGAGTTTATTCATATTTAATTGCCTTAATTGGATCGGAACTTGCTGCCCGGTAAGATTGCCATGCTACAGTAAACAATCCAATCACTAAAGAAACAATTAGGGTGACAACAAATATCCAAATGCCTATTGAAATGTGATAAGGAAAATCACTCAACCACGCACTTAAAGCCCAATAAGATATTGGAACAGCTACGATATTCGCAATTACAATTAACCTGATAAATTCACGAGTCAGCAAATACACCAACTTTGCTACCGATGCACCTAATACCTTCCGAATGCCCAGTTCTTTGGTTCGTTGTTCGGCCATAAAAGAGGACAATCCAAACAGACCCATGGATGCAATTAAAATGCTTATCAAAGAAAAAATTGAAAAAATCCATGTCAGTCTTTCTTCCGGTTCATAATTTTCTTTCATTCTATCATCCAAAAAGGAATAACCAAATGACATATTGGGACAGAACTCATTCCATACTTTCTGAATATATAGTAGGGTCTCTTTTTTATTTTCAGAATTAATTTTCACGTGCAAATTCCTTCGGTAATCAGGATTTTCCGAGACAATAAGATTCATCGGCTCAATTAAATCTTTAAGAGGCTGATAATTAAAATCCCGAATTACACCAATCACCTCGCCCAATTGAACTTCTCCCCCATCTTCAACACCTTCAATTTCCACTCCAACCTGAAGCTTTTTCCCCAAGGCATTTTCGCCCCAGTTAAATTTAATTGCGGCCGACTCATTAACGATAAATGCATTGATTGTATCTGATGGAATCTCACGATTAAAATTTCTTCCTTTCAGAATATTCATTTCCATTAAATCGATATAATCAAAATCAATAACATTGAAATTTAATGCATACTGCTGCATCCCTTCATCACTCTCGTACAAATGCACCGTTTTCGATCCTCCAAAACCAATTAATGAACTCGAAGTTGCAACAGCCTTTATATTAGGGTTTTTCTTCAGCTCCATTTTTAACGCATCTATTCTAGTCCGCAATACTGAATCGCGAATAACCGAAACAACGATATCTTTTTTATTAAATCCCACATCCATACTATTCATGTACAGGAATTGAGATGCAACGATGATAGTTCCGCTAATCATCATGGCTGAAACTGTAAACTGTGAGATCACAAGCAATTTTCGCAAAAAACCATTTGCCCCACCTTTGCCATTTCTTCCTTTTAAAATAAAAACCGGCTGAATTGAAGACAAGTAAAGAGCAGGATAACTCCCCGAAATAAGACCTAAGAGGACGGCTAGAATTACATTAAACAGAATCACCTCCGGAGTATCCAAAATACTCAATGTGAGATCCTTATTTACCAATTGATTAAACAGAGGCAACAATAACTCAACACATATTAAGGCTATAATAAGAGCAAAAACTGTTAAAGATATACTCTCCATCATAAACTGACGAATGATATTATCTCTTTGTGCACCAACCACTTTACGAATACCAACCTCTTTTGCTCGTTTCGAAGACCGTGCGGTTGCCATGTTCATGTAATTAATACTGGCAATGGACAGGATGAAAATGGCAATCGCAGTAAGAATATATATGTATTTTATATTGCCGGTTGGAGCGTCCCATTGCAATTGTGATCTTAAATGAATATCCTCAAGATGCTGAATTATTAATTTGTAGGAAACTCCCAATTGATCTCCAAGCTCTTTCATGTATTTCTCATAGTAAGCCGGAAACTTTTCGAGAATAGCATCCGCCTCCGAATTTTCTTTTAACAGCAAAAACGTATAATTATTAAAAGACCAAAATGAAATTGGCTGCTGACTGTTAAATTGCTCCGCTCCCCTTATGCTTTCCAATGTTTTCATGGAATAGAAAGCATTATATTTAAAGTGGCTGTTGGAAGGGAGATCTTTCATTACTCCACTAACAGTATAGGCTGTATTTTCACCAACAAGCAAAATCTTGCCTATTGGATCTTCGCCGTTAAAATACTTCTTTGCCAGAGTTTCATTTAGCACTATTGAGTATGGCTGAGTAAGAGCTTTTTGGGGATCTCCTTTTAGCAGGGGAAAGCTAAAAATAGTAAATACAGAAGAATCAGCAAAGGCGATATGTTCTTCATAAAACTCTTTATCATCATATTTAAACTGCTGTCTTCCTGAACCTTGAAACCGAACAAACTGCTCCACCTCAGGAAATTCCTCAGCAAAGGTTGGCCCGAATGGTAAAGGCGATGTCGCAACACGGTCTCTCTTTCCACTCAAAGTAAAATCTGATCCCAAACGAATGATCCGTTCATGATTCACATTATACTTATCGTATGAAAGTTCATCCTGAACAAACAGTAAAATCAAAATTGTACAAATTAATCCCACTGATAAACCAACAATATTAATTGTTGTATAGAATTTGTTTCTGGAAAAATTTCGAAAAAGTGTAATGAAAAAATTCTTAAACATACTTGCCTGATTAATATGCAGCTCAATTTTCAGAATATAAACCTAAGAATTGATTAATAACAATAATATTTCCTTTCTAGAGCTTTTGTCTCATATTCTCAGTTACAATATGTCCGTCAAACAACTGAATAATACGATGACTTCTATCTGCATCTGACGGCGAGTGAGTTACCATGATTATTGTAGTTCCTTCCTCGTTAAGTTGAGTTAAAAGATTCATCACCTCTTCTCCGTTAGCCGAATCCAAATTACCCGTTGGCTCATCCGCTAAAATCAATTTGGGATTTGAAATAACAGCTCTTGCAATAGCAACTCTTTGTTGCTGTCCACCAGATAATTGCTGAGGAAAATGCTTAGCTCTATGGGCAATATTCATTCTTTCCAATGCCTCATTCACTCTTCTTTTTCTCTCTGCACCCGATACTTTCATATACAAAAGAGGCAGCTCAACATTCTCAAACACAGTCAATTCATCAATCAAATTAAAACTTTGAAAAACAAAACCAATGTTTTCTTTTCTCAAATTTGTTCTTTGCCTTTCAGTGTAGTTCTCTACCTGATAACCGTTAAAATGCAGCTCTCCTTCACTTGGATTATCAAGCAAGCCGATAATATTCAGCAAAGTTGACTTGCCACATCCCGACGGGCCCATTATCGCAACAAATTCTCCTTTATTAATTTCCAGATTGACATTATTTAATGCCGTAGTTTCCACCTCATCGGTTCTGAAAACTTTAATTAAATTTTTAGTATTAATCATAGCCATATCTATTTAAACAATCACTTATTCATATTTTAGCACACGCACCGGAGTTTTTAAAGCCAATTTCCATATTTGCTGATAAACAGTAAGAAAGGTTATCAACAGAGATACAAATCCTGACAAGATAAAAATTCCAATTCCAATATCTATCCGATAGGCAAACCCTTTTAACCACCACTCCATCACAAAAAATGAAAGTACCCAAGCAATGAAATTGGAAAGCATTACCCATTTAAAAAATTCTTTCAACAACAATTGAAATACAGTATCCATATTAGCTCCAAAGACCTTCCTTAGTGCCATTTCACGGGATTTTCGTTCTGTAACAAAGGAAACAAGCCCAAACAAACCCAAACATGAAATAATAAAAGCTATTATTGTAAATGAAATAAATATTTTACTCATTCGAGATTCAGCCGTATAAAAATACTTAAAGTCCTCTTCCAAAAATCGATAAGTAAACGGAATATCCGGAACTGTTGAGTCCCAGACTGTTCTTATTTTATTTAGAATTGGCTCC
The DNA here is from genome assembly GCF_002843385.1 of Labilibaculum manganireducens. GTDB lineage: Bacteria > Bacteroidota > Bacteroidia > Bacteroidales > Marinifilaceae > Labilibaculum > Labilibaculum manganireducens. The sequence goes on from NZ_MVDE01000005.1 coordinate 166,220, forward strand.
ACATCTTCTCCAATTCGAATCCCTATGTATTTAAAAGCTGCCGGGTTTCGCATCATGATTAAGGGTTCCACTCCAACCTGAAGACTATTAAAATTAAAATCTTTAACAATACCTATCACCTCGCCCGAATAATCCCAAATCTGCAAAGGTTCTCCAATGGTATGAACCATATTCATCTTTTCTGCCGCCGATTCATTAATAATAAATTTCAAGCTATCCCCGCCATGCAATTTGGAAAATCCCCTTCCCTGAATCACATTCATTTCAAATGTTTCAATGAAATCATAATCCACAAAAGACAATTGAAACAAGATATCTTCAGAATCTTTTATTTTTCCGGGCCAATCTACATCCCAAGTTGAATTTGTAAAATTTACCGGCATTTGGTTTGCTGCAGTTACCCAGTAAACTCCCTGAATTTTAATCAACTCATTTTTCAACTTAGGATAAATCGAATTAAAATCATCTGCCATCTCAATATAAATCAAATCGTTCTTATTGTAGCCAACATCCGATTCCCTTAAAAATTTCAGTTGCTGATAAATAATTCCTGAACAAATAAACAGAGATATCGACATACTAAACTGAATGACTACCAACACCTTCCTGAGCAGAGCAGAATCTTTTCTTGACACACCTTTAATTACATGAATTGGCAGAAAAGAGGACAGAAACAACGCCGGATAACTTCCTGACACAATTCCAGTAAGCAATACAATACCCGAAACGCTAAACAAAAATTTTATATTATTTATCCCCAGTGACAAATCTCTATCCGTTAAATCGCTAAAAACAGGAAGTAGTAATTCGACCAAAACAACGGCTATTCCTAAGGATATTAATGTGAAAAATATCGATTCGCCAAGAAATAAACCGATTAAACCTTTTCGCTGAGCTCCAACTACTTTTCTAACAGCAACTTCTTTTGCTCTTCTTTCTGATCTGGCTGTTGCCAAATTCATATAATTGAAACAGGCAATTAAAAGTATCAAAACAGCTACCAGCAGGAATACTCTCACATACCAAATTGAACCAACTTTATTCGTATTAATGGCATACAAATGATATTTCACGAAAGCCTGAAGATCAAGATCTACATTTGAATTCTTAATACGATCTTTAATATACGTTTGTAACTGAGCTGCCAAATCATCCGAATCAACCCCTTCTTCTACCTTGATAAAAGTGTGAAAAGTATTTGCCTCCCAATCATTTAAATCATAAGCCCACAACTTCCCAAAAAATTGAAAAGGAAGAATAAAGTCAAAAGTTATTGATGAATTAGCCGGCGGATTTTGAATCACAGCCGAAACTACATAATCAAATTTGGAATTTATTTCAATCTTTCTTCCAATCGGATCCAATTCGCCGAACAATTTCTGAGCGAGCTTCTCTGTAAGCACAATTGAATTTTCCTCCTTAAAAGGATTCTCTTTTTCTCCTTCTACGATAGGAAAAGTAAAAATCTGAAAGAAATCTGCGTCAACAATTTTCCCGCCATCTTCAACAAAGCTTTTCCCATCTGCAGAAAGAATCAATTGTCCCCAGGTAGTAACCATTCTGGTGGAATACTTAATTTCCGGAAATGTTCTTTTTATTGATTCGGCTAATGGCGCAGGTGTTGAATATACCGAAAACACATCCCCGTCTGCATAGTTCTGACTCTCATAAACGCTATAAACCTGATCAATATCCTCATGAAACTTATCAAATCCTGTTTCATATTCTACCCATATTAATATGAGTAACGTACAAGTCACACCAGTTGCCAATCCTAAAATATTCATTAAGGAGTAGGCTTTTTGCCGATATAAACTTCGTAAAACGGTATTCAATAAAATTCTTAACATCCACTTACTTTAAAACCAATTTGTCAACATCTCCATATGATTCATAGCTATTTGTTACAACTCTCTCTCCCGGTTTCAAACCCTCAAGAACCTCATAATACATTGGATTCTGATTTCCCAGTTTAATTGCACGTTTTGCAGCAAACTCACCACTGGGATCCACAACGAATATCCATTGCCCTCCAGTACTTTGAAAAAAACCTCCTCTTTGAATCAACACAGCCTCCCTGGGCTCTCCCAATTCAATTTTTGTTCTAAATGTTTGCCCGGTTCTAATTCCAGGAGGAAGCTCACCAACAAATTTCATATCAATTTCGAACTGACCACTACGTACTTCCGGATAAACTTTATAAACCACTAAATTATAATCAACGCCGCTAAAACTAAATTTAGCCTTTAATCCTTTATTTAATCGTGCAATGTAGAGTTCGTCAACCATCGCATTTATTTTATAATTATCCAATACATTCACCTGCCCTAAGCGCTGCCCTCTTGACTTTGACTCTCCCAATTCAACATTTAAAGATCCTAACTGACCATCAACAGGTGCTTTTACATTTAAATTCTGGAGTTTTGCACGAACCATTTCCAGATTGTTTTCCATGTTTTTCAAATTGGCATCCAATCGTTGAATTTGAATTGTACGCGCAAGAGAATCGGTTTTTTGTCTCTCCAAAAGCAACTCTCTGGTTTTTTTATAGTAATTGTAATTATCATTTGACTCGTCGAATTCTTCCCGGGAAATTAAATCCTTCTCAAAGAAAATTTTATTTCTCTGATAAGCCCTTTTACTCTTTGCCAAATTTAAATCTATATCCAACAAACTTCTTCTTACATTCAAACGATCCTGTTCCATACTTAAACGGGTATCCCGTAATCTGTTTACCTGCTCAGTAAAGCCAGCTTCCGAATTTAATATTTGCAGGTTCAACTCTGAGTTGCTTAAACGGAGTATTACATCCCCCTTTTTAACCATGCTTCCTTCTTCCAGCAGTATCTCTTCAACCCGGCCTCCTTCAATAGCATCTAAATAAACAGTGGTAATTGGATTAACCGTTCCCGTTCGGGCAATGTATTCCTGAAAATAATCAGTCTTCACATCTCCAATTGAAATTTTCTCTGCATCAATACGTAATCGGGATCCTGACTCTCCCAAAAATGCTGCATACAAGACAACAACACCTAGAACGGCTCCCGCCAAGTACCAGTTTTTCCTTAGTAAATACCAGGCTTTCTTTTCAATAACTCTATCCATTATAATTTGACTTTTTTAATCCTTTTTCAAACACAACCGCAATATAGCCACTTTCATGCCAAAACACTTTTAACATTGATTAACAACTCCTTGAAAAACCAAAACTTATTGATTTCCACGCATCTGTGAACGAAAACAATACAAGAACTGTACGTATGCGAACATTTTTCTTTTAATATTAAAATTTTAATGATAACTTGGATTCCTATTTAAGTACCAAAACCTGAAACGACAAATTAATTCAAATTATGGCAAATCAAAAAAACGGCAAAATATTAGCTATTGATGATAACGAAGATATCCTGTTTTCTTTAAAGTTGCTGCTTAAACAACACGTAGAATTAATACACACAGAGTCTGATCCGGAAATGATTCCAAAACTCATGAAACAGGATCATTACGATGTTGTGTTGCTTGACATGAATTTTACAAAAGATGCAATTAGCGGTCAGGAAGGATATCATTGGCTAAATAAAATACTTGAAATTGACCCACAGGCGGTTGTATTATTCATTACAGCTTATGGCGATATCGAAAAATCGGTAAAAGCTATAAAAGCAGGTGCTACAGACTTTATATTAAAACCATGGCAGAACGAAAAACTTCTTGCCACCATCTCATCAGCAATAAAACTGCGCAGATCGAAAGATGAAGTCAAAGAACTAAAGACAAAACAAAAAGAATTAAATGCAGTTCTTGACCAACCGTTTAATGACTTTATTGGTACATCTCCTGAAATGCAGCAGGTATTCTCAACCATCACAAAAGTGGCGGTAACAGATGCCAATGTCTTGATCCTTGGCGAAAACGGTACGGGCAAAGAATTGGTTGCAAGAGCACTGCACCGAAACTCATCAAGAAAAGATGAAGTTTTTATCAGCGTTGATCTTGGATCCATAAATGAAAACTTATTTGAAAGCGAACTGTTTGGACACGTGAAAGGTGCATTTACAGATGCCCGCGCCGACCGTCCCGGCCGATTCGAAATTGCTTCAGGCGGAACACTATTCCTAGATGAAATTGGGAATTTAAGCCTGCCGATGCAAGCAAAACTATTAACTGTTTTAGAGCGAAGAGAAGTGATTCGGGTTGGATCAAACAAGCCAATTCCTATCGATATCCGTTTAATATGTGCAACCAATATGCCTCTAAAACAAATGGCATCAGAAGACAGATATCGTCAGGATCTTCTGTACAGAATTAATACTGTTGAAATAAGTCTTCCTGCTTTAAGAGAACGATACGAAGACATACCGCTTTTGGCAAATCATTTTCTTGAAATATATTCTAAAAAGTATAAAAAAGGCATCAACCCTCTATCAAAAGCATGCCTAAACAAACTTTACGATTACAGTTGGCCTGGAAATGTGAGAGAACTTCAACATTTAATGGAGAGGGCAATCATTATGGCAGACGATCGGAATCTGGATCCGGCCGATTTCCAAGTAAGTATTGAAAGAAATGGTCAGGATGATGTTGAATTTGACTCCTATAACCTTGAAGAAGTTGAAAAGAACATCATACAGAAAGTATTGAAAACAAATAAAGGAAATATTTCCAAAGCTGCTGGAGAATTAGGTCTTACACGCACATCTCTTTATCGAAGACTAGAAAAATATGGTTTATAAAAGCTTCCGGATTAATTTTATAATAAGAATCATCGTGCTCTCAGCAACGATATTCTTATTATTTTACTTGATTGCAAAAAAGAGCCTCTACTTCACAGCAAGCCTTACTTTTATTGCGATTATTTATCAAATATATGAAATTATTAAGTACGTTGAAAAAACCAACCGCCTGCTAAAGAATTTTCTGGAATCCATACGATATTCTGATTTCACACGAAATTTCCAGGTTCAGGGTCTTGGAAGCTCATTCGACAAGCTGCAGGAGTCTTTCAATGCGGTAATTACTGATTTTCAAAAAATAAGAGCAGAAAAAGAAGAACATTATTTCTATTTACAAACCGTAATTCAACACATTGGAATTAGCTTAATTGCATTTCACCGCGATGGAAAAGTAGAAATGATTAACAATGCCTCTAAGAAACTTTTTCAGGTAAGCAACCTTAAAAAAATACAAGACTTAAGCGGTTTTAGTGAGGAACTTGTAAATTGCCTGTTAAGCCTTAAGCATGGAGAAAACACACTGGTTAAAGTTATTGACAATGAGGATATCCTAAAGCTTGCAATTTACGCTACCGAGTTTAAAATTAACAACCGGCAAGTAATACTTGTGTCAATTAAAAACATCCAATACGAACTGGAAGAACAAGAAATTGAATCCTGGCAAAAACTTATTCGGGTACTTACTCATGAGATTATGAATTCAATTACGCCAATCTCTTCCCTTTCTACTACACTAACAACAATTCTTGATGATTTCGGGGAAAACAACACCAATAAGTTTCAAGATGAGGATCTGGAGACACTGAACGAGGTTAAACTGGCTCTTGAAACAATCCATAAAAGAAGTTCCGGACTTTTGCATTTTGTAGATACTTATCGGAATCTTACAAAAATTCCAAAGCCAAATTTCGGTATTTTTCAGATAGAGAAGCTATTTGACAACATTCATCGCCTGATGGAAGAGGAAATAAAGAGGAAAGGCATCAAATGTGAGATTAGTATCAACCCTCAAAGTCTGGAGCTTTCTGCCGACGAACAGCTGCTTGAACAGGTTTTAATCAATTTGATTAAAAACTCTATTCATGCACTCGAACACACAACCGATCCAAAAATTGAACTGAAAGCCTTTATGAACAAAAGAGGCAGAATATCAATTCAAATAAGCGACAACGGACAAGGCATTATAAAAGAGGTGCTTGATAAAGTGTTCATTCCATTTTTCACAACAAAACCGAAAGGCTCTGGTATTGGATTAAGTCTGTCAAAACAGATATTGCGATTGCACGGAGGAACCATTACTGCACAGTCAATTCCAAACGAAAAAACCAGTTTTACTCTTACTTTTTAACATGATTTAACACCCTAATAATTTTAAATTAACAATTACTTTCGTTAAATTTAAGGAGCAAATCAATTTCTAACCTTTAATTAAAACTTAAAAGCATATGACTAAAACAATCACATTCAATAAGTTAAGAGAAATTAAAGATAGTTTACCTGAAGGTAGTATGCAAAGGATTGCAGAAGATTTACAATTAGAAGTAGAAACCGTTAGAAATTATTTTGGTGGAACCAATTTTGATGAAGGCCAATGCACAGGAATTCATGTTGAACAAGGCCCTTATGGTGGTATTGTTGAACTGGATGATACAACTATTTTAGACCACGCCATTAGCATTCTGGAAGATTAAATTGTAAACATCAATAAAATAAAAGACAGGGCTGTTGAAATTTTCCAACAGCCCTGTCTTTTATTTTATTGATCTTATATCTTACAGAACTTCTTTTCTATCGTTATGCAATTTATTAAAAATAATTGCCAGATTAGAATAGAGTGTTGTGTTTTGAACAATGATATCTTCCGGAACCTTGATTCTTGCCGGCGTAAAATTCCAAATCGCTTTAATACCCCATGCTACCATCAAATCGGCAACTGTTTGAGCATTTTCAGCTGGAACAGTAATAATTCCCATTACCACATTCATTTCCTGCGATAAATCACGAAATTGATCGATGTGGAATACTTCAATATCATTAAATTTTTTCCCAATGGTCGAAGAATTAACATCGAAAGCCGCAACGATATTTAATCCAAAATGTGACAATCCGCTATCATGCAATAATGCAGACCCCAAAGATCCAGCTCCAACAAGAAAAGCATTATCCATAATAGTAAATCCAAGAAACTCCGACAAAACATCTACCAACGCTTTAACTTCGTAACCTACTCTTGTTTTTCCAACAATAGTTGTATAGGATAAATCTTTTGTGACTTGGGTGGGGTCGATATTCATGTAGTTTGCTATCTGCGTAGATGAAACAAACTGCTGTCCTTTCCTTAACAAGCCTTCTGCAAATGCTAAGTATGACGGCATGCGCCTAATTGTCGGCTCAGGAACCCCCTGAATTTTCTTAGAACTTTGAACCATAATTTCTTACTTACACCTTAAATGAAAACAAAAATAACCAAGTTTCCATTAAAGAAAAATTTCTCTAATGATTATTTTGTTATACAAATTTAATTTTAAATAAATGGCGCTGGGGACACTACAAAAAACAATACATTAATTTCTTGTAAATGTGGGCGATATAGGATTCGAACCTATGACCCCTTGGGTGTAAACCAAGTGCTCTGAACCAACTGAGCTAATCGCCCTTAACGACTGCAAATATAAACAGAAAAAATTACCACAGCAATAAAAACCTTAGTTTTGTTTATACAACTTCTGCAACAACAAAAGTACTTCCTCCCACAAAAACCAAATCATTTTCAAGAGCATTTGTCTTCGCAGCCTCTAGAGCTTCTTTCACAGACAGGTATGTATTTCCAAGTAATCCATAAGCTTTCGCCTTTGCAGCAAGAACTTCTTGATCCAATGCTCTGGGAATATCTGCCCGACTAAAATAATAGCTCGCATTCTTCGGCATTAATTCAAGAATATTAGTGAGATCTTTATCATTTACGACACCAAAAACAATATGCAGTTTTCCGTAATCCATCGATTCAATTTGCTCTATTATTTCTTTAATTCCTGCAACATTGTGTCCGGTATCACACACTACTCTTGGAGCATTGCCAATTGTCTGCCAACGCCCTAACAAACCAGTATTTTTAACTATTCCTGAAACTCCATGTTTCATAGATTCTTCGGAAATACCCCACCCCTTGCTATTCAATTCATCAAACACACATAGAGCAGTTCTGATATTCTTAATCTGATAAAGACCCAATAAATCGCACGATAAATTGATTATTGAATTATTTTCAAGAGACTGGTAAACAAGATTTCTTTTGTTATCAATCAATTCAGAGGACTGATTCATATACCTGTCTTCTGAAAATATCAGATCAGATTTGTTGTTTGAGGCAATTCTCAAAAAGACATCAATCACCTCTTCCTGTTTCTCTCCAATAATAACAGGAACATTTTTCTTTATAATTCCAGCCTTTTCTGTGGCTATTTGTGCAAGCTCCGAGCCTAACAAATTAGTATGATCTTTACTTATATTAGTTATCACCGAAAGTTCAGGCGAAATGATATTAGTCGAATCCAACCTTCCTCCTAAACCTACTTCCACAACAGCAACATCTATCTTTTCATCAGCAAAAAAATCAAAAGCCATCGCAACTGTCATCTCAAAAAAGGAAGGACATAATTCTTCAAATTTATCTTGATGCTTCCGAATAAAATCAACTACATAATCCTCAGAAACAAGCTCACCATTAACTTTTATTCTCTCTCTAAAATCTTTTAAATGGGGCGAAGTGTACAGACCAACTTTATAACCCGCTGATTGCAAAACAGACGCAATAGTATGAGAAACTGATCCTTTTCCATTTGTTCCTGCAACATGAATCGATTTAAACTTCTTATGGGGATGATTAAAATACTCATCCAAAGCCAATGTTGTATCTAAATTGGCTTTATAAGCAGCCTGCCCTGTACGCTGATACATAGGCAGTTTAGTAAACATATAATCTAAAGTTTCCTGATAATTCATTTTGTATTTTCTACTAATATTGATGATTTTACAAAGAAGAATAAAATTTCTTAAAATTTGTGTTAACAGGTTGAATTTCCTGCAAAAATTGCTAAATTAAAACTATGAAACGCTACTATTTAATCGAAAGCATTAGGTATGTTTCCTAAAATCAAGAGATATAGAATCACTTTTAGACCTAACAATTTAAGTAGTAGTATTTTATAATTATGATAAAATAAAGCCTGGCTCTAAATGCCTGTCGAAATTAACCTCTAACACCATTCATTATGGCAAAACTCAAAAAGGTTTTCGTTCTTGATACAAATGTTATTCTTCATGATTTTAATTCAATTTACAATTTTGAAGAAAATGATGTTGTTATTCCTATAACCGTTCTGGAGGAACTGGATAAATTTAAAAAAGGTAATGATCAGATTAATTACCACGCACGTGAATTCAGCAGAGAATTAGACCGTATTTCCGGAGACCTGCTCTTTACTGCCGGTGTTCCTCTAGGAAAAAATCTGGGAAAATTATCCGTTGAAACAGGAAAAGAATTTTCTCCTCAAATGAAAAGTTCGTTTCAGGAAAACATCCCCGACCACAGAATTCTGGCTATTGCAGAGTATCTTCACAACCACCGCGGTAAAAAAAAGGTCATTCTGATTTCCAAGGATATTAACCTTAGGATGAAAGCGAAATCATTAGGGATTCCTGCAGAAGATTATAAAAATGATCAGGTTAAGGATCTTGATGATGTAATTAGCCTGGGAATAACAACCCTTGAAGATTTTAATGATGAAAAGATCACTTTTCTGTATAAATCAAACGAAGGAATTCCTGAAAAAGAGTTTGGACTTGAAAAACCAATTAAAGGTCATGAATATTTTATTCTGAAAAATAATTCATCTAGTGCGCTTGCACATTTCGATCCCGTTGAGAAAATAATATCCCGGGTTGAAAAACCAAATGCTTACGGAATTTATCCCCGAAATGCAGAACAGACTTTCTCCATGCATGCTCTCATGGATCCAAAAATATCCTTAGTAGCTTTAACCGGACGAGCTGGAACCGGAAAAACATTACTCGCTTTGGCAACTGCTCTTCAGCAAATCGACATGTACGATCAGATTTTCCTTGCCAGACCAATTGTTGCTTTGGCCAATAAAGATCTGGGCTATTTACCGGGCGATGCCAAAGAAAAAATAGGCCCTTACATGCAACCTCTTTTCGACAACCTGAGTGTAATCAAGCATAAATTTAACGTCCATAGTAAAGAGTATCTCAAAATTGACGAACTTTTAAAAGATGAAAGATTACAGATTACTCCATTAGCATACATTAGAGGAAGAAGTCTTTCAAATACATTCTTCATTGTTGATGAAGCTCAAAACCTTACACCCCACGAAATTAAAACAATAATTACACGTGCAGGCGAAGGTACTAAAATGATTTTCACAGGAGATATTGAACAAATAGATTCACCTTATCTGGATAAAAAATCGAATGGCTTAGCATACCTCTCAGACAGGATGCAGGGACAGGATATATTTGCTCATGTCAACTTAATAAAAGGAGAAAGAAGTCACCTTGCAGAACTGGCAAGTCACCTTCTATAAAATCTATTTATTGCATTACTGGGAAATTTCATTTAAATTATATTCTTGAATATGTACATTTGACCGCAAAAAGGTGTTACATGAAATTGAATCATCTGACTTATTTTTTCTCACTGAAAATCTAAATATACTCTTTTATGAAAATAATGAAATTTGCCGCCATAGATATCGGATCAAATGCCATCCGGTTGTTATTTATGAATGTGCTTGAAGAAGGCGGTAATGCTCACTTTAAGAAATCATCATTAGTAAGGGTTCCAATACGTTTGGGAACTGATACTTTTATAGATAAAATTATCTCTGCAGATAAAGCCGAGAAATTAATTAAAAGCATGAAAGCATTTCGCAACCTTATGGACGTTCATGAGGTTGTGAATTACCGCGCTTGCGCAACATCAGCAATGAGAGAGGCTGTTAACGGCACTGAAATTATTCAAAGAATTGAAAATGAATCCGGAATAAAAATTGACGTTATCAATGGAAAAGAAGAAGCCAGCATTATTTTTGATAATAAAATTGCAGATACTCTCGACCCAAGCAAAGATTATTTATATGTGGATGTTGGTGGTGGCAGTACTGAACTAACTCTCTTTTCAAAAGGAATTTGCAAATTCTCCGCCTCATTTAATGTGGGAACCATTAAAATTCTTCGGGACTGTGTCCCAAAAGATGAATTTATTCGTATAAAAGAGTGTTTATTGGATGTATGTCCTAGCTGCGAAAACATTGAACTTATCGGATCAGGTGGTAACATCAACAGATTGGTTAAACTTGCGGCACCAAAAAAAGAAAAATTCATTACATACCAAGAATTTAAAAGTATTTACTACGACCTTAAACAATACAGCTATCAGGAATTAATGATCAACTTCGACATGAATCCTGACCGAGCTGATGTTATCATTCCTGCAGCAACAATTTTCCTAAGCATTATGGAATGGGCAAATGCAGATAAGATACACGTACCCAAAATTGGGGTTACCGATGGTATTGTTCATCAGTTATATAAAGAATATATTTCCAACAGCCTTGTATTGGGGTAAAAAAGTAATTCTTTTTCCTAAATTTGCGATTTAAATTATTTCTATATTTTGAACTATTTCAAATTAAATTTGAAATAGTTCATTTATTTTAGCTAGAAGCTGAATATCAGCAAGAAGGGAAGAAACTATGTTACAAGGTAAAAAAGTAGCATTCTACACATTAGGATGCAAACTTAATTTTTCGGAAACCTCTACAATTGGCCGTTCATTTAAAGAAATGGGCTTCGAAACAATTAAGCATACGGAGAAAGCTGATATTTACATTATAAACACTTGTTCTGTTACAGATCATGCTGACAAAAAATGCAGACAAGCCATTAAAAAGGTAATTAAAACCAATGCTAATGCATTTATTGCGGTAATTGGATGCTACGCGCAACTTAAACCTGATGAAATTATTGCAATTCCCGGAGTTGATCTCGTTTTGGGAGCCAATGAGAAATTCAACATCCACAAATACATAGATCATCTTGAGAAAAAAGGTACCGGAGAACTGCATCCATGTGAAGTAGAATCGGTTAAAGATTTTCATTCTTCCTATTCAATGGGAGACAGAACCCGTTGTTTTCTCAAAATTCAGGATGGATGCAACTACTATTGTACCTATTGCACCATTCCATTTGCCCGAGGCAATAGTCGTAACATGAGCATAAGAGAAACGGTACAACAGGCAGAGGAAGTTGCCAAACAAGGTGCAAAAGAAATTATCCTGACAGGAGTAAATATCGGTGATTTTGGAAAAAGTACAAACGAAACATTTCTGGATTTAATTAAAGAGCTTGAAAAAGTAAAAGGAATCAGTCGTTTTCGGATCTCCTCCATTGAACCCAACCTTTTAAGCAACGAGATTATTGAATTTGTTGCCCGATCAGAAAAATTTGTGAATCATTTTCATTTACCTCTTCAAGCGGGATCCAATAAAGTTTTAAAGCTTATGAAGAGAAGATACGACAGAGAACTATTTGCTCAACGGATTGGAAAAATTAAATCCTTACTTCCCGATGCATTTATTGGTGTTGATGTAATTGCCGGAAGTCGCGGCGAAAGTGATCAAGATTTCGAAGATGCATATTTATTCATCAAAGAATTACCCATTAGCCAACTACATGTCTTTCCTTACTCGGAAAGACAAGGCACCAAAGCTCTCGAAATTAAAGAGGTTGTTCCAATTCCTGAGCGAAAAAGAAGAGCAAAAATGCTTCAAATTCTTTCTGAGAAAAAATTAAATGCATTTTACCGGGAAAATTTGGGCAAGACAGAAGAAGTCCTGTTCGAATCCTTTAATGATCATGGTAAAATGTATGGATTTACTAAAAATTACATTAAAATCGAAATTCCGTACAACCAAAACCTTAGCAACAAACTTACATTTGCTACCTTGCAGGAGATAAATTCAAATGGCAATGTTTCAGGTTCTGTTGTTGACAAAATACGATTCAACCTAAAGCCTGTTTCGCAATAAAATATAAAAGCATGATCGATCTTAAAGAACTTTGTTTTAAAACGAATGATATAGCCCGAAAAGTTGGAATTTTCATAAAAGAACAGCAAAGCAAGATTAAATCAGATGCAATAGAAGTAAAGGGAATACACGATTTTGTAACCTACGTTGATAAAACTGCGGAAGAAAAAATTGTTGCCGAATTGAAACTAATTCTGTCTGATGCAGGTTTTATTGCTGAAGAAGGTACAGAAACGCATCGTGCAGAACGTTACAATTGGATTATTGATCCTTTAGACGGAACAACAAATTACATTCATGGATTGTCCCCTTTTGCTGTTAGTATTGCGTTGCAGGAATACGACGAAATTGTATTGGGAGTAATATATGAAATTAGCCTTGACGAATGCTTTTATTCGTGGAAAGGAGCTCCGGAAGCTTATTTAAATGGCAAAACAATTTCCGTATCGAAGGCAAATTCTATCGACTCAAGTCTAATTGCAACAGGTTTTCCCTATTCCAATTACGACCAATTGAAAACATTTATGGCTTCTTTGGAATACTTCATTATTAATTCGCACGGCGTTCGTCGCCCCGGCTCTGCTGCAACCGATTTAGCTTATGTTGCCTGTGGCAGATTCGAAGCTTTTTACGAATATAGTCTTCAGCCCTGGGATGTTGCTGCCGGCTCATTTTTGGTAAGCCAAGCCGGCGGGAAAGTCTGCGATTTTAAAGGAGGTAAGAATTTCATATTCGGAAGAGAAATCATTGCCAGTAATGCAATAGTTCACGATGAGTTTAAAAATGTTGTGATTCAACACATGATAAAATAAGCTTAAATGAATTTTCCTGCTTTCAGCAGATCATAAAAACACATTTTCACTTAAATGATAAAGCTTCTTTCCTATATGTTGTATGGTGTGGTAAGGCTAATAAGTTACTTGCCATCTTCAATACTGTATTTCTTTTCAGACATTCTTTTTCTTTTTGTTTACCACATTTTTAGATACCGAAGAAAAGTTGTTACCTCGAATCTTAAAAACTCTTTTCCTGAAAAATCTGAAAAAGAAATTCAGGCAATACGAAAGGAATTTTACTGTCATTTCTGTGATACTTTTATTGAGACCATAAAACTTTGGACAATTAGTGAAAAAGAAATTAGAAAACGCTGCAAATTTATAGCCCCGGAAATTCTCAACACATATAAAACATCAGGTAAAAGCGTTGTTATTGTATTTGGACATTATGGAAATTGGGAGTGGCTGACATCCATTAATTTATGGATAGAAGGATACTATCTACCTATCTACAAACCTCTTCATAATAAGGTTTTTGATAAAATGTTTCTGCAAATAAGAAAACGATTTGGAGCCAGGCCATTAGCCAAAAATGATACTTTGAGAACCATGATTTCATATCGAAATCAAAATAAATTTACAACTACTATTTTTATCGGTGATCAAACACCAAACAAAAGAAACCTCAACTACTGGACGAAATTTCTCAATCAGGATACTCCTGTTTTGCTGGGTACTGAACGTATCGCAAAAAAACTTGACCAGCCAGTAATTTTTGTTCATATGAAGAAAATAAAAAGAGGGCATTACGAAGTACACTTTATTCCTCTTTTTGATAATCCTAAAGCTACGGCTGAATTTGAAATCACTGAAACACACACACGTGTGCTGGAAGATATTATCAAAGAGGAGCCTGCATACTGGTTATGGTCTCATAAACGATGGAAACACACAAAACAAGACTCACAATAAGTAATTATATTGTAATACATCAGTAAAAAGAAAATGAATAGAATTGGAATCGTAATACTAAACTGGAACGGGAAAAAATTGTTAGAAACATTCCTTCCTTCTGTTATTTCTCACTCAAATCGGGAATGGGCCGATGTTATTATTGCAGACAATGCATCCAGTGATGATTCCATTGCATTTTTAGAAAAAGAATATCCTGATCTTCAAGTTATTCAGCTTGATAAGAATTATGGATTTGCTGATGGTTACAACAAAGCATTGGAGCAACTTTCGCACAGCTATTTCGTTCTTTTAAATTCGGATGTTGAGGTCACAGAAAATTGGCTTGACCCTATTTATAATCTTCTGGAAAAAGATTCGGACATTGCTGCTGCTCAGCCCAAAATTAAAGCTTATCACAATAAATCAGAATTTGAATACGCTGGTGCTTCCGGAGGTTTTATAGATTATTTGGGCTATCCATTTTGCAGGGGAAGAATACTGGATCAAATCGAAAGTGATTGCAATCAATACAACTCAGAGCTTGATATCTTCTGGGCTAGTGGTGCTTCTCTCTTCATTCGTGCCGACGTTTATAAAAAATCAGGAGGATTGGATGGTGACTTTTTTGCTCACATGGAAGAAATTGATTTGTGCTGGAGAATAAAAAATCAAGGATACCGAATCATTTCAGAACCTAAATCGACAGTTTATCATGTTGGAGGGGCAACCTTACCAAACCACAGCTCAAAGAAACTTTATTTAAATTTCCGCAACAACCTATTCATGCTGCATAAAAATCTGCCTGAAAATAAATTCTGTTCCATTCTCCTGAAAAGAATGATATTGGATGGTATCGCTGCGATGAAGTTTCTTTTAAGTGGCGAATTTTCAAATTTTGGTGCTGTGTTTAAAGCTCATCTTTCCTACTATTCCATGTTCTCAAAAATGAGAGAAAAACGCAAAAAGATGATTCCTTTTGTCACTAAAACAGATCACAAGGAAATGTATAAAGACAGCATTATTTTCGATTTCTATCTAAGAAAGAAAAAACATTTCTCCGACATCACCTTCTAAAAATTAAGAATTACTAATTAGTTCACGGCAGTGAATTTAAGGCCAATAATTGATACAAGAAGGAGAAGTAAAAAAAATATTCTTGAGAAATGAATTGGCTCGCTGAATAAAACAACGCCCAAAATTGCTGTTGTAAATGCTCCTATTCCTGTCCAAACAGCATAAGCAGTTCCAAGAGGTAATGTTTTTATTGCCAACGCAAGAAAATACAAACTTACCGCCATTGCCACAATCGTAATAACACTAGGCCAAAGTTTAGTAAACCCTTCGGCATATTTAAGCCCAATGGCCCAAACGGCTTCAAACAATCCTGCAATAATCAAATACACCCATGCGATAGCCATACTTACAATTTTTCAATTACCTGTTCCAAACGAATTCCTCTTGATCCTTTAATCAGAATATACTGGTTCAGCAGCTCTGTCTTATCAAGTTCCTTTATTAATTCGGAAGTATTTTTAAAGGTTTTGAACTGCTCATTAGAATTCACTTCTGTAAAAATATCACCAACTAAAAATACCGATTGCAATTGTCTATCCTGAATCAACTGCAATAAATCCAAATGTTCTTTGCGGGCATCAGAACCCAATTCCAGCATATCACCCAGAATAATGACTTTATTTTTCCTCGGCATACCTGCAAAATTTTCTATCGCGGCCTTCATACTGGTTGGATTCGCATTGTATGCATCCAGAAACAAAATGTTTTTCTCCGTTTTCTTCAATTGGGATCTATTGTTCCTGGGCACGTACTTTTCAAGCGCTTCCTTTATCTCAATCTCATCGATTTTAAAATATCGTCCTATAGTTACAGCAGCTAAAGCATTTTCAAAATTATAGGCGCCGATCAGTTTTGTTTTAATATACAATTTACCAATTGCTGATCTTATTTCTAAAACCAGATATGGTTCTGCCTGCAGAAATTTTGCCTTGGAAAATACATTCTCTGAATTTCCATAGCTAATAGATTCCTGATCATTCAACATCTTAGTCAGATAATCGTTATCAGCATTAATAAACACCTTTCCCCCATTCTTAAAAAGGAAATCGTACAACTCCTTTTTTGTTTTTACAACACCCTGAAATGAACCAAATCCTTCCAGATGTGCTTTTCCAACATTCGTTATGATTCCATAATCGGGTTCTGCAATTTCGCATAACTGCTTAATCTCTCCCGGATGATTAGCTCCCATTTCAACGATCCCAAATTCGGTATCTGCATTCATAGAAAGCAGAGTTAACGGAACACCAATATGATTATTAAGATTCCCAATTGTAGCTGCCGTTTGAAATTTTCTTCTTAGAACTTCATGAACCAATTCCTTCGTAGTCGTTTTCCCATTAGTTCCCGTAATAGCAAGAATCGGAATATTTAACTGCCTTCGGTGTTCTCTGGCTAAATCCTGAAGTGTCGCCAATACATTTTCAACCAAAACAAAACGGTTATCAACAGCATATTCCTGTTCATCAACAATTGCATAATTACAGCCTTTTTCAACTGCAGACATGGCAAATTTATTCCCATTGAAATTATCGCCTTTCAAAGCAAAGAAAATTGAATTGGGAACAATCTTTCTGGTATCTGTTACGACTATTGGATGTTCCTTAAAAAGAAGGTAAATATTTGACAACTGCATTGTATTCTTTTTCAGATTTAGTTAGACAAACGAAATTAGCAATTTCCAACAAAAAACCCCATCCTTTAGAGATGGGGTTTAAAAATATTTAAGATTACTACTTTGTCTTTTTATTTGCAGGATGTCCTACATGAGTCATTGCGCATCGGAATCCAATATCATCACGTGCTTCTTTCTGATTTAAAAAGCGACGTGCACTTGGTGACATCCAGTAAGCACGATCTTTCCATGAACCACCTTTGTATACCCGGGAATCATCAGTTATCATAGAACTAAAATCGCTTCCGTTCTGACCTCTGCCCTGAACATACATACGACTAGAACCTGCAGCCTGATGTTCTGGATTATTCCATGTATAATCTGAAACGATACTTGATTCAACATCACCATCCCGATAATTTCTATTATCCGCAGTTTTGTAGTTCTCACGCCCCACTAACTCCTCATCTTTTTGATTTCTGTAACGAATTCTTCCTAAACTATCTTTTTCTGCAATATTTCCTTCTTCATCTCTAACAGCAGTTTTAAAAACATTTCCTCTGTAAGGATTAAATTCCGAAATATCTTCAGGAGACATAGGACGATAAACATCAGCAACCCATTCGCTAACATTACCAGCCATACAGTACAATCCAAAATCGTTAGGCCAGAATGAATTTACAGGAACGGTAATATCACCGGCATCATTTAATGCACCGGCTGTTCCCATATAATCCCCACGTCCACGTGCAAAGTTAGCCATCATCTGACCGCGAACTTTTTTATCATCATTTCTAACCCAATGTCCGTTCCAAGGGAAAATCTTACGGTCAGTAATTCTTTCATCCTGTGAATTTCCAATTAAAGCAGCCGCAGCATATTCCCACTCTGCTTCGGAAGGAAGACGATATTTAGGTAATAACATTCCATCACTCCATCGAACCGATCTTTCTTCGTTATCCGGATTTAAATCCGTAAGATTCTTATTAACAGCACCTTCATACTGTCCAGCTAGATAGGCTTCAGTATTGAAATTATTTTCATCACGTTGAGTAGGATCATTATTCAAAATTCCTTTATCAATAAGAATTCTTTCATTTACACGATCGGTACGCCATTCGCAAAAATCAACTGCTTGTTCCCAACTTACGCCAACTACAGGATATTCTCCATAAGCAGGATGACGAAGGTAATTATTAACGTAAGGCTCATTGTAAGCAAGTTCATCACGCCAAACCAAAGTATCGGGCAATGCTTTTCTATAAACCTCTGGGTAAGAGACAAATACTCTCTTGATCCAATGTAAGTACTCTAAATAATCAACATTTCGAACCTCTGTCTCATCAATATAAAAAGAAGGAACTGTAACTCTTCTTGGAACATTGTTCCAATCATACATCACGTCCTGTTGTGTTCTTCCCATAGTGAATGTACCTCCCTGAATAAATTTCAGACCAGGACCAGTTTCTTGCTGAAAACCGCTATGATATTCAAAACCCCCATTCTCAGGTTCGTTATAAGCCCAACCAGTGGTTTTAGATTTTTCTCCCTTTCCAACAAGATTTTTCACTTTCGAACAAGATGGTAAAATCATCAGTGAAATTGCAAAAACAAAGAGAATAATGCTCGATTTTAATTTCATAATAGATTGAATGTAGTTTATCTCAAAAATACTTAACTCAACAAATATAACTAAAAGAGTACAGAGTTTATTGTATTTAATTTTACTTTTTTACAAAATCATTTAACATTTCAAGGGTATAATTCAGATCAAAAAAAAACACTGATCGCATGCTGCATGACTGCTTAAACATCCATATCACCCTAACTATCTGATACAAAACAATTTTAAAAAACCATCCGGTTCAATCCCCAAGAAAAGTCTTCCTTTTATCTTAATATCTTTTCTCGACTTTGTCTTAAGTTTTGCTTATTTTGCATACCTTCAATTCTCGCAAATCGCCAATTTGTTTAATTTAGATGTAAAACACCTGTAATTGTTTATGCGTTATCTGGTAATATTATTATTCTCCATTATAAGTGTTAGTTCATTTTCACAAACTACAACTCCAATTAATTTGGATTGGACAGAAAGTTTAATTGCCTATCCTACAGGAGAAAAAATTAACACTCTAACTTTTACAGGAGCTTCTTTGAATGAGGAAAACTCATGGATACCAGAATATTCACACCTACAATTAACAAGCTCAACCAACGAATTATTCACAGTCGAGTTATTTGATACGCAATTTAAATTGTTAAGTTCCACCGAAAGGCAGATTTTACGAAATAAAACAATCTCCAATACAATAAAACCTTCAATTAACACAGTTGTTATTCGAAAACAAAATTACCAACAAGTTAAATTTACGCCCATACGGAAGAATCCTTTAACAGGCCAACTCGAAAAATTGATTCGATTCTCACTGAGATTTCAAAAAAAAAGTCAGAATAAATCGCTAAAGCAAAGCAAATCTTACGTCGCCAGCTCTGTTCTTCAATCAGGAAAATGGTTGAAAATTGCAATTGACACCACAGCCGTGTATAAAATTACCTATTCCCAATTAATTGATATGGGAATTTCCAATCCGGAAAACATACGAATTTATGGATCCGGGGGGGGAATGCTTCCTAAAATGAACTCTGAAGATAGTCTGGATGATTTACCAAACAATTCCATTTACATGGATAAAGGAAGTGATGGTATTTTTAATTCGGGCGATTTCATTCTCTTTTATGCCAAAGGACCAAGATCATGGAAATTCGAAGAAGCCTCCAATGAATTTGTACACGAAAATCATTTGTACTCTGATTTCTCACATTATTTTCTTAGTTCTGACATGGGAAGTCCGACGCTCATTCAATCGGCAGCATCCTTATCTTCCTCTAATATAAATGTTACCGGATTTGATGATTACGCTGTATTCGATCAGGACGACACCAATCTTTTGGAGAGTGGCAGACTTTGGCTTGCGAATACTTTTGATGTTACGACGAATTATTCTTTCAATTTTTCATTCCCAAACCTAAAAACAGGAGAACCCCTTTTAATTAGTACAAATTTAGTGGCAAGATCATCGTCCGCAACAAAATTCAGTCTGCTTTCCGGAACGAATTTAATTGGAGATATTGAAATACCATCAGTAAACACAGGAAGCTATACGGCCAATTACGCATCGGTTGCAGAGAAGAAATTCATTAATTTCATTCCTTCATCTGCTAATTTTAAATTGAGTATTGACTATGAAAAAAGTTCCCCATCCTCAAAAGGATGGTTAAACTTTCTTCGGGTAAATGCCAGACGAAATTTGGTTTTCACCAACAATCAAATGGCATTTAGAGATTCCAAAACCATTGGTGTTGGCAATAAGGCAAAATTTACTCTTCAAAATACAAATGACAAAACTCAAATTTGGGATGTCACCTCTCCTCAATCTGTAAAATTAATTTCTGCTAATTACAATAACAATACAACATCTTTTACTGCAGATGCAAATTCTTTAAAAGAATATGTTGCCTGTGATCCAAATGGAAATTTCCCTGCACCAATTATTATTGGATCGGTTAAAAATCAAAATTTGCATGCTTTAGCTCAAACAGATATGATTATCATTAGTCCTTCCAAGTTTTTGTCTTACGCCAGTCAAATTGCAGATTTTCACAGAACCAAGGACAATTTAAAAGTTACTATTGTTGATCCGGAGGAGATCTACAATGAGTTTTCATCCGGTTCTCCTGACGTGAGCGCCATTCGTAATTTTGTAAAAATGTTTTACGATCGATCGACAAGTGACGAGAATCTACCCAAATATCTTTTACTTTTTGGAGATGGTTCATTTGATAATAAATCTGACCGCGAAAACAACACAAACCAAATTCTAACTTATCAATCGGAAAATTCTTTAAGTCCAACCCAGTCTTTTGTCACTGATGATTTTTTTGGACTACTTGATGATGATGAAGGAGAGGCAACCGGCATGGTAGATATTGGCATTGGACGTTTTCCTGTGAATACTTCTGAAGAAGCACAAATTGTCACCAATAAAATTTTAAACTACAACAATTCAGAGTGGGGAGATTGGAGAAGCAGGATCTGTTTTATTGGAGACGATGAAGACAATAATACTCACATGAGAGATGCTAATAAGCTAGCTGTACAGGTAGAAACAGACTATCCTCAATTTAAAATACAAAGAATTTTCCTTGATGATTATGAACAAATAACAAGTTCTGCAGGACAGGAATATCCTGATGTCAATTTAGCAATCAGCGAAAGCATAAACAAAGGAAGCCTGCTTATGAACTACACCGGCCACGGAAATGAAAACGGACTGGCACATGAACACATTCTAATGCTCGACGATATTTTAGGTTGGGAAAATCCTACTAAACTTCCACTATTCATGACTGCCACCTGTGAATTCAGCCGTTTCGACAATTACAAAAAACTCTCTTCTGGCGAGATGATTCTTCTTCGTGACAACGGTGGCGGCATCGGTTTGTTCACAACCACCCGATTGGTTTTTTCATCTCCGAATTTCAGCTTAAACCAAAATTTTTATCATCATGTTTTTGATAAAGATTTGGATGGAAACTATCTTCGTTTGGGTGACATCATGAGAAAAACTAAAAATGAAACAGGATCCGGCATTAATAAAAGAAACTTCACTCTTTTGGGAGATCCGGCTCTTAGACTTAATTATCCAACTCATTCAGCCAAAACACTTCAGATTAATAATGTAGATATCAGTCAACCAACAGATACTTTAAAAGCGTTGAGTAAGGTTCATATTTCCGGTGAGATAATTGCAGCTTCCGGCGAGACACTAAATGATTTTTCGGGAACTGTTTATTCAACGATATACGATAAAGCAACGACCAAATCGACCCGTGGAAATGATGGTGAACCTTTTGAATACACGATTCAAAACAGTGTTCTTTTTAAAGGAAAAGCCAGTGTTAACAATGGAAATTTTCATTTTAACTTTTTCGTTCCTAAAGATATTAATTATCAATATGGAAACGGGAAAATCTCCTACTACGCAAACAGTATGAATGCTGATGCGGCCGGATACACCAATAGTATTGTAGTTGGAGGTACAAATCCAAATGCGGATAAAGATAAAATTGGTCCTGAAATTGAACTTTATATGGACGATGAGCAATTCACTCCGGGCGGTATGACAGGCACATCTCCTCTTCTGTTAGCAATTGTTCAGGATTCCAGCGGGATAAATACCGTTGGTAATTCCATTGGACATGATATTATCGCTGTGTTGGATCAAAAAACGGATCAGCCTTATGAGCTTACTGATTTCTACGAATCGGATCTGGATAATTACCAAAAAGGAAAGATCAGCTACCGACTTTCCGATCTGGAAACAGGTGAACATGAAATTCAAGTTAAAGTTTGGGATAACGTAAATAACTCATCAGAAAATATACTTGAATTTTTTGTTGCAGATAATGCTGACCTTATTCTAAAGCACGTACTAAATTATCCAAACCCTTTTACAACCAATACAGGTTTTTATTTTGAGCACAATCAGGCCTCCAGAGAACTGGATGTTTTAATTCAGATACTCACCATATCAGGAAAATTAATTAAGACTATTGAAACAACAGTAAATTCAACCGGAAATCGTGTTGGTCCTATTCAATGGGACGGAAAAGACGATTTTGGCAATTCCATTGGTCGCGGAGTTTACTTCTATCGTGTAAAAGTTAGAGCCGATAATGGAAAAGTGGTGAATAAATTTCAAAAATTAGTAATCCTAAAATAATAAAAACCAAATTTAACAGTTTATTGAATATATTTGCAGACTATTATATTAAATCATTATGAACTACAAACTAACTCTAATCACAAGCCTTTTATCCATTTTGCTATTTTCAAACATGGAAACAAGTTGGGCACAGACCTCAACATCGGGAGCTAATTACATTTCAACAGCTGTTCCCTTCCTAACCATCACTCCCGACTCCCGTGCAGGTGCGATGGGAGATGTTGGTGTGGCTACATCGCCTGATGCGAATTCGATGCATTGGAATCCTGCTAAATTTGCCATGATTGATGGTAACTACGGAGTTGCAGCATCGTACACACCTTGGTTAAGAGACCTGGTTGATGATATGAGTCTTGCCTACTTAACCGGATATTATCGTTTGGATAAGAATCAAGTTCTTGCCTCTTCACTTAGATATTTTACCTTGGGTGAAATCATCTTTTTAGAAAGTGAGAACGCAACACCTGTTTCAAGGAACCCAAATGAGTGGGCTTTTGATGTTGCCTATTCAAGAAGATTAACCGATAATCTATCCGGAGCCATTGCATTTCGATACATCCGCTCTGATCTTACCCAATCTCAATATGTTGCAGGAGTGGAAACTCAAGCCGGAAATGCTTACTCCGCAGATATTTCTGTTTATTATCAGAAGGAATTTAAAAGAAACCGAAAAGAAATACTTTGGTCGTGGGGATTGAATATTTCAAATATCGGTTCCAAAATAAGCTATACAACCGACGATGAAAAGGAGTTTATTCCTACAAATCTTAGACTTGGGTCTGCACTTAAATTTGAATTGGATAATTACAATTCGTTAACTGTCGCTGCCGATTTTAACAAATTATTAGTTCCAACTCCTGCTAATGGTTCTCTTCAAGATGGTGAAGATAACGGAACCGTTATAGTTGGCGGACAAGCATCTAATAAATCGGTAATGAGTGGTATTTTCGGTTCATTCTCTGATGCTCCCGGCGGAATGAGTGAGGAATTTAAAGAAATTACATGGTCGCTTGGTCTTGAATACTGGTATCAAAAACAATTCGCATTACGCACAGGTTACTATTACGAACACGAAGAAAAAGGAAACAGAAAATATTTCACAGCAGGATTAGGCGTAAAACTAAACATGTTTGATTTGGATTTTTCGTACCTAATTCCTTCCACTCAAAATAATCCGTTAAAGAATACTTTGCGTTTTACACTTACTGCCAATATTGATAAAATTATAAAGTAAGATGAAGATTAGAGTTGGATTTGGTTACGATGTTCATCAATTAGCCGAAGGAGAAGAATTTTGGCTGGG
The DNA here is from genome assembly GCF_002843385.1 of Labilibaculum manganireducens. Lineage (GTDB taxonomy): Bacteria > Bacteroidota > Bacteroidia > Bacteroidales > Marinifilaceae > Labilibaculum > Labilibaculum manganireducens. The sequence continues at coordinate 190,569 of NZ_MVDE01000005.1, forward strand.
AGGAATAAAATTAACCCATAGTAAAGGCTGCGTTGCTCATTCGGATGGAGATGTATTGATTCACGCTATTTGCGATGCTCTGCTTGGAGCAGCCAACATGCGTGATATTGGATATCATTTCCCTGATACCTCTAATGACTTTAAAAACATTGACAGTAAAATACTTTTGAAAAAAACGGTTAGGTTAATCGCCGAGAAGGGTTTTTCAATTGGAAATATTGACGCAACAATAGCACTGCAGCAACCCAAGATTAAACCGATCATTCCTGAAATGCAAAAAGTACTTTCGGATGTAATGGAAATTGACTTGGAAGATTTAGCAATAAAAGCAACAACAACAGAAAAACTGGGTTTTGTTGGTACCGAAGACGGTATTGCCGCTTACGCCACAGTTTTAATTCAAAAATAAGTACACTCAGTAGTTTTAATTGGTTAAAAACCTTCCCTGAAGTAATTTCAGGAAGGTTTTTTTTGCATTAAATAAAATCCATATTATCAACTACTCCTCTTTGATAATTTCTCCATTTTACTATATTTGTTGTATATAGATATATAAATATTTAAACTACATCACAATGAGAAAGACAGTTGTTATTGGTGCCAGCCTAAACGAGGAAAGATATTCAAATCAATGTGTGCGTTTGCTGCGTGAGCATAATATCGAAACCATTGCTGTTGGAAACAAAGAAGGTAAAATTGCCGACGTTGAAATTAATGTAGGGCGCCCATTCGAAAGAAAAGTTGAAACGGTTGCTGTTTACCTTTCTCCAAAAAATCAAGAAACCTATTACGATTACATTATAGGTTTGAAACCTGAACGGATTCTATTCCCTCCCGGAACAGAAAATCCGGAATTCTATCGCAAAGCAAATGCTCTGGGAATAGAAACGGAAGAAGCCTGTCCTTTGGTAATGCTTCGTACAGGAGTTTATTAGATGAATAAGTGCAGAGAGACGCTATGCTTTGGCGTCTCTAATTAAAAAGAAGCTCATAGGTACGTCTTATCTCCTCTTCAACTTGCGATACTCCTATTGATCGACTTTTACGTAAAACTTCTTTCCCATCCAAATAAACCAATAAACTGGGATTAGTATATAGACCTAATTGTGCAGCAATTTCAGGTTGTTGCGAATTATCAACATGAAAAGCCTTCAAGTTTGGAAACTGCTCCTTCATCATGTACCTAAGTTTAGGTGATAACACCTCGCATACTCCGCAGGAAGGCGCCGAAAAGTAAATATAAAATGATTCTCTTTTCTCTTTAAGTGTTTCCAATTCGGACAATGATAAGTTCATAAAGCAAATTCCGTTTTAAAATAGATTGCAAAAATAATAAAAACACAGGGGAGATTTCTTAAGATGCAGACAATTCGTACAACTGTAACAAAAATATTCACATTAAAAAAAGCTGTTTCAAAAAAATGAAACAGCTTTTTATATGATATAAGAATAGTACTATTCTTTTTTACGAGTTCTTCTTTTTGGCTTTTCAGCTTGTTCAGCTTTTTCTGCTTCCTCCAGGCTATTGTCATAATCAACAATAAAACGATCTACCAAAATACGCCCGCAATATTCACAAACGATAATCTTTTTACGAGAACGAATATCCATCTGACGTTGAGGTGGAATCTTATTAAAACAACCACCACAAGCATCACGCTCAACTGTTACAACTGCAAGACCATTTCTTGCATTTGAACGGATTCTTGTATACGCTGTTAACAATCTTGGTTCTATTTTTTTTCTAAACGAAGCAGACGCAGCAACCAATTTTTCTTCTTCAATTTGAGTTTCTGATACAATTGCATCAAGCTCACCCTTTTTGCCTTCCAAATCAGCTTTTCTCTCAGCAAAAACTTTATCTGAGTTTTCAATTACCGCTTTTTTGTTGGCAATTTCCGAAGTAAATTCTTTAATTCTCTTTTCGCACAATTCAATTTCTAAATTTTGAAATTCAATTTCTTTTGAAATAGAATCAAATTCACGATTGTTACGAACATTCATTTGTTGAGCTTCATACTTCTTAATAAGTAATCCTGCTTCTTTAATTTCTTGTTTTTTCTTCGCAACAGTTTCAACTAAATCTTTTACCTCATTGTTTAGGTTGGCAATCCTAGTATCAAGACCTGCGATTTCATCTTCCAAATCCTGAACTTCTAATGGAAGCTCTCCCCTTAGCGTTCTAATTTGGTCTACTTCAGAATCAACACACTGCATTTCGTACATTGTGCGCAATTTATCTTCTACTGAAATATCCTTAAAATCTGAAGCCTTTGGATCTTGTGTAGTCATATGTTTTACAAATAATTTATTGGATTCGAATTTATCTCTGAAATATAAACCGCAAAGTTAGGGAATTTTTTTGTAACAATCTCATAAAAAATATCTCTTGTAAATTGTTCACTTTCGTAATGTCCGATATCGGCAATTATTATTCTGCCTTCAGCATCAAAAAACTCGTGATATTTAAAATCTCCCGACACAAAAACATCAGCTTTTTGGCTGATAGCCTTACGTAACAAGGAGCTTCCACTCCCACCACATACTGCAACGGTTTTTATTCTTTTCTTACTTATCTGAGTGTGTTTTACGCATGCCGATCCGAATATTTCCTTTATCCTGTTTAAGAAGAAAAGTGGATCTTCGGGTACTGTAAGTTCGCCAATCATGCCCATTCCTACCTGTTTGTTGTCGTTTTCGAGCAAATAAATATCAAAAGCAACCTCCTCGTAAGGATGATTTTTTAGAAGTGCCGAACATATTTTCCCCTTTAAATGCTTTGGGAAAATAGTTTCGATGCGAACTTCAGGCTCTAAATGTAATTCTCCTTTTTCACCAACAAACGGATCGGTATTCTCTCCGCCTCTAAAGCTTCCGGTACCTTCAACAGCATAACTGCAGGAATCATAACCTCCAATGCTTCCGGCACCGGCCTCAAATAAAGAATCTCTAACTTTTTGAGCAAACTTATCGGGTACAAATGTTACCAGTTTATAAAGATCGTTGCTTACCGGAGATAAAATTCTCCTGTTTTGAAGTCCGATTAAATCGCAAATACGATCGCTCACCCCGCCTTTTACTGAATCTAAATTGGTATGGGCTGCATAAATTGAAATATTATTTTGAATGGCAAGAATTACTGTTCTCTCGACATAATTACTCCCATTAAAACGCTTTAACCCTTTAAAAACGATAGGATGATGAGCAATAATTAAATTTACCCCTTTATTAATGGCTTCCTCAACTACACTCTCTATAACATCCAAACAAATAAGAACACCGGTAACATCTGAATCATAACTACCAACCAGTAAACCTGAATTGTCGTACGATTCCTGATAGGTCAAAGGAGCCATCTCTTCGATAGATGAAACAATATCTCTTACTTTCAATTTCAACAAAATTTACGAATTACAATTCTTCCTTAATCTCAAGAAGCAGATCTTTAATTTCCTGTAAACGAGTAACAACAGCAAAATTATTCTCGGTATCTTCTTTATTCTCTTTCAACTTGAGCTGAGCTCCTTTAAGAGTCATCCCTCTTTCTTTCACTAAATGAAATATCAAATGAAAATTTTCAATATCCGCTTGTGTGAAAAACCGATTTCCCTTCTTATTCTTTTTAGGTTTTATAATATCAAATTCCTTTTCCCAAAATCGAATCAAAGAGGTATTTACCTGAAACATCTCAGCTACTTCTCCAATGGCATAATATAGTTTTTCGATTTTTTTTTCTTTGTAAGGCACCGATGTTACGATTTAAATTTCACAAGCCAAATAAATTGTATAGAAATGAACCGATTAGGACAATTTATTATCTAAAGTAACAAATAAAATGGCACGAAATAATATTTTCCGTGCCACTTTTTTATGCTTTCCTATTTTCTTTCGATAGAACTAATCCATTGTTTGACCAGTGTTGGCGGCATAAGCAACCATACTGTCATACTCGTCGGCTGTTAAATCGTTAAAAAAATAGTTGATCGGATCGATCGTCTTGTTATTCTTCCTTACTTCATAATGGATATGAGGTCCCGTTGAAGAGCCAGTATTTCCAAGGAAGGCAATAACTTCTCCCCGTCTTACTTTCTGTCCGGCTTTCACGTTGTAGCCATTGAGGTGAGCATATACGGTTTTGTATCCAAAACCGTGGTCAATTACAATTTTTTTGCCGTATCCCCTCTCTGTATTCTTATAGGTAACCACACCATCACCAGTTGCATATATTGGTGTTCCAATGGTTCCATTAAAATCCATTCCATCATGGAATTTACGGGTTTTATAAATAGGATGAATCCTCCATCCGTAACCGGATGAAATTCTTCCGAAATCTTTTATTGCAATCGGCATAATAGCAGGTATAGATGCAAGCATTTTAAACTTGTTCTTTACCATTACCTCAACGTCATCGTAAGATTTGGTCTGAACATACATTGATTTAGCTATACGGTCAATCTTTTTATTGGTTGAAATAACCAATTCAGAATTTTCAAGATTCTCTAAATTACTGTATCGGTTTACTCCTCCATAACCCGCTTTTCGAATATTTGAATGAATCGGTTCCGCCTCAAAAATCACACGATAAATATTATCATCCCGCTGCTCAAGATCCGTTAAAACGTTTTGAAGTTTTGCCAACTCTGAATTAAGACGGGTATATTGTGCAATTAACTGCTGATTTTCACGAATGAGAGATCTCTCTTTTGGGGATCCGAAAAAATAAAACAATACCACAACCATTACAATGGCAAGGACTGAACTTGAAGCCATGTGTTTAAGAACGTTAATTATTTTCGTCTTAAAATTGGCCTCTACTTTTTCGTAACTAATAGACTCTGGGTTAAACTGATACTTAGTCTTCGCCATGTAAAATTTTTAGATTTTTTTTATAGAAAAAAGCCTAAACTTTTTCCCTCCACAGCTAACAAAATTAAGGAAATAATCTAACTTTGCAAGCTAAGTATACAAATCAGATTGATATAAAACATAATAGCACATGAATTCTAACGAAATCAGACAGGCATTTTTGGATTTCTTTGCCTCAAAACAACATAAGACTGTTTCTTCGGCACCAATGGTTATTAAAGATGATCCAACTTTAATGTTCACCAATGCGGGAATGAATCAATTTAAGGATATATTTTTGGGTAACACTCCAATAAAATACAAGCGAATTGCCAACTCTCAAAAGTGCCTGCGCGTTTCAGGAAAACACAACGATTTAGAGGAAGTCGGTCACGACACCTACCATCATACCATGTTTGAAATGTTGGGTAACTGGTCGTTTGGTGATTACTTTAAAGAAGATGCTATCAATTGGGCTTGGGAACTTTTAACTGATGTATTCAAACTGCCGCAAGATAGATTGTACGCTTCTGTTTTTGAAGGAAGTGCTGATGATAAATTAGGCCGTGATGATGAAGCTGCAGAATTATGGGCCAAGTTTCTTCCTGCCGAACAAATTATAAACGGAAATAAGAAGGACAATTTCTGGGAAATGGGTGATACAGGGCCATGTGGACCTTGTTCCGAGATTCATGTTGATTTACGTAGTGATGAAGAACGGAAAATTGTTGCCGGTCGTGATTTGGTAAATAAAGATCACCCGCAGGTAATTGAAATTTGGAATCTTGTATTTATGCAATACAATCGCAAAGCGGATAGTTCTCTGGAAGCTTTGCCTCATCAGCATGTAGATACAGGGATGGGATTTGAGCGTTTGTGTATGGCTATGCAGGGAAAAACATCAAATTACGATACTGATGTATTCCAGCCAATTATTCAGACAATTGCAAAAATGAGTGCCAAAGAATATGGTAAGGATGAGGAAATTGATATTGCTCTTAGAGTAATTGCCGACCATATTAGAACCATTGCTTTTGCTATTACCGACGGACAATTGCCCTCAAACAATAAGGCAGGATATGTAATCCGAAGAATTTTGAGAAGAGCCGTTCGTTACGGCTACACTTTCCTTGGCTTTAAAGAGCCATTTATGCATCGTTTAATTCCGGTACTGATTGAGGTGATGGGAAAACATTTCCCTGAACTGATTAAGCAACAAAACTTAATCGAAAAGGTAGTAATGGAAGAGGAAAACTCTTTCTTAAGAACTCTCGAAAACGGAATTCGCCTTTTGGATCAAATTATTGATAAAACAAAATCGGAAGATTACAAAGTTGTATCGGGTAAGGTGGCTTTTGAATTGTACGATACCTATGGTTTTCCATTGGATTTAACGGAATTGATTTTGAAAGAAAACGATTTGGTTATCAACCGCAAAGAATTTAACGAAGAAATGGAAGCTCAAAAAAATCGTTCGCGTTCAGCAACATCTGTTGATACCGGCGATTGGATTGAGATTTTAAAAGATGACGTAGAAGAATTTGTTGGTTACGATTATCTGACTACTGCTGTAAGAATTACCCGTTACCGTAAAATTTCTTCGAAAGATAAAGACCAATATCAAATGGTTTTCAACATTACTCCCTTTTATGGTGAAAGCGGTGGACAAGTTGGAGATACCGGATACATTGAAGCAAATGGAGAAAAAATTTCTATTGTAGATACAAAAAAGGAACATGGATTAATTGTTCATTTTGCAAAAGAATTACCAAAAGATCCAACTGTTGTATTTAAGGCTGTAGTCAGCGAAAGTAAAAGAACTTTAATTGCAAATAACCATACAGCAACTCACCTAATGCACCACGCACTCCGCGAAGTATTGGGCGGGCATGTGGAACAAAAAGGATCTCTTGTAAATGCTGATCATTTGCGATTTGATTTTTCGCATTTTCAGAAACTAACCGAGGAAGAAATTGCCAAGGTAGAAGAAATTGTGAATGCTAAAATTCGTGAGAACATCTCTATCGAAATAAAGAATAACATACCAATGACTGAGGCTGTAAACCTTGGTGCAATGGCTTTATTTGGCGAAAAATACGGCGATTTGGTTCGCGTTATTAAATTTAATGATTCAGTGGAGCTTTGCGGAGGAACACATGTGAGTGCTACCGGTCAAATCGGGTATTTCAAAATTACATCGGAAAGTGCAATTGCTGCCGGAGTAAGAAGAATTGAAGCAATTACGGCTGTAAAAGCAGAACAATTTATCAACGATAAGTTGAATACCTTAAAAGAGATTGAACGCATTTTTAAATCAAATCAGAATCTGATTAAGAACATTACTGATTTAATGAATGAGAATTCAGGTTTGAAAAAGGATTTGGATGGGTTCGTAAAAGATCGTTTGAAAATCGTTAAGAATAATTTGAAAGGAAATATCTCGGTAACGAATGATGTTAATATTATTGCTGAATCAATTGCTGTTGCCAGCGCAGGTGACATTAAGGATATCGCATTTCAACTAAAAGGAGAAGTTGATAATCTTGTGTTTATTTCGGGTGCCGATTTGGATGGAAAAGCAAACATTACCATCATGTTCTCGGATAATCTGGTAAAAGAATACGATTTGAATGCAGGAGCAATTATTCGTGAAGCTGCCAAAGAAATTAAAGGCGGCGGTGGCGGACAACCTTTCTTCGCATCAGCTGGAGGTAAAGATCCAAAAGGACTTGAAAAAGCAATTGAAGTAGCTAAGAAAATGGTTCTTCATAAAATTGAAGCTTAATTACGGACAGTTAGCACAAAATTAAAAGTAAAACATAAATGTAACAATACAAAAAAACGCCGTTTCAATTGAAACGGCGTTTTTTTGTATTCTAATATATCTTATGGCTGTTGACTATAGGTATGAACGCTAAATTGTGCAGACGGCAGGTAGTTAACTCCAAACCAACAAATCAGAAGAATCACAAATGCAAGTGCCAATATCCACAAAGAAGATTTAAATTTTGACGGCATTTGGAACCGACGATGGATGTAGACCAAATAACCCAACCATGTGATAAATGCCCAGGTTTCTTTCGGATCCCATGTCCAATAGTGTCCCCAAGCTTCTTTTGCCCATAAAGCTCCAAAAAGCAATCCCAGCGTTAGGAATGCAAATCCCAGATAAACCAGATTATCTGCCATGAGCATGATTTTAGGCTGTAATTCGGTTTTGTATTCCTGATACAAACCACGAATCGCAACTAAGGAAGATGCAGCCAAAAAAGCATAGGCACAGATGTAGACCACCACATGAGGTACAAACCACGGGCTTTGTAATGCAGGCATTAAGGTTTTAGAAAAATTCTCAGGATGCAGATAATTAATAAAAAGAAAGAGCATTGACAAAGCCAGGCTGTAATACAGCATCCAGTTGTAACGCCAGCGCCAATAGGTTAAAAAACCAATTATTGGTAGAAAGAAAGCATACCACAAACGTGTTTCGCCCAAAGTCCGTAATGGTGGCCGCTCCAGATTAATCCATAAAAAACCTATAAAAATGGCTATACCTGCAATTCCTGCAAGAACCAATATATTTCTAATCAGCTCTCGTTTGGGAATAAACGCAGCCAACAACCATGTGCTTGTACTGATTCCTGCTGCCAATAAAAAATGATTCCATATCATTAGTCAAAACTTTAAATACGACTATAAAAAACAGTAAATTTTAATTCGAAACACCCTTAATCGTTTCCTCATTTTTCACTTTATTGCCACGCCAAAACATGTAAACCGAACCGATCATCATCATAAAAACTCCTATATATACAAATATCTGCCAAGGATCTTTCACTACCTCTACAATGCTTTTTGTGGAGTAAATTCCCATCTTCTCATCGTAGCTAAGTTGATATATTTTCCAACCATTTACAGTAAATGACTTATTCACTTCCAAAGTTTGTTCCTGTTTTTGTCCATCGGGAGTGTAAATGCTAACTTCTGATGAAAACTTTTTAGGTTCGGGTACTGTCATCAGCAATGAAAATCGTTCATCAATCTTTAAAGACTCATGTGGACGATTAAAGCTGCCACAACTGATCCATCCTGTAATAGTATCTTTGGCTGGAGTTATAAGTCTCACCTTAGCTGCCGGAGCAGCTCCCAAATCAACCATGGAATAGTACTTATCCCCGGCCCTTCCTGATGTCAAAAAAAACTCATCAACCTTAATCTCCCAATCGTGGAGCTGACAGACAAGCTTATTTTCGATCATGATCATTGATGGCTTGGTGGCTTCGTAAAGCATTCCTGTTGTGTTATCAACAACTGCCAATTTAGGATGAAACTCTTCAATTTTAAAATCGTTCAGCTTTATTGCCAGCGGTAATTCAAAATAATTTCCTTTGTCATCGTAAGCTCTTCCTTCAATTCGGTTCTCGATTAAATCCATACGAAGCCGCTGTAAATCTCCGGAACCCAATCCGGCCGCAAATACTGTTATCCAAAGTCCTAAATGGCTGCATACAAATCCCCAGTTTTTCCATTTTAACGGAAATAGTTTTCGAACCACTACCATTCCTAAAATAAATAGTAAATAAAAATTGATGAATAAAAAAGGAATGGAAGTTGTCAATCGATTAAAACCAAGGCTTGTTACAATTCTCTTGTTATCCATAGGAATTTGAGGGGTAATCCCCATGATCACCACCAAAACACTTAAGCCGGCAATTGCACCGATTGATGCAGGAATCCCGGAAAGGAATTTGAATATTGGTTTCTTCCTTATCAAGACATAAACAAGAGCAATCAATAAAATATATACAGTTCCAAGAATCAGATTTTGAGGAAATACAATTGAACCAAAAGAAGCACTACCAACAGTAAATTCCAGAACAAATCCAACAAGAAGCAAGCCAAAAGCAAACAAAAAGCTCTCAGAATATCCCCAAGGTGATTGCCATAAGGGTTTTGTATTTTTATTCATATTAATTTCGGCGGATAAAAAAATGATCTTATGCTTAAAATGATTTGAACCTGAAACCAATCTAAGTTTTCTAAATATAAAAATTATGCCGCCCAATATGGACGGCATGCCTAATAAAACATCTATTTAGATTACATTTTAACCTGATAGGTACTTTCGCGTTCTTTCGCTTTTTTCTCCCACTCAGGAACCATAGTTTTCAAGAACTCTTGTTTTTCCTGATTTAACTTATCAATATCAATGCCAATGAATTTCTGAGCTTTTGCTTTTGTAGCGATATCCGGATAAGCAAGCTCTTCGTTAAAACCGTATTTAGCGAAAATTCTTGCCAATGAAATTCTTGCATCCTGAGCACGAACGATACCTGTAGAAATTACACGTCCAATTTCTGTTGGGGCATGAAAAGATCCTCCATGAGAGGCTGCAGCATAATCCCAACGCCATTGAGCGTGACGAATATCCATCAATACAGATTTCATCTCAACTTCTGAGGTACCTAATTCCCAGGCTTTTGCTGCCTCAACATGAGCACGAACGAGTAGTTCTTCTAATTTATCGCGGTTTCCAATAATCTGATCCTGACGGGTATAAACATTCTGAATCAACTTATCTGTCTCTTCGCGGTGACAAACCTGACATGAATTGGCTACATTGTTTAAAGGAGATTGAATATGGTGATCAGTAAATTTCTGTCCACCTTCCGATTTATACGGCATGTGACAGTCAGCACAAGAAACACCTCGGTCAGCATGAATGCCTTTCGAATAAATCTCATATCCCGGATGCTGTGCTTTCAACATTGGCGCTTTACTCAATTTATGAGTCCAGTCACTAAACTCAATCTCATCGTAATACTCTTCCATTGCCTCTACACTAGTTCCTTTATCCCAAGGCAAAGTTAGATAATTAGCTCCTTCAACACGTTTCTTATCGAAGTAATACTCAACGTGACACTGAGCACATACTAAAGAACGCATTTCCTGATGAGTTGCTTTGTTGATATCCTTTCCCTGACGGTCGAATGCTTCAATTAAAGCCGGACGGGAAATTCTTAAATTCATAGTTTCAGCATCGTGACAATCTGCACATCCAATAGGATTTACAATTTCGGCTCCTTTACCTGCCCATTTTCCTTTGTAAAATTCGGCAACACCAATTTCGTTCATTAAGCGAGGTACATCCGGAGACTTACAGGTCCAGCAAGTTGCCGGCATAGGTCCGTCATTTTCATCTTTTGGCCCTCCGGTTCGTAAAATATTTCTCACATCATCAATTGCATAGTAGTGACCGCGGCCCTGATTATATTCTTTCGAAAAACCATATCCAGCCCAAAGTACAACCAATCTAGGATCAACTTCCAACATGTCGATCATAGCACTACCGTTATATTTACTGCGGAATGTGGTATCAGCTGTTTTGTAATAAGATTCAAATTCTCTTGGGAAATTCTCACCCCAAACTTCGTTGCGGGGCTCCCACTGATCATGCTTAACTTGAGGAGTATAAGCAAAAACTGATTCTGCTCTTCGTTCCATGATTGATGAAGCTAACAATCCAAGCAGAAATACAACCACCAATGTTACAAGGAAGATCGCCCACCCTAACATTGGTTTTTTGCCTATAGATTCTTGTATTGGTTTCATATGTTTATAATTTTAAGTTTTTGTCATATGTAACTTACCATGCCTGGATATTCATCTTCCTGTGTGTCAAAATACTTTGGCATGGACGTTTCATATGCTTAATTATTTAGGTTTTATTCGTTTTCTGATTTTGATTCTTTCATATATTCCTGTAACCAATCCGGCACCGGACTTTCCGGTAGTGGAACCCTGGCGTTTGGAACACTGGACAGGCTATTAACCCGTCCGTGGGGAACCTCTCTGTGACATTCCCAACATACACGATCCTGTGTATTGTATGCATGCATAGGTACCTGTGATGCTAGTTTAGGATCAGTAAGTGTTTGACTGTGGCAGCGAATGCAATTGTTGTGAACAACCTTCTTGCCTTCCTCCAAAATAAAGATTACTTCAGGTTCCATTCGCAGGGCAAACATACTTGCATGCCGCAAGCCATCTTTGGCCTTAAAGAAGTACTTGTTGAATACATTGTTATGCGGAACATGACAATCATTGCAAGTAGCTACTTCGCGATGAGAACTGTGCTGGTATGTGGCAAATTGCGGAGCCATAACATGACAGTTTACGCAAGTCTCAGGATTGTCGGACAGATAGGATGCTGCCTTTGAAAGGTAGAGCACATAAAAGCCAAGTCCGACAAATATTCCCAGAGACACCAAAACAGGAAGTTTCCATTGTGGAGGTGGTGTTAGAAATTTGAATAGTTTTCTCATTAGCAAAAGTTTTGATGTATAGGGTTTTTCTTTTGACGCTATTTTTTCAAGAAATCAGGAGTAAAAACAAGCATTACCCATCCCCAGTTCTGAGTTTCGTCTTTGTCGCCACCTTTTAATACCTGCATAGAATCTGTTGCGAATAAATGAGAATAACCAGCCTTAAATAGTACATTATCTGAATATTTATAACCAACTGAAAGATCAAGCTCAGTACCTAAATACTTATCTTGCTTATCCACTCCGCTGTATAAATCGGCTTGTGTTGAAAACAGATGAATCGCCGCAGCAAAAGATAATTTATCCTTAGCATAGTCTAATCCTCCATAAATATCCTGAAGTCCTACACTGCCAACATGGTTTCCAACATAGAAATAATCCATATGACCATTGAATTTATGGTTGGTTCCGAATAATGGATTAAATGCTTTATTTTTTCCTGAGGCGTTTGAGTCATTACCTGAAAGAACTTCAACTCCAGCGTTACCTTTCCAAGCTTCCCCAATAGGAAACTTCATTCCAAGATTGAACATATACGCACTTAGATTGTTATCATTCCAATCTTTACCTGACTGCCCATACAATGAGCCTGTAAACGAAATTTTACCCGGACGATAGCTCATGATTGTACCAAAAGTTTGCTGATACTTGTTTACAAGATCAACTTTATCATCTACCTCATTACTGTGTTGAAAACTTAAATTCATAAACAACAAGCTGAAATCAAATTGATCGCTCTTGCGATTGTACCATGCAAACTGCATGTTCTTATAATTAGTAAAGTACAATTGTTTTGATAATGTTTCAGCATCGTTATTCACTGCCAACCCAACATGGAACTGACCATTTTCATCTGTTTTATACTTTAACAAAGCCAAATCGTGACTTCTGGCCTGTTGTGCCCACCCCACATTACCTAAAATTCTTGAATCATCATAAACCAATTCCTGACGACCCACTTTTAGGGATAAACTTTCATTAAAAATTATCTCTCCCCATGCTTCGTGAAGCATCAACTGGTTTTTATCAGACATATTTAATTGTGCAACATCTCCCCAAACCCGAACATCCTGCAGGGATAATCCTACACGAAATTTTGAATCGTTGTAATTTAAATTAAGACGGGTACGCTGAGAGGTAAACAAAGCGGCATCGTCGGTTGAATTAAATAATGATTTTAACCCGTGGCGATACTCTGTGCGTGGCCGGAGTTCTCCCTTAAAAGTCAACTGTGCCATTGATAGCATAGGCACCAATCCCAAAAATAGGATTAAGGATAAGCAAAATAGTTTTTTCATAGTTTAGGTATAGATTATCTATTTAAAAAACTGTTCATCAAAACAGTTATAATAAAGATTACAATGCAATACTAACCAGATTAATGATCTATGTCAACATTAAAAGATTATTTAAATTTATTATATTTAAATTTTAATATCTTTTTATCCTTTACTATTCTTTATATTCAAGCTTTTCATATCAATAAAGAC